>NZ_JBIWFX010000003.1:82290-168262 GCF_044763225.1 Kitasatospora sp. NPDC096147 | reverse complement strand
GGTGGAGGGGTTCGAGGGGTGTGCCGCGTTCCATCGGGCGCAGGGCGGTGAGCCGCTCGGTGGCCTGCATCGGCTCCAGCGGCTCGGCCCGCTCCATCGGCCGGAGGGCCGTCAGCCGCTCGGTGGTCTGCACCGGTTCGGCGGCCTGCATCGGTTCGAGCTGGGCCGTCGCCTGCTCGGCCGGTCGGACCGCGTCCACCGACACCCGGGCAGCCGTCAGCGGCTGGTCCGGCTGGGCCGGGACCGACTCGGTCCGGGTCAGCTCCTGCTGCTCGTCCGTGGCCATGCTCAGCGCCCCGTCCCGGTGCCCGTACCGGCCGCCGGAGCGGCGGGTGCCTCACCGCTGCCCTCGGGGAAGCCGCCCGAGCTGGCGAGCCGGGCCAGTGCCGCCCGCATGAACGGCGTCGGCACCTGGAAGCCCTCCTCCTCGCGCAGCGGTGGCGGACCGTCAGCCGGCAGTGTCGGGGCAGCGGCCGTCGCCGAGGCGGTCTCGGTCCCGGCCGGCTCCTCGTCGGGTCGCCCGCGCCGCTCGGCCACCGACCGGGCCCGCTCCAGGTACGCGTCCTCCGACGAGCCCGAGGCGGTGGTCGTCGTCGTCGCTGCCGTCGCCGTCGTCGCGTCGCCCGAGCCCGAACCACCGGACGCCGGCGCCGCGTTGAGCGAGGCGGCCTGCTCAGGCCCGAGCACCGCCGCCGTCAGCTGGCTCATGAAGTCGCCGCCGGCCGCCGGAGCCTCCTGCCCGACACCGGCCACCGCCGTGTGCACGGGCTCGGGGGCCGGGGCCATCCCCGACTCCTCGACCCAGCGCTGCCGCATCCGCTGCCAGTGCCGGTCCTGCGGGTCGTGGTGGACGGCCTGGCCGAGGATTCCGGCGTCGCGCAGGGCGACCACCTCCTCCTCGTCCTCCGCCACCCCGAAGCGGGTCGGCCGGACGAAGCGCGAGCCGGACTTGCCCGCACCGCCCGCCGCCGCACCGCCGTGCATCCCGCCCATGCCCGGCATGCCGGCACCGGCCGCGCCGCGAGCGGAGGCCGCACCGCCCGCGCCGCTCGCGCCGACGCCGCCCGCACCGAGACCGGTGCCGGAGGTGCCGCCTGCGCCGACGCCGCGACCGCTGACGCCGCCGGCCGTGGTCGGCGTGCCGAGCGGATGCCCGCCGCTGCCGCCGACGCCGCCGGCCGAACGGCCGCCGCCGGGGTTGTAGCCGCCGAGCGCGGACGCGCCGCCGCCGACTCCGCCGACCCGGGCGCCGCCACCGAGGCCGGAGCCGCCGAGGCCCGAACCGCCCGCGCCGCCACGGGCGCCGCCGACTCCGCCCGAGCCGCCGAGCGCACCGGGTGCGCGGCCACCGGGGGAGAAGGCCGGGCCGGTGCTGCGGCCCGGCACGGTGCCGCCGGGCAGGCCGCCGGGGCGACCGGTCAGCGGACTGAAGGGGGTGCCGGTGCCGGTCCGGCCGCCGAGCGGGAGGCTGCCGATGCCGCCGATGCTGCCGGGGTCCGCCCCGCCCGGGGTGAACGGGCGCAGCGAGGTGGTGGGGCGCAGCAGGCTGGTGCCCGGCCCGTCGCCGCCGGCCGGCTGGTGCCCGGCCAGGGTGAGGCCGCCGGGCGTGCCGACCGAGGGGAGCTTGAACGCGGGCTTGCCGTCCGCGCCGATCGAGGAGCCGCCGGTCCCGCCGCCCCCGAAGCTCCCGCCGAGGCTCCCGCCGCCGAAGCTCCCGCTGCCACCCGCGCCGAGGCCGGTGCCGGGCGCGCGCCCGCCGGCCCCGAGGCTGCTGCTGAACGGGGTCGGCGCCTGCGCCGTCGGCATCTTGAACGGCTGCAACGCGGGCGTGCCGGTCGCGCCCGGGCTGCCCCCGGGGCCGCCGCCCGGACCGCCGAGCGGACCGCCCGGCATCCCGGGCATGCCGCCCGGCACGCCGCCGCCGGGCAGGCCGCCCGGCACGGTGCCGCCCGGGTTGAAGCCCTGGATGTCGACCGGGGCGGGTGCGCCCACGCCGGTCCCGGTGGCCCCGTACGGCAGGCCGCCGGGCCCGGTGACGGTGCCGACGCCGTCCAAGCCGGTGCGCGGCGGGGCACCCGCGCCGCCGCCGGCGCCACCGCCCCCGCTGCCGCCGGTCAGCGAGGCGACCTCGGCCGCCGCCGTCATCCGCTGGAAGTGACCGGAGCCCTCGCGGAGCATCGAGTCGACGTTGGTGCCGACCTGGCCGACGTAGGTGTTGTACGTGGCCACGGCCTCCTTGATGCCCTCGGACTTGGCGATGTCGTCGTTCTTGCCGGCCGGGTTGTCCTCGATGTACTCCTTCGTGTACTGGAGTTCGCGGATCATCTCGTTCTTGGTCTGGGTGACCGCCTCGATCGCGCCGCGCAGCGACTGCGCGATGGCCTGCGCCGAGGTGACCGTGGTGGTGACGTGCGAGCCGTCGCCCTCACAGAACTTGCGCAGGTACCCGGCGAAGCTCTCGGCGGCCTCGCCCTCCATCGCCTCCATCGCCAGCTTGGCGTTGGCCACGATGGCGCCGACCCGGGTCTCGGCGAAGGTGTTCCACTTCTCCCAGGCGACGGCCAGGTCGCCGATCAGGTCCTCGTTGGCGTCGGGGAAGACGATGGCCTTCCCGTCCTCGTTGCTCTGGATGACCTTGAGCACTTCTGCCAGGTCGGGGGGCAGCTGGATCACGGTGAACTTCCTTCTGCGGGAATCGACTCGGGCAGGACTCAGGCGACCTTGGGGCCGCTGCCACCGGAGGGGTGCGGCTCGGGCTTGTCGGGGTCTTCCCAGGCGTTGTAGTCGAGGGTCGGCCGGTCGGCGGCGTCGAAGTTGGACTCGGCCGTGACCGGGCCGCCGGTCTCGCCCGCGACCACCACGGTGACCGGCTTGCTGCGCGGGTCCGGCTTGACCTCCGCGACCGGCGCGCCGGCCCCCTCGATGGCCCGCAGCGAGGTCGCGTTGGAGTCGTCCACGGAACGGTAGTTGGCGACCACGGTGCGCAGGTTCGCGGCGACCTGGGCGCTGTTCGCCAGGAACTTCTGGATGCCCTCCAGCACCTGCTTCTGGTGGTCCGCCAGCCCGCCGACCGAACCGGTGGTCCCGGTCAGCGACTTGGCCAGCCGGTCGGTGCCGTAGACCGTCGGTTTGATCTGTTCGACCGTGGCCTTCAGCTGGGCGGTCGGCCCCTCCAGGTCGTCCAGCATGGTCTGGATCATCTTCGCCGCCGCCTCGACCTGCTCCAGGTCGACCCGGAACTGCTTCCCGCCCGCCATCTCCACCCCTCGCTCGTACGCTTCGCGACGGCCGCCGTCCCCAAGATCGGCGGCTCTGAACGCATCTTGCTGTGACTGATCCTGACGAAACGTCAGAGCGTGACCGCGCCGCCCGGGCCGACCACGTACAGGCCGGTCTCGGTGAAGGAGATGGCCAGCGGGGCGCGGTCCAACGGAGCCTCGTTCAACAGCGTGCCGCTGCCCAGGTGCCAGAGCCGGACGGTGTCCCGGTCGTCCCCGGCCGCGACCAGCGCCTCGCCGTCCATCTCCTGGCAGACCAGGGTGCGCACCCGGGCCGCACCGCCGGCCAGCTCGGTGACGGCCGCGCCGGTCTCCGCGTCGAAGGCCCGGACGGCTCCGTCGGAGGTGCCGGCCAGCACCACCGGCCGCCCGGCGTGGGTGGCGAAGGCCAGTGCCGCGACCGGCGCGGCGAGGCCCTCGACCACCGGGCCCGGTGCGCCGGTGACGGCGTCCCAGATCCGCACCGTGCGGTCGCCACCCGCGGTGGCGAGCAGCGGCCGGGGCTGCTGCGGCCCCACGGCCAGTGCGGTGACGCCCTGCTGATGGGCCGCCAGCCGCAGCAGCGGGGCGCCGTCCAGCGCGCCGCGCACCCGCACCACGCCGTCGGCGCCCCCGGAGACCAGGGTGGTCTCGCCGAGCGCCAGGCAGCTGACCGGGCCGGTGTGCGGGGTGGGCACCGAGAGCGGGGCGCCGTCGGACAGCCGGTGACAGCGCACCGCGCCGGTGCCGGTGCCGCAGACCAGCAGGTCGCCGGCGACCGCGAGGGAGCTGACCGAGCCGCCGTCGTCCGCGAGTCGGAGCCGCTCGACGCCGCCCTCCCAGAGCCGGACGGTGCCGTCGCCGTAGCCCGCCGCGAGCAGCTGGGCCCCGGCCGGACCGGTGGCGGCGGCCAAGGCGTTCAGCGGGCGCGGTCCGGTGGCCGGGCCGGTCGGCTCCCAGGTGGCCAGCGCGGCGCCGTCGGCCGGGTCGAAGAGCCGGATCCGGCCGCGCTCGTCGCCGACCGCCAGCGCGGCCCGGTCGCCGTGCCGGACCACGGCCAGGGCGGTCAGCCAGGCGCCGCCGGTGGCCCAGCCGTACAGGCCGGTGCCCCGGTAGACGTCCCAGGTGCGCACGGTGCCGTCCAACGCGCAGGAGGCGAGCACCGGTTCGCCCGCCAGCTCGGTGAAGGCCAGGCCGGTGACGGTCGCCGAGTGGCCGACCAGCACGGCCAGCGGCTCGCCGGTGGCCAGATCCCAGAGCCGGACCTCGCGGTCGACACCGGCGGAGGCGAGCACGGCCTGGTCGCCCAGCGAGAGCACCGCGAGCGCGGTCACCCGGGCGGAGTGGCCGACCAGCAGGTGCAGCCGGGCCCCGGCCGCCGCGTCCCAGACCCGGATGGTGCCGTCGCCGGCGGCGGCGGCGACCAGGTCGAGGCCGGCGCAGTGCGCGTGCACCAGGGCGGAGGCGCCCCGGCCGTCCACCGCGAGCAGGCCGAGACCCTTGCCGTCCTCGGCCCGCCAGGCCCGCACCTCGCCCTCCCGGCCCCCGGAGAAGGCCAGCGGCACGCCCTCGACCACGGCGGCGGCCACCACCTGGGTGCCCTCACCGCCCGAAGTGCCGTGCAGCAGTGCACCGGTGGTGGCGTCCCAGACCTGGACCGCACCGTCCTGCGCACCGACCGCGAACAGGTCCCGCTCGCCGACCCGGCCCAGCGCCACGGCGGTGGGCAGCAGCCCGGCCTCCTCGTCGGAGGAGCCCAAGGAGCCTCCCTCGGACGCCAGTTCGGCCAGCCCGAAGCCCTGGCCGGCCACCGCGAGGGCGAAGGCGGGACGGCCGGAGACGGTGCCGATGGCGGCCGTCGGGGCCGCCTCGGCCGGATCGACCGCGGCCGGCTGCACCAGGTTGCCCGGCAGCTGGGCGGGGGAGCCGGGGTGGATCAGCTGGCCGGCCAGCGCCTCCAGCAGCCGGGCGATGCCGGGCACCGGGGTCTCCGTGCCGTCCGCCCAGGACAGCTCGCCGGCCACCAGCCGCCGGGCCTCGGGGCTGCCGCCGCCGACCCCGGGCTCTGCGCCGCGCAGCGCGTTCAGCACCCGGGCGGGGACCGCCGGGTCGACCGTCGCGGTACGCACCACCTCGCTGCCGCCGCTGTGATGGCGCACTCGCAGCGCGCCGGCCTGATCAAGCGTCAGTTCGAGCCTGCCTCCCGGCAGTTGCGCCTCGCCGACGGAGAACTCCACCAGTCCCGACATCTTCCGAACCCCCAGCCTGGTACATGGACAAACCAGCCGCGCGATGCGCGTAGATCAAATGTGTGCGTGGAGCTGTGCGGCGGTGCGTACCGTACGCCCCGGTCGCGCTCCGGGTCCCGGCCTCAGCAGAGGTCCTCGGGGACCAGGGTGGCGTACACGGCGTCGTGCAGCTCCTGGGTGCGGGAACTGCGGAACAGTGCGGGCCGGAAGCCGGACCGGCGGAAGCCGATGGAGGCCCCGACCACCTGCACCCCCATGTTCTCGGCGGCGGCGTAGGCGTCGATCCGCCGCAGCCCCAACTCCTCGAAGGCGAACCGGCAGACCAGTCGCATCGCGGAGGCGGCGGTGCCCATCCGCCGGTGCTCGGGCAGCAGCCAGACCGAGATCTCGGCCGCGCCCTCCTCCGGTCTCAGGTCCACCAGTTCGGCCAGCCCGATCGCCGGGCCACCGTCCTCGGTCGGACCACCCTCCTCGGCCGGGTCGCCTGTCGGGCTGTCACCCGGCGTGCCCTCCGCCGCCAGGGTCACCGCGAAGTACGCGGCCCGGTCGGCGTCCCAGAGCCGGGGGGCGACCTCGGTGATCCAGCGGACGGCGGACTGCCGGTCGGGGTGGGCCAGGACGCCCTGCATGAACTCGCGCACCAGCGGATCGCGCGACCCGGCCAGCAGCGTGTCGGCGTCGCGCTCCTGCGGTCGGCGGACCAGCACCCGGCCGTCGCGCATGCCTGAGAGCGCTTCCACCGAGCTCAGCGCGCAGGTGGTGCCCCGATTCCTCCCCATGCGCCGTATCGAAGCACCTTGAAGCCGGTCAATCAACCCGGGTCGGCGGTCGCTTACCCATCGGTAACACCAATTCGGGCCCAGCAGAGGTGATTTGTCGACACTGACTGACCCTTCGTCAGTACGCGGAACGCCCGGAGGGCCCCCGATGGACGGCGGAGCCGGGTGGCGAGCACCTTCCGGACGGGTGCGTGGAGGTTCGGGGAGGGAGTTCCGGAGACCTTGCGTGCAGTGACGGTGGTCACGCCCCGACCGGATCGTAGCTGCTTCCCGGGGCGCCTGTGGGCCCGCTGACGGAAGGTCATCCGGCCTTAATCCGGGGTTCGTCCGGCCGGGCGGTGCCTGCGCCGCCGTGCGTGGTGGAATGGCCCCATGCCGACGCTCCACGACAAGGCCACCGCCTTCCGCGCCCTGCACGTACCCGGCCGCCCCCTGGTGCTGCCGAACGCCTGGGACGTCGCCTCCGCACTCCTGGTCGCGCGCGCCGGAGCGCAGGCCGTCGCCACCACCAGCGCCGGCGTCGCCTGGTCACTCGGCGAGCCGGACGGCGGACGCCTGGACCGGGAGCGGGGGTTGGCCGCCATCGCCCGGATCACCTCGGCCGTCGACCTGCCGGTGACCGCCGACATCGAGCGCGGCTTCGCCGAGGAGCCCGACGGGGTCTACCGCACCGTGACCGGCGTGCTGGAGGCCGGTGCCGTCGGGATCAACCTGGAGGACGGTCTCCGGCCGGTCGCCGAACAGGTGGCGCGGATCGCCGCCGCCCGCGCGGCGGCGGACGCGGCCGGCATCCCGCTCTACCTCAACGCCCGGATCGACACCCACCGGCTCCCGGACGACGGCGCCCGCCCGGCCGAGACCGTCCGCCGCGCCCTCGCCTACGCGGCGGCCGGCGCCGACGGCGTCTTCGTGCTCAGCCCGCTGGACGCGGACCGGCTCCGCGCGCTGGTCGAGGCGGTGGCCGTGCCCGTGAACGTCCTGATCGGCCCCGGCACCCCCACCGTCGCCGAGTACGCCGCCGCCGGTGCGGCCCGGGTCAGCGCCGGCTCCTCGATCGCCGAGGCCGCCTACGCGCTGGCCGAGCGCGCGGCCCGCGAACTGCTCACCACCGGCACCGCCGGAGAGCTCGCCGGGCAGCTCGACTGGGCCGCCCTGAATGCGGTCCTGCTCGGCGCGGCCCCCGTGGAGCGGGCGGTCTGACGCTGCTTCACCCCGTCCCTGCCACCTCGCTGTGGGCCGGGGCGGGCCGGGGCGGGCCGGGGTGGGCCGGGGTGGGCCGGGGTGGGCCGGGGTGGGCCCGGGGGCGTCCCGCTCAGATCTGCCCGAGTGCGGCACGCAACCGTCCCCGGGTGACGGCAGCGGCCTCCCGGGTGACCGGGTCGGCGCTCCGCAGTGCGTCGTCCAGCAGCAGGTCGGCGGCCGCGATCACGGCGGCGGGCAACGCCACCTCGCGCAGCCCGAGCAGTTGGGCGGCAGCCTGGTGGCCGATGGTCGGGCCCCCTCCAGCGCTGCCTGCTGCGCTGTGCGCGGGGCCGTGTCCCTGGCCGTGTGCCGGGCCGTGCGCGGGGACGTGTGCCGAGCCGCCGGTCCGGCCGGCCGTCGAGCCGGTGTCGGGGCGCTCCGACGGCTCACCGGACCGGTAGCTGGGGTGCGCCAACTCGCCCCGGGGGCGGCGAGGTTCGTTGATCACGGGCATGTGGGGTCCGTCGTTCTGTGATCCGTGGCGGCTTCGCCCCGGGCTTGCGGTCGGTCAGGATGCCTGCAGGTCGGGGAGGGCCGGAGCCGCTCCGCTGAGTGCGGGCCGTTCGAGTGCGGGCCGCTCGGGGCGGGGGGCGATGCTCCGCAGCACCGGGGCGGTCGGCAGTGGGGTGGACGGTGCCCCCGCGTGGGCGTCCCGGATCCACCGGGCGAGGGTGCGGGCGAAATCGGGGCCGATCACGGCGGCCTGGCGCAGCTGCTCCAGATCGCCGGTCCGCAGCGGGACCCCGGCTTCCGTCAACGCCGCGAGCAGGGGCTGGACCACCGTCCACTGGAGACGGGCCGCGGGCAGGGGACCGATATGGGCAGGCTCTGTCACGCCGGGTCCAACTACCGTCCCGCGCCGGGGTCACGGGGTGGGCGCGGCATTCCACCGGGCGGAGGGTCCGGTGGGCGAGTCCGACGGGGCGGCCCGGCCGGCCGGTGCGATGTCCGTCCTGTCGGATCAGCCGCCCGCGCCTCACCCGCCCGGCCGATGGGGCGTCACCGGGGCGTGCCCGACTGACACGGCGTCACCGGGGCATGGCTCGCCGACCTGGCGTCACCAGGGTGTGCCCGACTGACACGGCGTCACCGGGGCATGGCTCGCCGACGTGGCGTCACCACGATGTGCCCGGTCAGCGCGGTGTCACCGGGGCATGGCTCGCCGGCGCGGTGTCACCACGGTGCGCCCGGCCGACGGGGCGTCACCAGGGCGTGCCGGTCGGGTCGTCGGCGACGGCGGCGCCGAGCATGGCGCGGAGGTGGTCGGCCTCCGGGAGCAGGGCCGCCTCGATCTCCGCGTCACCGTGCCCGTCCAGGGTGAGCTCCTGGATCCGGCGGAACAGCAGCCGGTCCGAGGCCGCGATCAGCGCGGCGGCGGCCCGGGGTGCGATCGGCGGCGTGCCGGCCGGAGCGGCGGCGGTCAGGGCCTCGGCGAGCGCCACCTCGCGCAGGTCGTGCAGCTCGCGCAGGCGGGCCGTCAGGGTCGGGCTGTCGGCGACCATCCGGGCGAACTCCGGTCCGGTGAAGCCGACCACGGGGTCGTGGGCGAGCAGTGCGGCGCGGAAGGTCCGGCCGAGGGCGGCCAGCGGCACCTCCTCCGGGCCGCGTTCGGCGACCGCCCGGGCCAGGCCCTGGGTGAACGCCTCGTGGTGGTCGAGGGCCAGGTCCTCCTTGCGCGCGAAGTAGTTGGTGACCGTCTTCTTGGCCACCCGGGCGGCGGCGGCGATCTCGGCGATGGTGGTCCGCTCGAAGCCCTGCTCGATGAAGAGCCTGGTCGCGCAGTCCGAGATCAGCTGCCTGGTCTCCTGCTTCTTGGACTCGCGGAGTCCCGGTTCGGTGGTCGTCACGGGAAGAATCTTACCCCCGACGTAAAATTACTCTTGCCCTACCGACTCAGGCTCTCTAAAGTTACGTCCGTCGCAAAGTTCGCCTGAATCTACCTACTCTGGGAGTCATCCTGAACGTCACCACCTCCACCGTCTCCCTCACCGTCGCCGACCCGGACGCCTCCCGGGACTTCCTCTGCACCCACCTCGGCTACCGGGTCCAGGCCGCCGCCGAGGGCTTCGTCTCGCTGGCCCGGGAGGACGCCGCCGCCGACGTCGTCCTGCTGCGCACCGGCCACGAGGTGCTCACGCCCGAGCAGCGTCACCAGCGGGCCGGCGGGCTGATCCTCGCGCTCACCGTCTCCGGCGGCCTGGCCGAGGAGGAACGGCGGCTGCGCGAGGCGGGCGCCCCGATCACCCTCCCGCTGCGCGAAGAGCCGTGGGGCGAACGGCTGTTCCAGCTCACCGACCCGAACGGCATCGTGGTCCAGTTGGTCGAGTGGGTTACCTCCGAGACCCCTGTGGCTGCCCCCGAAATCCCTTCGACCGCCCGGCTGATCGCCCCTGCTGCCGAGCACGTCACCGAATCGCCGAACGCCCGGATGACCGGCCTCGCCGCCCCCGGCCGGGGCAGCGCCGAGCTCAGCACCTGGACCGTCACCATGACGGCCGGTCAGACCGGCCCCGAGCACGTCATCAGCCGCGAGCAGGTCTGGACGGTGACCGCCGGATCCCTGGAGGTCACCCACTCCGGCCGCACCGACACCGTCCCGGCCGGCCACACCCTGGTCCTCCCGCCCGGCCTGGTCCGCCGGGTGCACGCCCCGCAGGACGCCGAGGCCCACGTCGCGATGCGCTCCGACGGCCTCGCCTCCGTCCCCGGCACCGAGGGCACCCGCCCCCTGCCCTGGGCCCGGTGACGGCCGGTCAGTAGTCTCTGATCCCCGCCCCGCACGCCCCACCGGCAACGGAGTCAGCTTGCCCCTGCGCATCACCGCCCTGACCGACCCCGAGCAGTCCGCCGCCGCCCGCCGGCTGGCCTGGCTGGCCGCCGACCCCGACGGACACCCGGTCGGGTCCGCCTTCCTCCGCCTGTTCGACCGGGACGGCCAGCGCCACCTCGCCGAACTCGACCTCCGGGTGCACCCCGCCGAGCGCCGCCGCCGGGTCGGCACCGAGTTGCTCGCCGCCGCCGTCGCGGCAGCCCGCGCCGACGGCCGGCGCAGCGTCATCTCCCAGGCCGAGGAGGGCAGTCCGGGCCAGTCCTTCCTGGCCGACCGGGGCTTCCGCGCCGCCCTCACCCTGACCTACGCCCGCCTCGACCTGGCCGTCGCCGACCTGCCCGCGCTCGCCGCCGAGGCCCGCGCACCCCACGCCGGCTACCGCCTGACCTCCTGGGAGGGGCAGGTCCCCGACCACCTCGCCGACAGCTACGTCGCCTCCCGCACCGCGATGGACGACATGCCGATGGGGGCCGTCGACTACGGCACCGTGCTCTGGGACCACGACCGCATCCGCGCCGCAGCCGCGGCCGTCGCCGCCCGCGGTGAGACCCTGCACACCACCGCCGCCGTCTCCATCGCGGACGGCGCCGTCGTCGCCTTCACCGAACTCGTCGTCCCCGCCGACGAAACCGGCGACGCCCAGCACTACGGCACCGCAGTCCTCCCCGCCCACCGGGGCCACGGCCTGGCTCGCTGGATGAAGGCCGCCGCCATCCTCGCCGCCCATGCCCGCCACCCCCGCCTGGCCGGCCTGCTCACCGACACCGCCGACAACAACCCCCACATGCGCCACGTCAACGACGCCCTCGGCTACCTCCCCACCCACGTCGCCCACGAGTACCAACTCGACCTCTGAGCGGGGACGTTCCGGGAGGGCCGGACGGAGGCGGCGGCCCACGAAGTCCCACGAAGGGGGGCGTCCCGGACTCCCAGGGGAGAGCCCGTCCGGCCGGGGCGCGGTTCGCCGCAGGGGCGAACTACCTTGGGGCCGTCGTCCGTTCGCGTTCCACAGCGTCGCGCCAACCGACCCGTCCCCAGGGAGAGACCATGACCGCCCACCCGGCCACCTACTTCGGCGACTACCAGAACGAGATCTACCTCAACGGGCTCGGCGGCGTGCTCCCCACCATGCCGATGACCTTCGCGGAGTTGGAGCGCCGCGCGCAGTCCGCCCTGCCCCCGTCGGTGCTGTCCTACGTGGCGGGCGGAGCCGGCGACGAGCGGACCCAGCGGGCCAACGTCACGGCCTTCGACCGCTGGGGCCTGGTGCCCCGGATGATGGTCGGAGCCGCCCGGCGGAGCCTGTCCGTCGAGCTGTTCGGCCACACCCTGCCCTCGCCGCTGTTCCTGGCCCCGGTCGGCGTGATCGGCCTGTGCGACCGGGACGGCCACGGCGACCTCGCCACCGCGCGGGCCGCCGCCCGCACCGGCGTGCCGATGGTCGCCTCCACCCTCTCGGTCGATCCGCTGGAGCAGGTGGCCGCCGAGTTCGGCGACACCCCCGGCTTCTTCCAGCTCTACACCCCCACCGACCGCGCCCTGGCCGAGAGCCTGGTGCACCGGGCCGAGGCAGCCGGCTACCGGGGCATCGTGATCACCCTGGACACCTGGATCACCGGCTGGCGCCCGCGCGACCTCGCCGCCGCCAACTTCCCCCAGCTGCGCGGCCACTGCCTGGCCAACTACACCTCCGACCCGGTCTTCCGGGCCCGTCTCGCCAAAGCCCCCGAGGAGGACCCCGGTGCCGCCGTGCTGGAGTGGGTGCGGGTCTTCGGCAACCCGCTCACCTGGGCCGACCTGCCCTGGCTGCGCTCCCTCACCGACCTGCCGATCGTCCTCAAGGGCCTCCAGCACCCCGAGGACGTCCGCCGCGCCCGGGACGGAGGCGTGGACGGCATCTACTGCTCCAACCACGGCGGCCGGCAGGCCAACGGCGGCCTCCCCGCCCTCGACGCCCTGCCCGGCGTGGTCGAGGCCGCCGACGGCCTGCCCGTGCTCTTCGACTCCGGCGTCCGCAGCGGCGCCGACGTGGTCAAGGCCCTCGCCCTCGGCGCCACCGCCGTCGGCATCGGCCGCCCCTACGCCTACGGCCTCGCCCTCGAAGGCACCGACGGGATCGTCCACGTCCTCCGCTCACTCCTCGCCGAGGCCGACCTGATCATGGCCGTCGACGGCTACCCCACCCTGGCCGACCTCACCCCCGAGGCCCTGGTCCGCCTCTGACCCACCACGGGACGGGCCCGGCCCGAAGACTCCGGACCGGGCCCGTACCCGTGTGTGCCCCAGGGCGTCAGCCCGACGACTACAGGTCGTAGTAGAGCTCGAACTCGTGCGGGTGCGGGCGCAGCGCGATCGGGGCGATCTCGTGGGTGCGCTTGTAGTCGATCCAGGTCTCGATCAGGTCCGGGGTGAAGACGCCGCCCGCGAGCAGGTACTCGTGGTCGGCCTCCAGGGCGTCGAGGACGGCGCCGAGGGAGTTGGGGACCTGGGGGACGGAGGCGTGCTCGTCGGGGGCGAGCTCGTAGAGGTCCTTGTCGACGGGCTCGAGGGGCTCGATCTTGTTCTTGATGCCGTCGAGGCCGGCCATCAGCATGGCGGCGAAGGCCAGGTACGGGTTGGAGGCCGGGTCGGGGGCGCGGAACTCGATGCGCTTGGCCTTGGCGTTGGAGCCGGTGATCGGGATCCGGATCGCGGCGGAGCGGTTGCGCTGCGAGTAGACCAGGTTGACCGGGGCTTCGAAGCCGGGGACCAGGCGGTGGTAGGAGTTCACCGAGGGGTTGGTGAAGGCGAGCAGCGAGGCGGCGTGCTTGAGGATGCCGCCGATGTAGTAGCGGGCGGTGTCGGAGAGGCCCGCGTAGCCCTGCTCGTCGTAGAAGAGCGGGGAGCCGTCGGTCCACAGCGACTGGTGGACGTGCATGCCGGAGCCGTTGTCGCCGAAGATCGGCTTGGGCATGAAGGTGGCGGTCTTGCCGTTCCGCCAGGCGACGTTCTTGATGATGTACTTGAACAGCATCAGGTCGTCGGCCGAGTGCAGCAGGGTGTTGAACTTGTAGTTGATCTCGGCCTGCCCGGCGGTGCCCACCTCGTGGTGCTGGCGCTCGACCTCCAGGCCGGCGGCGGCGAGTTCGAGGGACATCTCGGCGCGCAGGTCGGCGAAGTGGTCGACCGGCGGGGTGGGGAAGTAGCCGCCCTTGTACTTGACCTTGTAGCCGCGCACGTCACCGGTCTCGGAGCCGGAGTTCCATGCACCGGCCTCGGAGTCGATGTGGTAGTACGAGGCGTTCGCGCTGGTCTCGAAGCGCACCGAGTCGAAGACGTAGAACTCGGCCTCGGGTCCGAAGTACGCGGTGTCGGCGATGCCGGAGGAGGCCAGGTACGCCTCGGCCTTGCGGGCGACGTTGCGCGGGTCGCGGCTGTACGCCTCGCCGGTGATCGGGTCCTGGATGAAGAAGTTGATGTTGAGGTGCTTGTCCTTGCGGAACGGGTCCAGCCGCGCGGTGGCCAGGTCGGGGACGAGTGCCATGTCGGACTCGTGGATGGCCTGGAAGCCGCGGATCGACGAGCCGTCGAACATCAGTGTCTCGGACGGGTCGAAGGTCGCCGCTGGCACGGAGAAGTGCTGCATGACGCCCGGCAGGTCGCAGAACCTCACGTCGACGAACTTGATGTCGTTGTCCGCGATGTACTGCTTGACCTCGGCGGCGTTGTTGAACATCCATCCTCCTCAGCGAGCGGGTTTTAGGGGTCAACCCTAGGAATCGGCCGTTTCCGGCCGGTGACCCCTTCGTTTCCTGAATGTTAACCGGGCCGCTCAAGGGGGAGTCAAAGGCATACGGTTCCGGACAGAACGCCCCGCCCCGACGGGGGTGGCCCGACGAGTGGTCCAGACCACTTCGCGAGGCCGGTCGGCGGCGATTCACCCGCTCGGGGGGAGGGGGCCGAAGATCGCCCGCACTGCCCGGATAGTGTGGATTCGTGGACACCAGAGAAGCGTTGGGATCGTGGATCGACGGGCCGAAGGCCGCCGCCGAGAAGATGGGTGCCGACTTCGGGTACCGGGGTGAGCGCCTGGGCCTGCCGAAGGAGGGCCCCGGGTCGCTGGCCGGCCCCGGCCGCCGGTTCGCCGCACTGTTCGTGGACTGGGGGCTGTGCACCCTGGTGGCGTTCGGGTTGATCACCCAGGGCACGGCGCACAACACCGGCCTGTGGACGATGGCGGTGTTCTACGTCGTCAGCGTGGTCCTGCTGGCCACCACCGGGACGACCGTCGGCAAGCGGCTGCTGGGCCTGCGTCTGATCCGGCTGGACGGCGGCCGGGTGAGCATCCCGCAGGTGCTGCTGCGCACGCTGCTGATGGTCCTGGTGATCCCGGCGGCGGTCTGGGACCGCGACACCCGGGGTCTGCACGACAAGGCCGTGCGCACCGTCGAGGTGCGGATCTGATTCCTGCTGCACGCGGAATACGCGCGCAGCAGAGCGCAGAGCAGAGCACGCGCACAGAAGAACGGCCCCGCCGCGAGAGTCTCGCGGCGGGGCCGTGGTGTCGACGGGGGAGCGGTCAGCGGACCTGGCCGCCCTTGGGCATCCGGGCGCCCTTGGGCATCGGGCCCTTGGGGATCGGGGCCTTGGAGAGCAGGTCGCCCAGCGCGCGCAGGCGGTCGTTGGTCTCGGTGACCTGGGCGGGGGTGATGGAGCGGGGCAGACGCATCAGGTGGATCTGGAGCTTCTTCAGCGGCACCTCGCCCTCGCCGTTGCCCACCACGATGTCGTGCACCGGGATGTCGCCGACCACGCGGGCCATCTTCTTCTTCTCCGACGCCAGCAGGGCGCGCACCCGGTTCGGGTTGCCCTCGCCGATCAGCGCGATGCCCGGGCGGCCGATGGCCCGGTAGACCGCGTCCTGGTTGCGGGTGACCGCGACCGGGGTCGGGTTCGCGTTCCAGCCCCGGCGGATGTTGTTCAGCACGGCCGCGACGGCGCCCGGCTGGCCCTCCATCTGGCCGAAGGCCGCCCGCTCCGCGCGCCGCCCGAAGACGATCGCCATGGCCAGGAAGGCCACGATGAAGCCCAGGATGCCCAGGTAGATGGGGTGGTCGATCGCAAAGCCGATGGCGAGGAACACGCCGAAGGTGAGGAGACCGACGGCCGCGATGATCAGGCCGATCTTGGTGTCGACCTGCTTGGTCATTGTGTACGCCTGGCGGATCTGCTTGAGCCGCCCAGGTGTTTCGGATGTTTGCCTCGCCATACCGCTCATGGTACGTGGCGGGAGCACGGGATATCCAAGGGCGCCCCCAAACTGCAACCCGGACGCGCCCCCCGGCACGCCCGTACAGCCGCCCAGGTCAGGAGCGGGTCGGGCGGAAGCACCTCGACGGGGACCCGGGCACGGGACCCCGGTCAGGCGTGACGGCGCCGGGAGTCGCTCTCGGCGGGGAACAGCCCGGCCACCTCGGCGCGGTCGGCGGCGTGCTGCCGGTTCTCGACGACGGCGGACCAGGCGTTGCGACGGGCCTTCAGGTGGCCGCCGGCCAGCAGTACCCGCTCGGTACGGCGCAGCGCGTAAACCAGGATTCCGGTCTTGTTCGGCATGCTCTCAGGATCCCCCTCCTGTGTTGCCGGGCGGTGACCGAACGGTCAAAGCCCGATGAAAAGCCCGGAGGCCGGGGCGGGTGCCCCGGCCTCCGCCGTTCGGTGCCGAGCGCCGGCTCAGACCGCCGCGCGCTCGCGGTGCTCCAGCGCCTGCCGGTACAGCCGGCCGGCCCGGTACGAGGAGCGGACCAGCGGGCCGGACATGACGCCGGCGAAGCCCAGCTCCTCGGCCTCCTGCTGGAGCTCGACGAACTCCTGCGGCTTGACCCAGCGCTCGACGGGGTGGTGCCGCACCGAGGGGCGCAGGTACTGGGTGATGGTGATCAGCTCGCAGCCGGCCCCGACCAGGTCGGCCAGCGCCTGGCTGACCTCCTCGCGGGTCTCGCCCATGCCGAGGATCAGGTTCGACTTGGTGACCAGTCCGGCCGCGCGGGCCTGGGTGATGACGTCGAGCGAGCGCTCGTAGCGGAAGGCCGGGCGGATCCGCTTGAAGATCCGGGGCACCGTCTCGACGTTGTGCG
The DNA here is from genome assembly GCF_044763225.1 of Kitasatospora sp. NPDC096147. Taxonomy (NCBI): domain Bacteria; kingdom Bacillati; phylum Actinomycetota; class Actinomycetes; order Kitasatosporales; family Streptomycetaceae; genus Kitasatospora; species Kitasatospora sp. NPDC096147. Next base: position 151,792 of record NZ_JBIWFX010000003.1, on the reverse strand, counting down.
CGAGCACCTCGGGGCGGGAGGAGAAGACCTCGGCGAGCTGCTCGGGCACCGCGTTGAAGTCGGGGATGAGCAGCTCGACGCCGGTCCGGCCGGCCTCGCGGGCGGCGGTCATCGCGTGCACCTGGCGGACGGTCTCGGCGTACAGCCAGGCACCGCCGTCGGGCAGGTCGTCACGGGCGACACCGGTGATGGTGGCGTAGTTGAGGTCCATCGTGACGATGGACTCGGCGACCCGGCGCGGCTCGTCGCGGTCGAAGTCGGCGGGCTTGCCGGTGTCGATCTGGCAGAAGTCGCAGCGGCGGGTGCACTGGTCGCCGCCGATCAGGAAGGTGGCCTCGCGGTCCTCCCAGCATTCGAAGATGTTGGGGCAGCCGGCCTCCTGGCAGACCGTGTGCAGCCCCTCCTTCTTCACCAGCGACTGGAGGGCGTTGTACTCGGGGCCCATCTTCGCTCGGGTCTTGATCCACTCGGGCTTCCGCTCGATGGGGGTCTCGCTGTTGCGGACCTCCAGGCGGAGGAGCTTCCTGCCGTCGGGCGCGACAGCGGACACGTGCGACTCCTAGAACTAGACGGGGTACCCCTAGGGTACGCCTGTGCTTGTGCGGGTTTCACCGGGCGCAGGCCCTGTATTCGCAGGGACGACAGCGCGTGACGGGCGGGCGGCATTCCCGCCCGGAAGGTACCGGCGGGTACCGGAACGGACCGGCCGGGCCGTCAGCGGGCCAGGGCGGGCTCGGGGAGCTCGGCCAGCACCTCGCGCAGGTGGCGTTCCACCACCGGCAGGGCGGCGGCGACGCCGAAGTCGCGGCCGAGTTCGGAGCTGATCGAACCGACCCCGGCGTCCCGGATGCCGCAGGGCACGATCCGGTCGAACCATGTCATGTCGGGATCGCAGTTGAGCGCGAACCCGTGCATCGTGACGCCCCGGGCGACCCGGACGCCGATCGCCGCCAGCTTGCGGTCGTCGCCGCGCTGGCCCGCGTTGGAGGGCGCGTACTCGGGGCCGGCCAGCCGCGGGTCGATGCCGAGCGGCAGGCCCATCCGCAGGGTCAGCTTGCCGATCTCGACCACCTCGGACGGGTCCACCACCGCGCCCGGGATCTCCGCGCCGAGCTTCCAGACGCCGCTGCGGCCCTCGACCCGGGTGGTGTCGACGCCGGCCTCGCCGCAGGCGCGGATCAGCGCCTCCTCCAGGCGCCGGACGTACGCGACCACGTCGATCGGGTCCGGCAGCTTGACGATCGGGTAGCCGACCAGCTGGCCGGGGCCGTGCCAGGTGATCTCGCCGCCGCGGTTGACCTGGACGACCGGGGTGCCGTCGAGGGGGTAGTCCTCGGGGTTGGTGCGCTTGCCGGCGGTGTACACCGGCTGGTGCTCCAGCAGCAGCACGGTGTCCGGGATCTCGTCGGCGACCCGGAGCGCGTGCAGCCGCTGCTGCTCGGCCCAGGCCTCTTCGTAGGGGACCGAGCGCTCGCCTATGCCCATGTGCACGAACCGTACGTGCTCGCTCACCGCTGCTCCTTGCCAGGCGTCAAAACCGACCACGCCACTGTACGCCTGACCGATTCGGGGACGCCCCGACCGGGGCGTCGTCGGTCACTCGCCCGCCAGTAGCTGGAGGCGGAGGGCGAGTTGGAGCTCCAGGCTGCGTTCCGGCTGGTTCCAGTCCGGGCCGAGCAGCGCCTCGACCCGGTCGAGGCGCTGGACCACGGTGTTCACGTGGACGTGGAGCTCGTCCTTGGCCCGGGTGAGGCTGCCGCCGCAGTCGAAGTAGGTGCGCAGGGTGCGGACCAGTTCGGTGCCGCGCCGGGCGTCGTAGTCGAGCAGCGGGCCGAGGGCGGCGCGGACGAAGGCGGCCACGTCGTGGCCGTCGCCGAGCAGCACGCCGAGGAAGCCGAGGTCGGCGGCGGAGGCGCCGTCCCCCTCGCGGCCCAGCACCCGCAGGGCGCGGACGCAGCGCAGCCCCTCGCCGTACGCGGCGGCCAGCTCGGCCGGGCCGGTCGCGGCCCGGCCGGCGCCGACCGTGACGGGGGTGCCGGTGAGCCGGGCCAGCCGCTCGGCGGCCCGGGCGGCGGCCTGGCCGGCGCCGGGCGAGCCCTCGGCGGGGAGCAGCAGCACCACGGCCTCGCCGTGCTCGGCGCTGAGGCCGCGCGCGCCGAACAGGTAGCGGGCGGCGGCCCCGGCCAGCCGGGCGCGCTCGGCCGGCGGGACGGCGGCGACCAGCACCAGGTGCGGGCGGCCGAGGTCCACGCCGAGGCGGCGGCCCCGGGCGATCAGGCCGGCCGGGTCGCGGCCGGGCGCGGTGAGCAGGTCGGCGACCAGCTCGCCGCGCACCCGGTTCTCCGCCTCGGCGACCGAGCGGCGCAGGAGCAGCAGCAGGGCGGTGACCACCCCGGCCCGTTCGAACAGGCGGCGGTCGGCGTCGTCCAGGCCGGGGCGGCCGAGCAGCACGATGGCGCCGAGCGGCTCCTGCCCGGCCAGCACCGCGCAGATCCAGGCGTCACCGTGCCGGACGGCGCGGCCCTCGGCGCGCGAGGCCGCCGCGAGCTCCGACAGTCCGTCAAAACCCGGCGCGCGCCCGGCGAGTACGAGCCCCTCGGCGTCGTACACGCCCACGTCTCCGCCCAGCAGGGTGGCCACGTCGGCGGCCACGTCCGGCACCTCGGCGCCGCGCAGCACCAGGTCGGTGAGGCGGTCGTGGGCCCGTTCGGCGCGCTGGACGGCCTCGGAGTGGGCCTGGATGACGGCGTTGGCGGCGTTCAGCTCGGCCAGCGCGGCCCGGGTCTCGGCCAGCGACTTGGCGGTGTCCAGGGCGATCGCGGCGTGCGCGGCCAGCGTGCAGAGCAGCGCCACCTCGTCGGGAGAGAAGGCCCGGGGCGAGCGGTCGGCGGCGAACAGCACGCCGATCACCTGGCCGCCGAGCAGCAGCGGCACGCCGATGATGGCGACCAGGCCCTCGTCCAGCACCCCCGCGTCGATGGTGCCGGTGTGGTGGAAGCGCTCGTCCCGGCGGTAGTCGGGGGTGGCGTACGGGCGGGCGGTCTGGGCGACCAGGCCGCCGAGGCCGTCGCCCAGGCTGAGCCGGAGGTTCTGGAAGAGCGCGGAGACCGAGCCGTCGGTGACCCGCATGTAGGTGTCCCCGGCGGCCGGGTCCGGCAGGGTCAGGTACGCGGTGTCGGTGCCCAGCAGCATCCGGGCCCGGCGGACGATCGCCTGGAGCACCGAATCCAGGTCGCGGGAGGCGGCCAGGTCGCCGGCGGTGTCGAAGAGGGCCGTCAGCTCGGCCTCCCGGCGGCGGTGCTGACGGAGTGTCCGGTGCACCCGCAGGGCCAGCCAGGTGGCGTCGTCGATCTCGGCCAGCACCTCGGCCGGGGCGCCCCGGCGGCGGGCCTCGGCGAGCACCTCGCCGAAGTCCTCGGTGGCGGCGCCGGAGGCGAGCAGGTCGAGCAGCCGCCGGAGGGCGGCGGTACCGGTGGGGGGCGGGGGGTCGTCCATGGTGCGGGCCATCGTGCCAGTTCCGGGGAGGGGACGGAACGGCCGGTACCGAAGTGGTACCGGCCGTTCCTGAGGGCGGGTCAGACCTTCACGGGCGAGGGTGCGGGGGTCTCGGCGGCGCCGACCTCGGCCAGGTCGCGGCCCCGGGTCTCCTTGGCGCAGAGCACGGCGACCACGGTGATCGCGGCGGCGATCGCCACGTAGACCGAGATCGGGGTGGAGCTGCCGTAGTCCTGGAGCAGCGCGGTGGCGATCAGCGGGGCCGGGGCGCCGGCCGCCACCGAGGCGAACTGGGCGCCGATCGAGGCGCCCGAGTACCGCATCCGGGTGGCGAACAGCTCGGAGAAGAAGGCCGCCTGCGGGGCGTACATCATCGAGTGGAAGACCAGGCCGACGGTGATGGCCACCAGCAGCGAGCCGAAGCCCTGGGTGTCCACCAGACCGAAGAAGACGAAGGCCCAGACGCCCACCCCGGCCGCGCCGACCAGGTAGACCGGCTTGCGGCCGACCCGGTCGGAGAGCGCTCCGAACAGCGGGATCAGCGCGAACTGGATGGCCGAGGCGATCAGCACCGCGTTCAGCGCGGTCTGCTTCGGCAGGTGCACGTGGCCGACCGCGTAGGCCAGCACGAAGGTGGTCATCACGTAGTAGGAGATGTTCTCCGCCATCCGCGCGCCGACCGCGGTGAGCACCTCGCGCCAGTGGTGGCGCAGCACCGCGACCAGCGGCGGCTGCTCGGGCGCCTGCGCCTTCCGGGCCTCGGCGGCGGCCAGCGCCTGCCGGAACAGCGGGGACTCGTCCACCGCCAGCCGGATCCACAGGCCGACCATCACCAGCAGCGCGGAGAGCAGGAACGGCACCCGCCAGCCCCAGGAGACGAACGCCTGGTCCGACAGCACCGCCGTCATCAGCGAGAGCACGCCGGCCGCCAGCAGGTTCCCCGCCGGGGCGCCGCCCTGCGGCCAGGAGGCCCAGAAGCCGCGCCGCCGGGCGTCCCCGTGCTCGGAGACCAGCAGCACCGCACCGCCCCACTCGCCGCCGAGCGCGAAGCCCTGCACCAGGCGCAGCGCGGTGAGCAACAGCGGTGCGGCGATGCCGATCTGGTGGTACGTCGGCAGCACGCCGATCAGGGTGGTGGAGCCGCCCATCAGCAGCAGGCTGAGCACCAGCAGCTTCTTGCGGCCGATCCGGTCGCCGAAGTGGCCGAAGACCAGCGCGCCGAGCGGGCGGGCGGCGAAGCCGATGGCGTAGGTGAGGAAGGAGAGCAGGGTGCCGGTCAGCGGGTCGCTGTTGGGGAAGAAGACCTTGTTGAAGACCAGCGCGGCGGCGGTGCCGTAGAGGAAGTAGTCGTACCACTCGATGGTGGTGCCTATCAGGCTGGCGGCCACGACCTTCTTGAGGGAGGCGCCGGACGTTCTCGCGGCGTCGGGAGAACTGGGCATGCGTCACCTTTGTTCCGGGGGAGGGTGGTTCGGGGGGCTGGGTCGGGCTGGGCTGGGTGGGGCGGGGATCAGTGTGCGGTCCAGCCGCCGTCCACCGGGAGGGAGGCCCCGGTGATGTAGGAGGCGTGCGGGGAGCAGAGCCAGAGGGCGAGCTGGGCCACCTCGTCCGGCTCGATCAGGCGCTTGACGGCGGTGCGGTCGAGCATGATCTGCTCCACCACCTCGTCCTCGCGGATGCCGTGGGCCAGTGCCTGGGCGGCGATCTGCTTCTCCACCAGGGCGGTGCGGACGTAGCCGGGGTTGACGCAGTTGCTGGTGACGCCGTACGGGGCGCCCTCCAGGGCGACGGTCTTGCTGAGGCCCTCCAGGCCGTGCTTGGCCGTCACGTAGGCGGCCTTGAAGGCGCTGGCCCGCAGGCCGTGCACCGAGGAGATGTTGACGACCCGTCCCCACTCCCGCTCGTACATGTGCGGCAGGGTGCGGCGCAGGATGCGGAACGGGGCCTCGACCATCACCCGCTGGATCAGCGCGAAGCGGTCCGGCGGGAACTCGTGCACCGGCGCGACGTGCTGGAGGCCCGCGTTGTTGACGACGATGTCGGCGTCGACCGGCAGGGCGTCCACCGCCGCCGGGTCGCCCAGGTCGGCGACCACCGGGACGCCGCCGATCCGGGCGGCGACCTCCTCGGCCGCGGCGGCGGCCAGGTCGACGACGTAGACCCGGGCGCCGGCCGCCGCGAAGACCTCGGCGCAGGCCCGGCCGATGCCCGAGGCGGCGCCGGTGACCAGTGCCGTGCGGCCGTCCAGCGGCCGGGCTGAAGTGGTGTCCATGGCCGAGAACGGTAGGAAGCGGCGGCCTTCGCTCATATGTGCCGGAGGCACACAGGGTGGCGCAGTGGCATGGCGGGCAAAGCCATGTGGGCCGAGGGGCGACATGCTCGGTCCGAGCCAAACACCGACCGACACACCTTCCCTACAACGGGCGCCATTGCATCACCCGTTCGGAGGATTGCCCGCCCAGATCCACCCATAGCGGCGAAATGCTCGCTACATTCGCGCCGATTCCCGACAGGGGGCGCACCTCCAGACAGGTGGGGGCTGGTGGGGCGCTCGAGAGGTGTGACAGATATGCCCCAACGGCCTGCAACCGACAGCCCGGCGTACGGACAGCTCGACCCGCACGATCCGCACGACCCGCACCTCGACGAACCGCAGGAGCGGTCCGGCGGGGACGAGGCGCTGCCCGGCGACCGGGCCCGCGCCGCTGACACCTCCTCAGGGGACCGGACCCAGAACCCCCGTCTCGCCGCGCTGATCGAGGAGGCCGGCTTCTCGCACGCGGGGCTGGCCCGCCGGGTCGACCAACTCGGTCTGGAGCACGGCCTGGACCTCCGCTACGACAAGACCTCGGTCACCCGGTGGCTGCGCGGCCAGCAGCCCCGCGGCGCCACCCCGGCGCTGATCGCCGAGGTGTTCACCCGCCGCCTCGGCCGTCGGCTCACCGCCCAGGACATCGGCCTGGACGCCTGCGCCCCGGTCTACGCCGGGCTGGAGTTCGCCGAGTCGCCACAGGAGGCGGTGGACATCGTCGCCTCCATGTGGCGCAAGGACACCGGCCTGCAGTCCGAGCTGCGCCGGATCGCCTTCACCCCGGCCGGCCTGGTGGTGCCCAGCCGGGACTGGCTGATCGGCCGCACCGACGAGCGGGTGGCCCGGGACGGCTCGGTGCCCGGCCTGCCGGGCGTCCCCGACGCACCGTCAGCGGGGCGTCCGGCGGCGCCCGGTGGCCTGCCGGGCGGTGCCCCCGGGGCCCGTGGTGCGGTGCCGTCGGCTCGGGGCGCGGCCGTCGCCCGGGTGCCCGGCCGGGTGCCGGCGCAGAGCCGGGGCGGGCTGCCGCCGGTCGCCGAGCACGACGTCCGCGAGCAGCGCCCGACCCTGCGGGTCGGCCGGGGCGACATCGCTGCCATCCGGGCCGTCGGCGACCTGTTCCGCGCCCTCGACCACGCCTACGGCGGCGGCCACGCCCGGCAGGCCCTGGTGCGGTACCTGGAGAGCGAGGCCGAGCCGATGCTGCGCGGCCGGTACGGCGAGCAGATCGGCCGCGCGCTGTTCGGCGCCGTCGCCGACCTGACCAGACTGGCCGGCTGGACCTCCTTCGACATCGCCGCCCACGGCCTGGCCCAGCGGTACTTCGTCCAGGCACTCCGGCTCTCCCAGGCGGCGGGGGACAGGGTGCTCGGCGGCTACGTGCTCACCACCATGAGCCAGCAGGCCGTCCACCTCGGCCACGGCCGGGAGGCGATCCAGCTGGCCCGGGTCGCCCAGCAGGGCGTCGGCACCGCCGCCGCCCCCACCGTGCAGGCCCTGATGCACGCCGCCGAGGCCCGGGGCCACGCCCTGCTCGGCGACGTCCGGGCCTGCACCACCGCCCTGGTGCGCTGCGAGCGGGCCCTCGGCGTCGCCCGCCCCAGCGACGAACTGCCCTCCTGGGCACGGTACTTCGACGAGGCCCAGCTGGCCGACGAGTTTGCCCACTGCTACCGCGACCTCCAGCAGTGGCGGCCCGCCGCCCAGCACGCCGAGAAGTCCCTGCGGCTGCGCACCCCCGCCTTCGCCCGCAGCCGGATCCTCTGCCGGCTGGTGCTGGCGAGCTCCCGGCTCGGGCTCGGCGAGGTGGACGAGGCCTGCGGCCTGGCCACCGAGGCCCTCCGGGCGGCCGGCGAGATGCGCTCCGCCCGCACGGTGGAGTACCTGCGGGACTTCCACCGCCGGCTCACCCCGTACCGCGCGGGCCAGGCTGCCCGGGCCTTCGACGAGGCGGCCCGGCAGGCGGGGGTGATCTGAGGGGGGCCCGGGAGGAGAGCTGAGGGGGCCTCAGCAGCCGGGCGCGGACGTGCCGCAGGCCCCGACCGGGGGCGGGTCGGGGCCTGCGGAGGGAAGGGCGAGCCGGGCCGGTGTGGGGGAGTCCTGGAGGCTCGCCGTGGTCGCTGGGGCCGGAGCGGTGCTCGGTGGTGCCGGGCGTTCGGTGGCGCGGGCCCGTGCGGGCGGGCCGGGTGGCGCTGGGCGTCAGGCCGGGTCGAGCGGGTGTCCGGCGTCGCGAGTGGGGCGGGCCGGTGCGGCGTGCCAGAGCGGGACCACGGGGATCGGGTGCGCGGGGATCGGGTGCGCGGGCGGAGCGGGCAGGGCGGTGGCGGTGGGCGGCGCCGTCTCGGTGCCGTGGGTGGCGAGAGCCGCCGTGCCGTCGCTTGCCATGCTCCGACGGTAGGCCCGTGCGCCGGGGCGCCGCCCGGTAGTGCCGCGTACTCCGTCAGCTCGTCGGCGGGGCGGGGTGACGGTTCACCAACTCTCGGCCCGGACCCGGGGTTCGCCGCTCAGCGGGGGCGGCGTGCCCTGGCCGCGCAGGCGCTGGGCGAGCAGCGGGAAGATCAGTACGGACAGCATCCCGGCGCCGACCAGGGCCGCCGCGGTGGAGGAGGGCAGGTGTCCGTCGTCCACCTCGATGGTGGTGATCACCACCACCAGCGGCAGCGCGGTCGCGCCGAACAGCCCGAGCGCGCCGCGCTCCCGGCCGGACAGGCCGGGCGGGGCGAGCAGGGCGGCCGGTACCCCGCGCACCACCAGGAGGACGAGCAGGAAGAGCGGCACCAGCAGCAGCGTGCCGGGGTCGTCCAGCAGGGCCCGCAGGTCGAAGTTCATCCCGCTCACCACGAAGAACACCGGTACCAGGAAGCCGAATCCGAGACTCTCCAGCTTGGCCTCGATCAGCTCCTCCTCGGCCTCCGGCACCTCGGAGAGCAGCAGCTTGGAGACGATGCCGGCGGTGAACGCGCCCAGCAGCATGTCCAGGCTCAGCCAGATCGCCGCACCGACCATGACGGCCAGCACCAGCATCACCAGCCGGATCGCGAACTGCCCGGAGGTCCGCATGGTCCGTCGGATCAGCCGGGTCGTCCAGGCTGGCCGGGGGCGGCGGGCGTAGGTCACCGCGACGACCGTGATCAGGGCGAAGGCGACCAGGATCACCGCCGACTTGGCCGGCGTGTTGCCGCTCAGCAGCACCGCGATGGCCACGATCGGGCCGAACTCGCCGACCGCGCCGGTGGCCATCGTCATCGACCCGAACGGCGTCGGCAGCGCCCCCGAGTCCCGCAGGATCGGCAGGATGGTGCCGAGCGCGGTCGTGGTGAAGACCAGGCCGACGAAGGCGCCGTCCAGCGGGTCGGGGTTGATCAGGGCCCCGAAGCCGAGTGCCACCGCGACGGTGACCAGCCAGGCGGCGACTGAGCGTTTGAGCGGGCCGCCGCGCAGCCGGACGAAGTCGATCTCGTACCCGGCGAGGAACATCAGCATCGCCAGGCCGAACTGGGACAGTGCGTCGACCAGATCGCCGACCTCGGCCCAGTTCAGCACGTCGGGGCCGATCAGCACCCCGAGCACGATCTCGAAGACCACGGTCGGGACGGCCAGCCAGCGCTGTACGCGGTCCGCGAGCAGCGGGGCGGCGACGGCACAGGCCGGGATCAGCACGAGGGCGAGCGCGTCGGCGTCGTCTGCGGCCGTCATGGGCGAAATGCCCGACTATGGGTCATATCACCATCCTGGCATGCGATCTGTCCGGAGAGCGGTAGCGCCGGGACGCGTCCGCCCGTCCGGGCAGGTAGAGGGCAGGCGCCCGCCGGGCCGGCCGGACGTGGGCTCCGGTGGTGTCCGGCTGCTCCCGGGCCGGCCGGGGGCGGTGGGCGGTGGCCCGCCGGCGTCTGAGGGTGGGTCAGCCACCTGCTTGTGGACGGCCTTCGGCGTCCCGCGTCAAGGCTGGCAGGCAGTCGCCCGCCGGGCGGCCGGACGCGGGCTCCGGTGGTGTCCGGTTGCTCCGCGCCCGCCCGGCGGCGGCGGACGGCGGCCCGCCGGCACCCGAGGGCGCGTCAGCCGCCCGGTTGCGGGTGGCCCTCCGCGTCCCACGTGCCCCTGGGTGCCCGGCACGTCCTCCACATCCCACGCGCGCCACCGAGGCCGTCCCGCGCGTCCTTCGCGTCCCGCGCACCCTTCGCGTCCCGCGCGGCGCAGCCGTCCCCGCGTGGCGCCGCCGTCAGGCCGCCTCCGCCGTCAGGCCGCCTCCGCCGCCGGGGCGGCGGTGGCGATGCCGAGGTCGCGCAGGACGGCCTGGGTGGCGCGGCGGGCGGAGACCAGGGCGCCCTGGACGGTGCTGGTGTCACGGTGGTCGCCGCAGACGTACAGGCCGGCCAGCAGCCGGACCGGGCGCCGGAGGTTGTGCGGGGGCGGCATCGCCGGTACGGCGTCCGGCAGGTGCCGCACCGTCAGGAACTCCCAGCGCGCCGCCTCCGCCCCGTACAGCTCGACCAGGCGCCGCCGCAGCGTCGCCTCGTACGCCTCGGCCCCGCCGTGGTCGAGGTGCCGGGTGCCGAGCACGGTGCTGGCGACCAGCGACCGGCCGGCCGGGGCGTACCCCTCGGAGACGTCGCTGAGCACCAGCGAGTGCGAGAGCACCGCCCGCCCACCGGGGCGGTCCCCGTCGAGCAGCAGCACCGGCTCGCCCAGCGGGGAGCGGTCGGCCACGTGGTAGTACGTGGTGACGGGGTGGAAGGCGGGCAGCCGCAGTCCCGGCAGCAGGTCGGCGGCGGCGCGGGCATCGGTGGCCAGCACCACCGCGCGGGCCGCGACCCGGCCGTGGGCGGCGGTCTCCACGCCGTCGGCGGAGACCGAGGTGACCCGGACGCCGAGCCGGACGGTGCCGGCCGGCAGGGCCTCGGCGAGCTGCTCGGGGACGGCGGCCAGCCCGGCCGCCGGAAGACAGAGCCGGCCGCGTGCGTAGGAGCGCAGTACCAGGTCGGCGACCCGGCTGCTGGTGCCGAGCTCCGGGTCGCAGAGCAGGGCGCCGAGCAGCGGGCGGAGCAGCCCCTCCACGGTGCGCGGGGAGTGGCCGCGCTCGGCCAGCGCGCGGGCGGCGGTGGTCTCCGGGCGGGCCAGCAGCCTGGTGGCCGGGGTGGCGGCCAGCCGCCCGAGGGCGGAGGACAGCCGGGCCCGGTCCAGCGGGCTGCCGAACGGGCCGCGCACGCCGGCCGAGCGCGCGGTGCTCTGCGGGTCGCCGAAGCGCTGTCGGCGCCCGGCGGCGTGCACCAGGACGCCGGGTGCCAGCGGTCGCAGGGCCAGCCGGTCCAGGTCGAGCCGCCGACCGGGCTCCGGGAAGTCGGTGTTCAGCAACTGGCCGCCGTGGTCGAGCCGGAAGCCGTCCAGCTGGTGGGCGGCCAGCCGGCCGCCGAGCCGTTCGGTGGCCTCCAGGACCTGGACGGTGAGGCCGTGGCCGGTCAGCGCGCGGGCGGTGGCCAGCCCGGCGAGACCGGCGCCGACCACGATCACGTCCGGGTCGGTCCGGCGGCGGGTGCGGCGGTTGAAGTCGTGTGCGGGCACGGGTGTGCTCCCTCCCTGGTCCCGGGCCTGCGGCCGGGAAGGGGCGCAGGGGAGCGGGACACGGTCCGGGGAGGTGATGCCCCGTCAGTCGACGGATCAGGCAGTGACTTCGGTTCGAATCCGGCGAACTGGGGACAGGGTGCGGGGCACGGTCACGGAGCGTGCGCCGGAAGGGCGCACCGGAGGGGTCGGTCGGCGCGTTCCGTGACCGGGGGCGTGCACTGCGCTGCTCCGATGCTGCCGTGCGCCCCCTGCGCCCACCCTCCGGGCTGCCGCTTCCCCGGCTCCGGGAACCACCCGGAACCCCCACGACCGGAGCCCCGTCCGCCGCATGACAGAGCCTCAAGAGCGCTCTCCGGCCCGCCCGGCCGGGCGGCCCGGACCGGCGCCGCCGACAGGTCAGGCGACCGCCGCCCGGACCACTGCCTCCGCCGTCGGGTGGCGGAACCGGAAACCCGCCGCCAACAGCCGCTCGGGCACGACCCGGTGACTGCCCGTCACCTCGACCGCCATCTCGCCGAGCACCGCCTTGAGTGCGAACTGCGGCACCGGGAGGACCGTCGGCCGTCCCAGCGCCCGGCCGAGCAGCTCGGTCATCACCCCGTTGGGCACCGGCTCGGGGCCGGTGAGGTTGAAGGCGCCGGAGAGTCCGGGCGTGTCGATCAGGTACCGCAGCGCCGCCACCTCGTCGTCCAGCGAGATCAGGCTCCAGTACTGGTGGCCGTCGCCGAGCCGCCCGCCGAGGCCGAGCCGGAACAGCGGCAGCATCCGCCCGCCCGCGCCGCCGCCCGGAGCCAGCACCAGCCCGGTGCGGACGTGCGCGGTCCGGATCCCGGCCGCCTCGGCCGGCGCGGTGGCCGCCTCCCACTCGACGCAGGTCCGGGCCAGGAAGTCGTCCCCGGCCGGTGCCCGTTCGTCGATCACCTGATCGCCGGTCTGCCCGTAGTAGCCGACCGCCGAGCCGCTGACCAGGACCTTCGGCGGCTCCTTGAGCTCGGCCAGCGCGCCGGCCAGGGTCTCGGTGCCGAGCACCCGGCTGTCCCGGATCTCCTGCTTGTACGCCTCGGTCCACCGCCGGTCGCCTACCCCGGCCCCGGCCAGGTGGACCACCGCCTCGACCCCGGCCAACCCGGCCGCGTCGATCTCCAGCCGGGCCGGATTCCAGCCGACCCCCACCGTGCCGTCCGGCTGCACCCCGGTGCGGGAGCGCTGCCGCACCAGCCGCACCACCTCGTGGTCGTCCGCCAGCAGCGAGCGGACGAGCGCCGAACCGATCAGTCCCGTGGAACCAGTCACCGCGATACGCATGGCCCCATCCTGGCAGGTCGTCCGGGCCCGTCCGCACCGGCACGACCGCCGGGCGGCACCCGGTGCTCGCCCCTGCGGGTGAGCGGCCGGAAATTCCGACCGGGCGCGGACCGGCGTCGTTACGATGGCGCGCATGGGAGCCGACGACCTGTTGATACGCACCGCCAAGGACGACGACGAGGACGCCATCGCCAGGATCGACCGCGAGGCGTGGTCCTGGCTGAGCGACGTCGTACCGCAGCCGGCCGAGGACGCCGAGATCTTCGACGACCGCCGGCCGCCGGAGCAGTTCCTGGTGGCCGAGTTGGACGGCAGGGTGGTCGGCCACATCCGCCAGGCCCCGCCCACCCCACTGGCCAGCAACCGGCACGTGCGGCAGATCCAGGGTCTCGCGGTCTCCCCGGAGGCCCAGGGCCGTGGCGTCGGCCAGGCCCTGGTCGAGGCCGCCTGCGCGGTCGCCCGGGCGGACGGCATCCGCAAGATGACCCTGCGCGTGCTCGGCCACAACGCCCCGGCCCGCCGGCTGTACGAGCGCTGCGGCTTCGTGGTGGACGGCGTGCTGCCCGAGGAGTTCCTGCTCGACGGCCGCTACGTGGACGACGTCTGGATGGGCCGCCCGCTCAACGACTGATCCCTCCGGGCCGGTGCTTCGTCAACTGCCCTGACAGCGTGGCGAGTCAGCGATACCGTACCGGGATGAGCTACTCGACGCCGCCCGGCTGGTATCCCGTGCTCGAACCGGGGCCGGACGGTGCGGCTCGGGAGCGCCGGTGGGACGGCGCGGCCTGGACGGACGACTACCGCCCGGCGGGCGAGGACGGCGGCCCGGGCGCCCCGGGTGGTACGAGTGCCGGTGCGGACGGACTGGGTGGTGCGGGTGGCGGCACGGAGCCGCCGGAGGTGCTCCCGCAGCCGCTGGCGAGCCGTACGGAGTCCCAGCCGCCGGCCCCGCGGACCGGCGTGCTGGTGGTGACGGGACTGGTGGTCCTGCTGCTGTGCGCGGCCACCGCCGTCTGGCTGGGCCGGGGCGACGGCGGCTCCGAGGCCCAACTCCCGCTCCCGCCGGTCCCGGTGGTCTCCGGCACGTCCCCGGGCCCCTCGCCGGCCACCTCCTCCCCGGCATCCACGGCCTCCTCGACCCCCACGATCTCCTCGCCGACGCCGAGCCCGGAGCCGACCTCTGCCGGACCCGGCACGCCCGCCCCCACCCCCGCACAGCCCACCGGCCCCCCGCCGCTGCAGTCCTTCGGCTCCGTCCCGGACACCACGCACGGCTGGCGGGTGCCGCTCCCGGCCGGGTGGAAGAGCACGCCGCCGAGCGGCGGGAAGGCGCTGGTGGTCTTCACCACCCGGCCCTACGAGTGCTCCATCGGCAGCGGGAACTGCTCGCGCGGCGTCTTCCAGGTGATGGCCGACGCGTTCGACGGTGCCAGTGCCCAGGCCGTGGCCGAGGAACGGATGGCCGGGTACGCCACGATGATGTTCGAACGCCTCTCCTCGCACCGCCGCCTCGCCTCCGGGCCCGTCACCGTCGCGGGCGTCCCCGGCTACGCCGAGCGCTGGCAGGTCGATCCGGTGACGGGGCCGAACGGGCAGGTCATCACCGTCGCCGTCCCGGCGGTGGGCGGTGGCTACGCGATCCTGGTCGGCTCGGTCGACGAGCACCCGGACGCCCCGCCGCTCGACATCCTCGACCAACTGGTCGCCGCCATCCGCCCGTTGTCCCCCCAGCTCGGCGCCGGTTAGCCCGCTGCCCCCGCTCCGTCGGCCAACCTGCGCTCCACCGAAGCGAGTTCGAGTGCGGTCAGCTCGGCGATCAGCAGCCGGTACACCTTCTCGACCAGCTCCGGCGGCAGGCCGTGCGCTTCCGCCAGCGCCCGCACCTTGGCGACCACCTGCTCCACCCGGTCGGGTGCCCGGACGGCGGCCTCGTCCGTCTTGTGCCGGGCCACCTCCCGCACCACGCCGACCCGTTCGGCGAGCACCGCGATCAACTGCTCGTCCAGGGCGTCGATCCGCCCGCGCAGTTCGGCGATGCGCGGGTCCACAGGCACTGACACGGAGGTCCTCCCAGGTCGGGTGCGGCCGGGCGGCCGATCACCCGGGATCCTACTGCCGGGCGCGGCGGACCTGCGGTGCCCGCCCGGCTGCGGGGCCACGGGCCTGACCTGGGAGCGGTGAGGGAAGGGAAGGGCGGTGGCCCGGAGTCAGTTCCGTCGTGCGCACCGCAGCGCCGTCGTCCAGGAAGCGCTGCGTCGCCCCGGGGCACCGACGGAGTCCACCCCGCCACGCCCCGGCTCACAGGTCCGCCCGCCGTCTGCCCGCGCCGCTCAGCCTCCGGACGCCAACCCGCCGACGATCAGGCCGACTTGGCGGACCGGACGAATTCGGTGATCAACGCCGGATCCTTCACTCCGCGCCGCACCTCCACCCCGCTCGACACGTCCACCCCCCACGGCCGGGCCGCCGCGATCGCCGCCCGCACGTTGGCCGGGGTCAGCCCACCCGCCAGCAGCCACCGGCCGGCCGGCGGCTTGGCCCCCAACTCGGCCCAGTCCCAAGCCTCCCCGGACCCCGGCACCGGCGAGTCCAGCAGCAGCAGTTCCTCGCCGAAGTCCCCGCAGGACGCCCCGGCCGCAGCCGCCGCGGAGGTCGCCCGGATCAGCGGCAGCCCGAGGTCCGCCAGCTCCGCGAAGGCGGCGGGCGGGTGGTTGCCGTGCAACTGCGCCGCCCCGACCCCGGAGGCCCGGACCATCTCCCGGACGTACGCGGCCGGTTCCTCCCGGAACACCGCCACCGTGAGCACGCCCTCGGGCACCTCGGCCAGCAACTCCCGCGCCAACTCCGGCGCGACCCGCCGAGGGCTCTCGGTCAGCACGAACCCGACCGCGTCGGCCCCCGCCGCGACGGCCGCCGCGACGTCCGGCGCGGTGCTCAGACCGCAGATCTTGACGAACACGTCCCCGCTCACTTCCACTCGACCGACCCCGTCAGCCTAGATCCTCGACGTGTCCGCGCTCCGCCCCCGAGTGGCCGTCCGGCCGAGCTGGACGCGATCGGCGCACCGGGCCACGCTCCTCCGGGCCGCCACCCATGACCTCCCGCCACCCCCTGGGGCGGTCCGTCCCGACAGCCGGCTGCCGCGCGTCCCGGGCCCCCCGCCCCGTCTCGGCGCAGCGGCAGCCCACGGCGTCACGGCCCACAGCGCCACGGACGCGCCGCAAGGCCCGGTACGGCCCCCCACCCACCGCCCCCCGTGGGACGGCCACCGGCTCCGGTGGAGCCGCCCGGACCCTGAGGCCGGGTCAGTCCCCGTACCGCGCCCAGAGCAACGGGAAGCGCTTCGCCATCTCCGTCGGGTCGTCGAAGTCGAACGAGTCGCCCTCCGGCTGCCTAGGCTGCTGCACCCCGAGATCGGGCAGCGGGAGCCCGGTCAGCTGCTCGTGCGCCTCGTCGGCGGCGTAGCCGATCTCCTCGGCCTCGCCGTCCTCCTCCTCGTCGAAGTCCGGCACCAGCTCCGCCAGCGCGTCGGGCTCGTGCAGCGCCCCCTCGAACACCTCCCGCCCCTGCGCGATCAGCCAGCAGCGGAAGTAGTCGAAGCTGTCCTCCGACGCCCCGTCGAGCAGCAGGTACGCCGCCCCCCAGAGGTCGTACCGGTACGCCCGCTGGAACCGCGCCTCGAACAGTCGCGCGAAGTCCACCACGTCATCGGGCGTCAGCTGCGCGAGCCGTTCGACCAGCGCCTCCGCCTGGTCGTCCGGATCGCCCTCGGCCGTGTCCCGGCTCTCGTCGATCAACTGCCAGAAGTCCGTCTCGTACATCACCGCTCCAGCATCGTCGCTCGCCGCCCCGGACGCTAATGCGACCGTCCGACCGGTGGCGCCGGTTCGGCCGTCCGCGCTACGGCTGCTGCGGCGACCGCCCGTCTGACGGTGGGTCGGACGGGACGCCGACCGACCGACTCACCGACCGGACCGGACCGCCGAAGCGGTGACCGGGCCTCCGGTCCGTCCCGGACGGCGGCTGTCGGCGGGGTACGGTCGGGGGCGCGGACCGCCGTGAGGGCGGGCCGGAGGGACGGTCGGAGTCCAGGGCGGTGCGGTCGGCGAGGACGGCATCGCCGCCACCCCCACCCAGTTGTTCGAACGCGCCCTGCCCGCCCGGCAGTTCGACACCGGCCGGGTCGGATCACAGTACTCGCGCGGCAGTCCCCCGGAGACGGGAACGGCGGTGCCCCACCGGTCCGAGGACCGGTGGGGCACCGCCGTTGGATCAGCCGGAGCTGACGGCCTTACAGGCCGAGCTCGACCTCGAACTCGCCCGCCTCGAGGATCTCCTTGACCGCGACCAGGTAGCGGGCGGCGTCGGCGCCGTCCACCAGGCGGTGGTCGTAGGAGAGCGAGAGGTAGGTCATGTCACGGATGCCGACGGCGGTCGCGCCGTCGACCTCGATGACGACCGGGCGCTTCACGGTGGCGCCGATGCCGAGGATGGCCGCCTGGTTCGGCGGCACGACCACGGTGTCGAACAGCGCACCGCGCGAGCCGGTGTTGCTGATGGTGAAGGTCGCACCGGAGAGCTCGTCCGGGCTGATCTTGTTGCCGCGGACCTTGCCGGCCAGCTCGGCGGTCTTCTTGGAGATGCCGGCGATGTTGAGGTCGCCCGCGCCCTTGATGACCGGGGTCATCAGGCCCTTCTCCGAGTCCACCGCGATGCCGATGTTCTCGGTGTCGAAGTAGGTGATGGTGCCCTCGGCGTCGTTGATCCGGGCGTTGATGACCGGGTTGGTCTTCAGCGCCTGGGCCGCGGCCTTGACGAAGAACGGCATCGGCGAGAGCTTGACGCCCTCGCGGGCCAGGAAGGACTCCTTGGCCCGGCCGCGCAGCGACATCACCTTGGTGACGTCCACCTCGACCACGGTGGTCAGCTGGGCCTGCTCGTGCAGGGCCTTCAGCATGTTGTCGCCGATGACCTTGCGCATGCGGGTCATCTTGACCGTCTGACCGCGCAGCGGGGACGGGGCGGCAGCGGCCTTCGGCGCGGCGGCCGGAGCGGCAGCGGCGGGGGCCGGAGCAGCGGCGGCGGCCTTGGCGGCCTCGGCGGCGGCCAGCACGTCCTGCTTGCGGATGCGACCGCCGACACCGGTGCCGGTGACGGAGGACAGCGCGACACCCTGCTCGGCCGCGAGCTTGCGGACCAGCGGGGTCACGTACGCGTCCGAGCTGTCACCGGCCGGAGCGACCGGGGCAGCCGGAGCCGCGACGGGGGCGGCCGGGGCGGCAGCCGGAGCAGCCGGGGCCACGGGGGCCGGGGCGGCGACCGGCGCGGGGGCGGCAGCGACCGGAGCCGGGGCGGCGACCGGGGCGGCGGGCGCGGCCGGAGCCGGCGCGGGGGCCGGAGCAGCGGGCGCGGCCGGGGCGGCCGGAGCGGCGGCGGGGGCCGGAGCGGCGGCCGGAGCCGCACCCGCCGCACCGATCAGCGCGAGCTGGGCGCCGACCTCGGCGGTCTCGTCCTCGCCGACCAGGATCTTCACCAGCACACCGGCGACCGGCGACGGGATCTCGGTGTCGACCTTGTCGGTGGAGACCTCGAGCAGCGGCTCGTCGACCTCGACGGTGTCACCCTCGGCCTTCAGCCAGCGGGTGACGGTGCCCTCGGAGACCGACTCGCCGAGCGCCGGCAGCACCACGGGGGTGGCGTCGGCGGCCGGCGCGGCCGGAGCGGCAGCGGCGGGCGCGGCCTCGACCGGAGCCGGGGCGGCGGCCGGGGCCTCGGCCACCGGGGCCGGGGCGGCCGGGGCGGCCTCGGCGACGGGGGCGGCAGCGGCAGCCGGGGCGCCGGAGCCGTCGTCGATGATGGCCAGCTCGGCGCCGACCTCGACCGTCTCGTCCTCGCCGACCTTGATCGCGGCCAGGATGCCGGAGACGGGGGCGGGGATCTCGGTGTCGACCTTGTCGGTCGAGACCTCGAGCAGCGGCTCGTCGACCTCGACGCGGTCACCCTCGGCCTTCAGCCAACGGGTCACGGTGCCTTCGGAAACGCTCTCGCCCAGCGCGGGCAGTGTTACTGAGACCGCCATGGTGTCAGCGACTCCTCTTCAAGTCTTGCGTACAGGTAAGGGGGGAACTGCCGTGGGGCGCGATCAGTCGTGGGCGTGCAGCGGCTTGCCCGCCAGTGCCAGGTGCGCCTCGCCGAGGGCCTCCGACTGCGACGGGTGCGCGTGGATGAGCTGGGCGACCTCGGCCGGCAGCGCCTCCCAGTTGTAGATGAGCTGGGCTTCGCCGACCTGCTCACCCATGCGGGCGCCGACCATGTGCACACCGACCACGGCGCCGTCCTTGACCTGGACGAGCTTGATCTCGCCGGCGGTCTTGAGGATCTTGCTCTTGCCGTTGCCGGCCAGGTTGTACTTGAGGGTGACGACCTTGTCCTTGCCGTACAGCTCGACGGCCTTGGCCTCGGTCAGGCCCACCGACGCGACCTCCGGGTTGGAGTACGTCACGCGGGGGACGCCGTCGTAGTCGATCGGCACGGGCTTGAGGCCGGCCAGCCGCTCGGCGACCAGGATGCCCTCGGCGAAGCCGACGTGGGCCAGCTGGAGGGTCGGGACGAGGTCACCGACGGCCGAGATGGTCGGCACGTTGGTGCGCATGTACTCGTCGACCAGGACGTAGCCGCGGTCCATCGCGACGCCCTGCTCCTCGTAGCCGAGGCCGGCCGAGACCGGGCCGCGGCCGATGGCGACCAGCAGCAGGTCGGCGTCGATGGTCTTGCCGTTCTCGGTCGAGACCCGGATGCCGGTCTCGGTGTACTCGACGCCGGAGAAGCGGGCCTTCAGCTCGAACTTGATGCCGCGCTTGCGGAACGCGCGCTCCAGCAGCTTGGAGGAGTTCTCGTCCTCCAGCGGGGCCAGGTGCGCCAGGCCCTCGACGATGGTGACCTCGACGCCGAACGACTTCCAGACCGAGGCGAACTCGACGCCGATCACGCCACCGCCGAGGATGACGGCGGACTTCGGGATGCGGTCGAGCTTGAGGGCGTGGTCGGAGGAGATGATCCGGTCGCCGTCGATGGTCAGGCCGGGGATCGACTTCGGCACCGAGCCGGTGGCCAGCACGATGTGCTTGCCCTGGACCCGCTGGCCGTTGACGTCCACCGAGGTGGGGGAGGAGAGCTTGCCCTCGCCCTGGATGAAGGTGACCTTGCGGGACGCGACCAGACCCTGGAGGCCCTTGTACAGGCCGGCGATGACGTCGTCCTTGTACTTGTGGACGCCGTTGATGTCGATGCCCTGGAAGGTGGCCAGCACGCCGAACTCGGCGGCCTCCTTCGTCTCGTCCGCGATCTCGGCCGCGTGCAGCAGGGCCTTGGTCGGGATGCAGCCGCGGTGCAGGCAGGTGCCGCCCAGCTCACCCTTCTCGATCAGCGCCACGCTCTGGCCGAGCTGCGCGGCACGGAGCGCCGCGGCGTAGCCGCCGCTTCCGCCTCCGAGAATGACTACGTCGAAAACGGTGCTGGCGTCGTTCGCCACGTCACGTCCTCCATGCAAAGGGGTGCGGTTCGCCGGGCCGGTCGCGGTCCGGTGAGCGTGCGCCCTCGTAAGGCGCCCACGTCTTCCGGAGAAACATCTTCGCACTTGTTCACGGCGGCTGGTGGCCGGGGCCACCGAGGTGACGCCGACGGGCCGTGGCACGCGGTGCCCGATGTCCCCTGTGTGAGGGTATCTCCGCAGCTCACGGATGCGTAACGGCGGGGGTGACGAGGGCATGGAGGGTCGCATCACCGTGCCGGTTCCGCACTACGGAACAAAGTTTCGCCTATGGCGAACAGACGTTGTCAGAAACGGGCCCGGCGTATTACCAGCAGGTAACTGGCAATGCGCCGGGCCCGTGAATGCCCTACCGGAGGGTTCAGCCCTTGGCGGCGGCGGTGTCCTCGGCGAAGCGCAGCAGGGTGCGGATGGCCGAACCGGTACCACCCTTCGGGGTGTAGCCGTGCGGTGCGCCCTCGTGGAAGGCCGGGCCGGCGATGTCCAGGTGCGCCCAGTCGATGCCCTCGGCGACGAACTCCTTCAGGAACAGACCGGCCACCAGGCCGCCGCCCATCCGCTCGCCCATGTTCGCCAGGTCGGCGATGCTGCTCTCGGTCATGCCCTTGCGCAGCTCGACCGGCAGCGGCATCGGCCAGGACTGCTCGCCCGCCGCCTCGGCGGTGGCGTGCAGGCGGTCGCGCAGCTCGTCGCTGTTGGACATCACGCCGAAGATCCGGGTGCCCAGGGCCAGCACCATGGCGCCGGTCAGGGTGGCGACGTCGACGATGACGTCCGGGTTCTCCTCGCCGGCCTTCACGATCGCGTCGGCCAGCACCAGGCGGCCCTCGGCGTCGGTGTTCAGCACCTCGACGGTCTTGCCGCCGTACATCCGCAGCACGTCACCCGGGCGGGTGGCGGTGCCGGACGGCATGTTCTCCGCCAGGGCGAGCCAGGCGGTGACGTTGACCTGCAGGCCCAGGCGCTTGGCCGCGACCACGGTGGCGAACACGGCGGCGGCGCCGGCCATGTCGCACTTCATGGTCTCGTTGTGGCCGGCCGGCTTGAGCGAGATGCCGCCCGAGTCGTAGGTGATGCCCTTGCCGATGAAGGCGAGGGTGGCCTTGGCCTTCGGGTGGGTGTAGGCCACCTTGACCAGGCGGGGCGGGTTGGCCGAGCCGGTGCCGACGCCCAGCAGGCCGCCGAAGCCGCCCTTGGTCAGCGCCTTCTCGTCCAGCACCTCGACCTTGAGGCCGTGCTCCTTGCCGGCCGCCGTGGCGATCGCGGCGAAGGACTTCGGGTTGAGGTCGTTCGGGGCGGTGTTGACCAGGTCGCGGGCGCGGTTGATCTCCTCGCCGACGGCGGTGGCGCGCTCGACGGCGGCCTTGGCGTCCTTGCTGCCCTTGCGCTCGGTCAGCACGACCAGCTCGCCGACCGGCGCCTTGGCGTCGCTCTTGTACGAGCCGAAGGCGTACGAGCCGAGCAGACCGCCCAGCGCGACCGCCTCGACCTCCTCGGCGGTGGCGGCGGGCAGCGCCAGCGCGGCCTTCTTGGTGCCGGCCAGCGCACGCGCGGCGGTGCCGGCGGCCTTGCGCAGCGTCTCCAGCCCGAAGCCCTGCTCGCCGTCACCGAGGCCGACCGCCAGCACCAGCGGGGCCTTCAGCCCGGCCGGAGCGGCGAGCTTGACCGCCTCGCCCTCGGCGCCGGTCGCGCCCAGGGTGGCGAGCACCTCGGCCAGCTTCCCGTCGAACGCCTCGGCCACCGCCTCCGAACCGGCCGCCGGCAGCAGCCCCTTGGGGCCCTTGGCCACGCCGATCACCAGGGCGTCCGCGCGCAGCGAGGCGGCGGAGGAGGTGCTCACAGACAGTGCAGTCACGTAAACGAGTCCTGTTCTTCATCGGGTTCACGGCCGGTACGGAAGCCGCACCCGGCACAGTGCTCACCGCATGGTAGTCCGCATGCTGGAATGCTGCCCCGTCCGGCCGCCCCAATCGGTCAGGACGGCGCTCCGGGCCGCCACCCCGTCGCGGTGAACGGAAACCGACGACCCGTCAGGAGGTCCGTGGGCTATCGTTCTCCGCCGGGGACAGGGGGGGCAGTGGCGAACGCCGGGCTGACGCACCAACTTCGCATGCAGTACGCCGGCGTGGGCGATCCACAACTGGTGCTGGCGGAATTCCGGGCCGGCCTGGTGCTGGTGCCGCAGACCGGTCCGGACGGGCCGGTCTGGACGGGTGACCAGGGCGGGATCCGCTGGATCCACGCCTTCACCGACGAGGCCGAGCTGGTCGCCTTCGCGCGGGCCAGGGGGCAGCAGAGCGGCGCGGTGGACTACCTGACGGTCCGTGGGGCACGCCTGCTGGACGTCGGGGTGCCCGCCGTCGGGGTGCCCGCCGGGGTGGCGCTGAACGCGGCCGGGAGCATGCCGATGCTCTTCCCGCCGGTCCGCGGGATCGTGCCGGACGCGGTCGCGTTGGACGGGGCGGGCGGCGCGGGCGCGGTGGCCGGCTGATGGCCTCGTACCAGGTGGATCCGCAGGCGCTCAAGCTCGCCGCGGACGGGATCGACCACGCGATCGAGGAGCTGCGCTCGCTCGGCATCGAGGAGGCGGCGCTGGTCGGCCGGGGCTTCGGCGACATCAGCCTGACGGGGCTGGAGATCGGCCACCCCGCGCTCCAGTCCGTCTTCGAGGAGTTCTGCGACCGCTGGTCCTGGGGCGTGCGGGCACTGATCCAGGACGGCAACGAGATCGCCCGCCGGCTCAACCTCTCGGCCGGTCTGTACGCCGAGCAGGAGGAGTACGTCAGCGGGGTGGCGAAGGAACTGACCAACGCGGCGCTCGGCAATCCGAACCTGACCGGCGAGGACCTGGCGAAGATGTCCTACGGGGAGGTGCTGGCCGACAACCCGTTCACCCAGGTCCGTGACGCGGACTTCTCCGCCGAGTCCTTCGCGCAGTCCTCGCTGCGCACCGAGGCCGCCGTGCAGGCCACCAAGGCCGACCTGCTGGAGAACTCCTTCGTGCGCGGCAACGTGGCCGCCGCCGGCTTCGGTGCCGAACTCGCCGAGGAGACCGCCGAGTCCAAGGACCGGGCCGAGCAACTCACCCGGCAGGCCGAGCAGTTCGTGGACCGCAGGTGAGCAACCTGTTCGAGCGCGTGGTCGACGGCGGCAAGCGCGCGCTGGGCGAGACGGTCAACGCCGGTGCCCACCTGGTCGGCGACGGCTTGGACCTGGTGGGACTGGACAGTGCCGCGCACGCCGTCGACCAGTGGGGCGACGGCGTCGCCGACAGCCTGGGCGCGCTGGTCGGTGAGCTGAACCTCGGTCAGACCGACGACCCCAAGGAGCTGGTGCACGGCGACGTCGGGGCGATCAACGAGGCCGCGCAGCATCTGCACACGTTCCAGGCCGCCTTCGACGAGACCGGCTCCGGACTGACCAGGCTGGACGCCGAGCACTGGAAGGGCGAGGCCGGGGACGCCTTCCGGGCCAAGTTCAGCCCGCAGCCCGCCCTCTGGGTGCTCGCCGCCGAGGCGTGCGGCGCCGCCGCCAAGGCCCTCGACACCTACGCCCGCACCGTGGAGTGGGCCCAGGGCCGGGCACGGCAGGCGATCGACGCCCACGAGGCGGCCCACAAGGCGTCCGAACGGGCCCGGGACGCGTACAACGACCAGGTCGACCGGTACAACGACGCCGTCAAGCGGTACAACAGCGCTGCCGCCGCCGGGGGCACCGACCTCACCCGACCGACCGACCCGGGCACCTTCCACGACCCCGGCCAGGACGGCCTGAAACAGGCTCAGGAACTGCTCCGCGAGGCCCGTCGCCAGCGCGACGCCGCCGCCCTCACCGCCGCCGACGCGGTGTCGGCCGCCACCGCCTCCGCACCGCGCGAGCCCAGCTTCCTCCAGCAGGTCGCCGCAGCCCAGACCGACCTGGTCCAAGGCGCCGCCGTGGGCAGCCTCCACCTGTTGGGCGGCGTCGCCAAGGGCGGTGCCGACGCGGTCAAGTTCGTCCGCTCGCTGAACCCGCAGGACCCCTACAACCTCACCCACCCGGCCCAGTACCAGGAGCACGTCCTCACCACCTCGCTCGGCCTGCTCCGGACCGCCAACCACCCCACCGAGCTGGTCAAGTCCCTCGCCGGCTCCGGCTGGCGCTCCGACCCCTTCGAGGCCACCGGCCGGGTCATCTTCGACGTCGCCTCCGGCGCCGCCACCGGCGGCACCAGTACGGCCGGCGTCGCGGCCAGGCGGGTCGCCGCCAACGCCCTGAAGAACTCCGCCGAACGCGGCGCCCTCAGCGGGGCCGACGACCTCGCCCGCCGCGCCGTCGCCGACACGGCCCGGCACGCCGACATCCCCACCCCCGGCCGGGCCACCCCACCCACCCGACCGGAGGGTTTCCCGGAGGCGGCGTACCGGCAGGCGCCTCCGGCCCGGGTGGAGGGTTTCCCGGAGGCGGCGTACCGGCAGGCACCCCCGGCCCGGGTGGAGGGTTTCCCGGAGGCGGCGTACCAGCGCGCTCCCGAACCCGCCCCGGTGCACACCCCGGAACCGCCCGCCCCCGAGGCCCCGCGCGTCCCGGAGCCCGAGGCGCGTGCGCACACTCCCGAGCCTGACGCCCCCTCACCACACCAGCCCGAGCCCGAGGCGCCCAAGGCGGAGGGTGCGGGGTCCTTCGACCTGGACCTCGAGGCCTCCGCGAAGTCCCAGCAGGAGCTGGCGGCGATCCGGGAGGCCGTTCAGGCCCAGGCCCAGACCGCCAGGCTCTACGACGACGCCGCCGCCCAGACGTACGCCCAGCAGACCTGGAACCGGACCGCCGACGGGCTCCGCGAGCAGGAGAAGGTCGCGCTCGAAAGCTACACGCGCGGTGAGGCGAACCGGGGAGCGGGAGCGCCGTACGAGAAGGTCAACGGCTCGCTCCGGGCCGCCGACGGGCAGATCGACGCCGTGACCGACCCCAGCGTCAGACGGAGCGTCGATCTGATCGACCAGGCACTCCGGCGGCAGCCCGTGCCGCAGGACCTCATCGTGACCCGGGGCACGGACATCGAGCACCTCATCGGGGTCGGCGGCGACCCGATGAGCCTGAAGGGCCAGGCGTTCACCGAGCGGGGCTACCTGTCCACGGGCTTCGGCGACCTCCCGGCGATGTGGCGGGGCAAGGAAGCGGTCATGCACATCAAGGTCCCCGCCGGGACGCCCGCGATGTGGATGGAGCGGCCCGGGTCGATCGCCAACGCCGAGCGGGAGCTGCTCCTCGGCCGGGACCTCACCTGGCGCGCGACCGAGGTGCTCACGGAGGGCAACAAGGTCCACATCTTCGCGGAGATCCTGTCATGACGGAAGAGAGCGAACCAGTGAGCACCATGGGAGCGCCGCGCTACCCGAACACCACCGAGAAGCCGGTCGAGTACGTCGAGGTGCGGACCGACCGGGGCGAGCTGGTGGGCTACCTGTGGATCTGCGACGAGGACGGCGCGGCCGACATCGCGCGGTACCTCGTCGCCGACAACTTCAACGGCGCCATGTACTGGTACACCAAGCTCCTCGAAGCCAGGGCCCGGGAGCTGTCCCCGTCGGAGGCCCTCCGGGAGCTGGTCCTCGATCCGGGCACGCCCCTGGCCGGCCGGCCCGTCCCCGAGAGCCGAGCGGTGTCGGGCCTCGCCGAGCTGAAGGCACGCGCCGCCGAGGGGTACCGGCCGCCGAAGGAGCCGTGCAAGCCGCTCGACTGGCTCCCCGACCCGGAGTACGACCAGCCCTGGACGGAGCCCTCCGGGCCCCCCGGCAGCCGGGTGTACCGGTACAAGGTGGACGAGGGCCACGACCCGGCCGGCCGGGTCCCCCCGCACGCCGTCGCCGGTGTCTGGATGCTCGACCACTGGGGCAGCGCACGGGCCTTCTGGCACAACCCGGCGTACGGCTCCGTCCCGGAAGCCGGCGTCCCGTCGGGCGGGGCGGCGCCGGTCCCGCCGCTGCGGGCCGGCCGGCGGCCGGCCGGGCGGGCGCTGCTCGACTGGCTGGAGGACGAGCGCGCTCCCCGCTTCTGCCGGATCGCCGGCTCCTCGGGCAGCGGGCGCACCCACCTGCTCTCCTGGCTCGCCGCCGCCGCCCCGCCGGACAACCCCCGGCCCGGACGCCGGGTCCATCTGCTGCTCTCCGCCGAGGGCCTGACGTTCCGTGGTGCGACCTGGCGGCTGGCCGAGTGGCTCGGCACGGTGGCGCGCACCGTCGAGGAGCTGATGGAGGCCCTCCAGGACGGCGTGCCCCGCACCCTGGTCGTCACCGATCTGGACCGGGCCGGCGGCGACCTGCTGCCGGACATGCCCGAGCGGATCGCCGTCGAGCTGCTCACGCCGCTGCTCCAGGTCCCGTGGCTGCGGGTGCTGGTGGAAGCCGCCTCCGGCACGGCCGCGGCGACGGTGCTGAGCGCCGCCGCACCGGCCGGGGCGCTGCTCGACCTGGACGACCCGCGCTGGACGGAGCCGGACCGCTTCGCCGCCTGGTGCGCCGGTCTGGCCGGCCACCCGGTGGCCGCCGACCGGGTCCACCCGAGCCCCGGGCTGGCCCTGCTCGCCTCCCGCACCCCGCCCGGCACCCCGCTCGACCCGGCGGCGCCGCTCGCCGAGCGGGCCGCCGCGCTGGCCGCGGCCTGGTGGGCGGCCCTGCCCGAGGGGCCGCGCCGGACCGTCGGTGCGCTGGCCGCCGCCGGCCGTCCGGTCACCGACGGGGTGTGGGCCGCGCTCCCGGGAGCCGGCGGGGCGGAGGCCGTCCGGCTGGCCGCCGCGTACCTGCCTCCGGCCGACGGTCCGTACCGGCGGCTGCAGCCGGACCTGCTGGAGCGTCAGGTGGTCTCCGGCAGCCCGCCGGTGGACCACCGGGCGCTCCAGGCGGGCATCGCCGGAGGCCTTCCCCGGGGGGCCGACGGCCGCCCGCTGCTGTCGGGTGTGGACCCGCAGTGGCTGGGCCTGCTGCTGCGGCACACGGTGCACGCGGGCATCGGCGGGCAGCTGCTCGCCGATGCCGACTTCCTGATCCACGCCGACCCCGCCGCGATCACCGCCGCCTTCGAGTACCTCCAGCCGCCCCAGCCCCCCTACGACCCGCTGTTCGACGACGAGGCCCCGCCCCCGGTCCCGCCACCGCCGGGAGCCGAGTACCTGAGCACCGCGCTCGCCGGGGCCTGGGAGCTGGCCGCCCCGGTACGCCCCGCCGGCTCCACCCCGGCCGACCGGGCGGCGGCGCTGCACGCCTGGCTGGCCGGCCGCGACCAGCTGGCCGCCGACCACTGCGCGGCCGTCTCCGGGCAGCGCTGGCGAGCCGTCTGGTCGGGCCCGTTCGAGGGCTGGGTGCCCGCCCACGAGCCACGGGGCGAAGCACGCGTGCTGCGGATCGCGCCGGGGCACGGCCCGCTCCGGCCGTACCTGCTGGCGGCCGTCAGCGGCATCCTCCGCTTCCTGGACCCGGCGACCGGCCTGGACGTCAGGGAGGTGGACCCGAGCCGGCTGCTCGGCCACGGCCGGGCGGGCATGGTCTGCGGTGCGGAGGGCTCGCAGTTCCTCCTCCAGCAGGACGGCACCGTGGTCACCTACCCGTACCCCGAGACGAAGGGCGGCCGGCCGACCCCGGCCGTGGTGGAGGCGACCAAGCACTTCACCGACGGGGTCACCGCGCTGGCCGCGCTGGTCGGCGCCGACGGCCCGCTGCTCGCCGTCGGCGACGGCGGCGGCGGGCTGGGCCTGATCCGGACGGCCACCGGGCAGAGCACCACGACCGACCGGCCGCTCCACCGGGGCCGGGTCACCGGCGTCGACCTCACCGAGGCGGACGGCGGTGTCCTGCTGGTCAGCGGCGGCACCGACGGCACGGTACGGACCTGGATGGACGGGCGGGGCCCGGCCCCGGAGCCGATCGACGCCCGCGAGTGTCCGGTCACCACCGTGGCGGTCCGGGACACCGCCCGGGGGATGGTGCTCGCCGCCGCCTGGGCGGACGGCCTGGTCCGGCTGTTCCGCTGGGGCGCCGACCCGGTCGCGCTCGACCTCCGGCTCGGCCTGCCCGCCCGCTCCGTGGTCCTCGACCCGGACGGCCGGGTGTTCCTGGCCCTCCCGGAGGGCATCCTCGCGCTGACCCTGGACTGACCCGACCGCACCGACGACCCGGCCTGACGCCCGGTCAGCCGCCGAAGCCGAAGCCGTCCGCCAGGGCGGCGATCACGGCCCGGCCCTCCAGCTGCGCCACCCACGCCGGCGGCAGCGCCCCGGCCCCGTACCGGGCCCCGAGCAGGGCGCCGCAGATCGCGCCGGTGGAGTCGCTGTCGCCGGAGTGGTTGACGGCCAGCAGCAGCGCCGGGCCGACGGCGGCCGGTCCGGGCGCGGCCAGCGCGGCGTAGACGCCGACGGCCAGGGCCTCCTCGGCGACCCAGCCGGCGCCGAGGTCCTCCAGCCGGTCCACGGTGGCCGGGCCGGTGGCGGCCAGCGCGAGGGCCCGCTCCAGCGCGGTGCTGGTCTCCCGGTGCCCGGGGTACCGGGCGAGCAGCGCCAGGGCCCGGCGCACGGACGGCTCCAGCGGCTGACCGGCCGTCAGCTCGCCCACCAGGAAGGCGTACGCACCCGCCGCGTACGCCGCCGTCGGATGCCCGTGGGTGATCAGCGAGCAGCGCGCGGCGAGCTCGAACGAGCCGCCGGTGAAGCCGAACGGCGCCGACCGCATCACCGTGCCGCAGCCCTTCGAGTCCGGGTTCACGGGGCCCGGGGTGCCGTCCCACGGGCGCTGCGGGTCGGGCGCGTACCCCTGCGCCAGACCGTGCAGGCAGGCCCGGCCGGGGCCGCGCCGGGCGTACAGCCAGCGCTCCTCGCGCAGCCGTCCGGTCCGGTGCGCGGCGGAGCCCGCCGGGGGCGGCTCCGGATGCTCCTGGGTGTCCAGCCAGCGCAGGTACGCCTGGTGCACCCCGGGGACGGACGGGTCCCGCAGCAGGGCCTCGGCGGTGAACAGCGTCAGCTGGGTGTCGTCGCTGATCCGCCCGACCACCCCCTCGCGGTCCGGGACGGGCCCGGTGACCCCGGACGGGCCGTGCCGGTCCTGGATGGTCCACCACGTCGCGCCCTCCACCGGGAAGCCGAGCGCGTCGCCCAGCGCCCCGCCCAGCAGGCAGCCGTGCACCCGGTCCTGAAACGACGTCAAAGTCCCCCCTCGGTCCGCAGTCCTCAGCCGGGCGCCGAAGCCACCGTCCTTCGGCTCCCGGCCCTCAGCAGAACGCCAGCGCCACCAGCGTCCCGGTCGCGGCCGTCTCGGCCGTCGCCCCGAGCACGTCCCCGGTGATCCCGCCGAACCGCCGTACGCAGCGCCGCAGCAGCAGCCACCCGCACCCCAGCCCGACGGCCAGCGCGAGCGGGTGCCACGGCGAGATCCACGCCAGCGCGAAGGCCACCAGGGCCGACCCGCCGAGCGCGGCGGGCCATGGCACCGTCGCCGCGACCATCGCCCCCAGCCCGCCCGGCCGCGCCGCCGGCACCGAGCGCAGGCAGCCCCAGGCCAGCACGCACCGCGCCGCGAGGGCGGCGGTCAGCACGGCGGCGGCGCCCCGCCACGGCGAGACCGCGAACTCACCGGCCAGTGCGGCGATCTGGGCCAGCATCACCAGCAGCAGCGTCAGCACCCCGAACGGACCGATGTCCGACTGTTTCATGATCCGCAGCGCGTCCTCGGCCGGCTTCCCGCTGCCCAGCCCGTCGGCCACGTCCGCCAGCCCGTCCAGGTGCAGGCCCCGGGTCAGCCCGGCGAGCACGGCGACGGCCGCGACCGCGCCCAGCAGCGGCCCGCCGCGCCAGCACACCAGCGCACCGAGCCCGGCCGCCAGGCCGCCGAGCACCAGGCCGACGACCGGTGCCAGCGCCATCGCCCGCCCGCCGCTCTCCCGGTCCCACCGCTCCACCCGGACCGGAAGGACCGTCAGGGTGCCGAAGGCGAAGCGCAGACCGTCCGGCAAGACGGGTCAGCCCCGGCCCAGCAGCTCGGCCGCGGTGGGCAGCGGGCGCGGCACGGCCGGCGTCCGGGGAGCGGTCGTGCCGGCCGTGGCGGCCAGCGCCTGGTCCGGGTCGGCCAGGGTGTCGGTGGCGGCCTGGAAGAGCGGCAGGGCCAGCAGCGCGCCGACGCCCTCGCCCATGGTGACCCCGAGGGTCTGGACGGGCGTCAGGGTCAGCCGGTCGTACGCCTTGGCCTGGGCCGGCTCGCCGGTGGACTGCCCGGCCCGCCACCACTCGGGCGCCCGGAAGGCGATCCGCTGGGCGACCAGCGCGGCGGCGGCGCCGACCACGCCGTCCAGCACCACCGGGAGCTTGCGCACGGCGGCCTGGAGCAGGAAGCCGGTGAGGGCGGCGTAGTCCGCCCCGCCGACGGTGGCCAGCAGCGCCAGCTGGTCGCCGAGCACCGGGCGGGCCCGGCGCAGCGAGTCGCGGACGGCGGCGCACTTGACCATCCAGGTGCGGTCGTCGATGCCCGAGCCGCGCCCGGTGACGGCGGCGGCGTCGGTGCCGCAGAGCGCGCCGACCAGGACGGCGGCGGCCGTGGTGGAGCCGACCCCGAGGTCGCCCAGCAGCACCAGGTCGGTGCCGGCGTCGGCCTCCTCGTCGGCGACGGCCATGCCGGCCCGGAACGCCTCGGCGGCCTGAGCCTGCGTCAGGGCGTCCTCGACGTCGATCCGGCCGGAGCCCCGGCGGACCCGGAAGCGGCTGACCTCGGCGGGGAACTCCTCCGGCCCGGCGTCCACGCCGACGTCCACCACCCGCACCGCCGCGCCGTAGCGGCGGGCCAGCACGGCGACCGGGGCGGTGCCGTCCAGCACCGAGTGCACCCGGTGGGCGGTCCCGCCGGTGAGCTTGGACACCCCGGCCGCGGCGATGCCGTGGTCGGCGGCGAACAGCACCACCTTGGCGGCGGTCAGCGGCCGGACGGGCGAGGCGCCCTGCACCCCGGCCAGCCAGGCACCCAGCTCCTCCAACTGCCCGAGGCCGCCGCGCGGCCGGTCCAGCTGCTGCCAGCGCTCCTCGCCGGCCCGGCGGGCGCTCTCGTCGGGGCGCTCCACGAGGGAGGAGAAAACGTCGAGATCCACGGTCGTGTCCATCGTCCGGAAGGCTACACGCCAGCGGGTTTGACGGTCAGCACCTGCCCCGCGACCACCAGCAGCACCCGCTCCGAGGCGTCCGCCACCGCCATGTTGAGCCGGCCCAGGGTGTCCCGGAAGCGCCGCCCCGAGGCGGTGGCCGGCACCACGCCCATCCCGACCTCGTTGCTGACGGCGATCACCCGACGCTCCGTCACCTCCCAGGCCGCCGCCAGCTCGGCGCACCGGGCCAGCACCGCCGCCTCGGCCCCGCCCTCCCGCCAGGCCCCGTCCTCCCAGGCCCCGCACTCGTCCATCACGGCGGTCAGCCAGAGCGCCAGGCAGTCGATCAGCACCGGCGCCGGATCGGTGGTGTCGGCCAGCACGGCCGGCAGGTCGCAGGTCTCCGCCGTCCGCCAGCTCGCGGGCCGCCGGTCCCGGTGCAGCCGCACCCGGTCCGCCCAGTCGGCGTCCCCGTCCCGGGTGCCGCCGGTGGCCACGTAGAGCACGTCGGGCCGGTCGGCGAGCAGCTGCTCGGCCCGGGTGGACTTGCCCGAGCGGGCGCCGCCGAGGATCAGGGTGCGGGGCATCGACATGGTCACCATCCTCGCGCACCAGGCATGGGGCCCCGCCCGGCGGGCACGCTAACCTGCGCGCAGCTGAACCGAGCAGAAGGAGACGGGCATGGTCTGGACGTGGCGGTACGAGAAGGCGGACGGCACCGTGGTGACCCTGCCGGGCGAGCAGGAGGAGTTCACCAGCCAGGGCGACGCCGAGTCCTGGATCGGCGAGGGCTACAAGGACCTGCTGGACCAGGGGGTCGACAAGGTCGCGCTGCTCGACGACGCCGCGGTGATCTACACGATGAGCCTGCAGGAGGGCTGAGCCGCCGTCAGGTCGGCGTCAGGGCTTGGCGCCGACCACGTGCAGCAGCGCCGCCACCCGGCGGTACGGGTCCTGCTGCCCGGCGCGCTCCTCGGCGTCCAGCAGCTGGGCCAGCTGGCGCCCGTCCACCGGGGCCTCGTGGTCCGGGGTGGCGTCGGTGAAGACCCGCACCCCGTACCAGTGCCGGACCGGCACGGCGATCTCGCGCAGCGTGGTGGAGAGGTCGGCGAGCCGGTCCGCCCGGGCCGGCAGCCCGAGGCGGTTGGTGTAGCGAGTGGAGTCGAAGGACTCCAGCGCGGTGCGCCAGTCCCCGGTCAGCCCGGGCCGCATGGCGAGCGCCTCGGCGTTGCGGACCACCAGCGAGAGCACCCCGCCGGGGGCGAGCAGCCGGGCCAGCGAGGCCAGCATCGGGTCCGGGTCGGAGAGGTACGGCAGCACCCCGTGGCAGAGCACCACGTCGAAGCTGCGCGGGCCGAACCAGCGGCCCACCTGGTAGCAGTCCCCGCCCAGCAGCTGCACCCGCATCCGGACCTCGTCCGGCTCCGCGGCCAGCGCGGCCTGGGCGGCGCCCAGGGTGACCGGGTCCGGGTCCAGCCCGGTGACCAGGTGGCCGGCCCGGGCCAGCCGGAGCGCCTGGGTGCCCTGGCCGCAGCCGACGTCCAGCACCCGCAGCCCGGCGAGTCCGGCCAGCTGGGCGCCCAGCTGACGGGTCACCAGCTCCTGGCGGACCAGGTTGCGCAGCCCGCCGTGCCGCTCCAGCCAGGTCGCGGCGGTGGGCAGGGCGCCCCGGGTCGGCAGCCGGTGCAGCCGGTCGTGCTCTCCCATCGCCTGCTCGGGCAGCCCCTGCTCGGGCAGGCCGCCCGGGGCCGACCACGCGTCAGCCGTCCAGGGCTGGGCCCAGGACGGCTGCTGCACGTGGTCCGCGGTCAGGGCTTCTCGCCCCGCTTGACCTTCGGCTTGGGCAGCCGGAGGCGGCGCATCTGCAGGGTGCGCATCAGGCCGTAGGGCACCGAGCCCCGGGTGTTGGTGTCGGGGAACTTCGCGGCCAGCGCCTTGCGCAGGCCGAAGCCGAGCCGCAGGAAGTCCGCGATCACCATCACGAAGAAGAGCATGAAGAGCAGGGTGGAGGCGGTCTTCAGCTCGTTCGACGGCAGCACGCTGAGCACCAGCACGACCACCGCGTACGGCAGGAAGAACTCCGCCAGCGACCACCGGGAGTCGATGTAGTCGCGGATGTACCGCCGGACCGGGCCCTTGTCACGGGCGGGCAGGTAGCGCTCGTCGCCCTCGAGCAGCGCGCTGCGCTGCTTCTCCCGCTCGGCCCGCATGCGGTCGCGCGACTGCCGCGCGGCCTCCTTGCGGTCCTTGGGGACCGTCACCCGGGTGCGGCGGTTGGCCTCGGCCTCGCTGCGCTTGGGGGTCGGCCGGCCCTTGGGGGCCTGCGGGTCACGGGGCTGGGTGTCGTCCTGCTCGGCCAGCGCGGTGGCGGAGGAGGCTTCTTCTGAACGGCGTCGGAACACACCACCAGCGTACGTGCTGGCCATCGGCAAATCGTGGTGCCCTCGGACCCAAACGGATATCGAATGTCCCCGGAGTGTCCCCTAGGAGTTCGGGCCCACTGCTCCGATCATGGTCAGGGGTCGTCTCCACCCAGGGGATGAGGCTGGAGCCGGAAGGCTGTAGCAGGCTTGTTGCAGGCAGGAGCACTGCGGTCGGACGGCCGCCGCGCATAGACTCGTTCCTGTCAGCCGAGACGGAACCGCAGGCCCGAGAAGGGGGCACCCGAGGCCCATGAGCGACGGAATCATGAAGCGTATGGGGCTGATCTTCCGCTCCAAGGCGAACAAGGCCCTGGACCGTGCGGAGGACCCGCGTGAGACGCTCGACTACTCCTACCAGAAGCAGCTGGAACTGCTGCAGAAGGTGCGCAGGGGCGTCGCCGACGTGGCCACCTCCCGCAAGCGCCTGGAGCTCCAGCTGACCCAGCTGCAGCAGCAGTCCTCCAAGTACGAGGAGCAGGGCCGCAAGGCGCTCTCGCTCGGCCGGGAGGACCTGGCCCGCGAGGCGCTGACCCGCAAGGCCAACCTGCAGTCCCAGATCACCGACCTGGAGACCCAGTACCAGGCCCTGCAGGCCGAGGAGGAGAAGCTCACGCTCGCCTCCCAGCGCCTCCAGGCCAAGGTGGACGCCTTCCGCACCAAGAAGGAGACCATCAAGGCCACCTACACCGCCGCCCAGGCGCAGACCCGGATCGCCGAGTCCTTCTCGGGGATCTCGGAGGAGATGGGCGACGTCGGCCTGGCCATCCAGCGGGCCGAGGACAAGACCGCGCAGATGCAGGCCCGGGCCGGTGCGATCGACGAGCTGCTGGCCTCCGGCGCGCTCGACGACGCCAGCGGGCTGGGTCGCAAGGACGACATCGAGGCCGAGCTGGAGCGGGTGGCCGGCGGCAGCGACGTCGAGCTGGAGCTGGCCCGGATGAAGGCCGAGCTGACCGGGGGCACCCCGGGCGGCGCACCGCAGGCGATCGAGCAGGGCAAGCAGGACACGCCTCCCACGATCAACTACAACAAGTAAGCAACCCCTACGCAGGGAGACCACCGGCATGATCATGCGGGTCATGGGCGAGGGCCAGTTCCAGGTCGCCGAGGCGCACCTGAACCGGCTGAACGAGCTGGACGAGGAGCTCCTCGTCGCGCTGGAGTCGGGTGACGAGGCGCACTTCCGGGCCGCGCTCGGAAGTCTGCTCGACGCGGTGAAGGAGTACGGCACGCCGCTGCCGGACGACTCGCTGGAGCCCTCCGACCTGATCCTGCCGGACCCGGACGCCACCCTGGACCAGGTCCGGGAGCTGCTCCGCGAGGAGGGCGACGGCCTGATCCCCGGTCTCCCGGCGTAGCGGCGCACGCGCGAAGAAGGGCGGGCCCCCGTCGGGGGCCCGCCCTTCGCCGTACCCGGCGAATCGTTACGGCAGGGCCAGCATCCGGTCGAGCGCGGCCTTGGCGTACTTCTCGGTCTCCGGGTCCACGGTGATCACGTTCGGCACCCGGCCCTCGACCAGCGACTCCAGCGTCCAGACCAGGTGCGGGAGGTCGATCCGGTTCATGGTCGAGCAGAAGCAGACCGCCCGGTCCAGGAAGACGACCTCCTTGTCCGGGTGCGCCTTGGCGAGGCGGCGGACCAGGTTCAGCTCGGTGCCGATGGCCCACTTGGAGCCGGGCTCGGCCGCGTCCAGCGCCTTGATGATGTACTCGGTCGAGCCCACCAGGTCGGCCGCCGCGACCACCTCGTGCTTGCACTCGGGGTGCACCAGCACGTTGACGCCGGGGATGCGCGCGCGGACGTCGTTGACCGAGTCCAGCGAGAACCGGCCGTGCACCGAGCAGTGGCCGCGCCAGAGGATCATCTTGGCGTTCCGCAGCTGCTCGACGGTCAGGCCGCCGTTCGGCTTGTGCGGGTTGTAGAGCACGCAGTCGTCCAGCGAGAAGCCCAGGTCGCGGACGGCGGTGTTGCGGCCCAGGTGCTGGTCCGGCAGGAAGAGCACCTTCTGGCCCTGCTCGTACGCCCAGGTGAGCGCGCGCTCGGCGTTGGAGGAGGTGCAGATGGTGCCGCCGTGCTTGCCGGTGAAGGCCTTGATGTCGGCCGAGGAGTTCATGTACGAGACCGGCACGGTCACGTCGGCGACGCCGGCCTCGGTGAGCACGTCCCAGCACTCGGCGACCTGCTCGGCGGTGGCCATGTCGGCCATCGAGCAGCCGGCCGCCAGGTCGGGGAGGATCACCTGCTGGGCGCTGCTGGTGAGGATGTCGGCCGACTCGGCCATGAAGTGCACGCCGCAGAAGACGATGTACTCCGCCTCCGGCTTGTTGGCGGCGTCCCGGGCGAGCTTGAACGAGTCGCCGGTGACGTCGGCGAACTCGATCACCTCGTCGCGCTGGTAGTGGTGGCCGAGGATGAAGACCCGGTCGCCCAGGGCGGCCTTGGCGGCACGGGCCCGGGCCACCAGGTCCGGGTCCGAGGCGGGCGGGAGGTCGCCGGGGCACTCGACGCCGCGCTCGCTGTTCGGGTCGGCCTCGCGGCCGAGCAGCAGCAGTGCGAGCGGCGTCGGGGTGGGGTCGACGCCGTAGGTCTCGGTGGTGGTGGTCACGGGCGGGTGCCCTCCTGTGCGGCGGAACTCTGTGGAGCCTCGGCCTTTATCGTCTATCTGACGTTATCTATGATAACCCGTTCGCGTCGCTCTGACGATGGCCGAAGTGTCGATGTGACGAGAACCGCGTGCCGTACCGTCGCGTCGGCCGGTCCGTCCGGTTGGCTTGGCCGGTATGAAGGCAATCGCGATCAGGCGTTACGGCGGCCCCGAGGTCGTCGAGTACACGGAGCTGCCCGACCCCAAGGTCGGCCCGGATTCGGTGCTGGTCCGGGTCCGGGCCGCCGGGGTCAACCCGGTGGACTGGAAGATCCGGGAGGGCTACCTGGACGGCGTCACCGACGCGCACTTCCCGCTGGTGATGGGCTGGGACGCCGCCGGGGTGGTGCAGGCGGTCGGCGGCGGGGTGACCGAGTTCGCCCCGGGCGACGAGGTCTTCGGCTACGTCCGCAAGGACGCGGTCGAGCACGGCACCTATGCCGAGCTGGTGGCCGCCCCGGTGCGCACCCTGGCCCGCAAGCCGGCCTCGCTGAGCTGGGCCGAGGCGGGCGGGCTGCCGCTGGCCGGGCTGACGGCCCATCAGTGCCTGGTCCGGGCGCTCGGGGTGACGGCGGGCCAGACCGTGCTGGTGCACGCCGCGGCCGGGGGCGTCGGGGTCTTCGCGGTGCAGATCGCCAAGGCGCTCGGCCTGCGGGTGATCGGCACCGCCAGCGAGCGCAACCACGACTTCCTCCGCTCGCTCGGCGCCGAGCCCGTCACCTACGGGCCCGGGCTCGCCGAGCGGGTCCGCGCGCTCGCCCCCGGTGGGGTGGACGCGGCGGTGGACCTGGTCGGCGGCGACGCCGTCGAGGTCTCGGCCTCCCTGGTCCCGGACGGCTCCCGGATCGCCTCGATCACCGACTACGGCGTGAAGGCGCTCGGCGGGCACTACGTCTGGGTCCGCCCCGACGCCGACGGGCTCGCCGAGCTGGCCCGGCTCGCGGACGAGGGGCGGCTGCGCGTCCCGATCGCCTCCACTTTCCCGCTCTCCCAGGCCGCCAGCGCCCAGGCCCTGAACGCCGAGGGCCGCACCCGGGGCAAGATCGTCCTGCTGGTCGACTGACCCCGGGGGCCCCGGCGGTGCCGGCGCGTCCAGTGGGCGTGCGTGCTCGGGCGCGCCTGCTCTTCCGGTGGGTGCCGGAGACGATCGCGTCGGCGAGGGTCATCCGGTCTGCCTGCCTGCCGGTCCGTCGGTCGGCCTGCCAGCCGACGGCCCGGCGGGCAGGCACCCGCCGACCCGGTCGCAGGCACCGGCGTGGAGCGCGGCGGCATGACGTTCCGTCAGTCCTGGCGGGTGGGCGGCCAGTGCCCGGCCCCGCCGTCGGAGCCGCCGGTCCCGGGTGGGTCAGACGTCCGTCCAGCGGGCCGTGAGCTCGGCCACCTCCGCTCCGCTCAGGGTGATCCGGGCCGCCTGCACGTTCTGCTCCAGGTGGGCCGTCCGGGAGGTGCCCGGGATGGGGAGGACGGTGGGGGAGAGGTGCAGTAGCCAGGCCAGGGCGAGCTGGGCCGGGGTGGCGGCGCGGGCGGCGGCCAGCTCGGCCAGGCCGGGAGTGGGGCCGTCCGGGCGGGCCAGGTCGCCCCGGCCGAGCGGGAAGAACGGGAGGTAGGCGATGCCCTCGCGGGCGCAGTGGTCCAGGGTGTCCCGGTGACGCTGCCGGGTCAGGCTGAAGACGTTCTGCACGGTGGCGACCGGCACCACCGCTCGGGCCGCCTCGATCTCGGCCACCTCGACCTCGGAGAGGCCGATGTGCCCGATCTTGCCCTCGGCCCGTAGCTCGGCCAGCACCCCGAGCTGCTCCGCGAGCGGCACCGCCGGATCGATCCGGTGCAGGTGGTAGAGGTTGATCCGCTCCAGCCGCAGCCGGCGCAGGCTCAGCTCCACGCACTGGCGCAGGTACTCGGGCCGCCCGACCACCGCCCAGCGGTCCGGCCCCTGCCGGGTGTACCCGCCCTTGGTGGAGATCACCAGCCCCTCCGGGTACGGGTGGAGCGCCTCGGCGATCAGCTCCTCGGCGACGTGCGGCCCGTACGAGTCGGCGGTGTCGATCAGGCCCACCCCCAGCTCCACCGCGCGGCGCAGCAGCCGGACGGCCTCGGCCCGGTCGGCGGGCGGCCCCCAGATGCCGGGGCCGGTCAGTCGCATGGTGCCGAGCCCCAGCCGGGCCACCGGCAGCTCACCACCGATCAGGTGCGTGCCGCTCGCGGCGGCCGGACGATCCGTCAGCTCGGTCACTGTCCTCCTCGGGAATCCATCCGCCCAGGGCAGCACACCGCCACCGGCAGCGTCGACGGAATTACCGGAGTCGGTGTACGGACGGACGTTCCGCCGCAGGCCGGGCGGGGCGTGCGAGCTGACCGGCCGTCACATCTCCCTTGTGATACCGGCCGTCATCAATGAGGATCACGGTCGGATCGTCGAAGATCCGTACGGACCTCACGGGGGAGTCACACATGTCCACGAACGAACGAGGGACGCTCGGCCGCCGCTCACTGCTGGCCGGCCTGACCGGGGCGGGTGCCGCCGGGGCACTGGCGCTCGGCGCCGGGAGCGCCGAGGCGGCGGCCGGGACCTACGTGGTCGACGTGCTGGCCAAGAACGCCGACCCGACCGGGCAGACGCCCAGCGACCAGGCGTTCAAGGACGCGGCCACCGAGCTGCTGGCGTCCTTCCAGCCCGACCCGGTCTCCGGTGCCATCCCGAAGAAGGTGCTGCTGATCCCGCCGGGCAACTACCTGATCACCCAGCCGGACGCGCTGCTGCCCGGCATCGCGGGCCCGGGCAACGGCGGGATCGTGGACGGCATCGCGATCGTCGGCCACGGCAAGCGGCTGAGCCGGATCACCTACGCGCCGACTGCCCGGAACACCACCTTCTGGACCAACCGGGACCGGTACAAGAACATCCGGATCAGCGGCCTCACCTTCGACAGCCGCGACGCCACCTCCACCTTCAACTACGCCTACTCCTCGGACGCCGGCGGCGTGCAGGACACCTGGTACACCGACGTCGAGTGGCGCGGGGACTGGAAGGCGGGCATCGTCCTGGACGGCGCCCCCGACCGGGCGGCCGGCGACACCGAGAGCCCGCAGTCCGACCTCAACAGCGAGATGGGCTGGGACCACTGCCAGGTGGGCGGCAGCTACGCCGACGCCTTCCTGGTGATGGGCGCGACCCCGGCCGCGACCCAGCAGGACCAGTTCCTCAACATGTGGTTCCGGGACTGCAAGGTCGAGTTCAAGTCCGGGATCTTCGTGCGCAACGAGCGCGGCGGCTCGATGAACTTCACCGGCGGCTCGTACATCCTCACCGACCCGGCGGCCAACGGGACCTTCTTCAAGCTGGGCGGCACCACCGGCCGGGCCGACTCGGTCAACCGGCTCTACGCCCAGGGCATCCGCTTCGAGGTCCGCAGCGCCAAGCACAAGGTCATCGACTCGGCCTGGTACAAGGGCACCATCACCTTCGTCTCCTGCGACGACACCGCGCTGTCCTTCCAGTCCTGGGCCACCACGGCCCAGGCGCACGTCTACCGCTTCGACGCGGTGAGCCCGAACCGGGCCCCGATGATCCGCTACCAGGACTGCGCCCTGCTGGGCTCCCACCAGGTGACCACCAGCAGCGCCACCACCGCGGGCAAGCTGCTCTACGACGGCTGCCGCTTCATCGACGCGACGGCCGGCACCGGCAGCTCCGGCGGCTTCCTGCGCTGGACCGGGAACGCGCCCTGGTACGAGTTCCGCGACTGCCTGGCCGGCTCCGTCCGACTGGCCGACGCCAAGGGCCAGTAGCCCGCCACGGGGGACGCGTCCGGCACCGGGCGCGTCCTTCGGTGCAGAATGGTCCGGCGTTTCGTTTCTTCCCAGGAGCCCCGTACCGATGAGCACCAGCAGACCGTCAGATCCCGGCGGGGCCTCCCTGGACGAGACCGACCGGCTGCTGCTCACCCATCTGAGCCGGGACGGCCGCGCCTCCTACGCCGAGATCGGCCTGCTGGCCAACCTCTCCGCCACCGCCGTCCGCCGCCGGATCGACCGGCTCCGGGCCCGGGGCGTGGTCCGGGGCTTCACCGTGGTGCTGGACCCGGAGGTGCTGGGCTGGCAGACCGAGGCGTTCGTCGAGGTCTACTGCCGGGAGCGGACCGCCCCCGAGGAGATCCTGGCCAGCCTGCGGCAGTTCCCCGAGGTGGTCGCCGCCTGGACGGTCACCGGCGACCCGGACGCCCTGGTGCACCTGCGGGCCTCGGACACCCGGCACCTGGAGGCGGTGATCGAGCGCATCCGCAAGGAGCCCGGCGTCCAGCGCAGCCGCAGCTCGGTCGTCCTCTCCCGGCTGATCGGCTGAGATCGGCTGACCGGTCGCCCGGCTGCTCGGCCGACGCCCGTCCGGGCGACGCAGGATTCCTGCGCCGACCCCCGCGAACACGCCCGATTCCGGCCCTGACCGGCGCGTTCCGACGCGCGCCGGGCGCACACCGCTGCCTACGCTGATCATGTCCGGCGAGCCCCACGCACCCCGGGCCTCCCATGACGCTCCCTCAGTGAGAGGCACTGCCATGTCCGCAGCCCCCGACCGCATGCACCGGCCCGACAACGAGCTGGTGGACCTGGTGTTCGACTACATGCGCGAGCGGCTGCAGTACGACCCGGTGCCGCTCGACCACCCCGGCGACGGCGAGCACCTCAAGGCCCAGCTGGCCGGCCTGCTCAACCCGACCGGCAACGCCCCGGCCGACGTGCTGAAGCTCTACGACCACGAGCTGTCCCGCGCGGTGATCTCCGCCGACAGCCCGCGCTACCTCTCCTTCATCCCGTGCGCCCCCACCAAGGCCGCGCTGCTCTTCGACATGGTGGTCTCCTGCGCCTCGCTCCAGGGCATCTCCTGGCTGGAGGCGGCCGGCGCCATCGCCGCCGAGAACCAGGTGCTCCGGCTGATAGCGGACCGGGCCGGGATGCCCGAGACGGCCGGCGGCACCTTCGTCTCCGGCGGCTCGGCGGGCAACCTGTCCGCCCTGGTGGTCGCCCGCGACACCGCCCGCCGCCGGCTCGGCGAGGGCGTCCGGCTGCGGGTCGCGGTCGCCGACCAGGTGCACTCCTCGGTGAAGAACACCTTCAACATCATCGGTGTCGACGCCTTCAAGGTGCCCACCGTCGACCGCCGCTTCACCGGCGAGGCGCTGCGCGCCGCGCTGGCCGCCGACCCGCACCCGGAGACCGTGATCGCGGTGGTCGGCACCGCCGGCACCACCAACGAGGGCATCGTCGACGACCTCCGGGGCCTGTCCGAGGTCACCCGGGAGCGCGGCATCTGGTTCCACGTGGACGGCGCCTACGGCGGGGCCGGCCTGTTCGCCCCCTCCGTCCGGGCCCGCTACGACGGCATCGAGCACGCGGACTCCTTCGTGGTGGACCCGCACAAGTGGCTGTTCGCCCCGTTCGACTGCGCCGCGCTGATCTACCGCAACCCGCAGCTGGCCCGCGCCGTGCACACCCAGGACGCCTCCTACCTGGACGTGCTGCACACCGAGGGCGACGAGTGGAACCCCACCGACTACGCCTACCACCTGACCCGCCGGGCCCGAGGCCTGCCGCTCTGGTTCTCCCTCGCGGTGCACGGCACCCAGGCGTACACCGACGCGATCGAGGCCGGCCTCACCCTGGCCCGGGAGACCGCCGCCCTGATCGAGCGCACCGAGCACCTCGAACTGCTGATGGACCCGCAGCTCTCCTCGGTCTGCTTCCGCCGCACCGGCTGGACCCACGAGGACTACTACCGCTGGTCCCAGCAGCTGCTGGCCGACCAGATCGGCTTCGTCACCCCGACCGGCTGGGACGGCGAGACGGTGGCCCGGTTCGCCTTCCTGCACCCCGGCACCACCATGGAGATGGTCGAGGAGATCCTCGCCACCATGGCCTGAGCCGCCGCCTGCCGCTGCCGCCGCCTGCCGCCCGCCCGCCTGACGCCCGTCGTCCGACGCCCCGTCACCGGCGCCGCGGCGGCCGCTCGAAGACGCAGTCCCCGCACAGCCCCGCCCCCGGCGCCCGGTAGTACAGGCAGCAGCTCGTCCGCCTCCCGTCGGCCCGCAGCGCACCGCGCAGCGGGCCGACGGCGTGCAGCTCGGCCGCCAGCTCCCGGCCGCCGCCGAGCACCTTCACCGCCCCGGCCAGCGCCGAGGCCGCGTTCCCCCAGAGCAGCCCCTCGGCCACCGGGGTGACCCGGCGCACCGCCTCGTTGAACGGGCGCAGCTGACCCTCCACCAGCTCCAGGTACAGCTCCGCCGCCAGCCCCGCCGGGCCGGGCCCGCGCACCCCGGGCACCCAGAGCTCCAGCATCGAGCCGGGCACCAGGCGCCAGTACGCCCCCGCCAGGTCCGGCACCACCCCGCCGAGCACCGCGGTGCCCAGCCCGACCGACCAGAGCCGGGCCGCCGCCCCCAGCTGCGCCGCCGAGGCGGCCACCCGGGGCTCGGCGGTGCCCATCCGGCGCGCCACGTCGGCGATCCGCTCCCGCAGGAAGACCGCCCCGCGTAGCTCGGCCACCGGCCGGAAGCCCGCCGGCGGACGCGGCCCCGGCGTGACGGCGAAGAACCCGCCGACCGCCGACACCCTCCGCAGCACCGCCTGACCGTCCGTCAGGTCCTGCCCGCCGCTCATCCCCGGCTCCTCCCGTCCGCGCCCGTCCCCGGCGCCGCACCGGGACACATCCTCACAGGAACGCGGGGTTCGGCACGTAGGTGGCGGGCGGTCGCATGCCCCGGACCGCGAGGTAGCCCCCGGTGGAGAGCGACAGGCCCAGCTCCATCCCGACGTCCACCGCCCACTCCTGCTCCGCCGTCAGCCCCTCGACCGCCACCTCGGCCCCGTCCGGGGTGCGGGCCAGCGCCTC
This sequence comes from Kitasatospora sp. NPDC096147, assembly GCF_044763225.1. Classification (NCBI taxonomy): domain Bacteria; kingdom Bacillati; phylum Actinomycetota; class Actinomycetes; order Kitasatosporales; family Streptomycetaceae; genus Kitasatospora; species Kitasatospora sp. NPDC096147. The sequence continues at coordinate 108,531 of NZ_JBIWFX010000003.1, read as the reverse complement.
CCGCAGCAGCCGGGTGGCGATCCGCTTGGAGGTGGCGGCCAGCAGCTTCACCGCGCCGCCGCTGCGGTAGCAGTAGCCGCTGCCGGCCAGCGCGTCGGCGATCAGCAGTTCGTCGTAGTGGGCCAGCATGAAGGCGTGGTCCACGCCGTGCGCCGAGCCCCGGGCGCGGCGGTCCACCGAGTCCAGCAGGTGCAGGTGGGTGTGGTTGCCCGGGTGCACCGGGATGTCGCCCGGGTCCAGCAGCCCGGCCCGGTCCACCGTGCCGCTCAGCCGCATCGCCGGGTGCAGGGTGAAGCCGGCCCGCCGGTACCGCCGGGCCGCGGCCGGGGAGGCCGAGGCGTACAGCATCCCGCGCAGGCAGCCCCGCCCGTAGGTGCCCGCCCGCTCCAGCAGCAGCCGGCCCAGCCCCTGGCCCTGCGCCTCGGGCAGCACGGCGAACAGCGAGAGCAGCCAGAGCCCCTCCCGGCGCAGCGAGAGCGCCACCCCGAGCGCCCGGCCGTCCCGCTCGGCGATCCAGCAGCCGGGCCCGTCGTGCCGGACCGCGTGCGCCGTCCGGGCCAGCTCGCGGACCCGCCGGTCCGGGTCGGGCGGGCCGTCCGCCGGGGCCGTGGGGTCGCGGAAGGCGGCCCGGCTCACCGCCTCGACGGCCTCCGCGTCGGCGGAGGTGTCTCGGAGCTGACGAATGATCACCCCGTCATCCTGCCGTGACGGCGTGCCCCGGGCGGGGGCTTTGTCAGGATCGGCCGGTGACCACGCTCCGGCGGTGTGCGAGCATGGGGGCGTGGGGAGTGGACTCGCACCACCGTCCACCCCACGAGAACCACCGCCCGGGGAAATGAATCCGGGAGGCCGCTGGTTGGCACTGGCGGCAGATCGTCGTCACATACCGGGAGTAACCAGATGAGCGTCCAGGACGAGACCACCGTCGAGAGTGGTCTGCTCCTCACCGATTCCGCCGCGGAGAAGGTCAAGGGCCTGCTGGACCAGGAGGGCCGTGACGACCTGGCGCTCCGCGTCGCCGTGCAGCCCGGCGGCTGCTCCGGCCTGCGCTACCAGCTCTTCTTCGACGAGCGCTCGCTCGACGGCGACGTCGTGAAGGACTTCAACGGCGTCAAGGTCGTCACCGACCGGATGAGCGCCCCGTACCTCGGCGGCGCCACCGTCGACTTCGTCGACACCATCGAGAAGCAGGGCTTCACGATCGACAACCCGAACGCCACCGGCTCCTGCGCCTGCGGCGACTCGTTCAGCTAGTCGTACCGCGAAGGCCCCCACCCGCTCCGGGTGGGGGCCTTCGCCGTGTCCGCGTCCTGACGGGACGTCAGTGCTTCGGGCCGCCGACCGGGTCCGGGCCCTGGTTGCGCGGCAGCTCCTGGCCGGTGTTCTGGTCGAAGACCGTCCGGGCGCCGAGCTGCTCCTTGAGGTCGGCGGAGACGTCCTGGAGCTTGGCGATCGCCGCACACGCCTGCCCGGCCGGCTGCGGCTCCCGGACCACCACCTTGGCCTGCACGGTGCCGGGCTTGGACTCGTCCAGCTTCAGCCCGTACTTCTCGCAGACCCCGCCGTAGAAGACGACGGTCAGCCGGAGCCCGTCCACCCGGTACGAGACGCCGGGCGCCTTCCCGTTCGGGTCGGGCTCGCCGACCGCGATGCCCGGGGTGGTGGCGGTCGTGCTGGGCAGCGGCGAGGGCTTCACCGGCGGGGGAGTGGAGGGCCGGGGCTCGGGGTTCGACGGGCTCGCGGAGGCGGAGGCGGACGGGGACTCCACCGTGGTGGTGGCGGTGGCCGACGGCGTGCCCGCCGGCACGTCCCCGGGCGCGGTCGGACCGGAGGTGGTGGCCGAGCCGCAGGCCGTCGCGCTGCCGAGGGCGAGCAGGAGTCCGGCGACGGCGAGGGTCCGGTGGAGCCGGGGCTTCTGGTTCATGGCGGTTCTTCCTCCCGAGGGTGCAGCGTGCTGCGGTCCCGGTCTGACGTGCCCCGGCCGAATCCGGTTCCGTCCGGCCGCCCCGAGCGGTAGATCACCACCGTGCGCACACTTACCCGTTCGGGTTGCCGGACCCCCTTGTTGATCACGCTCCTCTCGGGCGCGCAGCCGGCCTACCCCGGAGCCGGCCCGACCGTCGTCCTCGACCTGCTCGGCCTGGTGCTCCTCGCGGTGTCGGCCCACGTCACCGAGCACCACCCGCTGGTGGGCGCGCTGCTGGTCCTCGCGGTCCTGGCCGGCTACGTCCGCCGGATCCGGAGCGGCGGCCCGTGGCGGCCGGGGAACCCACGCTGCTCTCCTGCGCCCTGCCGGTCCTGTTCGGAGCGGCGGCGTTCAGCGGGCCCAGGCCGGACGGGGCGCTGCTGGTCGGGCTGCTCGGCCCCCGGTACCGCTGGGACCAGGATCCGGTCTGACCGGTCGTCAGCTGCCGTACTCGGACATCCCGGCGACCAGTTCGCGGGTGCCGGCCGGGACCTTGACCGGGCCGCGGGCCGGGCGGGCGGGCTCCGGCTGGAGGGTGCCGGCGGGCCAGAACAGGCCCAGGCGGCGGGACGAGGTGACCAGTGCGTCAAGCGATCCGAGATCCGCGTCACCCAGGAGGGCGGACGGGACGCGCAGGGTGGTCGGCCGGTTCGGCATCATCGGTACGGGCTCCGATCGGCGGGCCGCGAGGGTGGGCGCGGGCCTGGGCGGGCCGGACGGTTCCGGCCCCGACGGATTCGACCCTAGATCGGGCGGGCGGGCCGGGCCAGGCTTACCGGAGGGTAGTACCCGTGGGTGTCGGAAGGGGCGGGGCCCGGACCGTGGTGGGCGGCCGGGCGACGGGCCGGTAACGTGTGGGGGTCAATTCCACCGCTTGACCGTGCCGTCCCCGGCCACCTGAGGAGTCCCCCGTGCGCATCGCCGTCGCCGGCTCGATCGCCACCGACCACCTGACCACCTTCCCCGGCCGCTTCGCCGACCAGCTGGTCGCCGAGCAGCTGCACACGGTGTCGCTCTCGTTCCTGGTGGACACCCTGGACATCCGCCGGGGCGGGGTCGCTCCGAACATCGCCTTCGGCATGGGCGTGCTGGGCCTGCGCCCGGTGCTGGTCGGCGCGGCCGGTGCGGACTTCGAGGAGTACCGCAGCTGGCTGGAGCGCAACAACGTGGACACCGCCTCGGTGCACATCTCCGAGACCCGGCACACCGCGCGCTTCATGTGCACCACCGACCAGGACCACAACCAGATCGCCTCGTTCTACACGGGCGCGATGGCCGAGGCCCGCAGCATCGAGCTGAAGCCGATCCACGACCGGGTCGGCGGCCTGGACCTGGTGCTGATCGGGGCCGACGACCCGGCCGCGATGGTCCGGCACACCCAGGAGTGCCGCACCCGGGGCTACGCCTTCGCGGCCGACCCCTCGCAGCAGCTGGCCCGGCTGGACGGCGACGACATCCGCGAGATCGTGGACGGCGCCGCGTACCTGTTCACCAACGAGTACGAGGCCGCGCTGATCGAGACCAAGACCGGCTGGGACGCCGACGAGATCCTCCGCCGGGTCGGCACCCGGATCACCACCCTCGGCTCCAAGGGCGTCCGGATCCAGCGGGCGGGCGAGCCGGACGTCACGGTCGGCTGCCCGGTCGAGGAGCGCAAGGTCGACCCGACCGGGGTGGGCGACGGCTTCCGGGCCGGCTTCCTGGCCGGCCTGTCCTGGGGCTTCGACCTGGAGCGCTCGGCCCAGCTCGGCTGCATGGTCGCCACCCTGGTGATCGAGACCGTCGGCACCCAGGAGTACGAGCTCAAGCACACCGCCTTCCTGGAGCGCTTCACCGCCGCCTACGGCGAGGAGGCCGCGGCCGAGGTCCGGGCGAAGCTGGCCCGCTGACCCACCGTCACCCGGAGGGGGTCCCGGAGCCCCGGGGCCCCCTTCAGGCCGTCCGCTCGACCAGGTACGCGGTGCCGCGCTCCACCCCGTAGCGCTCGGCCGGGGCGGTGCCCCGGTACGCCTGACCGCGCATCTCGCACCAGGCCGGCACGTCCAGCCGGGCCGCCTCGTCGTCGGCCAGCACCACCACCGTGCCGCCGACCGGCACCTCGCCGATCCGCTTGGCCAGCTCGATCACCGGCAGCGGGCAGCGCCTGCCCAGCATGTCCAGCACCAGCTCGTCCGCGACCGCTGCCCCGGCCGGGGCCGGCAGGTCCAGCCCGAGCGGCGCGCGCACCCCGGCGACCAGGCCGGGCAGCAGCTCCAGGAAGCGGTCCACCTCGGCCTCGGTGGTGCCGGAGGGCAGCGAGATCCGGACGTTCCCCTCCGTCAGCACGCCCATGGCGGCCAGCACGTGGCTGGGCGTCAGGGTGGAGGAGGTGCAGGAGGAGCCGGAGGAGACCGCGAAGCCGGCCCGGTCCAGCTCGGTCAGCAGCACCTCGCCGTCCACGTAGAGGCAGGAGAAGGTGACCAGGTGCGGCAGGCGGTGCACCGGGTCGCCGACCACCTCCACCTCCGGCACCAGGCGCGGCACCTGACGGCGGATCCGCTCGACCAGGGCGTGCAGCCGGGCGTTGCCGGCCTCCGCCTCGGCCCGGACGGCGCGCAGCGAGGCGGCGGCGGCCACGATCGCCGGCACGTTGACGTAGCCGGGCACCCGGCCGCGCTCGCGCTCGTCGGCGGGCAGCGGCGAGGAGTACCGGACGCCCTTGCGGACGGCCAACACGCCGACCCCGGCCGGGCCGCCCCACTTGTGCGCGCTGGCGGCCAGCAGCGACCAGCCGCCGGGCAGGCCCACCCGTCCGGCCGACTGGGCGGCGTCCACCAGCAGCGGGACCCCGCCGAGGAGTTCGGCCGTCTCCTCGACCGGCTGGACGGTGCCGGTCTCGTGGTTGGCGGACTGCAGCACGGCGAGCGCGGTGTCCGGACGGACCAGCGCGGCGAACGCCTCGGGGGAGACCCGGCCGTACCGGTCGACCGGGGCGGAGGTGACCTCGCCACCGTCCGCCGTGAACCGTTCGGCCGAGTGCAGCACGGCGGAGTGTTCGACCGCCGAATGGAGCAGGTGACGGCCCGTCCGCCGACGGCCGGTCAGGGCGCCGAGCACGCCCAGCTGGACGGCCTGGGTGCCGCTGGTGGTGAAGGAGACCTCGTCGGCCCGGCAGCCGAGCACCTCGGCCACCGTCTCCCGGGCCGCGTCCAGCAGCATCCGGGCCTGCCGCCCGGAGCGGTAGAGCCGGGCCGGGTCGGCCCAGCCCTCGTCCAGGGCGGCGGTCAGCGCCTGCCGGGCGACGGGGTGCAGCGGGGCGGTGGAGGCCACGTCGAAGTAGGGCACGTGACCCACCCTACTCACCGTCAGATCGGCTCCGGAGGATGATCCTCCGTGGCCGGTTTGCACCGGTTCGGGAGCGCCCGCCGGAGCGTCCGACGGTCCGTCAGCCGCGTGTCGGCGGGCGGGTGTCGGGTGGTTCGTGGGAGCCTCGAATGCCTGTACTGACCTGGGAATCCACTCCTTTGGGGGCTGATCGGGTAGCCGGGCGGCGCGTTAGCGGGGGCTGCTCGTGAGTGCCGCATAAGGATGGAGTAGCGTTTGGCCCGCATAAGCATTCAAACCGTGCCCGTGGCCGGGTCGCCGGGGAGGCGCACAGCGACTCCCGGTGGTGACGCGATCCCGGGCGAGACTTCGGGAAGGCGCTACGTGAGTCCCAACGGCTCCGACCGCTCGCCGCGGCGCACGATGCGGCGGAAGCTGCCTCAGGCGCTGGCACTGGGCCTCGTCATCGCGACCGCCACCGGCTGCTCGGCCAACGACCTCCCCAGGCTTGGCCTTCCGACCCCCGTCACCGCAGAGGGCCCGCTGGTCCTCCGGATGTGGCAGGGCTCCTGGATCGCGGCTCTGGTGGTCGGCGCACTGATGTGGGGTCTGATCATCTGGAGCGTGATCTTCCACCGCCGCAGCCGCAGCAAGGTGGAGGTCCCCCCGCAGACCCGGTACAACCTGCCCATCGAGGCGTTGTACACCGCGGTCCCCCTCGTCATCGTCTCGGTCCTGTTCTACTTCGTCGCCCGCGACGAGGCTCGGCTGGTCCAGACCTCCGCCAAGCCCGACCACATGATCAACGTGGTCGGCTTCCAGTGGAGCTGGGCGTTCAACTACGAGAACACCGAGAACCCGGACCCGGCCAACACCCAGGCCGTGTACGACGTCGGCACCCCGGAGGTCGCTCCGACCCTCTACCTGCCGATCAACGAGACGGTGCAGTTCCGCCTCACCTCGCGGGACGTCATCCACGACTTCTGGCCCGTCAACTTCCTGATGAAGATGGACGTCGTGCCGGGTGTGGTGAACAAGTTCGAGGTCACCCCGACCTCGTACGGCACCTTCCGCGGCAAGTGCGCGGAGCTCTGCGGTGTCGACCACTCCCGGATGCTCTTCAACGTCAAGGTCGTCGACCGGGCGGAGTACGACAAGCACCTGGCCGAGCTGCGCGCCAAGGGCCAGAAGGGCGCGGTGCCTTCGGGCATCACCACCCAGGGAAGTGAGAAGTGACTATCCTCAACGAGCCCGCCGCCGCGGGCGGGGCCGCCGGGGCTTCGGTCACGGCCGGCGCCCAGCGGACCCGGAAGCCCGGGTCCACCATCATCAAGTGGATGACCACCACCGACCACAAGACGATCGGCACGCTGTACCTGGCGACGTCGTTCGCGTTCTTCCTCATCGGTGGTGTGCTGGCGCTGGTCATGCGCGCCGAGCTCGCTCGTCCGGGGACCCAGATCCTCTCGAACGAGCAGTTCAACCAGGCGTTCACCATGCACGGCACGATCATGCTGCTGATGTTCGCCACCCCGCTGTTCGCGGGCTTCGCGAACTGGATCATGCCGCTCCAGATCGGCGCCCCCGACGTCGCCTTCCCGCGACTGAACATGTTCGCCTACTGGCTCTACCTGTTCGGCTCGATCATCGCGGTGGCCGGCTTCCTCACCCCGCAGGGTGCGGCCGACTTCGGCTGGTTCGCCTACTCGCCGCTCTCCGACGCCGTGCGCTCGCCCGGCATCGGCGCCGACATGTGGATCATGGGTCTGGCCTTCTCCGGCTTCGGCACCATCCTCGGCTCGGTCAACTTCATCACCACCATCATCTGCATGCGCGCCCCCGGCATGACGATGTTCCGGATGTCGATCTTCGTCTGGAACGTCCTGCTGACCGCCGTGCTGGTGCTGCTGGCCTTCCCGGTCCTCGCGGCCGCGCTGTTCGCCCTGGAGGCGGACCGGAAGTTCGGTGCGCACGTCTTCGACCCGGCCAACGGTGGCGCCATCCTCTGGCAGCACCTGTTCTGGTTCTTCGGTCACCCCGAGGTGTACATCATCGCGCTGCCGTTCTTCGGCATCGTCTCGGAGATCATCCCGGTCTTCAGCCGCAAGCCGATGTTCGGTTACCAGGGTCTGATCGCGGCCACCATCGCGATCGCCGGCCTCTCGGTCACCGTGTGGGCGCACCACATGTACGTCACGGGCCAAGTGCTGCTGCCGTTCTTCTCCTTCATGACCTTCCTGATCGCGGTCCCGACCGGTGTGAAGTTCTTCAACTGGGTCGGCACCATGTGGAAGGGCAGCCTGAGCTTCGAGACCCCGATGCTCTGGACGGTCGGCTTCCTGGTCACCTTCCTCTTCGGTGGTCTGACCGGCGTGCTGCTGGCCTCCCCGCCGATCGACTTCCACGTCTCGGACTCCTACTTCGTGGTGGCGCACTTCCACTACGTGGTGTTCGGCACCGTGGTGTTCGCGATGTTCGCCGGCTTCCACTTCTGGTGGCCGAAGATGACCGGCAAGATGCTCGACGAGCGGCTCGGGAAGATCACCTTCTGGACGCTGTTCATCGGCTTCCACGGCACCTTCCTGGTCCAGCACTGGCTCGGCGCGGAGGGCATGCCCCGCCGCTACGCCGACTACCTGGCCGCCGACGGCTTCACCGCCCTGAACACCATCTCGACCATCGCGTCGTTCCTGCTCGGTCTGTCGATCCTGCCGTTCCTCTACAACGTCTGGAAGACCGCGAAGTACGGCGAGAAGATCGAGGTCGACGACCCGTGGGGCTACGGCCGCTCGCTCGAGTGGGCGACCTCCTGCCCGCCGCCGCGCCACAACTTCCTCACCCTGCCCCGGGTGCGGTCCGAGTCGCCGGCGTTCGACCTGCACCACCCCGACATCGCCGCGCTCGACTACCTCGAGTACCACGGTGAGCCGGGCAAGCACTTCGAGGGCGTCACCCCCGCGAAGTACGACGCTCCGCAGCTGGGCAAGGGCCCGAAGAAGGACGGGGACGCCTGATGAAGGAACAGGGCAAGATCTTCTTCGGCTTCGCCGCGTTCATCCTGATCATGGCCGTGGTCTACGGCCTGTGGTCGAAGGAGCCGGCCGGTACCACCGCGCTGTTCCTCTCCTTCGGTCTGTGCGCCATGGTCGGCTACTACCTGGCGTTCACCGCCAAGCGGGTGGACACCGGCGCGGGTGACAACCCGGACGCCGAGGTCGCCGACGACGCCGGCGAGCTGGGCTTCTTCGCCCCGCACAGCTGGCAGCCGCTGTCGCTGGCCATCGGTGGCGCGCTCGCCTTCCTGGGCGTCGTCTTCGGCTGGTGGCTGCTGTACTGGTCGATCCCGGTCATCCTGATCGGCCTGTTCGGCTGGGTCTTCGAGTTCTACCGGGGCGAGAACCAGAACCAGTAGGTTCCTCCCGCACCGACCGGACGGCCGGGCATCCCTCACGGGATGTCCGGCCGTCCGGCGTTTCCGGCGTCCGGTGTTGTCAGCGTCCGGTGTCGTCGGTGTCCGGCGTTCCCGCACCTGCTGGCGGCCCACCGGGTGGCGGGTTCACCCGGGCGGCGCACGCCGGTGGTGTCCGGGGGCCCGTTCCGGTCTGCTGTTCCTACGATCTGATGTGTCGTCGGAGATCCACCGGGAGGCAGCCGTGAAGACCAGGCACGGAGTCGTGGCGGCAGCGGTCCTGGTCCTGCTGGCAGGATGCTCCAGCGGGCCCGCGATGATGGCCGCTGCCCCCCAGGGGCCGGTGGACGTCAACGCGCTGGTGAAGCTCTCCGCCACCGACCGGACCGACCCCGGACAGCCCGTCACCGTCTCCGCCGAGCAGGGCGGCCTGCTCACCGACGTCACGGTGATCGGGGCGGACGGCCGGCTGCTCCAGGGCGAGCTGACGCCCGATCAGCGCAGCTGGCGCTCGACCGACCCGCTGCGGGCCGGCAGCGACTACCGGGTGCTGGTGCTCGCCGCCGACGCCAACGGCGCCTTCGGCGGCACCACCCGCCGGTTCGCCACCACCGCCGCGACCCACCTGCTCACCGCGGAGCTGGGCCCGGACTCCTCCGGCAGCGGCACCTACGGCGTCGGCCAGCCGCTCACCGTGAAGCTCTCCGAGAAGGTGGACGACCCGAAGGGCCGTCAGCAGGTCGAGCGGGGCCTGACGGTGGTCTCCGAGCCCGCCACCACGGGTGCCTGGTACTGGGTGGACTCCGACACCCTGCACTTCCGCCCGAAGGAGTACTGGCCGGCCAACGCCACCGTGAAGCTCGCCTTCGACGCCCGCGGCCGGCAGATCGCCGGCGACCTCTACGGGGGCGACGTCAGCAGCCGGACGATGAGGACCGGGGACCGGGTGGAGGTCACGGTGGACGCGGCCTCGCACTACCTGACCTACAAGCGCAACGGCGTGGAGGAGCGGTCCATCCCGGTCACCACCGGCAAGCCCGGCTTCTCCACCCGCAACGGCGTCAAGGTGGTGCTCGGGCAGGAGGCCCAGGTCCGGATGAACGGCGAGTCGATCGGCATCCGGGAGGGCAGCACCGAGGCCTACGACCTCCAGGTGAAGTGGGCCACCCGGGTCACCTGGAGCGGTGAGTACGTGCACGCCGCCCCGTGGTCGGTCGGCTCCCAGGGCCGGGAGAACGTCAGCCACGGCTGCACCGGGATGAGCACCGAGGACGCCAAGTGGTTCTTCGACCAGACCCGGATCGGTGACCTGGTGCAGGTGGTGAACAGCAAGGGCGCCGCGATGGAGCCGTTCGGCAACGGCTTCGGCGACTGGAACGTCCCGTGGGACCAGTACCTCGCCCACTCCGCCCTCGGCAAGCCCGTCTCCACGGCGGCGACGACCACCTGAGCGGTGCGCCCCGGCCTCCGCCCCGCCGCCGTCGGCACAGCCGGGCACCTCCTCGCGGAGCCGGCGTCAGCCCCCGTACGCCACGTCGAGGGCCGTGGACACCGCCGCCAGCGCCTCGGTGCGGCCGAGGCCGAGGCGGGTGACCCGCTGGGCGTAGTCGGCGGCTGCGGCGGCGGCCAGCTTGTGGGCGGTGTCGCCGGTGGCGGCGATCAAGGTGCCGCGCCGTCCGTGCGTCTCCACCACGCCGTCCGCCTCCAACTCGCGGTAGGCCCGCGCCACGGTGTTGGCGGCCAGGCCGAGCTCCTCGGCCAGGGCCCGGACGGTGGGGAGCTTCAGACCGGCCGACAGGGCTCCGCTGCGCGCCTGTTCGGCGATCTGGAGGCGGACCTGCTCGTAGGGGGGAGTGGCCGACTGGTGGTCGACGGACAGCTGCACGTGGTCTCCTGACGGTTCGTTGGCCCCATTCTGCCGGAAAGGCCGATGGCCCCCACCGCAGGTGCGGTGGGGGCCATCGGCCGTGGCGTCGCTACGGGTGAGATCAGTGGTGGCCGTGGCCGCTGGTGATCTCGTGGTGCTCCTCGGCGGTGGGCTTGGGGATCTGGCTGCCCTCGCCGTAGAAGCCCTTGGAGAGCTTCGAGCGGGTCTTGGCCAGCACGCCGGCCTTGCGCTTGACGCCGTTCTCGTCCACCTCGGCCGGCAGCTCGATCGGCTGCGGCTGCTCGTGCGAGGTGATCTTGTGCAGCTCGCCCTGCGGCAGCTGCGCGTGCACCTCGACGAACTCGCCGTGCGGCAGGCGCTTGATGATGCCGGTCTCGCGACCGTGCAGCACCTTCTCCTTGTCGCGGCGCTGGAGGCCGAGGCACCAGCGCTTGGTGACGATGAAGACGATCACCGGGACGACGAAGAAGCCGACGCGGACGAAGTACGTGATCGAGTTGATCGACAGGTGCAGGTGGGTGGCGAACAGGTCGTTGCCACCGCCGACCAGCAGCACCAGGTAGAGGCTGATCCAGGCCGCGCCGAGGGCGGTGCGGACCGGGGCGTTGCGCGGGCGGTCCAGGATGTGGTGCTCGCGCTTGTCCCCGGTGACCCAGCTCTCGATGAACGGGTAGACCGCGATCGAGACCAGGACCAGCGGGAAGATCATCAGCGGGATGAACACGCCGAGGTTCAGCGTGTGGCCCCACAGGCCGATCTCCCAGCCCGGCATGACGCGGATCAGGCCCTCGGAGAAGCCCATGTACCAGTCGGGCTGGGCGTCGGTCGACACCTGGTCCGGTCGGTACGGGCCGTAGGCCCAGATCGGGTTGATGGTGGCGATCGCCGAGACGGCGGCGATGATGCCGAACACCAGGAAGAAGAAGCCACCGGCCTTGGCCATGTAGACCGGCATCAGCGGCATGCCGACGACGTTCTTCTCGGTCTTGCCCGGGCCCGCCCACTGGGTGTGCTTGTGGTAGAAGACCAGGATCAGGTGCGCGACCAGCAGGCCGAGCATGATGCCGGGCAGCAGCAGCACGTGGATGGTGAAGAACCGCGGCACGATGTCGGTGCCGGGGAACTCGCCGCCGAACAGGAACATCTGGATGTAGGTGCCGACCAGCGGCACCGCCAGGACGGCGCCCTCCATGAAGCGGATGCCGGTGCCCGAGAGCAGGTCGTCGGGGAGCGAGTAGCCCATGAACCCGTCGAACATGCCGAGGAACAGCAGCAGGAAGCCGAAGACCCAGTTGACCTCGCGCGGCTTGCGGAACGCGCCGGTGAAGAAGACGCGCATCATGTGCACGAGCATCGCGGCGACGAAGACCAGCGCGGCCCAGTGGTGGATCTGACGGATCAGCAGACCACCGCGGACCTCGAAGGAGATGTCCAGGGTCGAGGCGTAGGCCTCCGACATCCTGATCCCCTGGAGCGGGGCGTACGAGCCGTGGTACACGGTCTCGGCCATGCTCGGGGTGAAGAACAGGGTGAGGTAGACACCCGTCAGGATGATGATGATGAAGGTGTAGAGGCAGATCTCGCCCAGCATGAAGGACCAGTGGTCCGGGAAGATCTTCCGCAGGTTGGCCTTGGCCAGGGAGTAGATCCCCAGCCGGCCGTCGGCCCAGTCCGCGGCGGCCTCGTACTTGTTGGCCGGCTTGGCACGGGTGCTGGCCGGCTTGGCGGCACCCGAGGTGCTGCTCGTGCTCATCGGCTGCGCTCCCAGTAGCTCGGGCCGACGGGCTCGTCGAAGTCGCCGGTGGCGACCAGGAAGCCCGCTTCGTCAACGGTGATCTTCAGCTGCGGCAGCGGGTGGCCGGCCGGGCCGAAGATGACGCGCGCGCCGTCCGCCAGGTCGAAGGTCGACTGGTGGCAGGGGCAGAGCGCGTGGTGGGTCTGCTGCTCGTAGAGGCTGATCGGGCAGCCGACGTGGGTGCAGATCTTCGAGTAGGCGAGGATGCCCTCGAAGCCCTTCTCCTTGGACTCCTTGTCCTTGATGTCGTCCGGAGCGATCCGGACCAGCATCAGGGCGTCCTTGGCGATCTGGACCTGGAACTCGTGCGAGTCCTCCTCCAGGCCCTCGGGCTTCGCGAAGGTCAGCGAACCGACGAGGACGTCCTCGGGCTTCATCGGCTCGTTGGTGTTCATGTTGATCAGCTGCAGCGGCTTGGCCTGGGTGGCCTCGCGCCAGCCGGTGTGCTCCAGCTTGTCCTCGGGCAGCGGCCCGAGGTCGCGGAGCAGCACCACGCCGGAGAGCGGCACCAGGGCCATCGAACCGATCAGGGTGTTGCGGAGCATCTTCCGACGGCCGAAGCCGGACTCGGCGGCACCGGTCTTGAACTGCTCGATGACGTCGGCACGGACCTCGTCGTCGGCCTCGATCGGGTGACGCTCGGCCGGGATCTCGTGGTCCGACATCAGGGTGCGGGCCCAGTGGACCGCGCCCGCGCCGATGCAGAACAGGGCGACGCCCAGGGTCATGCCGAGCGAGAAGTTCAGCGCGCTGACGTGACCGAGCGGGAAGATGTAGACGATCTTGTCGATCGGGAAGATCACGAAGGACGCGATGAACCCGACGGTCGACAGCATCGACAGGATGAACAGCATCGAGACCTGGCGCTCGGCCCGCTTGGCGGCCCGCTCGTCGATGTCGGTCCGACGCGGCTCGTGGGCCGGCAGCCCGGGGTCGGCGAACGGGTCGCCGTGCGGCGCGACCTCGGCGCCGTGGGAGTCGTGGGACTCCGGCAGGGTGTCCTTGGACATGTCGTGGCTCATGACTTCTTGGCCTTGGTGGTGTGGGCGGCGACCCAGATCGCGACCGCGATGAGCGAGCCGAGGCCGAAGATCCAGCCGAACAGACCCTCGGTCACCGGACCGAGGCTGCCCAGGGTGAGACCACCGGGGTTGGGCTCGTCGTTCGTGGTGTGGCGGACGAAGGCCACGATCTGCTTCTTCTGCTCCTCCGGCATGGTGCCGTCGGGGAAGGAGGGCATGTTCTGCGGGCCGGTCTGCATGGCCTCGTAGATGTGCTTCGCCTCGACGCCGTCCAGCGGCGGGGCGTACTTGCCGTTGGTGAGGGCACCGCCCTTGCCGGCGAAGTTGTGGCACTGGGCGCAGTTGGTCCGGAACAGTTCGCCGCCCTTGGCGACGTCGTTCGGGTTGGTGGAGGTGTACTGCTCCGCGACCGGGGTGACCGGGCCGGGGCCGAGCGAGGCCACGAAGGCGGCCATCTGGTCGATCTCGGGCTGGCTGTAGATGACCTTCTTCTTCGGCACCTGCGCGCCGGGCTGCTGGGCCGGCATCCGGCCGGTGCCCACCTGGAAGTCGACCGCGGCCGAGCCGACGCCGACCAGGCTCGGACCGTCCGAGGTGCCCTCGCCGTTGAGGCCGTGGCAGGAGGAGCAGCCGACGGCGAAGAGCTTCTTGCCCTCATCGATCGCGAGCGACTGCGACGAGCTGTCGGCCTGCGCCTTCTCGGCGGGCGCGAACGCGGCGTACAGTCCCCCGGTTGCCGCCAGGGCGAAGATTAGGACGAGCAGCGCCGCCAGTGGGTGGCGCCGTCGTGCTGAGAGCTTTTTCACGGATTTAACCCCGGGGTCAGGATCTGGTCGGCTGGGTGGGCGTGCCCCGCGCTACCCGTTCTGCTCGGGTGCTGCGGGGCCGCGCGCGGTCGGTCGGTGCGGTCGTGTCGGGCTCCGGCCGGCGGCCAGCGACCTGATCTAGCTGGTTACTTGATCAGGTAGATGGTCGCGAACAGGGCGATCCACACGACGTCGACGAAGTGCCAGTAGTACGACACCACGATCGCGGCGGTGGCCTGCTCGTGCGTGAACCGCTTGGCTGCGTACGTCCGTCCCAGGACCAGCAGGAACGCGATCAGACCACCCGTCACGTGCAGGCCGTGGAAGCCGGTGGTCAGGTAGAACACCGTGCCGTACGGGTCGGAGGACAGCGAGAGGCCGTCCTTCTTCACCAGCTCGGTGTACTCGAGGATCTGACCGCCGATGAAGATCGCGCCCATCACGAAGGTGATGATGAACCACGAGCGGAGCTTCTTCACGTCACCGCGCTCGGCGGCGAACACGCCGAGCTGGCAGGTGAGCGAGGAGAGCACCAGGATCGTGGTGTTCACCGAGGAGAAGGGCACGTTGAGCGCGTGGGCCTTCTCGGCCCAGAACTCAGCCCCCTTGACCGAGCGGAGGGTGAAGTACATCGCGAACAGGGCCGCGAAGAACATCAGCTCCGAGCTCAGCCAGACGATGGTTCCGACGCTGACGAGGTTCGGCCTGTTGACCGCTCCGTGCGCGTGTCCGGTTTCTGTTGCTGTTGCTGTCGCCACGACGGACATTATGTCGGTCCCTTATTCCGTCTTCACGCCGGGGGGTGTACCTCGGAGTGTCCGGTGCGTGCGGTATGCCCCGTTGGCAGCCGACGGGGCGTCGGAGACCCTCTCCACCGGCCCGGTGTCCGTTTTCTGACGGTTCATCGGAAGGTGCCTGCACCCGTTCGCCCCGCGTGTTGCTCCCGGACTTCTGAGGGGCCGTCGGCTACTGCCCCTTGGCCCCTCCGCCGTCCGGGTGGACTCCGCCCCCCGGGTGACGGTCCGTCGCCCGACCGGGTGACGCGGCGGCGGGCCCGGCGCAGCGAGATCGCGCGAGGGGCTCACCACGAGGGGCGTCGCGGAGTAGCATCCGGAAGTGAACGTGGTCCGGATCACACCCGGCCCGGTCGAGCCGACGCGCGCGCACCACCCATATAAGAGGACGAGCACCGGGAGCAGGGCCCATGGCGCACACGACGGACGAGACGCTCACCGTCCTCGTCTACAGCGACGACCGCAACACCCGCGAGCAGGTCACCCTCGCTCTCGGCCGCCGCCCCGCCGCGGACCTCCCCGAGGTCGAGGTGCTGGAGTGCGCGACCGTCCCCGCCGTCCTGCGCGCCCTGGAGAAGGGCGGCATCGACCTCTGCGTCCTGGACGGCGAGGCCGTCCCGGCCGGCGGTCTCGGGGTGGCCCGCCAGGTCAAGGACGAGATCTACGGCTGCCCGCCGGTGCTGGTGCTGATCGGCCGCCCGCAGGACTCCTGGCTCGCCGCCTGGTCGCGCGCGGACGCCGCCATCTCGCACCCCGTCGACCCGGTCCCGTTCGCCGAGTCCGCCGCCACCCTGCTCCGCGCCCGGGTCGCCCGCCGCACCCCGGCGTAGCGCGAGCCCGCCCGGCCGAGCGCAGCGGTGCCGCACTCCGGCCTGACGTCCCGTCAACCCCACGGCGGCCGTCTCAAGGGGAAGAACAACGCCGCACCGCCGCACCGCGGATCGCTAGGCTGGCTCCAGTCCACGTCAAGACGGAGAACTGGAGCTAGCCATGGCCCGCACCTGGCCCGACCTGTTGAGCACCCTGCTCGCCGGTGAGAACCTCACCCAGGCCGACGCCGCCTGGGCGATGGACCGGATCATGAGCGGCGAGGCCACCCCCGTCCAGGTGGCGGGCTTCGTGGTGGCCCTGCGCGCCAAGGGCGAGACCGTCGACGAGATCGCCGGGCTGGTCGACTCGATGTACGCCCACGCCGTCCCGCTCACCGTCCCCGGACCGGCGGTGGACGTCGTGGGCACCGGCGGCGACCGGGCCAAGACGGTCAACATCTCCACCATGTCGGCGATCGTCGCCGCCGCGGCCGGGGCCAAGGTGGTGAAGCACGGCAACCGCGCCGCCTCCTCCTCGACCGGCGCCACCGACGTGCTGGAGCAGCTCGGCATCAGCCCGGACGTCCCGCCGCACCGGGTGGCCGAGATCGCCGAGGAGGTCGGCCTGACCTTCTGTCCGGCCCCGGTCTTCCACCCCGCGATGCGGCACGCCGCCCCGGCCCGCCGTGACCTCGGGGTGCCGACGGCCTTCAACATCCTGGGCCCGCTGACCAATCCGGCCCGGGTGACCGCCCACGCCATCGGCTGCTTCGACACCCGGCTGGCCGGGCTGATCGCCGGGGTGCTGGCCCGCCGGGGGGCCACCGCGCTGGTGTTCCGGGGTGACGACGGCCTCGACGAGTTGACCATCTCGGCCACCTCGCACGTCTGGGTGGTGAAGGACGGTCAGGTCACCGAGACCTCCTTCGACCCGCGCGAGGTCGGCATCGAGCTGGTCGGCATCGAGGCGCTGCGCGGTGGCGACCCGGCGTTCAACGCCGCCGTGGTGCACCGCCTGCTGGCGGGGGAGCGCGGCGCCGTCCGGGACGCCGTGCTGCTCAACTCGGCCGCCGCCCTGGCCGCGCTGGAGCTCACCGACGCCCCGCTGCCCGAGCAGCTCCGGGCCGGCATGGCCCGGGCCGCCGAGGCGATCGACTCGGGTGCCGCCGAGGCCCTGCTGAAGAACTGGGCCGCCGCCACCGCCCGTACCTGACAGGTGAGTTGAAGGCCCGGACCACGGTCCGGGCCTTCGGCGTACCCGGGTGCGTCCAGATAGTGGAATGCCGTTTGACCACTCTTCGGAAGCCGCCCTAGAGTTCTGCCCAGGTCATGAGTGACAGCGACAAGCCCCAGCTTGCTGTCCGGCAACCCTCCGTCCGTGGCGGGGTGCCCTGGGTGAGGACCGGGCACTGCGGCGATCCGTCCGCAGCGCAAGCGCGGACGTCGGTGGCACAGATGCACCCCGAGGTCCCGGACCTTACGAGGAGTGCACCCCCATGTCGACTGCCACCCGTACCTGCGCCCCGCTCGCCGTCCTCGGTCACGACGTCGAGGTCCCGCTGGCCTCCGGCGAGAAGGTCACCTACGCTGCCCTCGACTACGCCGCCAGCTCCCCGGCGCTCCAGCGGGTCTGGGACGACGTCGCCGCCTACGCCCCCTACTACGGCTCGGTGCACCGCGGCGCCGGCTACCTCTCCCAGCTCTCCACCGACCTGTTCGAGCAGAGCCGCCGCACCGTCGAGGAGTTCCTCGACCTGCGCGAGGGCGACCAGGTGGTCTTCACCCGGGCCACCACCGACTCGCTCAACCTGCTGGCCGCCGCCGTCCCGGCCGGCACCGAGGTCTTCGCCTTCGAGACCGAGCACCACGCCTCGCTGCTGCCCTGGGCGCACAACGGCCTCAAGGTCACCTACCTGCGCGCCCCCCGCTCGCACGCCGAGGCGGTCGAGGCCTTCGACCGGGCGCTGCGCGAGAACCCGGCCGAGCACCGCCTGCTCTGCGTCACCGGCGCCTCCAACGTGACCGGCGAGCTCTGGCCGATCGCCGAGCTGACCGAGACCGCCCACCGCCACGGCGCCCGGGTGGTGCTGGACGCCGCCCAGCTGGCCCCGCACCACCGGGTCTCGGTCCGCGAGCTGGACGTGGACTGGATCGCCTTCTCCGGCCACAAGATCTACGCCCCGTTCGGTGCCGGGGTGCTGGCCGGCCGCGCCGACTGGCTGGACGCGGCCGAGCCGTACCTGGCCGGCGGCGGCGCCAGCCGGACCGTGGCCCGCGAGCTGGACGGCTCGGTCGCGGTCGAGTGGCAGACCGGCCCGGCCCGGCACGAGGCCGGCTCCCCGAACGTGATCGGCGCGTACGCCGTCGCCTCCGCCTGCAAGGCGCTCACCGAGGCCGGCTTCGACGCGCTGGAGGCCCGCGAGCAGGAGCTGATCACCCGTCTGAAGGCCGGCCTGGCCGAGGTCCCCGAGGTCCGGGTGCTCAGCCTGTTCGGCGAGGACGCTGCCCGGGTCGGCGTGCTCTCCTTCGTGGTGCAGGGCTGGAACAGCTCGCACTTCTCCGCCGCGCTCTCCGCCGAGTACGGCATCGGCGTCCGCGACGGCCTGTTCTGTGCGCACCCGCTGGTGCGCACCCTGCTCGGCGGCGAGGAGGCCGCGCCCTCCGAGTGCGGCGCCCCCGAGTCCTCGCTCCCGGGCGAGCGCAGCCTCAACGCCATCCGGGTCTCGTTCGGCGCCGGCACCCCGGACGAGCACCTGGACCGCTTCCTCGGCGCCGTCCGCGAGCTGGTCGCCAACGGGGCGGCCTGGACCTACCGGAACGAGGGTGGCCGCTGCGTGGTGGACACCCGCCGCAGCTGAAGCCCGGGGCACCGGGGGCGCGAGGAGCCGCGCGCAGCGGAACGGCAGGACGGGCCACCGGCTGATGCCGGGTCAGCTGCCGGTGCGTCGCCGTCCGCCCCGCGCGGTTCCCCGCGCCTCCGGGCCGCTGCCGCCGGACGTCGCCCACCCGACGTCACGTCCTGCCGTGCCGTGCCGGGTCAGTCCAGGCCGAGGGCGAAGGCCGCCTCCAGGTCGTGCTTGGAGTAGGTGCGGAAGGCGATCTGGGTCTCGGTGTGCTCGACGCCCGGGATCTTGTTCAGCCGGGCCGGGATGACGGCCGCGAGGTCGTCGTGGTGGCGGACGCGGACCATGGCGACCAGGTCGTAGCCACCGGTCACCGAGTAGACCTCGCTGACGCCCTCGATGGCCGCGATCTCCTCGGCGATCTCGGGGATCCGGTCGACGCTGGTCCTGATGAGCACGATCGCGGTGATCACTCTGAAGCTCCTGTCCGTGGGTTCCGGGCCAGCGTAACGGCCGCCCAGGTGCCCAGGTACCCGGCGGCGAAGCCGATGACGTGGACCGCGTAGGCGACCCCGGTGCCGGACTGGCGGACCGACAGCCACTGGAGCAGGAACCACAGCCCGAGCACCAGCCAGGCCGGGAAGCGCAGCGGCAGGAAGAGCAGGGCCGGCACCAGGGTGGTGACCCGGGCCTTCGGGTACAGCCGCAGGTACGCCCCGAGCACCCCGGCGATCGCCCCGGACGCACCGACCAGCGCCCGCACCGACTCCGGCCCGCCCGTCTGTGCCAACGCCCAGCCGTAGGTGGCCAGATGACCGACCGCCAGGTAGCCGAGCAGGAAGCGCACGCGCCCGAACCGCTGCTCCACCCCCGGGCCGAAGACGAAGAGGAAGAGCAGGTTGCCCAGCAGGTGCGCCCAGCCCGCGTGCACGAAGAGCGCGGTCAGCACCGAGACCACCGGCAGCTTCTGGGGCGTGGGCGGCAGCGGTGGGCACTCCGGCAGGGCCGGTGGCAGCCGGCCGAGCTGATCCCGGGTCAGCGGACGGTTCGCCGTCAGCTCGGCCGGGACGGCGCCCCAGCGCTGCTCGTAGCGCTGCTCCGCGCAGACCCGGGCCGGGCCGGTGCCGTACCGCGGGTTGAGGCCGGCGCTGGGGGAGACCAGCAGGACCAGCAGGCTGAGTCCGATCAGCGTCCAGGTGACCACGGGCACCCGCTCGGGCGGCCGGACGTCGCGGGTGCCGGCCGGGGCCGGGGCGGTGGTGGCCATGGGTGCAGGCATTCCTCCGGGATCGGGCGGGCACACCCGCTCCTGCTGCATGTGGGGGACCCGACCGGATCGCGGACGGCGGTCCGGCCCGCCGCGGCCAGGCCATAGGCTTGGCCTCCCGGACCCTGGGTGACCGCCGACGCGGCACCAACGAGAGGACTAGGCACATGACGATCGCCCTCCCCACCGCCGAGACCCGCTGGCGCTGCACGCTCTGCGGCAACCTCACCCGCTTCGACGTGACCCGCTCCGCCCGGACGGTGGAGTTCCTCCACTTCGACCTGGCCGGTGAGTCCAAGGTGGAGGAGACCGAGGTGCTGGCGGAGACCGTCGAGTCGGTCCGCTGCCGCTGGTGCAACGCGGTCGACCAGGTCGAGCTGGTGGCGCGCCCGGGTGCCGAGGAGGCCGCGGAGGAGCAGCAGGGCCGGTAGGAGTCCTGATCCGGGGGTGCCCCGGCCCGCCCGGAGTGTGGCGTGGGTCGGGCCGGGGCACGGTACCCGCGACAATTGCAGAGAGCGGTGTGTTTGAGGGCAGCGGCAACCGGCCGTGCGGACCCCGCGCAGCAGCAGGATCGGAGCCGAGGACGTGGTGGACGCAGCCAGGGGGACAGCCGAACCGCAGGGGCAGCGACCCCCGGCGGAGCCGGCCCCGGCGGCCGTCGCACCGGCCGCCGCCGAGCAGACCACGGCTGAGCAGCCGTCAGCCGAGCACCCCGGGCAGCCCGCCGACGACCACGAGCAGCCCGACCACGAGCAGCCCGAGCAGGCCGAGCCCGAGCAGCCCGCCGCCCCCGAGCAACTGGGCCGACCGCTCCCGGAGGGGGTCCGCCACCGAGTGGTGGGCATCGCCGCCGACGCCCTCGGGGGCCTGCCGGTCGGTGAACTCCCGTCCGCGCTGCGGCAGTACGCCAAGTTCACCCCCGCCCGCCGGGCCAAGTACGCGGGCACCGCGCTGGCCGCCGCGCTGGAGGCGGAGCCCGCCTTCCGGCAGCGGATAGCCGATCGCCTGCGGCTGGGCCAGCCGGATCTGGTGAAGGCGCTGGAGGCCGGCAGCGTGCCGGGTGCGGCCGATCCGATGGACGTGGCCGCCGCCGCCTACCTGGTCCGCCCGGCGGGCTGGACGGCCCTGGTCGCGGAGGCCGGCGAGCAGGCCGAGCGGGCCGGGGCCGAGGGCGCCGCCGCCGAGGCCGAGCGCCTGGTGGAGAAGCTCCAGGAGGAGCTGGCCGAGGTGCGCGCGCAGGGCCGGGCCGACCTGGAGCGGCAGCGGGCCGAGGGCGAGGGCGTCCGCCGGGAGGCGGATTCGCTGCGCAAGAAGGTGCGCAGCCTGGAGAGCGACACCCGGCGGGCCCAGGCCGAGGCGCGCAAGGCGCAGGCCGAGCTGGCCGAGGCGAGGGGCGCGGCGGCGACGGAGCTCGGCACGGCCGAGGCGGAGGTCCGGCGGCTGCGGCACCGGATCACCGAGCTGGAGAGCGCGCTGGAGAGCGGCCGCCGGTCCGCGCGGGAGGGCCGCAGCGTGGAGGACATGCGGCTGCGGCTGCTGCTGGACACGGTGCTGCAGTCGGCCCAGGGGCTCCAGCGCGAGCTGGCCCTGCCGGTGACGCAGCTCCACCCGGCCGATCTGGTGGAGGCGGTGGTGCCGGGCTCGGCCTCGCCGCACGACGTGGCCCGGCGGGCACTGGCGGAGGACGATCCGGCGCTGCTGGACCAGCTGCTGGCGATCCCTCAGGTCCACCTGGTGGTGGACGGCTACAACGTGACCAAGACCGGGTACCCGACGCTGCCGCTGGAGCAGCAGCGGATGCGGCTGCTGGGCGGGCTGGCGATGCTGGCCCAGCGCACCCAGGCCGAGGTGACCTGCGTCTTCGACGGCCAGGACCTGGACGCCCCGGTCATCATGGCGCCGCCGCGCGGGGTGCGGGTGCGGTTCAGCCGGACCGGGGAGACGGCCGACGAGCTGATCCGCCGCCTGGTGCGGGCCGAGCCGCAGGGGCGGCCGGTGGTGGTGGTCTCCACCGACAAGGAGGTGGCGGACGGCGTGAAGAAGGCGGGTGCGCGCCCGGTCTCCTCGATGCTGCTGCTCCGGCGGTTGTCCAGGCCGTGAACTCTTCTGACGTCAGGTCAGGGCAGCGTGGCGCGTTTGTGTCCGTACCGTGAAAGCCGGTGAGCGTAGGGAAGTTCGTCCCGGTAGGGGAGTGGCGCGACGGGTTCTGACTCACTAGGGTCAGGCGTCAAACCTATTTTCTGGACTAACGCCCGAACGGGTGAGCGTCCAGAAGCTGAAGGAGTTCGTCACCTTGGCTTCCCACCGCCGTCCCAAGCAGCCGAGCCGCGCACGGGTCACCGTGCTCACCGCCGCCGCTGCGACCGCGGTCGCCCTCTCCGCCCAGTCCGGCGCCTACGCGGCCCCCGCGAAGCCCACCAAGGACGAGGTCAAGGCGCAGGTCGACAAGCTGTACGAAGAGGGTGAGCAGGCCGCCGAGCGCTACAACGGCGCCAAGGAGCGGGCCGACCAGCTGCGCAAGCAGGCCGACCAGCTCCAGGACCAGGTGGCGCGCGGCCAGGAGCAGATGACCGAGCTCCAGACCGGCCTGTCCGCCGTGGCGGCCGAGGAGTACCGCAACGGCGGGGTGGACCCGTCGGTGGCGCTGATGCTCGCCTCGGACCCGGACGGCTACCTCAGCAAGGCGTCCAGCGCCGACCAGGTCAACCAGACCCAGGCGTCCACCCTGCGCTCGCTCCAGGACCAGCAGCGCCGGCTGGACCAGCAGAAGGCCGAGGCGGCCTCGGTGCTCGCCGAGCTGGACCGCAACACCAAGGCGCTGAACGACTCGAAGACCGAGGTGCAGCGCAAGCTCCAGGAGGCGAAGAACCTCCTGAACCAGCTGAGCGCCGCCGACCGGGCCGCCGTGCTGGCCAGCGAGGACCGCTCCTCGCGCAGCAACGGCGGCGGGACCACCACCAAGTTCGACCCGAGCACCCTGCCGCAGGCCGCCGGCTACGCCGGCGCGGCGATGAACGCGGCGATGAGCAAGCTGGGCCGCGCGTACGTCTGGGGCGCCACCGGCCCGAACAACTTCGACTGCTCCGGCCTGATGGTCTGGTCCTACGCGCAGGCCGGCGTCTCGCTGCCGCGCACCTCGCAGTCGCAGGCCAGCGTCGGCACCAACGTCGGCAAGGACATCGCCAACGCCCAGCCGGGCGACCTGATCATCTACCACTCCGACGCCCACCACGTCGGCATGTACATCGGCAACGGCATGATGGTGCACGCGCCGCGCACCGGCGACGTGGTCAAGGTGGCCCGCGCCGACGTGATGCCGATCAAGACCATCCGCCGGGTCTGACGCGCGGTCAGCCGAGCGAGGCATAACGGACATCTGGTGTGACGTGGGGCAACTGACGCCCCGTGACACGCCCGGGCCCACCGGAAGAGCTCCTGTGATCTGGGACACCTCCGGTGGGCCCTGTGGCGTCCGGGGGCCGGAAATGTCGGCGGACCGTGCGATCACGATCACGCAGGGTCGCAATCACAAAGGCACTTGGACTTCATTACGACTTTTTACTGACAAGGATTTGAACCGATCACGGTTGGGTTACTAGGGTCCTAGTCGAACCACCGCACTGTCGATCGTCCAGCCTGGGCGGCGGCGGTGGTTACCGCCGAGTTCGAGAAGCAGCGGGGCAGGGTCAGTTGACTGCCCGACAGGGGACCCCGAGGGGTGGCTGCGGACCGGAGCCGGGGAACCACGTTCCTCGGGGTGAATCGGCGTCAGGCCCGCAGGGCCGTCGTGAGACGGCACGGGGGGTGAGGCGTCGTAGGGCTACCTTCCAGCCCGAACCCGTCAGCTCACCCGGTAGGCGGACGTAGGAAGAAGGAGCCCGCCTTCGTGGCGTCCCATCGTCGTCCCAAGCCTGCCGGTCGTACCCGCGTCTCGATCATGACCGCCGCCGCTGCCGCGGCCGTCGTCCTGTCCAGCCAGACCGGAGCGCACGCCGACCCGCAGCCCTCCAAGGACGAGGTCAAGACCCAGATCGACAACCTCAACGAGCAGGCCGAGGTCACGATCGAGCAGTTCAACGCGAACACCGAGAAGCAGCAGGCCCTGCAGACCCAGGTCGGCCACCTCCAGGACGAGGTGGCGCGCGGCCAGGAGCAGGTGAACGCGCTCCAGGCCAGCCTGGGCGAGATCGCCGCCGAGCAGTACCGCACCGGCGGGATATCCCCGACCGTGCAGCTGATGCTCTCCAGCAGCCCGGACGCCTTCCTCGGCCAGGCCGGCGCGATCAACCAGGTCGGCGTCTCGCAGTCGGACGCGCTGAAGCAGCTGAAGGGCGAGCAGGAGCGGCTCGACCAGCAGAAGGCCGAGACCCAGGCCAAGCTGGCCGACCTGGAGAAGACCAGCCAGCAGCTGAAGGCCCAGAAGGACGACGTCCAGGACAAGTTGGCGAAGGCCCAGGCCCTCTTCGACTCGCTGGACGCGGCCGAGAAGCAGAAGATCCGCGAGGCCGAGGAGAAGGCCGCCGCCGAGGCGAGCGCCAAGGCCGCTGCCGCCGCACAGGCCGCCGCTGCCGCCAAGCCCGCGCAGTCCGCGCCGCAGGCCCCCGCCGCGAAGGCCCCGGCCGCCGACGACCGCGCCTCCCGCTCCGAGGAGCGCACCGACCTCTCCAGCAGCGCCCCGGCCGGCTCCTACGCCGCCGCCGTGGTGGCCGCCGCCGAGGCGCAGATCGGCAAGCCCTACGGCTGGGGCGCCACCGGCCCCGGCGCCTTCGACTGCTCCGGCCTGATGGTCTGGGCGTTCAACAAGGCGGGCATCTCGCTGCCGCGCACCTCGCAGTCGCAGGCCGGCGCAGGCACCAACATCGGCAAGAACATCGCCGACGCCAAGCCCGGCGACCTGATCATCTACTACGGCGACCGCCACCACGTCGGTCTCTACGTCGGCGGCGGCCAGATCGTGCACGCCCCGCGCACCGGCACCCTGGTCCGGCACGAGTCCGCCACGGTGATGCCGATCAACGCGATCGTCCGGGTCTGACCCACCCGAACGTCCTACAGTCCGCAGGCCCGGCCCCGTGCCGGGCCTGCGGCGTTCCCTGACGATGGATCAGCTGTCCGATTAGTGGTCAAATATTCGGCCCTGTAGGGGTTTGGACTAGATCGCCGCGACTCGCTAACGTCTGCCCCCGGACCTCCGTCAGGACGCCCGCCCACCGGGCGGCGGCGGTGGCCCGGCCGCAGGACAGGAGCCGCCGCCGTGTCTCGTTCCCCCCTGCCGGCCGCCCGCCGGTTCACCCGGGCGCTGGTGCTCACCGCAGCCGCCACCACGGTGCTCTCGGTGGCGGCTTCCGGGGGCGCGACCGCCGCACCCGGCACCCCGGCCGAGCCGGCCAACCGCAAGGACGTCAAGGCCCAGGTCGACCGGATCTACGAGGAGGCCGAGCAGGCCTCCGAGCGGGCCAACGCCGCGCAGGAGCAGCAGCGGGTGCTCCAGGCCGAGACCGGCGCCCTCCAGGACCAGGTGGCCGCCGCCCAGGACGAGCTCAACCGGATGCGGGCCGACCTCGGCTCGGTGGCCGCCGCGCAGTACCGGGCCGGCGGCATCGACCCGGCGGTCCAGCTGATGCTGGACTCCGACCCGGCCGCCTACCTCTACCGGGCCCGCACCCTGGACCAGGTGAGCGAGCGGCAGAACGACACCCTGCGCCAGGTGATCGACCGTCAGCGCCGCCTCGACCAGCGCCGCGCCGAGACCTCCGCCAAGCTGGCCGAACTCGAGTCGGTGCGGCGCACCCTGACGGAGAGCAAGCAGGACATCCGCCAGCGGCTGGCCAAGGCCCAGCGCCTGCTGAACGGCCTCGGCGCGGCCGAGCGGGCCCGGCTGCAGGCCGACGACGCCCGGGAGGCCCAGCAGCGGGCCGCCCGGGGCGCCGAGCGGGTCGACCTCGGCACCGCCCCGCCCGCCTCCGGCCGGGCCGCCGCCGCGCTGGCCGCCGCCGCGAGCAAGATCGGCTCCCCCTACGTCTACGGATCGACCGGCCCCCGTACCTTCGACTGTTCGGGTCTGATGTACTGGAGCTGGCGGCAGGCCGGAGTGACCCTGCCGAGGACCTCGCAGCAGCAAGCCAACGCGGGCCAGCGGATCAGCCTTTCCGAGGCCCGGCCGGGAGACCTGGTGATCTTCTACAGGGACATGCACCACGTCGGCATGTACGCCGGCGGCGGTGTCGTGGTGCACGCGCCCTATCCCGGTGCCCGGGTCCGCTACGAGAGCGTCAACGCGATGCCGGTCACCGGAGTCGTCCGGGTATGAGAGCCGAGGGCCCCCGGGGCGGCTCCGGG
>NZ_JBIWFX010000003.1:9532-82191 GCF_044763225.1 Kitasatospora sp. NPDC096147 | reverse complement strand
CTGGTCCCGGCGGGGTGCGCGCGCTGTCCCGGTGCCCGGGTCCGCTACGAGAGCGTCAACGCGATGCCGGTCACCGGAGTCGTCCGGGTATGAGAGCCGAGGGCCCCCGGGGCGGCTCCGGGCCGCTGGCCGTCCGCCCTGGTCCCGGCGGGGTGCGCGCGCTGTCCCGGTGCCCGGGTCCGCTACGAGAGCGTCAACGCGATGCCGGTCACCGGAGTCGTCCGGGTATGAGACCCGAGGGCCCCCGGGGCGGCTCCGGGCCGCTGGCCGTCCGCCCTGGTCCCGGCGGGGTGCGCGCGCTGTCCCGCCCCGGGCCCGCACGGCTCCTTCCCGAGTCCCGCCGCCCCGTCGGTCCGGGCGGGGACCCGTCGTGGCGGCCGTCGCGGTGCGTACCCTCCAGGCCCTCCCGCTCCGGTGCGGCCCGCTGCGGTGCCGTGGGCTGCCGCGCTGCCCGTCCGGTGCCCGCCGCCGGCGGCGGGACGGCCCGGTGCCCGGGATGACCGGCTCCGCGCCGGTGCTCTCCCGACGGGCCGCACTGCTGCTGGCGGCCGGCGGGCTGGTGCAGCTCTCCCCACCGCAGGTGCGGGACCGGATCCCGGCGTTCGCCGGGCCGACGGCGGCGGCCACCGTGCCCGCCGTCCGCCCCGAGCTGGAGGCGCTGCTGGCCGAGCGGGCCCGGGCGCTGCTGCGCCGGGACGCCACCGCACTGCCCACCGGGGAGGCGGGTCAGGCCCTGCTGCGCCGGACCGCCGACCTGCCGCTGGCCGAACTCTCCTACCGCGTCGCCGAGTTCAGCGAGCCGGCCGGGGACACCGTGACGCTCACGGCCGAGCTCGGCTGGCGGGTCGCCGAGTACGACGAGTACCCGTCGGTGCTGCGCCGCCGGCTCTCCTTCCGACGGGTCGGCGGCCAGTGGGGGCTGACGGAGGAACAGGCCGACGGCCCGGCCGCCCCCTGGGACCTCGGGCCGGTCTCGGTGGTCCGGGGCCGGCACTGCCTGGTGCTCGGCCAGGCGGCCCCGGCCGAGCTGGCCCGGACGGTGGCCGCCGCGGATCTGGCGGTGCCGCTGGTCGGCGAGGTCTGGGGGGCGGGCTGGACCGGCCGGCTGCTGATCGAGCACCCCGCCACCGAGGCGCAGTTCGACCGGCTGCTCGGCACGCCGCCCGGCCAGTACGCCGGGATGGCCGCCGTCACCACGGCCGCCGCCGGGGCCCCGGTGCGCACTCCGGCCGACCGGATCCTGATCAACCCCCAGGCCTACGCCGGGCTGAGCGAGCTGGGCCGCCGGGTGGTCACCGTGCACGAGGCCACCCACGTCGCGACCCGGGCCGACACCCGGCCGTGGACCCCGCTCTGGCTCTCCGAGGGCGTCGCCGACCACACCGGCTACCGGGGCACCGGCCGCACACCCCAGCAGATCGCCCCCGCCCTGGCCGCGGCCGCCGCGGCCCCCGGCTTCGCTCCGGCGCTCCCGGCCGACACCGACTTCGCGGCGGGCTCGCCCGGCATCGCGCTGGCCTACGAACTCGCCTGGTCCGCCTGCGACCTGATCGCCCGCCGGTTCGGCGAGCGCCGCCTGGTGGCCTTCTACCGCGCGGCCGGCGCGGCCGGGCCGACCACCACCCGGGAGGAGTGGCTGGACGGCCTGCTCCGCACCGCCTTCGGCCTCGGCCTGGACGAGTTCACCCGTCAGTGGGACGACGACCTGCACCGCCGCTTCGGGCACTGACGGCCCGTCGCCCGGTCCGCCCGTCGGTTCCCGGGGACGCGCGTCGGGGCTCAGCGCTTGGCGGTGGGCTGGTCCACGTCGTCCAGCAGGTCCTGCTCGTAGGCGATGCCCGGGCGGACGGGGTAGCCGGTGGGGGTGGCCGGCTCCAGCGCGCGGGGCGGGATGACCAGGGTCCTGGTCTGCCCGGGCGCCCTGGTGGAGAGCCAGAGGCGGCGGCAGGAGAGCACGGTGGCGACCAGCAGGAGCAGGTTGCGGACCGTCAGGACGGCCACGCCCCACGGCTCGCTGTTGACCACCTGGCCGAACAGGATCGGGAACTCCAGCATGGTGAAGAAGGTGGCCACCAGGACCAGCACCGCCACCGGCTTCTGGCTGGTGCCCCGCACGGTCAGGCAGACCGCCGCGATGCCGACCACCCAGACCAGGTACTGCGGGCTGATCACCCGGCTGGTCACGGTGAAGACGAGCAGCGCGGCGAGCGCGGCGTCGTAGGTGGTCGCGGTGGTCCAGCGGCGGGCCCGCAGCCGCCAGTACAGCAGCCAGGCGAAGCCGATCACCGAGGCGGCCAGCGCCACCTTGGTGATCACCGGCACCCACGGCCCGAGCATCTCCACCGAGCCGTAGTTCATCTTCACCTCGCCCTGCCAGGCGCCGAGCATCCGGCCGTAGTGCACCGGCAGCGCGCCGAGCGACTCCACCTCGATGCCCCGGTCCCGCTGGAACTTGAGGAACTCGAAGGCGCCGTTCATCCCCGCCGTGAGCAGGAAGCCGAGCGCGCTGAACGAGGCGATCGCCGCCGTCCAGGAGCGCCGGGTGCGCCGCCCCTTCGGGGTCCCGATCAGGGCCAGCACCGGCCAGACCTTCACCAGCCCGCCCAGGCCGAGCAGCGCACCGCCCAGCCCCGGGCGGCGCAGCAGCACCAGCAGGCCGGCCACCGCCAGCGCGGTGACCAGGATGTCGTAGCGGCAGTAGACCGTCGGCCCGAGCAGCGGCACGCCGGCCACCCAGACCCAGGCGCCGGAGAAGCTCCGGCCGCGCTTGGTGCCGGCCCGCATCAGCAGGGCCATCGTGACGGCGTCGAAGATCCCGCAGAGCACCCAGAACGAGACCAGGTAGGACCAGGGCAGCAGCCCGGGCAGCAGGATCACCAGCGCCGCGCCGGGCGGGTACTGCCAGGTGACGTCGTCCAGCGGGAAGGTGCCGGTCTGCAGCACCTGGTACCAGCCGTGGTAGATCACCGAGACGTCGGCGGTGACGTCGGTGGCGGCGACCCGCAGGACGCCCGCCACCACCAGGACGATCAGGGTCCGGGTGGCCAGCCAGCCGCCGGCCAGGGCCCACAGCGCGCCGCCGGCCGGACGCGGGGTGCCGGGTACGGGGGCGCGCTCGACCGCGCTCAGGCCGGTGCTCCCGGCCGGGACCAACTCCACCGCACTCCCTCGTCCACCTGTCCGACCGGCCAACGGTCGCCGGGCCGGTCGCGTTCCCGGCGCACCGGGGTGTTGACCTATCGTACGGACCACCGAGCGGTACACCGAGCACCCCCCGACCGAGCGAGCCGTCAGATGCAGAAGACCCTGATCGTCACCAACGACTTCCCGCCCAGGCCGGGCGGGATCCAGGCGTTCGTGCACAACATGGCCGTCCGCCAGCCGGCCGGCTCCGTCGTGGTCTACGCCTCGACCTGGCGGGACGGCAGCGAGGTGGCCGCCTTCGACGCCGAGCAGCCGTTCCCGGTGATCAGGGACGGTACCAAGATGATGGTGCCGACGCCGAGGGTCAACCGGCGGGCCGCCGAGATCCTGCGCGCCGAGGGCTGCGACTCGGTCTGGTTCGGCGCCGCCGCCCCGCTCGGCCTGATGGCCCCGCAGCTGCGCCGGGCCGGGGCCGGCCGGCTGCTCGGCATGACGCACGGTCACGAGGCCGCCTGGGCCCAGCTGCCGGCCTCCCGGCAGCTGCTGCGCCGGATCGGGGCCGGCACCGACGTGCTCACCTACCTGGGCGAGTACACCCGCTCCCGGATCGCCTCGGCGGTCGGGCCGGAGGCCGCCGCCCGGATGGCGCAGCTGCCGCCCGGGGTGGACGAGCGGACCTTCCGGCCGGACTCCGGCGGCGACGCGGTGCGGGCCGGGCTCGGGCTGACGGACCGTCCGGTGGTGGTCTGCGTCTCCCGGCTGGTGCCGCGCAAGGGGCAGGACACCCTGATCACCGCGCTGCCGCAGATCCTCCGCGAGGTGCCGGACGCCGTGCTGCTGATCGTCGGCGACGGCCCGTACCGGGGAGAGCTGGAGAAGCTCGCCGAGCGCACCGGGGTCTCCGCCTCGGTCCGCTTCACCGGTGCGGTGCCGTGGTCCGAACTGCCCGCGCACTACGGGGCCGGGGACGTCTTCGCGATGCCCTGCCGCACCCGGCGGGGCGGGCTGGACGTGGAGGGCCTGGGCATCGTCTACCTGGAGGCCAGCGCCACCGGCCTGCCGGTGGTCGCGGGCGACTCCGGCGGGGCGCCGGACGCGGTGCTGGAGGGCGAGACCGGCTACGTGGTGCCCGGCGGCTCGCCGTCGGCCGCCGCCGAGCGGATCGTCCGGCTGCTGAAGGACCCTCAGCTGCGCCGCACCATGGGCGAGGCGGGCCGGGCCTGGGTGGAGCGCTCCTGGCGCTGGGACCTGCTGGCCGGGCGGCTGACCTCGCTGCTGGCGCAGCAGTAGGATGCCGCGAAGGGGCCCCGGGCGGATCTCCGCCCGGGGCCCCTTCGCCATGACGGCGGGTCAGCGCCGGTCCAGGCCCTCGGCGGTGACCCACCCGCTCGCCTCCGGCGGCGGCGGTCGTCGCTCCGTCGCTCGTGCCTCGCTCCCGCGCTCCTCCCCCTCGCCACCGGCGCACCCCTTCGGCTCGGGGCGTGCGGGAGGTGTCAGCGCCGGTACAGGCCCTCGACCTCGTCGGCGTAGTCCTTCATCACGACGTTCCGCTTGAGCTTCAGCGAGGGCGTCAGGTGGCCGCTCTCCTCGGAGAAGACGGTGTCGAGGATGCGGAACTTCTTGACCGCCTCGGCCTGCGAGACGGCCTGGTTGCCGTCGTCCACCGCCGACTGGATGGTGGCCAGCAGCGCCGGGTCGTCCCGCAGCTCGGCCACGGTGGCGCCGGCCGGCTTGCCGTTGGCCTCCTTCCAGCGCGGGAAGAAGTCCTCGTCGATGGTGACCAGGCAGGCGATGAACGGCTTGCGGTCGCCGACCACCATCACCTCGCCGACCAGGGCGTGCGCCCGGATCCGGTCCTCGATCACGGCCGGGGCGACGTTCTTGCCGCCCGCCGTGACCAGGATCTCCTTCTTCCGGCCGGTGATGGTCAGGTAGCCGTCGGCGTCCAGGGTGCCCAGGTCGCCGGTGGCGAACCAGCCGTCGCGCAGCGCCTCGGCGGTGGCGGCCGGGTTGTTCCAGTAGCCGGTGAAGACCTGAGGACCCTTCAGCAGCACCTCGCCGTCCTCGGCGATCCGGGCCGAGGAGCCGGGCAGCGGCTGGCCGACGGTGCCGATCTTCGGCTTGTCGTGCGGGTTGAAGGAGGTGGCGGCGCAGGTCTCGGTGAGGCCGTAGCCCTCCAGGACGGTGAAGCCGACGCCCCGGTAGAAGTGGCCGAGCCGCTCGCCGAGCGGGGCGCCGCCGGAGATGGCGTGGGTGGCCCGGCCGCCGAGGGCGGCGCGCAGCTTGCGGTAGACGAGGCGGTCGAAGACCGCGTGCTTGAGCCGCAGGCCGAGCGGGACGCTGCCGTGGTCCAGGGCGCGGCTGTAGGCGATGGCGGTGTCCGCCGCCTTGTCGAAGATCTTGCCCTTGCCGTCGGCCTGCGCCTTGGCCCGGGCGGTGTTGTAGACCTTCTCGAACACCCGGGGCACGCCGAGGATCAACGTCGGCCGGAAGGAGGCCAGTTCGGCGGTGACGTCCTTGATGTCGGAGACGTGGCCGAGCTTGATCGGGGCGATCGCGGCGGCGATCTCGGCGATCCGGCCGAGCACGTGGGCCAGCGGCAGGAAGAGCAGCACCGAGGCCTCGCCGGTGCGGAACAGCGGCTCCATCCGGGCCGTCACGTTCCCCAGCTCGGCCAGGAAGTTGCCGTGGGTGAGCTGACAGCCCTTCGGGCGGCCGGTGGTGCCCGAGGTGTAGACGATGGTGGCGATCGAGTCGGCGTCGGCGGTCGAGCGGCGCTCGGTCACCGTGCCGTCGGCGACGCCCTGCCCGGCCTCGGCCAGCGCGGCCAGCGCGCCCTCCTCGATCTGCCAGGTGTGCTTCAGCTCCGGCAGCCGCTCGCGCAGCCCGGCCACCAGCTCGGCGTGCCCGGCGTTCTCGGTGACCACGGCGACGGCGCCGGAGTCGCCGAGGATCCAGGCGACCTGCTCCTCGGAGGAGGTCTCGTACACCGGCACGGTGATGGCGCCCGCGCACCAGATCGCGAAGTCCAGCACGGTCCACTCGTAGCGGGTGCGCGACATCACGCCGACCCGGTCGCCGGGGGCGATGCCGGTGGCGATCAGGCCCTTGGCGGCGGCGTGCACCTCGGCCAGGAACTGCGTGGCGGTCAGGTCGGTCCACTGCCCGTCCAGCTTGCGGCTGACGACCGCGACGCCCGGGTGCCGCTCCGCGTTCTGATGGATCAGATCGGAGAGGTTGCCACCGCCGGGTACCTGGTAGCGGGCCGGATTGCTGAACTCGAGCAAGACTGCTCCTCGTCTGCGACGCTGCGGGACGGCAGGACGTTACTGCCCGGTAGGACGAATGGCCAGACTTGTTCGCCGAGGTGTTCGAAGAGTCACATCGTCCGGGTGCTCCGTTTCTGCCCGACTCGCACCTTACGGCAGCGTAGGGATACCCGCCGGTAGCCCCTGCGCCCTTGACCTGCGGCGGAACCCCGGCGGCGGGTGGGCCCCCGGTGGCGCGGTAGCCTTCGCTGGGCGCACACCTGATTGAGGACAGCGGAGGCCGTGCCATGGCGGAACACACCAGGTCGAGCATCA
Organism: Kitasatospora sp. NPDC096147; assembly: GCF_044763225.1. Lineage (NCBI taxonomy): Bacteria > Bacillati > Actinomycetota > Actinomycetes > Kitasatosporales > Streptomycetaceae > Kitasatospora > Kitasatospora sp. NPDC096147. Next base: position 75,463 of record NZ_JBIWFX010000003.1, on the reverse strand, counting down.
CCATCGACGCGAGCCCGGCCGAGGTCATGGCGGTGATCGCGGACTTCGCCGCGTACCCCGACTGGACCGGTGAGGTCAAGGAGGTCGAGGTGCTCTCCACCGTCGACGGCGGACGGGCCGCCGAGGTCCGCCTGGTGCTGGACGCCGGGGCGATCCGCGACGAGCACGTGCTCGCCTACACCTGGGACGGCGACCGCGAGGTCAGCTGGACGCTGGTGAAGAGCCAGATGCTGCGCGCGCTGGACGGCTCCTACGCACTGGCCCCGGCCGGCCAGGGCACCGCCGTCACCTACCAGCTCGCGGTGGACGTCAAGATCCCGATGCTCGGCATGATCAAGCGCAAGGCGGAGAAGGTCATCATCGACCGCGCGCTGGCCGGCCTGAAGAAGCGCGTCGAGGGCTGACGCCCGCCCTGACGCCCGCCTGACGGAGCCTCAGCCGTCCGCTCGTCGGGCCCCGTCGGCCGGGTCCGGCCAGGGTGCCATCCGGCCGCCCCGGCGCGGCCGTCCGCCATCGGTCAGGACCCCGGACCCGGCCCGGCCCTGATCCGGCGTCGGGAGAAGGCCGACTCCGGCCGGAGTCCGTACGGGAACCGGCACCCGCACCGGCCACGTCCCCGCCGGGGGACGCGAGCCCCCGTCCCGTACCCCCCCCGCGAGAGGACCCGATGCGGACCATCCTGGTCAGTGGTGACGGCGCCGAGCTGGTCGCCGCCGCGACGGCACTGCACCACGCCGGCCGGGGCCGGCCCACCCACCTGCTGGCCGCCGACGACCCGCACCGGGCGATGGACACCCTGCTCGGCGTCCGCCTCACCGCCGAACCCGCCCGCTACGCCGACGCCCTGACGGTGGCCCGGACCGATCCGCAGGCCGCCTTCGAGGACGCGGTGCAGGGCTTCCAGGACGCCCTCGGCCCCGCCCTCGACCTGCTCGGCGCCACCGCGCTGGACCGCGAGGAGCTGACCGCCCTCCCCGGGACCGCCCAGCTCGCCCTGCTCCGCGCGCTGCGCACCACCGAGGCCGGCGTGCTGGTGGTGGCCGCGCCCCGCCCCGCCGAGCTGATCGCCGCGCTCGCCCTGCCCGAGCAACTGGAGCGCCACCTGGCCCGGCTGCTGCCCGAGCAGCGCCAGGCCGCCCGCGCCCTGCGCCCGCTGCTGGCCGCCGTCGCCGGGGTGCCGATGCCCGCCGACTGGCTGTTCGAGGCCCGTGGCCGGGCCGCCGCGGCGCTGGCCGGGGCCCGGGCCGTGATCGAGGCCCCGACCACCACCGTCCGCCTGGTGGTGGACGCCGCGGCGCCCCGTCCGGGTGAACTCCGCCGGGCCCGGGCCGGTCTGGCCCTGCACCGGCTGCGCCTCGACGCGGTGGTCGCCCACCGCGCGCTGCCCGCCGCCGCGCTGGACTCCGCCGACCCCTGGCTGGCCGGCCGGGCCGCCCGCGAGCGGGACGAGCTGGCCGCGCTGGCGGGGGAGTTGGACGTCCCGCTGCTGATCAGCCGTCAGCCGGAGCCCGCCCTGGAGGAGGTGGCCGCCCAGCTCCACGCGGGCGCCGCGCCCGCCGTGGCCGAGCACCCCTGGTGGGTGGAGGACCGGCTGGCCGAGGACGGGCTGCTGGTCTGGCACCTCACGCTGCCCGGTGCCGACCGGGCCGAGCTCGATCTGGTGCGCCGGGGCGACGAGTTGGTGCTCGGCCTCGGTGACCACCGGCGGATCGTCCCGCTGCCCTCGGCGCTGCGCCGCTGCACCGTCCGCGGGGCCGGGCTGACCGACGGTCTGCTGTCGGTCCGCTTCGCTCCGGACCACGACCTCTGGCCGCGCGGCTGACGCCGGCCGCCGGGCACCATCCAGCGACCACCATCCAGCGACCACCATCCAGGGAGGGCCCGATGGCCGAGGAGCAGGCAGAGCACGAGGACCGCGCGGGCCGGGAGGCCGGGGCGGAGGACCTGATCGAGGAGGTCCGCCGGATCGCCGCCGCCGTGGGGGAGAAGGCCCAGCGGGCGGTCGGCGACTGGCGGGAGCGCAACCCCGAGGTCTACGGCCACCTGGCCGCCGCCGGGGGCGAGCTGCTGGCCGCCTACCGGGCGGCGGTGAGCGGGCACGAGCGCCGCTGGTCGGCGCCGGGACGCGCCGAGGCCGAGCACATCGACCTTGACGGACCGTCGGACAAGTAGTGAACCGACCGACCCTGACCAGTGAGGATGTCACTCCGAGGCGTCACCGGGTGGGGCAGAACGTACGACTCCTGAATGCTCATCGCCATCACGATCGGGAATTGTCTTCGAATAATGTATGAATCCCTGTGTACGGGAGCCCTCTTCTCCGGGTAGCGTTCCGCTCAGCGGGAACGAGTGAATAGCTGAGGGACACATGGCTCTGACCATCGGCGTCGATGTCGGCGGGACGAAGATCGCGGCCGGCGTGGTCGACGAGAACGGCGAGATCCTCGCCCGGACCCGGGTACCCACCCCTGCCGATCCCCAGTGGGCGGTGGACGCCATCGCCCAGGCGGTGCGCGAGCTCAAGGAGCAGTACCCGGACGTGGCCGGCGTGGGCGTCGGCGCCCCCGGCTTCGTCGACCGCGAGCGCTCCACGGTGATCTTCGCGCCCAACATCGCCTGGGAGAACGAGCCGCTCAAGACCCGGGTCGAGGAGCTCACCGGCCTCGACACCGTGGTGGAGAACGACGCCAACTGCGCGGCCTGGGCCGAGTTCCGCTTCGGCGCGGCGGCAGAGCACTCCGACATGGTGCTGATCACCGTCGGCACCGGCATCGGCGGTGGCATCGTGCTGGACGGCCGGCTGCACCGCGGCCGGTTCGGCGTGGCCGGCGAGATCGGCCACCTCAACATGGTGCCCGACGGCCTGCTCTGCGGCTGCGGCGGCCACGGCTGCTGGGAGCAGTACGGCTCCGGCCGCGCGCTGCGCCGCTACGGCCGGGAGAAGTCGGCCGCCGACCCGGTGGCCGGCAAGCGGATGCTGGAGCTCAACGACGGCGTCGCCGAGACCATCCGGGGCATCCACATCACCGAGGCCGCCGCCGAGGGCGACCCGCTGGCGCTGGAGTGCTACGACGAGCTGGCCGACTGGCTGGGCCGGGGGATGGCCGATCTGGCCGCCCTGTTCGACCCGGCGGTCTTCGTGCTCGGCGGCGGCGTCTCCGACTCCGGGGACCTGCTGCTCGACCCGGTGGCCAAGTCCTTCGAGAAGTACCTGACCGGTGGGGTGCACCGCCCGCGCGCCGAGGTGGTGCTCGCCTCGATGGGCTCCGCCGCCGGCATCGCCGGAGCGGCCGACCTGGCCCGCACCTGAGCCGCCGCACCACCTGACGCACCGTCAAGGCCGGTCGTCCGCAAGGGCGTCCGGCCTTCGGCGTGCCGACTACACTCCTGCGGGTAGTCCACCGGGGGAGGGGCCGTCATGACCCGCGCCAGCACCGTCTGCGCAGCCGCCGGCCTGCTGCTGCTCACCGCCTGCACCGCCGCGCCGCCGGACCGCCCGGCCGGTGCGCACGCCCCGAGCGCGATGCCGGCCGAAGGGCGCGACGTGGCGGCCGAGTTCACCGCGTACGTGCGGAGCCACGGCACGCCCGAGCAGCACGCCGCCGTGCTCGGCCACATCACCAGGGCCACCCGGGACGTGCCGCAGGGCGGCCACACCAACAGCTACCTGGCCACCGACTGGGAGGACGCCCGGCCCGACCGGACCGAGCAGATCATCCGCAGCTACCTGGCCTGGACCGGCGAGCGGGAGCGCGGCGCGATGCTGGTGCTCTACCGCCGCGACGGCAGTGTGATGGGCGCCGCCGACCTGCCGTCCTGGCAGGGCCGGTGACCGGCCGGGCAGACCATAGACTCCTCTGATGGACACCTCGCCGCCCGACCCGCTGACCGGCACCCTGCTCGACGGCCGGTACCGGATCGAGCGGCGGATCGCGGTCGGCGGGATGGCGACCGTCTACCGGGCCACCGACACCCGGCTGGACCGGACGGTGGCGGTGAAGGTGATGCACCCCTCGCTGGCCCGGGACGCCGAGTTCACCGGCCGCTTCATCCGCGAGGCCAAGGCGGTGGCCCGGCTCGCCCACCCGAACGTGGTGAACGTCTTCGACCAGGGCGCCGACGGCACGACCGTCTTCCTGGCCATGGAGTACGTGCCCGGCCGCACCCTGCGGGACCTGCTCCGGGACCGGGGCGCGCTGAGCGTGCGGGCCGCGCTGGACGTGCTGGAGCCGGTGCTGGCCGCGCTCGGCGCCGCCCACCGGGCCGGGCTGGTGCACCGGGACGTCAAGCCGGAGAACGTGCTGATCACCGACGGCGGCCTGGTCAAGGTGGCCGACTTCGGGCTGGTCCGGCTGCTCACCGGCTCCGACGGGGTGACTGAGACCACCAGCCCGAGCACCGTGCTGGGCACCGTCTCCTACCTGGCCCCCGAGCAGGTGCGGCCGGGGCTGCCGACCGACCAGCGGGTGGACGTCTACGCGGCCGGCATCCTGCTCTACGAGATGCTCACCGGCCACAAGCCGCACACCGGCGAGAACCCGGTGCAGGTGATCTACCGTCACCTGCACGAGGACGTCCCGCCGCCCTCGCTCACCGCCCCCGCCGCCGGGCCCGGCCTGGACGCGATAGTGGCCGCCGCCACCGCCCGCGACCCGCAGGGCCGCCCGTGGGACGCGGTCGAGCTGCTGGCCACCCTCCAGCGGGCCCGCCGGGCCCTGACGCCGGCTCAGCTGGACGCCGAGCCGCCCGCCTCGGCCCGCCCCAGCCCGCTGCACCCCACCACCGAGGCCACCTCGGTGATCCAGCAGGTCGAGCGGACCAGCGTGCTGGACGTCCCGACCATGATGCTCACCCGCCCCCGCCCGTACGACGAGCCCGCCCCGCGCCGGGCGCCCCGGCGGCGCGGCGCCCGGCCCGGCATCGGGGCCAGGCTGCGGCGCCCGGCGGTCTGGGCCTCGGTGCTGGCGGTGGTGCTGCTGCTGGTCGGCGGGACCACCTACGCGCTCTCGGGCGCGCTGTACGCCACCGTGCCGGCCGTGCTGTCGCAGGGTCAGGAGCAGGCGGAGAGGGAGCTGACCGGCGCCGGGCTGGAGGTCAGCCTGGTCCAGCAGTACAGCGAGAGCGTCCCGGCCGGGAAGGTGATGGCCACCGACCCGGCGCCCGGGGCCAAGGCCCGCAAGAGCGATCCGGTGCGGGTGACCGTCTCCCGGGGGCCCGAGCGGGTGGCGGTGCCGCCGCTGGCCGGCCGCCCGCTGGAGCAGGCGACCCGTCAGCTCACCGAGGCCCGGCTGACCCCGGGCACCGTCACCGAGGAGTACAGCGACACGGTGCCGCAGGCGGCGGTGGTCTCGGCCGATCCGGCCCCCGGCACCCAGCTGGCGGTCGGCGCGCCGGTGGCGCTGGTGGTCAGCAAGGGCATGCACCTGGTGCCGGACGTCTCCGGCATGAGCCAGGGCGACGCCGAGCGCACCCTCAAGGAGGCCGGCTTCCGGATGGAGGGCAGCGCGCTGTTCGGGGTCGGCAAGGTCAACGGCCAGGTGCCGGCGGCGGGCCAGCCCGCGAAGCAGGGCACGGCCGTGAAGGTCGGCTTCTCGCTGTTCTGACCGGTGCCTTGACGGGGCCTCAGCGCAGTGGCCCGTCGCCGGGCTCCTCCTGGTAGGAGTAACGCTTCTCCTGCCACGGGTCGGCGAGGTTGTGGTACCCGCGCTCCTCCCAGAAGCCGCGCCGGTCGGCCCGCATGTACTCGACCGCGCGGACCCACTTCGGGCCCTTCCAGGCGTACAGCTTCGGCACCACCAGCCGGACCGGGAAGCCGTGCTCCACGGTGAGCGGCTCGCCGTCGTGGTGGGTGGCGAAGACGGTGCCTGCGTCCGCGAAGTCGGCCAGGCTGAGGTTGGCGCTGTAGCCGTACTCGGCCCAGACCATCACGTGGGTGACGTGCTCGGCCGGCGGCACCAGCTCCAGCACGGTGGAGGCGGACACGCCGCACCACTCGTTGCCGAGCATCGAGAAGCGGGTGACGCAGTGGAAGTCCCCGTGCACCGTCACCCGGGGGAGGGACTGGAACTCCTCGAAACCCCAACTGTGCTTCTCCGCCGAGGCGGTGGCGCCGAACACCTGGAAGTCCCAGGTCAGCGGCTTGAACCGGGGGACCGGTCCGTAGTGCAGCACCGGCCAGCCGCGCTGGAGCCGCTGGCCCGGCGGGAGTCTCGGGTCAGCCGGCGGATCTGCTTCGCGTTCTGACTGACCCATGCCCCCATGGTGACAGACCCCTCCGGGGCCGCCGCGCCCGCCCCTCCGGACGGCCCTCGAAAACCATCAAATCGGATAGTTCGCCACGGGCAGGACTAAGCGTGAACTTACTGGAAATGAGCGGCAAAAGGGTGTCACGATGCGGGCAGCCGTACAGCTGAACAGAGCACAGGAGGGCACCGCCATGAAGGGCGACGCCGAGGTCATCGAGTTCCTCAACGAGCAGCTCACCGCCGAGCTGACCGCGATCAACCAGTACTTCCTGCACGCCAAGATGCAGGAGAACAACGGCTGGACCAAGCTCGCCAAGTACACCCGGCACGAGTCCTTCGACGAGATGAAGCACGCCGAGACGCTGACCGACCGGATCCTCTTCCTGGACGGGCTGCCGAACTACCAGCGGCTGTTCCACGTCCGGATCGGACAGACCGTCAAGGAGATGTTCGAGGCCGACCGGCAGGTCGAGGTCGAGGCGATCGACCGCCTCAAGCGCGGCATCGTGGTCATGCGGGCCAAGAACGACATCACCTCGGCCAACATCTTCGAGGCCATCCTTGAGGACGAGGAGCACCACATCGACTACCTGGACACCCAGCTGGAGCTCCTGGAGAAGCTCGGCGAGGCGCTCTACCTGGCCCAGCTGATCGAGCAGCCGGAGTCCTGAGGGCGGGTGGTCAGGCGGCCTGGGCACCGGTCTCCGGCTCGGCCAGGCCGAGCTTGGCCGCCAGCCGGGCGGTCGGGCAGGGGCGGGCGCCGTGCTCACCCAGCAGGGCCTGTATCCGCCGCACGCAGGAGCCGCAGTCGGTGCCGGCCTTGCAGCCCTGGGCTATCTGACGGGGCGTCTGGGCGCCCTCGTCGATCTGCTGCTTGACCTGGGCCTCGGTGACCGCATGGCACATGCACACGTACATCGCGGTGACTCCAGGGTGTGGGCGACTTGCTGAGCTAAGGCTTACCTTACCCATAATGACGCGCACGAAAAAGGCCCCTCCGCCTCGGTCACCCGAAAAGCGGAGGGGCCTTCGTCACATCAGGCCGGTCGATGCCTACTGGCTGCGGTACATCTCCGCGACCAGGAAGGCCAGGTCGAGCGACTGGCTGCGGTTCAGCCGCGGGTCGCAGGCCGTCTCGTAGCGCTGGTGCAGGTCGTCGACCAGCACCTCGTCGCCACCGCCGACGCACTCGGTGACGTCGTCACCGGTGAGCTCGACGTGGATGCCGCCCGGGTGGGTGCCGAGCGCGCGGTGCACCTCGAAGAAGCCCTTGACCTCGTCGAGCACGTCGTCGAAGCGGCGGGTCTTGTGACCGCTGGACGCCTCGAAGGTGTTGCCGTGCATCGGGTCGCAGATCCACACCGGCTGGGCGCCGGAGGCGGTGACCTTCTCGACCAGGGCGGGCAGGTGCTCGCGGACCTTGCCCGCACCCATCCGGGTGATGAAGGTGAGCCGGCCGGGCTCGCGCTCCGGGTCCAGCCGCTCGATCAGGGTGAGCGCCTCGTCGACCGTGGTGGTCGGGCCGAGCTTCACCCCGATCGGGTTGCGGACCTTGGCCGCGAACTCGATGTGCGCGTGGTCCAGCTGACGGGTGCGCTCGCCGATCCAGACCATGTGGCCGGAGACGTCGTACAGCTCGCCGGTGCGCGAGTCGGTCCGGGTCATCGCGGTCTCGTAGTCGAGGATCAGCGCCTCGTGCGAGGAGTAGAACTCGACCGTCCTGAACTCCTCCGGGGCCACCCCGCAGGCGTTCATGAAGGCCAGCGCGTTGTCGATCTCCCGGGCCAGCTGCTCGTACCGCTGGCCGGCCGGCGAGTTGCGCACGAAGTCCTGGTTCCAGGCGTGCACCTGGCGCAGGTCGGCGTAGCCACCGGTGGTGAAGGCGCGGACCAGGTTCAGGGTCGCCGCGGAGGCGTTGTACATCCGCTTCAGCCGCTCCGGGTCCGGGATCCGGGACTCGGGGGTGAAGTCGAAGCCGTTCACCGAGTCGCCGCGGTACACCGGGAGGGTCACGCCGTCCCGGGTCTCGGTCGACTTGGAGCGCGGCTTGGAGTACTGGCCGGCGATCCGGCCCACCTTCACGACCGGCACCGAGGCCGCGTACGTGAGCACGGCGGCCATCTGCAGCAGGGTCTTCAGCTTGTTGCGGATGTGGTCCGCAGACACGCCGTCGAAGGCTTCGGCGCAGTCGCCGCCCTGGAGCAGGAACGCCTCACCACGGGCCACGGCAGCGAGCCGGGAACGCAGCTGGTCGCACTCGCCGGCGAAGACGAGGGGCGGATAGGACGCGAGGTCCGCAAGCACCTTGCGCAGAGCCTCTTGGTCCGGCCATTCAGGCTGCTGCGCCGCGGGCAGGGACTGCCAGGAGTGATGATTCGTCACGGTCACGGGGTCAAGGCTACGGGGTGTGACGAGCGGATCGTGACCACCGCCCGATGGGTGAGACACCGCGCGGACAAAAGGGTGACCGGCTTCACTCCGCCGCACCGGCCCGCTAGGCTCTGCCCCATGTTCGCGCCGCACACCTTCTCCTGGTGGTGGGCCAACCCCATGGGTGGCCCACGGATCGCGCGTTCCTAGACGCACACGACGGCCGCCCCACGGGGCGGCCGTCGGCGTATCAGGAGAGCAGGACGGCCTCCCGGAAGCGGAAACACCAGACCCGCAGACCTCCGGAAGGACCGACCCACCGTGACCAGCCTCACCCCGCTGACCGCCCTGCTCGACCGCCTCGCCGCGCCCGGTGCCCCGGCCTACGCCCTGCTGCACCGCCGGACCCCGCGGCACGCCCCGGACACCGTCGAGGTCCTGGTCGGCACCGTCGGCGTGTACGACACGCTGGCCGAGCTGCCCGTCCCCGAGGGCGCCCCCGAGGGCGGCGCGCGGCACGACCTGCTCGCCCTGGTGCCGTACCGGCAGATCCGCGAGCGCGGCTTCGACGCCCACGACGACGGCACGCCGCTGCAGGCGCTGCGGGTCGAGGAGAGCCACGTCTTCCCGCTGGCCGAGGTGGTGGCCGCGCTGCCGGCCCCGGTGATCGCCCTGGAGGGCGGGGAGTTCGACGTCGAGGACGAGGAGTACGCGGAGATCGTCCGGCGGGTGATCGCGGACGAGATCGGCCGGGGCGAGGGCGCCAACTTCGTGATCCGGCGTGACTTCACCGCCCGGCTCGGGGAGTTCGGGCCGGCCACCCCGCTCGGGCTGTTCGGCCGGCTGCTGGAGCAGGAGCGCGGGGCGTACTGGACCTTCCTGGTGCACACCGGGGAGCGCTACCTGGTGGGCGCCTCGCCCGAGGTCCACGTCCGGCAGAGCGGCGGCACGGTGGTGATGAACCCGATCTCCGGCACCTACCGCTATCCGGCCGAGGGCCCGGGCATCGACTCGCTGCTGGAGTTCCTGCGCGACCCCAAGGAGCTGGAGGAGCTCACCATGGTGGTCGACGAGGAGCTCAAGATGATGTGCGCGGTCGGCGACCTCGGCGGCCAGGTGCTCGGCCCCCGGCTGAAGGAGATGGCCCACCTCGCGCACACCGAGTACGAGCTGCGCGGCCGTACCTCGCTGGACGTCCGGGAGGTGCTGAAGGAGACCATGTTCGCCGCCACCGTGACGGGCAGTCCGGTGCAGAACGCCACCCGGGTGATCCGGCGCTACGAGCGCACCGGGCGCGGCTACTACTCCGGCGCGCTGGCCCTGATCGGCCGCTCGGCCGGCGGCGGCCAGCAGCTGGACTCGCCGATCTGCATCCGCACCGTGGACATCGCCCCCGACGGCGCCCTGGTGGTGCGGGCCGGCGCCACCCTGGTGCGGCACTCCGACCCGCACTCCGAGGTGGCCGAGACGCTGGCCAAGGCGGCCGGGGTGCTGACCGCGATCGGTGCCCGCCCGGCGCCGGCCGAGGGCGCCGCCCGGCGCCGGCGGCCGGTGCTGGCCGACGACCACCGGGTGCAGGCCGCGCTGGACTCCCGGCGCAAGGACCTGGCGCCGTTCTGGCTCCGGATGCAGCAGCCGGCGGTGGCGACCGCCGACCGGGAGACCCTGGTGGTGGACGGCGAGGACACCTTCACCTCGATGCTGGCCCACCTGCTGCGCTCGCTCGGGCACCGGGTCCGGGTGGTGCGCTACGACCTCCCGGGCCTGGCCGCCCTGGTGACGGCCCATCAGGGCCCGCTGGTGCTCGGCCCCGGTCCCGGCGATCCGGCCGATCCGGCCGACCCCAAGATGGCGGTGCTGCGGCCGATCGTCGCGGAGGCGCTGGCCGCCGCCCGCAGCGGCGCCCGGACCGCCCCGCTGCTCGCGGTCTGCCTCAGCCACCAGCTGGTCAGCGCCGGGCTCGGCCTGCCGCTGGCCCGCAAGGAGGTCCCGTACCAGGGCGCCCAGGAGAGCGTGGACCTGTTCGGCACCCGGCACACCGTGGGCTTCTACAACACCTTCACCGCCCGTTGCACCGACGAGGACGCCGCCCGGCTGGCCGCCGAGGGGATCGAGGTGGCCCGGGCGGACGGCTCCGAGGACGTGCACGCGCTGCGCGGGCCGGGCTTCGCCACCCTGCAGTTCCACCCGGAGTCGGTGCTCACCCGGGACGGCGTCTCGCTGGTCGCCGAACTGCTGCGCAGCGCGGTCGCGGTCTGAGGGAGGGTCAGGGGCGCCCCGCGCGGGGCGCCCCTGCTCAGAGGGTGTCGTCCAGGCCCTTCTCGATGGCGTAGCGGACCAGCTCGACCCGGTTGTGCAGCTGGAGCTTGCCGAGGGTGTTCTGCACGTGGTTCTGCACCGTGCGGTGGGAGAGCACCAGGCGGTCGGCGATCTGCCGGTACGACAGGCCCTTGGCGACCAGCCGGAGCACCTCGGTCTCCCGGGCGGTCAGCTGCGGGACGGCGGGCGAGGCGGGTGCGGCCGGCTCGGTGGCCAGCCGGCGGAACTCGCCCAGCACCAGCCCGGCCAGGCCGGGGGTGAAGACCGGGTCGCCGTGGAAGGTGCGGCTGACGGCCTCGATCAGCTCCTCCCGGCTGGCGGACTTCACCAGGTACCCGGTGGCGCCCGACTTCACCGCCTCCAGCACGTCGGCGTGCTCGCCGCTGGCGGAGAGCACCAGGACCCGCACCGTCGGGTCCTGGGTGACGATCTGCCGGCAGGCCGCGACCCCGGGCAGGGTCGGCAGGTTGAGGTCCAGCACCACCACCTGCGGCAGGCTGGCCCGGGCCCGGCGGACGGCCTCCTCGCCGTCCCCGGCGGTGGCCACCACGTCGAACCCGGCCTCCGCCAGGTCCCGGGAGACGGCCTCCCGCCACATCGGGTGGTCATCGACGACCATGACGCGGACCTGAGCGTCCATCAGCGGGCTCCTCGGGGGTGGGTGGTGCGGCTCGTACGCCTCCGGCGAGGTTAGCGGAGCCGTCCGGGCGAAACCGGGCGGCCCCGGCGGGCGTCCTCCAGCCCATGAGTGATCTTGGAGCGGAGTCGAGCCCCCGGGACCGGGCCGGCTGCCTGTGGCTGGTGGTCACCGCCGTGGTGGCCACGGTGGTGGCGCCGGTGTCCGCGGGCTGGGTGGTCCGGGGGAGCTGCTTCCGCGGCGAGGTGCTGCCGTGGGTGCTGATCGCGGCCGGGGTCTGGTTGGCCCTGGTGGTCCTGCTCACCGTGCTCGGCCTGGCGGTCGAGCGGCGCGGCCCGCAGCTCCAGCGGGTGGCCCTGGTGGTGCTGGTCCTGCTGACCGGGCTGGTGTGCGGGATCGACTCCGCGCTCGGCCCGCTGCCGTCGGACGACTGCTACGGGAACGTCCCGTAGCGGCTGACGGTCCGTCAGTCCTGCGGCCGGCGCGGGACCCGCAGCTCCACCTCGACGCCCTGGCCCGGGGCCGAGTACAGGTCGGCGGTGCCGCCGAGGTCGTGCAGCCGGCCCCGGATGGACTGGGAGACGCCGAGCCGGCCGGCCGCCTCGGCGGCCGGCAGCCGGTCGGGGGCGTAGCCGGGGCCGTCGTCGCGGATCGAGACGGTCACGGCGTCCGGCTCGTCCTCGACCAGGATCCAGGCCCGGGCGGCCGGGCCGGCGTGCCGGCGGACGTTGTCCACCGCGGCACCGACGGCGGCCGTCAGCTCGGCGGCGGTCCGGGCCGGGAGCGGCACGGGGGTGGCGGGGGCGGAGAGGGTGATCCGGTCGTCCGCGTAGCGGGTCAGCAGGACGGAGAGGTCGGTCTCCTCGGCGGCGGCCGGATCGGCGGGCCGGGCGCCCGTCATCAGGGCGCGCAGGGCGCGCTCCTGCTCGCCCGCCAGCCGGCCCAGCTCGCCGAGCTCCTCCGGGTGGCCGCTCTCGCCCACCCGCCGCTGGACCAGGGCGAGCACCTGGAGCACGCCGTCGTGGATGTCGCGGGAGAGCCGCTCCCGCTCCCGGGTGGCCGCCTCGACCTGGAGCGCGCGGGTCAGGGCGCTCTCGCCGGCCCGGGCGATCTCGATCACGTAGCCGATGGCGCAGCCCACCACCAGCAGCAGCACGATGTTGTGCAGGTTGTCCGGGGTGATCCCGCCGTGCCCGGCGATGTTGGCCAGCCCTATCACGGCCCCGGCGAAGGCGGCCCAGCGCCAGCCGCCCTTGCCGGCGAAGCCGAGCACCGTGCCGGCCGCCCAGATGGTCGGCAGGGTGGGCGCACCGGCGGCGATCCGGGCGGGGGTGTCGATGTAGCCGCTCATCACGATGCCGAAGACGGTGAAGGCCATGTCGGTGGCCAGCACGTACCAGGTGCACCGCTGCGGGCCGGCGAAGGCCCGGGTGGAGGCCAGCGTCCAGAGGGTGAGCGCGCCGAGGAAGATCCAGCCGGAGACGGGGTGCAGGAAGTCCAGGTAGGACCCGAAGAAGCGGAGCACCGCGTAGGCCAGGGCGAGCAGCCGGAAGGTGGAGATGGCCCGCCACAGCGGCATCTCCACCGACATCCCGCCGGCCCCGAGGGGCCCGCCCCAGCCCGGTCGCTGAGCCTCCATCAGGCCCCCCTCCGCCGGAGTGCTACTCGGGCTTCTCGTCCTTCTGGTCCTTCTGGTCCTTCTCGTCCTGCTCCGCCGCGAGCTCGGCGGCGGCCTTCTTCTCCGCGTCCTGCTGCGCCTTGACGGCCTTCTGCTCGGCCTTGCGCTCGGTGTCGGCGCGCTTCTTGTCCTCGGCGATCTGCCGCTTGGCGGCGGTCGCGTAGATGTCCACGTACTCCTGGCCGGAGAGCCGCATGATCTCGTACATCACCTCGTCGGTGACCGAGCGCAGGATGAAGCGGTCGTTCTCCATCCCCTGGTAGCGGGAGAAGTCGAGCGGCCGGCCGATCCGGATGCCGGGGCGGACGCCGAAGTTGGGCATCACCTGGCCGGGCGGCTGCACCTTCTCGGTGTCGATCATCGCGACCGGGATCACCGGGGCGCCGGTGGCCAGCGCGACCCGGGCCAGGCCGCCGACCTTGCCCCGGTAGAGCTTGCCGTCGGGCGAGCGGGTGCCCTCGGGGTAGACCCCGAACAGGTCGCCGCCCTCGATCACCGCGATGGCGCTGCGGATCGCCGCCTCGCCCGCGCCGCGCACGCCGGAGCGGTCCACCGGGAGCTGGCCGACGCCCTTGAAGAAGGCGGCGGTGAGCTTGCCCTTGATGCCCGGGGTGTTGAAGTACTCCGCCTTGGCGATGAAGGTCACCCGACGCTTCATCAGGGCGGGCAGGAAGAACGAGTCCGAGAACGAGAGGTGGTTGCTGGCGATGATCGCCGGCCCGTCCTCGGGGATGTTCTCGGCACCCTCGATCCAGGGCCGGAAGAAGATCCGCAGCAGCGGTGCGACGATCATCTTCATCAGTCGGTAGAACAACCGGGGCCTCCTGGAGTGCGGACCGCACGATCCTAATGCTTCCGGCCGGTCCGGTACGCACCGGCGGGGCTGTACGAGCCGCATCCCTGCGTGGGACGATTCGAGCGCCCGTTCACACTCCCTCGTCGAGGAGCCAGCCGATGCCGCTGATGCCCGGTGCCGAACCGTACCGCCGGGAGGGCGGCCCGGTCGGCGTGCTCTTCGTCCACGGCTTCACGGGCTCGCCGCAGTCGATGCGGCCCTGGGCCGAGGAGTTCGCCGCCGCCGGGTACACCGTCTCCCTCCCGCTGCTGCCCGGCCACGGCACCCGCTGGCAGGACATGCAGGTGACGCGCTGGGAGGACTGGTACGCCGAGGTCGACCGGGCCTTCCGCGAGCTGGCCGAGAACTGCGAGCAGGTCTTCGTCTGCGCGCTCTCGATGGGCGGCGCGCTGGCCCTGCGGCTGGCCGCCCGGCACGGCTCGGCGCTCGCCGGTCTGGTGCTCGTCAACCCGTCCGTGCGTTCCGACAACCCCGCAAGTGTGTTGTTGCCGGTGATCCGCCACCTGGTGCCCAGCCTGCCGGGGGTGGCGAACGACATCGCCAAGCCCGGGACGCACGAACTCGGTTACGACCGCACCCCGTTGCACGCCGCCTGGTCGCTGAGCCGGCTCTGGCGGACGGTGCAGGCGGAGCTGCCGGACGTCCGCCAGCCGGTGCTGCTGCTGCACAGCCCGCAGGACCACGTGGTCTCCCCGGCCAACTCCGAGTTGGTGCTGGCCCGGATATCCTCGACCGATGTGACCGAGCTGCTCTGCGAGCGCAGCTACCACGTGGCGACGCTGGACCACGACGCCGGACTGATCGTCGAGTCGAGCCTCGACTTCGTCCGGCGCCTGACCCCGGCCGCCGTCGTGGAGGCGCGCGGCGTGGACGTGAGTGCCGAGGACCTCCTCAGCTGAAGGGCCGGCAGTGCAGATGAACAACACGGCGGGCGACGACGAGGAACTGCCCCTGGACGGCAAGGCCGCGCCCGAGCCGTCGGGCGGCTCCGACGCGCCCGTCCGGCGTCCGGTCGGCGGCGGCAGCCAGGCCGAGCAGGACGCGATCTTCGCGGCGCTGGTGGCCCAGTTCGACGATCCGGTCGACCTGACCGACCCGGACTGGCCGGAGATCGAGAACGTCCGGGCCAAGGAGACCAGGGCCCGCGAGGCCCGGCAGGACCTGCCCGGCGGCGCCGACGGACCGGACGGGTTCGCCCCGCAGCCGCGCCGCCGCCCGGAGGCGCCCGGCCCCCGGGACTACGTGGCCGCCGAGGATCCGGACGAGGGCCACTTCGTCCCGCCGGAGCCGCCGCCGCTGCCCTCGCTGGACACCACCGCCCGGTTCGCCTGGCTGGCCGTGCTCGGCGGGCCGGCCCTGCTGCTCTTCGACGTCCTGGTCTGGCGCGAGGTCTCCGGCTGGCCGGCCTGGGTCGGCGTCAGCGCCTTCCTGGGCGGCTTCGCCACCCTGGTCATCCGGATGAAGGACCGCGACGACGAGGACGAGCCGGATGACCCGAACGGCGGAGCGGTGGTCTGACGCCCCGTCGGGTGGGGGGAATGCGCGGGCATGACGAAGGGCCCGTACCGGGTGCAGCACTCGGTACGGGCCCTTCGAGGGTGTTACAGCGGGCGGATGTTCTCGGCCTGCGGGCCCTTCTGGCCCTGCGTGACGTCGAACTCGACCTTCTGGCCCTCGAGCAGCTCACGGAAGCCGTTGGCCTGGATGTTCGAGTAGTGGGCGAACACGTCCGGGCCGCCACCCTCCTGCTCGATGAAGCCGAAGCCCTTCTCCGAGTTGAACCACTTGACGGTGCCGTTAGCCATGTATTGATCTCCTTGTAGGAGGCCCGCCAGAAACAGGAAATGCGCCTCCGGTCACAACCGGAAGGCGCACACAACGTTCATGGGAACCAGGAATTGCAAGTGGTTCCCACTGTAGCAGAGGCACCGGCGGGGTCACTCCGGCGCGCTGGGGCGCATACTGGCCGGGATGACGAATTCAGGAGCAGGACGCCGCGCACTGCCCACCAGTCCCTTCAAGGCTCAACCGCAGCCCGTGCCCAAGGAGTTCGCCGTGGGCGAGCGGGTCTCCCACGACCAGTACGGCCTCGGCCGGGTGATCGCCCTGGAAGGCGGCCCGGACAACGCCGTACTGGTCGACTTCGGCTCCCAGCGGGTACGGGTGTCGGCCCCCTACACCCGGCTCTTCAACCTCTGACCGCGGGGATCCGGACGGCCGCGAGCAGCGGCAGGTGGTCGGTGGCGGCCACCAGGTCGGGCTGGGTGACCCCCGGCAGGCCGTGGGGGACGCCACAGGCCAGCACCTCGATGCCCGGGGTGGCGAAGAGGGCGTCGATCCGCTGGTGCGGGTCGGACGGCACCGAGGTGTTGGTGCCGCCCCAGGGCGCCGCCAGGTGCCCGTCCTGGTAGGCCTCGGACATCCGCCGCCAGCCGGGGCCGTCCGGGTGCTCGTTGAAGTCCCCGGCGACGAAGCCCTCCTCGCCGGGCCCGAACTGCTCCGGCAGCAGGGCGAACTGCCGCAGCCGCTCGTCCGGGTCCAGGCTCAGGTGGCAGCTCGTCACGGTGAACGGGGCGCAGCCGCCGATCCGCACCCGGGCGGTGGCGAAGCCGCGCGCGTGCAGCCCCCGGGTCTTCGGCAGCAGCCGGTCCCGGACCTCCAGCACGTCCACCGACAGCCGGCCGAGCAGCAGCGGCCCGGCCGCCGCCCGGCCGCCGCCGGAGAGCACCACCAGCCCGCTGCGGGCCGCCAGCCAGGCCGCCTGGCCCTCCGGACGCCAGTAGCGCGGCGACTCCTGGACGCAGACCACGTCCGGGGCGCAGGCCCGGATCACCCGGACCAGCGCGGCCCGGTCGTCCCGGAGCGAGCGCACGTTGTAACTCAACACCCGGACCGTACGGGACCCGTCGGGCCCGGGCCCGGACTCCGGCAGCGGAGGCAGTCGGCTCATCCGGCCGATGCTACCGACCGGGCCGGGCCCGCAGGCGCGGATCGCGCCGGTCCGCCGGGGCGCGCCTCAGCACGGGCCGGGGAGCTGGCTCTCGACCCGGGCGGTGTAGTCGTTGCCGACCTTGACGTAGAGCGGTTCGGCGGCCGAGTAGCTCCGCTCGAAGTCCGGGGTCCACGGGAAGAACCCCTCGAAGGAGACCCGGTAGCACCGGCCCGGGTCCACCCGGAAGGTGTCCCAGTCCTGGCCCGGCGGGGTCTGCCGGCCGGGTGGGAGGGTGGTCCAGCGCTGCTCGGACTGCTCGGAGGCGCAGCCCGGCCGGCGGGTCGTCAGGCCGCCGGTGGACTGGCCGCCCGCGCAGTAGTTCCGCCCGGCGGTGAGCGGCTGCCCGCTCGCGTTGACGGTCTCCGAGCAGATGCCGGTGCAGCCGCCGCCGGGCAGCGGCAGGGCGACGGCGCCGGTCAGCGCGAGCGCCAGCGTGGTGGTGACCGTCAGGGCCCTGCGCATCGGCTCTCCCGTCCCGGCGGCAAGCGGTCCCGTCAGGATAGGAGGCCCGGCGGCGGCTGACCCGCGGTCAGAACGCCGGCCGCTCCCGGGTGTCCAGGTCGGCCCGGCCGGCCATCGCCGAGGAGGCCTCGGCGTGGAAGCGGCGCGGGATGCGGCCGGCCCGGTACGCCAGCCGGCCGGCCTCGGCGGCGTGTCGCATGGCCCCGGCCATCAGCACCGGCTGCTGCGCCCGGGTGACGGCGGAGGCCAGCATCACGGCGGCGCAGCCGAGCTCCATGGCCAGTGCCACGTCGGAGGCGGTGCCGGCGCCCGCGTCCAGGATCACCGGGACGTTCGCGCTCTCCACGATGAGCTGGAAGTTGTGCGGGTTGCGGATGCCGAGGCCGGAGCCGATCGGCGAGCCGAGCGGCATCACGGCCGCGCAGCCGACGTCCTCCAGCTTGCGGGCCAGCACCGGGTCGTCGTTGGTGTAGGGCAGCACGGTGAAGCCGTCGTCCACCAAGGTCTCGGCGGCGTCCAGGAGTTCGACCGGATCGGGCAGCAGGGTGCGCTCGTCGGCGATCACCTCCAGCTTCACCCAGTCGGTGCCGAGCGCCTCGCGGGCGAGGCGGGCGGTGAGCACGGCCTCCCCGGCCGTGTAGCAGCCGGCCGTGTTCGGCAGCACCCGGATGCCGTTGCGGGTCAGCACGTCGAGCACCGAGCCCTGGGTGCCCGGGTCCACCCGGCGCATCGCCACGGTGGTCAGCTGGGTGCCGGAGGCGAGCAGGGCCTGCTCCAGCACCTCCAGGCTGGGGGCGCCGCCGGTGCCCATGATCAGCCGGGAGTCGAAGACCGTCCCGGCGATGGTGAGTTGGTCGTCGGCCATGCTGCTCAGCCTCCCTGGACGGCGGTGAGGATCTCCACCCGGTCGCCCGGGTGGAGCACGGTCGCGGACCACGAACTGCGCGGCACCACGGCCTCGTTGACGGCGGCGGCGACCCCGCCGGGGGAGGCGCTGAGCTCGCTGACCACCAGGTCGAGGGTGGTGGCGGCGGGCACCTCGCGGGGCGTGCCGTTGACGGTGAGGGGGATTGGGCTCGGCTGGTTCATGCGGCGGCCTTCGGGGTGAAGCGGCTGGGGGAGAAGGGGGCGGCCAGCGCGGGCACCGCGCCGGTGGCCAGGTAGTCGGCGGTCAGGTCGGCGGTGACGGGGGTGAGCAGCACGCCGTTGCGGTAGTGCCCGGTGGCGGCGACCAGCCCGGGGAGCGCGGTCGGGCCGAGCAGCGGGGCGTTGTCCGGCGAGCCGGGGCGCAGCCCGGCACCGGTCTCCAGCAGTGGGAGCTCGGTCAGGCCGGGCACCAACTCGTGGGCGTCGCGCAGCAGTTCGTAGACCCCGCCGGCGGTGACGGTGGTGTCGTAGCCCTGCTCCTCGCTGGTCGCCCCGATCACCAGCTCGCCGTCCGCGCGGGGCACCAGGTAGATGTGCTGCCCGCGCACCACGGCCCGGACGTTGCGGGACAGGAACGGCGCGTAGGCGGACGGGATGCGCAGCCGCAGCACCTGCCCCTTGACCGGCCGCACCGGCGGCAGCACGCCGTCCGGCAGGCCGGGCAGCCGGTGGCTCTGCGGCCCGGCGGCCAGCACCACCTGAGCGGCCGTCAGCTGCTCGCCGGAGCCGAGCCGGGCGCCGGTGGCCCGGCCGTCGGTGACGGTGAGTTCGACGGCTGCGGAGCGGATCACGGTGACGTTCGACCGCTCGCAGGCCAGCACCAGCGCGGCGGCCAGCCGGCGGCCGTCCACCTGGTGGTCGCCGGTCACGTGCAGTCCGGCGCGCACCCCGGGGGCCAGCATCGGTTCGAGCCGGCGGGCCTCCCGGCCGGTCAGCCAGTGCGACTCCAGGCCGAGCCGCTGCTGGAAGGCGTGCAGCTCGCGCAGCTCCTCGCGGTCGTCGGAGTCCAGCGCCACCGCCAGGGTGCCGGTCCGGCGGTAGCCGGTCTCCAGGTCGGTGAGGTCGGTGAGCTCGGCGACGAAGTCGGCGTACCGGTCGTTGGAGGCCATGCCGAGGCGGAGCAGCGGCTCCTCGCCGTACTGCAGCTCGGTGACCGGGGCCAGCATGCCGGCCGCCACCTGGGCGGCGCCCCGGCCGGGCTCGGGGTCCACCAGGGTGACGGCGAGGCCGCGTTGGGCGGTGCGCCAGGCGACCGCCAGGCCGATGATGCCGCCGCCGATCACCAGCACGTCGCTCTCGGTGCGTGTCAAAGCCGTGCACTCCCTTCGCCGGAATGACCCGGATCAGGTTCGGACGGTCGCCGGCCGCGTCAGCCCGCCTCTCAGCCCGGTGCGCCGGGCTCCCGTGGATACCGCCCCACCATATCCCCGCCCGGGTCGTCGGCCGAAGGGCGAGTTCACGGAGTGGGCGCGGCCGTGGCGGGCCCCGCTGGTGCGAAGCTCCAAGGTCCGCCGCGGGGTCCGCCGCAGGCCCCGTCGTCAGGTCAGCCGGTGGCGTCGAGCAGGGCCCGGAGCAGGCCGGGGAAGCGGGCCTCCAGGTCCTCGGTGCGCAGGGTGTTGAGCTTGGTGGTGCCCGCGTAGGACTGGCGGATCAGGCCGGCCTCGCGCAGCACGTTGAAGTGGTGGGTGAGGGTGGAGCGGGAGACGGTGGCGTCGAAGGTGCCGCAGCTCATGCCGGCCCCGGACTCGGACAGCTGTGTGACGATCCGCCGCCTGACCGGGTCGACCAGCGCCTCCAGGACCTGCTGCAGGGTGACGTCGGCCAGTTCGGGGTGATCCAGGGTGCGGGTCACGGTGACTCCTCGGGAGGGCGGGTAGGTCCCATCGTACGGCCGGACCGGGCGATGTTCGACTGTCATCGAAGTTTGACGGTGGTCGAAATTCATGGTTCGGTCGTTCCGAGTGCGGATCCGGCAGAAGGAGAGACCGAACCATGGCGCGGCACGTCCAGTTCGACGAGATCGGCGGCCCCGAGGTCCTGACGGTGCGTGAGGTGGAGGTCCGGGCGCCCGGCCCCGGCGAGGTCCGGATCCGGGTGGACGCGATCGGCCTCAACCGGGCCGAGGTGATGTTCCGTTCGGGCGGGTACTTCCTCCGGCCGAGCTTCCCGTCGGGCCTCGGTGCGGAGGCGGCCGGCGTGGTCGAGGAGCTCGGCCCCGAGGTCACCGGCTTCGCCCCCGGCGATCCGGTCGGCGTGGTGCCGGCCTTCCCGCAGAACGTCTACGGCACCTACGGCGACCACGTGATCGTCCCGGCCCACGCCCTGGTGCCCGCCCCCGCCGGGCTGGACCCGGTGGCCGGGGCGGCGGTCTGGATGGCCTACCTGACCGCGTACGGGGCACTGGCCGAGGACTCCCCGGTCCGGCCGGGCGACCACGTCCTGGTCACCGCCGGCTCCAGCAGCGTCGGCCTGGCCGCGATCCAGACGGTCCGTCACCTCGGGGCGGTGCCGATCGCCACCACCCGGGGCGAGGCCAAGCGGAAGGCCCTGCTGGCGGCCGGGGCGGAGCACGTCATCGTCACCGACCGGGAGGACCTGCCCGCGAGGGTCGCGGAGATCACCGGCGGCCGGGGCGTCCGGCTGGCCTTCGACCCGGTCTCCGGCCCCGGGGTGAACACCCTGGCCCGGGCGATCGCCCCCGGCGGGCAGCTGGTGGTCTACGGGCGGCTGGACCCGCGCCCGACCCCGCTGCCGAACGCCGACGAGTACCCGGCGCTGAGCACCCGCACCTACACGCTCTTCGAGGTCACCGGCGACCCGGAGCGGCTGCGGCGCGGCGTCGCCTTCGTCACGGCCGGGCTGCGCAGCGGCTCGCTGGTGCCGGTGGTGGACCGGACCTTCGCGCTGGACGACATCGCCGAGGCGCACCGGTACATGGAGTCCAATGTCCAGGTCGGCAAGATCGTGGTCACCGTCCCGCACCAGGCGGCACCGACGGCCTGAGCCGAGGCGCGCCCTCCGGTCGCGCTGCGCCGGGGGGACGGCAGCACGGGCGACCGGCTGACGGCGGGTCGGCTGGAGGTCGGCCGCCTTCCGTGCCCGCGCGGTCCCCGTGCCTGCCGTCGCGTGTGCCGGTGCGGGCCCGGGGTACGGCCCGCGTGGGTAGGGTGACCGCTGTGGCTGAACTGACGGGTAGTGGACGGGCGGTCGTGGTCGGGAGCGGCATGGCGGGGGCGCAGTGCGCGCTCGCGCTGCGGGCCGGTGGCTGGGACGGGCCGGTGACGCTGCTCGGGGCCGAGCCGCACGCGCCGTACGACCGCCCGCCGCTCTCCAAGGACGTGCTGCTCGGCCGGACCGACTCCACCACGCTGGACGTCAACTGGGCGGGCGTCGACCTGCTCCCCGGCCACCGCGCCACCGGCCTGGCCGGCGGGGTGCTCCACACCGACCGGGGCGAGTTCGGCTACGACACCCTGGTGCTGGCCACCGGAGCCAAGCCGGTCACCCTCCCGGGCGCCCGGACGCTGCGCACCGTCGAGGACGCCCGTGCCCTGCGCGAGCGCCTGGCGCCCGGCCGCCGGCTGGTGCTGGTCGGGGCGGGCTGGATCGGTGCCGAGACCGCGACGGTGGCCCGGAAGCTGGGCTGCGAGGTGACGGTGGTGGA
Source organism: Kitasatospora sp. NPDC096147 (assembly GCF_044763225.1). Classification (NCBI taxonomy): domain Bacteria; kingdom Bacillati; phylum Actinomycetota; class Actinomycetes; order Kitasatosporales; family Streptomycetaceae; genus Kitasatospora; species Kitasatospora sp. NPDC096147. The sequence continues at coordinate 53,313 of NZ_JBIWFX010000003.1, read as the reverse complement.
GGCCGCCGCCACGCCCGTCGCGGGGGCGCTGCCCGCCGAGGTCGGTGCCCTGATGGCCGGTTGGTACGCCGAGGCCGGGGCGGAGCTGCGCTGCGGGGTCGGGGTGGCGGCGGTCGAGCCGGGCGCGGTGCTGCTCGCGGACGGGGCCGAACTGCCCGCCGACGAGGTGGTGGTGGGCATCGGTGCCCGCCCGGCCACCGGCTGGCTGGCCGGCAGCGGGGTCGAACTCGACCACACCGGAGCGGTGTTGACGGACGACCGGCTGCGCACCTCGCTGCCGGGGGTGTGGGCGGTGGGCGACTGCGTCTCCTACCCCTCGGCCCGGCTCGGTGCCCGGCTGAACACCCAGCACTGGGACCACGCCCTGCAGTCCGGCCGGGCGGTGGCCGCCGCACTGCTCGGGGCGGAGACCCCGTACGACCCGGTGCCCTACTTCTGGTCGGAGCAGTTCGGCCGGATGGTGCAGTACGCCGGGCGGCACGGCGAGGGGGACGCGCTGGTGTGGCGCGGCTCACCGGAGGAGGCGGGCTGGACGGTGCTGTGGCTGCGCGAGGGCCGGCTGACGGCGCTGCTCGCGGTGGACCGGCCGCGTGACACCGGTCAGGCGAAGAAGCTGATCGAGCGCGGCGCGGTGCTCGACCCGGCGCTGGCCGCCGACCCGGCGGTGCAGCTGAAGGCCGCCTCGGTTTAGGGCGTGGCGGCCCGAGATGGCAGTCTTGGTGCCGTGAGCGAGAACGAGTCCAAGATCGAATCCCTGGTCCGCGAGTGGACCTACCTGCCCGACATCTGCGAGCGGTGGGGCGTCCGGGTCACCGAGGTCCGCGACATGGTGCGGTCCGGCCAGCTGATCGCGGTGCGCCGGGGCCCGAACAAGTCGCTCCAGGTGCCCGCCGCGTTCATCACGGACGAGGGCCTGGTGAAGCACCTGTCCGGCACCCTGACGCTGCTGCGGGACGCCAAGTTCACCGACGAGGAGATCATCGAGTGGCTGTTCACCGAGCAGCCCTCGCTGCCCGGCAGCCCGATCGAGGCCCTGGTGGAGAACCGGGGCACCGAGGTCAAGCGCCGCGCCCAGGCCGAGCTGATCTGATGGACCGCCGTCAGCAGCTGGCCGAGGCCCGGCTCTACCTGTGCACGGACGCCCGGCGCGAGCAGGGCGATCTCCCGGAGTTCCTCGACGCGGTGCTGGCCAACGGCGTGGACGTCGTCCAGCTGCGCGACAAGGGGCTGGAGGCGAAGCAGGAGCTGGAGTACCTGGAGGTCTTCGCCGACGCCGCCCGCCGGCACGGCAGGCTGTTCGCGGTGAACGACCGGGCCGACGTCGCGCACGCGGCCCGGCCGGACGTGCTGCACCTCGGCCAGGACGACCTGCCCGTCCCGGCGGCCCGGGCGATCCTCGGCGAGGACGTGCTGTTCGGCCGCTCCTGCCACGCCGAGGCCGAGGTGGACGCGGCGATCGCCGAGCCCGGGGTGGACTACTTCTGCACCGGCCCGGTCTGGCCGACCCCGACCAAGCCCGGCCGGTACGCCCCCGGCCTCGGCCTGGTGTCGTACGCCGCCAAGGCGGTGACGGACCGTCCGTGGTTCGCCATCGGCGGCATCGACCTCTCCAACCTGGACCAGGTGCTGGCGGCCGGCGCCACCCGGATCGTGGTGGTGCGCGCCATCACCGCCGCCGACGACCCGGGCGCGGCTGCGGCCGAACTCGCCCGCCGGGTACGGCAGTAGCGCACGCAGGAGCTCCCGACCGGCCGTCCGCATCCGCTGCGGGCGGCCGGTCGTCGCATGGAACGGGTGTGATCCGTGCGGCAGTTCGGGCCGTTCGGAACCAATGATCGTCTTTGGGCGTATTTGTCACCGTAGACGAACCGACGGCGGGCAAGGGGAGCGTGACGATGACGGGCAGGCACGGACGAGGCATACGGATCGCGGTGGCGGCGGCGGTGGCGGCGGCCCTGGTGGCGGGCGGCGGGGTGGTCGCCGTGCAGGCGCTCGACGGCGGGGGCGGCTCCGCCCCGGTCGCCGCGCCGAGCCCGAGCCCGGACCCGGTGGTACGGGTGGACCCGTCGATCGTGCACGCCTCCGAGGAGCAGGGGAAGACGGTCAACCTCACCATCGACGACGGCCCGGACCCGACCTGGACCCCGAAGGTGCTCGACCTGCTGGCCCAGCACCACGCCAAGGCGGTGTTCTGCATGGTCGGCCCGAACGCGCAGGCCCACCCGGCCCTGGTCAAGCAGGTGGTGGCGGGCGGCCACCGGCTCTGCGACCACTCGGTGCACCACGACACCGGCATGGACAAGAAGCCGCTCGCCTACCAGCAGAGCGAGATCCTGGACGCCCAGCGGATGATCGAGCAGGCGGCCGGCGACGGCGCCGAGGTGCAGTACTACCGGGCCCCCGGCGGGGCCTTCACCCCCGAGAGCCGGCAGATCGCAGCCGAGCACGGGATGCGCCCGCTCGGCTGGAACGTCGACCCGGACGACTGGAAGCGCCCCGGCGTGGACGCCATCGTGGCCGCCGTGCAGAACGGCATGGCCAAGGGCACCGGCCCGACCGTGCTGTTCCACGACGGCGGCGGCGACCGCTCGCAGACCTACCAGGCGCTGGAGCGGCTGCTGCCCTGGTTCGAGCAGCAGGGGTACCACTACGGCTTCCCGCAGGTCTGATCCGGCGTCCTTCGCGGGCCGTCCTGGCAGGTCGTCCTGGCGGGTCGTCAGTACTTGCGGACGGTGGCGGCCTCGGCCAGCGCCAGCAGCACGGCGCGGGCCGGGCCGCCGGCCAGCGGGGCCGCGTCCAGGGCGGCCAGCGACTGGGCCATCAGCTCGTCGATCCGGTGCTCCACCAGCTCGGCCGCGCCGCTGCGCTCCACCAGGCGGCGCAGCACCGGCACCTCCTCGGCCGTCAGGTCCGGGGCGCCGAGCCGCTCGTCCAGGTGCCGGGCGTCGGCGGGGGAGAGGCCGCGCATCGCGTGCGCCACCAGCAGGGTCCGCTTGCCCTCGCGCAGGTCGTCGCCGGCCGGCTTCCCGGTCACCCCCGGATCGCCGAAGACCCCGAGCAGGTCGTCCCTGAGCTGGAACGCCTCGCCCAGCGGCAGGCCGAACTCCGAGTAGGCGGAGACCAGTTCGGGCCCCGCTCCGGCCAGCAGCGCGCCGACCTGGAGCGGTCGCTCGATGGTGTACTTCGCCGACTTGTAGTGCAGCACGGTCTGCGCCCGCTCCAGTGCCCCGGCGTCCGCCGAGTCCCCGGCCACCGGCTCCAGCACGTCCAGGTACTGACCGACCATCACCTCGGTGCGCATCAGGTCGAAGGCCGGCTTGGCCGCCAGCACCCGCTCGGCCGGCAGGCCGGAGCGCAGGAACAGCTCGTCGCACCAGATCAGCAGCAGGTCACCCAGCAGCACCGCCGCCGAGGCCCCGTACTGCTCCCGGTCGCCGCGCCAGCCGTTGGCCCGGTGCAGCCCCTCGAACCGGCGGTGGATCGACGGCAGGCCGCGCCGGGTGTCGCTGCGGTCCATCAGGTCGTCGTGCACCAGGGCGCTGGCCTGGAGCAGCTCCAGCGCCGCCGCCGCCCGGGCGATGCCCGCCCCCTCGGCCGGGCCGCCGGCCCCGCGCCAGCCCCAGTAGCAGAAGGCCGGGCGCAGCCGCTTGCCGCCGTCCAGCAGGAACTCCCGCAGCGCGTCGGCGACCGGGCCCAGCTGGGGCGAGACGGTGTCGAGCAGCTCGGACTGCTCGGTCATGAAGACCGCGAGCGCCGCGTTGACACGCTCGCGGACGGACTCGGTCTCCAGGGGACTGACCGGGCGGGCGGTGGGCGTGGGCACGATGGGACTCCGGATCACTGGCATCACTCGGGTGACGATCAGCCTAACCGGGCGGCCGTGAGGGCCGTGCCGGGTCCGGCCGTCGAACGCCCGTCCGGGCAGCGGTGGGAACGTCCGTACGGGCGGCGGTGGGAACGTCCGTACGGGCCGTCCATCGAACGGATTGCGGGCGTCTCAGCTGGTGGACGACGTTTGGTCGGCCGTTCGCGGGGAGGGCTAATCTGCCAGCATGGCACTCGGCATCCCGTCCACCAGAACCGACCGGGCAGAGACGGTCCGTGACCTCTTGGCGGCCGGAGACCGTTCCTTCTCCTTCGAGTTCATGCCGCCCCGCACCGAGCTCGGCGAGTCCAAGCTGTGGGACGCGATCCGCCGGGTCGAGTGCCTGGACCCGAACTTCGTCTGCATGACGTACGGCGCGGGCGGCGGCTCGCGCGAACGGACCGTCAACCTGGTCGGCCGGATCGCCACCGAGACCACCCTGACGCCCGTCGCCCACCTGACGGCGGTCGACCACTCGATCGCCGAGCTGCGCAACATCATCGGCCACTACGCCGACCAGGGCGTCCGCAACGTGCTCGCGGTCCGGGGCGACCCGCCCGGCGACCCGGAGGGCGAGTGGGTCCGGCACCCGCAGGGGGTCGAGTACGCCTACCAGCTGGTCGAGCTGATCAAGGGCATCGGGGACTTCTGCGTCGGGGTCGCGGCCTTCCCCAACATGCACCCGCGCTCCGCGAACTGGGACGAGGACATCCGGCACTTCGTGGCCAAGTGCCGCGCGGGGGCCGACTACGCGATCACCCAGATGTTCTTCGAGGTGGAGGACTACCTGCGGCTGCGGGACCGGGTCGAGGCGGCGGGCTGCTCGACGCCGATCATCCCGGAGATCATGCCGGTCACCAACATCCGCCAGCTCACCCGCTTCCCGCAGCTCTCCGGCTCGGACTTCCCGCCCGGCCTCAAGGACCGCTTCCTGGCCGTCGCCGACGACCCGGACGCCGTGCGGGCGGTGGGGCTGGACCACGCCACCGCGATGTCCGAGCGGCTGCTCGCCGAGGGGGCGCCGGGGCTGCACTTCATCACGCTGAACCACTCGACGTCGACGCTGGAGATCTACCAGAACCTCGGTCTGCACCAGCGCTGAGCGACGCCCGCCCGGCGGAGGCCGGGCAGGGTGCGAACGGTCCGTCCACCTCCGGTCGGCGGCCTTGCTGCGGATGGCCGCCGGGGTCGTCCACGGGCGCGGGGAGCCTGTACAGTCGCCGGGACGCGGGGCGGGCTGGGCCGGTGAGTTGGAGGAACGCGGTATGAGCGTCGGGTACCTCGTGCTGTACGCCGCCCTCGGGGTGGTGGCGCTCTGGCTGGTCGCCGAACTGCTGCTGCAGAGCCGTGCCCCGCTGCACTGGCGGGCCGTCGCGCTGGCCGGCTTCCTGCTCGTCCCGGTCGGGATGTCCCTCTCCTCCGTCCCGGTGATCGGGGCGGGTGCGGCCGGCTTCGCGCTGGGCCAGGTGATGGTGACCCTCTCGGTGAAGCGCGGCTACACCTCGGGCTGGTCGCTGCGCCGCGCCGACGGTGAACTCCCCGGTGCGCTGGCCAAGGTGCCGCTGCTGAGCGCGGCCACCGGCGGCGAGGACCCGGCCGCCGAGGCGGTCGCGGTCGCGAAGGTCGGCGAGGTCGGCCCGGTCGAGGAGCCGTCGGCGGAGGAGCCGGCCGCCGCCGCGCCGTACGCGTTCGAGCAGGTGGGCTTCGAGCAGGCCGCGTTCGAGCCCGCGCCGTTCGAGCAGACGCCGTTCGAGCCCGCGCCGTTCGACGGCTCCGCCTACGACTACCGGCAGCAGGCCGCGTACCAGCCGGAGCCGCTCGCCGAGGACAGCGTCTACGCCGGTGCGTACTACCAGCCGCAGCCCGAGCAGCAGCAGTACTACGCCGCCGCCGACGAGTACGGCCACCAAGCGCCGGTGGGCGGCTACGAGCAGCAGTACCAGCCGCAGTACCAGGACCCGTACGCGCAGTCCGGCTACTACGAGCAGGGCTGGCAGCCGCAGGAGGACTGGCAGCAGCAGCCCGCCATCCCGCAGCAGCCCGCCCCGGGCCACGACCAGCAGCAGCCGAACTGGAACTACCAGCAGCAGCCCTGACGGCCCGTCAGCCGCTCAGGAGCGGTAGCCCTCCACCTCGGCGGCCGGCCGCAGCTTCGCCCCCGCCGGGTCCTCGCCGAACTCGGCCCGGGCCCGGCGCTGGCGCAGCAGGTCCCAGCACTGGTCGAGCTTGACCTCGATGGCGGCCAGCTCCGCCCGGGCCGCGTCCTGGTCCGTGCCGCCGGCCGCGATCCGGGCGCGGAGCTGCTTCTCGGCCTCGACCATCTGGCCGATCGAACCGAGGATCTCGGCGTTCTCCTTGCCGCTCATGGGCGTCTCCTGTGAACGAGTGGGTACCGGACCCGCTCCATCCTGCCCCACCGGCCGCCGCCCGCGACTCGGGAACACCCGGGCGGCGGCGCTGGTTGCAGGGGGCGGAACGAGGGCCTGACCGAGGAAGGAGCCCCCGCAGTGAGCTACCAGGAGTACCAGCGCGCCAACCTGTTCTTCGACTCGAAGGACTACAGCGGCGCGGCCGACATCCTCGCCCCGATCGTCGAGGCGGACCCGGGGAACCGGGCGGCCGTCGAGCTGCTCGGCCGGTCCTACTTCCACAGCGCCCAACTGGGCCGGGCCGAGGCCGCGTTCCGCCGTCTGGTCGAGCTCGACCCGGCGAACGGGTGGGCCTACGAGGCGCTCGGCCGCACCCTGCACCGGCAGGGCCGTCCGGACGAGGCGGGCCGCTACCGGCGCCTCGCCGAGGCGATGGGGACCGAGCCGGAGACCGGTGCCGTCTACGAGGTCCGGGCCGCGAACCTGGCCGACTAGGCCGGCCCGGTGCCGTCAGGTGGCCCGTCGCACTCCGTGGGGTGCGGCGGGCCCTGACGTACCGTCAGGCGTCAGGCCGGGCCGATCAGCCCGGCCACCACGCAGGCCGACATCCCGGTGCGGGCCAGCCCGCCGCCGGGGTGGGCGGCCGAGCCGATCCGGTACAGCTGCGGGTGGTCGGTCGCGTTCGGCGGGCTGAGGAAGGCCCCGCCGAGACCGGCCAGCGAGGGCGGGCGCAGCTCCGAGCGCTCGGGCACGTGCAGCCGGAGCAGCCGGTCGCGGAGGTCGAGACCGGCTCCGGCCAGGTGCTCCAGCAGGTGCCCGGGGTAGCCGTCGGGCAGGTCCGGCCCGCCCGGGGGCACCGTGACGGTGAGGGTGACGGCCTCGTGGCCCGCCGGGGCGCCCTCGCCGGGGCGGTGCACCTGGACGGTCGGGAAGCGCGGGTACTCGCCCCGGTCGAACAGTGCGGCCAGCTCGGCGGCGCCGTCCCGGGCGTGCACCACGGTGCGGACGGCGGTGCCCGCGGGGCGCTCGCCGCGCAGCGACAGGAGGACCGAGAGCCGCCGCGGCACCGGCCGCGCGGCGGGCGGGAGCAGGCCGCCGCCGGCCGCCACCAGCACCACGTCGGCGTCGATCCGCTGCTCCGCGCCCGCGGGGCCGTCGGTGAGCACCCCGGCCACCCGGCCGTCCGCGGACAGCACCTCGGTGACGGGCGTCCCGAAGCGGAACTCCACCCGGCGCTGCTCGCACCGCCGGTACACCGCCGTGGCCAGCTCGCGCAGGCCGCCGCCGACCGACCAGACGCCGAAGGACTGCTCCATGTAGGCCAACACCGTGGCCCCGGCGGGCGCGGTGCGCGGGTCCAGGCCGTGCCGGAGCGCGTACTCGTACAGCAGCGCCGTCGGGCCGGCCCCGCCGCCGAGCTCCTCGGCGGCGACGGCGGCCAGGGTGTGCGGGCGCTCGCGGCGCAGCCGGGCCAGGCCGCGCCGGGGCGGTGCGGGGTAGGGGTCGGTGTGCAGCGGGGTCGGGTCGGCGGGCAGCGGCTCCTCCAGCAGCGGGCGGCGGGTGGCCTCCCAGACCGTGCGGGCCCGGTTGCTCACCTCGCCCCAGCGCTCGCCCGTCCCCGGCCCGAAGGCGGCGTCCAGCGCCTCGGCGACCCGGCCCCGGGAGGCGTTCGGCAGCACCAGCTCGGTGCCGTCCGGGAAGAGGTGCCGGCTCTCCGGGTCGACCGGGGCCAGCCGGACCAGCTCCTCCAGCGGCTCGCGACCGCTCTTCAGCGCGAGGTCGCGGTAGACGGCGGGCAGCGCCAGCAGGGTCGGGCCGGTGTCGAAGCGGAAGCCGTCCGCTTCGTGGCGGCCGAGCTCCCCGCCGTACGTGGGCCCCGCCTCACAGACCGTCACCCGATGCCCCAGCGTGCCCAGCCGCGCCGCCGCGGCCAGTCCGCTCATCCCCGCGCCGACGATCACGATCCGTGCCATGCGGACGATCCTAGGGGCTGTCTCCCGGGTGGGGCCGGGCGGCTCGGAGGGGGCCGTGGCTGACGGTCCGTCAGCTGGTCCTAGGGTGGCGGCATGGACGCAGAGATCGTGCTGGCGGAGCGGTTCGAGGCCGAGCGGCCCGCGCTCCGGGCGGTGGCCTACCGGATGCTCGGCTCGCTGGCCGAGGCGGAGGACGCGGTGCAGGAGGCGTGGCTCCGGCTGAGCCGTGCGGACGTGGCGGAGGTGCGCAACCTCGCGGCCTGGCTGACCACCGTGGTCGGCCGGGTCTGCCTGGACCAGTTGCGGTCCCGGAAGGCCCGCCGGGAGGAGAGCACCGACTTCCAGCTGCCGGACCCGGTGGTCTCCGACCTAGTGGACGCCGATCCGGAGCGGCAGGCGCTGCTCGCCGACGAGGTCGGCCTGGCCATGCTGGTGGTGCTGGACACCCTGCCGCCCGCCGAGCGGGTGGCCTTCGTGCTCTACGACATGTTCCAGGTGCCGTTCGAGACCGTGGCGCGGATCGTGGACCGCGAGCCCGCCGCCGCCCGGCAGTTGGCCTCCCGGGCCCGCCGCCGGGTGCAGGGCGCGACCCCGCCGGAGGAGCCGGACCGAGGGCGGCAGCGGGTGGCGGTCGAGGCGTTCCAGGACGCCGCCCGGGACGGGGACTTCGACGCGCTGCTGGAGATCCTCGACCCGGACGTGCTGCTCCGGGTGGACTCCGGCCCCGGCCTCAGCCAACTGCTCCGGGGCGCCCGGCTGGTCGCCGCGCAGGCGGCCCGGTTCGCCGGGCTGGCCCCGTTCGGGCGGCTGGTGCTGGTCAACGGGCAGCTCGGCAGCCTGGTCGAGCCGGACGGCCGGCCGTACTCGCTGCTGGCCTTCACCGTCCGGGACGGCCGGATCACCGAGATCGCGATCCTGGCCGACCGCGAGCGGCTGGCCCGGCTGGACCTGCCGCCCGCACTGTCCTGACCCGCACTGTCCTGACCCGCGCCGTCCTGACCTCGGGTCAGTACGGCATCCGGCTGGCGCCGCCGGCCTGCCCCGCAGGGGTGCGGCCGGCGGCGCGGTCCGCCTTGCGCTCCCGGCGGCGGGCCAGGAAGCGGCGGATCCGGGTGACCGCGAACCACACCAGCAGCGCGCCGACCAGCAGCAGCACGGCGGCGGCCGAGGCGGCCAGCCAGGGGTGGAAGATCGCCAGGGTGACCAGGCCGGCCACCGAGAGGTCCTCCGCGACGCTGGCCACGACGTTGCTGGCCGGCTCCGGCGAGGTGTTGATCGCCATCCGCAGCGAGGCCTTGATCAGGTGGCTGACCAGCGCCGTGGTGCCGCCCACCGCCCCGGCCGCCACCTCGCCCAGCGAGCCCGGGTCCTGACTGGCCAGCAGGGCGCCGATGGTGGCCCCCGCGATCGGGCGGATCACGGTGTGCACCGCGTCCCAGACCGAGTCCACGTACGGGATCTTGTCCGCCACCGCCTCGCAGAGGAACAGCACGGTGGCCGCGATCAGCACGTCCGTGCGCTCCAGCGCGGGCGGCACCGAGTCGGCCCCGCCGAACCGGCCCAGCAGGCCGAGCAGCAACACCACCGCGTAGGCGTTGATGCCGCTCGCCCAACCGCTGGTGAAGACCAACGGGATGACGCTCATCCGCTCCCCCTCGTGAACACTCCTGGCGCTGTCAGGACGACACCGTACCGGTGCCGGTTCCCCCGCTGCCGAAGGTGAGTACGGATACTCAGACGCGCACTTGAGTACGGCGACGGATACCCGCCCGACCTGCGGGAACGGCAGAGTTGGGGCCACCCGGAGCGACGGACCGTCAGGTCCCCTCCGGACAGCGGCCCGACGTCCACGGACTGTGGGGGACCGGTGGGCATCCACTCGGGCCGCGACAACGGGCCGGGTGCGGCCGCGGACCGCCGACACGGGGCGGCGGACCGCGGTACGGGGGAACGCCGGGCCTGGGGGGACCCACCCGGGGGGCCACGGGGGAACCACGGGGGGACGCGTCCGGGCGTCCCGCACCGGTCGGTGCGGGGCGCCCGTGCGTCATCGCCCACTACCAGATTGTCAGTGCCTCCGTCCACCATGGAGTGGTGTGGACCGTCCGGTCCGCACGACCGCCGTGGACCGGGGGAGAGTATGACCATCAGTCAGCCCGAGACCGCCCCACTGCTGCCCGCCCCGTCCGGCCCGCCGTACGTCCCGGCCGGCCGCCTCCGGGGCGCCGACATCCACCCCGTGCCGCGCCGGGCTGCCGCCCCGCCGGCCGCCCTCGACCTGCTCCGGCACGCCGAGCTGACGCTGCTCCAGGCCCGTCAGTACGAGGACCCGCTGCAGCGCTACTCCACCGCCCACCTGGCCGCGCTGCGGACCACCGCCGCGGTGCTGGCCGTCCGGGGCCGCCCGGAGAAGCGGACCAGGCGCCGGCAGGCGATCCGCAGCGCCTGGGACGTGCTGCCCGAGGTGGCCCCCGAGCTCTCCGAGTGGGCGGCCTTCTTCGCGGCCGGCGCCCGCCGCCGCGCCGCCGCCGAGGCGGGCATCCCGAACGCGGCCTCCGGCCGGGACGCCGACGACCTGATCAGGAACACGGCCCTCTACCTCCGCCTGGTGCAGCGGCTGCTGGACCTGCACCCGGACCGACCGCTGCCGTTGGGGGAGCGGGGTGGCGCGGTGGAGTGAGGGGGAGCGGTGGGCCGGGCGGCGGGGTGACGGGCCGTCAGGCCGCGCCCCGGGGGGGCTTGTGACGCAGTGCGGCGGGAGGGGCGCCGGGGGCGTCTAAGGTGGTGGCGTCCGGCGTCCCGCTTCGCCCTAGCCGAGGAGTCTCCGCCTTGTACCCGACCCGTCCCCGCAGTGCCCTGCGTACCGCCGTGGTGTGGGAGGTGGTACGGGCCGCCCTGGAGTCCCGGGCGGCCGAGCTGGGCAAGCCCGTGCTGGAGGTGCTCGACACCGGCGGCGGCACGGGCAACTTCGCCGTGCCCGTGGCCAAGCTGGGCCACCGGGTGACCGTGGTGGACCCGAGCCCGGACGCGCTGTTCGCGCTGGAGCGCCGGGCCGCCGAGGCCGGCGTCACGGAGCTGGTCCGGGCCGTCCAGGGCGACACCCAGACGCTGCCCGAGCTGGTCAGCCCCGGCACGGTGGACGCGGTGCTCTGCCACGGTGTGCTGGAGGTGGTGGACGACCCCGCCGAGGCGCTGAAGAACCTCACCGCGACCCTGGTGGAGGGCGGACTGGTCAGCCTGCTGGCCGCCAACCGGAACGGCGCGGTGCTGGCCCGGGCGCTGGCCGGCCACTTCACCGACGCCCGGACGGCCCTGGACGCCCCGGACGGCCGATGGGGCGCCCAGGACCCGATGCCCCGCCGGTTCACCGGTGAGGAGCTGAACGAGCTGACCGCCGCCGCCGGCCTGCGGGTCGCCTCGGTGCACGGCGTCCGGGTCTTCGCCGACCTGGTGCCCGGGGTCCTGGTGGACACCGAGCCGGGGGCCATGGAGGCGCTCCTCAAGCTGGAGCGGGCCGCCGCCGAGCAGCCGGCCTTCCACGCCGTGGCGACCCAGCTCCACCTGTTGGCCGCGCTCGCCTGACCCGGTCTTCACCCCCCGTTGGCGGCACCGAAACCAGGGTCGTCCGGATGAATCCGCCGGTTCGGGCACTTGTCGGGACCCCGCTGCGTTGGGTGCCAGTGAGCGGGGAAGGTGACGTGGCCCGAGCCACGTGCACTCGACCGTCCCGAACCGGGCGCCCGGACCGTATGATCTGGGTAAAGCCGGAAAGCATGACGGCCTGGCCGGTGGGGCATATGGTCCACACAACGACCCGAGCCAGGGGTGGCGGACCGGTCGCCCCGCGACCGACGAGTAGGAGGACTCCGTGCCGCTCTCGGAGCACGAGCAGCGACTGCTCGAGCAGATGGAGCGAGCGCTGTACGCCGAAGATCCCAAATTCGCGTCAGCGCTTGAGGGAACCGGGCTGCGCACCTACACCCGTCGGCGGGTCTACCTGGCCGCCGCGGGGTTCGTGGTGGGCATCGCCCTCCTGATGGGGGGCCTCGTCGCCAACGTACCCGTGGTGGGCGTGGCCGGTTTCGTGGTGATGCTGGGCTGCGCGGTCTTCGCCGTGAAGGGCTGGAAGCGTGGTCCGGCCGGGCCGGGAGCGGGGGCCAAGGACTCCCCGCCACCCCGACGCAAGGCCGGTGTGATGGACCGGATGGAGCAGCGCTGGCAGCGCCGCCGGGACGAGCACGAAGGCCACGACGGTATGTGACCCGCGCGGAAGACCGAGTTCGTGGACGAGGGCGGGCAGTCGAGAGGAATCGACTGCCCGCCCTCGTCGTGCGTCCGGCGCCGGGCCGCTTTGAGCAGAACGTCCTGAGCCGGGCGTCCCGAGCACGGCCTGCGCACGGGCCCGGACCGATCCGTCTGGTGCGGTGCGGTGCGGGTGCCGGGTCCCACCGGGACCCGGCACCCGCCCGTCAGTCCCGCTCGCGCCGCCGCAGGCCCGGCAGGCGGCGGAGCGCGCCGGCCACCCGGTCGGACCGGGACCGGACGGCGTCGCCGACCGCCGCGAAGCGGGCCCGGATCCGCTGCCGCAGCCGGGCCGAGGAGGGCGGCAGCAGGACCGCCCGGGTCCGGCCCCGCCGACCGGCCGAGGCCCGCAGGCCCTCGGCGGCGGTCCGCACGTCGGCCCCGAGCGGCAGCCCGGCGTCGGTGCTGCGGGCGTAGAGCACCCGCTCGGTGGCCAGCGCCACCCGCCCGGCGGCGGCCGTGGCGGTCTCGTCCAGCTGCCCCGCCTCGGCGATCCGGCGGACGGCGGTGCGCGGGGTGCGCGAGTCGTCCGGCGGGATGCCGAGGTCCCAGGCGGTGTCGATCAGCTCCTCCCAGGCGGCCAGGACCTGGCGGTCCGTCAGCTCGGTGCCGCCGTCCCCGCCCGGGGACCGCCGGCCGGTGCCGAGCCGACGCCGGCGCTGGCGGATCCGCCAGAGCATCGGGGTGGCCAGCATGGCCAGCACCAGCAGCGCGGCCAGGGCCCAGACCAGCACCGTCCACTCCTGCCACCAGGGCCGCTCGACGAGCTGGACCGCAGTGGTCTGCTGCTCGTCGGCGCAGCCGTCCTGGCGCTGCTGCTGCGCGGTGCAGCTGCTGCTGGCGCTGGGGGCGGCCGAGGGCGCCGCGGTCGGGGCGGTGGTGGCCTCGGTCGGCTGGGCGGTGGGCGCCGGGGCGGCCTTCTCGGTGGTGTACTCGGGCTGGGAGCCCCGGCTCGGGGTGGGCTCGAAGCGCAGCCAGCCGGAGCCGGGGAAGTACAGCTCGGGCCAGGCGTGGTAGTCCTGGCTCCGCACGGTGAAGGCGCCCCGGCCCATGTCGGTGCCGGGGGCGAAGCCGATCGCGACCCGGGCCGGGATGCCCAGCGAGCGGGCCATCGCGGCCATGGTGCCGGCGTAGTGCACGCAGAAGCCGGTCTTCTCGCGCAGGAAGCGCTGGATGCCCTCGTTCCCCATCGTCCCGGGGACCTTGAGGCTGTAGCGGAACTCGTCGCCGGTGAACCAGTTCTGCAGGGCCACCGCCTGGTCGTACGGGTTGTTCTTCCCGGCCACCATCCGCCTGGCGGTGTCCTTGACCACCGCCGGCAGGTCGGCCGGCAGCTCGGTGAAGCGGCGCATCTCCTCGGGGGCCAGCGGAGCGGAGCGCAGCTGTGCCGGGGTCGGGCTGACCTCCGTGCTGAACACGGTGTACGCCAGGCCCCCGCTGTTCGACTTGCCGTCACTGACCACCGAGCGGGTGGTGGGCTCGTACTTCCAGTTGCCCTTCACGTTGATCGACGCGGCCGGGTAGGCCATCGGCAGCCAGTCGATGGCGAGCGTGCTGGCGAGCTTGACGTCGGTGCGGAAGCCGCTCGTCCGGACGTCGTCCGCCAGGCCGGGCGGGGACGGGAACTGGGCCGGCAGGTTCTGCAGGCGCTGCTCGGAGGCCGTCCACTCGGAGCCGTTGAAGTTGTCCAGCGCGCTGATCCGCAGGTAGAGGTCGGTGGCGTTGGTGTCGGTGGTGAAGGTGAACATCTCCGTGTTCTGCTCGCTCCGCAGGCTGGAGGTCAGCGCGACCACCGGGTTGAGCGAGGTGATCTGCTTGCTGCCGCCGCCGAGGCCCGGACCGCCGCCCTTGCCGTCGAACAGGCCGAGGCCGGTGGTGGGGACCACCAGCGGGATCAGCACGGCGCAGGCCAGGGCGAGCAGGCCGACCCGGTGGCCGCTGTGCGAGAGGGAGCCGGTGCCGTCCTGGGAGCTGCCGTGGAAGACCCGGCCCCAGCGGGACAGCCGGTCCTGGCCCTCGGCGAAGAGCAGCAGCAGGTAGCCGGCGGCGGACAGCAGGAACCACAGCCAGGCGTTCTCGCTGCCGTTCAGCCCGGTGCCGACGGAGTACAGCGCGAGCAGCGGCAGCCCGGCCAGCGCGGCCCGGCGGAAGGTCACCGCGAGGGCGTCCACCAGCACCGCGATCAGGGCCACCGCGCCGACCAGGATCAGCTGCACGCCCTCGGTCGCCGGGGCCGGTGCGGTGTACTCCTGGACGGTCTTCTGACCCTCCGACAGCAGGGTGCCCAGCGCGCTCAGCGCGTCCGGCCCCGGCAGCACCACGTAGTCCATCGCGCGCTGCACGAACAGCAGCATCACCAGGTAGACGACGGCCAGCAGTTGGAGCGGCACCTGGAGCGCGCGGGAGAACGCCAGCCGGCGCAGGCCGGCCCCGACGGCGCCGGCCGCGAGGGTCACCAGCGCGGCCCGGACGATCCAGGTGGCCGGCTCGACCAGCGGGACCAGACAGAGCGTCACCAGCACGGTGGCCAGCGCCGAGTAGAGCGTGAGCTTGGCCCGGGTGGTCATCCGGTGGCCTCCCCGCTTCGGTGGGTACGGACGGCCGGGCGCGGCGCGCGGGCGGCCGGAAGGGTACGGGGGCCGGGTGCCCGGCGGGCGGTCACGACGCCGCCCCGTTGCGGTAGGGCGCGGCGCCGGCCCGCTCGGCCTGGCGCCACAGGGTGGCCACCGAGTCGCCGGCCCTGGCCGGGAGCACCGTCCAGCCGGCCTCGCGCAGCTTGGTCACCTGGTCGGTGGCGTCCTGGTCCGGGGTGTCCGGTGCCAGGTGCCGCAGGCCGGCCCAGGTACCGGTGTCCAGCAGGAAGGCGACCGCCCCGGCGGCCCGCCGCCGCAGCCGGCCCAGCCGGGCCACCTGCTCCTCGTCCAGCGAGCCCAGCACCGCGACCAGCACGCCGTCGCCGCCCTGCCGGAGCACCTGCTCGGCCCGGGCCAGCGTGCCGCCGTCGGAGAGCTCCACCACCGCGAGGGAGTCCAGCAGCAGCCCGGCGGCCTCGGCCACGGTGGCGATCGCCCCGGCCTCCGGGCCCGGCACGGCCAGGCCGGTGTCGGTCAGCAGCCTGGTGCGGTAGCCGCGCTCCAGCAGGTGCACGCCGACCGAGGCGGCGCAGCTGACGGCCCACTCGAAGGAGGAGGCCGGGCCGGAGCCCCGGTGCGCCACCTCCCGGGTGTCCAGCAGCACGGTGGCCTTGGCCCGCAGCGGCTGCTCCTCCCGACGCACCATCAGCTCGCCGTACCGGGCGGTGGACTTCCAGTGCACCCGGCGCAGGTCGTCGCCGTGCCGGTACTCGCGCGGGATCACGTCGTCGTCCCCGGACAGCGCCAGGGTGTGGGTGTTGGACTCGCCGTGCCCGGTCGACTCGCCGGGCAGCTTCACCGTCGGCAGCGGCAGCACCTGCGGCACCACGGTGAGCACGTCGGAGGCGGCGAACGAACGGTTCAGCTCGCACATCCCGAACGGGTCGGCGACCCGCAGCTGGAGCGGCCCGAGCGGGTAGCGCCCGCGCAGGTCGGAGCGGACCCGGTAGGACACCTCGCGGAAGCCGCGCGGCTCCACCCGGTCCAGCACGAAGCGCGGGCGCGGCCCGAGCACGTACGGGACCTGGTCCTCCAGCAGCAGCAGGCCGGTGGGGACCCGGGAGACGTTGTCGAGCCGCAGGTGCACCCGGGCCTCCTGGCCGGCCGCCACCCGGTACGGGCTCAGCCGCCGCCCGCCGGCCACCCGGTAGCGGGTGCGCAGCAGCAGGGCGGCGGCGGCCAGCGGCAGGGCGGCCAGCAGCACGGAGACCTGGAGCAGGGTGTCCTGGCCGAAGACGTAGGCGCAGAGCGCGGCGGTGATCCCGGCGGCCAGGAAGGACCGCCCCCGGGTGGTCAGGCCGCGCAGTCCGGTGCGCAGTCCGGTCGGACTGCCCTCCTTGGCCACCTCAGACCCGGCCCTGCGCGCGCGGGATCGGCAGGCTCGCCACCAGGTCGGTGACGATCTGCTCGGTCGAGCGGCGGCTCAACTGGGTCTCGGCGGTGGGCAGCAGACGGTGCGCCAGCACCGGTACGGCCAGCGCCTGGATGTCGTCCGGGAGCACGTAGTCCCGGCCGTCCAGCGCGGCGGCGGCCCGGGCGGCCCGGATCAGGTGCAGGGTGGCGCGCGGCGAGGCGCCGAGCCGGAGCTCCTGGTGGTAGCGGGTGGCGCCGACCAGCTCGACCGCGTAGCGGCGGACCGGCTCGGAGACGTGCACCGAGCGGACCACCTCGACCAGCTTGAGGATGTCGTGCGCGTGCGCGACCGGGGTGAGGTCGTCCAGCGGGCTGGCGCCACCGTGCACGTCCAGCATGGCGAACTCGGCCTCGGCGCTCGGGTAGCCGATCGAGATGCGGGCCATGAAGCGGTCCCGCTGTGCCTCCGGGAGGGGGTAGGTGCCCTCCATCTCCACCGGGTTCTGGGTGGCGATCACCATGAACGGGCTGGGCAGCTCGTAGCTGGTGCCGTCGATGGTGACCTGGCGCTCCTCCATCGACTCCAGCAGCGCGGACTGGGTCTTCGGCGAGGCGCGGTTGATCTCGTCGCCGACCACGATCTGCGCGAAGATCGCGCCCGGGCGGAACTCGAAGTCCATCCGCTGCTGGTCGAAGACGTTGGTGCCGGTCACGTCGGAGGGCAGCAGGTCCGGGGTGAACTGGATGCGGCGGACGGTGCAGTCCACCGACCGGGCCAGTGCCTTGGCCAGCATGGTCTTGCCGACGCCCGGCACGTCCTCCAGCAGCAGGTGGCCCTCGGCCAGCAGCACGGTGAGGGCGATCCGGACCGCCTCCGGCTTGCCCTCGATGACGCTCTCGACCGAGGCCCGGACCCGTTCGACCACTGCGCCGAGCTCGTGCAGTCCCGAACCGCCCGCGCCGCTCTGTCCGTTGAAGGTCGTCACCCGATTGCTCCCATGCCCCGAAAATCAGCTGGCCGGTCGGCCTGAAGGCGCATTCTTCCCTGTCAGGGGCCGGAACGTCACCCGAGTGGGCGACACGGGAGGAGTGTCCGTTTTGCGCGCCGATGCGGGGCCGGGTGCCTGCCGCGACCCGGCTGTCGGTTTCTTCCGCTTCGCGCGGTCCCCCGCACCCCCGGTCGTGCGACGTCGCCGCCCGACCGGGGGTGCGGCCGGTGTCAGTGGATCTCGCGGAGCAGGCCGGTGTGCACGTCGAAGACGAACCCCCGGACGTCGTCGCGGTGCGGGATGAACGGGGAGGTGCGGACCCGCTGCATGGACTGGCGGACGTCGCCGTCCAGGTCGACGAAGGACTCGACGGCCCAGGTCGGGCGCTGGCCGACCTCCATCTCCAGATCGCGGCGGAAGTCCTCGGTGAGGCCGAGCAGGCCGCAGCCGGTGTGGTGGATCAGCACGATCGACCGGGTGCCGAGGGCACGCTGGCTGATGGTCAGCGAGCGGATGGTGTCGTCGGTGACGACCCCGCCCGCGTTGCGGATCAGGTGGGCGTCGCCGAGCTCCAGGCCGAGCGCGGCGAACAGGTCGAGCCGGGCGTCCATGCAGGCCACCACGGTGACCCGCTGCACCGGGCGGGCGTCCATGCCGCCGTCCCGGAAGGTCTCGGCGTACCCGCGGTTCGCGGCCAGGAAGCGGTCGGTGACGGTGTGGTCGGCGGGTTCGGCGACGGTGGGGCCGGACGGGTCGGGGGTCACTGTCATGCCGATGACCGTAGTGGGATTCCGGCCACTGCGGAGGGGGTCGGGAGGTGAACGCGGCGGGTGTGACCGAGGACATGGCGGCTGAGCGGTGCGGCGCGTCCGGTTCGCCCCGGTCCGTCCGGCGTGCGGCCGGGGGTGCGCGCGGTGCGGCCGAGTGGGGGACGGCGGCCGTCGTCCCCGCTCCCACCTGCGGGAATCCATGCCGCCGGCCGGGTGGCAGGTGGCCGGGGACGATTGACTGGGCAGGTGGGAGCGGTAGAGTTCCGGCCAAGTGGAACCCCGGCCCCGGCGGTCCTGACGGACCGTCAACTGCCGCCCCGGGCCGGGCCGGTACGCGGTCCGCGGCCTCCACCCGCTCCGTGCCCACCTGGCGCACCTTCCCCGGTGCCGGGCGGTCACTCCTTCCCCGGACGAGCGGGCGGGGACCCCGGACCGCGTCCCGCCGGCGGCGGGCCCCGGAGCGGGCCGCGGCCGGACCGGCCGAGGCGCGCCGCCGGGTGCTCCCGGCCGCACAGAGGCGGCGCGATCGACCTGCCCCCCGGGTCGGGTCGTTCGTGGTCGGCCCGTCGTGCCGTCAACCGCCGTTCGCCGGCCGGGCGTTCGGCCGGGTCCGGGCGCGGCGGGGCCCCGGGTGGGGGGTGGGGCGGGTGGGATGGACCAGAATGGGCGTCATGAGCACCGACAGCCCGGCCCCCAAGCACGTCCCGGTGATGCTCCAGCGCTGCGTAGACGCGCTGGCCCCGGCGATCTCCGCCCCCGGCTCCGTGGTGGTGGACGCCACCCTCGGCCTCGGTGGGCACAGCGAGGCGCTGCTCACCCAGTTCCCCGAGGTCCGGCTGGTGGCGGTGGACCGCGACCCGCAGGCGCTGAAGCTCTCCGGCGAGCGGCTGGCCCGGTTCGGCGAGCGGGCGACGCTGGTGCACGCGGTGTACGACGAGATCCCCGAGGTGCTGGACCGGCTCGGCATCCCGCAGGCGCACGGCATCCTGTTCGACCTCGGCGTCTCCTCGATGCAGCTGGACGAGGCCGACCGGGGCTTCGCCTACGCCCAGGACGCCCCGCTGGACATGCGGATGGACCAGACCCGGGGCCTGAGCGCGGCCGAGGTGCTGAACACCTACACCCACGGCCAGCTGGCCCGGATCCTCAAGGTCTACGGCGAGGAGCGGTTCGCCGGGAAGATCGCCTCGGTGATCCTGCGCGAGCGCGAGAAGGAACCGTTCACCAACTCCGCGCGTCTGGTCGAGTTGGTGCGCAACGCCATCCCGGCCGCCACCCGCCGCACCGGGGGCAACCCGGCGAAGCGGACCTTCCAGGCGCTGCGGATCGAGGTCAACGGCGAGCTGGAGGTGCTGGACCGGGCGATCCCGGGAGCGCTGGACGTGCTGGCGCTCGGCGGCCGGATCGCGGTGATGTCCTACCAGTCGCTGGAGGACCGCCTGGTGAAGCAGTACTTCGCGCAGGGGGCCACCAACACCGCTCCGCCGGGGCTGCCGATCATCCCCGAGGAGCACCAGCCCTGGCTGAAGCTGCTCACCCGCGGTGCCGAACTGGCCACGGAGGAGGAGATCGAGGAGAACCGGCGTGCCGCGCCCGTGCGGCTGCGCGTGGCGGAGAGGATCAGGGAGACCCGCGGCTAGAGACGACGCCGGGCGGGGGAGCGAAGCGGCGAGGGAGAAGAGCGGTGCCGGTGGCCGGTGGTGGCCTGACGGGTGGTCGGACGCGGCGGGAGCGCGGGTCGGTCCCCGGGCAGGGCGGTGGGGTGCGGATCTCGGTCCGTCCGGCCCGGCGCCAGGTGCGGGGACGGACGCCCTTCGCGGTGCTGGTGGTGCTGCTGCTCTCGGGCGGGCTGCTCGGTCTGCTGATGCTGAACACCGCGCTCAACGAGGGATCCTTCGAACGGAGCCGGCTGGAGCGCCAGACCACCGAGCTGACGGACCGCCAGCAGACCCTCCAGCAGGAGATCGACCAGCAGTCCGCGCCGGACGCGCTGGAGCGCCGGGCCCGTGAGCTGGGCATGGTGCCCGGCGGCGACCTGGCCTTCCTGCAGGACGACGGCTCGGTCAACGGCAAGCCCGCCAAGGCCGAGGACAGCCCGCCGGTGAAGCGCACCGACCAGGAGCTGTGGAGCCGTCCGGGCGCCTCCCCGACCCCGGCCGCGCCGCCGCCCGCCGACACCGGGGTGCAGATCGACCCGGCCCCGCCGCTGGGCACCGCCCCGCCCGCCGCCGCGCCGTCGGCAGCGTCGCCGTCCGCCGCCCCGTCAGCAGCCGCCCCGTCCGCCGGAGGTACCGCGCGATGAGCACCCCCCGTCAGCCCGGCCGAGGACAGGGCGGTTCAGGCGGCAGCGGCGGCCGGCCCCGCCCCCGCCCGGCCGGTCAGGGCCGCCCGCAGCCCGCCCGCCGCCCCGCCGCCGGCGCCTCGGGTGGCGGGGCGTCAGGAGCGGCTGCCCGCAAGGCCGCTGCCGCGCCGCGCCCCCGCACCCCCCGGCCGCGCAGCGGCGAGCCGCCGCGCCGCCAGCCGCCGCCCCGCCGGCCGGCCCCGCCGCAGCCGCCGCGCCTGATCAAGCTGGGCGACCCGAAGAAGCGCCTGCGGGTGGTCGGCATCGCCCTGGTGGCGGTCTTCTCGGTGTTCGCCGGCCGGCTGGTGCAGCTCCAGCTGCTGGATTCGGACGCACTGGCCGCCGAGGCCGGGGCCAACCAGTACGTGCAGGCCAAGCTCTCCGCCGACCGGGGCTCGATAACGTCCTCCGACGGCGTGGCGCTGGCCACCACGGTGGACGCGTACGACATCACCGCCGACCCCTCGCTCTACCCGGCCGAGAAGTCCCTGGTGCCGGACGCCCCGGAGCAGGCCGCCGCGCTGCTGGCGCCGATCCTGAACCGCAGCAAGGAGCAGCTGGCCACCCTGCTGCACACCCCCAAGACCAAGTGGGTGATGCTGGCGCCCCGTCAGAGCCCGGAGACCAAGAAGCAGATCACCGACCTCAAGGCCACCCTGGCCAAGCAGGCCGACACCGCCGACTGCCGGGCCCAGCGCAAGCTGGTCGGCAAGCCCGCCGAGCAGGGCGGGCGGCAGTCCGTGGACGCGGCCTGCGCAAATCCGCTGGCCGGGATCATCTACCAGGACTCCAAGCGCCGGGTCTACCCGGCCGGCGGCCTGGCCGCCAACCTGCTCGGTTACGTGAACGCGGACGGCAAGGGCACCGGCGGGCTGGAGTACCAGTTCGAGAAGGAGCTGGCGGGCAAGGACGGCCACAGCACCTACGCCCAGGTCGGCGGCCGGATGGTGCCGACGGCCGGCGGCAGCCAGCAGTCCCCGGTGGAGGGCTCGGACCTGCGGCTGACCATCGACCGGGACATCCAGTGGGCGGCCCAGCGGGCCATCACCGACCAGGTGGCCAACGCCGGGGCGGAGAAGGGCTACGTGATCGTCCAGGACGTGAAGACCGGTCAGGTGCTGGCGATGGCCGCCTCGCCCGGCTTCAACCCCAACGAGCTGGCCAAGGCCAAGGCCGACCAGCTGGGGAACCCGGCGGTCGGCGACACCTTCGAACCGGGCTCCACCGCCAAGCTGATGACCATGGCGGCGGTGCTGGACAGCGGCACGGCGGCCTGGGACACCCACGTCACGGTGCCCAACCGGCTCCAGCGCTCGGACCAGCTGTTCCGCGACGACATCGACCACGAGACCTGGTACCTGACGCTGGCCGGCGTGCTGGCCAAGTCCTCGAACATCGGGACCATCCTGGCCGCGGAGCACCTCGGCGCGGACCAGGCGGCCTCCAACAAGGTGCTGCACGAGTACCTCACCCGCTTCGGGATCGGCAAGGTCACCGGCGTCGGCTTCCCCGGCGAGACGCCGGGCATCCTGATCCCGCCGGAGAAGTGGAGCGGTTCGCAGCAGTACACCATCCCGTTCGGCCAGGGCCTCTCGGTGAGCGCGCTGCAGGCCACCTCGGTGTTCTCCACCATCGCCAACGGCGGGGTCCGGGTCACCCCGGGCCTGCTGGCCGGGACCACCGGCCCGGACGGGCGGTACGTGCCGGCCGCGCCCGGGGCCGAGACCCGGGTGGTGAAGCCGGAGACCGCGAAGACCCTGACCGAGATGCTGGAGTCGGTGGTCTCGGACGAGCAGGGCACCGGCACCAAGGCCAAGGTCGAGGGCTACCGGGTGGCCGGGAAGACCGGCACGGCCAACCGGGTGGACCCCAAGACCGGTACGTACAAGGGCTACACCGCCTCCTTCATCGGCTTCGCCCCGGCCGACGCCCCGCGCGTCACCGTCTCCTGCGTGATCCAGGACCCGAAGAACGGCCACTTCGGCGGCCAGCTCTGCGGGCCGGTGTTCAAGCAGGTGATGGAGTTCACCCTGAAGACCCTGCACGTCGCCCCGAGCGGCAGCCAGGCACCGAACCTCCCCGTCGAGTGGAAGCCCTGATGAGCAAGAGCGCAGCGACCCGGTTTGGCTCTACGGGGGTCCCGGCGGATAGCCTTCCGGCCGTGCCGAAACCCGATCAAATCTCCGCGAGCCCGCCCCGACCCACCTCCCCGGCGGCGCTGCCGCTGGCCGAGGCCGCCCGACTGCTGGGGGTGCCGGCCGTCGAGGGCGCGGCGGTCACCGGCGTCACCCACGACTCCCGGGCGGTGCGGCCCGGGGACGTCTACGTGGCCTTCCCGGGGGCCAACCACCACGGGGCCCGGTTCGCCGCCCAGGCCGTCGGGCAGGGCGCGGTCGCGGTGCTGACGGACCGTGAGGGCGCCGGGCAGGCGGCCGACTGCGGTGCGCCGCTGCTGGTGGTGGAGAGCCCCCGGGCCCGGATGGGCGAGCTGGCCGCCGCCGTGTACGGCCGCCCCAGCGAGGGCCTGCGGATGATCGGGCTGACCGGCACCAACGGCAAGACCACCACCGCCTACCTGGTGGAGGGCGGGCTGAAGGCGGCCGGCCTGAACCCGGGCGTGATCGGCACCGTGGAGATGCGGGTCGGCAGCGAGCGGATCAAGAGCGAGCGCACCACCCCGGAGTCCACCGACCTGCACGCCATCCTCGCCGTGATGGCCGAGCGGGGCGCCGAGGCCGTGGTGATGGAGGTCTCCAGCCACGCGCTCAGCTACGGCCGGGTGGACGGCGTGGTCTACGACGTCGCGCTGTTCAACAACCTGACGCCGGAGCACCTGGACTTCCACCCGGACATGGAGGACTACTTCCGGGCCAAGGCCAAGCTGTTCCAGACCGACAAGGCCCGGCTCGGGGTGGCCAACCACGACGACCCGTACGGCCGGCGGATCGCCGCCGAGGCGCCGATCCCGGTCACCACCTTCTCGGCCAAGGGCGACCCGGCGGCCGACTGGCGCGCGCTGGACGTCCAGCTCGGTCCGCTCGGCTCCACCTTCACGGTGGCGGGGCCTGACGGTGCGTCGGCCGAGGCGAGCGTGCCGCTGCCCGGCCCGTTCAACGTCGCCAACGCGCTCGGTGCGATCACCGCGCTGGTCACGGCCGGGGTGCCGCTGGCCGAGGCGGTCGCGGGCGTGGCCGCCGTCGCGGGCGTGCCCGGGCGGCTGGAGCGGGTGGACGCCGGGCAGTCGTTCGTCGCGGTGGTGGACTACGCGCACAAGCCGGACGCCCTGCAGGCCGTCCTGGAGTCGCTGCGCGAGGTCACCAAGGGCCGGCTGCACGTGGTGGTCGGCTGCGGCGGCGACCGGGACCCGTACAAGCGCGGGCCGATGGGCGCGATCGCCGCCCGGCTCGCCGACACGGCGGTGCTGACCAGTGACAACCCGCGCTCCGAGGACGCCCTGGCGATCCTGGCCAGCATGCTGAACGGCGCCACCGAGGTGCCGGAGACCGAGCGCGGCGAGGTGCTGGTGGTACCGGACCGGGCCGAGGCGATCGCCGACGCGGTGGCCCACGCGCACGCGGGGGACACCGTCCTGGTCGCGGGCAAGGGCCACGAGCTCGGCCAGTACGTCCGGGGCGAGGTCCGCCCCTTCGACGACCGTGAGGTCCTGCGCACGGCGATCGAGCACCGCACCTCCAAGGGAGTTGAGCACCTGTGATCGCACTGACGCTGGCAGAGGTGGCCGAGGCCGTCGGCGGCACCCTGCACGGCGCGGACCCGGCCGCCGTGGTCTCCTCCTCGGTGGAGCACGACTCCCGCAAGCTCACCCCCGGCTCGCTCTTCGTCGCCATCGTCGGCGAGCGGGTGGACGGGCACGAGTTCGCCGGGCGGGCGGTGGAGGCCGGCGCGGTCGCGGTGCTGGCGACCCGTCAGCTGGACGTCCCCACCGTGCTGGTGGCGGACGTGCAGACCGCGCTCGGCAAGCTGGCCCGCGCCGTGGTGGACCGCTCCACCGCCGCCGTGGTGGCGCTGACCGGCTCGGCCGGCAAGACCTCCACCAAGGACCTGATCGCCCAGCTGCTCGCCCGCAGGGGCGAGACGGTCTTCCCGCCCGGCTCGATGAACAACGAGATCGGCCACCCGATGACCGCGCTCCGGGTCGAGCCGTCCACCGAGCACCTGGTGATGGAGATGGGTGCCCGGCACAAGGGCGACATCGCCTACCTGTGCGGGATCACCCCGCCGCTGGTCGGCGCGGTGCTGAACATCGGCACCGCGCACCTGGGCGAGTTCGGCTCCAAGGCCGGGATCGCCGAGGCCAAGGGCGAACTGGTCGAGGCGCTGCCCGCCGGGGGCACCGCGATCCTGAACGCCGACGACCCCTTGGTCAAGGCCATGGCGGCCCGTACGCGCGCGAAGGTCCTCTTCTTCGGCGAGAGTCCGTCAGCCGACGTGCGGGCCACCGACGTTCACCTCGACGACGCCGGGCGGCCGCGCTTCACGCTGACCACCCCGGCCGGTTCCGCACCCGTGAGCCTGCGCCTGTACGGTGAGCACCACGTTTCGAACGCCCTCGCCGCCGCTGCGGTGGCGGTGGCGCTCGGGATGTCCGTCGACGACATCGCCGCCGCGCTCGGCGGGGCGGAAGCGCTGTCCCGCTGGCGCATGGAGGTCGTCGAACGGGCCGACGGTGTCACCGTGGTCAACGACGCCTACAACGCGAACCCCGAGTCCATGCGGGCCGCGCTGCGGGCGCTGGCGAACATGGCTGGACGCGGCCCGGAGCGCCGCCGTACCTTCGCGGTGCTCGGTGAGATGCGGGAGCTCGGCGAGGACAGCCTCGACGAGCACGACGCCATCGGGCGGCTCGCGGTCCGACTGGACGTCACCAAGCTGGTGGCGGTCGGCGGACGGGACGCGGCCTGTATGGAACTGGGCGCGAGGAACGAAGGTTCGTGGGGTGAGGAGTCGGTGCTGGTGTCCGACGCGGACGCGGCGGTGGAGCTGCTGCGGGGTCAACTACGGCCCGGGGACGTGGTCCTGGTGAAGGCATCCCGTTCGGTGGGTCTGGAGCGGGTCGCCGAGGCCCTGCTGGCCGATGGAGCCGCGCAGTGAAGCAGATCCTGTTCTCCGGCCTGATCGGCCTGATCCTCTCGCTGCTGGGCACGCCGGCCCTGATCCGGCTGCTGGCCAAGCACGGCTACGGCCAGATGATCCGGGACGACGGTCCGCAGGCCCACCTGAGCAAGCGCGGCACGCCCACCATGGGCGGCATCGCGTTCATCCTGGCCACCCTGATCGCCTACGCCGCGACCAAGGTGATAACGGGTGAGAAGCCCACCGCCTCCGGGCTGTTGGTGCTCTTCCTGACCGCCGGGCTCGGCCTGGTCGGCTTCCTGGACGACTACATCAAGGTCGTGAAGCAGCGCTCGCTGGGCCTGCGGGCCAAGGCCAAGCTGCTCGGCCAGTCGTTCGTCGGCCTGACCTTCGCCATTCTGGCGCTGCAGTTCAAGGACGACCGCGGGCTGACCCCGGCCTCCACCAGCCTGTCGTTCGTGCAGGACTTCAGCTGGTCGATCGGCCCGGTGCTGTTCGTGATCTGGGCGTACTTCATGATCGCCGCGATGTCGAACGGCGTGAACCTCACCGACGGTCTGGACGGTCTGGCGACCGGCGCCTCGGTGATGGTCTTCGGCGCCTACGTCTTCATCGGCGTCTGGCAGTACGGCCAGACCTGCGCCGTGATGGCCACCGCCACCAACAGCTGCTACGACGTCCGCGACCCGCTGGACCTCGCCGTCATCGCCTCCGCGCTGATGGGCTCCTGCTTCGGCTTCCTCTGGTGGAACACCTCGCCCGCCAAGATCTTCATGGGCGACACCGGCTCGCTGGCCCTCGGCGGCGCGCTGGCCGGTCTGGCGATCTGCTCGCGCACCGAGATGCTGCTGGCCCTGCTGGGCGGCCTGTTCGTGATCATCACCCTGTCGGTGATCATCCAGGTCGGCTCGTTCCGGATGACCGGCAAGCGCGTCTTCAAGATGGCCCCGCTCCAGCACCACTTCGAACTCAAGGGGTGGAGCGAGGTGCTGATCGTGGTCCGGTTCTGGATCATCCAGGGCCTCTGCGTCGCGGTCGGCCTCGGCCTCTTCTACGCGGGCTGGGTGACCGGATGACGGACGGTCACAACCCCGACTTCACGGGTCTGCCCGTGGTGGTGGCCGGGCTCGGCATCTCCGGCGTCTCGGCCGCCCGGGTGCTCCGGGACCTCGGGGCCGAGGTCACCGTGGTGGACGGCGGCGACGGCGAGGGCCTGCGGGCCCGGGCCGGGCAGCTCGGCGAGGGCATCGCGGTGCGCCTCGGCGACGGCGCCACCCTCCCCGAGGGCACCCGACTGGTCGTCACCTCGCCCGGCTGGCCGCCGAGCAGCCCGCTCCTGCTGGCCGCCGAGGCGGCCGGGCTGGAGGTCTGGGGCGACGTCGAGCTGGCCTGGCGGCTGCGCAGGCCGCTGCCGGAGACCGGCGAGCCGGCCCCCTGGCTGGCCGTCACCGGCACCAACGGCAAGACCACCACCGTGCAGATGCTGGCCTCGATCCTGACCGCGGCCGGCAAGCGCACCGCCGCCGTCGGCAACGTCGGCGTCTCGGTGCTGGACGCGGTGCTGGCCGAGGACCCGTACGAGGTGCTCGCGGTCGAGCTCTCCAGCTACCAGCTGCACTGGGCGCCCAGCCTGCGCCCGCACTCGGCCGTGGTGCTCAACCTGGCCCCGGACCACCTGGACTGGCACGGCTCGATGGAGGCGTACGCCGCCGACAAGGGCCGGATCTACCAGGGGAACCAGGTCGCCTGCGTCTACAACCTGGCCGACCCGGCCACCCGCGCGCTGGTCGAGGAGGCCGACGTCGAGGAGGGCTGCCGGGCCGTCGGCTTCGGCCTCGGCTCGCCCGGCCCGTCCGACTTCGGCGTGGTGGACGGCCTGCTGGTGGACCGCGCCTTCGTGCCCGAGCGGCACAAGAACGCGGCCGAGATCGGCGCCGTCTCCGACGTGCACCCGCCCGCCCCGCACAACGTCACCAACGCCCTGGCGGCGGCGGCGCTGGCCCGGGCGTACGGGGTGGACACCAGCGCCGTCCGGGACGGCCTGCGGGCCTTCCGCCCGGACGCGCACCGGATCGCCGAGGTCGCGGTGGTCGGCGGGGTCTCCTACGTGGACGACTCCAAGGCCACCAACACCCACGCGGCGGCGGCCTCGCTGGCCGCCTACGAGCCGGTGGTCTGGATCGCCGGCGGGCTGGCCAAGGGCGCCACCTTCGACGAGCTGGTGCAGGGCGCGGCGGGCCGGCTGCGGGCCGCGGTGCTGATCGGCGAGGACCGGGCGCTGATCGCCGAGGCGCTGGCCCGACACGCCCCCGATGTGCCGGTGATCGAGGCGGCAGCGGGTGAGACTGGCGCGGTGGCGATGGCCGAGGTGGTCCGCACGGCCGCCGGACTGGCCCGGGACGGGGACACCGTCCTGCTGGCCCCGGCCTGTGCCTCGATGGACATGTTCACCAACTACGGCGAGCGCGGCGACCTCTTCGCCGCGGCGGTCCGGGCGCTGTAGCGGCACGGACCTGGACGGGGGAGCGGTGTGATGGCGGGTCAGGCCCCGGAACGGGAACCGTGGCGGGCACCGGTCATCTCGGCCAGCAGCGCCACCTTCAAGGCGGCTGACCCGCTGACCCGGCTGCGGCAGTTCCGCGGCCGGGTCCGGTACCTGCTGGCCCGGCCGCTCACCCCGTACCTGCTGATCCTCGGGGCCGGCTTCCTGCTGCTGGTGCTCGGCCTGAGCATGGTCTTCTCCTCCTCGCAGATCCTGGCCGTCCGCTGGGGGCTGCCGACCTACTTCTTCGTCATGAAGCAGGGCATCGCGGTGGGGCTCGGCCTGGTCGGCCTGGTGCTGTTCGCGCTGATGCCGGTGAAGCTGCTGCGGCTGCTGGTCTACCCGGTGATGCTCGGGGTGATGGGCTCGCTGGTGCTGGTCGCCATCCCGGGCATCGGCAAGGAGGTCGGCGGCAACCGGAACTGGCTGGACCTCGGGCTGCTCCAGCTCCAGCCCTCCGAGTTCGCCAAGCTGGCGCTCGCGCTCTGGGCGGCCGACCTGCTGGCCCGCAAGCAGAAGACCCACATGCTGGACCAGTGGAAGCACCTGCTGGTGCCCCTGGTGCCCGGCACCCTGCTGCTGATGCTGCTGATCATGCTCGGCGGCGACATGGGCACCACGATGATCCTGATCGCCATGCTGTTCGGCCTGCTCTGGACGGTCGGCGCCCCGCTGCGGCTGTTCGCCGCCACCCTGGGCATCGCCGTGGTGGCCTGCACCGCGCTGGTCATCACGGTGCCGCACCGGATGGACCGGCTGGCCTGCATCGGCGTCACCCAGCCGGACCCGAACGTCAACTGCTTCCAGGCCCTGCACGGCCTCTACGCCTTCGCGGCCGGCGGCCCGTTCGGCTCCGGGATCGGGGCCGGGGTCGAGAAGTGGGGCCAACTCCCGGAGGCCCACACCGACTTCATCTTCGCCGCGACCGGCGAGGAGCTCGGGTTGGTGGGGACGCTGTCGGTACTCGGGCTGTTCGCGGCACTAGGCTACGCGGGTATCCGGGTGGCCAGCAGTACGAAGGACCCCTTCGTCAGGTACGCCGCGGGAGCCGTCACCACCTGGATCATGGCCCAGGCCATGGTCAACCTGGGGTCGGCGCTGGGACTGCTGCCGATCGCGGGCGTCCCGCTCCCGCTGTTCTCCTACGGAGGGTCGGCGATGCTGTCGGCCCTGTGCGCCGTCGGAGTGCTGCTCTGCTTCGCGCGCAGCTCCCCGGAGGCGAAGGCGGCACTGTCCGCGCGGAGCTCTAACAGCCGGTTCAGGACCGTCCTGAACCGGGTGCTGCCAGGACGAACCACGGGGCGCGGGGCCGCACGGCCGAAGCGCAGGGAGCGGTGAATTTCGGTGCATGTCGTACTCGCAGGCGGCGGGACCGCCGGTCACATCGAGCCGGCCATGGCCCTCGCGGACGCCCTCCGCCGGCGTGACCCGTCGGTCGGGATCACCGCGCTGGGCACCGAACGCGGCCTGGAGACCCGGCTGGTGCCCGAGCGCGGGTACCAACTGGAGCTGATCCCGGCCGTGCCGCTGCCGCGCAAGCCCACCCCCGAGCTGATCACGGTGCCCGGGCGGCTGCGCTCCACCGTCCGGGCCGCCCAGGCGATCATCGAGCGGGTGAAGGCCGACGCGGTGGTCGGCTTCGGCGGCTACGTGGCGATGCCCGCCTACCTGGCCGCCAAGCGGGCCGGGGTGCCGATCGTGGTGCACGAGGCCAACGCCCGCCCCGGGCTGGCCAACAAGATCGGCGCCCGGTACTCCGACTTCGTCGCCGTCTCCACCCCCGACTCCAAGCTGCGCGACTCCCGGTACATCGGCATCCCGCTGCGCCGCACCATCGCCACCCTGGACCGCAACGCGGTCCGCCCGGAGGCCCGGGCGTACTTCGGCCTCGACCAGCGGCTGCCCACCCTGCTGGTCTCCGGCGGTTCGCAGGGCGCCCGCCGGCTGAACCAGACCATCGAGACCATCGCCCCCCGGCTCCAGCAGTACGGGGTGCAGGTGCTGCACGCGGTCGGCCCGAAGAACGAGCTGCCGGTGATCGACGACATCCCCGGCATGCCGCCGTACCGGGCCGTGCCGTACGTGGACCGGATGGACCTGGCCTACGCCGCCGCCGACCTGATGCTCTGCCGGGCCGGTGCGATGACGGTGGCCGAGCTGGCCGCCGTCGGCCTGCCCGCCGCCTTCGTGCCGCTGCCGATCGGCAACGGCGAGCAGCGGCTGAACGCCCAGCCGATGGTCAAGGCGGGCGGCGGCCTGCTGGTGGACGACGCCGAGCTGACCCCGGAGTGGGTGCTGCAGAACGTGCTGCCGGTGCTGACCGCCCCGCAGAAGCTCTGGGAGATGAGCCGGGCCGCCGCCGAGTTCGGCCGCCGGGACGCCGACGACCTGCTGGTCGACATGGTGTACGAGGCGATCGAGGCCGCCCGGCGGGGCCGCCGTGGCTGAGACGCCGGTCCTCGACCCGGTCGAGGAGGAGGACGAGGACGAGGCCGGTGAGTACCACCCCCGGCTCCGGCTCTCCCGGCGCGGGATCGTGGTGCTGAGCGCGCTCGGCGCGCTGCTGCTCGGTGCGGCTGGCTGGCTGGTGTTCTTCTCCTCGGTGCTGGACGTGCGGGTGGTCGCCGTCCAGGGCCTGGCCGGCGACCACCTGACGGCGCACCAGGTCCGCGAGGCGCTGGGCGACGGCGAGAGCGGTCCGCTCGCCCGGGTCGACCTGGCGCAGGCCGAGCGCCGGGTGGAGGCGCTGCCCCGGGTGGCCAAGGCCGAGGTGTGGCGCGGCTGGCCGCACACCCTGCGGATCAAGGTGACCGAGCGCCGGGCGGTGGCCGCCGTGAAGACCCCCGAGGGCGCCTACGGCCAGGTGGACTCGGCCGGCTTCACCTTCGCCACCGAGCCGACCGCCCCCGAAGGGGTCCCGGTGGTGGAGCTGGCACTCAGTCAGCAGGCGAACGACGCCTCGGCGGTCTTCCCCCGGGAGGAGCTGCTGCGCTCCGCGATCACCGTCGCGGCCGGCCTGCCGGAGGCGGTCCGCAAGCAGGCCGGCACCGTCCGGGTGCAGTCCTTCGACGACATCCAACTCCAGCTCGCCGACGGTGCGGTGGTGCGCTGGGGGAGTGCGGAGCGGACCTCGCGCAAGGCGCAGGTGCTGACCGCGCTGCTGAACCGGAAGGCCCGGATCTACGACGTGAGCGCCCCGGAGGCGCCCGGCGTGGGCGGTTGACGGCCCGTCGGACCCGGAGGATCCGGTAAGTTCTTCCTCCGGGGGAGGTGTTGACGGGGCACCAGTTCCGGCCCGACCCTGGGTCTCCCCGAGTGGTCACCCCGGTTTCACCGGCTGATGGATGATCACATAGGCTCAAAAGAAAAACGGGAAGCCCGGCGTGTTCGTTGAACACGGCCCGCCCACCGAAATAGTGTCCTGTGTCACCAGGCTGTGTCCCACGGTGATGTGACGCAGGCACAGCCACAACCCTAAAGGTCAAGTTTAGGGTTCGGGTCGGTGGTCGGAATTTCGGACATACAGTCAGGAATCACTCGGGCTCCCACCCATCGACATCCGTCGGACCGCGCCAACCGGTGCGGACGACCCGGAAATTCGAGGCGAGAGGCCTTCGACGTGGCAGCACCGCAGAACTACCTCGCAGTCATCAAGGTCGTCGGTATCGGCGGCGGTGGTGTCAACGCCATCAACCGGATGATCGAGGTCGGTCTCAAGGGCGTCGAGTTCATCGCGATCAACACCGATGCGCAGGCCCTCCTGATGAGCGACGCCGACGTCAAGCTCGACGTGGGCCGTGAACTCACCCGGGGCCTCGGCGCCGGCGCCAACCCCGAGGTCGGCCGGAAGGCCGCCGAGGACCACCGCGAGGAGATCGAGGAGGTCCTCAAGGGGGCCGACATGGTCTTCGTGACGGCCGGCGAGGGCGGCGGCACCGGTACCGGTGGCGCCCCCGTGGTGGCGAACATCGCCCGCTCGCTCGGCGCGCTCACCATCGGCGTGGTCACCCGCCCGTTCACCTTCGAGGGCCGCCGCCGGGCGAACCAGGCCGAGGACGGCATCGCGCAGCTGCGCGAAGAGGTCGACACCCTGATCGTCATCCCGAACGACCGGCTGCTCTCCATCTCGGACCGCCAGGTCTCGGTGCTGGACGCGTTCCGCTCGGCCGACCAGGTGCTGCTCTCCGGCGTGCAGGGCATCACCGACCTGATCACCACCCCGGGCCTGATCAACCTCGACTTCGCCGACGTCAAGTCGGTCATGTCGGAGGCCGGTTCGGCCCTGATGGGCATCGGCTCGGCCCGGGGCGAGGACCGCGCCAAGGCCGCCGCCGTGATGGCCATCTCGTCCCCGCTGCTGGAGGCGTCCATCGACGGCGCCCGGGGCGTGCTGCTCTCCATCTCCGGCGGCTCCGACCTCGGTCTCTTCGAGATCAACGAGTCGGCCCAGCTGGTCAGCGAGGCGGCCCACCCGGAGGCGAACATCATCTTCGGTGCCGTCATCGACGACGCGCTCGGCGACGAGGTCCGGGTCACGGTGATCGCGGCCGGCTTCGACGGCGGGCAGCCGCCGGCCATCGTCCGTGACCCGGTGGTGAAGTCCACCCCGGCCTCCACCACCCCGGAGCGCCCGGCCGGCCGGCCGACCTACGGCTCGGTGACGGACCGTCCGAAGGAGGCCCCGGCCCCGGTCGAGGCCCCGACCGCCACCGCCCCGCCGGTGCCGCCGCAGGTCCAGCCGGCCCGCCAGCCGTTCGTGGAGAGCCCCGCCGAGGAGCTCGACGTGCCGGACTTCCTCAAGTAACCGGCCTCCGGGCGACCGACCACGAGGCAACCGACCGCGCGCCGATGCCCACCGCGTTCCCGTCCCAGAGCGGGAGCACGGTGGGCATCGTGCGGTCCGGAGTGCGATCATCTGATCGTTCTCCAGGCAACCCCCCCCACCGAGGCGACCATGACCAACCTGTACGGACCCGAGCCGGGCGGCCCGGACTTCCTGGCCGCGCTGACCGACCGTCAGCGGGCCCGGTACGAGGAGCTGGGCACCAACCTGGAGGTCGTCGAGCGCCGGATCGCCGACGCCTGCGCGGCCGCCGGGCGGGCCCGCGAGGAGGTCCGGCTGGTGGTGGTCACCAAGACCCACCCCGCCGAGGACACCGCCCTGCTGGCCGCCCTCGGCGTCACCGACGTGGCCGAGAACCGCGACCAGGACGCCGCCCCCAAGGCGGAGACCTGCCGCGAACTCCCGCTGGACTGGCACTTCGTGGGCCAGCTGCAGACCAACAAGGTGCGCTCGGTGGTGCGCTACGCCAACCACGTGCACTCCGTCGACCGGCTCCGGCTGGTCGAGTCGCTGGCCGCCGCGGTGCGCAACGCCGGGCGCCCGCCGCTCGGTTGCCTGGTCCAGGTCGCCCTGGACAAGGAGGCCGGCGAGGGCGAGGGCCGGGCCGGCGTCGCCCCCGGCGAGGTGCTCGCGCTGGCCGACGCGATCGCCGACACGCCCGGGCTGCGGATGGACGGTGTGATGACCGTCGCCCCGCTGGCCGGACCGCTGGCCGGCGACCCGGCGGCGGCCTTCGCGCGGCTGGCGGAAATCGCAACTGCCGTACGCGGGAGCCACCCGGCTGCCACGATGGTTTCGGCAGGGATGAGCGGTGACTTGGAGCAGGCGGTGGCCGCTGGAGCGACGCACGTGCGTGTCGGGACGGCGGTGCTCGGAGTGCGCCCGACGCTCCGGTAACGTCAGCGGGTAAGTAGATCAGACTGCAGGACAAAACAGGACAGAACCCAGCAGCTGCCTACAGCGCTGGCAACCGTGGATCGAACGGAAGTCCGCCGCCCTCCAAGCCCCCTGACGGGGTGTCGGGTGCACGCGGAACCACCGGTGAAGGGCCGGTCGATCCACCCCCTAGCGGAGGAGACGGGAGCATGGCCGGCGCGATGCGCAAGATGGCGGTCTACCTCGGCCTCGTGGAGGACGAGACGTACGACGGCCAGGGGTACGACCCCGACGACGACTACGACGCGGACCCCGAGCCGATCCGGACCGGACGTACCGAGGGTCTGGAGCGGCCCGCACCGGCCCCCGCCGCCCCGGCGCCGGTCGCGCACATCGCGCCCCAGCCCGTCCCGGCCCCGGTGCCGATCCGGCAGGAGCCGCCGAGGATGGCGCCAGTGTCGTCCATCACACCCGAACGCCGCCACAACCTGGAGAAGAGCGCCCCGGTGATCATGCCCAAGGTCGTCAACGAACGAGAGCCGTACCGCATCACCACGCTGCACCCGAGGACCTACAACGAGGCCCGTACCATCGGGGAACAGTTCCGCGGCGGCACTCCCGTGATCATGAATCTGACCGAGATGGACGACACGGACGCCAAGCGGCTCGTAGACTTCGCCGCTGGACTCGTCTTCGGTCTGCACGGCAGTATCGAGCGAGTGACGCAGAAGGTGTTCCTGCTGTCTCCTGCTAACGTCGACGTAACGGCGGAGGACAAGGCTCGGATCGCCGAGGGTGGGTTCTTCAACCAGAGCTGACCCGACCACGACTTCACGTGTGGATCTGATGGCAGTGGAACGCGGCTGACGGACCGTCCGTTACGAGCGGGACAGACAGGACGAGGGAGAGGGAGACTCGATGGGGATCGTGCGGGCAGTGCTCTACTACGCACTGAGCGCCTTCCTGCTCGTCCTCCTCTTCCGCCTGGTGATGGACTGGGTCTTCCAGTTCGCCCGCTCGTGGCGTCCCGGGAAGACCATGGTCGTCGTCCTGGAGGCCACGTACACTGTCACCGATCCGCCGCTCAAGCTTCTTCGGCGTTTCATTCCGCCGTTGCGTTTCGGGGGCGTGGCGCTCGACCTGTCCTTCTTCGTACTGATGATCATTGTGTTTGTCCTGAGATCGCTCGTGCTGACTCTGCCGTCTTGAGCGCTGCCACAGGATGCCGCTGATGCCGACGATCACGTTGAGGTGAAGAGATGCCGTTGACCCCCGAGGACGTGCGGAACAAGCAGTTCACGACCGTCCGCCTGCGTGAAGGCTATGACGAGGACGAGGTCGATGCCTTCCTCGACGAGGTCGAAGCCGAACTGACCCGCCTGCTCCGCGAGAACGAGGACCTGCGCGCCAAGCTGGCCGCCGCGACCCGTGCCGCCGCGCAGAACCAGGCGAACATGCGCAAGGAGCAGCAGCCGCAGGACGGACGCCAGCAGGGCGCCCCCGTCCCGGCCGCCATATCCGGCCCGCCGGTGCCGGGCCAGCCGCAGATGCAGCAGCCCCCGCAGCAGCAGGGCCACCAGCCGCTCGGCCTGCCCTCGGGCGCCCCGCAGCTGCCGGCCGGCCAGGGCGGTCCGATGGGCCAGCCCCAGCAGCAGATGCAGCCCATGCAGCAGATGGGCCAGCAGCCGATGGGCACCATGGGCGGCCAGCAGCAGCTGGTGCAGCCGATGGGCGGCCAGATGCTCCAGCCGATGGGCCAGCAGCAGATGGGCCAGACCATGGGCGGGCAGCAGCTCCAGCCCATGGGCGGCCCGATGCAGCAGCAGCTCGGCGGCCCGCTGGGCGGCCCGATGCAGCAGCAGCCGCCGCAGCAGCAGAACCCCGGTGGCGACAGCGCCGCCCGCGTCCTCGCCCTCGCCCAGCAGACCGCCGACCAGGCGATCTCCGAGGCGCGGTCCGAGGCCAACAAGATCGTCGGCGAGGCCCGCAGCCGCGCCGAGGGCCTGGAGCGGGACGCCCGCGCCAAGGCCGACGCGCTGGAGCGGGACGCCCAGGAGAAGCACCGGGTCGCGATGGGCTCGCTGGAGTCCGCCCGCGCCACCCTGGAGCGCAAGGTCGAGGACCTGCGCGCCTTCGAGCGCGAGTACCGGACCCGCCTGAAGTCCTACCTGGAGACCCAGCTGCGCCAGCTGGAGTCGCAGGCGGACGACTCGCTGGCCCCGCCGCGGATCCCGGCCACCGCCTCGCTCCCGCCGGCCGGCTCCTCCGCGATGAGCAGCCAGCCGTCGTTCGGCGGCCAGAACTCCTTCGGCGGCGGTGCCCCGCAGCCGTCGTTCGGCGGTCAGAACTCCTTCGGCGGCGGTAACCAGCCCTCCTTCGGCGGCCAGCCGAACGGCGCCCCCACCGGCGCCGCGCAGATGGCCCCCGCCGGGATGACCCAGCCGATGGCCGCGGTCCGCCCGCAGCCGCCGCAGCCGATGCAGCAGGCTCCGGCCCCGATGCGCGGCTTCCTCATCGACGAGGACGGCGACAACTAAACAGCACCACCTCCGAGGGCGCCCCCGTCGTGACGATCCGTCACCACGGGGGCGCCCTCGCGTTCCCGGCCGTGCCGGCGCGCGGGGGATGTCCTCGGCGGGGTCGGCGTGCGGGGGAGGTGCTCGGTCTCGCCGGCGCGCGGGGGATGTCCTTGGTGAGGTCGGCGCGGGGTGGTCCTCGGTGAGGTCGGCGCTGGGGAGGTTCTCGGTGGGGCCGGGGGCGCGAGGAACTGCGCGCGGGGGTACGGCAGCATGTGCGACTGGCTGAGGGTGGTTCAGTTGCCGGTGGGCCGCCTTCCGATTCGCGCAGTTCCTCGCGCCCCTGGGGTGCTGCAAGCGGGGGTCGCGTCGCTGGGTGCCGCGCGGGGAGGTGCTCGGTGAGGTCGGCGCTGGGGAGGTTCTCGGTGGGGCCGGGGGCGCGAGGAACTGCGCGCGGGGGTACGGCAGCACGTGCAACTGGCTGAGGGTGGTTCAGTTGCCGGTGGGCCGCCTTCCGATTCGCGCAGTTCCTCGCGCCCCTGGGGTGCTGCAAGCGGGGGTCGCGGCGCTCGGGTGAGGGTGTGCCGAAGGGGCACCGGAGGTGTGTCCGGTGCCCCTTCGGGGTGGGTCAGGCCTTGCGGAGCTGGAAGTGCAGGCCCAGGCCCTCGTCGGTGAAGGTCTCGGACTGCCAGTCGGCGGCGCCCGCCGCGAAGTCGGTGGCGAGCACCTCCTCGGCGACCAGGTGACCGTGCTCGGCGATGGCCTCGACGGTCTCCTCGTCGGTGGCCCGCCAGCGCAGCACGATCCGGTCGGCGACGTCCAGGCCGGAGTTCTTCCGGGCCTCCTGGATCTGGCGGATGGCGTCGCGGGCGATGCCGAGCCGCTTCAGCTCCGGGGTGATGGCCAGGTCGAGCGCGACGGTGGCGCCGGCCTCGTTGGCCACCGCCCAGCCCTCGCGCGGGGTCTCGGTGATGATGACCTCGTCCGGCGTCAGCTCGACGCTCTCGCCGTTCAGCTCGACCGTCGCGGTGCCGGTGGCCCGCAGCGCGGCGGCCAGGGCGGCGGCGTCGGCGGCGGCGACCACCTTGGCCACGTCCTGGACGCCCTTGCCGAAGCGCTTGCCGAGCGCGCGGAAGTTGGCCTTGGCGCTGGTGTCCACCAGCGAGCCGCCGACCTCGGCGAGCGACTCCAGGGTGGAGACGTTGAGCTCCTCGGCGATCTGCGCGCGCAGGTCGGCGGGCAGCTCCTCCCAGCCCTGGGCGGCGATCAGTGCCCGGGAGAGCGGCTGACGGGTCTTCACCCCGGACTCGGCCCGGGTGGAGCGGCCGAGCTCGACCAGCCGGCGCACCAGCGCCATGTGCCGGGAGAGCTCGGTGTCGATCAGCGCCTCGTCGGCCACCGGCCAGGAGGCCAGGTGGACCGAGCCGGGGGCGTCCGGCACCACCGGGACGACCAGGTCCTGCCAGACCCGCTCCGTGATGAACGGGGTGAGCGGGGCCATCAGCCGGGTGACGGTCTCCAGCGCCTCGTGCAGGGTGGCCAGCGCGGCGGCGTCGCCCTGCCAGAAGCGGCGGCGGCCCCGGCGGACGTACCAGTTGGAGAGGTCGTCGACGAAGCCGGAGAGCAGCTTGCCGGCCCGCTGGGTGTCGTACGCCTCCAGCGCCGCGTCCACCTCGCGCACCAGGGTGTTCAGCTCGGAGAGCACCCACTTGTCCAGCTGCGGACGGTCCGCCGGGGCGGGGTCGTTCGCGGACGGGGCCCAGTCGGCGGTGCGGGCGTAGAGGGCCTGGAAGGCGACGGTGTTCCAGTACGTCAGGAGGGTCTTGCGGACCACCTCCTGGATGGTGCCGTGGCCGACCCGGCGGGCGGACCAGGGCGAGCCGCCGGCCGCCATGAACCAGCGGACGGCGTCGGCGCCGTGCTGGTCCATCAGCGGGATGGGCTGGAGGATGTTGCCCAGGTGCTTGGACATCTTCCGGCCGTCCTCGGCCAGGATGTGGCCCAGGCACACCACGTTCTCGTAGCTGGACTTGTCGAAGACCAGGGTGCCGACGGCCATCAGCGTGTAGAACCAGCCGCGGGTCTGGTCGATCGCCTCGGAGATGAACTGCGCCGGGTAGCGCTTCTCGAACAGCTCCTTGTTCCGGTACGGGTAGCCGTACTGGGCGAACGGCATCGAGCCCGAGTCGTACCAGGCGTCGATCACCTCGGGCACCCGGGTGGCGGTCTTCGCGCAGCTCGGGCAGTCGAAGGTGACGGCGTCGATGTACGGGCGGTGCGGGTCCAGGCCGGACTGGTCGGTGCCGGTCAGCTCGGAGAGCTGGGCCAGCGAGCCGACGCAGGTCAGGTGGTCGTCCTCGCAGCGCCAGATCGGCAGCGGGGTGCCCCAGTAGCGGTTGCGGCTGAGGGCCCAGTCGATGTTGTTGTTCAGCCAGTCGCCGAAGCGGCCGTGCTTGACGTTCTCGGGGTGCCAGTTGGTGGCCTCGTTCTCCCGGATCATGGCGTCCTTGACCTGGGTGGTCCGGACGTACCAGGAGGGCTGCGCGTAGTAGAGCAGCGCGGTGTGGCAGCGCCAGCAGTGCGGGTAGCTGTGCTCGTACGGCAGGTGACGGAAGAGCAGGTCACGCGCCTTCAGATCGGCGACCAGCGCCTCGTCGGCCTTCTTGAAGAACTGCCCGCCGACCAGCGGCACCGAGGGGTCGAAGGTGCCGTCGGCCAGCACCGGGTTGACCACCGGCAGGCCGTACCTGCGGCAGGTGGCGAGGTCGTCGGCGCCGAAGGCCGGCGACTGGTGGACGATGCCGGTGCCGTCCTCGGTGGTGACGTACTCGGCGTTCAGCACGTAGTGCGCGTCCGGGATCTCCACCAGGTCGAACGGGCGGCGGTAGGCCCAGCGCTCCATCTCGGCACCGGTGAAGGACTGCCCGGTGGCCTCCCAGCCCTCGCCGAGCGCCTTGGCCAGCAGCGGCTCGGCCACCACCAGCTTCTCGTTCCCGTCGGTGGCCACCACGTAGGTGACGTCCGGGTGCACGGCGGCGGCGGTGTTGGAGACCAGGGTCCACGGGGTGGTCGTCCAGACCAGCAGCGCGGCCTCGCCGGCCAGCGGGCCGGAGGTCAGCGGGAAGCGGACGAAGACCGAGGGGTCGACCACGGTCTCGTAGCCCTGGGCCAGCTCGTGGTCGGAGAGGCCGGTGCCGCAGCGCGGGCACCAGGGGGCGACCCGGTGGTCCTGGACCAGCAGGCCCTTGTCGAAGATCTGCTGGAGCGACCACCAGACCGACTCGATGTAGGACGGGTCCATGGTGCGGTAGGCCTCGTCGAGGTCCACCCAGTAGCCCATCCGCGTGGTGAGCTCGGTGAAGGCGTCGGTGTGGCGGGTCACCGAGTCGCGGCACCTGGCGTTGAACTCGGCGATGCCGTACGCCTCGATGTCCTTCTTGCCGGAGAAGCCCAGCTCCTTCTCGACCGCGAGCTCGACCGGCAGGCCGTGGCAGTCCCAGCCGGCCTTGCGGGCGACGTGGTAGCCCTTCATGGTCTTGAAGCGCGGGAAGACGTCCTTGAAGACCCGGGCCTCGATGTGGTGGGCGCCGGGCATGCCGTTGGCGGTCGGCGGGCCCTCGTAGAAGACCCACTCGGGGCGGCCCTCGGACTGCTCCAGGGTGCGCTGGAAGACCTTCTGGTCCTGCCAGAAGGAGAGGATCTGGTGCTCCAGCGCGGGCAGGTCGACCTGCGCGGGGACGGAGTTGTAGGTGCTCATCGCGGGCGTCTTCCTCCGACGGATGCGTGGACTGGCTTCCGACGGAGGGACGAGACGGACAGGCCGTCCCGCGGTACCACCCTCCTTGGCCGCGAACTGCTGGTGCGGCCCACTTGTTTGGGCTTGCGGCCGGGTCTAACGGGCCGTCAGGCCCCTCTTCCGGCGGCTCCGGGGTGATCTTCCCGCCGCGCACACCCCCGGGCTCCCACCGTCCCCGGGTCGCTCCTGGCTGCGTACGTCGGTACTCGTCCCATCAGCGCCTTGCAGCGCTCAGTGTATCGGCCCGCACAACCGCTTTGCGTCGCACGCCGCCCCGGCGGCGGGGCCGCACTGGTCAGCCGGTGGTTAGCAGGTGACGATCTGGGCACAACCTGGACAGCATCCGGGCAGGACGGCCGCTCGGGTCGAACGGGTGGGAACCGGCGGCCGTATCGGTATGTCCCATTGTGAGGGGATTCGATGGGGATTATCGTTCCGGCACGGAAGCCGCCGGGAACCGGCGGTTCGTTTCGTTCGTAGATGAGGTCGAAGCCATGGCTGAGAAGGCAAGTGGTGCTACCGCCACCACCGCCACCAAGCGGACGCACAAGGCCGTGGCGGGCGACTCAGGGGAGGGGACCGTGACCACTACACGGCGCAAGACCACCACCAGCACCGGCCGGGTGGCCGCCACCGGCCGCAACCACGCTCCGGCGGGCAGCGGGGCGCGGGGCGCGGAGTCGGTGGACCCGGCGGAGCTCCCGGTCCGGCCCGGTGAGGACCCGTGGACCGCGGCCGAGGTGCAGGAACTGCACCAGGAGTTGAACGAGGACGCGGACCGGCTGCGGACCGAGATCACGGCTGCCGAGCAGGCCCTCAACGGTCTGATGCGGGACTCCAACGACGGCGCCGGCGACGACCAGGTGGACGCCGGCACCAAGAACATCAACCGGGAGAGCGAGCTCGCCCTCGCCAACAACGCCCGGGACAGCCTGGCCCAGACCGAGCGCGCGCTGGCCCGGCTGGAGGGCGTCGGCTTCGGCGTCTGCGAGTCCTGCGGCCAGGCCGTCGGCAAGGCCCGGCTGCAGGCCTTCCCGCGCGCCACGCTCTGCGTCACCTGCAAGGCCAAGCAGGAGCGCCGGTAGCGGCACTCGGCCCAGGCAACGGGCTGGTCACGGGGTCGAGCGGGTGCCGTACGCTCGACCCCGACGACTTGTCCACCCCACCCCGGCAACGGAGCGGATCATCAGTACTCCAGGTTCCCCCCAGGCCCAGGACGACGACGTCCAGCCCGCCGGCCACGTCGCGGAGGCCGCAGTGACCACCGAGCCCGAGCCCGACACGGCCGCCGGTGACGCGGCGGCCGCCGCCGAGGCGGTCCGGCGCCGCCGGGTCGGCGTGCTGCTGGTGGTCGCGCTGCTCGCCTACCTGATCGACCTCGGCAGCAAGCTGCTGGTGGTCGCCCGGCTGGAGGGGCACCAGGCCATCGAGGTGATCGGGGAGTTCGCCACCTTCCAGGTGATCCGCAACCCCGGGGCCGCCTTCGGGATGGGCCAGGCGATGACGGTGGTCTTCACCGCGATCGCCGCCGCCGTGATCGTGGTGATCTGGCGGATCGCCCGCAAGCTCTACAGCCTGCCGTGGGCGATCGCGCTCGGGCTGCTGCTGGGCGGGGCCCTGGGGAACCTGACGGACCGTCTGTTCCGCTCGCCCGGGGTCTTCCGCGGGCACGTGGTGGACTTCATCTCGGTCCAGCACTTCGCGGTCTTCAACCTGGCCGACTGCGCGATCGTCTGCGGCGGCATCCTGGTGGTGCTGCTGTCGTTCAAGGGCAGCAACCCGGACGGCACGGTCGCCCCGGTCTCCAGCAAGGGCGAGTAGCGCGCTCCGCACCGGGCCCGGTGAGCTGCGGGGCCGTACCGCCGGGTGCTCCGTTGTGAAGCGCCGGGCGGGCGGTCCGGCATACTCGTACGGGTGAGTACCCCCGCACAGACCCGCAGCCTCCCCGTTCCCGACGGCCTGGAGGGCGAGCGCCTCGACGCCGCCCTGGCCCGGATGTTCGGCTTCTCCCGGACCAAGGCGGCCGAGCTCGCCGCCGACGGGAAGGTGACCCTCGACGGTGCCACCGCCGGCAAGTCGGACCGGGTGACCGCCGGTGCCTGGCTGGAGGTGGAGATCCCGGCCCCCGCCGCCCCCGTCCAGGTGGTGGCCGAGCACGTCGAGGGGATGCGGATCGTCCACGACGACGACGACATCGTGCTGATCGACAAGCCGGTCGGCGTCGCCGCGCACCCCAGCCCGGGCTGGACCGGCCCCACCGTGATCGGCGGGCTGGCCGCCGCCGGGTACCGGATCTCCACCTCCGGCGCGGCCGAGCGCCAGGGCATCGTGCACCGGCTGGACGTCGGCACCTCCGGCCTGATGGTGGTCGCCAAGTCGGAGCGCGCGTACACCGACCTCAAGCGGCAGTTCCACGACCGGATCGTGGAGAAGAAGTACAACACCCTGGTGCAGGGCCACCCGGACCCGATGAGCGGCACGGTGGACGCGCCGATCGGCCGCCACCCCAGCTCGGACTGGAAGTGGGCCGTCACCCGGGACGGCAAGCACTCCGTCACCCACTACGACCTGATCGAGGCGTACCGGGCGGCCTCGCTGCTGGACATCAAGCTGGAGACCGGCCGCACCCACCAGATCCGGGTGCACATGTCCGCGCTGCGCCACCCCTGCGTCGGCGACATCACCTACGGCGCCGACCCGACGCTCGCCAAGCGGCTGAAGCTGACCCGGCAGTGGCTGCACGCGGTGCAGCTGGGCTTCGAGCACCCCTCGGACGGTCAGTGGGTGCAGTTCGCCAGCCCGTACCCGGAGGACCTGCAGAAGGCGCTCGACATCATCTCCTCGGAGAGCTGATGGGCGCGGAGCTGCGGATCGCCCTCTCGGAGGCCGACCTGGAGCTGACCCGGGAGGTCCGCCACGAGGTCTTCGTGGTGGAGCAGGGCGTGCCGGTGGAGCTGGAGTACGACGAGTACGACGCCACCTCGGTGCACGTGCTGGCGGTCGGTGAGGACGGCGCGGCGCTGGGCACCGGGCGGCTGATCCACGGGGCCGAGGCGCTCGCCATGACGGGCCGTCAGGGCCGGGTGCTGCTCGGCCGGCTCGCGGTCCGCGAGGCCGCCCGGGGCACCGGGCTGGGGGCCGCGCTGGTCCGCCGGCTGGAGGAGGCCGGGCGCGAGCACGGCGGCACCGAGCTCGAACTGCACGCCCAGGTGCAGGCGCTGGGCTTCTACGAGCGGCTCGGCTACCTGGCCGAGGGCCCGGTCTACCAGGACGCCGGCATCCCGCACCGGACCATGACCCGGACGCTCTGACCCGGACGTTCCGACTCCGGTGTGCTGACCTGGACGCTCTGACCCACCGTCGGGGCCGGTGCGCTGACCTGGACGCTCTGACCCACCGTCGGGGGGGGGGGGGGGGGGGGCCCCCCCCCCACCCCCCCCCCCCGCCCCCCCCCCCACCGCGCGCTGCGGCGGAGCCGGGGCGGGAGCCCCCCCCAGCACCCCCCCCCCGCCCTCCAGC
>NZ_JBIWFX010000003.1:0-9522 GCF_044763225.1 Kitasatospora sp. NPDC096147 | reverse complement strand
GCCGGGTCCGCTCTCCCCCCCGGTCGGGGCGGGGGCGCGGCCGGCGCCCCCCGCCCCCCCGGGGGGGGCGGGGGCGGCCCGCCGCGCGGGCCGCCCCCGGCCCCGTTCCTCTGCCCTTCGGCAGAGGGCCGTTCGTCCCGGAGGCGTATCCCGGCCCCCGCGCCCGCACCGGAGAATGGGCCGATGGCCGTCACCCCCACCCCCGTCCCAGGCGCCCCGCCGCCGCGCCGCCGTCCGCTCCGCCGGCTGCCCTGGCGGGCCGGTGCGGAGCTGACCGGGGTCGGGCTGCTCGTGGTGGTGGTCGAACTGGTGCTAGGCACGGGCGGCTCCGGCTTCGGCCCGGCCCCGGAGACCAAGGTGCTGCTCGGGGCCGCCGCGCTAGTGCCGATGGCGCTCCGCCGGCGGTTCCCGACGGGGAGCCTGCTGGGCTCGGCGGTGCTGCTCGGACTGCTGCCCGGGGCCGGACTGCCCGCCGCCGTGGTGGCCTACTCCACCGCCCGACGGATCGCGGAGCCCCGG
Source organism: Kitasatospora sp. NPDC096147 (assembly GCF_044763225.1). NCBI lineage: Bacteria > Bacillati > Actinomycetota > Actinomycetes > Kitasatosporales > Streptomycetaceae > Kitasatospora > Kitasatospora sp. NPDC096147. Next base: position 9,003 of record NZ_JBIWFX010000003.1, on the reverse strand, counting down.
CGGCGCGCCCTGCTGCTGTCGGCCGCGAGCGCGCTGGCGGTGACCACCGGCACGCTGGCCATGCCGCTGCTCGGGTACGGTGGTGCCGCCCTCGGCTGCGCGGTCGGTGCGGTGCTGGCCGCCACCACGCTGGTGCTGCCCGGCCTGCTCGGCGGCACCGGCGGGCAGGAGGACCGGCTGCTGCGGGCGCTGCGCGACCGGGCCGACGCGGCGGAGGCGAACCGGCGGCTGGCCGAGAGCGAGGCCCGGACCGAGGAGCGCTCGCGGATCGCCGCCGAGATGCACGACCTGCTCGGCCACCGGCTGAGCGTGGTCTCGCTGCACGCCGGCGGTCTGGAGATGGCGATGGGGGAGCGGGAGCCCGAGCTGCGGGAGGAGGCCGCCCTGGTCCGCCGCTCGGTCGGCGAGGCGATGCGCGAGCTACGCGAACTACTGGGCGTGCTCGGCCCGTTGGAGCCGGACGGCGGCCCGGCCGCGGCGACCGGGGCCACCGGCACCCGGGCCGATCTGGACGCGCTGGCCGGGGAGTCGGTGGCGGCCGGCGTACCGGTGACGGTGGAGTGGGAGGGGCCCGACCTGGACGGGCGGCCGGCCCGGGTGCGGCACGCGGTGCACCGGGTGGTCCGCGAGGGCCTGACCAACGTCCACCGCTACGCCCCCGGGGCGGAGGTGGCCGTGCTGGTCGAGCACACCGGGGAGCGGGTGGTGGTCCGGGTCCTCAACGGCCCGCCGTCGGCACCGCCGCAGGCCGCCACCGGGCTGGGCACCGGACGCGGGCACATCGGGCTGCGGGAGCGGCTGGCGCTGCTCGGCGGCGAGCTGGCGGTCGGGCCGGCCCCGGGCGGCGGGTACGCGCTGACCGCCACCATGCCGACCGCGCCCGGCCCGGCTGCGGCCCGGAGTGCCGACGCACCGTCAGCCGCCGCCGGTGGCCGGGCCGCCACGCCGCCCGGACGGCGGACCGTCCGGGTGCTCACCGGGGTGGTCGGCCTGCTCGGGGTCGGCGTGACCATGCTGGGCGGGGTGGCGCTGGTCGGGCTCGCGCTCTCCGACTCCGACCCGCTGCCGGCCCAGCCGGAGCCGGCCCCGGGGATGGACCGCGCGGCGCTGATCGCGGCGGTCTACGGTGACGACCCGGCCGCCCGGGCGGCGGCGGCCGGCCGGGAGCCGGACCGTCCGGCGGCGGTGACCGAGTGCCTGTACAGCACCTACCCGCCCGCTCCGCAGCCGGAGCCGGGTCGCCTCCTGATCACCCGCTACTGCCTGCGCGACGGCGTGCTGACCGCCATCGACCCCTTCACCGTGCCGCTCGCGGCCTCCGTCCCACCCCGGGAGACCCCGTGACCCTGCCCGCCGACCGACCGATCCGGGTGCTGCTCGCCGACGACGAGGCGCTGGTGCGGCACGGCGTCCGGCTGATCCTGCGTCACGCCGAGGGCATCGAGGTGGTCGCCGAGGCCGCCGACGGTGAGGAGGCGGTGCGCCTCGCCGCCGAGACCCACCCCGACGTGGCGCTGGTCGACGTCCGGATGCCGGTGCTGGACGGGCTGGCCGCGATCGGGCGGCTGCTGGCCCTGCGGCCCCGGCCGCAGGTGGTCATGCTGACCACCTTCGGCGACGAACGGAACGTCACCCGGGCACTGCGCTCGGGCGCCACCGGCTTCCTGCTCAAGGACGAGGGACCGCAGCAACTGGTCAGCGCGGTGCGGGCCGCCGCTGCCGGGGACGCGGTGCTCTCGCCCGGGGTGACCCGGGCGGTGATCTCCCGGATGCTCGACGGCGCCGCCGCGCCCGGGGCCCCGGCCGCGGTGCCCACCGTCTTCGAGGAACGGCTGGCCGCCCTGACCGAACGGGAACGCGACGTGCTCGCCCTGCTCGGACAGGGCCTGGCCAACGCCGAGATCGGCCACCACCTGGGCATCGGGGTGGGCACGGTGAAGACCCACGTCAGTGCCGTGCTGGTGAAGACCGGCACCGGGAGTCGGCTGCAGGCGGCGGTGCTGGCGCACCGCTCGGGGCTGAGCAGCTAGGGTCCGTCTCCGCTCTGCCGGAAGGCAGAGCCGGGCGTACGACCGGGGGAGCAGGGGCGGCGGCCGGCCCGACCTCGGGCAGAGGGGCGGGTCGGCACCTGAGGGCGACGGTCCGGCGGCCCGGCGCTCGGAGGATGGGAGGCGACCGCCCCACCCCTCCCCGGAGCTGACATGCCGACACCTGCCGCCCCCGCCCGTCCCCTCACCGCCGCAGCCCGGGCCACCGTGCTCAGCAAGGTGCACGGGGAGGGCGACACCCGGGTGACCGCCCTGGACGCCGTCTCGGTGGAGTTCGACCGGGGGCGGTTCACCGCGATCATGGGGCCGTCCGGCTCCGGCAAGTCCACCCTGCTGCACTGCCTGGCCGGCCTGGACACGGCCACCGCCGGCTCGGTGCGGATCGGCGACACCGAGCTGACCGGGCTGACCGACCGTCAGCTCACCCGGCTGCGCCGGGAGAGGATCGGCTTCGTCTTCCAGGCGTTCAACCTGCTGCCCACCCTGACGGCCCTGGAGAACATCACCCTGCCGACGGCGATCGGCGGCGGCCGGCCCGATGCCCGCTGGCTGGAGCGGGTGGTGGGGGCCGTCGGACTCTCCGGCCGGCTGGGGCACCGGCCGGCCCAGCTCTCCGGCGGCCAGCAGCAGCGCGTCGCGGTGGCCCGGGCGCTGGCCTCCCGCCCCGAGATCGTCTTCGCCGACGAGCCGACCGGGAACCTGGACTCCCGCTCCGGGGCCGAGGTGCTGGGCCTCCTGCGGGACTCGGTGCGGGAGTTGGGGCAGACGGTGGTGATGGTCACCCACGACCCGGTGGCCGCCGCCCACGCGGACCGGGTGGTCTTCCTCGCCGACGGCCGTCTCACCGACGAGCTGCGGGCGCCGACCGCCGAAGGGGTGCTGGAGCGGATGCGGCGGTTCGACACCGAGCCCCGGAGCAGCTGACCGCCGCCGCAGTCCTCACGCCGCAGTCCCGCCACCGGACCCCTTCCGGGCCTCCTCCGGAACTCAGGAACGAGACCACCACCATGCTCCGCACCACCCTGCGCTCCCTGCTCGCACACCGCGCCCGACTGGTCGTCACCACCCTCGCGATCGTGCTCGGCGTCGCCTTCGTCTCCGGCACGCTGGTCTTCGGCGACACCGTGACGGGTGCCCTGCGCGGCGCCGCCGCCCAGGACCTCCGCGGCGTCGCCGTCCTGGTCCAGGCCCGGAGCACCGCCGACCCGGAGCGCCCGGACGGCCCCGGCCGCCACACCCCCCTCACCGCCGAACTCGCCGACCGGGTGCGGACGGTGCCCGGCGTCGCCACCCTGCGGGTGGCGGTCGAGGGCACCGCCACGGTGGCGGCCCAGGACGGCAGCTCGCTGAACGCGGGCCGCTACCAGGACAACCTGGCAGCGAACTTCTCCCCCGACCCGGCGGCCGGCGGCCGGGACCCCCGGTACCCGCTGGGGGCCGGCCGGGCCCCGGCGGCCGAGGGCGAACTCGCCCTGGACCGCCGGACCGCCGAGCGCGGCGGGTACGCGCTGGGCGCCCCCGTCCGGCTGGCGGTGGACGGGCCGACGCTGACCAAGACCCTGGTGGGGATCGTGGACACCGACGACCCGAAGGTCACCGCCGGGGCCACCCTGGTGCTGTTCGACACCGCCACCGCCCAGCGGCTGCTGCTGAGCCCCGGCCGGTTCGACGCGTTGGGCATCGGCTCGGCGCCCGGCACCGACGACCGCGCGCTGGCCGACCGGATCCGCGCCGTGCTGCCGGCCGAGGGCATCACCGTCACCGCCGGCGCGCAGCTCGCCGAGGAGCAGGCCGCGCAGATCGAGGCGAGCACCACGGAGTTCACCCGGCTGCTGCTGGCCTTCGCCGGGATCGCGCTGTTCGTCGGCAGCTTCGTGATCACCAACACCTTCACCGTGCTGGTCGCCGAGCGCCGCCGGGAGACGGCACTGCTGCGGGCCGTCGGTGCCTCCCGGGGCCAGGTGGTGCGGGCGGTGCTGGCCGAGGCCGGGGCGCTCGGGCTGGTCGCCTCACTGCTGGGCACCGGGCTGGGCCTCGGCGTCGCGACCGTGCTGCCCGGACTGCTCGGCGCCGGGGCCGAACTCCCGGACGGGCCGCTGGTGGTGACACCCGGTACGGTGCTGCGCTCGCTGCTGGTCGGGGTCGGCGTCACCCTGGTCGCGGCCTGGCTGCCCGCCCGCCGGGCCGCCCGGACCGCCCCGGTCGAGGCCCTGACCAGTGCCGAACTCCCGCCCGCGGCCCGTGACCTGAGGCTGCGCAACGTCCTCGGCGGGCTGCTCACGGGGGCCGGTGCGGCGGTGCTGCTGTACGTCTCGGCCCAGCACACCGGCCAGGAGGAGAACCTGCTGGCGGCCGGCCTGGGTGCCCTGCTGCTGCTCGTCGGCCTGATCGTGATCGCCCCCCTGCTGGCCGGCCCCGTGATCCGGCTGGCCGGGGCCGGCACCGCGAGGCTGTTCGGCGTCACCGGGCTGATCGCCCGGGAGAACGCGCTGCGCAACCCGCGCCGGACCGCCGCCACGGCCTCCGCCCTGATGATCGGCCTCAGCCTGATCAGCGCGCTGACCGTGGTCGGCAGTTCGACGGAGGCCGCCCTGCGGGAGGCGGCGGTGGCCGGTCTGACCGCCGACCGCAAGGTCTCGCTGTCCGGCCGCGAGGGGCTCGACCCGGACGCCGCCGCCCGGCTGGCCGCCGTCCCGGGCGTCACGGCGGCGGTGCCGCTGGCCGAGGCCGCCTTCCGCACCCCGGGCGGCTGGACCACCGTGACCGGCGCGGACCCGGCCGGGCTGGCCGCCGTCTCCGACCTGGAGTTCACCAGCGGTTCGCTGGCCGCCGTCGGCCCCGGGCGGGTGGCGCTCTCGGACGGGCTGGCCGACGAGGCGGGGCTGCGGGCCGGCGACACCTTCGTGGGCCGGCTCGGTGAGGCCGCGGACCGGCAGTGGACGGTGGCCGGGGTCTACCGGCAGACCCGCGCCTTCGGCGGCGCGCTGGCCACCCTGCCGGAGACCCTGCCGCAGGCCCCCCGGGAGCGGATCGGTGCGGTGCTGCTCAGGACCGGGCCCGGTACGTCCGGGGCGGCGCTGGAGCGGGACGTCCGGGCCGCGCTCGGTGGCAGCCCGCTGCTGGAGGTGGAGACCCGGCAGCAGCTGATCCGCCGTCAGACCGGCGAGATCGGCACGGTGCTCGCCATGGTGGCGGGGCTGCTCGCGATGACCGTGGTGATCGCGGTGTTCGGCGTGGTCAACACGCTGGCCCTGGCGGTGTTCGAGCGGACCCGGGAGATCGGCCTGCTGCGGGCGATCGGCCTGGACGCCCGGGGTGTGCGGCGGACGGTCCGGCTGGAGTCGGTGGTGATCGCCGTGTTCGGCACCGTGCTGGGTGTCGGTACCGGGGTCTTCATGGCCTGGGCCTGCGGCGGTCTGAGCTCGGCCTCGCTGCCGCAGTACACCACCGTGCTGCCCTGGGACCGGCTCGGCCTGTTCCTGCTGCTGGGGCCGGTGGTCGGGGTGCTCGCGGCGGTCTGGCCGGCCCGCCGGGCGGCCCGGGTGCCGCTGCTGAGTGCGATCGGCGCGCGCTAGCGGCACCCGGTCGGAGGGCGGGCGCCGGGCGAGCGGAGGGCGGGCGGCGGGCAATCGGAAGGCGGGCGGCGGTCGATTGGACGGCAGTCGGCGGTCGGTTCGAAGGCGGTTGGGTATCGATTGGGTGTCGGTCCACGGTCAGGCCGCTGACCAGGTGTTCTTCTGTGGGAACGCGTTGGTTCTGCCCTCACCGCTTCCCCGTTGATCACCTCCGATTGCCCTTTTTGTTCCTGGCTCGGTGACCGCCGGGGCAGAGTTTCCCGGGAAGGGCCCCAACGGGCCGTCCCAGCTTGAGCGCCGTGTCCCGGTGGTGTTTCGATGTCGGCCACTGCGCTGGGTCGGGTTTGGGGGTTCGATGCGCCAACTGAGTACGTCGGGCCCCCTGATGGCCCTTCAGGACGGGCAGGTCTCGCTGCGCCGTCCGATGGCCGGGGACGCCGACACCCTGGTGGCCGGCAGTCACGACGCGTTGGTCCGGGAGTTCATGCAGGGTGTCCTGCGGCATCCGGACCGGGACTCGGCGGTGCGCTGGATCACCGAGGTGGCGCCCGCGCTCTGGGCCTCGGACAAGGCGGCGTACTTCACCGTGCTCGACGGCGGTCAGGCGGTCGGCCTGGCCGAGCTGGTCGACCTGCGGGCGGAGGAGGGCGCGGCCGAGGTCTCGGTCTGGCTGCTGCCGGCCGCCCGCAGCATGCGGGCGGCCACCGCCGCGCTCCGGCTGGTCTGCCGGTTCGGCTTCGAGCAGTTGGAGTTGGACCGGATCGACGCCTACGCAGCGGCCGACAACATGCCGGTGCAGGTGGTGGGAGCCTTCATCGGCTTCCGTCGGGCGGGCCACCGGCCGCAACTCTTCCGCAGCTCCCGTACCCACCAGCTGCACGACGCCGTGTACGCGACCGTGGTGCCGGGGGAGCTCTGCTGACGTTCCTTGGGAGAACCGTGAGCGACGTGCTTTTCACCGCCGGATCGAGCCGACTGCCCTCGGGGCGGATCGAGTTGGCGATCGATCAGGAGGGCGGGCTGACCGTCCGCCGGCTGACCGCCGAGCGGACCGAGACCCGGAACGGCACCGTGGACCACGCGGTGCACCAGCGGCTCCGCGCCGCCTTGAAGACCACCCCGGGCACCCCGGGGCGGGGCCAGGATGTGGGCCTGGCCGAGGAGTCGGCGGCCCGGCGGCTCACCCTGGGGGAGAGCAGCTGGGCCGACGGCACCGACAACCCCGTACCGCCGGTCGGCCGCCTGCTGGAGGCCCTGGCGGTGCAGCTGCTCCAGCCGCTGGAGTACGGCCAACTCCCGTTCGCCGTCGTGCGTTCGGAGACGTCCGGTGACGACGCCCTGGCCGGCGTCGTGACCGGTGCGACGGCCGCTCCGGCGGATGGTGCGGCGGCCGGAGCGGGGTCCGGTACGGCGGACGGTGCGGTGGCTGTGGGGCCCCGTCCGTCCGCCGCCATCGGCACCGTGGGCGGTGCCCCGGCGTACGCGCTGGCCGCGGGCGCGGCCGGCTTCGACCTCGGGCGGCTGCCCGGTGGTACCTCGCTCGGCGGCTCGGACGGTGAGGCCGGTCTGCTGCCGACCGCCGTCGCGCTGGCCGAGGTGGAGGGCCGCGAGCTGTTCGCCCTGGGTGCCACCGACGGCGCCGTCCAGGTCTGGGACGCCGACACCGGCGCGCTGGTCCACGGGACTTCGGGCGGTGAGGGCGCCCAGCTGGTCGCCGCCGCCCTGATCGGCGGGGTGCCGCTGGTCTTCTCCGGCGGCAGCCGGGGCGAGCTGCGGGCCTGGCAGGCCGAGGACGGCCGGGGCCTGGGCCTGCTGCCGCTGGGCGGCGAGGGCGTCACCGCCCTGCTGCACGCCCGGGTGGCCGGACTCGACCTGGCCGTGGCCGCCGCGCCGGACGGCACGGTCCGGGTCTGGGACGCCGCCCGGGGCGCCCAACTCCACCTGCTGGTGGGCCACTCCGCGCCGGTCACCGCGCTGGCCGTGCTGCCGCTGGGCGAGCAGGCCCTGCTCGCCACCGGTGGCCGGGACCACGAGATCCGGCTCTGGGACCTCGCCACCGGCAAGCCGGTCGCCGAGTTCTCCGGCCACTCCGCCACCGTCACCGGGCTGGCCTTCGCCGAGTTCGAGGGCCGTCCGGTGCTGTACTCCGCCGCCCTGGACAACACCCTGCGCAGCTGGGACGTGCACGCGGCCGAGGCCCTCGGCGGACGCCCGGCCGGCGGCAGCTGGCTGACCGGGCTGGCCACCGTCTCCACGCCCGGCGGCGTGGTGCAGTTGGTCAGCGGCGACGAGCACGGCCGGATCCGGTTCTGGGAGCTCAAGGGCGGCAAGCCGGTGGGTGGTTGCGAGCCCGAGGGCGCCGCCGCCACCGGCCCGGTGCCGGTCAACGGCCTGGCCGTCGGCGAGCTGCACGGCCGCCCCGTGCTGGCCGCCGGCTACGGCGACGGCCGGGTCCGGCTCTGGGACGCGGGCACCCGCACCGAGCTCTACGTGCTGGAGCCGGACGGCGGTCCGGTCTCCTCCGTCGCCGTGCTGGCCGACCCGGACGGCCCGGTGCTGGTGGTCGGCACGGTGGCCGGTGCGGTCCGCTGCCACCGGCTGCGGGACGGCGCCCCGCTGTCGGTGCCCACCCCGCACACCGGCCCGGTCACCGCCCTGGCCTTCGCCGCCCCGGTGCCCGGTGCCGGTCCGGTCCTGCTGACCGGCGGCGCCGACGGCACCGTCCGGATCCGGCACGCCCTCGACGGCCTGCCGATCCGGCAACTGAGTGCCCATCAGGGCGGCGTCACGGCCCTGGTGGTCGGCGAGCTCGGCGGCCGTCGGGTGCTGGCCAGCGCCGGCCGGGACCGGGTCGTCCGGCTCTGGGACGTGGACGCCGGCCAGCCCGGCCCCGTCCTCGACGGACTCGCCACCCCGGCCGAGGTGCTGGCCCTCGGCACCCTGGACGGCCGGGCCGTCCTGCTGGCCGGCTGCACGGACGGCGCGGTGCGCGGCTGGGACGTGCTCGGCGGTCACTCGGTGGCGGACCTTCCGGGTGGCAGCGCCGAAGTGCGCTCCCTGGTCTGTCAGGTACTCGACGGTGAGGTGCTGGTCGCGGCCGGGGACGAGAGCGCGGTGCTCCGGCTCTGGCACCTGGCCAGCGGCTCGCTGGTCAACGAGGCACCGCTGGACCGCGTCCCGCTCGCCATCGCTTTCGGGGACACCGGTCTGCACGTGGTCGGCCCGGGTGGTCCGGTCACGCTCTGAGCGACGGTCGGTGTCGTTCGGTCAATTGTCATAGGGGTTGGGGTAGATGGCCGGGAGTTCCGGTTCGTTCAGTATCGATCTGGCTGAGGTGGATTCGTCGGCGACGATGATCCAGCGGATGTACGACGATCTGC
>NZ_JBIWFX010000002.1:807440-1082841 GCF_044763225.1 Kitasatospora sp. NPDC096147 | reverse complement strand
CTCCGCCCGCAACACCGCGAAGTTCTCGATGATCCCGTTGTGCACCACCGCCACCCGACCACCGTCATCCAGATGCGGATGCGCATTCGCATCCGTCGGCCCCCCATGCGTCGCCCACCGCGTATGCCCGATCCCGGTGGTGCCGGCCGGCAACGGTTGCTCCGCCAGGGCCTTCTCCAGGTTCACCAGCTTCCCGGCCCGCTTCTCGCTCGCCAGCTCCGACCGTCCGTCAGGTCCGGGTGTCTGAATCGCCACACCGGCCGAGTCGTAACCCCGGTACTCCAGTCGCCGTAGCCCTTCGACGACCACGTCCATGGCTCCCTGAGAGCCCACATAAGCCACAATTCCGCACATAAGGTCAGCATATGCGTGGCCCACGTCACGGGCTCGGTGCACCTCGTGACCGACACCACAGCACCCGCCCGCCCCGGAACGGCCCACAATGGAGCACGTGCTGACCGAACTCTGTACGAGGGGCGCGACCGCGACGCCCACCCCCTCCCCGTACGTGGATCTGGACCGGGCCGAGTGGAGCGCCCTGCGCGAGCGCACCCCGATGCCGCTGACCGCCGACGAGGTCGAGCAGCTGCGAGGCCTGGGCACGGCACTCGACCTGGACGAGGTCCGGGACGTCTACCTGCCGCTCTCCCGGCTGCTGAACCTCTACATCCACGCCACCCACGAGCTGCGCGGCACCCTCGGGACCTTCCTGGACACCCCGGACACCGAGCGCACCCGCACCCCCTTCGTGATCGGGGTGGCCGGCTCCGTCGCGGTCGGCAAGTCCACCACCGCCCGCCTGCTCCAGGCCCTGCTGGCCCGCTGGCCCGAGCACCCCCGGGTCGAGCTGGTCACCACCGACGGCTTCCTGCTCCCCAACGAGGAGCTCCGCCGCCGCGGCCTGATGGCCCGCAAGGGCTTCCCCGAGTCCTACGACCGCCGGGCGCTGACCCGCTTCGTGGCGGACGTGAAGGCCGGCAAGGACCGGGTGACCGCCCCGGTCTACTCGCACCTGGTCTACGACATCGTCCCGGACCAGCGCCTCACCGTGGAGCGCCCCGACATCCTGATCGTCGAGGGGCTGAACGTGCTCCAGCCGGCCCTGCCCGGCACCGACGGCCGCACCCGCCTCGCGGTGGCCGACTACTTCGACTTCTCCATCTACGTGGACGCCCGCACCGACGACATCGAGCGCTGGTACCTGTCCCGCTTCAAGAAGCTCCGGGACACCGCCTTCCAGGACCCGAACTCCTACTTCCGCCGCTTCACCGAGGTGCCGGAGGAGGAGGCGATGGAGTACGGCCGCCAGGTCTGGCGCACCATCAACAAGCCCAACCTGCTGGAGAACGTCCTCCCCACCCGGGGCCGGGCCACCCTGGTGCTCCAGAAGGGCGCCGACCACAAGGTCCGCCGCGCCCTGCTCCGCAAGCTCTGAGACGCACTCAGGCCCCCACCGGAGGTGGGGGCCTGAGTGGCAGTCAGCAGAAAGGCGTCAGCCGAGGTGGGTGCGCACGGCCTCCGCCAGCCGCTCGGCGACGGCCTTGGCCTGCACCTCGTCGGCCGCCTCCACCATCACCCGCACCAGCGGCTCGGTGCCGGAGGGGCGCAGCAGCACCCGCCCGGTGGCCCCCAGCTCGGCCTCGGCGGCCGTGACGGCGGCGGTCAGCTCGACCGAGCTGCCGACCCGGGTCCGGTCCACGCCCTTGACGTTGATCAGGACCTGCGGCAGCCGGGTCATCACGGCGGCCAGGTCGGCCAGCGGCTGCTTGGTGGCGGCCAGCCGGGCGCCGAGCATCAGACCGGTCAGGGTGCCGTCGCCGGTGGTCGCGTGGTCCAGCAGGATCACGTGGCCGGACTGCTCGCCACCGAGCGCGAAGCCGTGCTGCTTCATCTCCTCCAGCACGTAGCGGTCGCCGACGGCGGTCTGCACCAGGTCGACGCCCTCGCGCTCCATGGCCAGCTTGAAGCCGAGGTTGGACATCACGGTGGCCACCGCGGTGTTCCCGCGCAGCGTGCCGGCCTCCTTCATGGCGACCGCGAGGATGGCGATGATCTGGTCGCCGTCCACCTCGTTGCCGTCCGCGTCGGCGGCCAGGCAGCGGTCGGCGTCGCCGTCCAGGGCGATGCCCAGGTCGGCCTTGTGCTCCCGCATCGCGGTGCGCAGCTTGTCCAGGTGGGTGGAGCCGACGCCGTCGTTGATGTTCAGCCCGTCGGGCTCGGCGCCCAGCGTGTAGACCACCTCGGCGCCGGCCCGGGCGAACGCCTCGGGGGCGACCCGGGCGGCCGCGCCGTGCGCGCCGTCGATGACCACCTTCACGCCGTCCAGCCGGTTCGGCAGCACCGCGATCAGGTGGGCGACGTAGCGGTCGAAGCCCTCGGTGTACTGGCGGACCCGGCCGACGGCCGCGCCGGTCGGACGCTGCCAGTTCTCGTCGGTGCCGACGCCGTACCGGTGGTAGTGCGCCTCGATGGCGTCCTCGATGCCGTCGTCCAGCTTGTGGCCGCCCCGGGCCAGGAACTTGATGCCGTTGTCCGGCATCGCGTTGTGGCTGGCCGAGAGCATCACGCCGAAGTCGGCGCCCAGCACACCGGTGAGGTACGCCACGGCCGGGGTCGGCAGCACGCCGACCCGGAGCACGTCCACACCGGCGCTGGCCAGTCCGGCGATCACCGCCGCCTCCAGGAACTCCCCGGACGCCCTCGGGTCACGGCCGACCACCGCCACCGGCCGGTGGCCGGCGAAGGCCCCCGCGTCACCGAGCACGTGCGCGGCGGCCACCGACAGGCCGAGCGCCAGTTCGGCGGTCAGGCCCTCGTTGGCCACGCCGCGCACACCATCCGTACCGAAAAGTCGTCCCACGTCTTCCGTCCTCCGTCACCGTTTCACCAGCATTCTGACAGGCAGAATCCTGCGCGCCGACGAGCCCCCGCACAGGCGCTCGAACGCGAAAAGCACGACGCCCCGGAGCACACGGAGTGCTCCGGGGCGTACAGGCACACCCTGGGGTGCGGACCATCGAAACGGTACGCCCCCCGGCGGGGATGCTTAGCGCTTGCTGTACTGCGGCGCCTTGCGGGCCTTCTTGAGACCGGCCTTCTTGCGCTCGACGGCACGCGCGTCACGCATCAGGAAACCGGCCTTCTTGAGCGCGGCGCGGTTGTTGTCCACGTCCGCCTCGTTCAGCGCACGGGCGACGCCGAGGCGCAGCGCGTAGGCCTGACCGGAGACGCCGCCACCCGAGATGCGGGCCACGACGTCGTAACGGCCGTCCAGCTCGAGGAGCTTGAAGGGCTCGTTCACGGTCTGCTGGTGCACCTTGTTGGGGAAGTAGTTCTCCAGGGTGCGACCGTTGATCTTCCACTTGCCGGTGCCCGGAACGATCCGGACGCGGGCGATGGCCTCCTTGCGACGGCCGAGGCCGGCGCCGGGGACGGCCTCGCCGAAGCGGCCGGCCAGGGACTCGGAGGTGTAGGTCTCCTCCGAGGTGAAGTCGCCCTCGACGTTCTCGTCGAACTCGACCTCAAGGGTGCTCTCGATGGCAGTCTCGGCCACGATGTTCCTCAGCTTTTCAGTGATGGGGGCTTGGTGGCCGGAATTACTGCGCGACCTGGGTGATCTCGAACGGCACCGGCTGCTGGGCAGCGTGCGGGTGCTGGTCGCCCGAGTAGACCTTCAGCTTGGAGAGCATCTGGCGGCCCAGGCTGTTCTTGGGGATCATGCCCTTGATGGCCTTCTCGACGGCCTTCTCCGGGTTGTTCGCCAGGAGGTCGTCGTAGCGGACCGAGCGGAGACCGCCCGGGAAGCCGCTGTGGCGGTACGCCATCTTCTGGGTCTTCTTGTTACCCGACAGGTGCACCTTGTCCGCGTTGATGATGATGACGAAGTCACCGGTGTCAACGTGCGGCGCGTAGATCGCCTTGTGCTTGCCCCGGAGGAGGTTGGCGGCCTGGGAGGCCAGGCGGCCGAGCACGACGTCTTGCGCGTCGATGACGTGCCACTGACGCTGGACGTCGCCGGGCTTGGGGCTGTACGTACGCACGGTCGTAGCCTTCGCTTTTCAGTGAGTGAGTCCTGACAGGAGCACCCGGGCGGGGGATCAGCCTGGCTCCACTTGGACGCAATTCAAGGGGAAGCCGCTGGTCATCGGCCTTGGTGTCTCCGGCGTACCGACCTCTCACGTGAGATGGAGCGAGCCAATACGCACAACAAGGGCCCAGCCTACCGGGCGGGTCCGTACGGGTCAAAAACGCTCAGCGGTCCCGCTGGACCCGGGTCTCGTCCCAGACCGGCTCCTTGGACTCGTAGACCCGGCCGTCCGAGCCGAAGACCAGGAAGCGGTCGAAGGTCTTGGCGAACCAGCGGTCGTGGGTCACGCACAGCACGGTGCCCTCGAACGCCTCCAGGCCCTGCTGCAGCGCCTCCGCGCTCTCCAGGTCCAGGTTGTCCGTCGGCTCGTCCAGCAGCAGCGCGGTGACGCCGTCCAGCTCCAGCTTGAGGATCATCAGCCGGGCCTGCTGACCGCCGGACAGCGACTCGAACTTCTGCTCCTCCTGCCGGTCCAGCTCGTACCGGCGCAGCGCGCCCATCGCCGCACCCCGGCTGAGCGCGTGCTCCTCCTCGATGATCGACCTGACGGTCCGTCCGAGCAGCTCCGGGTGGGCGTGGGTCTGCCGGAAGTGGCCGGGCACCACCCGGGCGCCGAGCCGGAACGAACCGGAGTGCTTCACCGACTCGTCGCCGGCCAGCAGGCGCAGGAAGTGCGACTTGCCCGAGCCGTTGGAGCCCAGCACGCCGACCCGCTCGCCGTAGAAGACCTCCAGGTCGAAGGGCTTCATCAGGCCGGTGAGCTCCAGCTGCTCGATGGTGAGCGAGCGCACACCGGTCCGGCCGCCCTTGAGCCGCATGGTGATGTTCTGCTCGCGCGGCGGCTCCTCCGGCCGGCCGGCCTCCTCGAACTTCTTCAGCCGGGTCTGCGCGGCGGCGTACCGGGTGGCCAGCGCGTGGCTGACGGAGGCGGCCTGACGGAGGTTCACCACCAGCTTCTTGAGCTTGGCGTGCTCCTCGTCCCAGCGCCGGCCCAGCTCCTCGAAGCGCTCGAAGCGCTCCTTACGGGCCTCGTGGAAGGAGTCGAAGCCGCCGCCGTGCACCCAGACCGAGCTGCCGCCGCCACCGAAGCCGGTCTCGACGCTGATGATCTTGTCGGCGGAGCGGGAGAGCAGCTCGCGGTCGTGCGAGATGAAGAGCACGGTCTTCGGGGTGGCCTTGATGGCCTCCTCCAGCCAGCGCTTGCCGGGCACGTCGAGGTAGTTGTCCGGCTCGTCGAGGAGCAGCACCTCCTCGGGGCCGCGCAGCAGCGCCTCCAGCACCAGGCGCTTCTGCTCGCCGCCGGAGAGGGTGTTCAGCCCGCGGAACTGGGCCCGGTCGAACGGCATGCCCAGCGCGGCGGTGGTGCAGACGTCCCAGACCGTCTCGTAGTCGTAGCCGTCGGCGTCGGCCCAGTCCGAGAGCGCCTGGGCGTACGCCATCTGCGACTTCTCGTCGTCCTGCGCCATCATCGCCAGCTCGGCGGCGTCCACCGCCTTGGCCGCGGCGGCGATCCGCGGCGGCGCCACCGAGACCAGCAGGTCACGGACCGAGGCGTCGGCGGGCAGCGCGCCCGGCGTCTCCCGCTGGTCCTCCCGGCCGGTGGTCCCGACGAACTGGCGCATCACACCCAGCCCGCCGCTGACCGTCACGGTGCCGCCGTGCGGCTGGGTGTCCCCCGCGATCATGCGCAGCAGGGTGGTCTTGCCGGCCCCGTTGGCCCCGACCAGCGCGACGGCGGAGCCCTCGCCGACCCGGAAGGACGCGTCGTCGAACAGCACCCGCCCGTCCGGCAGGTAGTACTCCAGGTGCGAAATCTCGACGTGTCCCATGGCAGGGATTGTGCCGCCTTCCGCCCATACGGCCCAAACCGTTTTGGCCTCACCCCGGGGTGCTGAGGAAATCGGTCACGCCGGGGGCGCGGGGAACCGCGCGCAGGGGAAGGGCAGCAGGTGCGACCGGCTCGCCTGCCCCGACCTCACGCCGGTCCGCCTTCCGTACTCGCGCAGGTCCCCGCGCCCCTGCGGGGCGTCAGGTGCCGGGGAGGGTCCGCATCCTGCGGGCCAACCGGTTCCGCTCCGCGAGCTGGTCGTCGGCCGGGTAGCCGACCTCCTCCAGCGTCAGCCCGTACGGCCGGACCACGTTGACCGCCGAGTTCCGCACCCGCCCCGCGAGCACCTCGCCGGGGAACCCCACCGGCCGGTGCCCGTCGCCGACCAGCAGCATCGCCCCGACCAGCGAGCGCACCATGTTGTGGCAGAACGCGTCCGCCCGCACGGTGGCCACCGCCAGCGAGCCCTCCTGCGCGGCGTAGGAGTCCACCGGCACCCGGTCCCAGTGCAGCTCCAGCAGCGTCCGGATGGTGGTGGCGCCCTCCCGCTTCTTGCAGTACGCGGCGAAGTCGTGCTCCCCCAGCAGCAGCCGGGCCGCCTCGTTCATCTTCTCCACGTCCAGCGGCCGGTCGTGCCAGAGCACGTGCCCCCGCAGCAGCGGGTCCACCCCGCCCGGGTGGTCGGCCACCCGGTACGCGTACCGCCGCCAG
This sequence comes from Kitasatospora sp. NPDC096147, assembly GCF_044763225.1. Lineage (NCBI taxonomy): Bacteria > Bacillati > Actinomycetota > Actinomycetes > Kitasatosporales > Streptomycetaceae > Kitasatospora > Kitasatospora sp. NPDC096147. The sequence goes on along the minus strand of NZ_JBIWFX010000002.1, from coordinate 1,076,215 downwards.
ACCGCGGCGAACCGCGCGTCGAAGCCGCTCGGCGCCTCCGAGACCCGGTAGATCCGGACGTCGGCCGGCAGCCGCCCGGCCAGCCGCCGCAGCAGCTTGTCGCCGTGCTCGGCCCACAGCTCCACCGGCAGGTCGACGTGCGCGACCTGGCCACGGGCGTGCACCCCGGCGTCGGTCCGCCCGGCCACCGTGAGCGGGAAGGGCTCCTGACTGCGCGTCACGATCTGCAGCGCGCTCTCGATCTCCTCCTGCACGGTGCGCCGCCCCCGCTGGCGGGCCCAGCCGGAGAACTCGGCACCCTGGTAGGCGAGGTCCAGCCGGATCCGCACGGACCCGTCCGCCGGGCCGTCCTTGACCGGGGGCTGCTCGGCGCAGTCGTTCACCACGTACGTACTCCTAGGAAAAGGGAACGGGCCCGCTCCCCGGTGAAGGGAGCGGGCCCGGACGTCACCTGAGAAGGTGTCAGGCCTTGTCGGCCTCGACCTCGGTGGCCTCGGTCTCCTCGACCGCGGTCTCCTCGGCCTTGGCGTCGGCCTCCTTGACGGCACGCTTGGTGGCCGCCTCGGCCTCGCCGACGGCGTTCTGCGCGACGGTGAGGGCCTCGACCAGCTCGATCACGGCCATCGGGGCGTTGTCGCCACGACGGGTGCCGATCTTGGTGATGCGGGTGTAACCGCCGGGGCGGTTCTCGTACCGCGGGGCGATCTCGGTGAAGAGGGTGTGCAGCACCGACACGTCGGTGATCGTCTTGCGGACGATGCGACGGTTGTGGATGTCGCCCTTCTTCGCCTTGGTGATCAGCTTCTCCGCCAGCGGGCGCATCCGACGGGCCTTGGCCTCGGTCGTGGTGATGCGGCCGTACTGGAACAGCTCCCGGCACAGACCGGCGAGCAGCAGCGGCTCGTGGTGCGGGCCGCCGCCGAGGCGGGCACCCTTCGTGGGACGCGGCATGCGTGACTCCTTGAATCTCCGACGCCGGCCGTATCAGGTACCGGTGCGGGCGTACGGGCACTGTTGCCCGCACGACTTGCATGAAGCGAGGCGGCCCGAGCGGGCCGCCCCACCACAAATCTCTTAGTACTGCTCGGTCTCCGCGTAACCCGCGTCGTCCAGGTCGTCGGCGCCGAAGGCGTCGGCGGCGGCGGTCGGGTCGAACCCGGGCGGGCTGTCCTTGAGCGCCAGGCCCATGCCGGCCAGCTTCGCCTTGACCTCGTCGATCGACTTCGCACCGAAGTTGCGGATGTCGAGCAGGTCGGCCTCGGAGCGGGCGACGAGCTCACCCACGGTGTGGATGCCCTCGCGCTTGAGGCAGTTGTACGACCGAACGGTGAGCTCCAGCTCCTCGATCGGCAGCGCCAGGTCGGCGGCCAGGGCGGCGTCCGTCGGGGACGGGCCCATGTCGATGCCCTCGGCGTCGATGTTCAGCTCGCGGGCGAGACCGAACAGCTCCACCAGGGTCTTGCCGGCCGAGGCCATGGCGTCACGGGGGCGCATGGCGGGCTTGGTCTCGACGTCGACGATCAGCTTGTCGAAGTCGGTCCGCTGCTCGACACGGGTGGCCTCGACCTTGTAGGTGACCTTCAGCACGGGGCTGTAGATCGAGTCGACCGGGATGCGGCCGATCTCCTGGCCGGAGGCCTTGTTCTGCACGGCGGAGACGTAGCCGCGACCGCGCTCGACGGTCAGCTCCATCTCCAGCTTGCCCTTGCCGTTCAGCGTGGCGAGGACCAGCTCGGGGTTGTGCACCTCGACACCGGCCGGGGGCGCGATGTCGGCGGCGGTGACCACACCCGGACCCTGCTTGCGCAGGTACATCACGACCGGCTCGTCGTGCTCCGAGGAGACGACCAGCTGCTTGATGTTGAGGATGAGGTCGGTGACGTCCTCCTTGACGCCCGGCACGGTGGTGAACTCGTGCAGGACACCGTCGACCCGGATGCTGGTGACGGCGGCACCGGGGATCGAGGAGAGGAGCGTGCGGCGGAGCGAGTTGCCGAGGGTGTAACCGAAGCCCGGCTCCAGCGGCTCGATCACGAACCGCGAGCGGAACTCGTCGACGACCTCTTCGGTCAGCGAGGGACGCTGAGCGATCAGCATGTTTTCAGATCCTCCTGTTGGACTCGGCACCCACTATTTGATGCCGAACAGAACCAGCGTACGGGGTCCGGCACGAAGCCGGACCCCGTACGAGGTTTGAAAACCCAGACTGCCCGAAGGCGCTGCGTCAGACGCGGCGGCGCTTCGGCGGACGGCAGCCGTTGTGCGGGGTGGGGGTGACGTCCTGGATCGAGCCGACCTCGATGCCGGTGGCGGACAGCGAACGGATCGCGGTCTCGCGGCCGGAGCCCGGGCCCTTCACGAAGACGTCGACCTTGCGCATGCCGTGCTCCATCGCGCGACGGGCAGCGGCCTCGGCGGCCATCTGCGCGGCGAACGGGGTGGACTTGCGCGAGCCCTTGAAGCCGACGTGGCCGGCGGAGGCCCAGGAGATCACGTTGCCCTGCGGGTCGGTGATCGAAACGATGGTGTTGTTGAACGTGCTCTTGATGTGCGCGTGGCCGTGAGCGACGTTCTTCTTTTCCTTGCGGCGGATCTTCTTCGCGCCGGCAGCCTGACGACCCTTGGGGGGCATAAGTCTGTATCTCCTACTGAGGTGGTCGGTCCGCTAACCCGCGGGCCGGAGGGATGTCCGGTTGACGGGCGGACTACTTCTTGCCCGGCTTCTTCTTGCCGGCAATCGCGCGACGCGGGCCCTTGCGGGTACGCGCGTTGGTGTGGGTGCGCTGACCGCGGACCGGCAGGCCACGGCGGTGACGCAGACCCTCGTAGCAACCGATCTCGACCTTGCGGCGGATGTCGGCGGCAACGGCGCGGCGGAGGTCACCCTCGACCTCGAAGTTCGCGTCGATGTACTGGCTCAGCTTGACCAGGTCGTCCTCGGTGATGTCGCGAACGCGGACATCCGGGTTGACGCCGGTCTCCGCGAGCGCGAGCTGCGCGCGGGTGCGGCCGATGCCGTAGACGTAGGTCAGAGCGATCTCGATCCGCTTCTCACGGGGGAGATCAACGCCTGCGAGGCGTGCCATTCATGGCTCCTGTGGTTCTTTCAGAGGTCTGACGTGCCACCTACTCCGACACCTCTCGGTGTGGGAGCCCCGGCCTCTGCACCGGGGGCGGCAGTCCCTCCCTCACGGGAAGGATCGGGTGGCCCGTTCGTGACGTTGTTCGCGTCGCGCGAAGCTGTGTCCACGCAAAGACGTACGAGAAATGCGGAGGCTGGATCAGCCCTGGCGCTGCTTGTGGCGCAGGTTGTCGCAGATCACCATGACCCGGCCGTGACGGCGGATCACCTTGCACTTGTCGCAGATCTTCTTGACGCTCGGCTTGACCTTCATGGTTCAGGTTCTCCGGGTCTAGATCTGACAGATGCTTCTTACTTGTACCGGTAGACGATCCGGCCTCGAGTCAGGTCATAAGGGCTGAGCTCCACGACAACCCGGTCGTCCGGGAGGATGCGGATGTAGTGCATCCGCATCTTGCCGCTGATGTGCGCGAGGACCTTGTGACCGTTCTGCAGCTCCACCTTGAACATGGCGTTCGGCAGGGACTCGATCACGGTGCCCTCGATCTCAATGGCGCCTTGCTTCTTTGCCATGAACTACGAGATCCACCTTCCGGGGAACGGCTACCGTATGCGGCACGCTCGTGCGAACCTGGGTTCACCCCCGCCCGAGTGGGTAGAGGGCGTGCAGAAGCACGCTACGAGTGAGCCGACGGTCCATCGTACGCCACGGGCCCAGCCACGCCAAAACCGGCCGGGCCGCGCCCTCAGAGGCTGGTGACCACGACCGGCTCGACGTGCGCGGTGCAGTGCGCGCACCGGCGGGCGGCTTCCGGGATCTCGCTCAGGCACTCCGGGCACGGGCGCTTGGCGGCCTTCGGCTTCTTCGGCAGGTAGCGGGCGGTCGCCTTGGTGACCGGCAGCACCACGCAGAAGTACAGCACCGCGGCGGTCAGCAGGAACGCGATCAGCACGTTCAGGAACTGCCCGTACGGGAAGGTGACGTCGAGCAGCGTGAAGCTGTACTGCCGGAAGTCGCCGGCCGCACCGACCACCACGCCGACCAGCGGGGTGAGGAAGGCGGCCACGAAGCCGGTCACCACCGCGGTGAAGGCCGAGCCGATGACCACACCGACGGCCATGTCGATCACGTTGCCGCGCATCATGAAGTCGCGGAATCCCTTGAGCACTTGCTCGTCCCCTTCTCAGCGGTTGTCAGCTGCTAAAAATAGGACAAACGGCCTGCAGGACGAAACCTGCAGGCCGTGGGTGTGCGGGACGCCTCAGCGCGGGCCGGTCAGCCCAGCGGGTCGGTCAGCCCAGCGGGTCGGGCGCGGCCACCACGCCGAGCTTCGCCAGCTCGGCCTTGCCGCCGTCGAAGGCGGTCAGCACCAGCGGGCCCTGCTCGGTGACGGCCACCGAGTGCTCCCAGTGCGAGGCCCAGGTGCCGTCGGTGGTCACCACGGTCCACTCGTCGTCCAGGATCGCGGTGTGCGGGGTGCCCAGCGAGACCATCGGCTCGATCGCCAGCACGGTGCCCGGGATCAGCTTGGGGCCCTTGCCCCGGCCGGCCACGTAGTTCAGCACGTGCGGCTCCATGTGCATCGCGGTGCCGATGCCGTGGCCGCCGTACCCCTCGGTGATGCCCCACTTGCCCTTGGGCGGCAGCGGCTGGCGGCGGACGAAGCCCTCGATCGCCCGGGACACGTCGACCAGGCGGTTGCCCTTCTTCATCTGGGCGATGCCGGCCCACATCGAGCCCTCGGTCACCCGGGAGAGCAGCTCGTTCTGCGGGGCGGTCTCCCCCACCGCGACGGTGATCGCCGCGTCGCCGTGCCAGCCGTCCACGATCGCGCCGCAGTCGATCGAGATGATGTCGCCCTCCTGGAGCACCCGCTCACCGGGGATGCCGTGCACGACCTCCTCGTTGACGGAGGCGCAGATCACGCCCGGGAACCACAGGCCCCCGTGGTGCGCGCGGAAGTTGGAGGTGGCACCGTGCCCGGTGATCACCTTGTCCGCGATGTCGTTCAGCTCCTGGGTGGTGATCCCCGGGGCCACCGCCTCCCGGCACGCCTTCAGCGCCTCGGCCACGACCAACCCGGCCACCCGCATCTTGGCGATCTGCTCGGGGGTCTTGATCTCCACCATCAGGGTTCCACGCCTTCCGTCCGTCCTGCTGCTTCACGTCTACGGTACGACGCGACGACGGCCGGGAAGCCCACGAGGGGCTTCCCGGCCGTCGTCAGCGAACCGTCAGGCGTCCTTCTTCAGCGCGCCGACGGCGCGCTCGGTGACCTCGTCGACCTTGCCCAGCGCCGAGATGGTGACCAGCAGGCCCTGCTGCTCGTAGTAGGCGATGATCGGCTCGGTCTCCGTGTGGTAGACCTCCAGCCGGGTCCGCACCTTCTCCTCGGTGTCGTCCGAGCGCTGGTACAGCTCGCCGCCGCACTCGTCGCAGACGCCCTCGGTCTTCGGCGGGTTGTAGACCACGTGGTAGACGTGGCCGCCGTCGTTGCGGCACAGCCGGCGGCCGGCGATCCGCTTGACGACCTCGTCCTCGGGGACCTCCAGGTCCAGCACGCCGTCGAGGGCGATGCCGAACTCGACCAGGATCTCGTCCAGGGCCTTGGCCTGGCCGAGGTTCCGGGGGAAGCCGTCCAGCAGGAAGCCGTCGGCCGCGTCGGGCTGCGACATGCGGTCCTTGGCCATCCCGATGGTGACCTCATCCGGCACCAGGCGACCCGCGTCCATGTACGCCTTGGCCTCGAGCCCCAGCGGGGTGCCCTGGCTGATGTTGGCGCGGAACAGGTCTCCGGTGGAGATGTGGGGAATGGACAGGGTCTTGGCCAGGACGTGCGCCTGAGTACCCTTCCCGGCCCCGGGAGGTCCGACGAGGACGATACGCATCAGCGGAGGAACCCTTCGTAATTACGCTGCTGGAGCTGGCTCTCGATCTGCTTCACAGTTTCGAGTCCGACACCGACGACGATGAGCACACTGGTGCCACCGAACGGGAAGTTTTGGTTCGCGTTGAAGGCGACCAGGGCGATCATCGGGATCAACGCGATCAGGCCCAGGTAGAGCGACCCCGGCCACGTGATACGGGTCAGCACGTAGTTAAGGTACTCGGCCGTCGGTCGGCCGGCCCGGATGCCCGGGATGAACCCACCATACTTCTTCATGTTGTCGGCAACTTCTTCGGGGTTGAAGGAGATGGCGACGTAGAAGAACGCGAAGAACACGATCAGCACGAAGTAGGTGGCCATGTAGATCGGGTGGTCACCGCGGACGAAGTTGGTGTTGATCCACTGGGCCCAGCCGGCCTGGCTGTTCGTCAACTGCGCCACCAGCGCCGGGATGTACAGCAGCGAGGAGGCGAAGATGACCGGGATGACACCGGCCTGGTTGACCTTCAGCGGGATGTAGGTCGAGGTGCCGCCGAAGGCGCGGCGGCCGATCATGCGCTTGGCGTACTGGACCGGGATCCGGCGCTGCGCCTGCTCGACGAAGATGACCAGGATCACGACGACGACGCCGATCGCGATCACGCTGAAGAACTCGACCCAGCCGCCGCCGATCTTGCCGGAGAGCTTGATCGCCCACATCGAGCCCGGGAAGCCGGACGCGATCGAGGTGAAGATCAGGATCGACATGCCGTTGCCGATGCCGCGGTCGGTGATCAGCTCACCGAGCCACATGACCACGGTGGTGCCCGCGGTCATGGTGATCACCATGGTGGCGATCCGGAACACCGACTGGTCCGGCACCACCTGGGTGGCGAGCGAGCAGCCCGAGAACAGGGCGCCGCTGGAGGCCGTCGCGACGATGCCGGTGCCCTGGAGCACCGCGAGCGCGATGGTCAGGTAGCGGGTGTACTGGGTGATCTTCGCGGTGCCGGCCTGGCCCTCCTTCTTCAGCGCCTCGAGTCGCGGGATCACGACGGTGAGGAGCTGGAGGATGATGCTGGCAGTGATGTACGGCATGATGCCGAGCGCGAAGATGGTCAGCTGGAGCAGTGCTCCACCGCTGAACAGGTTGACCAGACCGAACAGGCCGCTCTGGGACTGGTCCTTCAAGCACTGGTTCACCGCGACGAAGTCGACGCCCGGTACCGGAACGTGGGCTCCCAGCCGGAACAGCACCATGATGCCCAGCGTGAACAGCAGCTTCTTGCGCAGGTCGGGCGTCTGGAACGCCCGCGCGAACGCACTGAGCACGGTGCCTCCTGCGCCTCCCGCACGTCGTCGGCGGAAGGGTCGGTCCTGATGGGTGTGGGGTATTCGGTCCCCTTCGGGCTCCGGTCCTACCGGGTGGCGCGGGGCAAGCCCGGCCGCAGCCTACAAGGGAACTCCACGGACTCTAACAGTGCGCGGCCACCCGAAAGAAGCGCGTACCACCCCTCCCCCACGCACGGGGGACGGGATGCCCGTTTTGACACACAAAAGTCAGCAGAAAATCAGCCGGGAAAGCGCGGAACCCCGCACCTCCCGGAGGAGGTGCGGGGTTCCGCGTACGTTCAACGGGCTCAGAGGAGCTCGGTGACCGAACCGCCGGCGGCGGTGATCTTCTCGGCGGCGGAGCCGGAGACGGCGTCCACCGTCACCTGCAGCGCGACCGCGATGTCGCCCTGGCCGAGGACCTTGACGAGCTCGTTCTTGCGAACGGCGCCCTTCGCGATCAGGTCGGCCACGGTGACCTCGCCACCGTTCGGGTAGAGCTCGGCCAGCTTCTCCAGGTTCACGACCTGGAACTGCTTGTGCGCCGGGTTCTTGAAGCCCTTCAGCTTCGGCAGGCGCATGTGGAGGGGCATCTGCCCACCCTCGAAGCGCTGCGGAACCTGGTAGCGGGCCTTGGTGCCCTTGGTACCACGACCTGCGGTCTTACCCTTGGAACCCTCACCACGACCGACGCGGATCTTGTCGGTCTTGGCACCGGGGGCCGGGCGCAGGTTGTGGATCTTGATCGGCGAGTTGTCTGCCATTTCAGTCCACCTCCTCGACCGTGACGAGGTGACGAACGGTGTGGACCATGCCGCGGATCTCCGGGCGGTCCTCCTTCACCACGGTGTCGTTCAGCCGCTTGAGGCCGAGCGAACGCAGGGTGTCACGGTGGTTCTGCTTGCTGCCGATGTACGACTTGGTCTGCGTGACCTTCAGGCGAGCCATCAGGCGCTCACCGCCGCAGCGGTACCGGCGGCACGGGCGCGCAGCAGCGCGGCCGGGGCGACGTCCTCGAGCGGCAGGCCACGACGGGCCGCGATCTCCTCGGGGCGCACGAGGCCCTTCAGAGCGGCAACGGTGGCGTGCACGATGTTGATCGCGTTGTCCGAGCCGAGCGACTTCGACAGGATGTCGTGGACGCCGGCGCACTCCAGGACGGCACGCACCGGGCCACCGGCGATGACGCCGGTACCGGGGGACGCCGGCTTCAGGAGCACGACGCCGGCGGCCTTCTCACCCTGGATCGGGTGCGGGATGGTGCCCTGGATACGGGGGACCTTGAAGAAGTTCTTCTTGGCCTCCTCAACACCCTTGGCGATGGCGGCCGGAACCTCCTTCGCCTTCCCGTAACCGACACCCACGGTGCCGTCACCGTCGCCCACCACGACCAGCGCGGTGAAGCTGAAACGACGACCACCCTTGACAACCTTGGCGACACGGTTGATCGCGACCACGCGCTCGACGTAAGCGGTCTTCTCGACAACCGGGGCGCCGCCCCGCTCGTCACGCTTACGGTCGCGCCGCTCGCCACCGGTGCCGCGACCGGCGCCGCCTTCGCGGCGCTGGGGTCCAGCCATTGGTATTACCTCTCTCGTTTACGTCCGTCGACAGAGTCGACGAGCGGCTTAGAAGTCGAGCCCGGCCTCGCGGGCCGCGTCCGCCAGGGCGGCGATGCGGCCGGCGTACCGGTTGCCCGCGCGGTCGAAGACGACCGACTCGATGCCGGCGGCCTTGGCGCGCTCGGCGACCAGGCTCCCGACCTTCTTGGCCAGCTCGGTCTTGTCGCCCTCGTTGCCCTTGATGGACACGTCGAGGGTGGACGCCGACGCCAGGGTGTGACCCTTGGCGTCGTCGATGACCTGGGCGACCATGTGGCGGTTCGAGCGCGTCACAACGAGGCGCGGACGCACCTCGGTGCCGACGACGCGCTTGCGAACGCGGATCGCGCGGCGCTTGCGGGCGGCGTTCTTGTAGCCGTTGCCCTTGCCGATCTTGACAGAGACGGTCATGGCTTACTTACCACTCTTTCCGACCTTGCGGCGGATGACCTCGCCCGCGTACTTGACACCCTTGGCCTTGTACGGGTCGGGCTTCCGCAGCTTGCGGATCTTCGCGGCGACCTCGCCGACCTTCTGCTTGTCGGTGCCGTCCACGTGGAACTTGGTGGGCGACTCGACGACGAAGGAGATGCCCTCCGGCGCCTGGACCAGGATCGGGTGGCTGTAGCCGAGCTGGAACTCCATGTCGGAGCCCTTCGCCGCGACACGGTAACCAACACCGCTGATCTCGAGCGACTTGCGGTAGCCCGCGGTCACGCCGGTGATCATGTTCGCCACCAGCGTGCGGGAAAGGCCGTGGAGGGCCTTCGACTGACGCTCGTCGTTGGGGCGGGTGACGAGCAGCGTGCCGTCCTCGCCCTTGCCGATCTCGATCGGCGCGGCGACGACGTGGGTGAGGGAGCCCTTCGGGCCCTTCACCGAGACCGCCTGGCCATCGATGGTGACGTCCACGCCGGCGGGAACCGGGATGGGCAGCCGTCCAATGCGAGACATTGCTGTACCTCCGTTTCCCGAATTACCAGACGTAGGCGAGAACTTCTCCGCCTACGCCCTTCTTGGCGGCCTGCTTGTCCGTGAGGAGACCCGAGGACGTGGAGATGATCGCCACGCCCAGGCCGCCGAGGACCTTCGGCAGGTTGGTGGACTTTGCGTAAACGCGCAGACCCGGCTTGCTGATGCGCTTGATGCCGGCGATGGAGCGCTCACGGTTGGGGCCGAACTTGAGCTCGATGGTCAGCTTCTTGCCGACCTCGCCCTCAACCGGCTCGTCAACCTTGTAGGAGGAGATGTACCCCTCCTGCTGCAGGATCTCGGCGACGTGCGCCTTGAGCTTGCTGGCCGGCATCGCCACGGTGTCGTGGTACGCCGAGTTCGCGTTACGCAGACGCGTGAGCATGTCTGCGATGGGGTCGGTCATGGTCATGATGGCCTCAGGCCTCTCTCGCCGTGGTTTCTCCGCGCCAGGTCCCCCGGGCGCACTCGAGGAGTGCGCACGGGGCACAGACGCAGGGGACCTGCGACGTTAGTAAGACTGGGTGCGAGCCCTCTCAGATGAGGGTCACGGACAGCACAGAACTGCCGCGACAGGGGGCCCGACCCCACTACCTTACGGGATCCCGTACGGCTCCCCCAAAACGGGGGGACGTGGGGTCGGGCACACCTGCTGATTCGCAGGAAACCTAGAGCCTGGGTTACCAGGAGCTCTTGGTCACGCCCGGCAGCTCGCCGCGGTGCGCCATCTCACGGAGGCACACACGGCACAGGCCGAACTTGCGGTACACCGAGTGCGGACGGCCGCAGCGCTGGCAGCGGGTGTACGCACGCACGCCGAACTTCGGCTTGCGCTCGGACTTCGCGATGAGGGACTTCTTCGCCATTGGCTCACGCCTCCTTGAACGGGAAGCCCAGAGCGCGCAGGAGCGCCCGGCCCTCGTCGTCGTTCTGAGCGGTGGTCACGACGGTGATGTCCATACCGCGCTGACGGTCGACCTTGTCCTGGTCGATCTCGTGGAACATGACCTGCTCGGTCAGACCGAAGGTGTAGTTGCCACGGCCGTCGAACTGCTTGGGCGAGAGGCCGCGGAAGTCACGGATACGCGGCAGCGCCAGCGACACCAGACGGTCCACGAACTCCCACATGCGGTCACCGCGGAGGGTGACGTGGGTGCCGATCGGCTGGCCCTCGCGCAGCTTGAACTGCGCGATGGACTTACGGGCCTTCGTCACCGCCGGCTTCTGGCCGGTGATGGCGGTGAGGTCGCGGATCGCGCCCTCGATCAGCTTGCTGTCACGGGCAGCCTCGCCGACACCCATGTTGACCACGACCTTGACCAGGCCGGGGATCAGCATGACGTTCTCGTACTTGAACTGCTCCTGCAGCTGGCCCTTGATCTCGGAGTTGTAACGCTCCTTGAGGCGGGGGGCCACCTTCTCAACAGTCGTCTCAGACATCAGATGTCCTCACCGGTTCGCTTGGCAACGCGGATCTTGTTGCCCTCGTCGTCGAAGCGGTAACCAACGCGGGTGACGACCTTCTTGCCGTCCTTCTCCACGACCAGCTGGACGTTGGAGACGTGAACGGGAGCCTCGACGGTGACAATGCCACCCTGGGTGCCCGGACCCGGCTTGGTGTGCTTCTTGACCCGGTTCACACCCTCGACCAGGACCTTGTTCTCGGCGGGGATGGCCTGGATGACCTTGCCCTGCTTGCCCTTGTCCTTGCCGGTGATGACCTGAACCAGGTCACCCTTCTTGATCTTCATGCTGTTCGCCATGGGTTAGAGCACCTCCGGCGCCAGCGAGATGATCTTCATGAACTTCTTGTCACGCAGCTCGCGGCCCACCGGGCCGAAGATGCGGGTGCCACGGGGGTCACCATCGGTGTTCTTCAGAACGACCGCGGCGTTCTCGTCGAAGCGGATGTACGAGCCATCCGGACGACGACGCTCCTTGACGGTGCGGACGACGACGCACTTGACGACGTCACCCTTCTTCACCGAACCACCGGGGATCGCGTCCTTGACGGTGGCGACGATGACGTCCCCGATACCGGCGTAGCGGCGACCGGAGCCACCGAGAACACGGATGCAAAGGATCTCCTTGGCACCGGTGTTGTCGGCGACGCGCAGTCGCGACTCCTGCTGGATCACAGCTTTCTCCTGATCGTCAACGAAGGTCGACGGGCCGGCCGCTGCTCACCCGGTCGTCTCGCGACACCGGGCACATACGGCCGTACCACATCGGCTTCGTTACTTGGCCTTCTCGAGGATCTCGACGACGCGCCAGCGCTTCGTCGCGGACAGCGGGCGGGTCTCCATGAGGAGGACCCGGTCGCCGATGCCGCAGGCGTTCGCCTCGTCGTGCGCCTTCAGCTTGTTCGTACGGCGGATGACCTTGCCGTACAGCGCGTGCTTGACACGGTCCTCGACGGCGACGACGACGGTCTTGTCCATCTTGTCGCTGACGACGAGACCCTCACGGGTCTTGCGGAAGCCGCGCGTCTCGTTGGTGTTCTCAGTCATCAGGCGTTCTCCACCGTCTCGATGCCCAGCTCGCGCTCGCGCATCAGGGTGTAGATCCGCGCGATGTCCTTACGGACGAGCTTGAGCCGTCCGTGGTTGTCGAGCTGCCCGGTCGCCGCCTGGAAGCGGAGGTTGAACAGCTCCTCCTTCGCCTCACGGAGCTTGGCGACGAGAGCCTCGTTGTCCAGCTCGCGAAGCTCTGCAGCCTTCGTGGCCGACATCAGCTCTCACCGTCCTCGCGCCGGACGATCCGGCACTTCATCGGCAGCTTGTGCGCGGCGCGGGTGAGCGCCTCGCGAGCCACCTTCTCGTTCGGGTACGACAGCTCGAACATGACCCGACCCGGGTGCACGTTCGCGATCCACCACTCCGGCGAACCCTTACCGGAACCCATGCGGGTCTCGGCCGGCTTCTTGGTCAGCGGACGGTCCGGGTAGATGTTGATCCAGACCTTGCCGCCACGGCGGATGTGACGGGTGATCGCGATACGAGCGGACTCGATCTGACGGTTCGTCACGTAGGCCGGGGTCACGGCCTGGATGCCGAACTGGCCGAACGCCAGCTCGGTGCCACCCTTGGCAGCGCCACGGCGCTTCGGGTGGTGCTGCTTGCGGTGCTTGACCCGACGGGGGATCAGCATGTCGGTCAGGCCTCCGTTCCGGTGCTCTCGACAGCCGGCGCCTCGGCGGTCACCGCGGCCGGAGCCTCGGTGTTCGCGGGACGACGGCCACCACGGGCGCCACCGCGCTCGCCGCCACGGCCACCGCGCTCGCCGCCACGCGCGGGGCGGGCGTCGTTGCGGGCCGGACGGTTGCCCGAGCGGGCAGCAGCGTTCTCAGCGCGGACCTCGGCGATGTTCTTGACGTCGCCCTTGTAGATCCAGACCTTCACGCCGATGCGGCCGAAGGTGGTCTTGGCCTCGAAGAAGCCGTAGTCGACGTTCGCACGCAGGGTGTGCAGCGGCACGCGACCCTCGCGGTAGAACTCCGAACGGCTCATCTCGGCGCCGCCGAGACGACCGGAGCACTGGACCTTGATGCCCTTGGCGCCGGACTTCATGGTGCCCTGCATCGACTTGCGCATGGCACGGCGGAACGACACGCGGGAGGACAGCTGCTCCGCGACGCCCTGAGCCACGAGCTGGGCGTCCAGCTCGGGGTTCTTGACCTCGAGGATGTTCAGCTGGACCTGCTTGCCGGTCAGCTTCTCGAGGTCGCCGCGGATGCGGTCGGCCTCGGTGCCACGGCGGCCGATGACGATGCCGGGGCGAGCGGTGTGGATGTCGACGCGGACGCGGTCGCGGGTGCGCTCGATCTCGACCTTGGAGATGCCGGCGCGCTCCATGCCCTTCGTCATCATGCGACGAATGGCAACGTCTTCCTTGACGTAGTCCTTGTACAGCTTGTCGGCGTACCAGCGGGACTTGAAGTCCGTGCTGATGCCGAGGCGGAACCCGTGCGGGTTAACCTTCTGGCCCATTACCGGGTCCCTTCCTTGCTGCTGACGACCACGGTGATGTGGCTGGTCCGCTTGCGGATCCGGTAGGCACGGCCCTGGGCACGCGGACGGAACCGCTTCAGGGTCGGGCCCTCGTCAACGTACGCCTCGCTGATGACGAGGTCGTCCACGTTGGAGTGGTTGTAGTTGTGCGCGGCGTTGGCGATGGCGCTGTTGAGCACCTTGCCGACCGGCACGGTGGCTGCCTGCGGAGCGAAACGCAGGACGGCCTGGGCCTCCGTGGCACTCATGCCACGGATGAGGTCCACCACGCGGCGGGCCTTCATGGGCGTGACGCGGATGTACCGCGCCTGGGCCCTGGCTTCCATGGTTGTCCCCTTAATGGAGTAAGTCACTTGAGTCGTGCTGGCGCTGAAGCTCGCGGAGCGACTAGCGGCGCTTCGACTTGCGGTCGTCCTTGACGTGGCCCTTGAAGGTGCGCGTCGGGGCGAACTCGCCGAGCTTGTGGCCGACCATCGACTCGGTGACGAACACCGGGACGTGCTTGCGGCCGTCGTGCACCGCGATCGTGTGACCGAGCATGCTCGGGGCGATCACGGAGCGGCGGGACCAGGTCTTGATGACGTTCTGGGTGCCCGCCTCGTTCTGCGCGTCCACCTTCTTGAGAAGGTGGCCGTCGATGAAGGGGCCCTTCTTGAGACTGCGCGGCATCTGACCTGCTCCTAGCGCTTCTTGTTGGTCTTGCGGCGGCGCACGATGAGCTTGTCCGACGCCTTGTTCGGGCGACGGGTACGGCCCTCGGGCTTACCCCACGGCGAGACCGGGTGGCGACCACCGGAGGTCTTACCCTCACCACCACCGTGCGGGTGGTCGATCGGGTTCATGGCGACACCACGCACGGTCGGGCGGACGCCCTTCCAGCGCATACGGCCGGCCTTGCCCCAGTTGATGTTCGACTGCTCGGCGTTGCCGACCTCGCCGACGGTGGCGCGGCAGCGCGCGTCGACCAGGCGGATCTCACCGGAGGGCATGCGCAGGTGCGCCATCTTGCCCTCACGCGCCAGCAGCTGGATGCCGGAGCCGGCCGAGCGGGCCAGCTTGGCACCGCCGCCGGGACGCAGCTCCACCGCGTGGATGGTGGTACCGACCGGGATGTTGCGCAGCGGCAGGTTGTTGCCCGGCTTGATGTCGGCCGTCGGGCCGTTCTCGATCCGGTCACCCTGGGCGATGCCGCGCGGGGCGATGATGTAGCGCTTCTCGCCGTCCGCGTAGTGCAGGAGCGCGATGCGCGCGGTGCGGTTGGGGTCGTACTCGATGTGAGCGACCTTGGCCGGCACGCCGTCCTTGTCGTGACGACGGAAGTCGATCACGCGGTAGGCGCGCTTGTGACCGCCACCCTGGTGGCGAGCGGTGACACGACCGGCGTTGTTACGGCCGCCCTTGCTGTGCAGCGGGCGAACCAGCGACTTCTCCGGCGTGGACCGCGTGATCTCGACGAAGTCGGCCACGCTGGAGCCACGACGGCCCGGCGTAGTCGGCTTGTACTTGCGGATACCCATTTTCGTCCTCGTCCTTAACGACGATCCGAGTCCTCCGTCAGGAGGTCGGACCACCGAAGATGTCGATGCGGTTGCCCTCGGCCAGCGTCACGATGGCGCGCTTGGTGTCCTTGCGCTTGCCGAAACCGGTCTTGGAGCGCTTGCGCTTGCCCTGACGGTTGATCGTGTTGACAGCCTCGACCTTGACCGAGAAGACCGCCTCGACGGCCTGCTTGATCTGGGTCTTGTTGGACCCCGGCGACACGATGAACGTGTACTTGTTCTCGTCGAGGAGCGAGTAGCTCTTCTCCGAGATGACCGGCTTCACCAGGACGTCACGGGGGTCCGTGAACGTCTTGCTCGTGATCTCTGCAGCCATCAGGCGGCGCTCCCTTCGAGCTCGCCCTCAGCAGCCACGGCCTTGGCGGACGCGGCCGGACCGGCCACGAAACGCTCGAAGGCGGCCTGGGTGAAGACCACGTCGTCGGAGACGAGCACGTCGTAGGTGTTCAGCTGACCCGCGTCCAGGATGTGCACGTTCGGCAGGTTGCGAGCGGACTTGATGCCCAGCTCGTCCTCGCGCTCGACGACCAGGAGGACGTTCTTGCGCTCGGAGATCTTGCCGAACAGGCCCTTGGCGGCCTTGGTCGACGGCGCCTCGGCCGCGACCACGTCGGTGATGACGTGGATGCGGTTGTGGCGGGCCCGGTCGGTGAGCGCGCCACGCAGGGCGGCGGCGATCATCTTCTTCGGGGTCCGCTGCGAGTAGTCGCGCGGCACGGGACCGTGCACGACGCCACCGCCGGCGAACTGCGGCGCACGGGTCGAGCCCTGACGGGCGCGGCCGGTGCCCTTCTGGCGGTACGGCTTCTTGCCGCCGCCACGGACCTCGCCGCGGGTCTTGGTCTTGTGGGTGCCCTGACGGGCGGCAGCGAGCTGCGCCACGACGACCTGGTGCATCAGCGGGATGCTGACCTTGGCGTCGAAGATCTCGGCGGGCAGCTCGAGGCTGCCGGCCTTGTCGCCAGCCGGCGACAGGATGTCAATGGTGCTCATTTCACAGCCCCTTCGCCGCGGTGCGGACGAGGACGAGGCCGCCGTTCGGGCCCGGGACCGCACCCTTGATGAGGAGCAGGCCCTTCTCCGCGTCGACCGCGTGCACGGTCAGGTTCTGGGTGGTCACGCGCTCGTGGCCCATCCGACCCGCCATGCGCATGCCCTTGAACACGCGACCCGGGGTGGCGCAGCCACCGATCGAGCCGGGCGAACGGTGCTTGCGCTGGGTGCCGTGACCGGCGCCGAGGCCCTTGAAGTTGTGACGCTTCATGACACCGGCGAAGCCCTTGCCCTTGGAGGTGCCGGTCACGTCGACCTTGACACCCGCCTCGAACAGCTCAGCGGTGATCTCCTGGCCGAGGGTGTACTCGGAAGCATCCGCGGTGCGGAGCTCGACCAGGAAGCGGCGCGGGGTGACACCGGCCTTGGCGAAGTGACCCGCGAGGGGCTTGTTCACCTTGCGGGGGTCGATCTCGCCGAAGCCGATCTGCACGGCGTCGTAGCCGATGCCATCGGCGGTGTGGACCTGGGTCACGACATTGGGCCCGGCCTTGACGACGGTCACCGGAACGATCCGGTTGTTCTCGTCCCAGACCTGGGTCATGCCGAGCTTCTCGCCCAGGATGCCCTTAATCTGCTTTGCCATCTTCGTCGCGCCTCTCAGAGCTTGATCTCGATGTCGACGCCGGCCGGAAGGTCGAGGCGCATCAGCGAGTCAACGGTCTTCGGGGTCGGGTCGAGGATGTCGATCAGACGCTTGTGAGTGCGCATCTCGAAGTGCTCGCGCGAGTCCTTGTACTTGTGCGGCGAGCGGATGACGCAGTAAACGTTCTTCTCAGTGGGCAGCGGCACCGGGCCCGCGACCTGCGCACCAGTGCGAATGACGGTCTCGACGATCTTCTTCGCCGAGGAGTCAATCACCTCGTGGTCGTAGGCCTTGAGCCGGATGCGGATCTTCTGTCCCGCCATGGCTACTCAGTAGTCCTTTGTGTCGTCTGTCGCTTCCACAGCCGGAAACAGTCGGGTGACTGGTCCGGTGGCTCCCCCGGGTGGTTACCCTCTCCGACCCCCGCGCTCGGGCGTGTCGCCCTGTCGCCTACAAGGAACCGGGAAGGACGAACCTTCTCGGCCAGTGCATCGGGTCGGCGAGGTCTTGCACCCGCCGGGTGCCGGATCGAGGCCCTGCACGCGCTTCCCGGAAGATTCCCGTACGTCCGCCCCGCAGCTGCCGCGGTGTCGACTACACACCACTACGCCCACACACAGCACGTGGGAATATGAACGGCCATCACGGGAACGACGAGTACCTGGGACTCGCTTCCGGTCCTCCCGAAGGGAGGCGCGCAGCATCGGCAACTCAACCGAGCAACCTGGACATCCTGTCACAACTCGCAGGCCGAACGCCAATCGGGGCCGGTATGGCGGAAGCCACACCGACCCCGGTCGGTTCCGGTCCGGACCGATCAGCCGCGGCGCCAGATGACGTAGTTGTCCTCGCGCACGTCCCGGTCGATGTACCAGCCGGCCGGCGCGTTCCGCCAGCTGGCCGTGGCCGGCTCCACGGTGTTGTACAGCGCGAGCACCGCGACGTTCGCCTCCGCCGGCGGCACGTCGTCCTGGATCAACTTCCGGACCCAGACCCGGCCGTCGAGCTGCTCGTAGGCCATCGTCGTGCGGGTCTCCCAGCGGACCTCGTTGTCCAGCACGACCCGGTCACCCGGCTTGATCCCGGACGTCTTCAGGAAGCCGGTCGCGTCGTCGTACCGCCCGGAGGTGTTCGGCTTGGTGACGCGGTCGGTGATCTCCACCGTGGAGAAGGCGGCGAAGCCGGCCAGGGCCACCACGGCGGCGCTGACCGAGAGCACCACCCGGCGGCCGCCGACCAGCCGGATCAGCACCACCACGGCGAACGCCACCAGCGCCACCGCGGTGGTCTGCAGCAGGTGGAAGGAGTTCCACCTGTCCGTCACGAGGCTGGACAGGAAGGTGGCGTCCGGCAGGCCCCAGAGGATGAACCAGGACTTCTTCCACTGGCCCTCGGCCATCTGCTGGACCACGAGGGTCAGGGCCAGCACCAGCCCGGCCGCGAGACCGGTCACGAGCAGCAGCTGCTTCCACGAACGGACCCGGTACAGCACCGCGACGCCGACCACGAAGTAGACCGGCACCAGCAGCGAGAGGTAGCGCGCGTACACGATGGTGTCGATCCGGCCGTCGTCCGGCAGGCCGGCCGCCGCCGCGAGGGCGATGCCGCACATCAACGAGACCATCAGGAAGGCGACGGTCCGGTCGGCCCGGGAGAACCGGGAGCGGAGCACCACGAAGGCGCAGACCACGATGACCATCGCGGCCAGGCCCCAGGTCGAGGTGACGAAGTACCAGATGTGCCCGGCCATCCGCATCAGCGTCCGGTCCAGCAGGTCGGGGTTGCTCAGCGAGTCGAAGACCGCGTTGCCCACCTGGCTCGGGTGCGCGCCGTCGATGTGGCTCAGCAGCCAGCTGGTCATCACCTTCTTGCCGAGCACCATCACCGCGAGCGCCGCCAGGCCGACGGCGGTGGCGATCCGCGGTGCCCAGCCGAGGACGAGCGTCACCAGCAGGACCAGTGCGGTCAGCGCGACGATCACGCCGCCGCGGTCATGGGTCAGCAGGCAGTACCCGGCGGACCCGCCGGCCAACAGGCCGAACCAGATCCGGCGCCGGGTGGTCCCGTCCGAGAGCAGGCCGTGGACGCCGATCAGCCAGGCCAGCACCAGCACCGGCAGCGCCGTGTCGGACATCGCGTACTGCGAGTAGAAGACCACCGGGGCCAGCATCACGGTGGCCGTGGCGGCCAGGTAGGAGAGCAGCCGGGGCACGTCCAGGCGGCGCAGCGCCACGTAGGCGAGCGGCAGCACCAGGCAGCTGATCAGGGCGTTGATGCCCATGATCAGGTGGTACGCGAACACCGGGTCCTGGGTGATCCGCAGGGCGGGCGAGATCAGCAGCGAGTACCCGCCGGGGATCACCTCGTTGCCCGGGATCTCGGTGGTCGGCCGGCCCGCCAACGTCCGGGCGATCACCAGGTACATCTGCTCGTCGGGGCTGACCACCGGGTAGTCCTGCTTGCTGACCAACGACAGCCGGAACAGGACCTGGGCGACGTACCCGGCCAGGAGCGCCAGCGGAACCACCCAGCGGGGGTTCCAACGCCCGCTCCCGCCGGAGCCCGAATCTTCCGCAGCGGACCCCGTGGTCTCCGGGTCGTATCCCAACCCGGGGGCCAGTTTTGTCATGACTTGTCGCTTCCGTAAGGGTTTCGACGCTGAACCGTGAGCGGCTCCGGTGCTGGAGCCCACTTCTCAGCACATTAGTCTGCTGATCACATATAAATATGGCTGGCGGGGTCGTACCGACGGCGACCGGCGTCGGTGTTACGACCCCACCCCGGAGGAGCTCCTCATGTCTCGCAGACGAGGCACGCGCCCGTCCATGTTCGCAGCCCCCCGGCTGGAAGACGTTCTCGGACGTGAGAACGGATTCGGAATTCTACGGCTGACCATGGCGCTGGCGGTCATCTGTGCCCATTCCATGCCGCTCGGACTCGGCCTTCCGGATCTCGGGCACGACGAGAGCCGGGGCCAGACCAACGTCGGTGGGATCGCCGTCTGCGGGTTCTTCGTCATCTCCGGCCTACTGATCACCCGCAGTGGAATGCGCCTGACCCCGGCCAGGTACGGCTGGAACCGGGCGATCCGGATCTTCCCCGCCTTCTGGGTCTGCCTGGCCCTCACCGCCTTCGTGATGGCCCCGCTGGTGGCCTACCACCAGGGCCGGCTCGACTCCTTCTGGTCGCACCCGGCCGGCCCGTGGGAGTACCTGGAGGCCAACTGGACGCTCGCCACCAGCCAGCTGGGCATCTCCGGCCTCCTCGACCACAACCCCCACCCGGGAGTCTTCAACGGCGCGCTCTGGTCACTGCCCTACGAGGTCGCCTGCTACATCGCGGTGGCCGTGCTGGCCGGCCTCGGCATCCTGCAGCGGGCACGCTGGCTGGTCTTCCTCGCGATGGTCGCCGCGTACGCCTGGCTGGTCTCGATCGCCGTGGACTTCCCAGGCCTGCGCGCTCCGCAGTACGCCTCGGGCGGCCTGGGCAACTGGAACCTGCCGATGCTCGGCCTGGTCAACGCCGACATGTTCCTGATCCTCGCGTTCATGTTCGGCCTCGGCGCGCTCGCTGAGCTCTACCGCCACCGGGTCCGGATGAACGGCCTGCTCGCGCTGCTCGCCCTGGTGGTCTTCGTCGCCACCTTCCACTACGGCGGCCTGACCGTCTTCGGGCTGCCCGCCTTCGCCTACCTGGTGGTCTACCTCGCCGCGCGCATGCCCTGGCCACTGACCAGGGTCGGCTCCAAGGTCGACCTCTCCTATGGCGTCTACATCTACGGCTTCCCCGCGCAGCAGGGTCTGGCCCTGCTCAAGGTGGGTCAGCACGGCTACGCGGTGTTCACCGCGCTCTCGCTCGCCCTGGCGGTGGTCGCCGCGTTCTTCTCCTGGCACCTGATCGAGAAGCCCGCCCTCAAGCTCAAGAACCTGAGCTACCCCCACCTGCCCTGGCGGACCAAGGCCACCGGGCCGGAGGGCCCGGTGCTCGTCACCAGTCGTCAGGCCCCGCTGCCGGACCCGGGGTTCTCGTTCTGGGTACGGCCGGCCAAGCGCCCGCAGCCGACCTGGCCCGGGGACGACTGGCCGCAGCAGGCCACCGCCGACCAGTGGCAGGACACCCGCCAGTAGGCCGAGCCCCGGGGCCCGGTCCGGAGCCGGGGCCCGGTCCGGGACCGGTCAGCGACGGTGGGCCGTCTGGAGCGGGGGCTCGTCCGGCACCGGGGTGGATGCCGGGACGGCCTTGCGCAGGGTGAAGGCCATCGTCGCCGCCGTCACCAGCGAGCCGACCGCGTAGGCCAGGCCGACCCGGAGGGCGATCCCGCCGGGGAGCAGGGTGACGCCGATCAGGGCCGCGGTGCCGATGGTCCAGCAGAGCAGCTGGGCGCGGTGCCGGTGCAGGACCATCTGGGCCTGGCCGAGGACCATCGCCAGCATGTAGCAGGTGGTGCCCACCGAGTACCAGAGGAAGTCGAGGTGGCCGAGCTGGCCGGGGGTGGCGCCGAACAGGAACTCGATCAGCCAGGGGCCGAGCAGGACGGCCGGGACGCCGCCGGCCACGCCGAGGGCGAGCACCACCAGGCAGGTCTTGCGGAGCATCCGGACGAAGCCCCGGTGGTCCCCGGCGGTGACGGCGGTGGCGAGGCCGGAGAGCAGGGAGGCCTGCAGGGAGCCGAAGACGAAGAGCGGCACCCGGGCCAGCACCAGGGCGCTGAGCAGGGCGGCGATCAGGTCGGTCCGGGTGGGCTCGAGCAGCTGGGTGCTGAGCACGGCGGCGTTGACCACCACCTGGGCGAGCGAGGTGGAGGCGATCAGCATGCCGAGGCCGCCGACGATCTCGCGGTAGCGGATCGGGGTGCCCGGAGTGGCCGCCCGCAGGGTGACCGGGAGGGTGACGACCAGCGCCACCAGCGGCGCCACCGCGAGGATCAGGCTGAACGCGAGGGCGGAGTGCAGCCCGGCGGCGGCGCAGCCGAAGGCCAGCAGGATCCGCAGGCCGCCGTCGATGGCGAGCTGGGTGCCGTAGGCGTTGAAGTGGCCGGTGCCGGCCAGGATGCCGCGGGTGACGTAGCAGAGCGCCATGCCGACGAAGGCCCCGCCGAGCGCGCCTACCAGCTGCAGGTCGCCCTGGAACAGCTGGTCCGCGATCGGGCGGGCGAAGCCGGCCAGCAGGCCGAGCACCACGGCCAGGATGCCCACGGTGAGCACGGCGGCCCGGCGGAGCACCGGCAGCACGCCCTCGCCGCGGACGACCCGCGCCGCGACGATCCGGGTCAACTCCTGCTCGATCGGGAAGAACAGCCCGATGCCGACCGACATCACCAGGGTCCAGAGGACCGACACGCCGGCCATGTCCTCCTTGGACAGGCTGTGCCCGGCCACCGCGAGGTGGATGTAGGAGGCCGCTCCGAGCACCACCGTGCCCCCCGCGACCAGTTGGGTCCCGGGGGGCAGGGCCTTGAGCAGTTTTGCTATCGGGTTCATCCGGGAACTTTCGATGACCGCCGGCTCAGCGAGTGGCGTGGCGGAGCATGGCGCTGACGCCGGTGCTGCCGGCGTGCTTGACCGCACCCGGCAGCAGGGTCAACGCGTGCAGGCGGGAGGAGAGGTGCAGGCGGGAGACCTTGGCGGCGTTCGGCCAGCCGTGCTCGTCGAGGCGGTCGGCGGTCTCCCGGAAGAAGCGCTTGGCCTCTTCGAAGCGCTGGCCGGTGTACGCCTTCGCCGAGGACTCGCTCTCGGCGTGCCGGCGGTAGCTGAAGCAGACCTCCGGCGTGGTGGCCAGGGTCTCCCCCGCCACCAGCAGGTCGATCACCAGGGCCAGGTCCTGGATCACTCCCAGGTCGGCGCGGAAGCCGAAGCGCTTGACGGCCTCGGTGCGCCAGCAGATCGACGGGAAGTACAGCCAGTTGCCGCGCAGCAGGCTGGCCGCCAGCTCCTCCCCGCCGAGCAGGGCCTGGCCCGGCCCCTTGGGCGCGTACAGCTTGCGCTTGGTCCGGTCGACCAAGGTGTCGTACGGCTGCCCGTCGGTGCCGATCACCAGCACGCCGGGCTGGATCATCGCCGCACCGGGCTCCCGGTCGGCGGTGGCCCGGACCACCTGGAGGTAGTTCGGGTGCATCAGGTCGTCGCAGCCCATGAGCACCAGGTACTCGTACTCCGCGAGCTCGACGCACCGGTTGAAGTTCCCGGTGATGCCGAGGTTCTTCTCGTTGCGGAAGTACCGGACCCGGGCGTCGGCCAGCCCCTCGAACCACTCCGGGACGCCGGGCTCGCGCCCGTCGTCCACCACGGTGAGCCGCCAGTCGTCGCCGCCCTGGGCCAGCACGCTGCGGACAGCGGCCTGCATCAGGGCGACGTCGCCGTAGTACGGAAGCAGGATCTCGAAACGCGACATGCTCTCTCTTCCCGCTACGCCTTGGTCAGCTCACGCCGGCGCTGCTCGGCGGCGCGCTGGGTGAAGGCCGCGTAGCTGCGGGAGCCCGGGGCGAACTCCTTGAGCTCCTTCGGCATGCGGCGGATCATCGCGAGCAGCAGCACCAGGCCGGCCCGCGAGAGGTAGACCATCGCGCGGAACGGCGAGGCGCTGGGAGTGCCGGTGGTCCGGGCCCGCATGGAGACCGGGACCTGACGGACCGTGAAGCCGGAGCGGGCCGCGCCGACCATGCTCTCGATGGTGTCGCCGAGGTACTCGACGGGGTACCAGCGGGCGAAGAACTCGATCAGCGGCCGGTTGCAGGCGCGGAAGCCCGAGGTGGTGTCGGTGAGCTTGGTCTTGGTGATCCGGGAGAGGACCACCGAGAGCAGCTTCATCGCCCACTTGCGCGGGCCGCCCACCTTGTAGTTGCCGTCGCCGGCGAAGCGGGCGCCGATCACCAGGTCGGCCTCGCCGGTGGCGAGGCGCTCCAGCAGGGCCGGGACGTACGCCGGGTCGTGCTGGCCGTCGGCGTCGACCTGGATGGCCACGTCGTAGCCGTGCTGCTGCGCGTACCGGTAGCCGAGGCGCATCGCGCCGCCGACCCCGAGGTTGAAGGGCAGCTGGGCGACGGCGGAGCCGGCCGCCCGGGCGACCGCGGCGGTGCTGTCGGCGGAGCCGTCGTCGACCACCAGGGTGTCGACGTACGGCAGCTGCTCCTGGATCTCGCGCAGGACGGAGGGAAGGCCGTCCTCCTCGTTCCAGGCCGGAAGAATGATCAGAACGCGCCGCTCGCCGCTCATGAGGTCACCTGTGCCTTGTCGGCGTCGGCGCGGGCCTCGGCCGAGCTGTCCGCCATGGGGTAGTCGCCGTGCTGGACGAGGTGCGCACGGATCAGTGCGACGTCCTCGGCGAGGGTCCTGGTCTCCGCCTCCAGTCGGCTGGTCTCCCAGCTCAGGTGCAGGCTCACCAGGAGGATCAGCACGAAGCCGGCGAACAGCACCAGGCTGGCGCCCGAGGCCACCCCCAACCGCCGTGCCGTGGAGTCGAGGATGTCGGGGACGAACCCGATCGGGGCGACCAACAGGCCGATGGCGAGCCAGATCGCAGCGTACTTCTCCCGGAGCTGCTGCCTGCGGAGCAGCTCGAGGATGTACCCCAGCACCAGCAGACCGGTGATGGAGGTCAGGATGGAGAGTTGCACAGCGCGGAGCGCCTTTCGCGCGCGGGGACCAGCGTCATTGGGGGACAGCATATGGCACCCCGCGACACCGGCGTGTCACGGGTGATCATCGACGGAAAAGACCGGATGATGTTCGGTTGACGTCATCCGGCCGTTCCCTCGTTGGCCCCTGACTCCGCGTCAGCCCGATGCGGGCCCGGTGAGCAGCGACGCGAACGCCGGGCGGCGGACCGCCTCGGCGAGCTGGTCGCGCCACTCGGCGAGCGGGGGCAGCCCCGCCTCGGCCCAGCGGTCGTGACCGAGGACACTGAACGCGGGCCGGACGGCCGGGCGGGTGAACGCGGCCGAGGTGGTCGGACGGATCCGCTCGGGGTCCAGCCCGGTGAGCCGGTACGCCTCCCGGGCCAGCCCGAACCAGGTGGTCCGGCCGCTCGCGGTGCCGTGGTAGACGCCGGCCGGCGCGGACTCGGCCAGGCCGAGGGCGAGCAGCCGCTCGGCCAGCGCGTAGGACCAGGTGGGCTGCCCGTGCTGGTCGTCGACCACGTCCAGGGTGTCCCGCTGGGCGGCCAGCTTGAGCATGGTGGCGACGAAGTTCCCGCCGTGCTCGCCGTACAGCCAGGCGGTCCGGACCACGTACCCGGACTCGGGCAGCAGCTCCAGCACGGCCTGCTCGCCCACCAGCTTGGAGCGCCCGTAGGCGTTCACCGGGCCGGTCGGCGCGGACTCGGCGTACGGCTCGGCCGCGTCGCCGGGCAGCACGTAGTCGGTGGAGACGTGCAGCAGGCGGGCGCCGGCCGCGGCGCAGGCGGCCGCGAGGTTGCGGACGCCGGTGCCGTTGACCGCCGTGGCGGCCTCCTCGGCGGTCTCGGCGCCGTCCACGTCGGTCCAGGCGGCGCAGTTGACCACCACGGCGTGGCCGGCGACGGCGGCCGCCACGGCCTCGGCGTCGGTCACGTCCAGGTCGGCGCGGCCGAGGCCGACGGCCTTGACGCCGGCGGCGTCGAGCACGGCCAGCAGGTCCTGGCCCAGCATCCCGGCGGCGCCGGTGACCAGCCAGGTCGCGGTGGGGGCGGTCACTTCTGCAGCTCCGCCTTCGTCTTCAGCGGCTCCCACCAGGCGCGGTTCTCGCGGTACCAGGCGATGGTCGCGGCGAGGCCGTCCTCGAAGCGCACCTGCGGCTCGTAGCCGAGCTCGTTGCGGATCTTGGAGATGTCCAGCGAGTAGCGGAGGTCGTGGCCCTTGCGGTCCTCGACGTACTCGACCATGTCCCAGCCGGCGCCGGCCGCGTCCAGCAGCAGGCCGGTGAGCTCCTTGTTGGTGACCTCGGTGCCGCCGCCGATGTTGTAGACCTCGCCGGCCCGGCCGCCGCGCATGACCAGGTCGATGCCACGGCAGTGGTCGGCGACGTGCAGCCAGTCGCGGATGTTGCCGCCGTTCCCGTACAGCGGCACCTTCTTGCCGTCGATCAGGTTGGTGGTGAACAGCGGGATGACCTTCTCCGGGAACTGGTAGTGCCCGTAGTTGTTGGAGCAGCGGGTGACCACCACGTCCATCTTGTGGGTGCGGTGGTACGAGAGGGCCAGCAGGTCGGAGCCGGCCTTCGAGGAGGAGTACGGGCTGTTCGGCGCGAGCGGCCACTCCTCGGTCCAGGAGCCCTCGCTGATCGAGCCGTAGACCTCGTCGGTGGAGACGTGCACGAAACGGCCGACGCCGTGCTTGCGGGCGGCGTCGAGCAGCACCTGGGTGCCGACCACGTTGGTCATCACGAACGGACCGGCGCCGGCGATCGAGCGGTCGACGTGCGACTCGGCGGCGAAGTGCACCACCACGTCGTGACCGGCCATCACCCGGTCGACGGCCTCGACGTCGCAGATGTCGCCCTTGACGAAGGCGTAACCCGCGTGCGAGGCCACCGGGGCGAGGTTCTCCTCGACGCCGGAGTAGGTGAGCTTGTCGAAGACGGTCACGGTCGCGGCCGGGTCGGAGCCCAACAGCTGACGGACGAACTCCGAACCGATGAAGCCGGCCCCGCCGGTCACAAGAATGCGCATAGTGCGCGCAGTCTACCTGCGCCCCGGCGGCAGCTCCCAACCCGCTCGGCGCTGGGGCGCCGCGCTCTCGCATAGGGTGCTCCCATGCGTGGAATCCTCCTGGCGGGCGGCACCGGATCACGACTCTGGCCGCTGACCCGAGCAGTCTCGAAGCAACTCCTGCCGGTCTTCGACAAGCCGATGATCTACTACCCCCTCTCCACCCTGGTGATGGCCGGGATCAACGAGATCCTGATCATCACCACCCCGGCCGACCGGGACCAGTTCGAGCGGCTGCTCGGCGACGGTTCGCAGTGGGGCCTGCGGCTGGAGTACGCCGTCCAGGAGCGCCCGGAAGGCATCGCCCAGGCCTTCGTGCTGGGCGCCGACTTCATCGGCGACGAGTCGGTGGCCCTGATCCTCGGGGACAACATCTTCCACGGCAGCGGCCTGGGCACCAGGCTGGCCGAGCACACCGGCAAGCCGGGCGGCCGGGTCTTCGCGTACCCCGTGGCGGACCCGACCGCGTACGGCGTGGTGGAGTTCGACGAGCAGGGCCAGGCCATCTCGATCGAGGAGAAGCCGGAGAAGCCGAAGTCCCGGTACGCCGTCCCGGGCCTGTACTTCTACGACAACCAGGTGGTCGAGATCGCCCGCGGGCTGAAGCCCAGCGCCCGCGGCGAGCTGGAGATCACCGCGGTGAACGACGCCTACCTGCGCAAGGGGGAGCTGAACGTCACCATCCTGGACCGCGGCACCGCCTGGCTGGACACCGGCACCTTCGTCTCGATGGTCCAGGCCTCGGAGTTCGTCCGGGTGATCGAGGAGCGCCAGGGCTTCAAGATCGGCTGCATCGAGGAGGCCGCCTGGCGGGCCGGCCTGATCGACTCCGCCGCACTGCGCGAGCTCGCCGAGCCGCTCTGCAAGAGCGGCTACGGCCAGTACCTGCTGGGCCTGCTGGACGAGGAGAAGACGAAGTGAAGTTCCGCGAGCTCGGCATCGAGGGCGTCTTCGAGGTCTCCCCGCAGCTGCACGGCGACCCGCGCGGCCTGTTCACCGAGTGGTACCGCTTCGACAAGCTGGCCCAGGTGGTCGGCCACCCGCTGCGGCTGGCCCAGGCCAACCTCTCGGTCTCCTCCCGCGGCGTGGTGCGCGGCATCCACTTCGCCGACGTGCCGCCCGGCCAGGCCAAGTACGTGACCTGCGTCCGCGGCGCGGTGCTGGACGTGATCGTGGACCTGCGGGTCGGCTCGCCGACCTTCGGCCGCTGGGAGGGCGTCCGGCTGGACGACGTGGACCGCCGCGGCGTGTACATCCCCGAGGGCATGGGCCACGGCTTCTGCGCGCTGACCGACGACGCCACCCTGTCGTACCTGTGCTCGGAGACCTACAGCCCCACCGGCGAGCACGGCGTCCACCCGATGGACCCGGACCTCGGCATCGAGTGGCCGGCCGACACGCCGCTGCTGTCCGCCAAGGACACCGCCGCGCCGAGCCTGGCCGAGGCGATCTCGACCGGTCTGCTGCCGGACTACGAGACCTGCCGGACGTTCACCGAGGGCCTGCGCAGCACCGGCTGACGCACCCTCAGCCCCGGAGGGGGCGGTGTCCGCACGCGGACGCCGCCCCCTCCGTCGTGTCCGTACCCGCGCACGACGAAGGGGCCCCGCCACACCTCGCGGTGCGGCGGAGCCCCTGCGTCTCGCCTGTGGTGCAGGCAGGTCTAGCGCAGCAATTACTTGCTGATCTTGGTGACCTGGCCGGCGCCGACGGTGCGGCCACCCTCACGGATGGCGAACTTCAGGCCCTCCTCCATGGCGATCGGCTGGATCAGCACGACCGACATGGCGGTGTTGTCGCCCGGCATGACCATCTCGGTGCCCTCGGGGAGGGTCACGACGCCGGTCACGTCCGTGGTACGGAAGTAGAACTGCGGGCGGTAGTTGTTGAAGAAGGGGGTGTGACGACCACCCTCGTCCTTCGACAGGATGTAGGCCTGGGCCTCGAACTCGGTGTGCGGGGTGACCGAACCGGGCTTGATGATGACCTGGCCGCGCTCGACGTCCTCGCGCTTGATG
This sequence comes from Kitasatospora sp. NPDC096147, assembly GCF_044763225.1. NCBI lineage: Bacteria > Bacillati > Actinomycetota > Actinomycetes > Kitasatosporales > Streptomycetaceae > Kitasatospora > Kitasatospora sp. NPDC096147. Next base: position 1,047,454 of record NZ_JBIWFX010000002.1, on the reverse strand, counting down.
CCACGGAGGAGCAGACCGACGTTCTCGCCCGCCTGGCCCTCGTCGAGCAGCTTGCGGAACATCTCGATGCCGGTGACCGTGGTGGTGGTCTTGGTCTCCTTGATGCCGATGATGTCGACAGTCTCGTTGACCTTGAGGACACCGCGCTCGATGCGGCCGGTGACGACGGTGCCACGACCGGTGATCGTGAAGACGTCCTCGATCGGCATCAGGAACGGCTGGTCCACGGCGCGGGCCGGGGTCGGGATGGCCTCGTCGACCGCGTGCATCAGGCCGAGGAGCTTCTCGCCCCACTCGGCGTCGCCCTCGAGGGCCTTCAGCGCGGAGACGCGGACGACCGGCAGGTCGTCGCCCGGGAAGTCGTACTCGGAGAGCAGCTCACGGACCTCGAGCTCGACGAGCTCCAGGATCTCCTCGTCGTCCACCATGTCGGACTTGTTCAGCGCGACGACGATGTAGGGGACGCCGACCTGGCGGGCCAGGAGGACGTGCTCCTTGGTCTGCGGCATCGGGCCGTCGGTGGCGGCGACGACGAGGATCGCACCGTCCATCTGGGCCGCACCGGTGATCATGTTCTTGATGTAGTCCGCGTGACCCGGGCAGTCGACGTGGGCGTAGTGACGCGCCTCGGTCTGGTACTCGACGTGCGCGATCGAGATGGTGATACCGCGCTGCCGCTCCTCCGGCGCCTTGTCGATCTGGTCGAACGGCGTGAAGGGGTTGATGTCCGGGTACGCGTCGTGCAGCACCTTGGTGATCGCCGCGGTAAGAGTGGTCTTACCGTGGTCGATGTGACCGATGGTGCCGATGTTGACGTGGGGCTTCGTCCGCTCGAACTTCGCCTTCGCCACTGCAGTCCTCCTGAGGACAGTTCTGTACGCCGTGCTGACGTCAGTTGGTCTTTGATCGGGTTTGGTCCGAGGGCCGGACCGTCCCGCGGGTGGGGGCCGGAGGGAGCCCGGGGGAATCGAGTCGATTCCCCCGGGTTCGCCTCCTAATAGCCTAAGGGGTTACGAACATCCCGAATGTCGGGACGTCACTCACCCTTGGCCTTGGCGATGATGTCGTCCGCCACGTTCCGCGGAACCTCGGCGTACGAGTCGAACTGCATCGAGTAGCTCGCGCGACCAGAGGTCTTGCTGCGCAGGTCACCGACGTAGCCGAACATCTCGGAGAGCGGCACCAGCGCCGAAACGACGCGGGCACCGTGACGCTCGTCCATGGACCGGATCTGGCCACGGCGAGAGTTGATGTCGCCGATCACATCGCCCATGTAGTCCTCGGGCGTGGTGACCTCGACGGCCATCATCGGCTCCAGCAGGGCCGGGCCGGCCTTGCGAGCACCCTCCTTGAACGCCATGGAACCGGCGATCTTGAAGGCGAGCTCGGAGGAGTCGACGTCGTGCGAGGCACCGTCGAGCAGGGTCACGCGGACACCCTGGAGCGGGTAGCCGGCGAGGACACCGAACTCCATGGCCTCCTGGCAACCGGCGTCGACCGAGGGGATGTACTCCTTCGGAACGCGGCCACCGGTGACCTTGTTCACGAACTCGTAGCCCTCGCCGGACTCGATCGGCTCGATCGCGATCTGGATCTTCGCGAACTGACCCGAACCACCGGTCTGCTTCTTGTGCGTGTAGTCGATGCGCTCGACGGCCTTGCGGATCGTCTCGCGGTACGCGACCTGCGGCTTGCCGACGTTGGCCTCGACCTTGAACTCACGGCGCATACGGTCGACGAGCACCTCGAGGTGCAGCTCGCCCATACCCGCGATGATGGTCTGGCCGGTCTCCTCGTCCGTGTTGACCTGGAAGGACGGGTCCTCCTCGGCGAGACGCTGGATGGCGACACCCAGCTTCTCCTGGTCACCCTTGGACTTGGGCTCGATCGCGACGCGGATGACCGGGGCCGGGAAGTCCATGGACTCCAGGATGACCGGGTTCTTCTCGTCGGACAGCGTCTCACCGGTGGTGGTCTGCTTGAGGCCCATGACGGCGATGATGTCGCCGGCGCCCACCGAGTCGATCTCCTCACGCTTGTTCGCGTGCATGCGGTAGATCTTGCCGATGCGCTCCTTCTTGCCCTTGACGGAGTTCAGCACCGAGGTGCCGGACTCCAGGCGGCCGGAGTACACGCGGACGAAGGTGAGCTTGCCCAGGTGCGGGTCAGACATGATCTTGAACGCGAGCGCGGCGAGCGGCTCGTCGTCCGAGGCCTGACGGACGATCTTCTCGTCGGGGTTGTTCGGCTTGGTGCCCTCGATGCCCTCGATGTCGAGGGGCGACGGCAGGTACTTCACAACCGCGTCGAGCAGGGGCTGGACGCCCTTGTTCTTGAACGCCGAGCCGCAGAAGATCGGGGTGAAGTCCGAGTTCAGCGTGCCCTTGCGGATCGCCGCGACCAGGATCTCCTCGGGGATGTCCTCGCCCTCGAGGGCGAGCTCCATGACCTCGTCGGAGACGTTGGACACGGTGTCGAGGAGCGCCTCGCGGTACTCCGCGGCCTTGTCCGCCAGGTCGGCCGGGATGTCGACGGTGTCGTACATCTCGCCCTTGGGGGCGTCCGCGGACCAGACCAGGGCCTTCATCTTCACCAGGTCGACGACACCGGTGAAGTCACCCTCGGCGCCGATCGGGAGCTGCATGACCAGCGGGGTGGCGCCGAGGCGGTCCACGATGGTCTTGACGCAGAAGTAGAAGTCGGCGCCGGTGCGGTCCAGCTTGTTGATGAAGCAGATGCGCGGGACGCCGTAGCGGTCGGCCTGACGCCACACCGTCTCGGACTGGGGCTCGACGCCGGCAACGCCGTCGAACACCGTCACGCCGCCGTCGAGGACGCGGAGCGAACGCTCCACCTCGACGGTGAAGTCGACGTGACCCGGGGTGTCGATGATGTTGATGGTGTTGTCGACACCGTCGAGGGTCCAGTGACAGGTCGTCGCGGCCGACGTGATCGTGATGCCGCGCTCCTGCTCCTGCTCCATCCAGTCCATGGTGGCAGCGCCATCGTGGACCTCACCGATCTTGTACGACACACCGGTGTAGAACAGGATCCGCTCGGTGGTGGTGGTCTTGCCCGCGTCGATGTGGGCCATGATCCCGATGTTCCGGGTCTTGGCCAGGTCAAGGGAGGTTGCAGCCATGGTGGCTCGTTCTCTCTCTGTCTAGTGACGGGGTTCGGACTACCAGCGGTAGTGCGCGAAGGCCTTGTTGGACTCGGCCATCTTGTGGGTGTCCTCGCGACGCTTCACGGAAGCACCGAGGCCGTTGGAGGCGTCGAGGATCTCGTTGAGCAGACGCTCGGTCATGGTCTTCTCACGACGGGCGCGGGAGTACCCGACCAGCCAGCGAAGGGCCAGGGTGTTGGCGCGGCCCGGACGGACCTCGACCGGCACCTGGTAGGTGGCGCCACCGACGCGGCGGGACTTCACCTCAAGGGTGGGCTTGACGTTCTCGAGCGCGCGCTTGAGGGCGACCACGGGGTCGGCACCGGTCTTCTCACGGACGCCCTCGAGGGCGCCGTAGACGATCCGCTCGGCGGTGGAGCGCTTGCCGTGCAGCAGGATCTTGTTGACCAGCGAGGTCACGAGCGGCGAGCCGTAGACCGGGTCGATGATGACCGGGCGCTTCGGGGCAGGACCCTTACGAGGCATTCTTACTTCTCCTTCTTGGCGCCGTAGCGGCTACGAGCCTGCTTGCGGTTCTTGACACCCTGGGTGTCGAGCGAGCCGCGGATGATCTTGTAGCGGACACCAGGAAGGTCCTTCACACGGCCACCGCGAACCAGCACGATGGAGTGCTCCTGCAGGTTGTGGCCCTCGCCCGGAATGTAGGCGGTGACCTCGATCCCGCTGGTGAGGCGCACACGGGCCACCTTGCGAAGCGCGGAGTTCGGCTTCTTCGGGGTGGTGGTGTACACACGCGTGCAAACACCGCGGCGCTGGGGGGAACCCTTCAGCGCGGGCGTCTTGTTCTTCTCGACCTTGTCCTGCCGGCCCTTTCGGACCAGCTGCTGGATCGTAGGCACCGTTTCTCCGTTTTCTGTGTGCCAAGGCTGCGTAAAACTAACCTGCGATGTCCTCAACTCTCCGACCCACGCGGTCGGGTGTGTTGAGCCTCGTTCGAGGAACGGAATCCATGGATGTGCAGTGACGGCGCTCACGGAGCGGAGAACGCTCCGGCGCGGCGGCCGGTCTGCTGGCACGCACAAGGACCCGGGGACACCCCAGGCACAAGGTCAGAGCGTACCTAGCGCATCCGCGCCGGTCAAAACAAATGCAACGCCGCAGCTCGGCCCCGGCGGCGGCCCGTGCCCGGGCCGCCGCCGGGGCCGGACGGCTCAGGCCGAGGCGATCATGCCCATCAGCACCAGCACCCAGAGGCCCACCGAGAGCCAGCCGAGCACCAGCCCGGCGTTGGCCATCGAATCGCCCTCCTCTCGGGTCTGCCGGATCTGACCCTTCGCCAGATGGCCCGTCAGCACGGCCGGGACGCCCAGCAGCCCGCCGCTCGGCAGGCACAGCACCCCGAGGATCAGCGAGGTCACGGCCAGCGGGTTGGTCCGCGCCCGGGGTGGCGGGAAGTACGGCGGCGGCACCGGGACGGCGGCCACCATCGGCGTCAGCATCGGCGTCGGGGCCGGCCCGACCGGCAGGTCCGAGACCAGGTAGGCGAGTTGGCCGTAGGTCTGGGCGCGCTGCACCGCCTCGAAGCGCTGGCCGTACTCGTCGGCGGACAGCCGCCCCTCCGCGTAGGCGGCCTTGAGCACGTCGACCGCGCGCTCACGGTCGGTGTGGCCGGCCCGCATCGCCATCTGGGCGTCCTGCGGGCGCTGCGGCTGCGGATACTGCTGACCCCACGGCTGCACGTTCATCCGGGCCTCCTCCTGTCCCCCAGACAGCATGACGAACGACACTGCCCGGCAGTTGCAACTTCACCCGTACGGCCCATGATCATTCCCCGTCGTCCGATGGGTGCCGCCGGGAGGGGTTCCTCTGAAAAGCTGACCGCAGACCCGTACCTAGGAGTGCGAACCATGACACCTGCCGTCAGCATCCACGACCTGTGGAAGCGCTTCGGTGACCACGCCGCCGTGGCCGGCCTCACCCTGGACCTGCCCGCCGGCTCCTTCATCGGACTGGTCGGCCCCAACGGGGCCGGCAAGACCACCACCCTCTCGATGGTGACCGGCCTGCTCCGGCCCGACCGGGGCACCGTGCTGGTGCACGGCGCCGACGTCTGGGCCGACCCGGTCACCGTGAAGGCCCGGATCGGCATCCTGCCGGAGGGCCTGCGGATGTTCGAGCGGCTCAGCGGCCGCGAGCTCCTCCAGTACAACGGGCGGCTGCGGGGGCTGCCCGGTGCCGAGGTGGACCGCCGCGCCGAGGAACTGCTCACCGTGCTGGACCTGCTGGCCGCCGCCGACAAGCTGGTGGCCGACTACTCCACCGGCATGCGGAAGAAGATCGGGCTGGCCGCCGCGCTGCTGCACAACCCGGACGTGCTCTTCCTGGACGAGCCCTTCGAGGGCGTCGACCCGGTCTCCGCGCAGACCATCCGGGGCGTGCTCAAGCGGTACGCCGCCAGCGGCTCCACGGTGGTCTTCTCCAGCCACGTGATGGAGCTGGTGGAGCAACTCTGCGACTGGGTCGCGGTGGTGAACGCGGGTCAGGTGATCGCCCAGGGCCCGCTGGACGCCGTCCGGGGCGAGCGCTCGCTGCACACCGCGTTCCTCGACCTGATCGGCGTCCGCGAGGACGAGGGCCAGGGCCTGGACTGGCTGGGCGAGGCGAAGTGAGCGCCGAGGTCACCCCGGACGCGGTGGTCGTCCGCACCCTGGTCCGGCTGAAGCTGCGGCTGCTCGCCAACGGGCTGCGGCGCAGCCGGGGGCGGAAGGTGCTCTATGTCCTCGGCTCGCTGCTCGGGCTGGGGATCACCGCGCTGGTCGCCACCGGCTTCTCCTTCCTGCACGGCCACGCCGGGGCCGGCGACGCCGCCGTGATGCTCACCACCTCACTGGCGATCGGCTGGGGCGCGCTGCCCCTCTTCCTGTTCAGCAGCGACGAGGCGGCCGACCCGACCCGGCTGACCATGCTGCCGCTGCGGCCGGCCGCGATGCTGCGCGGCACCCTGCTGGGTGCGCTGATCGGGCCCGGCCCGCTGATCGCGCTGGTACTGCTGACCGGCGCTGCGGTGGCCGGGGCGGCGGGCGCGGTCTCGGTGCCGTTCGCGGTGCTCGGCGTGCCGCTCGCGGTGCTCACCCTGGTGACGCTGTCGCGGGCGGTGGCGGCGGGCAACGCCAAGCTGCTCTCCAGCCGCCGGGGCAAGGACTTCGCCATCTTCGGCGGTCTGCTGTTCGCCCTGCTGGTCCAGGTCGGGAACCTGGTCTCGCAGTCGGTGCTCGGCAAGGCCGGCGAGCACGGCCTGGACCTCTCCCCGCTGGCACCGTTCGCCGCCGTGCTGCGCTGGATCCCGCCGGTGAGCGCCCTGGACGCGGGCCGGACGGCCGGCGAGTCGGTGCCGCTGGCGCTGCTCCAGCTGGCGGCCACCGGCGCCCTGCTGGCGGTGCTGCTGCGCTGGTGGCGGCGGAGCCTGCAGGAGCTGATGGTCACCGCCGACTCCTCCACCCTGATCACCACCCGTCAGGTCGGCCGCGCCACCCGGGACTTCTTCCCCGAGGGCCGGGTCGGCGCGGTGATGCAGCGTCACCTCCGCTACGCCTGGCGCGAGCCGAGGGCCAAGGCGGCGGTCTTCACCAGCATCGGCATGACGCTGGTGATGTGCGTGCTCTCGATGGTGCAGGGCTGGGCCAGCGTGTACCTGGTCTCCTTCACCGGGTTGATGCTCGGGCTGCAGATGGTCAACCTGTTCGGCATGGACGGCTCGGCGTTCTGGATGGTCTCGGCCACCCTGGCCACCCAGGACGACGCCCGGGACGAGCTGCGCGGTCGCGCGTACGCGGTGCTCTCCTACGCGGTGCCGATCACCCTGGTGCTCTCGGTGGTGCTGGCCGCGGCCACCGGGAAGTGGTCCGAGTGGCTGCCCGCGCTCGGCCTGGCCTTCGCCGGGCTCGGCGCGGCGGCCGGCGCCGGGGCGCTGCTCAGCGTGCTGGCCCCGTTCGCGCTGCCGGCCGACTCCAACCCGATGCGCAACGCCGCTCCGGGCCAGGGCGGGCTGGTGATGCTGAACACCTTCGGCTCGATGCTGCTGGCGGCGCTGATCGCCTCGCCGGTCGCCCTGCTGATGCTGGTGCTGCCGGACTGGACGCTGCTGCCCGGCGGGCTGCTGTACGGCGCACTGTTCGCCTGGCTCGGCATCCGGCTGGCGGCCGCCCGGCTGCTGGAGCGGCTGCCGGAGATCCTGGCGACGGCGATCGAGCGGTGACCGGACGGTGGGACCGGTGACGGTGCCCGTGCCGGTGTGCCGGTGCCCGTGCCGTGTGACGGTGTGACGGCGCGGACGTGACGGCACCGACGTGATGGTGCCGAAGTGACGATGCCGGGGCGGCCCTGCCGCTCCGGCATCATTGCTGTGATCCCCTCTTCTCCCCTACTCGTGTGCGAGGCAGTTCACCGTGGCCCAGCAGTCCACCGCCGAAGCCCTGGTCGCCCAGGCCGTCGCCCAGGTGACGGGTGCCGCGCCGGAGCGGCTCGACCTCGCCCTCGACACCGGGGCCTCGCTGCTCGCCGCCGCCGACTGGACCGAGGTCAGCCGGGCCCTGCTGGCCCAGGCCGAGCGGACCGTCGGGCGGGCCTGGACGGTGGGCTGGCGCCCGGCGGACCTGACCCGGATGGTCCGCCGCGAGCTCGCCCCCGTGCACCAGCCGCTGGCCGTCGACCTGATCGCCGCCGAGCAGCGCCGCCACCCCGCCGCCGCGCTGGACCGGCGCTGGCACGAGCAGCTGCGCGAGCTGGCCACCGAGGTGTGGTGGGACGGCGACGGCGGCTACCTGGCCGCGTACGCCGCCAAGCACCGGCTGGACCGCTTCGCGCTGGCCACCACCGTGCTGGAGCTGCTCCGGCTCTGGTCGCTGCTGCCCCCGCTCCAGCCGGTCGGGCCCGCGCCGGGCGCCGCCGGCCCGGGCCGACCGGTCGAGCACCGGGCGGTCGGGCCGGTGCCGGGCGAGCCCCGGATGCTGTCGCGGATCCGGGCGCTGCTGGCCAAGGCCGAGTCCACGGAGTACCCGGAGGAGGCGGAGGCGCTCACCGCGAAGGCGCAGCAGCTGATCGCCCAGCACAGCATCGACGAAGCGCTGCTGACGGCCGGTCAGTCCTCGTCGACCGTCCCGGGCGCACTGCGGATCGGGGTGGACAACCCGTACGAGAGCCCCAAGGCGATGCTGCTGGACGCGGTGGCGACCGCGAACCGGTGCCGGATCGTCTGGGCCAAGGAGTTCGGCTTCTGCACGGTGATCGGCTTCGACTCCGACCTGGACGCGGTGGAGCTGCTCTACACCTCGCTGCTGGTGCAGGCCACCGCCGCGATGCAGCGGGCCGGCAGCCGGCACCACAAGGAGGGCGCGGCCCGCACCAAGTCCTTCCGGCAATCCTTCCTGATCGCCTACGCCGCGCGGATCCGCGAGCGGCTCACCACCGCGACGGCGGAGGCGGTGGCCGGGCACCGGGTCGGCGAGGACGGCACCGTGACGCAGGCCCAGGCGCCGGACGAGCGGCTGCTGCCGGCGCTGGCAGCCCGCGAGGAGGCGGTCGACCAGACGGTGGACCGGATGTTCCCCCGGCTCACCTCGCAGCGGGTCCGGGTCTCCAACGCGGACGGCTGGTACGAGGGCCGGGCCGCCGCCGACCGGGCAGCACTGGGCGGGGGCTCGGGCTCCATCGAACGCTGACGCCCGGTCACGCCACCCGGGGCGGGCGGTCCGGTCGCGGCGCCCCGGGGGCAAGCGGTTCAGTCGCGGCACCCAGGGGCAGGCGGTCCAGTCGCGGCGCCCAGGGGCAGGCGGTCCAGTTGCAGCGCCCAGGGGCGCGAGGAACTGCGCGAGTCGGAAGGCGGCCCACCGGCAACTGACCCACCGTCAGCCAGTTGCACGTGCTGCCGTTCCCCCGCGCGCAGTTCCTCGCGCCCCTGAGCGCATGCCCTGCCGGACCTCGCGCGTTCCCCGCGCCCCTGAGCGCATGCCCTGCCGGACCTCGCGCGTTCCCCGCGCCCCTGAGCGCATGCCCTGCCGGACCTCGCGCATTCGCCGCGCCCCTGAGCGCATGCCCTGCCGGACCTCGCGCATTCGCCGCGCCCCGAGCACATGCCCTGCCGGACCTCGCACGTTCCCCGCGCCCCGAGCACATGCCCTACCGGACCTCGCACGTCCCCCGCACCTCTGCCGGCCGCCGCGCTGCCCCGGTGCGACGGTGCTCGTACGCTGGCGTCATGGCCGAGCCGAAGACCCTGCCGACCGACGAGGACCCCGCCGCGTTCCTGGCCGCCGTGCCGGACGGGCGGCGGCGGGCGGACGCGGTGGCGCTGTGCGCGCTGGTGACCGAGGTGACGGGGGCCGAGCCGGTGATGTGGGGGCCGTCGATCGTCGGGTTCGGCCGGTACGAGTACCGGTACGCGAGCGGGCGGACGGGCAGCTGGCCGGCGGTCGGGCTGTCGCCGCGGAAGCAGGCGCTGACGCTCTACGTCGCCGAGGGCTTCGAGCGGCACGGCGAGCTGCTGGCCCGGCTCGGGCCGGTGACCACCGGGAAGGGCTGCCTCTACGTGAAGCGGCTGGACGCCGTGGACGGCGAGGCGCTGCGCGAGCTGGTCGGCAGCGCCTTCGCCGCGTTCGACGGACGGGTCGTCACCCCGTGAGTCAGCGCTTGGTGGAGTCGACGATCACCGGGTTGCCGGTGCCGCCGCAGGGGCTGGCGTAGACCGGGTTCTTCTCGGCGGCGGCCTTGAAGGCCTCGATGCACTGGCTGAGCAGGATCTTGTCGGTCAGCGAGTTGGCGAGCAGCTGGTTGGCGTTGGCCTGGGCCTCGGCCTCGATCCTCTTCTTCTCGGCCTCGGCCTTGGCGGTGGCGACGGAGGCCTGGGCCTGGGCGGTGGCCTGGTCCTGCTGGATCTTGGCCTCGATGGCCTTCTGCAGGGAGTCGCTGGGCTTGACGTTGCGCAGGTTGACGCCGTTGACCACGATGCCGCGCGGGGTGAGGCGCTCGACCACCAGCTTGTCGATCTCGGAGCTGATGGCCTCGCGCTTGGAGCTGTAGCCCTCGACGTTGGTGTAGCGGGCGAAGACGTTGCGGACGATCTCGCGGCTGTCGGAGTAGACCAGCCGCTGCTGCACGGAGTCCTCGCTGCCGGCCAGCTTGTAGAGGTCGACGGCGTGCTTGGGGTCGATCGACCACTTCAGGGTGACGTCGGCGTACAGCACGCCGCCCTCGGAGGAGCGGACCTCGACGGTGCTGTCGCCGGTGAGGTTGAGGTCCACCGGGCGGGTGGAGAAGGTGGTGACGTCGGTGAGCGGGGACTTCAGGTGGAGGCCGGGCTGCCAGGCGGAGCCGACCTTGCCCAGGGTGGTGGGGACGCCGACCTCGGTCGGCTCCACCACGTGGACGAAGGTGGTCAGGCCGAGGCCGAGGCCGAGCAGCAGGGAGGCCAGCCCGCCGAAGATCGAGGCCCGGCCGTCGAACACCCCACGCCAGCGGAGCACGATCAGCACCACACCGACGACCAGCAGGATGACGGATATCAGCAACATGCGCGCAGCCTAGGGCTGCGGTGATCATCCTGACCGGGCGTCACCCAGTGTTCGCCGAGATGTGGTCGGCCGTTCAGTCCCAGAGCGCGCCGAAGGCGAGCAACTCCTCGCGGTACTCGATCCGTTGGACCCAGTCGGCGGGCCAGGCGGCCAGGCCGTGCCGGGCTCCGGCGAAGGCGCCGGCCAGGCAGGCGATCGAGTCGGAGTCGCCGCCCGAGAAGGCGCCGCGCCGGACCGCCGCCACCGGGTCGTCCGGGAAGAGCAGGAAGCAGAGCAGGGCGGTGCCGAAGGCCTCCTCGGCGATCCAGCCCTCGCCGGTGACGGCGCACGGGTCGCCCTCCGGCTCGGGCCGGGCCAGCGCGGCGTCCAGCCGGTCCAGCTCGAACAGGCACTCCTCCCAGCCGCGCCGGGCGAAGTGCTCCGGGGACGGGTCCTGGGCGTGCTCGTGCAGGTCGCCCAGCCACAGCTGGTCGTAGCCGCGCTCCCGGGCGGCCAGCGCGTACTCCCGGAGCAGGCCCGGGAGTTCGGCCGGCTCGGCGCCGTTCACCAGCAGGTGGACGGTGTGCGCGGTGAGGTCGCTGGCGGCCAGTGCCGTGGGGTGGCCGTGGGTCAGGCCGGACTGCAGCTGGGCGGCGCCGGAGCGCTGGCGGTCCGTCAGGCCGGGCACCAGGCCGACCGGGGCGACCCGCATGTTGGCGCCGCAGCCCTTGGAGCCGGTGTCGCTGGCCTGCTGCCAGGTGTTCGCCGGCTTCTCCAGCCGGAAGCAGGACTTCAGGCAGGTCGCGCCGGGCGCCCGGTTGTTGTTCGGGTCGCGGTACCAGTGCAGGTACTCCTCGCGGAGCCGGTTGGCGAGCCGGAGCGGGGCGAGCGGGCCGGCCGCCAGCGCGGCCCGCAGGCCGGCCGCCACCGCCAGCGTCATCTGGGTGTCGTCCGTCACCAACGCGCGCTTGGGCAGCTGGAGTTCACGCCACTGCGCATCCCACCGCACCAGCTGCTCGTAGTCCTGGAACTCGGTGTCCTTGCCGAGGGCGTCGCCGATCGCCAGGCCCACCATCGCACCGCTCGCCCGCTGCACGGCCACTCCCCCGTCAGATCTCCACCAGCAGCTCTTCGAGCCCCCGGATCACGTACCCCGGCCGCCACTGCGGCTCGCGGACCAGCCGCATCCCGGGCGCCCGCCGCAGCAGCGCCCCGTACGACTCGGTCAGCTCCAGTCTGGCCAACGGGGCGCCCAGACAGAAGTGGATTCCGGCGCCGAAGGTGACGTGCGGGTTGTCGGCCCGGCCCAGGTCGAGCCGGTCCGGGTCGGGGAAGCGCTCCGGGTCACGGTTGGCGGAGCCGAACAGCAGGGCGATCTCGGCGCCGCGCGGGATGGTCACGCCGGCGACCTCGACCTCGTCCAGCACCCAGCGCTCGAACATCTGCAGCGGGGTGTCCCAGCGCATCAACTCCTCGACGGCGGTGGGCAGCAGGGCGTCCGGCTCGGCGCGGAGCCGGGCCAGCTCGGCCTCGTTGCGGTAGAGCGCCCACCAGCCGTTCCCGGTGGTGTTGACGGTGGCCTCGTGGCCGGCGTTGAGCAGCAGCACGCAGGTGGAGACCATCTCCTGCTCGGTCAGCGCGTCGGCGCCGTCGGCGGCCGCGACCAGGGCGCTGATCAGGTCCTCGCCGGGCTCGGCCCGGCGGGCCCGGATCAGGCCGCGCAGGTAGTCCGAGAACTCGGTGCTGGCGGTGACCGCCCGGCGGGCGGTCTCGTCCGAGGGGTTCAGCTCGAACATCGCGGTGATGTCGGCCGACCAGGGGCGCAGCAGTTGCCGGTCCTCGGCCGGGAAGCCGAGCATCTCGGCGATCACCGCGACCGGCAGCGGCTCGGCCACCTCCGCGATCAGGTCACCGCCGCCGTTCCGCAGCAGGCCGTCGACCAGCTCGCCGGCCAGCTTCTCCACCGTCGGCCGCAGGCCGGCCACCATCCGCGGGGTGAACGCCTTGGAGACCAGCCGGCGGATCCGGGTGTGGTCGGCGCCCTCCAGGTCGAGCAGGCCGTGCTCGTTGAGCGTGTGGAACGCCTCGTGCGCCGGGTCCGGCTCAGGGCGGCCGAACTCGGCGTGGCTGAAGCGGTGGGTGTAGGTGCGGCCGAGCCGGCGGTCCCGCAGCAGCGCGTTGACGTCGGCATAGCGGGAGACCAGCCACTGCCCGCTGGGCTCGTGGAAGACCACCGGCGCCTCGGTGCGCAGCCGCGCGTACGCCTCGTAGGGGTGCGCGACGAACTCCGGCGACCACGGGTCGTACGCGGCGCTGACGTGCTGCTCGGCCATGCTGATGCCCTCCCAGACTGTGCGGGGAGGGCCATCGTACGCAGGCGGTGCAACGGACCGTCAGGCGGCCAGCAGACGGGTCACCAGGGCGGGCAGCGCGGTGGAGATCGGCTCGCGGATCACCTCGTGGGCCATCCCGTCGTACGGGGTGGGCTCGCCGTTCACCACGATCAGCCGGGCGCCGTTCTGCACCGCGACCTCGGCCAGCCCGGCCGCCGGATGCACCTGGAGGCTGCTGCCGACCGCGACGAACACCTCGCAGGCGATCGACACCGTCTCGGCCTGGTCCAGCACCGTGACGTCCAGGCTCTCGCCGAACATCACCGTGCAGGGCCGCAGGATGCCGCCGCAGACCAGGCAGGCCGGGTCCGGCTCGCCGGCCTCGACCCGGGCCAGCGCCCCGGTCATCGGCCCCCGGTCCCCGCAGGAGGCGCAGCGCACGTCCCGGGCGGTGCCGTGCAGTTCGAGCACCTTGCGCGGGGTCTGCCCGGCGGCCTGGTGCAGGCCGTCGACGTTCTGGGTGAGCACCCGCATCGGCACTCCGGCGCGCTCCAGCTCGACCAGCGCGCGGTGGCCCGCGTTCGGCTCGGCGTGCAGCGCCCCGGCGTCCCGGCGCATCAGCCACGCCTGCCGGCGGATCTCGGTGTCGGCCAGGTAGGGGCCGATGGTGACCAGCTGCTGAGCGCTCGGGTCGCGCTGCCAGAGGCCCTTGGGGCCCCGGTAGTCGGGGATGCCGGAGTCGGTGGAGATCCCGGCTCCGGTGAGGACGGCGGTGAGCGGACGCTTGATGGTCATGCCCCGGCACGTTACGGCCCGTCAGACTCCGGCCGCGACCGGGTTTTCCCCCGCTACGGTGGTGCGGTGAACAGCACGACGGCCTTGGCGAAGTGGTTGACCCGGCGCACCCCCGAGCAGCTGACGGCGCTGCTGGAGCAGCGTGGCCTGCCGCACGGCCGCCCGGGCGCGGCGGACGCCCGGCAGGTAGCCGGGCAGCTGCTGGCCGCCCCGTCGGTGCGGCTGGCCCTGACCGGCCTGGACCGGGCCGAGCTCCAGGTGCTGACCGCCGTGGTCGTGCTGGCCGAGCGGCGGCACGGGCCGGTGCCCGACGCGGCCGGCCGGGCGCTGAGCGGCTTCGCCGGCCACCGGTCGGGCGGGTGGGGCGGGGCGGCCGAGGAGCTGGAGCCGTCCGAGCGCGCGGTCGAGCGGAGCGAACTGCTGGCCGCGCTCGGGCCGCGCGCCCTGCCGCTGCTCGGCCCGCTGGCCGACCGCGCCCTGCTGCTGCCGCCGCACCGCACGCTGCTCACCGTCCCGGCCGCGCTGCACCGGCCCTCCGGCGGCCTGCTCGGCTACGGCCGACCGGCCGACGCGCTGTACACCGATGCCTACCTGGCGGCCGAGGTCCGGCGGGTGGAGGACACCCTGGGCCTGACACCGGCCCGCAGCCGGGACGAGGCCCAGCGGGCCGTGACCGCCCTGCTCCGGGACCCGGCCGCCGTCCGGGCGCTGGTCGCCGGAGCCCCGCCGGAGGCGGCCCGGCTGCTGACCGGGCTGGCGCACGGCTCGCCCCGGCTGGGCACCGGGTACTTCCGGACGAAGTACCCGTCGGACGAGCCCGGCCCGTTCACCAAGTACCTGTTCCCGCCGGACGGTTCGGGCGATCCGGCGGTGGCCTGGGCCGCCGCCCGGGGGCTGCTGGCCCCGGCCGGGCCGGGGGTGGTCGAGCTGCCGTACGAGGTGGGGCTGGCCCTGCGGGACCCGGCACGGCCGCTGCTCTTCGACCCCGAGCCGCCGGCCGTGGGCGGCGGGTGGGTGGTCGCGGCGGGCGGCGCGCGCGGTGTGGCGGGCGGCGCGACCGGTGCGGGCGGCGCGGCGGCCTCGGCCGAGGCCCAGGCCGCCGCGACGGCCTCGGCCTCGCAGGCGGAGGTGCTGCTCCGGGCGCTCGCCGCACGGCCGTTGGCGCTGCGGAAGGCGGGCGGGATCGCCGTCCGGGACACCGCACGGCTGGCCAAGCAGACCGGGGCCGACGAGGCACGGACCCGGCTCTGGCTCGACCTGGCCGCCAACGCGGGCCTGCTCGCACCGCACCTGGAGCAGCCCCCGACCCCGACCCGGGGCCGCCGGGCGGCGCCCGCTCCGGCGGCGCAGCTGCTGCCCACGGACCGCTACGACGAGTGGCTCGGGGCCTCCCCCGCCGAACGGCTGCTGCCGCTGGTGGCGGCCTGGGCGGTGACGCCCGAGGTGTTCAGCCGCGACCACGGCGGCCCCGCAGTCGCCCTGACCACCCCTCAGGACCGGACGGCCGTGCCGCTGCGCCGCGCCCTGCTCGCCGCCCTGGCGGGTGACCGACCCGCCGGGCACCCAGCCACCACCGGGGACGGCGACGACGCGTGGCGGAGCGGTGCTGCCGAGGAGCGCGGCGGTGCCGGGGTGACCTCCGGTCCGCGCGCAGCCACCGGCCCCGGCGAAACGACCAGTCCGGACACAGCCACCGGCCCGGGAGGGGCTGCCGCGCTCGACGAGTGGCTGACCGCCGCCACCTGGTACGCGCCGCTGGAGGTCGAACTCTCCACCGCCACCAGGGATTCGGCCCGGGCCACGCTCGCCGAGGCGGAGCTGCTCGGGGTGGTGGGGCACGGCGTGCTCACCCCCGTGGGGCACGCCGTACTGGCGCTGCTGCGAGCCGGGGCGGCCCGGTGCTTCCCGGCCGTCCCGGGGGCCGGGCCCGTGCTCGACGGGCGTCCGGCGCTGGCCTCGGCCGTGGCGGAGCTCCGCGCCGCGCTGCTGGCGCTGATCCCGGAGCCGTCCCGGGCCGCCCGGTTCCAGGCCGATCTGACGGCGGTGGTGACCGGACCGGCCGCTCCGGAGCTGGCCGAGCTGCTGGCGGGCTCCGCCGAGCGGGAGTCCGAGGGGCACGCCACCGTCTGGCGGTTCGGCCCGGCCTCGGTCCGGCGGGCGCTGGACGCCGGCCACGACGCCGCCGAACTCCTGCTCCGCCTCCAGGAGTTCAGCATCGACGGCGCACCGCTCCCGCAGCCGCTGGAGTACCTGATCCGGGACACCGCCCGGACCCACGGCCGGATCCGGGTGGCCGCCGCCGGCAGCTGCCTGCGCTCGGACGACGAGGCGCTCGTACTGGAGCTGGCCCACAGCCGTCCACTGGCCCGGCTCGGCCTGCGCCGGATCGCGCCCACCGTGCTGATCTGCCCGGCCGCCCCGGACGCCACCCTGGTGGCGCTCCGCGAGGCGGGCTACGCCCCGGTGCTGGAGGCCGGCACCGGTGTCACCGTGGTGGAGCGCGCCCCGGCCCTCCGGGCCGACCGGCCGATGCCCGAACTCCCCACCGGGGCAGCCGAACTGGCAGAAGCGATCACCGGCGGGGTCAGAGCACCCGCTTGATCTCGCCCCGGGCCCGGTAGAAGCCGCCCCGGCCGGACTCCAGCACCTCGGCCACCCAGTACCGGGCACCCGGCACCCGGACCTCCTTGGGGAACTGCACCCGCCAGTCCGCCCGGAAGCCGGGCGTCACCACCCGCACCCGGGTCCGGGCGCCGTCCTGCACGCACTCCACCTCGACACCGCCGGTCTGGACCCCGACCACCACCTCGACCTCGGCGCTCGGCACCACCCGCTCCCAGCCGGACGCCTTCACATCGGTGGTCTGCGGCAGCTGCCCGTCCTCGGCGGCCCGCACGGCCTGCTCGCTCGCGTCCAGGCAGGCCAGCGACCCGTCCGTGGTCACCAGGTAGAGCCGCCCGTCCCGGTACTGCATGCTGTACGCCGAGCCGCAGCCGGTGCCGAGCTTCCAGAGCCGGGTGCCGTCGGCGGCGAAGCAGTAGACCGAGGAGTGGTTGTCCCCGGCGAAGACGTACTGTCCGTCCGGCGAGGCCGCGCAGGAGAAGACCGCGGCGTCGCACCGGTAGAGGCCGGTCTGCGTCCCGTCCGACTTGCGCAGCCGGTGCACCACGCCGCGCGAGGTGCCCGCGAAGACCTCGTCCCGCTCCTGCCAGCCGAACAGCACCGCGCCGGTGGTCGGGGTGTGCCACTCCTGCTCGCCGCCGGCCGCGTAGCGCGTCACGCCCCGGTCGTAGCCGTGGTAGACCGCGTCCCCGTCGCAGCGGACCATCCACCCGGCGCTGCCGCCCCGGGTGGCCCGGCGCCACTGGAACTCGTCCTCGTGGTCGACGGTGGTGATCCCGCCGACCGCGTCGGCCACGCCGAGCAGGCCGTCGTGGATGTCCAGCCAGTAGATGTCGACGTCGGCGGCGATCTCGTACGCCACCCGGGGCACCTTGCCGCCCAGGTCGTAGACCTTGCCGTCGTCGCAGCCGGCGTAGATCCAGTGCTCGTCCGCGACGATGCACTTCACGCCGTCGGGGAGGCCGTAACGGCCCGTCACCTCGCCGTCGTGGGTGAGGGTGTAGACGTCGCCCTGCTCGTTGCCCACCCAGGCGTGCTCCTGGCCGACGAAGACCCCGAACGCCGGGGCGCCGGAGCGGAACCGCCAGAGCAGCGGGGCCTGGTGCGCGGTGGAGCGGGAGCTGACGATCTGCCGGCGGGTCACCGCGCGGCGCTGCCGCACGCCCCGGACGGCCGGGGCGTAGCCCTTGCGGACCTTCTCGCCGATCTTCTTGGCCGCCGCCGCGGCCGCCTTCTCCGGCGTCGGGTAGCGGGTGGCCTTGACCTGCCCGGACTCACCGATCCGCCCGTAGGTGACGGTCAGCTCGTCGCCCAGGAGGCGGACCTCGTAGAACTTGTGGGCGCTCCCGGCGTCCTCGGAGAGCTCCAGGTAGGTGACCTGCTCGGTGGCGACGGACATGGTTGGGGAGCCCTCTCGGGACGGTGCGGCGGGGTGACACCGATGAATCTAGGCCGCCGCACCGACAACGGCCGGCCGCCGGCCCAGCGGGGCGAGGGCCAGTGCCCAGAGCAGCGCGGCCACCGGCAGCAGGTCCAGGTCGGCCGCCGCCAGCACCACCCCGGCCGCACCGGCCACCGGGCTCCACGAGGTGTCCCGGCGGGCCGCCGCGCAGAGCAGCGCCACCAGCCCGGCGTGGAACAGCGGCGGGCCGACCTGGTAGAGCGCCGGGAGCACCCCCGGCACCTCCTGCACCCGCCCGAACATCACCCGCATCGCCCCCTTGTCCTCGGCGACCAGACCGACCCAGAGGTCCACCAGCACCTGCCCGACCGAGGCGGCCAGCCCGAGCTGCGCCACCGAGCGCAACGGGCGGCCGAACCGCCTGGCCCGGCGGCCGAGTTCGGCCAGCACCGGGACGAACAGCACCAGCCCGGCCAGCAGCAGTGCGTGTCCGATCAGCCAGCTCGGCCCCGGCTCCCGCGCTTCCGGCAGCAGCCGGACCGTTCCGTAGAGGCCGAACAGCAGCGGCGCGACCAGCGCCGGACGGTCCCAGATCATCCCGAACTCCCTTGGTGGTGACGCCTCTTCGACTCCCACCAGCCTGCCGCCCGAGCCCCGTCCGGGGATCGCCCGCACCGGTGAACCGGCGAGCTCCCCCGTGCGGGGGAGTCCGGGCCGGGGCCTGCCGCACGAGCCGGGCCGCACCACCGGCCGGGCCGGGCCACGAGCCGCACCACCGGCCGGGCCACGAGCCGCACCACCGACCGGGCCGCACCGCCCGGCCGGCCTCACTCCTCGCCGGCCACCACCGCGCCGGACTCGTACGCGAAGACCACCGCGTGCACCCGGTCCCGGAGCTGCAGCTTGGCCAGCACGTTGGAGACGTGGGTCTTCACGGTGTGCTCGCTCACCACCAAGGCCCCGGCGATCTCGGCGTTGGAGAGCCCCCGGGCGAGCAGCCGCAGCGTCTCCGCCTCACGGGCCGTCAGCTGCTCCAGCAACCGGGACGGCGGGCGCTGCGGGCCGGGGCCCGGGCTCCGGCGGGCAGCGAACTCGGAGATCAGCCGCCGGGTCACCGAGGGAGCCAGCAGGGCCTCGCCGGAGGCCACCATCCGCACCCCGTGGGCCAGGTCGTCCCGGCGCACGTCCTTGAGCAGGAAGCCGCTGGCCCCCGCGTACAGCGCGTCGTAGACGTAGTCGTCCACGTCGAAGGTGGTCAGCATGATCACCTTGGTGCCCGGATGCTCCGCGCAGACCCGGCGGGCCGCCTCCAGCCCGTCCATCACCGGCATCCGCACGTCCAAAAGCAGCACGTCGGGCGCGAGTTCGCGTACGCGCTCGACCGCCTCGGCGCCGTTGGCCGCCTCCGCCACCACCTCGATGTCCGGCTGCGCGTCCAGGATCATCCCGAACCCCGCCCGGACCAGCTCCTGGTCGTCCGCGACCACCACCCGGATCGTCATGCTCTCCCTCTCAACTCACCAACGGCAGACGGGCGCTGACCACGAAGCCGACCCCCTCGGGGCCGGGCCCCGCCTCCGCCCGGCCGCCCACCGCAGCCGCCCGCTCCCGGATGCCGACCAGCCCCCGGCCGCCCGACCACTCCCCCGACCAGTCCCCCGCCCGCTCCCGGGCCCGTACGGCGCCGAGCCCGCGCCCGTCGTCCGCCACCCGGACCAGCAGCTCCCGGCCCGCCGGTGCCACGCTGACCTCGGCCCGGGTGGCACCGGCGTGCTTCACCGTATTGGTCAGCGCCTCCTGCACGATCCGGTAGGCCGCCGCCTGCACCTCCGGGGGGCCGGCCTCCGCGCAGTCCAGCTCCACACGCAGGCCCGACTCCCGGACCCGCTCCACCACGGCCGGCAGCTCCGCCAGGGTCGGCTGCGGGGCCAGCTCCGGGCCGACCCCCTGCTCCTTCAACACGCCGAGCACCCGCCGGAGTTGGACCATCGCGTCGCGGCCGGAATCGGCGATGGTGTCGAAGGTGCGGGCCGCCCGGTCCGGGTCCTTGTGCACCACCAGCGGCCCGGCCTCGGCCTGGATCACCATCAGCGAGACCGCGTGCGCCAGGATGTCGTGCATCTCCCGGGCGATCCGGGCCCGCTCCTCGGCCACCGCCCGGGCCGCGTCCGCCGCCGCCCGGCGGGCCAGCTCGCCGGCCCGGTCCGCCTCGGCCGCCACCTTGCGGCGCAATTCCCGTGCCAGCGAGCCGAAGACGAAGGCCCCGACCGAGGTGAGCACGCTGAACAACGCCCCGTTCAGCGAGCGGGTGCCGGCCACGTTCCCCCAGACCAGCCCGGTCAGCATCAGCCAGCGCTGCCAGTCCCGGCCCCGGTCCGCCACGGTGTAGACCGACACCACCGCCGCCAGCGGCACCTGCGGCATCGCCGTGTGCGCCAGCACGGTGACCGCGATCGAGGCCGCACTGCTCAGGCAGAAGACCGTGAACGGGGCGGACCGCCGCCACACCACCGGCAGCGCGGTGGCCACCGCCAGCGCGTACGCCCACCACGACCAGTCCGGCTCGTCGTGCCACACCGTCCAGACCGCGACGGCCGCCGAGGCGACCGCCAGCCCCACGTCCAGCACGTACGGATCCACTCCGGCCGACCGGGCCCGCCACCAGGCCCCGGCCCGCTCGGCGCGCGCCTGCCACCGCTCCATCCCGGCCTCACCCCCGTGGGGTCGATCATCCCGCACCGGGCCGGGCTCAGCCGACACCGACCGTCACGTCACCCGTGCCGGCCCGGGCCACCACCTTCCGCTCCGCCGCCGTGCGCTGCGGCACGTCGACCCGCACGGCCCCCGTGACGGCCTTGGCGTCCACCGCGTACTCCTCCCCCTTCGGCAGCTCCAGGCGCACGGTGCCGGTGCCCGCCGTCGCCTTCACCTCCTCGGGAGCCACCGCGAACGCGGCCGACACGTCACCCGTACCGGCCTTCAACTCCACCTTCTGGGCCCCGATCCGCTCCGCGCGGACCCCGCCCGTCGCGGCCTCCGCCCACAGCTGCCCGGTCAGCCCGGTCAGCGCCACGTCCCCGGTGCCCGCCTTCACCCGCACCTGCGTCCCGGCCGGCACCTTCACCTCGTACCCCACCGAGCAGTCCCCGTCCGGGCACCGGTAGGAGAGCGTCAGCTCGCCGTCCACCAGCTCGTGCCGGGCCTCCGGCTGCCTCCCCGACCACTCCTGACGCTCCGTCACGGCGACCGCCGTCCCCCCGCCGGTGACCCGCACGTCCCCCGTGCCGGAGTCCACTACCAGCACCCGCACCATCCCGCCGACCTCGTAGCCGACGTCCCTGCGCTCCTTGTCCACGCCGCACCCGCTCACCCCGGCCACCACGACCGCCGCCACCACCACGCCCAGCGCTACCCGCTTCACGACCGAACCCCTCCCGCAGACCGAACCGACCGCCCCAGTCTCCCGCCCGGCCGGGCCGGCCACCTCCCTCTTCGGAGCGGTCCCCTCCCCTCCCCCGGCGGGGGGAGTCCGGGAACGCCGCAGGGCGGCCACCCCGAGTGGGGTGACCGCCCTGCGATCGTGTGACTGACCGTCAGCCGGTGTACGGGCCGTAGTCGTAGTCGTCCAGCGGGACCGCCTGGCCGGAGCCGGCGCCGAAGGGCGACAGGTCGTAGTCGTCGTAGCCGACGGCCGAGTACATCGCGGCCTTGGCCTCCTCGGTCGGCTCGACCCGGATGTTGCGGTAGCGGGGCAGACCCGTACCGGCCGGGATGAGCTTACCGAGGATGACGTTCTCCTTGAGGCCCAGCAGCGGGTCCGACTTGGCGTGGATCGCCGCGTCGGTGAGCACCCGGGTGGTCTCCTGGAAGGAGGCCGCCGACAGCCAGGACTCGGTGGCCAGCGAGGCCTTGGTGATACCCATCAGCTGCGGACGGCCGGAGGCGGGGTGACCGCCCTCGGAGACCACGCGACGGTTCTCGGTCTCGAACCGGCCGCGCTCGACCAGCTCGCCCGGGAGCAGCTCGGCGTCGCCCGACTCGATGATCGTCACGCGGCGGAGCATCTGCCGGATGATGATCTCGATGTGCTTGTCGTGGATCGACACGCCCTGCGAGTTGTACACCTTCTGGACCTCGGCCACCAGGTGGACCTGGACGGCACGCTGGCCCATGATGCGCAGCACGTCGTGCGGGTTGGTCGCACCGACGGTCAGCTTCTGGCCGACCTCGACCGCCTCGCCCTCGGAGACCAGCAGCTTGACGCGCTTGGAGACCGGGTAGGCGATCTCGTCGCTGCCGTCGTCGGGGGTGACGACGAGCTTGCGGGTCTTCTCGGTGTCCTCGATCCGGACCCGGCCCTGGGCCTCCGAGATCGGGGCGACACCCTTGGGGGTGCGCGCCTCGAAGAGCTCGACGACACGGGGCAGACCCTGGGTGATGTCGTCACCGGCCACACCACCGGTGTGGAAGGTACGCATCGTCAGCTGGGTACCGGGCTCACCGATGGACTGGGCGGCGATGATGCCGACCGCCTCACCGATGTCGACCAGCTTGCCGGTGGCCAGCGAACGGCCGTAGCACATGGCGCAGGTGCCGACCGCCGACTCACAGGTGAGGATCGAGCGGGTCTTGACCTCACCGATGCCGTGCCGGATCAGCTCGTCGATCAGGACGTCGCCGAGGTCCGTGTTGGCGGTGGCCAGCAGCTTGCCGTCGACGGTGATGTCCTCGGCCAGCATGCGGGCGTAGACGCTGGTCTCGACGTCGTCCGTCTTGCGCAGGACGCCGTTCTCGACCAGGCCGATCGCCAGCTTGAGGCCGCGCTCGGTGCCGCAGTCCTCCTCGCGGATGATCACGTCCTGCGAGACGTCCACCAGACGACGGGTCAGGTAACCCGAGTCGGCGGTACGCAGGGCGGTGTCCGCCAGACCCTTACGGGCACCGTGGGTGGAGATGAAGTACTCCAGCACGGACAGGCCCTCACGGAACGAGGCCTTGATGGGACGCGGGATGGTCTCGTTCTTCGCGTTCGACACCAGACCACGCATACCGGCGATCTGACGCATCTGCATCATGTTTCCACGAGCACCCGAGTCCACCATCATGAAGATGGGGTTGGTCTTCGGGAAGTTCGCGTTCATGGCCTCGGCGACCTCGTTGGTCGCCTGGGTCCAGATGCTGATGAGCTCCTGCTTGCGCTCGTCGTTGGTGATCAGGCCGCGCTCGTACTGGCGCTGCACCTTCTCCGCCTTCGCCTCGAAGCCCTCCAGGATCTGGGGCTTGGTCGGCGGGACGACGACGTCGGAGATCGAGACGGTGACGCCGGACCGGGTCGACCAGTGGAAGCCGGCCGACTTGAGGTTGTCCAGGGTCGCCGCGACGACGACCTTGGGGTAGCGCTCCGCCAGGTCGTTGACGATCGCGGAGAGCTGCTTCTTGCCCACCTCGTAGTCGACGAACGGGTAGTCCTCGGGCAGCAGCTCGTTGAAGAGCGCGCGGCCCAGGGTGGTGCTCAGGCGGAAGGACTCGCCCTCGAACCAGGAGGTCTGACCCTCCTCGTCCACCGGCGGGGTCCAGCCGCGCGGCGGCACGGTGCCGACCGGCAGGCGCAGGTCGATCGGGGCCTGGACGTCCAGCTCGCGGGCGTCGAAGGCCATGATCGCCTCGGCGGTGGAGGAGAAGGAGCGGCCACCGCCCTTCACCTCCTCGCGGTCCGAGGTGAGGAAGAACAGACCGAGCACCATGTCCTGGGTCGGCATGGTGACGGGGCGACCGTCGGCCGGCTTCAGGATGTTGTTCGAGGACAGCATCAGGATGCGGGCCTCGGCCTGCGCCTCCGCGGAGAGCGGCAGGTGGACGGCCATCTGGTCACCGTCGAAGTCCGCGTTGAACGCGGTGCAGACGAGCGGGTGGATCTGGATGGCCTTGCCCTCGACCAGCTGGGGCTCGAAGGCCTGGATGCCGAGGCGGTGCAGGGTGGGCGCACGGTTCAGCAGCACCGGGTGCTCGGCGATGACCTCTTCGAGGACGTCCCACACCACCGGGCGCGCGCGCTCGACCATGCGCTTGGCCGACTTGATGTTCTGCGCGTGGTTCAGGTCCACCAGGCGCTTCATCACGAACGGCTTGAAGAGCTCCAGCGCCATGGCCTTGGGCAGACCGCACTGGTGCAGCTTGAGCTGCGGGCCGACGACGATGACCGAACGGGCCGAGTAGTCGACGCGCTTGCCGAGCAGGTTCTGGCGGAAACGACCCTGCTTGCCCTTGAGCATGTCGCTCAGGGACTTCAGCGGACGGTTGCCCGGGCCGGTGACCGGCCGGCCACGACGGCCGTTGTCGAAGAGGGCGTCGACCGCCTCCTGGAGCATGCGCTTCTCGTTGTTCACGATGATCTCGGGCGCGCCGAGGTCGAGAAGCCGCTTCAGGCGGTTGTTGCGGTTGATGACGCGGCGGTACAGGTCGTTCAGGTCCGAGGTGGCGAAGCGGCCACCGTCGAGCTGGACCATCGGACGCAGGTCCGGCGGGATCACCGGGACGCAGTCCAGCACCATGCCGTTGGGCTTGTTGGTGGTCTGCAGGAAGGCGGAGACGACCTTGAGGCGCTTGAGCGCACGGGTCTTCTTCTGGCCCTTGCCGGTCCGGATGATCTCGCGCAGGCGCTCGGACTCCTCGGCCAGGTCGAAGGTCTCGAGGCGGTCCTTGAGGGCCGCCGCGCCCATCGAGCCGGAGAAGTAGGTGCCGAAGCGGTCGCGCAGCTCGCGGTAGAGCAGCTCGTCGCCCTCGAGGTCCTGGACCTTGAGGTTCTTGAAGCGGGCCCAGACCTCGTCGAGGCGGTCGATCTCGCGCTGCGCGCGGTCGCGCAGCTGCTTCATCTCGCGCTCGGCACCCTCGCGCACCTTGCGGCGCACGTCGGCCTTGGCACCCTCGGCCTCCAGCTCGGCGAGGTCCGTCTCGGCCTTCTTGGCCCGGTTCTCCAGGTCGGAGTCCCGACGGTTCTCGATCTGCTGGCGCTCGACGGAGACGTGCGCCTCCAGCGAGGGCAGGTCGCGCTGACGACGCTCGTCGTCGACCCAGGTGATCATGTAGGCGGCGAAGTAGATGACCTTCTCGAGGTCCTTCGGCGCCAGGTCGAGCAGGTAGCCCAGGCGGGACGGGACACCCTTGAAGTACCAGATGTGGGTGACCGGAGCGGCCAGCTCGATGTGGCCCATCCGCTCGCGGCGCACCTTGGCGCGGGTCACCTCGACGCCGCAGCGCTCACAGATGATGCCCTTGAAGCGGACGCGCTTGTACTTGCCGCAGTAGCACTCCCAGTCCCGGGTGGGGCCGAAGATCTTCTCGCAGAAGAGCCCGTCCTTTTCCGGCTTCAGGGTGCGGTAGTTGATGGTCTCCGGCTTCTTGACCTCGCCGTGGGACCACTGGCGGATGTCGTCGGCGGTGGCCAGGCCGATGCGGAGCTCGTCGAAGAAGTTGACGTCAAGCACTGGTCGTCAAGCCCTCTTTCGTGAATCGAGGTTCTGTCTGTTGGTCTGAGGGGGGCCTGGGGGCGGGCCGGCCGATGCTGGATCGGCCGGCCCGGCCTCAATCAGACCTCTTCGACGCTGCTCGGCTCGCGCCGGGACAGGTCAATGCCGAGCTCCTCGGCGGCGCGGAACACGTCCTCGTCGGAGTCACGCATCTCGATGGACGAGCCGTCCGAGGACAGCACCTCCACGTTGAGGCAGAGCGACTGCATTTCCTTGATGAGGACCTTGAAGGACTCGGGAATGCCGGGCTCGGGGATGTTCTCGCCCTTGACGATCGCCTCGTAGACCTTCACGCGGCCCAGGACGTCGTCGGACTTGATGGTGAGCAGCTCCTGCAGTGCGTAGGCAGCGCCGTACGCCTCGAGGGCCCACACCTCCATCTCACCGAATCGCTGACCACCGAACTGCGCCTTACCACCGAGCGGCTGCTGGGTGATCATCGAGTACGGACCGGTCGAACGGGCGTGCAGCTTGTCGTCGACCAGGTGGTGCAGCTTCAGGATGTACATGTAGCCGACCGACACCGGCATCGGGAACGGCTCGCCGGAGCGGCCGTCGAAGAGCCGGGCCTTGCCGGTGGAGTTCACCAGGCGCTCACCGTCACGGGTGAGGGTGGTGTGGTCCAGCAGGCCGGTGATCTCGTCCTCGCGGGCGCCGTCGAAGACCGGGGTGGCGAGGTTGGTGCCGCCCTGGACGGTGTCGGCGCCGATCGCCTGCAGGCGCTGGGCCCACTCGTCGGCCAGGCCGGAGACGTCCCAGCCCTGCTTGGCGAGCCAGCCGAGGTGGATCTCCAGGACCTGTCCCGGGTTCATTCGGGACGGGACGCCCAGCGGGTTGAGGATGATGTCGACCGGGGTGCCGTCCTCCAGGAACGGCATGTCCTCGACCGGCAGGATCTTCGAGATGACACCCTTGTTGCCGTGACGGCCGGCGAGCTTGTCGCCGTGGGTGATCTTGCGCTTCTGGGCGACGTAGACGCGGACCAGCTGGTTCACGCCCGGGGGGAGCTCGTCCCCCTCCTCGCGGTCGAAGACGCGGACGCCGATGACCTTGCCGGACTCACCGTGCGGCACCTTCAGCGAGGTGTCGCGGACCTCACGGGCCTTCTCACCGAAGATCGCGCGGAGCAGGCGCTCCTCCGGGGTCAGCTCGGTCTCGCCCTTCGGGGTGACCTTGCCGACCAGGATGTCGCCGGTGACGACGTCCGCACCGATCCGGATGATGCCGCGCTCGTCGAGGTCGGCGAGGACCTCCTCGGAGACGTTCGGGATGTCCCGGGTGATCTCCTCGGGGCCCAGCTTGGTGTCACGGGCGTCGACCTCGTGCTCCTCGATGTGGATCGAGGAGAGGACGTCGTCCTGGACGAGGCGCTGCGACAGGATGATCGCGTCCTCGTAGTTGTGACCCTCCCAGGACATGAACGCCACGAGCAGGTTCTTGCCCAGCGCCATCTCACCCTGGTCGGTGCAGGGGCCGTCGGCCAGCACCTGGTTGACCTCGACGCGGGAGCCCTCGTCGACGAGCACCTTCTGGTTGAAGGAGGTGCCCTGGTTGGAGCGGGTGAACTTGGCGGCGCGGTACGTGTTATACGTGCCGTCGTCGTTGGCCACGGTGACGTAGTCGGCCGAGACCTCCTGGACGACACCGGCCTTCTCGGCCACGATCACGTCGGCGGCGTCGACCGCGCAGCGGTACTCCATGCCGGTGCCGACCACGGGTGCCTCGCTCTTCAGCAGCGGCACCGCCTGGCGCATCATGTTGGAGCCCATGAGCGCGCGGTTGGCGTCGTCGTGCTCGAGGAACGGGATCATGGCGGTCGCGACCGACACCATCTGGCGCGGCGAGACGTCCATGTAGTCGATCTCGGTGCCCGGGATGTAGTCGATCTCGCCGCCACGGCGGCGGACCAGGACGCGCGGCTCGGCGAAGTGCAGGTCGTCCGTCAGCGGGGCGTTGGCCTGCGCGATGACGAAGCGGTCCTCCTCGTCGGCGGTCAGGTAGTCCACGGCCTCGGTGACGACACCGTCGACGACCTTGCGGTACGGGGTCTCGATGAAGCCGAAGGCGTTGACCCGGCCGTAGGACGCGAGCGAGCCGATCAGACCGATGTTCGGGCCTTCGGGGGTCTCGATCGGACACATGCGGCCGTAGTGCGAGGGGTGCACGTCACGGACCTCGAAGCCGGCCCGCTCACGGGACAGACCACCGGGGCCGAGCGCGGACAGACGACGCTTGTGGGTCAGGCCCGACAGCGGGTTCGTCTGGTCCATGAACTGCGACAGCTGGCTGGTGCCGAAGAACTCCTTGATGGAGGCGACGACCGGCCGGATGTTGATCAGGGTCTGCGGCGTGATCGCCTCGACGTCCTGGGTGGTCATGCGCTCGCGCACGACGCGCTCCATGCGGGCGAGACCCGTACGGACCTGGTTCTGGATCAGCTCGCCGACGTTGCGCAGGCGGCGGTTGCCGAAGTGGTCGATGTCGTCGACCTCGACCACGATGTCGCGGCCCTCGTCGTCACGCCACTCGACCTCGCCGGCGTGCAGCTTCACCAGGTACTTGATCGCACCGATGATGTCGGGCTCGGTGAGGACGCCGGAGTCCAGGGACTCCGCGTTGCCCAGCTTGCGGTTCACCTTGTACCGGCCGACCTTCGCGAGGTCGTACCGCTTCGGGTTGAAGTACAGGTTCTCCAGCAGCGTCTGGGCGGCCTCGCGGGTCGGCGGCTCGCCGGGGCGCAGCTTGCGGTAGATGTCGAGGAGCGCGTCGTCCTGGCCCTGGGTGTGGTCCTTCTCCAGGGTGGCGCGCATCGACTCGTACTCGCCGAACTCCTCGAGGATCATCTCGTTGGTCCAGCCGAGCGCCTTGAGCAGCACGGTGACCGACTGCTTGCGCTTGCGGTCGATGCGGACACCGACCATGTCGCGCTTGTCGATCTCCATCTCCAGCCAGGCACCGCGGGAGGGGATGATCTTGCAGGAGAAGATGTCCTTGTCGGAGACCTTGTCCAGGCTGGAGTCGAAGTAGACGCCCGGCGAGCGCACCAGCTGCGAGACCACGACACGCTCGGTGCCGTTGATCACGAAGGTGCCCTTGTGGGTCATGAGCGGGAAGTCGCCCATGAAGACCGTCTGAGACTTGATCTCACCGGTCTCGTTGTTGGTGAACTCGGCAGTGACGAAGAGCGGGGCCGCGAACGTGAAGTCGCGGTCCTTGCACTCGTCAATGGAGTTCTTCGGCGGCTCGAAACGGTGGTCGCGGAAGGTCAGCGACATCGACCCGCTGAAGTCCTCGATCGGGGAGATCTCCTCGAAGATCTCCTCCAGACCGGACTTGGTGGGGACGTCCTGACCGTTCTCCAAAGCCTCCTCGACCCGTGACCTCCAGGCCGCGTTGCCGAGCAGCCAGTCAAAGCTCTCGGTCTGCAGGGCCAGGAGGTTGGGGACCTCGAGGGGCTCCTTGATCTTCGCGAACGAGACGCGGAGCGGGGCGGTGGATGCGGCGGAATTGTTCGAGGCGTTGCGCGGCGCGGCCAAGAGGGGGGTCCTTCCGAGGGCTCGGAGCTCACTACGCGCGTACCGGCCGGGCCTTGCCGAGGCGGAAAACCCCAGGTCAGGACAGGGGCCACTCCGGGCGACGAGTCACGGAGCAGCTAACAGGCAGCGCAAAGGGACAGTGTAGCCAAAAGGCACACTGCTGACAAGCTCTGATTCGGAGACCGAATCGGAGACCCCTCTCCTACCACTCACCAATGGCCCGGACGCCCCGGGCCACCGCACCTCACGATGAGTCAGTTCCCGTCGGAGCCACGGAATATGCATCCGGAACCGCTCCGACCGCTTGGACCCACCACGCGGGGCGCGCCTTGAGAATCGCGCGCCCGGTGCGGTTCGTCAAGGGCCGCACCGGAGTGCGGACCTCACGCCGTTCATCGTCCGAGCAGGCCACCGCGTTACAGCCCCGCCGACGGCCCTCCAGGGACGACAGCGATCACCATACCCGGCCCTGCCGACAGTGGCCGAGCCCACAGTGCGCCAGGACGGTGAACGTCAGGTCCCGGAGGACGAAAAAAGGCCGGGCCGACCACCCGCAGGGGTGATCGGCCCGGCCTCGCGCCCTCTCAGGGAGGGCACTGAGTCACTTGACGGTGACCTTGGCGCCGGCGCCCTCGAGCTGGGCCTTGGCCTTCTCGGCAACGTCCTTGGCGACCTTCTCGAGAACCTTCGCACCAGCGGTGTCGACGAGGTCCTTGGCCTCCTTCAGGCCGAGGGAGGTGAGGGCGCGCACCTCCTTGATGACCTGGATCTTCTTGTCGCCGGCACCGTCGAGGATGACGTCGAACTCGTCCTGCTCGTCAGCGACCTCGGCCGGGGCACCGGTGCCACCGACGGCGGCAACGGCGACCGGAGCGGCAGCGGTGACGTCGAACTTCTCCTCGAAGGCCTTCACGAAGGCAGCGAGCTCGATGAGGGTGAGCTCCTCGAACTGCGCGAGCAGCTCGTCCTGGGTCAGCTTCGCCATGATGGCGTCCTTCCACTAAATCGGCAGGTTAGGTGCCGGATGTACGGGGTGAAGCGGGCACTGGCCCGCAGCGAGGCGTGAGCCTGCCGAATTACTCGGCGGCCTCGTCCTCAGCGGCGGGAGCCGGCGCGCCGGCACCGCCCTGCTCGACCTTGTCGCGAAGCGCGTCCACGGTGCGGACGAGCTTCGACGGGAGGGCCTGGAAGAGCGCGGCAGCCTGGGACTGCTTGGCCTTCAGGGCACCCGCGAACTTGGCGAGCAGCACCTCGCGGGACTCGAGGTCCGCGAGCTTCTTGATGTCATCGGCGGACAGCGCCTTACCGTCAAGGACACCGCCCTTGATGATCAGAGCGGGGTTCTCCTTGGCGAAGTCACGCAGAGCCTTCGCCGACTCCACCGGGTCACCGGTGACGAAGGCGACAGCCGTCGGACCAGTGAACTGGTCGTCGAGCTCGGTGATCCCAGCCTCGTTGGCGGCGATCTTGGTCAGCGTGTTCTTCACCACGGCGTACTGGGCGTTCTCGCCCAGCGAGCGACGCAGGGTCTTGACCTGCTTCACCGAGAGACCGCGGTACTCGGTCAGCAGCGCGGCGCTGGAGGAGCGGAACTTGTCCGTCAGCTCAGCGACGTCAGCAGCCTTGTCGGGCCTGGCCATAGGCTTACGCCTCCTTCCGTGATGTCGAAGTCAGGCCGACCATGGATCAGTCGACCATCCAACGCCTCGAACCACGTGGTGACGAAAAAAGCCCCATGCGCAGGGGCATGGGGCTTGCAGACCTCGACGGCCCCGAAGGACCGGAAATCAGACGCACCAGACACACCTGCGCGGGCCGCCCGCTTTACGCGGGACCTTCGGTGCCGGCTCCCCCGGGAGGGAAACGGCGACAACCAGCGGTCTTTGGCAGGCCCCACCGTACCCCGGGCCGGGCTTTCGAACCAAATCCGGTCAGGACGCCAACGGAGGCAAGGCCGCCCCACCCATGTCCGCGGTGTCCGCCGCGTCCGGAGCCTGCACCGACAGCGCGCCGCCCCAGTCCTGGTACGTCACGGTGTCCTTGCCCTGACCGCCCGCCCGGACCAGCCGGACCAGCTGGTCCTTGTCGTCCAGCCAGAGGTCCAGGGTGACCTCCGCGCTGCCCAGCCCGGCCCGGAGCGCGTCCTGCCGGGCCGTCGGCAGCTGGGTCTGCGCGGCGGCGTACCGCTCGGAGCTCAGCGTCACCCGGTAGTGCTGGACGGTGACCTCCGCGATGGTCTCCTCGCCGATCAGCTGCGGGCGCTCGGCGGCCACCGCGGCGGTCAGCGCCACCATCGGGTTGAGCCGGTCCACCAGGGCTCCGTACGGGATGTCCCGGGCGCCGCCCTGGGCGGCGTACTTCTCCCAGTGCCGGCCGGCGTTCCGCTCGGCGGTGGCCGGGTCGCCGCCCCGGTAGGCGGTGGTGTCGAGTATCACCAGCTGCTCGGAGCTGCCCGGGCGCTTGAGCCTGAGCACCGTCTTGGGGGCCCAGAACAGCACCCCGGAGAAGGAGTCCTCGCCGAACCGGGCGGAGTACCCGGCCCGGCGGGCGGTGTCCATCGCCAGCTGGGCGGAGAGCAGCACCCCGTGCGGGGAGCGGTCGGTGGGGCTGGGCAGGCCGGTCGGGGTGCGGCTGGCCGAGGGGCTCGGGGTCGGGCTCGGGCCGGGGGGCTTCGCCCCGTCCGAGCCGCAACCGGCCGCACCGGCCAGCAGCAGGGCGGCCAGTGCCAGCACCGCCGTCCGCCGAGCCCTCGTCATGCCGTCATCCCGTCCTCGTGCCACCGCACCCCGCCAACCTCTCACGCCGGGGTCAGCCGCCGAAGCCCTTGAGCAGATCTGCGACCTCGAACACGTCGACCACCGGCGGCGCGGCCACCTGCGGGGCGCGGCCCAGCTCGGTGTAACGGACCGTCATGTCACCGGCCCGGGACGGGGTCAGGTCGGCGGTGCGGAGCTGGACCAGCTCGTTCCGGCCGTTGATCCAGAGGTCCAGCGCCCCGCCGGTGCGGCCCAACTCGGCCAGCGCCTGCTTCTTCTGGTCCTCCGTCAGGCCGTTCACCAGGGCGTCGGCCACGCCGGTGGCGCGGAAGTGGACCGCCTCCTGGCCGTCCACCGACTCCACCCCGACCTTGGCCAGGCCCGGGCTGCCCGCGCCGGCCGCCAGCGCCACCGCCGGGTCCAGCACCCGGGCCAGCGCGGCCAGCCCCCGGGCGTCCTCGCCGCCGGCCCCGGCCAGCACGGCGGCGGCGCCGGAGCCGTCGGTCTTGGCGTTCGGGTCGACCTTCATCCAGGGCTTGCCGCCGACCAGCGCCGCGGTCTGCTCGGGGGCACCCACCCAGGTGGAGCCGCCGGCCGCGCGGAGCCGGGCCTGCGCGCCGTCCGGCTGGGTCAGCACCAGGTCGATGCCGCCCGGCTGGGCCCAGGCGAACGAGCCGCCGCCGCCCTGCGCGACCGCGCCGGTGCCGACCGCCAGCCGGGCGTTACCGGCCTTGGCCATCACGCCGTTCGCCGCCAGCAGCACGTCCTTGGCCACTCCGGCCGGGGCCGGCAGCGTGCCGGGGGCGGTGCCGCCCCCGGTGCCGCCCGTCCCGCCGGCGGTCGCGGTCGCGCCGGCCGCCGGGCTCGCGGTGCCGGCCGGGTCGCTCGCGCCCGCGGACGGCGCGGCGGAGGGTGCGGCGGAGTCGGTAGCGGTCGCCGAAGCGCCCGCCGAGGCGGAGGCCGTGCCGGAGGGGGCGGCCGACGCGGCGGCCTTCCCGTCGCCCCCGGAGCTCGCCCCGCAGGCCGTCAGCCCGGCCACCAGCAGCGCGGCCAGGGCGGTCACCCGTATCGTGCGCATTCGTGAAACCCCCTACGTCCCGGATCTCGGTAGGCGGACTCTAGTCGACGCGGACATGCGAACGGGCCCGCACCCCCTGTGAAAGGGAGCACGGGCCCGTCGAACGCGGTTACCGCTGGAGCTCGGAGGCTCAGACGGCGGCCGGGTCCTCCTCGACGAGGAGGTTCCGGGTGCGGTTCGGGTCCACCTGGATGCCGGGGCCCATGGTGGTCGAGAACGCGGTCTTCTTGATGTAGCGGCCCTTGGCGGCGGCCGGCTTGGCCCGGAGGACCTCCTCGAGCGCGGCGGCGTAGTTCTCGACCAGCTGGTCATCGGAGAACGAGGTCTTGCCGATGATGAAGTGCAGGTTCGAGTGCTTGTCGACGCGGAACTCGATCTTGCCGCCCTTGATGTCGTTGACAGCCTTGGCGACATCGGGGGTGACGGTGCCGGTCTTCGGGTTCGGCATCAGGCCACGGGGACCGAGCACGCGGCCGAGGCGGCCGACCTTGCCCATGAGGTCCGGGGTGGCGACGACGGCGTCGAAGTCCAGCTTGCCCTTGGCGACCTCGTCGATGAGCTCGTCGGCACCGACGATGTCGGCGCCGGCAGCACGCGCGGCCTCGGCACGCTCGCCGGTCGCGAAGACCAGGACCCGAGCGGTCTTACCGGTGCCGTGCGGGAGGATCACGGTGCTGCGGACCATCTGGTCGGCCTTGCGCGGGTCGACACCCAGGCGCATGGCAACCTCGACGGTGCCGTCGAACTTGGTGACGGAGGTCGCCTTGGCGAGGCGGACGGCCTCGAGGGGGGCGTAGATCTTGGCGCGGTCGACCTGGGCGTCCGCGGCCTTGAGGGCCTTGCTGCGCTTCACTGCTTCTCCTGAAGATGATGGAGTCTGTGGCGTACCGGGCCGCGCAGGCCCTACCACGGGTGGACGAGAGGGGTGATCAGCCCTCGACGGTGATGCCCATCGACCGGGCGGTGCCGGCGATGATCTTCGACGCGGCGTCCAGGTCGTTGGCGTTCAGGTCGGGGAGCTTGACCGTGGCGATCTCGCGCACCTGAGCCGCGGTCAGCTTGGCGACCTTGGTCTTGTGCGGCTCGGCGGAGCCCTTGTCGACGCCCGCGGCCTTCAGGATCAGGCGAGCGGCCGGCGGCGTCTTCGTGATGAAGGTGAAGGAACGGTCGTCGTAGACCGTGATCTCCACCGGCACGATCATGCCGCGCTGCGACTCAGTGGCCGCGTTGTACGCCTTGCAGAACTCCATGATGTTCACGCCGTGCTGGCCCAGCGCGGGGCCGACCGGCGGGGCCGGGTTGGCCGCGCCGGCGTTGATCTGGAGCTTGATGAGCCCCGTGATCTTCTTCTTCTTGGGAGGCATGCTCTCCGGGTCCTTCCGAGAGTGGTTTGCTGGCGTGTCCGGTGGCCGGGGCGACACCCGTCCGGGTGGACACACATCGGACCAGGCTAACCGCTGACGCGGCCTGGACCAAAACGGGTTCGGGGCGGGGCCGAAGCCCCGCCCCGAACCCGAAGCTCAGTGCTAGTTCTTCTGGATCTGGTCGAAGGACAGCTCGACCGGGGTCTCGCGACCGAAGATCTCGACCAGGCCCTTGACCTTCTTCGAGTCCGGGTTGATCTCGTTGATGGTCGCCTGCAGGGTGGCGAACGGACCGTCGGTGACGGTGACCGAGTCGCCGACCTCGAAGTCGAGCACCTGGACCTCGACCGGGCGGACCGGGGACGCCTTGCCGGCGTCCTTCGCGGCCTGGCGCTCCACGTCGGGGGCGAGCATCTTGACGACCTCGTCCAGGGTCAGCGGGTACGGGTCGTAGGCGTTGCCGACGAAGCCGGTGACACCGGGGGTGTTGCGCACGACGCCCCAGGACTCCGGGGTGAGGTCCATCCGGACCAGCACGTAGCCGGGGAGCTTGTTCTGCCGGATGGTCTTGCGGTCGCCGTTCTTGATCTGGACGACCTCCTCCTGCGGCACCTGCGAGTCGAAGATGTAGTCCTCGACGTTGAGCGAGACGGCGCGCTGCTCGAGGTTCTGCTTCACCCGGTTCTCGTAGCCGGCGTAGGTGTGGATGACGTACCACTCGCCCGGCGCGGTGCGCAGCTCCTCGCGGAAGGCGGCGACCGGGTCGACCTCGACCTCGGGCTCCTCGACGGCGGCCTCGGCCTCGTCGTCCGCCCCGGCGGCCTCGTCCTCGGCGGCGTCCTCGTCCTCGGCGTCCGAGCCGACGGCCTGGAGGGCGGCGGCGAAGGCGTCGTCCTCGTCCAGCTCCTCCTCGTCCTCCTCGTGCACGGCGGCCTCCTCGGCGGGCTCGCCCGCCTCGGCCTCGTCCGCAGCCTCGACCTCGTCCTCGTCCGAGTCGACCGCGTCCACGATCTGCTCGGCGTCCTCGACGTCGGCAGCCTCGACGTCGGTGGCCTCGGCGGCGAGGTCATCCGCCTCGCGGACGGTCTCGTCGGCGTCGTACAGGGGGGAGTCAGACACGGTGGCTGCTTCTTTCCTGGAAGTGAGATGGAACGGCTCCGGGCCCTCCGGCCCCACGGGGGCGCGCTGCGGGAACGACTCGGACCTCCAACAGTACCGAGTCAACGGTACTGGGAACGCCCGGAGTGCGCCGACAGCTCGACCCGGACCGTCAGGACGGCCCGGGTCGGGGAGTGTGGAGCGGGAGGTGACGGCGGATCAGCCGAACACCCACAGGCTGAGCTTGGAGAAGCCGTAGTCGAGACCGGAGACGAGGCCCATCACCACGACCACGAAGACCACCACGACGATGGTGTACTGGGTCAGCTGGCTGCGGCTCGGCCAGACCACCTTGCGGAGCTCGGCGATGATCTGCCGGTAGAACAGCGCGGCCCGGGCGAAGAAGCCCTTCTTGGCACGCTTGCCGGCCTTCTTGTCGCCACCGTCGGCCTTCTTGGCACGCTTGCGGTCGCGGCGCGACAGCGCCTCGTCACCGCTCTCGGCCGCCGCGGCACCCTCGGGGTTGCCGCTCTCAGGCGTTGCGGTGGAGCCCGTGGTCTCCGTCACTCGTCCTCACCTGAATCCGGGTCCAGCCGAGCGTCGCGTCGCAGCTGCGGGCGATCCGGCGAATGCAGTGCTGAAAGGAGCCCTCTCCGCATCAAGCCCGCTCACTCCACTGGAGCGAACGGGCTGAGTACGGTTCAAGCAGCAGGGCAAGAGGGACTTGAACCCCCAACCGCCGGTTTTGGAGACCGGTGCTCTACCAATTGAGCTATTGCCCTTCGGAGCCTTGCGGGCTCCGGAGACGTCCCCCAACCTACCGCATCCCGGCCGCTGCGTTCACTACGCCTCGGTGGAGCTGCACTTCGGAAGCCGTCGAGCAGTGAGTGTACGTGTTCCGGCCCGTCAGGTCGAACCCCATTCACCGGGGCGGGGGGCAAGACGTGCGCAATGCGGACCGATCGGTCCGCCTGTCGAGGCGTCATGTCCGGTTCGCCCCGGCTCTGCGACCATGGCGGGCATGAGCGCTCCCACCTCCAGCCCCAGTCCCTCCGACCGCCGGGTCTCGGCCCGGATCGGCGCCATCGCCGAGTCGGCCACCCTCGCGGTGGACGCCAAGGCCAAGGCCCTGAAGGCGGCGGGCCGGCCCGTGATCGGCTTCGGTGCCGGCGAGCCGGACTTCCCGACCCCGGGTTACATCGTCGAGGCGGCGGTCGAGGCCTGCCGCGACCCGAAGAACCACCGCTACACGCCGGCCGCCGGGCTGCCGGAGCTCAAGGCGGCGATCGCCGCCAAGACGCTGCGGGACTCGGGCTACGAGGTGGACGCCTCCCAGGTGCTGGTCACCAACGGCGGCAAGCAGGCGATCTACGAGGCGTTCGCGGCGATCCTCGACCCGGGCGACGAGGTGATCATCCCGGCCCCGTACTGGACCACCTACCCGGAGGCCGTGAAGCTGGCCGGCGGCGTGCCGGTCGACGTGGTGGCCGACGAGACCACCGGCTACAAGGTCTCGGTGGAGCAGCTGGAGGCGGCCCGGACCGAGCGGACCAAGGTGGTGCTGTTCGTCTCGCCGTCCAACCCGACCGGTGCGGTCTACACCGAGGCGGAGGCCGAGGCGATCGGCCGCTGGGCGCTGGAGCACGGGCTCTGGGTGCTCACCGACGAGATCTACGAGCACCTGGTCTACGGCGACGCCGCGTTCACCTCGCTGCCGGCCCTGCTGCCCGAGCTGGCCGACCGGTGCATCGTGGTCAACGGGGTGGCCAAGACCTACGCGATGACCGGCTGGCGGGTGGGCTGGCTGATCGGCCCGAAGGACGTGGTGAGCGCCGCCGCCAACCTCCAGTCGCACGCCACCTCCAACGTCTCCAACGTGGCCCAGCGCGCCGCGCTGGCCGCCGTCTCGGGCGACCTGGCGGCGGTGGACGAGATGAAGGAGGCGTTCGACCGCCGCCGGAAGACCATCGTCCGGATGCTCAACGAGATCGACGGCGTGCTCTGCCCCGAGCCCGAGGGCGCGTTCTACGCCTACCCCTCGGTTAAGGGCCTGCTCGGCAAGGAGATCCGCGGCAAGCGCCCGGCCAGCTCCACCGAGCTGGCCGCGCTGATCCTGGACGAGGCCGAGGTCGCCGTCGTCCCGGGCGAGGCCTTCGGCACCCCCGGCTACCTGCGGCTCTCCTACGCGCTGGGCGACGCCGACCTGGTCGAGGGCATCAGCCGGATGCAGAAGCTGCTCGGCGAGGCCCGCGACTGACCCGCCGTCACCACTGCGGGATGCCGCCCCTTTCACTCCTTCGGAGGACGTGACGGGGGCGGTTCCCGTTCGGGGGTGTGATGCGGCAGGATCGGTGAATGGATCAGCCTCGCGACGTCCGGGCCCTGCCGAAGGCCCACCTGCACCTGCACTTCACCGGTTCGATGCGCCCCGCCACCCTGCTGGAGCTGGCCGAGAAGCACCGGGTCCGGCTGCCGGAGGCGCTCAGCTCCGGCGAGCCGCCCAGGCTGCGGGCCACCGACGAGCGCGGCTGGTTCCGCTTCCAGCGGCTGTACGACACCGCGCGCTCGGTGCTGCGGGACGAGGCGGACATCCGGCGGCTGGTGCGGGAGACCGCCGAGGACGAGGCGCGGGACGGCTCCCGCTGGCTGGAGATCCAGGTCGACCCGACCTCCTACGCGCCCCGGCTGGGCGGGCTGATCCCGGCCCTGGAGCTCATCCTGGACGCGACCCGGGAGGCCTCCGAGGCGACCGGCGTCGGCATCCGGGTGCTGGTCGCGGCCAACCGGATGAAGTCCCCGATGGACGCCCGCACGCTGGCCCGGCTCGCCGTCCGCTACGCCGACCGGGGCGTGGTCGGCTTCGGCCTCTCCAACGACGAACGCCGGGGCCTGGCACGGGACTTCGACCGGGCCTTCGCGATCGCCCGGAACGGCGGGCTGCTGGCCGCGCCGCACGGCGGCGAGCTGTCCGGGCCGGAGTCGGTCCGGGACTGCCTGGACGACCTCGGGGCCGGCCGGATCGGCCACGGGGTGCGGGCCGCCGAGGACCCCCGGCTGATGCAGCGGCTGGCGGACCGTCAGGTGACCTGCGAGGTCTGCCCGGCCTCCAACGTCTCGCTCGGGGTCTACGAGGAGCCCGCCCTGGTGCCGCTGCGCACCCTCTTCGAGGCCGGGGTGCCGCTCGCCCTGGGCGCGGACGACCCGCTGCTGTTCGGCTCCCGGCTGGCCGCCCAGTACGAGTCGGCCCGGACCGTGCACGGCTTCTCGGACGCCGAACTCGCCGAGCTGGCACGGCAGTCGATCAGGGGCTCGGTCGCGCCGGAGGACGTCCGCAAGGTGCTGCTGGCGGACGTGGACGCCTGGCTGGCCGCCGGGGCTACAGGCTGACGCCGACCATCACCGGCTCGTTCACCAGCTCCACCCCGAAGGCGGCCCGGACGCCGTCCCGGATCTCCCGGGCCAGGGCCAGCAGGTCCTCGGTGCGGGCCGCGCCCCGGTTGGTCAGGGCCAGGGTGTGCTTGGTGGAGAGGGTGGCCGGACCGGAGCCGTAGCCCTTGCCGAACCCGGCCCGGTCGATCAGCCAGGCGGCGGAGGTCTTGGTGCAGCCGTCCGGCGCCGGGTAGGCCGGGGCGGTGAGCTCCCCCAGCCGGCCCCGGAAGTCGGCGTACTGACCGGCCGTCAGGACCGGGTTGGTGAAGAACGAGCCCGCCGACCAGGTGTCGTGGTCCGCCGGGTCGAGCACCATGCCCTTGCCGGCCCGCAGGCCGAGCACGGTCTCGTAGGCCTTCCGCAGGCCGATCCGCTCGTCCTGGGCGACGCCGAGCGCCTTGGCCACCTCGGCGTAGCGGACGGGGGTGGAGAGCCCGTCGGCGTCCTCCAGCCGGAAGCGGACCCGGAGCACCACGTAACGGCTCGGGTCGGCCTTGAAGCGGCTGTGCCGGTAGGAGAACGCGCAGTCGGCGTTGGCCAGGGTGACCGTCCCGCCGGTGCGGCGGTCGTACGCGACCACCTCGGTGATGCCGGTGGACACCTCCTGGCCGTACGCGCCGACGTTCTGCACCGGGGTGGCCCCGGCCGAGCCGGGGATGCCGGCCAGGAACTCGATCCCGGCCAGGCCCGCGTCCACCGTACGGGCCACCGCGTCGGCCCAGACCTCGCCGGCCGCCAGCTCCAGCAGGGTGCCGTCGAGGTGGAAGCCGGTGGTGGCGATCCGCAGCACGGTGCCCTCGAAACCGGCGTCGCCGATCACCAGGTTGGAGCCGCCGCCGATCACCAGCAGCGGCTCCCCGGCGGCGTCCGCCTCCCGGACCGTCTCGATCACCTCGGCATCGGTGGTCGCGGTGACCAGCCGGCGGGCCGGGCCGCCGAGGCGCAGCGTGGTCAGCGGGGCGAGGGGGGCGTCCAGTTCAACGAGCACGCCCCCAGCCTAGCCGTGGCCGGCGCCGCTCCCCCTCCGCCGCCGCTCCCCTCGGCCGCCGCACCTCAACGGCTCACCTCACCGGCTCACTTCACCGGGTCACTTCAGCCGGACGACCGCGCGGGACATGCCGAGCACCTTGTCGTCGCCGTTCTTGGCGAGCAGGTCGACCCGGACCTTGTTGTCGCCCAGCAGGACGGCGACCTTGGCGGAGACCTCGATGGTGGTGCCCACCCCGTCGTTCGGCACCGGCACCGGCTTCGTGAAGCGGACGCCGTACTCGACCACCGCACCCGGGTCGCCGACCCAGTCGGTGACCACCCGGATCGCCTCGGCCATGGTGAACATGCCGTGCGCGATGACGTCGGGCAGGCCGACCTCCAGGGCGAACTTCTCGTTCCAGTGGATCGGGTTGAAGTCGCCCGAGGCACCGGCGTACTGGACCAGCGTGGCGCGGGTCACCGGGAAGGACTGGGCGGGCAGTTCGGTGCCGACCTCGACCTCGGCGTACGTGATGCTCATCTCGTTCACTCCCCCTTCTCGGCGTCGGCGGCCTTCTCGGCGTCAGCGGTGGCGTCGGCCGGGTCGGCGGCCCGGGCCACCAGCGTCATGATCGCGGTGACCACGTGCTCGCCCGCCTCGTCGTGCACGGCGCCGCTGACGGTCAGCACGTCGTTGCCGGCCAGCGACTTGATGGCGTCGATCGCGATGCTGACGGCCAGTCGGTCACCCGCCTGCACCGGCCGGGAGTAGCGGAACTTCTGGTCCCCGTGCACCACCCGGCTGTAGTCCAGCCCCAGCTCCGGGTCCTCCACCACCTGGGCGGCGGCCCGGAAGGCGATCGCGAACGGGAAGGTCGGCGGCGCGATCACGTCCGGGTAGCCGAGCGCCTTGGCGGCCTCCACGTCGGTGTACGCCGGATTGGCGTCCCCGACCGCGAGCGCGAACTCGCGGATCTTCTCGCGGCCGACCTCGTAGGGCGCGGTGGGCGGGTAGGTCCGCCCGATGAACGAGGGGTCGAGAGCCATGGGCCACTCCTCTGACGGTGGGTCACACTGTGCGGCGGTACGGGGTGATACGGAAAAAGCTCCAGGCCGCACCCCCTGTCGGGGGCACGGCCTGGAGCCGAGAGCCTGATCACAGCAGGCCCGGTGACGCCCTACGGGGTCAGCGGGTCTCGCGGTGCGCGGTGTGCGAGTTGCAGCGGGGGCAGTGCTTCTTCATCTCAAGACGGTCCGGGTCGTTACGCCGGTTCTTCTTGGTGATGTAGTTCCGCTCCTTGCACTCCACGCAGGCCAGCGTGATCTTCGGGCGGACGTCGGTGGCAGCCACGGGAGTGCCTTCCTTGGACAACGATTGATGACACGACAAGAGTAGCCGATCGGGAGATTGTCCCCCCGATCGACTACGCGGGTAGCGGTGACCGGACTTGAACCGGTGACACAGCGATTATGAGCCGCTTGCTCTACCAACTGAGCTACACCGCTAAGGTGATCGCGCGTCAGATCCGGAGATCATCGGCCTTCACACCAGAGCCCCCATGCGGAATCGAACCGCAGACCTTCTCCTTACCATGGAGACGCTCTACCGACTGAGCTATAGGGGCGAACGAGGAAGAGATTACACGTTTCCCGGCCAGAGGTGAAATCCGTTCCCCGACCGGAAGATCGCAGGTGGACGGCTCGTACGGGCACTCCCCCGCAGGACCGGCGTTCGATCCGGCCGTCGAACCCACGGCCCGACCCGATACGACTTATGCCAGCCTCCGAGCTCCCCGCACCCCGGCCCCATAGGCTCGACCACCAGCGATCTCGCGGCTCCCGGGGCGGCCCGGCCGGGCCGTCGGACGACGAGGAGCCGGCCGACGGGCCGCACCAGCCCGAGGAGCCGGCCGATGACCGCGGACAGCGCGCCCGCCGACGGACCCCACCCCGGCGAGGAGCCCGCCCGCGGCGGGAACCCGCTCGGACACGGCCCCGTCCTCATGCTCACCAACGCCCGGCTCACCGACGGCCGGCTGGTGGACGTACGGATCAGCGGCGACCGCATCCAGGCCGTCGGCACCTGCGGCAGCCTCGGCCCCCTTCCCGCCCTGCCCGGCGCACCGACCAGCACCACCGGCGCCAAGATCGACCTCAGCGGTTACCTGCTACTGCCGGCCCCCGCCGAACCGCACGCCCACCACGACGCCGCCTTCGCCGCCGCCCTGGGCACCCCTCCCCCGGAGACCCCGGCCGAACTGGTCCGCCGGGTCACCGAGGCGGCGCTCACCACCCTCGGCTACGGGGCCACCGCACAGCGCACCCACGTCCGGATCGCCGACGTGCACGGGCTGCGTCGACTGGAGGCCGTACTGACGGCCCGCCAGGCACTGCGCGGGCTGGCCGAGCTCCAGGCGGTGGCCATGCCCCGGCTGCTCACCGGCCGGGCCGGGGCGGACGGCCGGGCCCAGCTGCGGGAGGCGCTCAAGCTCGGCGCCGACGCGGCCGGCGGCTGCCCCGACCTCGACCCGGACCCGGTCGGCTACGTGCAGGTGCTGTTGGAGGCCGCCCGGGAGGCCGACTGCCCCGTCGACCTGCACTCGGCCGCCGCCGATCCGGCCCAACTCGCCCGGATGGCTTCGGTGTTGGCGCCACTGCGGCCACGGGTGACGGTCGGGCCGCTGTCCGCACTGGCACCCGGCGGGGCCGGTGCACTGGCCGGAGCCGGGCTGCGGGTGGTCTGTCTGCCGCAGAACGGGCACTGCATCGGACTGGAAGGTCCTGCCACGACGCTCCGCCCTTCCCTGGTACGGGAGTTGACCGATGCCGGGGTGGTCCTGGCAGCCGGCGGCGGCGCCCTCCGGGACGCCGCCAACCCGGTCGGCCGGGCCGACCCGCTGGAGGCCGCCTACCTGCTCGCGGCCGGCGGCGGGCTCAGCCCCGAGGCCGCGTACGAGGCGGTGGCGAACCAGGCCCGGAACATCCTCGGACTGCCGCCGGTCCGGGTGGACGCGGGCTTCCCCGCCGAGCTGCTGGCGGTGCGGGGCGATTCGGTGGCCGGGGTGCTCTCCGGCGGGCACAGCCGACTGGTGATCCACAGCGGACGGGTGGTGTCGCGGACCAGCGCGGTCCGGGAGTTCGCCGACACCGTGGCCCTGGCGCTGCCCCGGCAGAACACGCCGGGCTAGGGGCCGCCCCCGACGGGGCCGGGTCAGCGCTTCCGTCGGAGCAGCGGCTCGCCGCGCCGGACCGCGCCGGGGGCGCGTGGGGTCGGCCGGTCGGCGTGCGCGGAGGAGTCGAGCTGCCAGGGGACGCTGATCACCATCACGCCGGGGGTGAAGAGCAGTCGGCTCTTCAGCCAGAGCGCGGACTGGTTGTGCAG
This sequence comes from Kitasatospora sp. NPDC096147, assembly GCF_044763225.1. Lineage (NCBI taxonomy): Bacteria > Bacillati > Actinomycetota > Actinomycetes > Kitasatosporales > Streptomycetaceae > Kitasatospora > Kitasatospora sp. NPDC096147. The sequence continues at coordinate 1,004,493 of NZ_JBIWFX010000002.1, read as the reverse complement.
CGCGTTCTCCCACCAGTGCCCGACCACGTACTCCGGGATGAAGACCGCGACGATGTCCTGTGGGCTCCCCCGCTTCACCGAGCGGACGTACCCGACCACCGGGCGGGTGATCTCCCGGTACGGCGAGTCCAGCACCTTCAGCGGCACCGGGATGTCGAACTCGCCCCACTGCTCCCGGAGTTCGGTGACCGCCTCGGGCTCCACCGCGACGGTGAGTGCCTCCAGGGTGTCCAGCCGGAAGGCCTCGGCGTAGTTCAGCGCCCGCAGGGTGGGCTTGTGCAGCCGGGAGACCAGCACGATGCCGTGCACCCGGGCCGGGCGGACCGCGAGGTCCTGCGGATCGTGGACCGCGAGCTCCTCGGCCGTCCGATCGTAGTGGCGGCGGATGCCGCGCATCAGCAGCCAGAGCCCGGTGGCGGCCAGCACGGCCAGCCAGGCGCCCTCGGTGAACTTGGTGACCAGCACGATCACCAGCACCAGGCCGGTGACCACCGCCCCCAGCCCGTTGATCACCCGGGCCCGGGTGGCGCCCCGGCTCCGGCCCTCCCGGATGGCGCGGTTCCAGTGCCGCACCATCGCGCTCTGGCTGAGGGTGAAGGAGGTGAAGACGCCGAGGATGTAGAGGTGGATCAGGCTGGTGACGTCGGCGTCGTAGAGCCAGAGCAGGCCGCCGGCCACCAGGGCGAGGGCGATGATGCCGTTGGAGAAGGCGAGGCGGTCGCCCCGGGTGTGCAGCTGCCGGGGCAGGTAGCGGTGCTCGGCCAGGATCGAGGCCAGCAGCGGGAAGCCGTTGAACGCGGTGTTCGCGGCGAGCACCAGCACCAGCGCGGTGACCGCCTGGACGGCGTAGAAGAGGAAGCTGTGGTCACCGCCGAAGACCGCCGCCGCCAGCTGGGCGATCACCGTCGGCTGGACGGCGGTGGCGCAGTCGCCGCCGGTGAAGCCGGTCAGCTGGCAGGCGTCCTCGGTGATGTGCACGTCCGCGACCAGCGCGAGCGCGGTGATCCCGGAGAACATCACCACCGCCGTCGCGCCCATCACCGCCATGGTGGTGGCGGCGTTGCGGGACTTCGGCGGCCGGAAGGCGGGCACGCCGTTGGAGATCGCCTCCACCCCGGTCAGCGCCGTGCAGCCGGAGGCGAAGGCCCGCAGCGCCAACATGACCAGGGCGAACCCGGCGATCACCTGGTGCCCCGGCTCCGGCTCGATCCCGTACCGCGCGCTCTCCGCGACCGGCGCGTCGCCCAGCAGGTAGCGCACCAGCCCGGTGCCGGCCATCACCAGCACCGCCGCGATGAAGAGGTAGGTCGGCGCGGCGAAGGCGTTCCCGGACTCCCGCACCCCGCGCAGGTTCACGGCGGTGAGCAGCACCACGAAGCCGACCGCCATCGGCACCCGGTACTCCGCGAGGGAGGGCAGGGCCGAGATGACGTTGGCCACGCCCGAGGCGACCGAGACGGCGACGGTCATCACGTAGTCGACCAGCAGCGAGGCGGCCACCACCAGTCCGGCGTTCGGCCCGAGGTTGCGGGTGACCACCTCGTAGGAGCCGCCGCCGCTCGGGTAGGCGTGCACCACCTGACGGTACGACAGCACCACGACCACCATCAGCGCCACCACCGCCGCCGCGATCCACGGGGTCAGGTAGAGGAACGCCGTGCCGCCGACGGTCAGCACCAGCAGGATCTCCTGCGTCGCGTACGCCACCGAGGAGAGCGGGTCCGAGGCGAAGATCGGCAACGCCAGCCGCTTCGGCAGCAGCGTCTCACCCAGCTCCTCGCTGCGCATGGCCTTGCCGATGACCAGCCGCTTCAACGCCTGGGGCAGATTGAACACGTTCGCGAGCGTAAGCCGACGGAGCGTCACTTCCCGGGGCGACGTGACGGGGTCGGGCCGGGATTCGCCCTCGTGGCTGCCCGCTCGCTCGGGGTGGGGGTGGTCGGCCCGACGTCCCGGCGGGCGCCGGTTGGGAAGACGATCAGCTCTGGCGGGAGGACCCCCGGCACGGCGGCCGGGACGCACTTCAGCAGGTGGCTGGCGGGCCCACCACCCCCACGACACACTCTCCTGGCTCTCAGATGTAATTGCAAGTCACACGCAATAAGGTGGCATCGGCACGCCGACACACCGTCAGCACAGCGAACTAGGAGCACTTTTACTCATGGGTCAGTACACGCTCCCCGACCTTCCGTACGACTACTCCGCCCTGGAGAAGGCGATGTCCGCCGAGATCCTGGAGCTGCACCACTCCAAGCACCACGCCGCCTACGTGGCCGGCGCCAACACCACCCTCGAACAGCTCGCCGAAGCCCGCGAGAAGGAGAACTTCGGCGGCCTCGTCGGCCTCCAGAAGACCCTCGGCTTCCACCTCTCCGGCCACGTCCTGCACTCCCTCTTCTGGGAGAACCTCTCCCCCGAGGGCGGCGGCGAAGCCGAAGGCGACCTCGCCGACGCCATCGGCGAACACTTCGGCTCCTTCCAGGCCTTCAAGAAGCAGCTCACCGCCGCCACCGTCGGCGTCCAGGGCTCCGGCTGGGGCATCCTCTCCTGGGAACCCCTCGGCCAGCGCCTCATCATCGAGCAGGTCTACGACCACCACGGCAACGTCGGCCAGGGCACCACCCCCCTCCTCGCCTTCGACGCCTGGGAGCACGCCTACTACCTCCAGTACCGCAACGTCCGCCCCGACTACGTCACCCGCCTCTGGGACGTCGTCAACTGGCAGGACGTCACCACCCGCTTCACCAACGCCAAGAACGCCTGACGATCCGGCCTTCCGAAGCACCGGAGCCCCGCCCAGGACCGAGGGCGGGGCTCCGCCCCGTTTCCCCGCTTCGTACACCTTCTTCGCGGCAGCTCGACCGCGTGGAGCAGGTCATCGACGAGGATCGTCGGCCCGGGGCTCCCCCCTCCCCGCACTCAGCCGATCACGGCCGCCGAAGGCCGAGCACCTCGCTCATCGGGATGTCCGCGCAGGCACTCCGAGAACCTCAGCCGACACAGCAGAGGGGCCCGGTCCGACGTTTCCGTCGGACCGGGCCCCTCTTTATCCTGTGGCTGGTGCAGGGTTCGAACCTGCGTAGCTTGCGCGGCAGATTTACAGTCTGCTCCCTTTGGCCGCTCGGGCAACCAGCCAGGATGTTTGCCTTCCGGGGCGCTGCCCCGTTCGACGTCGTAAACGATACCTGATGGATGGGGGTGCTCCGCCACTCGGTCGGTCACGTGATGATCAAGGCGGTGGGGCGTGGCTGCCGGGGGTGGGCCGGGGCGGGGGTCGATAGGCTGGGGCGGCGCCTGCTCCTCGGGGGGCGGGGGTGACCGTGCAGTCAGAGCATCAAGGAGACCAACACACCATGGCCGACTCCAGTTTCGACATCGTCTCGAAGGTCGAGTGGCAGGAGGTCGACAACGCGATCAACCAGACCTCCCGCGAGATCGCCACCCGGTTCGACTTCAAGAACGTCGGCGGGGAGATCAAGCGCTCGGGCGAGAAGATCGAGATGAAGGCCAACGGCGAGGAGCGCGCCAAGGCGATCCTGGACGTGCTGAAGGACAAGTTCATCAAGCGCGGCCTGTCGCTGAAGGCGCTGGACGCGGGTGAGCCGCAGCTGTCCGGCAAGGAGTACAAGATCTTCGCGGACATCAAGGAGGGCATCTCCCAGGATGACGCGAAGAAGGTCGCCAAGATCATCCGCGACGAGGGCCCCAAGGGCATCAAGGCGCAGGTGCAGGGCGACGAGCTCCGGGTCAGCTCCAAGAGCCGGGACGACCTCCAGACCGTGCAGGCCCTGCTCAAGGGCAAGGACCTGGACTTCGCGATCCAGTTCGTGAACTACCGCTGAGCCGGATGCCGGCCCAACGCGCCTAGGCGGGCGCGGCGGGGCGCGGTGCAGCGAGGGGCCTCCCTCGTGTGCCGCGTCGTGCCGCGCCCGCTGTCGCGTTTCCGGGGCGCGGAGTGGCGGGAGGCGGGTCGAATCGGCGGGCAGCGGCGGGGTGGGGGTTGGTAGCTTCCGCGGGTGGATGACCTGGGGATGGATCGTGGGAGCGTCGAGGGCTGTGCCCAACTGGCGGAGGTGGGGCGGCTGTTCGGCGGGTACGCGGGGTGGTGGTGGGTGGCCGGCGGGTGGGCCGTGGACCTGCGGGTGGGGAGGGTTCGAGGGAGACAGGCCCGGGTGGGACGGGCGTGCCGGTGCCCCGGGGCTGTGCGGCCCCGGGGCACCGGTGTGGGGTGCTGACGGCGGGTCAGCCGGTGGCCAGGGCGGTCGCGGTGGCGGCCGTCGCGGCGACGGTGTCGGTGGAGAGGCCGGGGATGGCTTCCTTGACGGCCGCCGGGTCGGGCTTGGCGGCGGTGGCCTTGGCGACCAGGTCGGTGAGGTCCTGTTGGACCTTGGCGAGCGCGTCGGCCGGGTTGAGCGGGAGCGGGGCCGCCGGGAGGGCGGGGGTGGAGGGGGTGCCGGGGACGGAGGGGACCGCCGGGACCGCCGGGGTGGCCGGGAGGTCGGGGGCCGGCGGGAGGGACGGGGCGAGGTCGGAGGGGACTGCGCGGGTCTGGTCCACCGGGAGGGTGGGCGTCGTCGCGGGCACCGGAGGTACGGGGAGCTTGCCGAGCAGGGCTTCGATGGCGGCCTTGAGGCCGTCGAGTTGCTTCTGCAGGGCAGCCGGGTCGGGGGCGCCGGAGGTGGCCGAGCCGACCAGGCCGGTGATCTTGCCGAGGACGTCGCCGAGCGAGCCGAGAATGGCGAGGTTGGCCCCCGGGTCGGGGACGGCCGGGAGTTCGGGAAGGGCCGGGGTATCGGGGAGGGCCGGGACGTCCACGGGGGGCTTCACCGGGAGGTCCGGGGCCGGGGGTTTCACGGGCAGATCCGGGGCCGGGGGTTTCACCGGGAGGTCGGGGACCGGGGGGATGATGCCGGCGAGCTCGGGGAGGGAGAGACCCGGGCGAGCCAGGTCGGGGAGCACGCGTTCCGGGTGGGCGGCGAGGAGACGGAGGCTGGTCGCGGAGGCGGAGTCGGCAGCGTTCGCGACGGTGACGGATGTGGTGATGACCGGAGCCAGGCCGAGGGTGGCGGTCAGCACGGCGGCCGTCCAGGTGGCACGCATTCTTGCGGGTCCTTTCGTGTGATGCAGGCGTTGTCGCCTTCACCACACGTTGGGCCACCCCGGTGGAGCGGGCCACTGCGCGTAGGCCGAACGGTTCGCCGCCCGGTCGTGGCGCGGGGAGGACGGCGTCCGGCGGCACAAGGCCGTGCTCCGGACGGGTAGGTGACGGTGCGCCAGACGGGCGGGTGGCGCGGTAGGCCGGACGGCGGGGTACGGAAGGGGGCGGCTGGGCCGGACGGTGGGCCGCGATCCGCCGGTCGGCGGGCAGCCGGTCAGCGGACGGCCGCCAGGGCAGCGCAGGGTAGGGCAGGCCAGACCCGGCAGGGCAGGACGGCAGAAGGGGCGGGCCAGACCGGGGCAGGGCCGAGGGTCAGTCGGCGGGCCAGTCGACCAGGCGGCTGTGCCGGGCCAGGCCGACTCCGTCGAACTCGTCCGCCTCGGCGGTGCGTTCGGCGCCGATCCGGCGCAGCGCCTGGGAGATGGGGCTGCCGTCCTCCGGGAAGGGCTGGCCGGAGGTGCAGGCGAGCGGGCCGAGGACGAGGCGGCCGTCCACCCAGACGGCGGCGCGCTGGGTGCCGGAGCCCTCGACGTAGTGGGCCTCCACGTAGCCGATCGGTGAGGACTGGGACCAGGCCACCAGGCGGCGGCCGAAGCCGCCCGGGAAGGCGGTGAAGCCGGGTTGCACGAGGCCGCCGTGCTCGGCGACGGTGTCGAACAGAAGGTCCGTCATCGGGATCAGGGCGAGTCCCTGCTCCAGTCTGGCGACCCGGGCGACCGGCACCTCGGCGGCCACTACCTTGAGCAGGTCCCAGGAGCCGATGAGTGCCTTGAGTTCGTAGGACATCTGGCCATTCTGCGCCCTCCAACGACGGCGTGACAGCGGAATATCGAACTCACTCTCCCTTCGTGGCATGGTCGTTGTGAATATGACACCGTGCGCCCCCACGCGGCAGACTGAGCGGATGGTCAGTCAGGCGCGGCCCACGGCCGAAGAGTTGGAGCAGGCCCGGGACCGGACGGTCCCCGACGTGGCGGCACCGGGGCTGCGGGTGCTGTTCTGCGGCATCAACCCCGGGCTCTGGTCGGGTGCGACCGGTCGGCATTTCGCCCGGCCGGGCAACCGGTTCTGGCCCGCGCTGCACCGCTCGGGCTTCACCCCGCGCCAGCTCCGGCCGGAGGAGCAGCGGGAGCTGCTCGGGTACGGCCTCGGCATCACCAACGTGGTGGCCCGGACCACCGCCAAGGCGGACGAGCTGACCGCCGAGGAGTACCGGCTCGGCGGGGAGGCACTGACCGCGCGGGTGGAGCGGCTGCGACCGCACGCTCTGGCGGTGCTGGGGATCGGGGCCTACCGGACGGCGTTCGGCCGGCGGAAGGCCGCGACGGGGCGGCAGGACGAGCGGATCGGCGGGGCCGAGGTATGGGTGCTGCCGAATCCGAGCGGGCTGAACGCGCACTACACCCTGGACGGGATCGCGGCGGAGTTCCGGGTGCTGCGGGAGTCACTGCCACCACAGGAGACCTGACGCTCCGTCAGTCCGGCCGGGGTGAGCGGGCGGTGCGGAGTTCGCGGATCAGCGCGCGGACGGCGGCGGTGCGGGCCAACGCGGGCGTGGTGACGTAACCGACGTGCCGGGTCGGCGGTTCCGGATCGAGCGGGGCGACGGTGACGCCGGCCGGGGCGGAGAGCAGGGTGAGGGCCGGCATGATCGACATGCCGAGGCCCTGGGCGACCATGGAGAGGGTCACCGTGTCGTCCTCGACCTTGACGGTGGCAGCCGGGATCCAGCTCTGCCGGCGCCACCAGTCGCGGGTGTAGGAGCCGCAGTTCTCGTCCCAGTCGACCAGCGGGAGGGTCCGCGGGTGAGGGTGGCCGGCCGGGTGCACCAGGGCGTACGGCTCGCTGAACAGGCGGCCCGCCACCAGGCCGGGGAGGGCGGGTGAGGGGACGCTGCCGGTGGCGGCGTCCAGGGTGGCGATGGCCAGGTCGGCGTGGCCGTCGGCCACTTCGCCAGCGGTGCCCCGGCCGAGGTCGCGGACGATCCGGACCTCGGGACGGAGCCCGGGGTGACGGGCGGTCAGCCGGGCCAGCACGGCGGGGAGCAGGTGGGCGGCGGCACTGCGGAAGGCGGCGATCCGGACCGGGCCGGTCGGCTCGGCCGGCTCGGGGGTGGCGGCGGCCCGGGTCTCGGCGGCCAGGGTGGAGAGCAGACGGAGGATCTGCCGGGCGTGCGCGGTGGCCTTCGCGCCCGCCGGGGTGGTGCGCGCCCCGTGGCGTCCCCGCTCGAACAGAACGGCGCCCAGCTTGCGTTCGCACCCGCGCACCGCGTGTGAGACGGCGGACTGCGAGAGGCCCAGCGCCACCCCGGCGGCGGTGAAGCTGCCCTCGCGGTCGACGGCGGCCAGCACCCGGAGCTCGGCAGGGGTGAGGTCGACGGAATCGACGGAATCGGCTGGAGCTGAGGAGCCGGAGGGGACGACGGGCCTGGTCACACCCGAAACCTACCTGGTGGGGGCGTATTCCATGAAGGAGCTGCATGGAACGGCGGGAAGCATCGACGCACGCCCCTGCCACGCCCGCACGCCGCTGCCTAGCGTTCCCTCCGTACCCGTCGAGGAGGAACCGATGACCCGCCGCACCGCCCACTACGTCCAGCAGACCGCCCGCCCGCAGGGCCGCCCCTCCCCCGCCGACTTCGCCTTCATGGAGCGCCCGTTGCCCGAGGTCCCGGCCGGTGGGGCCCTGGTGGAGAACCTCTACTTCTCGGTGGATCCGTACATGCGCGAGGTGATGGACTTCGGCGAGCTGGACGCCCCGATGGAGGGCCGCGCGCTCGGGCGGGTGGTGGCCTCGCGGTCGCCGCACCTGACAGAGGGCGACGTGGTGGCGCACCGTCAGGGCTGGCGCACCCACGCGGTGCTGGACGAGGCGCAGGTCCCGGCCCACGGCGCGCGGCCGGACCCGGGCGGGGTGCGGCTGCTCGGTGGTGAGGCGGTGCGCCCCGATCCGGGCGGAGTGCGGCTGATCCGCCCGGCGGACGGGGTGCCGCTGACCGCCTACCTGAGCGTGCTGGGCGGCACCGGCCTCACCGCCTACGTGGGTCTGACCCGGGTCGCCCGGCTCCAGCCCGGGGAGGACCTGTACGTCAGTGCGGCGGCCGGCGGGGTGGGCACGGCGGTCGGGCGGTTCGCCCGGCTGATGGGGGCCGGGCGGCTGATCGGAAGTGCCGGATCGGCGTCCAAGGTCCGGGAGTTGACCGGGCGGCTGGGCTTCGACGCGGCCTTCGACCACCATGACGGGCCGATCGGCGAACAGCTGCGGGCCGCCGCACCGGACGGGATCGACGTCTACTTCGACAACGTCGGCGGCGAGCACCTGGCCGGGGCGATCGACGTGCTGCGGCACGGCGGCCGGATCGCCTGGTGCGGCGCGGTGGCCCAGTACGACGCCCCGGCCGACCCGCCCGCCGCCCCGTACAACCTCTACGACGTGGTGGGGAAGAGCCTGCGGCTGGAAGGGTTCCTGGTGCGCGACCACCGCGACGCGCAGGCCGAGTTGGAGGAGTGGGCCGCCCCGCACCTGCGCTCGGGGGCGCTGGTGGCGGAGGAGACCGTGACGGCGGGGTTCGACCGCTCGGTGGAGGCGTTCCTCGGGATGCTGGACGGGCGGAACCTGGGCAAGGCGATCGTGCGGGTGGAGGGCGCCTGAGGCAGGTGTCCGAAGCCGGCGTCCGAAGCCGGTACCTGAAGCCGATCGGTCCGCGGGGGTCGGGGGTGGTCAGCCCCGGAGGAAGGTGAGGACGGCGAGGACGCGGCGGTGGGCGTCCTCGGCCGGGGGGAGGTCGAGCTTGGCCAGGATGTTGCCGATGTGCTTGCCCACGGCGGCCTCGGAGAGGACCAGGGCCCGGCAGATGGCGGCGTTGGAGCGGCCCTCGGCCATCAGGGCGAGCACCTCGCGCTCACGGGGTGTCAGCCGCTCCAGCGGGTCCCGGCGGCGGCCGATCAGCAGGCGCACCACCTCGGGGTCGACCACGGTGCCACCGTCGGCGACCGTCCGGACGGCGGCCAGGAAGTCCTCGATCTGACCGACCCGGTCCTTCAGCAGGTAGCCGACGGCCGAACCGTCCCCGGAGTCCAGCAGATCGGCGGCGTAGGAGCGTTGGACGTACTGACTGAGCACCAGGACGGGCAGGCCGGGGCGGGCGGTACGGAGTTCGACGGCCGCCCGCAGGCCCTCGTCGGTCTGGGCGGGCGGCATCCGGACGTCGGTGATCACCAGGTCCGGCGCCTGCTCGGCCACGGCGGTGCGGAGCGTCTGCGCCTCACCGACGGCGGCCACCACGTGGTGGCCGAAGCGGGTCAGCAGACCGGCCAGACCCTCGCGGAGCAGCACGCTGTCCTCGGCCAGCACGATGCGCAGCGGCCTCCCGGCCTCGGGGGCGGCGACCTCGGGGGCGGCGACCTCGCCAGGAGTCGGGGAGGGGACCGCGTCGGGCAGGTAGGCCGGGGCGGACGCGGGGGCCGGACCGGGCGCGGCGGCTGGGGAGGTCAGCGGGGCTGAGCGGGCGTCAGGGTGCACGGGATCTCCAGGCGCAGCAGGGTCGGGCCGCCGGGCGGGCTGCTCAGGGTCAGGGTGCCGTCGACCACGGCGAGGCGGTCGGCCAGACCGGTGAGGCCGGTGCCCCGGGACGGGTCGGCGCCGCCGTGGCCGTCGTCGGAGACCTCCACGGTGAGCCGCCCGTCAGCGTAGCGGCCGGTCAGGGAGGCCCGGCGGGCGCCGCTGTGACGGGCGAGGTTGGCGAGGGCCTCGGCCACCGCGAAGTAGCAGGCGGCCTCGACGGCGGAGGAGGGGCGGCCGGGGAGGTCGACGTCCACGCCGACCGGGACGGGGGTCCGGTCGGCCAGGTCGGCGACCGCTTCGGGCAGGCCCCGGTCGGTCAGCACCTGCGGGTGGATGCCGCTGATCAACTCGCGGATCTCGGTGAGCACGTGACCGACCTCCCGGTGCGCCTCGGCCAGCCGGGCGGCCAGCGGGCTGCCGACCGGGGCGTCGATCCGGGCCAGGCCGAGACTCATGGTGAGGGCCACCAGGCGCTGCTGCGCACCGTCGTGCAGATCGCGCTCGATCCGGCGCCGCTCGGCTTCGAAGGCGTCCACCAGCCGGGCCCGGGAGCGGACCAACTCGCCGATCCGGCGCTCCTGTTCCCGCTCCTGCTCACCCGGCGCGGCCAACTGCCGCACCAGCGCCGCCCGGGCGGCGGCCAGCACGGTGAGCGGGTGGGCGAGGGCGGCCAGCGCGAGCAGGCCGAGAGCGGCCAAGGCCAGGGCGGTGGGCTGGTCGTGGATCTGCCAGACCTTCAGCACGTTGACCTGCTCACCGTCCAGGGCCAGCAGGAGCGGGGACCCGAGCAGCCAGAGCGGGACGCCCACCGCGCAGGCCAGCACGGTGAGGTCGATCGGCCAGAGCAGCACCGCCGCCAGCGCCGTCAGCCCCAACTCCCGCCAGGTGGCGGGCTCGCGGTAGCGGGTGCGGAGCCACGCCTGCGGGCCGGGTGCCGACGGGTCGTGGTGCGGCGAGGGCGGGACGGCCTGGCCGAGCAGCCCGAGCAGGCGCCGCTCCAGCGCGGCGTACGGCAGCCCGGCGAGGGTGAGGGCGGCGAGCAGCGGGAGGCCGATCAGCAGGGCGGTGAGGGCCGCCGAGACCACCGTGCCGAGCAGCAGCAGGATGCAGAGCAGCAGGCCGGAGAGGCCGGTGGCCAGCAGGTACGCGGCGGCCCGCCAGGGGTGAGCGGTGCGGAGGAAGCCCGGCCGGATGACGGATCGCCACGTGGTGGGAGCGGCAGCCGACTTCGCAGTGGCGGCCGACTGCGAGGCGGCAAGCAGCTGCGGGACAGCGAGCGGCTGCGGCACGGTCGGCGGCTGGGGCGCGGCGGCCTGCGGGGCGGAGGGCATCCGGTCAGCTTAGGGAGCGCGGCGGGGCCCGGGAGTAGGGCTGGCCCTACCCCCGGGTGTGGGGAGCGGGCTGGTGTCCGGGCGGCGCGGCGGCGGTTGGCTGGACGGCATGGGAACGAGGATGACGGGGATCGCGATCAGGTCGTTGCGGGCACGCTGGGTCTCGCTGCTCGGGGCGTTCACGGCGCTCGCGCTCGGGGTGGCGCTGATGGCGGTGATGGTGCTGGGCCTGGCCGCCACCGCCGAACTGCCGTGGAGCGAGGCGGCGGTGGGGCTGTACGCCGGCTTCGGCACGGCGGGCGGGGTGAGCACCTTCGTGGCGGGCTTCGTGATCGCCTCCACCTTCGCGTACGTGGTGGCGCAGCGGAAGCGGGAGTTGGGGCTGCTGCGGCTGGCCGGGGCGGCGCGCGGGCAGGTGCGACGGGTGGTGCTGGCGGAGGCGCTGCTGCTCGGGGTGGTGGGCTCGGCGGCCGGGGTCGGTCTGGGGGTGGCCGGAGCGCCTTGGCTGGGGCGGGAGTTGGTGCGGCTGCAGGTGGCACCGGAGGGGTTCGCGCTGGTCGTGACGGCCTGGCCGCTGTGGGCCGCGTTCGGGACCGGGCTGCTGGTGGCGGTCGCCGGGGTGGCGGCAGCCGCGTACCGGGCCGGGCGGCTCGGGCCGTTGGACGCGCTGCGGGAGGCGGACCTCGACGTCGGGGTGATGACCGTCGGCCGGTGGCTGTGGGGGCTGGGCCTGCTGGCCACGGCGGTGGTGCTGGTCGGGACGGCGCTGGTCACCGAGCCGGGCTCGCTGCTGCGGCGGAAGAACTACACGGTGCAGCCGATGGCGCTGATCTCCGCGTGCGGGCTGCTGGCGCCGGTGTTGGTACGGCCGTTGCTGGCCGGCCTGGGGGCGCTGCCGGCCCGGCTGACCGCGTACGCCGGGCGGCTGGCGCGGGCCAACGCGCTGGGCGCGGTGCGGCGCAGCGGGGCGGTGGCGGCGCCGGTCCTGGTGGCGGTGGCGCTGACCGGCTCGCTGGTCGGGGCGCTCGGCACGGTGTCCGCCGGGCGGGCGGCGGAGGCCGCCGCGCGGACGGTGGCGGATGTCGTGGTGCTGCCCGCCCGCGGGTCGGACGGCCCCGGGTTGGTGGCGGCCCTGCGCGCGCTCCCCGGGGTGGTGGCCTCACCGAGTACGGCGGGGGCGGTCTCGGTGGTGGAGCCGGACGGGGTGGCGGCGCGGACCGAGGCGTGGGCCGTGGAGCCGGCGGCGTACCGGGACGTGGCCCGGCCTCCTTTCACCAGGGGCGGGTTGGCGGCTCTCGATGACGGTTCGGCGCTGCTGCCGGAGGAGTGGGAGGCGGGCGAGCGGGTGCTGTTGGAGCTCGCGGACGGGACCCGGCGGTCCTTGCGGGTGGCCGGCGTGCTGCGGGACGGGACGGGCAACGGCGGGGTGTACGTGACGGCGGCGAACCTGCCGGGTGGCCGACTGGACCGGGTGGAGCTGAAGTTGGCGGCGGGGGCGGACCCGGAGCGGGTGGCCGACGTCGCGCGGCGCCACGGGGCACGGGCCGTGAGCGGGGCGGAGTGGCTGGCCGGGGAGTACCCGACGCGGCCGGACCGGACGGCCTGGCTGCGGACGCGGTTGGTGCTGGGGCTGGCCGTGGTCTACACGGTGATCGGGCTGGCGAACGTGCTGGTGCTCGCGACGGCGGACCGCCGCCGGGAGTTGGGGCGGCTGAGGCTGGCCGGGGCCACCCGGGGGCAGGTGGTGCGGCTGGTGTCGGCGGAGGCACTGCTCACGGTGGCGGCGGGGGTCGTGCTGGGGCTGGGGGTGGCGGGGGTGAACCTGGGCGGGATGCAGCTCGCCCTGCGGCTGCTGGGGGTGGCGGCGCCGCTGGTGGTGCCCTGGGGTGTGGTGGGCGGGGTCGCCTCGGTGTGCGGCGCGGTGGCGGTGGCCGTCGCGGCGGGCGCGGCGGCGTGGGCCGTGCGGGGACGGGCGGTGGACGCCGTCGGGTGACGCGGCGTGAGGTGACCCGTCGTCAAGACCGGTCGGGTCACGGGCTCGTCCCGGCCACCAACCGTGCGTGGCGGCCGGGCGTGACGGCCGGGTGCGCGGACGTCCGGGCAGGTCGGCGGCGGTGTGCGCCCCGGGCACGGCTGCGGGCTTCCGGCCGGGCGTGTCACAGCACTGTCCTGGGGGCAGGCGGGGTGGAACGGTCCGTCCGGGCGGCGGGTCCTGCTCCTCGGAAGCCGTTCGCACCGCAGCACCGCAGTCCTGCCGCTCCACCGGAGGAGAACACCGTGCACGTCCGCAAGCTCGCCTTCACCGCCCTGGCCGTCGCCGCAGCCCTCTCGCTCACCGCCTGCCAGGACGGCGCGACGAGCACGGCCGACGCCTCCCCGACCAACGCCTCCCCCACCGGAGCTCCGACGACGGCCGCACCGTCCCCGACCAACGCCGCACCGACCACCCCGGCTCCGACCGGCTCGGCCGTGAGCAGCACGCCGCCCGCCGGCACCACCGCGACCCCCGGCAAGGCCGCCAAGTGCCTGACCACCGACCTCACCGTCACCGCGGCGGACCGCACCATCGACGGCGACGGCGACCGCACCGTGGTGGTCGAGCTGAAGAACCGCAGCGGCCGGGACTGCACGATCGCCGGGTACGCGGGCGTGGACCTGAAGACCTCGGCGGGCGCACTGTCCGCGAAGCGCTCCGGCGAGCCGGTGGTCGCGGGTGTGCTGGCGAGCGGCAAGTCGACGTACTTCGGCATCACGTACCCCGCCAACACCTCGGGCGGCTCCGGGGTCCGGATCACCGGTCTGGTGGTGACCCCGCCGGACGAGACCCACCCGGTCACCCTGGCCTGGCCGGGCGCGGGCTCGCTGCCCGTCACGGAGGACGGCGGCTCCCCGGTGAAGGTCGGCCCGGTCGGGAGCGCCGGCCAGGGCGGCTGACCACGGCGACGGGCCCCACGACCCACTGACGGCCCGACGGCTCGTCAGTCGGTGGCCAGGCGGGCGTGCAGGTGCTCGTCGTGGTGCAGGCCGTCGCCGAAGCGGTGGCTGGCCCGGAGGGTGCCCTCCAAGGGGTAGCCGGCCCGGGCGGCGACCCGGCAGGAGGCGGAGTTCCCGGTGGCGTGGCAGAGCTCGATGCGGCGGGCGTCGGCCTCGGCGAACGCCCAGGCGGTGACGGTCTGGGTGGCCAGGGTGGCCAGGCCCCGGCCCCGGGCGGCGGGGTCGAGCCAGTAGCCGATCATGGCGAGGCCGTCGGGGCGGTCGCTCCAGCGGATGGTGACGGCGCCGAAGAGGCGGTCCAGGTCCGGGTCGAGCAGGGCGAAGGAGCCGGCGATGCCCTGCTCCCAGGCCGCCGCCCGGCCGGTGATCCAGCGCTCGGCGTGGACGGGGGTCTCGGCGACCAGCGGGTTCCACAGGGCGATGTCCGGGTCGGCCGCGATCGCGCAGATCTCGCGGGCCCGGCGCTCGACCTCGCCGACCCGGCTCCAGGGCACCAGCCGGAAACCGTCACCGGACAGCTCGGTGGGCCGGAAGGTCGGTGCGTAGTCGTTCGGGTCCACGAGGTTCATGATCACCTGTGTACCCGAGCCCGGCCGCTCCCGCCAAGGGGTTTCACACGGCCCGGGCGGCCACCCGGAAGCCGATGTTGCCGGCCGAGCTGTCCGGGGTGTTGGAGCTGCGGGCGGCCACCCGGTAGCGGTTGCAGTAGGAGTCGTGGCACATGTGCGAACCGCCCCGCATCACCCGGGCGGTGCCGCTCGGCGGGCCGGCCGGGTCCTGTCGGGGGCCGGTGCGGTGGAAGTCGGGGCTGAACCAGTCGGCGCACCACTCCCAGACGTTGCCGGCCACGTTGTACAGGCCGTGGCCGTTCGGGCGGTAGGACTTCACCGGGACGGTGCCCCGGTGTCCGGTGTTGACGGTCGGGAAGACGCCCTGCCAGATGTTGCACGACTCCCGCCCGCCCGGGGCGAGTTCGTCGCCCCAGGGGTAGCGCCGCTGCTCCAGACCGCCGCGCGCGGCGTACTCCCACTCGGCCTCGGTGGGCAGCCGGGCGCCGGCCCAGTCGCAGTACGCCCGGGCGTCGTGCCAGGAGACGTGCACCACCGGGTGGTTCTGCCGCTCGCCGATCGAGGAGCCCGGGCCCTCCGGGCTGCGCCAGGACGCCCCGGCCACCGCGCGCCACCACGGCACGGCGGCGACGGCGGGCGAGGAGGCGGCCAACTCCCGTGCCAGGAAGCCTTCGAAGACGAAGCTGGAGCCGAAGCGCTCGGCTTCGGTGCGGTACCCGGTGGCCTTGACGAAGGCGGCGTACTGCGCGTTGGTGACGGCCGTCGGCGAGATCCGGAACGGAGCCACCGTCACCTCACGGACCGGCCCCTCACCGTCGGCGGGGTAGCCGAGGCCGTCGTCGGTGCCCATCAGGAAGCTGCCGCCCGGCAGCGCGAGCAGGCCCCGGGCGGTGCGGGCCGGCGGCGGGGCGAGCAGCGTCAGCGGGGCGGCGGCTCCGGTCCGGCCGGGCGTGCAGCAGGACTTGGGGGGCTCGACGGTCTCGCCGGCGTTCATGCTCGGTGGTTCCTCTCCGGAGAAGGTCGGACGGCCCGCCCCCGCGCGGGCGGGCCGTCCGGGTCCAAGGGCGACCGGCCGGGGCGACCGGCCAGGGCGGCCGGTCGGGGGTCAGCCGGTCCGGTCGGCGGCCAGCTTGGCGGCCAGGGCCGGGATGCCGAGCGCCTGTTCCTGGGCCGGGGTGGCCTGGTGGAGCAGGTTCTTCAGCTGGTACGGGTCGCTGACCAGGTCGTAGTACTCGCGGAACAGCACCTGGCCGGTGCCGCTCACCACCCCCGCCGCGTTGGTGTGCAGGGCGTAGTACTCGGTGTACTGCCGCTCCTTGTCGACGTACGAGGCCCAGGTGTTGGGCCCGCCCGCGGCGGTGCCCTGCTTCCACCACTCGACCAGCAGGTGGTCCCGGGAGTACCCGGTCAGCAGCGAGCGGCCGTCCTGCGGGGTGGTCGGGGTGATCCCCGCCGCGTCCAGGATGGTCGGGGCGATGTCGATGTTGGCGACCAGCCGGTTGTCGACGGTGCCCGAGCCCAGCCCGCCCGCCGGCCAGGAGAGGTAGAACGGCACCTGGTGGCTGGGCGAGTAGGGCACCGACTTCTTGAGCCAGCCGTGGTCGGCCCAGGTGTAGCCGTTGTCGCCGATGTAGACGACCAGGGTGTTGTCGAGCTGCCCGAGGTCCACGAGCTTGTCGTGGAACGCCTGCACCGCGTCGTCCACCGAGAGCAGGGTGCGGAGTTGACGCCTGCGCAGGTTCCGGGCGTCGTCCAGGGTGGCGGTCGCGTTCTGGATGTAGGCGGGCTTGTCGCTGCGGTCCTCCTCGGTCACCGAGGGCCGGCCGTTCCAGGGCGGTACGGGCGTGTCGGCGTACTTGGGGGCCGGGACGTTGGGCTCGTGCGAGGCGAAGGGGGTGACGTAGGCGAACCAAGGCCGGGTGTCGGTGGCGGCCCGGTCCAGGAAGTCCAGCGCGTGGTTCCTGATGACGTTGGTGGGGTAGCCGGTGATCTGGTGGACGGTGCCGTTGTCGTTGTAGGTGGCACTGTTGTTGTAGCTCGGCTGGAGCAGCAGCCAGTCCTCGAAGTGCGGCGGGTTGTCCGCCAGCGTCCAGGAGTTGAGGTACTTGCCGAACAGGCCGGTGCGGTAGCCCGCCTGCTGGAGGTAGCGCTGCACGGTGGTGTGCTGGTCCAGCGCGGCGGAGGCACCGTTGTTGCGCACGCCGTGGTTGTGGGCGTAGCGGCCGGAGAACACCGAGGAGCGGGACGGGGCGCAGAGCGGGGTGGCGACGTGACCGTTCGGATACTCCACACCGTGGCCGCCGAGCCAGGCGATGGTCTTCTGGATCGCCCAGTCGGTGTGCTTGGGCTGGTCGTCGGTGACGATCAGGAGGATGTTGGGGCGGGCCGCGGCCTGCGGCTCGGCCGCTGCGGCGGTCCGGCTGACGGCCAGCGGGACGGCGGTGGCGGCGGCCACCGCGGCGGCGCCGGTGAGGAAGCCCCGGCGGCTCGGGGAGGTGGGCTCGGGCATGGCTGTGCCTTCCGGTGTCTGGTGGACGGGGGCGGAGGGGTCAGCGCGGGAGACAGAGCCCGCAGGCCAGACGTCCGAAGTCGACGTGGCGGCGGGCAACGAGGAGGACGCCGGTTGCCATGTCCGCGACCCTAGGAGCGGCGCCCCGGGGCCGACAAGCCGGAGGTCGGGAAGTACGCGGGAACGACACAGCCGCGTGACGTGGCGACACATCACGCGGCTGCGGCGGCCGGTCGGGCCGACGGCGGGCGGGCCGGAGGTGGCCGGACCGGGGCGGACGGACCGGGGCGGACGGACCGTCAGGCCGCGCCCTCCCCGAGGTAGGCGGCCCGGATCCGGGGGTCGTGCAGCAGCTCGGCCGCCGGGCCGCCCATCCGGATCTCGCCGGTCTCCAGCACGTAGCCCCGGTCGGCGAGGCGGAGCGCCTGGGCCGCGTTCTGCTCGACCAGCAGCACGGTGGTGCCCTGCCCGTTGATCTCCCGGACGATCTCGAAGAGCCGCCCCACCACGATCGGGGCCAGGCCCATCGAGGGCTCGTCCAGCAGCAGCAGCTCGGGCCGGGCCATCAGGGCGCGGCCGATCACCAGCATCTGCTGCTCGCCGCCGGACAGGGTGCCGGCCGGCTGGCGGCGGCGCTCGGCCAGCCGGGGGAAGAGGCCGAACACCCGGTCCAGGTCGGCCGGATCGACCCGGCCGAAGCGGTAGGCACCGAGGTGCAGGTTCTCCAGCACCGTCATCCCGGCGAACACCCGGCGCCCCTCCGGGGAGTGGGCGATGCCGAGGCCGACCACCTCGTGCGAGGGCAGGCCGTCGATCCGCTCACCGTCGAACAGCACCTCCCCCGCCGAGGGGCGGAGCATCCCCGAGACCGCCCGCAGGGTGGTCGACTTGCCCGCGCCGTTGGCACCGAGCAGGGCCACCACCTCGCCCCGGCGGACCGTCAGGTCGATGCCGCGCAGCGCGGTCACCGCCCCGTAGTCCACCCGCAGCCCGGCCAGCTCCAGCAGCGCCGCCGGTCCGTCCCCGGCCGGGACGGCGTCCCGGACCGGCTCCACCACGCTCGTCATGCCGCCACCTCCACCGCTCCGGCCGCGCCCGCCAGGCGGGTCACCTCCACCGCTCCGGCCACGCCCGTCACGTCGCCGCCTCCGCTCCGAGGTACGCCTCGACCACCGCCGGGTCCCGCTGGACCTCGGCCGGGGTGCCCTCGGCGATCACCCGGCCGAAGTTGAGCACCATCACCCGGTCCGCCACCGCCATCACCAGCTTCATGTCGTGCTCGATCAGCAGCACGCCGATCTCCAGCTCCCGGTTGATCCGCCGGATCAGCGCGGTGAGTTCGAGCTTCTCGGTCGGGTTGGTCCCGGCCGCCGGCTCGTCCAGCAGCAGCACCCGGGGGTCGGTGGCCAGGGCCCGGGCGATCTCCAGCCGCCGCTGGTCCCCGTAGGCGAGCGCCCCGGCCGGCTCCGCCGCCCGGTCCGCCAGGCCGACGAACTCCAGCAGCCCGAGGGCCCGTTCGGCACTGCGCCGAGCCGCCCGGCGCGCGTGCGGCAGGCCGAGCGCGATGCCCAGCGGGCCGCTGCGCAGCCGGGTCTCGGCCGCCACCTGGACGTTCTCCAGCGCCGTCAGCGCACCGAACAGCCGGATGTTCTGGTACGTCCGGGCCACCCCGGCGCGATTCACCAGGTGCGGCTTGCGGCCCAGCAGTTCGTACGGCTCCCGGCCCTCCCGGTGGAAGGTGACCCGGCCCTGCTGGGGCCGGTAGACCCCGGTCAGCGAGTTGAACAGCGAGGTCTTGCCCGCGCCGTTCGGCCCGATCACCGCCAGCACCTCGCCGCGCTCCATCCGCAGCCCGACCTCCGCGAGCGAGACCAGCCCGCCGAAGCGCAGCGTCAGCCCCTCCGCCTCCAGTACCGCGCTCACCGGCCCGCACCCCCAACTCGCTTGGCACCGCCGGGGATCAGCCCCTGCGGGCGGTAGATCATCATGACCACCAGCAGCGCCCCGAGGTACATGAAGCGGTCCTTCTGGTCCACCACGTCCTTGAGCGCGTGCGGCAGCCAGGCCAGCAGCCCGGCGCCGAGCAGCACCCCGGGGATCGAGCCCATGCCGCCGAAGATGACGTAGGCCAGCACCAGCACCGAGTACAGCAACGGGAAGTTCTCCGGGTTCACGAAGCCGACCTTGCTCGCGTACACCACGCCGGCCGCACCGGAGGTGGCGGCGCCGATCGCGAAGGCCATCAGCTTGTACTTCACGGTGTCCACGCCGTGCGCGGCGGCGGCGATCTCGTCCTCCCGGATGGCGGCCCAGGTGCGGCCGACCTTGGAGTGCTGGAGGCGGCGGAGCACCAGCACGGCCAGCACGATCAGCGCCAGCAGCAGCCACCAGTAGTCGATCGGGTCCAGCTTCCAGCGGTAGGAGAGCGGGCCGAGCTCGATCGAGAAGTGCGGGATGCCGAACGCCCCGTTGGAGCCGTGGGTGAGGCCCTCGGCGTTCTTGGCCACCAGGTAGATGATCTCGTGGAAGCCGAGCGTGACGATCGCCAGGTAGTCACCGCGCAGCCGCAGGGTCGGGCCGCCGAGCAGCACCCCGGCGATCAGGCAGGTGAGCATGGCGACCGGGATCACCAGGAAGGGGTTGAGCTCGAACGGCGGCCGCACCGGCAGGTGGCCGGTCCAGAACGCGGCGCTGTACCCGCCGATCGCGAAGAAGGCGACGAAGCCGAGGTCGAGCAGCCCGGCCCAGCCGATCACCACGTTCAGCCCGAGGGCGAGCAGCACGTAGATGCCGACCCAGTCCACCAGCACCTGGTTGGTGGCCCGGCTGAGCCCGAGCGGGGCCAGCACCGCCACCGCCAGGCCGAGCAGCACCAGCACCGGCCGTGCGGTGCGCGGGAGCCGCGGTCGGGGCAGGCCGGCCAGCGAGCGCCGGGCGGCGGCCCGGGCCGGGGCGCCGAGCTCGGCCACCGCCCAGGCCAGCCCCCCGAGGCCGAGGCAGAGCCAGAGCCGGCCACCGGTCAGGGTGTCCCGCAGCGAGTACAGCGGATCGCGGCCGTTGCCCTGCTCGCCGGTCATCACGGCCAGCAGCAGGCCGACCCCGAGCAGCGCGCCGAGCCGCCGCCAGCGGGGCTGCCGGTACCACCGGGGCGTGCGGAGCCGGGCCAGCCGGTCGGAGCCCGGACGCCTGGTCAGGGTGCTCATGCGGTCCTCCCGATCCGGACCCCGAGGATGCCGGTCGGACGGAGCATCAGCACCCCGACCAGCACCACGAAGGCGGCCACGTAGCGCCACTCCTCGCCGAACAGCGGCACGTTGAAGGTCTCCACCAGGCCGAGCAGCAGCCCGCCGACCATCGCGCCCCGGATCGAGCCGACCCCGCCGAGCACGGCCGCCGCGAAGGCGGTGGTGCCGGGATTGAAGCCCATGGTGAAGGAGACCTGGGTGTTCAGGCCGAACAGGAAGCCGGCCACCCCGCCCATCAGCCCGCCGATCACGAAGGTCCGGGAGATCACCCGGTCGGTGTCCACGCCCATCAGCCCGGCCGTCTCCGGGTCCTGGGCCAGCGCCCGGATGCCGGCCCCCAGCCGGGTCCGGTTCACCAGCAGGTCGAGCGCCGCCATCATGGCCACCGCGCAGACCACCAGCAGGAGTTGGGTGATGGTGACCCGGGCGCCGAAGACCGTGAACAGCACCTCGTTCCGGTAGATCTCCGGCATCGGCAGCGGATCCCGGCCGAACAGCTTGCCGGCCAGGTTGTAGAGGAAGAAGGAGGCGCCGATCGCACTGATCAGGAAGATCAGCTTCGGGGCGCCGCGCCGCCGCAGCGGCCGGTAGGCCACCTTCTCCAGGCCGTACGCGGTGGCCCCGCCGACCAGCGCCGAGGCCAGCAGGCCGGCCGCCACCAGCAGCACCGAGGCGGTGGCCGAGGGGTGGGCCGGGGTGAGCTGCCGGAGCACGATCAGGCCGCCGAAGCCGCCCAGCATGAAGACCTCGCTGTGGGCGAAGTTGATCAGCTGGAGCACGCCGTAGACCAGCGTGTAGCCGATCGCGATCACCGAGTAGAGCGCACCCAGGGCGATGCCCGGGATCAGGTAGTCCCAGAACTCGTGGAGCGACATCGGAGGGTCCTCCCCTGGCTCAACTCGCGGCCAGCGTCTCGATGTTGCCCCGGTAGACCAGCTTGCCGCCGGTCACCTCGTAGAGGAACGCGGTCTTCCCCGGGTACTCGCCCTTGGCGTCGAAGCGGAACTCCTTGGTCAGGCCCTTGTAGTCGGCCTGCCGCACCTTCGCCAGCACCTGGTCCCGGGTGGCGTCCGGGCCGAGTGCCTTGAGCTGCTCGATCACCAGGTTGGCGGCGTCGAAGGACTCCGCCGAGTAGGTGCCGGGCGCGGTCCTGAACTCGGCCTGGTAGTCGGCGGCGAACTGCTTGATGCCCGCCTCCACCCCCGGGTCCACGCACGGACAGGTGACCAGCCAGCCCTCCGAGGCGGCCCCGGCCAGCTCGATGAACTTGGCGTCGTTCACCCCGTCCGAGCCGATCCTCGGCTTGTCGAAGCCCGCCTCCTTGAGCTTCTTGGCGAACGGCGCGGCGTCCGCGTAGAAGCCCGCGTAGATCAGCGCGTCCGCGTTCGAGTTCTTCGCGGCGGTGGCCACCGCGGTGTAGTCCGGGGTCTTCTGCGGCACGCTCTGGCGCACCACCTCCACCCCGGCCGCCTTGAGGTCGGCCTCCGCCACGGCGGACAGGCCGATGCCGTACTCGGTCTTGTCGTCCACCAGGAAGACCTTCTTCGCGGCCAGCTTCTTCGCGTAGTAGGCCGCCATCCCGCCGCCCTGGGCGTTGTCGTTCGGGATGCCGCGCAGGAAGGAGGTGAAGCCGAGGGTGGTCAGCGACGGGCTGCTCGCCGAGGGCGTCAGCGACAGCAGGCTCGCCTGGGAGTAGAGCTGGCCGGCCGCCTTGACCGGGCTGGAGAAGGCCGGGCCGATGGTGGCCAGCACCCTCTCGTCGTCGATCACCTTCTGCGCGGCGGCCGGGGACTGGTCCGCGCTGCCCGCGTCGTCGGCTCCCACGTAGACCAGCGAGAACGGCAGGTCGCCACGCGCGTTGGCCTGCTTCACCGCCAGCTTCACGCCGTTCTCCATGTGCACCCCGAGCGCGGAGTTGTCCCCGCTCAGCGGGCCCTGGTAGGCGATCTTCACGACCTTCTTGCCGTCGGCGCCGACCTCCTCGTCGCCCTTGGCGCAGGCGCTCAGCGCGAGCGCGCCCACGATCAGCGGCGCGGCGGTGGTCAGCAGTCTTCTGGGCAGCACGGATTCCCCTTGGAGGCACGGCAGTTCGGAATGGCCGTGACTCTATGCAGCCGCGAACGGCCGGAGGGAGCCCCGGGCGCTGGCTCTGTCACCTCGCGCCCGGCGGGGCGGTCAACCGTGGCTCACCACCACCCGGCCGAAGGCCCGCCCCGCCCCGAGGTGCTCCAGCGCCGCCGGCAGCTCGGCGAACGGGAACACCCGGTCCAGCACCGGCCGCACGCCGTGCACCGTCAACGCCCGGTTCAGCGCGGTGAACTGGGCCCGGCTGCCCACCGCGAGCGGCCGTACCGCCGCCCCGGCGCCGAACAGCAGCCGGGCGTCCACCGGCTGCGCGGCCGGGGCGTCGCCCACCCGGAAGCCGACGTAGGCCACCTCGCCGCCGAGCGCGGTCGCCCGCACCGAATCGGCCAGCTCCCCGGCCACGTGCACGGTCTTGTCCGCCCCGCGCCCGTCCGTCAACTCCCTTACCGCCACGTGCCATTCGGGGTGCTCGGTGCGGTCGATCACCTCGTGCGCGCCGAGCGCCTTCAGCCGGCCGGCCTTCTCCGGCCCCGAGGTGGTGGCGATCACCCGCGCTCCGGCCGACACGGCCAGCTGCACCGCCGCCAGGCTCACCGCTCCCGTCCCCAGGGTCAGCACCGTCTCACCGGGCAGCAGCGGCCGGCCGCCGGTCACCGCGTGCCAGGCCGTCAGGGTGGTGAGCGGCAGCGCGGCGGCCTCCTCGTACGAGAGGTGCTCCGGGATGCGGACCAGTCCGCGTTCGGCGGCCACCGCGTACTCGGTCAGCGTCCCGTCCAGCGCGGTGCCCAACTGCGCCGCCCGGTCGGCCCCGAACGGGCCGTCCACCCAGTCCGGGAACACCGTGAGCGCGACCCGGTCCCCCTCGGCGAAGCCGGTCACCCCCGCGCCGAGCGCGGCCACCTCCCCCACCCCCTCGCAGCCGGCCACCACGTCCGGGCGCACCGGCAGCGGGTAGTCCCCGGACAGCACCAGCAGATCGCGGAAGCTCAGCCCGGCGGCCCGCATCCGCACCAGCACCCGGCCGGGGCCGGGCTCGGGGACGGGGTGCTCACGGAGCGTCAGGCCACTCTCCCGGGTCACGTGGTAGCTCTGCACGGTCCTTCTCCCCCTCGGTCGTCGACCGCGCCCACCGTCGGGCGGGCCGGTACCGACGATCCTGCGGGGGCCGGCGGCGCCGGACAATTCCGCCGAGGGAATGGCCGGGCGGCACCGGGAGTGGTTGTATCGGCCGGGTGACCACCCTGAGTGAACCTGCGGGATTCCCGGCCGAGTTGCGGCGGCGCCGGACCGAACGGCGGATCAGCCAGCTCGACCTGGCCCTGCGGGCGGGCACCACCCAGCGGCACCTGAGCTTCATGGAGCGCGGGCGCTCCCGCCCCGGGCGGGCCATGGTGATCCGGATCGCCGAATCGCTGGAGCTCCCGCTACGGGACCGCAACTCCCTGCTGAACGCGGCCGGTTACGCCCCCGTCTACCCCGAGACCCGGTGGGAGACCGACCTGCTCGGCCCCGTCCGGGAGGCCCTGGACGTGATCCTCCGGGGCCATCTCCCCTACCCCGCCGTCGTGCTGCGCCCGTACGGCGAACTGGTCGCCGCCAACGAGGCGGTCGGCCTGCTCACCGAGGGCGTCCCGGCCGAGCTGCTCCGCCCGCCGGTCAACCTGATCCGCCTGCTGCTCCACCCCGACGGCCTGGCCCGCCGGGTCCGCAACCTCCCCGAGTGGGGCCGGCACGTCACCGGGAACCTGCGCCGCACCCTGGAGACCCGGCCCCAGGACACCCGCCTCGCCGCCTTCGTCGCCGAGCTGGAGACCTACCTGCCGCCCACCGCCCCCGGCCCCGACCACCTCGGCTTCGCCGTCCCGCTCCGGCTCACCGCCCCCGAGGGCGAGCTCCGCCTGATCACCACCATCACGTCCTTCGCCACCGCCCTCGACGTCACCCTCGCCGAACTCCACCTGGAGGCCTTCCTCCCGGCCGACGAGCCCACCGCCGAGATCCTCCGGGCCCGGGCCGCGGCGGCCCGCTGACCCGGCGGGCACGGACGGCCGGCCGGCACGGGCGACCAGCGGGCACGGACGATCAGCGGGCGCCGAACTTCTGGTCGGTGGTGACCACCTCGCGGCCCAGCGGCATCAGCGAGATCGGGATCATCTTGAGGTTCGCCCAGGCGAACGGGATGCCGATGATGGTGATGGCCAGCGCGATCGCGGTCGCGATGTGACCGATCGCCAGCCACCAGCCGGCGAAGACGATCCAGATCACGTTCCCGACGCAGGACGGCGCCCCCGCGTCCGGCTTCTCCACCGTGGTCCGCCCGAACGGCCAGAGCACGTACCCGGCGATCCGGAACGAGGCGATGCCGAACGGGATCGTGACGATGAGGATGCAGCAGATGATCCCCGCCACCGCGTAGCCGATCGCCATCCAGATCCCGCAGAGGATCAACCAGAGCACGTTCAGAACGAATTCGATCACCTTCATGCGATCACCCTCCCACGAGCAGCCCTGGAAAGGTCCTACCCGATCAGGCGAGTCCCGGACCGCCGCCGGGCCGATCGGGTAGATTGAACGCGTTCAAAGCGAAGGGGGCGCCATGAGCGGATCGGAACTGCTGGACCACTGGTGGACGTGGTGCGCGGTCGCGCCGTTCGTCCTGGTGGGCGCCGTGATCCGGCTGGCCTGGCGGTGGGGTACGACGGAGCGCCCGTCGGCGATGCTGCGGCTGCCCGGCACGGTGGGGCTGCTGGCGGCCTCGGTCGCGGGGTGCACCCACCTGCTGGGCGTGCTGGTCATGCCGTGGCTCGACCCCGGGGACGCCTGCCGACGCTTCGCGCCGGACCACCCCGAGCTCGTCCAGCACGACTTCCCGCTCTCCGCGAAGTGCGTGGCGCGCGGCGCCGCCGACGGCATCGAGCTGGTGCCGCCCTGGGTGCACCCGGTGGTGGTCGGCGGGCTGCTGGTCGCGGCGGTGGCGTTCGCGCTGGCCGCCGTCCGGTGCACCGTGCTGACGGTGCGGTACCTGCGGACCTGGCACCGGGACGTCGCCGAGCAGCGCTGGGCCGACGCCGAGGAGGCGCACTGGCAGGTGGTGGCCGGCGAACCGGAGCGAGGCCCCCGGACGCCGGCCGGCACCTGACGGGACCTCAGGCGAACTGGCCCGGGCGGTAGTCGCCGGCCGGGGTCCGCAGGATCACGTTGGCCCGGTTGAAGGCGTTGATGATGGCGATGGCCGCGACCAGGGCGCCGAGCTGGTCCTCGTCGTAGTGCTGGGCGGCCCGGCCCCAGACCTCGTCGCTGACGCCGCCGGCCGCGTCGGCGATCCGGGTGGCCTCCTCGGTGAGTTCGAGGGCGGCCCGCTCGGCCTCGGTGAAGACGGTGGCCTCGCGCCAGGCGGCGACCAGGTTGAGCCGCTCGGGGCTCTCGCCGTGGTGGACGGCGTCCTTGAAGTGCATGTCGGTGCAGAAGCCGCAGCCGTTGATCTGGCTGGCCCGGAGCTTCACGAACTCCTGGGTGGCGACCGGGAGGGTCGAGCCCTCCAGGACCTTGCCGGCCGCGATGATGTGCTTGAAGACCTTGCCCAGGACCGGGTTGGTGTAGGGGTTGAGGCGAATCTCCATGGTGTGCTCCCTGCTGGTTCGGCCTTGCCGAGTTGCTGTCACACCTACGACGGAACGGCCCGCCGGAATGTGACAGCACCACCACCGTGAGCCGGATCACATCAGAGCCGGGGCGCGTCCGGGTGGTAGGCGCGCTGCCGCTCCACCGGGGCGGCGGCGAAGTCGCCGCTGCCGTTGACCACCTCGCCGACCGCCAGCTCCAGGCCCCGGGCCAGGCCGGAGCCCTTGAGCACGGCGCCCCGCCCGTCCGGGTCCGGGTGGGTGTGGTCGCCGCCGCCGGCCAGCCGGGCCGACTGGACGGCGATCGCGCCGATCACCTGGCAGCCGTCGCCGATCGCCGAACGGCCGACGATCTCCGGCCCGTTGAGCAGCCGGGTACGGTCCCCGACCTCGACGGCCGCGGCGGCCCGGTTGGCCTTGAGCCGGGCGCCGCCCTCGCCGATCAGGTTCCGGTCGCCGATCCGGACCGAGCCGCCCGCCTCGGCCAGCACGGCGGCACCGGAGCGGAAGACGTTGCCGGAGCCGATGGTGCAGGTGCTCGCCCCGTCGCACTCCACCGTCACCCCCGGGTAGAAGACGTTCCCCTGACCGAGCGTCACCCGCCGCGAGATCAGCACCGAGAACGGGTCGTGGACCACGCTCCCGCCGTCCGCGAGGTCCAGCAGCTCGGTCACGGTGTACAGCCCCGCCGCCGTGCGTGCGGCATCCAGCCGGGCGAGCAGTTCCTCCACGAAATCCCCCTCGTGCGTTGTCCTTCGTGCCCGATCATGCCCCATCCCCGTATGGCCGGGGGAAGTTGTTCGGACAACGGACACCCGCCCCGGGTGGCGCGTTCACGCGCCGTCGCTACGGTCGCACCGCCCGGCCCTGCCCCGGGTGCGTGCGCGGTGGCCAGCCACCCGGGTGCGCCGAACCTGTCGAGGAGACGAACCCCTATGCAGCGCAAGGCCCTCAAGGCCGCGTTGGTGCTCGTGACCGCGAGCGCCCTGGTGGGCGGTGCGGCGGTCACCGCCAACTCGGAGCCCGCCGAGCAGTTCCGCAACGACCAGGGTCACGACAGCTGGTACGGCGGCGGCGGCGACATCCGCAACGTCATCTACATGGTGGGCGACGGCATGGGCCGCACCCACGTGACGGCCGGCCGGGACCGCTTCTACGGTGCCGCCGGGCGCCTGAACATGGAGCGCATGCCGTACGTCGGCCAGGTCGCCACCTACGCGGTGGAGAAGGGCAGCAACAAGCCCGCCCTGGTCACCGACTCGGCCTCCTCCGCCACCGCCTGGTCCTCCGGCGTGAAGACCTACAACGCGGCGCTCGGCGTGGACTCCTTCGAGAAGCGCGTCGTGACCCTGATGGAGCAGGCCAAGGCGGCCGGCTTCGCCACCGGCAACGTCTCCACCGCCGAGATCACCGACGCCACCCCGGCCGGCCAGTTCAGCCACGTGCTGCTGCGCGGCTGCCAGGGCCCGGTCTACTCGGACGCGGCCTGCCTGCCGAAGAACGCCGACGGCACGTACGAGGCCAAGCCCAAGGACGCCACCCTGATCACCCCGGTGGCCGAGCAGATCGCCCGCAACGGCACGGCCGACGTGATCCTCGGCGGCGGCCTGGCCCGCTTCGAGCCGGACGACCAGAAGGCGCTGAAGGCCCAGGGCTACCAGGTGCTCGGCAGCTTCGGCGACGCCGCGCTGCCGGCCCAGACCGCCGCCAGCCAGAAGGTCGCCACCAAGGCCGACCTGGACGCGGTGCGCAGCGGCAAGGTGATCGGCCTGTTCAACCGGGGCAACCTGACGGTGGAGGCGGCCAAGGCCGCGCTGCCGGCCGGCGCTCCGGAGAAGGCCGAGCCGGCCCTGGCCGAGCTCACCACCAAGGCGATCGACCTGCTCGGCAAGCGCAACCGCAAGGGCTTCTTCCTGCAGGTCGAGGGCGCCCAGATCGACAAGCGCTCGCACGCCAACGACGCCACCCAGACCCTGGGCGAGATCAAGGCGTTCGACGACGCGGTGGCCAAGGCGGTGGACTTCGCCAAGCGCGACGGCCACACCCTGGTGATCGTGACGGCCGACCACGAGTGCGCCGGCTTCAACATCATCGAGAAGGGCAGCTTCACCAACGCGGAGGCCGCCGCCCCGCCGGTGAACACCGACCCGGGCAACCCGGCGAACAACAGCTCCCCGTCGCGTCCGGGCGGCAACGTCAAGGACGCCACCCGCTCCACCGGCATCGTGAACGGCGCGGGCGCCAAGGACGCGAAGAACTTCGCCCCGGCCACCTTCCGCACCCCGGACGACCCGGCCGGCGTGGTGGACGGCAGCCCGGAGGCCAGCCTCTGGCTGACCTACCTGTCCGGCAACCACACCGGCGCCGACGTGCCGATCTTCGCCTACGGCCCGGGCGGCCAGCGGTTCGCCGCCAGCCAGGACAACACCGAGCTGTACGGCAAGATGTACCGCTCGCTCTTCAACCGGTCGCCGCGCTGACCCCGCGGGGCAGCTGACGACCCGTCCGGATCACCGGGGGCCGGGAGGGCACACGCCCCCTCCCGGCCCCCGGCCGTACTCCCGCTCCTCCTCCGGCCCCCGGCCGTACTCCCCGTACCCCCCGCACCTCCTCCGGCCCCAGGAGACCCCCGCCGTGAACGTGAACCGCCGCGCCCTCGTCCTCCCGCTGCTCGCCCTGGCCCTGCTCACCGGGTGCACCTCCGCCGGGACCACCCCGGCGGCGGACGCACCGCTCCCGACGCCCAGTCAGCTCACGCTCCCGGCCCCGCAGTCGGCCCCCGCCCCCGGCGCCTCGCTGGCCGGCCCGGTCCGGCCCGGCGAGGTCCGGCTGGAGCCCGGCCCGTTCACCGACCGGGTGAAGCTGGAGCGCCTCACCCTGGACAAGGGCTCGGCCGTCGGCGGCCACCTCACCATCACCTCGGACATCAGCGACGTGCTGGCGCTGGAGCTGCGGGCCGCCTTCTACGACCAGCAGGGGCAGTTGGCCGGCACCGGCACCTTCCACTACCAGGAGGAGGAGTCCGAGGGCGCCCACCTGGGGCCGCGCGCCGCCGAGGGCGGCATCGACTTCAGCATCCCGGCCGAGAAGCTCACCTCCAGCCCCGTCACGGCGGTGCTCTCGCTCCCGGTCCTGGTCAACGAATGAGCGTGCCCGCCCCTCGGAGCGAGGGACGGGCACGCGGGGCGGAGCGGGGTCAGACGGCCGGGAACGGGTCCAGATCGGCCTTGAGGGTCTGGCCGGCCGCCGGGGCGGTCCTGTTCACCAGGTAGTCGGTGACCAGCACGTTGAGCGCGGCGCTGCGGCCGATCGCGCAGTGCTCGATCGAGTCGACGGTGACCAGCACCGCGTCGCCGAGCTGACGCTGCATCCGCTGGGCGAACTTGTACTGGGTGGCCGGGTCGTAGAGGTTGCCGATCACCATGACCTTGTTGGCGGTCTTCTTGTTCCACGGACCGGTGTAGCGCTCGTTGGTGAGCGCGGGGGCCGGCCAGCTGGCGCACGGCGGCGCGTCGAAGGCCTGGTAGCGGCCGAAGGTCGGCGAGCCGAGCTCCCAGACCTTGGCGGCCAGCGGGAACAGCTGCGGGACCGGCGGGTACGGCTTGTCCTGGCAGTTGACGCCGTAGTAGGAGTCGTCCGAGGTGTACGGGGTCTCGGCCGGGGCCTCCCGGAGCGCCTGCGGGGCGACGGTGGCGAGCAGGTCGGCCGCGCCGGTGACGCCCTGGCCCTTGGTCAGCGAGCGGGCGCCCTGGGTGTTGATCGCCACGTCCAGCGCCTGGATCGAGGTGGCCAGACCGGCCAGCCGGCTCTGCGCGTACAGCGCGTTGGCGACCTGGCTGGTGAAGCTGGAGAGGGTGACCTCGGCACCGCTCGGCAGGGTCACCGGGCTGGTCCGCAGGTGGTTGCGGATGGCGTCGAAGCGGGCCCGGTTGTCGCCGCCGGCGAAGGCGCAGCGGGCGGTGCCCGCGGTGGCGCAGCGCTCCAGGAAGCCCTTGAGCGAGAGCTCGAAGCCCTCGGCGCGCTGGCGGTCGTACTCCAGGCCGTCGGTCATCCGCAGGTTGGGGTCGACGTTGCCGTCGACGATCACCGCGCGGACCTTGGACGGGTACATGTTGGCGTAGGTGGCGCCGATCAGGGTGCCGTAGGAGAAGCCCGCGAAGGTGAGCTGGGCGTCGCCGACGGCCTGCCGCATCCGGTCCAGGTCGCGGACCACGTTGATGGTCGACATGTGCTTGATCAGCGGGCCGGCGTTCTTGCCGCAGGCCGCCGCGTAGTCGCGGTTGGCGGCCATGGTGTCGCGGACCTCGGTCGCGGTGACCGGGACGCCGGTGGCGCGCTCCCAGAGCGCGTCGGACTCCTCGTTGGTGGTGAAGCAGCGCAGCGGGTTGCTGCGGGCCACGCCGCGCGGGTCGAAGCCGACCAGGTCGAAGCGGTCCTGGACCTTCTTGTCGAAGCGCGTGGTGGTGGCCCAGAGGTAGCCGCTGCCGCCCGGGCCGCCGGGGTTGAGGAAGAGCGAGCCTATTCGGTGCGCCGGGTCGGAGGCCCGGCGGCGCAGCATCGCGATGCCGATCGTCTCGCCCTTGGGCTTGGCGTAGTCCAGCGGCACCGGGTAGGTCGCACAGTCGTAGATGCCCGGATCGGGCTTGGTCGGATCCGGATTGCACGGTGTCCACGACACCGGGTCCACCTTGGCCGCGGCTGCGGCTCCCTGGGCCGACGGAGCGGCGACAGCCACTCCGGGCACCAACAGCAGGGCACTGGCCGCAGCCAGGCCCGCACTCCAGTAACGAGACACGGAACCCCCCTCGACATGTCCGGAACAGTGCGCCAGCATGCCAGTTCGGAGATCGCCGAGGAAGGGTCCGGACCGGAACGTCGCTTTCAGGCCAGCAGTTTGGCCTTCGCCTGCTGGAACTCGTCCTCGGTCAGCGTCCCGTCGCTGCGCAGCCGCGCCAGCTTCGCCAACTCGTCCGCCTGGGTGGGCTGCTGACCGTCCGTCGGCTGCTGACCTGCGGCCTCCTGGACGTAGGCGCGGAAGGCCGCCTCGCTCTTGCGCGCCTGCTCGCGGTCGCGCTCGCCCATCGAGCTGCCCCGGGCGATCAGGTAGACCAGCACGCCGAGGTAGGGCAGCAGGATCACGAAGACCAGCCAGCCGGCCTTGCCCCAGCCGCCCATCGCGTGGTCGCGGAAGATGTCCCCGATCACCTTGAAGAGCAGGAAGAACCAGAGGACGAAGAGGAAGACCTCCAGCATCGTCCAGAACAGGTTGAGCAGCGGGTAACCGTCCATCAGAACTCCTTCGGACCGCCGCCCGTACCGTACGGGAGGCGGTCCGATCATAGGAGGACAATCAGGACATACCGGTCAGGCGCACCCGCCCCGCGTCAGAGTGCGGCCACCGGGGTGAGGGCCTGCTCCGAGACCTGCTCCGAGGCCCGCGCCGAGCCGGTCGGCGCCGGGGCCCGCAGCATGTCGGCGGCGATGGCGTCGGCGTCCCGGTGGAAGAGGGTGTCCAGGCCCGGCCTGCCACTGCCGACCTGGGTGAACCACCGGGTGTGCTCGGTCGGGACGCCCAGCGCGTACAGGTCCCGGTGGACGGTGCCGTCGGCGGCGACCAGGCGGAACGGCGCGGGGGTGACGTGGAGACCGCCGCTGTAGACGATCTCGCCGGTCAGCTCGTCGGCGTGCAGGTACTCGCCGACGGTGCCGTCGGCCAGCAGCGAGCGGGTGAGCGGGGAGGTGTCCCGGTAGAGGTCGGGGGTGGGGATCCGGGCGTCGATCAGGGTGGTGGCGGCCCGGGTGGATCCGTTCACCTGCGGGGAGTACACCAGGAAGCTGCCGCTCGCCTCGTCCGTGGTGAACTCGACCCCGGGGCCCGCGACTTCGACCACCCCGGCCTCGATCAGGGCGATCAGCTGCCCGACCCGGGCGATCGGCGGTCCGGCCGAGAGCAGCGAGTCCAGCGGCAGGAAGTCGCCCCGGAACTCGCGGACGTGGCTGTCGGGGCGCAGGCCGCCGAAGTCCACCGCCTCACGCACCACGTCCCGGAGGTCGCGCAGCACGTCGAGCGCGGCCTTCAGCGGTCCGTCGACGTTGCCCTGCTCGGCGGCGCGCAGGTCGGCCCGCATCACCTCCAGCATCCGGGACTCGAACTCCCGTGAATCGGCGAAGAGTTCACCTCGGAACGGGCGGGCCAGCGCCACCAGGTCGATCGGCTCGGCGGGCGTGGTGGCGCCACTGCGGCGGTGCGCCTCCTGATGCACGTGCTCCACCTCCCGGATCAGCAGCGGCAGCACGTCCTCGCCGAAGACCAGCTGGCCGCTGCCGCTCTCGGCCAGCCGGCGGGCCCGGGCCTCGGCCACCGCCCGCCGGGTGAGGAAGAGCGGGGTGTGGGTGTGGTCGGGGTCCTGCCGGTCCCGGCCCCGGGCCGGGACCGGCAGACCGCTGCGCGAGCCCGCGACGATCTTCGGCTCCAGGCCGCTGGGCAGGTACCGCAGCCCGTCCACGTCCAGCTCGAACAGCCCGCCCCGGCCGACGGTCAGGCTGAGCACCACGTCGTGGAAGGAGAGCCCGAGCCCCCGGACCGCCACCGTGGAGCCGGGCGGGACGGTGTTCCGGTCCAGCGCCATGTCGGCGGCCGAGTCCCCGCACAGGTAGGTGGTGCCCGGGTGGCGGCCGGTGAAGGCCAGCATCCGGTACTCGAAGCCGTCCGGCTGGTTGGTCGGGTGCCCGGTGGCCAGCAGCACCCTGTCGGCCTCGATCAGGTGCGGCACCGCGAACGGCGCCAGGTCCACCCGGAGCAGGTGGCCGCCGCCCGCGCGCGGCACGATGTGCTCCACCCGGCCGTCCAGCTCGACCACCTCGACCCGCGCCGGCAGGCTCTCCAGGACGCTGCGGTACACCGCCCGCAGGTACTGGCCGTAGCGCTGCCGGGAGGCGTGGTCGTCCGGGCCGAGCAGCGGCTCGCCGTGGGTCCGGGCCCGCTCGGCGATCCACTCGCCGAACGAGGGCCCGGCCCCGGGCCGGGCCGGGCCGCCGTCCGGCCCGCCGGAGTACATGGTGACCTGGCCGACCGCGGTGTTCATGGTGAACCACTCGTCCTGGTCGGTGCGCCACACCCGGCCGGCCCCGATCTCCACCGCGTCGATCACGTGCAGGCGCACCCGGCGGCCGGGCAGTTCGCCCGCGTTGAGCCGGGCGGCGAGGCGCTCCAGCACGGAGAGTCCGCGCGGACCGGCACCGACGACGGCGATGGAGAGGGTCTCGGCGGCGGTGGTGGCGTCAGTGGTCACGATTCCGTCCTTCGGTTGGCGGTCCGATCCGATGGGAAGACGCTACGGCCGCATTCCGGGAATTGTTCTCCGGGGCCACCGATGGGGCATCACGGAAAACCCGGAGGACGCCCTTTCGGGAATTCTCCGGGAAAAGCGGGACCGGGGGACGGCGTCATGGCCGTCCCCCGGTCCCGGGAGGAGTGCGTCGGTCGGGTGAGGGTGCGTCAGGCGGCCACGGTGGCCGGCCGCACGTGCTCCAGCTCCTCGATCTGCTGCCGGAGCTGCCGGCGCTGGCGCCGGTCCTGCTGGGTGAGCACCAGGGCGGAGGTGACCGCCGCGATGAGCACCACGTTCTTCAGGATGTACTGGCCCTCCAGGGTGCCGACGACCGGCATCACCCAGGTGACCTCGGGGAACAGGATCAGCGGTGCGGCCGTCCCGGCGATGTGGCCGAGGAAGACCAGGAAGGTGAGGCGGGGCACCCGGCCGCTCAGTAACAGGAGCCCGAACGCGACCTCGAAGGCGGCGATCAGCACGGAGGCGAGGTGTCCGTGCAGCACGCCGAAGGTCAGTGCCTCGGTGGTGCGGACCGCCAGCGGCTCGGCCGGGCTGAGCCCGACCCAGAACTTCGGCAGGCCGAACCAGATGTACACCAGGGCCACGCTGACCCGGAGCATCAGCGAGAGGCGGGCCTCCACGCTGATGGGCAGGATCCCGGCGCGGACGCGTCGTCGGAGGGTGACGGTGGCAGAACGCTCTCTGGTGGTGGTCATTTCTCGTGTTCTCGCTTTCTCGGGCACTCCGAGGGACAGGGAGTCCGCACCGAAATGGAAAGCGCTGGTACTGCATCCATTTCCTGTGGGGTTGTTCTTCTGTCATTAAAGGTACGGTCCACGCACCACCCGTGGCCGTCCGTCCCTCCGATGGGGGGTGCCCGGTGAACCCGATGGGCACCCCCGCCCGAGTCGGCGAGTCAGCGCTGACGCACCGTCACCACTGCGACCAGTTGAGGTTCCAGCCGCTCATGCCGTTGTCCGGGGCGACCTGCTTGCCCACCGAGCCCTTCACCGTCACCACGTCGCCGATGATCGAGGCGTCGTAGAAGCTGCCCGCCGGGGTGCTCGGCGAACCGTCACCGGCCGTGTCGTACAGGCCGATGCAGCCGTGGCTGGTGTTCTGGTTGCCGAAGACCGACTGGGCCACGTTCTTGCCGTGCACGTAGGTGCCGGACGGGGTGAGCCGCAGCGCGTGCGGCATCTCCACCTTGTAGGCCGCGCCCTCGTGGTTGGGCACCGTGCTGGAGTCCATCACGGTGGTGCCCTCCTTGCCCATCACCACCATGGTCCCGTTGAAGGTGTTCTGGGAGGCGGGCGAGCTGGCGCCGGCGCTGATCAGCAGCGTCTGCGGGGCCTTGCCCTCCTCCTGCACCACCATCCGCTTGGAGCTGGCGTCCGCCTCGCTGATCCGGGAGCGGCCGATGTTGAAGGTCTGGGTGCTGTTCACCTCGCCGTACACGCCCGGCGCGGTCTCCACGCTCTTCAGGTCGTACTTCACCGTGACCTTGCTGTTCGACTTCCAGTAGTGCTCCGGGCGGAAGTCCACCCGCTGGTTGCCGAACCAGTGGCCCTTGACCACCCGGTTGTCCTCGGTCTGGAAGGTGACCGCCTTCTCGACGGCCTCCTTGTCCTTCACCGGGGTGGTGAAGGTGAGCGAGACGATCATGCCGACGCCGTAGGTCGCGTTGTCGGCGACGTTGTCCTTCGGGCCGGCGCCCTTCTTCGGGGTCAGCGTGGTGAAGGTGCTCTTCTTGCTGGTCGCGATGCCCGCGGTGTCCACCGCCTGGGCGTCCACCTGGTACTCGGTGGAGACCGCCAGATTGCCGGTCGGGGCCCAGCCCAGACCGTCCGGGGTCACCGCGCCGGGCACCTCGGCGCCGTCCTTGCCGGTCACCTTCACCGTGGTCAGCTTGCCGCTGGCGACCGCGACCTTCAGCACGCCGGACGGCTTGACCTCCTTGGTCCCGTCCGCCGGCTCCACGCTCACCACGGCCGCCGAGGTCTTCGGCGCCTCCGCCGACGGCTTCCCCGTCGCGTCGCCGCCGCCCCCGCCCGTACCGCCGCCGCTGCCGCCGGTGCTCCCGCTGCATGCCGCCGTCAGCAGCAGAACTCCGCCGACCACGCCCGCCACCAGGGCCCTGTCTGCCCGCCTCATCCGTGCACTCCCAACATCGCCTTCGGTCTCTGTATACGTCCACACGGGTGGTGAAGGTTGCGTCAGACGGCCCGCTCCCGGTCACGAATGGGCAACAGCTGCGCGGACCTCCGCGTGACGGCCCGGTGAACGCCCCCGGACCCACCGGTCCGGCCCGGCACCGGAGGCCATCATCCGCCCCGGCTCCTCACCACCTGTCGGCGGGGCACCCCGGGAGTCGGGCGTCACCCCTCCGGCGGCCAGGGGGCGGGATCGGCGGCGGCCAGTTCGACGGCGGCGCGGGAGGCGGTCAGGCCCGGGAGGGTGCGGACGTCGGCCCCGGTCAGCCGGCGCCAGCGGCGCAGGTGGCGCTCCAGCACCTCCGGCGGCAGCAGCAGCGCACGGGCGGCGGCCGACGGGTCGAACCCGTGGTCGGCGAACGCCCGGACCGCCTCGGCCAGGTGCGGGTAGGTCCGGGCGGCGGCCACCGCCGGGGCGAGCAGCGGATCCAGCCGGTCCACGGCGGCGGCCGTCACCGCCAGCGGCCAGAGCTCCGCGTACCGCCACACGCCCGGCCGACCGGCCGCCAGGCGGTCCGCCGCACGGGCGTCCCGGACCGAGCGGCGGGCCGCGTCCGGGCCGATCCGCTCCAGGCCGACGGCCACGCAGCCCGGGCCGAGCAGCTCCGTCACGGCCTCCTCGTCCGCCCCCTGACCGAGCACCAGCAGGCGGTCCGTCAACTCGTCCACCGCGAACCGGCCCACCACCGCCCGCCCCAGGCGCTCGCGCAGCCGCTCCGTCCCCGCCTCCCCCGGAGCCGCCCCCGCCCGGCCGGCCAGCCAGGCCCGGCAGTCCGCCAGCGGATCGAAGCCGGCCCGCTCGGCCGCCGCCCGCAGCTCGCCCTCCGGCCCGTCCCCGGCCGCCAGCCGTACCCACCGCTCCCGGGCGGCCAGCACCTCCCGGTGCCCCTGCGCCAACGCCGCCACCAGCGCGGCGGACCACTCCCCCGGGTGCGCCCTCCGGTACCCCTCCAACGCCGCCGCCAGGCCGTGCCCCTCCGCCGCCCCGGCCGCCCCGTAGCGCCGGGCCTCCGCCTCCTCCACACTCACCACCTACGCCCCTCCCGCCCCAGGAGCGACCAACATAGCCGCCGCACGAGCCCCCCAACCAGGGCCCGCCGACACCCGTACGGGGCGCACGAAGGAGCACCGGGAAGCACGGGGGAGCGCGGCCCGGAAGCCACCCGACGGCCCGGTCAACGGCGACCGACCGGCACCGCCCGCGCGCCAGGACGGGCCGAACAGCCCCCACCCGGACCGGGACGGCCGCCGGGGCGGGACGCGGACAGGCGCCGGACCGGGCGCCGTCCCCGATCTCACACCCGCCGCACACCCCGCCCCGCCGCAGGCGCCCCACCCGCTCGGCACCCGAACCGACCACCCACACCCCGCCCCGCCCCTGGCACCCCGCCCGGCCGGTAGCGAACGGATCACCCCACACCCGCCCCGGCCCGCCGCAGGCGCCCCACCTGCCCACCACCACCGAACAGATCACCCCCATCCACCCCGCCCCGCCGCAGGCACCTCACCCGCTCGGCCTCCGAACCGACCACCCACACCCACCCCGCCCCAGGCACCCCACCTGCCCGGCACCACCCGACAGATCACCCCCATCCACCCCGCCCCGCCGCAGGCGCCGCCGCCCGGCCGGTACCGTCGGACGGGTCGTCAAGCGGAGGGTGGGCCATGGTGGGCGGGTTCCTGGTGGTGGGCGAGAGCGTGGCCGACATCGTGCGGGTGCCCGGGCGGCCGGACGTGGTGCACGCCGGGGGGAGCCCGGCGAACGTCGCGTACGGGTTGGCCCGGTTGGGGCGGCAGGCTGCGCTGCTGACGCAGCTCGGGACGGAGCCGGTCGGGGAGCTGATCGGCGGGCACCTGCGGACCGCCGGCGTGGAGCTGCTGACGGACGGTCAGACCGGTGTGCCGACCCCGACCGCCGTGGTGACCCTCGGCCCGGACGGTCAGCCGAGCTACGAGCTGGACGTCCGCTGGACCCTCGCCGACACCGAGGTGCCCCCGCCCGACCACCTCCACCTGGGATCGGTCTCCGCCGTCCTGGAGCCCGGCTCCACCGCCGTCCTGGCGATCACCGACCGCCTGCGGGCCGCCGGAGCCACCGTCAGCTACGACCCGAACGTCCGCCCCGCCCTGCTCGGCGAGCCCGCCGGGGCCCGGGCCCGGGTGGAGCGCTGCGTGGCGGCGGCCGACCTGGTGAAGGCCAGCGACGAGGACCTCGCCTGGCTCTACCCGGGGCAGGCCGCCCACGAGGTGGCCGAGCGGTGGCTCGCCCTGGGCCCGGCCGTGGTCCTGGTGACCAGGGGCGCGGCCGGCTCGGCGGCGTACACCCGCTACGTGGCGGCCGAACAGAGCGCCGCCCCGGCCGAGGTGGTGGACACGGTCGGGGCGGGGGACGCCTTCACGGCGGCGGTGCTGGACCGGCTGGCGGCCCGGGGTCTGCTCGGGGCGGCGGCCCGCCCGGCGCTGGCGGTGCTGGACCAGCGGGAGCTGACCCACCTGCTGCGGTACGCGGGCCGGGCCGCCGCCCTCACCGTCTCCCGGGCCGGCGCCAACCCGCCCACCGCCGCCGAGCTCGGCGGCTGAGTCCGGCCACCGGCAGACCCGCCGTCCGGCCGCCGTCTGACCGCCGTCCGACGGCGGTCAGACCACCGGCGGCATCGGATGCGCGGCCCCGGCGATCTCCAGCACGCAGACCGGCGGATCGCTCGGCCCGATCCGGACGGTGAACGGCACCGGCGGGTCCTCGGGCAGCGCGTCGGCGAGGACCCACGGCCCCCGGCCGGTCAGCCGCCCGCTGCCGACCTCCTTGCCGTCCACCAGCAACTCGGCCTCGGTGTGCAGGCCCTGCCGGAGGAAGACGGTGACGGAGTGCCCGCCGTGGTCGCGGTGGAACCGGTGCTGTCGCATCGCGCGCCCCTCTCTCCTGCCGCCTCCATCCTCCCCCGCCCCCGGACGGCCGTCCATCGGCCGCCCCGTCCGGGGTGCCGGACCCTGACCGCCCTCCCATACTGGGACAAAACTGGCACTCCGTCAGTTCGTCCCAGGAGGCAGCCATGTCCCAGGCATCAGGTCCGCTCTACGATCCGTCAGGCCCCGTACCCGCGCCGGGCGGCGCCCGCCGGTCGAACTCCGGAGCGGTCACCGGCCTGGTGCTGTTCGCCGGGGTGATGATGGTGGTCAGCGGGGTGATCGGGATCTTCCAGGGCGTGGTGGCGCTCGCCAAGGACGACGTCTACCTGACCACGCCGAACTACACCTTCGCGTTCAGCCTGACGTCCTGGGGCTGGATCCACCTGCTGGTCGGCATCGTGCTGGCGGCGGTCGGCTTCGGGATGCTCACCGGAGCGGCCTGGGCGAGGGTGGTCGGCATCGCCCTGGTCTCGCTGCACCTGGTGCTGAACTTCCTCTTCCTGCCCTACTACCCGCTCTGGTCGCTGATCGCCATCGCGATCGACGCCTTCGTGGTCTGGGCCCTCTGCACCTACCGCAGCTGACGCACGGCAGGCCCCCAGAGGGCCCGGACCACCCGGCCGGTCACATGTTGATCATGTGGCCGGCCAAGCCGTGCACGGCCTCCTTGACCGCCTCGCCGAGGGTGGGGTGGGCGTGCACGTTGCGGGCCACCTCGTGCACGGTGAGGTCCCACTGCTGGGCCAGCGTCAGCTCGGGCAGCAGCTCGGTGACCTCGGGGCCGATCATGTGGGCGCCGAGCAGTTCGCCGTGGGTCTCGTCGCTGATCACCTTGACGAAGCCGACCGGGTGACCGAGGCCGTGCGCCTTGCCGTTGGCGGTGAACGGGAACTTGGAGACCTTCACCGCGTACCCCAGCTCGCGGGCCTGCGCCTCGGTGTAGCCGAAGCTGGCGATCTGCGGCTGGCAGTAGGTGGCGCGCGGGATCATCGCGAAGTCCACCTCCATGGTCTCCGCGTCCGCGATGGTCTCGGCCGCGATGACCGCCATCGCCTCGGCCGCGTGGGCGAGCATCAGCTTGGCCGTCACGTCGCCGATCGCGAAGATGTGGTCGACGCTGGTCCGGCCCCGGCCGTCGATCGCGATCGCGCCCCGGTCGGTGAGCTTGACCCCGGCGTTCTCCAAGCCGTAGCCCTGGGTGCGCGGCGCGAAGCCGATCGCCTGGAGCACCTTGTCGGCCTCCAGCACCTGCTGCACGCCGTCCTTGGTGACGGTGACCTTCACCTTGGCCGCCGGGTCGCTGTCGTCGATCGACTCCACCCGGGTCGAGGTGAGCACCTGGATGCCCAGCTTCTTGTACTGCTTCGCCAGCTCGGCCGAGACCTCGGCGTCCTCCAGCGGCACCATCCGGTCCAGGAACTCGACGATGGTGACCTGCACGCCGTAGTTGTGCAGCACGTAGGCGAACTCGACGCCGATCGCGCCGGCGCCCGCGATGATGATGCTGCCCGGCAGCTGGTCGGTGAGGATCTGCTCCTCGTACGTCACCACCCGGTCGCTCAGGCTGGTGCCGGGCAGCAGGCGGGTGGAGGCACCGGTGGCGATGACGCAGTGGTCGAAGCTGACCAGCTCGAAGCCGCCGCCGTTCAGCGCGACCTGGATGGTGTGGTCGTCGACGAAGGTGCCGCGGCCGTCGTACTCGGTGATCCCGTTCTTCTTCATCAGGTAGTGGACGCCCTTGACCCGGCCGTCGGCGACCGAGCGGCTGCGCTTGAACGCCTCGGTGTAGTCGAAGCTGACCGAGCCCTCGACCTTGATGCCGAAGGTCTTGGCCTCCTTGGTGAAGATGTGCGCCAGCTCCGCGTTGCGCAGCAGCGCCTTGGACGGGATGCAGCCGACGTTCAGACAGACGCCGCCCCAGTACTTCGGCTCGATCACGGCCGTGCGCAGGCCCAGTTGGGCGGAGCGGACGGCGGCGGTGTAGCCACCGGGACCGGCACCGAGGACGACGACGTCGTAGTGTGCTGCGCTGCTCATGCGGGTGTGCTCCTGCGGTCGCTGTGATGAGGGCGGTGATCAGGTTGTCATGCCAGCCGCTCCCCGGCCATCCGCTCCAGCCGGGCGATCCGCTCGGCCATCGGCGGGTGGGTGGCGAACAGCCGGGTGCCGGCCTCGCCGGTGCGGAACGGGCTGGCGATCATCATGTGGCTGGCGGTCTTCAGGCCCGGCTCGGGCGGCAGCGGGAGGCGCTGGGTGCCGCCCTCCAGCTTCCGCAGCGCACTGGCCAGGGCGAGCGGGTCGCCGGTGATCCGGGCGCCGTCGGCGTCGGCCTGGTACTCCCGGGAGCGGCTGACGGCCAGCTGGATCAGCGAGGCGGCCAGCGGGCCGAGGATCATCATCGCCAGCATCCCGAACAGGCCCGGGCCGTCGTCGTCCTCGCTGCGGCCGAACGGGATCAGCCAGGCGAAGTTCACCAGGAACACCACCACCGAGGCGAGCGCCCCGGCCACCGAGGAGATCAGGATGTCCCGGTTGTGCACGTGGCTCAGCTCGTGGCCGAGCACCCCGCGCAGCTCGCGCTCGTCCAGCAGCCGCAGGATGCCCTCGGTGCAGCAGACGGCGGCGTGCCGGGGGTCGCGGCCGGTGGCGAAGGCGTTCGGCGCCTCGGTCGGCGAGATGTAGAGCCGGGGCATCGGCTGGCGGGCCGAGGTGGAGAGCTCGCGGACGATCCGGTAGAGCTGCGGCGCCTCGATCTCGCTGACCGGGCGGGCCCGCATGGCGCGCAGCGCCAGCTTGTCGCTGTTCCAGTACGCGTAGGCGTTGGTGCCGAGCGCGACCAGCAGTGCGAGGACGAACCCCGCCCGGCCGAAGAAGCTGCCGATCACCAGGATCAGCGCCGACAGCCCGCCGAGCAGCGCGGCCGTCCTCAACGCGTTGTGCCGGTGCACGCAGGCCCTCCAGGTGGTGCGGTGGGAAGCCCTTCTGACCTCATCCCTACTACGAGATCAACGCGCCCGCACGGGCCCTTCGTTCCCCGAGCAGTTCCGGTGCGTCAGAACAGCGAGCCGGAGACCACCTGGAGCACCAGCTGCGGAGCCACCGAGAGCACGCCCGCCGCTGCCGCCGTCAGGGCGATGCCGGCCCGCAGCGGGCCGGGGACCTGACGGACCGTCCCCTCCCCCGCCACGAACAGCTTCGCGGTCCAGGTCAGGTAGTAGGACAGCGCGATGACCACGTTGACCGCCATCACCACGGCCAGCCAGCCGAGGCCCGCGTCCACCGCCGCCCGGAACACCACCACCTTGCCGAACAGGCCGACCACGCCCGGCGGCAGCCCGGCCAGGCAGAGCAGGAAGAAGGCCAGTGCCAGCGCCGTCCACCGGTTGCGGGCGAACAGGCCCCGGTAGGAGTCCAGCGCGCCGCCGCCGCAGACCGCGACCACCGCGAAGGCGCCGAGGTTCACCACCCCGTAGACCAGCGCGTACGCGGCGGTCGCCCCGACCGGCTCGGCCGAGCCCGCGTAGCCGGCGGCGGCCAGCGGCACCAGCAGGTACCCGGCCTGGCTGACGGAGGACCAGGCCAGCAGCCGGACCGCGCCGTCCCGGTCGGCGCCGCGCTGGCGCAGCGCGGCGACGTTGCCGGCGGTCATGGTGACGGCGGCCAGCACCGCGAGCACCAGGCCCCAGGTGTGCCCGTACGGGCGGAAGGCCAGCGTGGTGACCAGGGCCAGCCCGGCCAGGCCGGCCGCCTTGCCGACCACCGAGAGGTAGCCGGCCACCGGCACCGGGGAGCCGACGTAGGTGTCGGGCACCCAGAAGTGGAACGGCACGGCGGCGGTCTTGAAGGCGAAGCCGACCAGGGTGAGCACCGCGCCCGCCTCGGCCAGGTGGCGCAGCTGGGCCGGAGCCTGCGTCAGACCCTCGGCCACGGCGGTGAAGTGCAGGCTGCCGGAGGCGGCGTAGACGAAGCCGACGCCGAGCAGCATCACGGCGGTGGCCGTGACGGAGGAGAGGAAGAACTTCATCGCGGCCTCGGCGCCCCGCCCGTCCCGGCGCAGCGCGACCAGCGCGAAGGACGGCAGCGTGACGACCTCCAGCGCGACCACCAGGGTGGCCAGGTCACGGGAGGCGGGCAGCAGGGCGGCACCGGCCGTGCTGCTCAGCAGCAGGAACCAGTACTCGCCGCCGGGCAGTTGCTCGGAGCCGACGGTGTGCACGGAGAGCAGCACCACCAGCAGCGCGCCGGCCAGCGCCAGCAGCTGGAAGACCAGCGCGAAGTCGTCGGCCACGTAGGAGCAGCCGGCGTCGGCGACGCAGAAGGTGGAGCGCGGGTCCCCGAGGGCGAGCGGCAGCAGGGCGGCCAGCGCGAGCACCAGGGCCCCGCCCGCCAGCCAGGACAGCAGCCGCTTCTGACTCCCCTTCAGGAACAGATCGGCCACCAGCACCACCAGCGCCCCCAGCGCGGCGATCAGCGGCGGGGCGATCGCCACCCAGTCGACGGACTGGACCAGCGAGCCCGGATCGGCGGCGGCGAGAGGAGTCATGACGGTCCGTCCCGGGGAGGTGGGCAGGAGGGTGAGCACGGGTCAGCCACCCCCGAGCAGGTGCTTGACGGCCGGGTCGGAGAGCCCGAGCAGCAGCGCGGGCCAGAGCCCGGCCAGCAGCGTGAGGGCGGCCAGCGGGGTCCAGCTGACGGCCTCGTGGCCCTGCACGTCGGCGAGCTCGGCCGGACCGTCCTGCGCCGGGTCGCCCATGCAGACCCGCTTGACCACGATCAGCAGGTAGGCGGCGGTGAGCAGGGTGCCGAGCCCGGCCAGCACCAGGTAGGTGAGGAAGGCCGGTCGGGACAGGCCGGCGGCCGGCTCGAAGGCGCCGTACATGGCGAGCAGTTCGCCCCAGAAGCCGGCCAGGCCGGGCAGGCCGAGGCTGGCCACGGCGGCGAAGGCGAGCAGCCCGCCGAGCCGGGGCGCCCGGCCGTAGAGCGCGGCGCCGGTGGCCCCGGCCAGGGTGTCCAGGTCGGCGGTGCCGTAGCGGTCCTTGACGGCGCCGACCAGGAAGAACAGCAGGCCGGTGATCAGGCCGTGGGCGATGTTGGCGAACAGCGCGCCGTTCACCCCCGCCGGGGTCATCGAGGCGATGCCGAGCAGCACGAAGCCCATGTGGCCGACCGAGGAGTACGCGATCAGCCGCTTGAGGTCGCCCTTGGCACCGGGCCGGGCCAGTGCCAGGCAGGCCAGCGAGCCGTAGACGATGCCGACCGCCGCCAGCGCGCCGAGGTACGGGGCCAGCGTGGCGGTGCCGTCCGGCACCACCGGGAGCAGCACCCGGACCAGGCCGTAGGTGCCCATCTTGAGCATCACGCCGGCCAGCAGCACCGAGCCGGCCGTGGGCGCGGCGGTGTGCGCGTCCGGCAGCCAGCTGTGCAGCGGGAAGGCCGGGGCCTTGACCGCGAGGCCGATCAGGATGGCCAGGGCGGCGATCACCTGGGTGCCGTGGCCGAGGCCGGAGCCGTGCCGCCGCGCCAGCTCGGTCATGTCGAAGGTGCCGGTCTGATGGCCGATCAGCAGGAAGCCGAGCAGCATCACGGCGGAGCCGAGCAGGGTGTAGAGGATGAAGCGGTTGGCCGCCGGGACGCGCTGCCCGCTGCCCCAGCGGGCGATCAGGAAGTACATCGGGATCAGCACGATCTCGAAGGCCAGGAAGAACAGCACCAGGTCCAGCACCAGGAAGGTGGCCAGCATGCCGGCCTCCAGGAGCAGCACCAGGCCGGTGAAGGCCCGGGCACCGGGGCCGTCCGGCAGCCGCTTGGTGGAGTACACCGCGCAGAGGAAGGTGAGCAGCGCGGTGAGCACCACCAGCGGCAGCGAGATGCCGTCCACCCCGAGGTGCAGGCGGACGCCGATCGCCGGGATCCAGGCCACGTCGGTGACGCCCTGGATCGCGGCGGGCCGGTCGTGGTCGAAGGCGGCGGCCACCGCGATGCCGCCGAGCAGCACCGCGCC
Organism: Kitasatospora sp. NPDC096147; assembly: GCF_044763225.1. NCBI lineage: Bacteria > Bacillati > Actinomycetota > Actinomycetes > Kitasatosporales > Streptomycetaceae > Kitasatospora > Kitasatospora sp. NPDC096147. The sequence goes on along the minus strand of NZ_JBIWFX010000002.1, from coordinate 959,967 downwards.
GGTGACGCCGACCCCGAGGCGGAGCGCGGCCCGCTCGCCGAGCGGGGCCAGGGTGGCGGCGGCGCCGAGCAGGGGCAGCAGCAGGAGGCCGATGAGAAGCGCGTTCACCGACGGCCTCCGATCCGATGAGAGAGGGTCACGTGCCCACCGCCACCAGGACGGTGAGCAGCACCACGGCGGCGAGCAGCGCGCTCAGGTAGGTCTGGGCGTTGCCGGTCTGGGCCTTGCGGACGGCCCAGCCGAGCAGCCGGGCGCCCTGGCCGGTGCCCTGGACGTAGGTCTCGACGACCTCGCGGTCCAGGAAGCGGACCAGCCGGGCGGCGGCGGCCGTCGGTCGGACGAACAGCGCGGAGTACAGCGCGTCCACGTGGAAGCCGTGCAGCGCGGGCCCGTGCAGCGGGCCGAGCAGCAGCCGGCCCGGGTCGGTGGCCGGGGCGGGCTTGGGCACCACCGGGGTGAGCGACTCGGCGGCCGGGGCCCCGGGCTGCTCGGGCACCCGGGCGGCGGCGTCGATCGCCCGGGAGGTGACGGTCCGCCAGGCCGCCCAGCCGATCAGCAGACCGGCCACCGCCAGGCCGGTGCCGATCACCGCCGTCGCGGTGGACGGGCGGAGCTCGCCGCCGTCCAGCAGCGCGGGCAGCCAGTCGGCGCGCAGGCCGAAGACGCCGAAGGCCATGGTCGGCACGGCCAGCACCCAGAGCGGCCAGCGCATGGCGGGCGGCTCGGCCTGCTCCTCGTCCGCCTCGTCGATCTCCGGGGAGTACGGGGCGAGCTTCGGCAGGCCGGGCGGCACCAGCGAGCTGTGGAAGGCCAGCAGCCAGAGCCGGGCCGCGTAGGCGGCGGTGAGCAGCGCGGTCAGCCCGGCGGCCACCAGCACGATCCAGCCGGCCGCGGACGGGACGGCGCTCACCGGCCCGAGGCCGTTGGTCAGCGCCTCGCCGGTGGCGGCGTGCTCGGCGGCGGTGAGCACCGACTCCTTGGTGAAGAAGCCGGTGAACGGCGGCAGCCCGACCAGGGCGACCAGCGCGATGCCCATCGTCCAGTAGGCGTCCGGCACCTGCCTGCGCAGGTCCGGGACGCGGGCCAGGGCGGCCAGCGAGTTGGTGTGCGCGGCGTGGATCACCACGCCGGCCGCCAGGAACAGCAGTGCCTTGAAGGCGCCGTGCCCGACCAGGTGGAAGACCGCCGCCTGGCGGTCGCCGACCGCCAGCGCGCCCGCCATGTAGCCGAGCTGACCGACCGTCGAGTACGCCAGCACCCGCTTCAGGTCGTCCTGGGCCAGCGCGCAGAGCGCGGACCCGACCATGGTGACGGCGGCCATCACCGCCAGCACCACCAGCGCGGCGGTGGAGGCCAGGAAGACCGGCAGCAGCCGGGCCACCAGGTAGATGCCGGCCGCCACCATGGTGGCGGCGTGGATCAGCGCGGAGACCGGCGTCGGGCCGGCCATCGCGTCCGGCAGCCAGGTGTGCAGCGGGAACTGCGCGCTCTTGCCGGCCACTCCACCGAGCAGCAGCAGCGCGGTGAGGGTGGGGTGCGAGAGCTGGCCCTCGGTGGCGGCCTTGAGCACCCCGTCGATCCGGAAGGTGCCCGCGTCCGCGCCGAGCAGGAAGATGCCGATCAGGAACGGCACGTCGCCCAGCTTGGTGACCAGGAAGGCCTTGAGGCTGGCCGAGCGGGCGTCGGCGGTCTCCCAGTGGTGGCCGATCAGGAAGTACGAGCAGATGCCCATCACCTCCCAGCCGACCAGCAGCACCACCAGGTCCCCGGAGTAGACGACCAGGAACATCGCGGCGGTGAACAGCGAGACCAGCGCGGCGTAGGACGGGTAGCGCGGGTCGTCCTTGAGGTAGGCGGTCGAGTACACCTGCACGCAGGTGGCGACCAGCCCGACCAGCACCGAGATCAGCGACGAGTAGCCGTCCAGGTGGATCGCCAGCGAGAGGTCCGGGCCGCCGGTCGGCGCCAGCCGGGTGGCGGCGTCCAGGGTGCCGTCGGTGCCGAGCCGGAGCGCGGCGACCAGGGCCAGCACCGCCGAGGCGAGCACCGGCAGCACGGCCAGCGGCCTGGCCAGGCCGGGAGCGCGCCGGCCGGTCGCCAGGGTGGCGGCGGCGCCCAGCGCGGGGAGCACCGGGACCAGGATCGGGAGGGCGAGGTTCATGCGGCGGCCTCCGCCGGCTCTGCTGCGTCGGCGTCTGCTGACGGGTCGTCACCGAGGCCGTCGACCCGGTCGATGTCGGCGGTGCCACGGGTACGGAAGACCAGCAGCACGATGGCCAGGCCGAGACCGATCTCGGCGGCGGCCAGCGTGATGGTGAACAGGGTGAGTGCCTGCCCGGCGTGCAGGGTGTCCCGCAGCCAGACGTCGAAGGCGACCAGGTTGAGGTTGACGGCGTTCAGCATCAGCTCGACGGACATCAGCACCAGGACGGTGTTGCGCCGGGCGAGCACGCCGTAGACGCCGACGCTGAACAGCAGCGCGGCGAGCACGACGGGGTAGGCGAGGTGCATCGCGCTCAGCGCTCCTTCGGGGCGGTGGGCTTCGGGGCGGTCGTCGCCCGGCCCGCCCGGAGCTTGCCGGGGCGGGGCTTCGGCCTGTCGCCGTCCTTGCTGCGGGAGAGCACGATCGCCCCGACCAGTGCGGCCAGCAGCAGCACCGAGAGCGCCTCGAAGGGCAGCACCCAGTGCCGGAACAGGTACGTGCCGGTGGCCTTCGCACTGCCGCCGCCCGCGCCGAGGTCGATCCAGGAGGTGCGGAACGCGTCCACCAGCAGGGTCACCAGCACGGCGGCCGAGGCCAGGCCGACGGCGAGCGCGGCCCAGCGGTTGCCCGAGTCGGCGTCCGGGGAGCGGCCGATCGGGGCCTTGGTGAGCATCAGCCCGAAGAGCACCAGGACGACCACCGAGCCGAGGTAGATCAGCACCTGCACCCAGGCGATGAACTCGGCGGTGAGCAGCAGGAACTCGACGGCCAGGCCGCCGAGCGCCACCACCAGCCAGAGTGCGGCGTGCACCAGCTGACGGGTGGTCACGGTGAGCACCGCCGCGCCCAGCACGGCGACGCCGACCAGCAGGAAGACGATCTCCATGCCGGTCGGGGAGAGGAAGGAACGGGTGGCCGGCTCCAGCGAACCGGCGGCGGCGAGGAGGCTCACTGCTCGTCAGCCTCCTTGGCCAGGGCGGCGGCGGCCTTGTCGGCGGCCTTGCGGGCCATCGCGATCTCCTTGGGCTCCTCGGCCGCCGGGTCCAGCGCGGGCGGTGCGGGCACCGTCCACATCCACTCCCGGAGCCGCTCCTTCTCGTGGGTGAGCTCCAGGACGTCGGTCTCCGCGTACTCGAACTCCGGGGACCAGAACAGCGCGTCGAACGGGCAGACCTCGATGCAGATCCCGCAGTACATGCAGAGCGAGAAGTCGATCGCGAAGCGGTCCAGCACGTTGCGGGTGCGGGCGCGGGCGTTCGGGTCGGCGGCGGGCAGCGTCTCCTTGTGGGAGTCGATGTAGATGCACCAGTCCGGGCACTCGCGGGCGCACAGCATGCAGACCGTGCAGTTCTCCTCCAGCAGCGCGATCACGCCGCGGGTGCGGGGCGCGAGCTCGGGCTGGACGTCCGGGTACTGCGCGGTGACGGTCTTCTTCGTCATCGTGCGGAGCGTGACGGCGAGGCCCTTGGCCAGGCCGGAGCCGGGGAGCTTCATTACTGGATCGCCACCTTCACGATGCCGGTCAGCGCGAGCTGGGCCAGGGCCAGCGGGATCAGCGTGGTCCAGGCGAACTTCATCAGCTGGTCCTCGCGCAGGCGCGGCCAGGTGACGCGCAGCCAGATCACCACCAGGGCGAGCGCGAAGGTCTTCAGGATCGTCCAGAGCCAGCCGAGCTGGTCGGCGAACGGACCGTGCCAGCCGCCCAGGAAGAGCACCGCCGTGAGGGCGGAGACCACCAGGATGCCCGCGTACTCGGAGAGCAGGAAGAACGCGAAGCGGATGCCGGTGTACTCGGTGTACGCGCCGAAGATGATCTCGGAGTCGGCCACCGGCATGTCGAACGGCGGGCGTTGGAGCTCGGCGAGGCCCGCCACGAAGAACACGAAGGCGCCGGTGATCTGCCACGGCACCCACCACCACTGGAAGCCCTCCAGGATGCCCGGGAGGGAAAGGGTGCCGGCCGCCATCGCGACGGAGGCGGCCGCCAGCAGCATCGGCAGCTCGTACGCCATCAGCTGGGCGGCGGTGCGGAGCCCGCCGAGGAGGGAGAACTTGTTCGCCGAGGCCCAGCCCGCCATCAGGGAGCCGAGCACGCCGATGCCCATCACCGCGAGCACGAAGAAGATCCCCGCATCGACGGACTGGCCGACGAAGCCGTCCGGGCCGACCGGGATCACCAGCAGCACGACCAGGTACGGGAGCAGCGCGACGACGGGCGCGAGGTGGAAGACCCGACGGTCGGCCTCGGCCGGGACGATGTCCTCCTTCTGCACGAACTTCACGCCGTCGGCCACCAGCTGGGCCCACCCGTGGAAGCCGCCCGCGTACATCGGGCCGAGGCGGCCCTGCATGTGCGCCATCACCTTGTGCTCGGTCTGGCCGATCAGCAGCGGGGCGACCAGGAAGACCACCAGCACCGCGACGCAGCGCAGCAGCGTTTCGAGGAGGCTCACGCGTCCTCTCCTTCCTGCGGCCCCGCCTCGGCGGCGGGCTTCTTCGCCTCCGGCGCGGGGGCGGACTCGGACTTCTTCACCGCGGCCTCCGGTGTGGGGCTCGCCTCCGGCGCGGCGGCGGTCTCGGGCTGCGTTCCGGCAGCACGCTCCGGCCCGGACGCAGACTCGGCCTGCACCGCCGACGCGGGCTCAGACTCGACGTCCGCCTCCGGCACAGGCGCGGGCGCCGCTGACGCGGGCTCAGCCTGCGCGGCCTCCCCCGGCTCAGCGGTGGGCTCCACCTGCGGCGCAGGGCTCGCCTGCGGCACGGCAGCGGGATCCGGCACCGACGCGGGCCCAGGCTGGGCAGCTGACACGGGCTCAGCCTCGACGTCCGCCTCCGGCGCAGGGCTCGCCTGCGACGCGGCAGCGGGATCCGTCTCCGGCACCGACGCGGGCACGGGGGCGGGCGCGGGCGCCGCTGACGCGGGATCAGCCTGCACGGCCTTCCCTGGCGCAGCAGCGGGCTCCGCCTCCGGCGCAGGGCTCGCCTGCGACGCGGCAGCGGCATCCGTCTCCGGTACCGACGCGGGCCCAGGCTGGGCAGCCGACGCGGGCTCAGGCTCGACGTCCGTCTCCGGCACAGGGCTCGCCTGCGACGCGGCAGCGGGATCCGTCTCCGGCACCGACACGGGCACGGGCGCGGGCGCCGCAGGCTCAGCCTGTACGGCCTCCCCTAGCGCAGCGGCGGGCTCCGCCTCCGGTGCGGCATCAGGCCCAGCCACCGGCACCGACGCGGGCCCAGGCTTGACGTCCACCTCCGGCACCGCCGCAGGCGCAGGCCGCACGGCCTCCCCCGGTGCGGCGGTGGGGTCCGGCTCGGGCTCGGGCTCGGGCTTCGGGGTGGCCGGGACGGCCGGGGCGCCGGGGCCGCCGCTGACCGGCGGTGCCGGGGGTGCGGGGCGGGCCGGGGCGGCGGGCTGGTCGGTGGACGGGGCCGGGTTGTGCCACGGGGCGTCAGCGGAGCGCGGGGCCGGGCGTGACGGTGCGTCGGCCGGGGTGGCGCTCTGGCTGACCGAGCCGTCGCTGATCGAGCGGTTGCGGCGCGGGCTCGGAGCCGCCTCGGCGGCCGGTCCGGCCTCGGGGGCCTGGCTGACCGAGCCGTCGCTGATCGAGCGGGTCCGGCGCGGACGGGGCGCGGCCTCGGCCGCCGGGGTGGCCTCCGCCGCCTGGCTGACCGAGCCGTCGCCGATGGAACGGGTCCGGCGCGGGCGGGCCTCCGCGCCCTCCGCCCCGGCGGCAGCCGCCGCGCGCGGCGTACGGGCCGCCCGGGCGGGGCGTTCGGCGATCGGCGGCAGGGTGCCCTTGAGCGGACCCCACTCGTTCGGGTCGGGCACGCCGGCCGGCTGCATCTTCCGGCGTGCGGGCCCGTCGCCCTCGCTCTCGCCGGGCTCCTTCGCGCCCGGCCAGGCCTTGGCGACCCGGGCCGCGAGCACGAACTCCTTGCGCAGCGGGTGGCCTTCGAAGCCGTCCGGCAGCAGCAGGGTGATCAGGTGCGGATGGCCGGTGAAGTCGATGCCGAACATCTCGGCGGTCTCCCGCTCGTGCCAGCCGGCCCCGGCGTACACGCCGACGGCGGTGGGCAGCGCGGCGGCGCCGCGCGGCACCCGGGTGCGCAGCAGCAGGTGGCGGACCGGGCCGGTACCCGAGCCCGCGTCGGCGAGGTGGGCGGCGACGGAGAAGCCGTCGGCCAGTTCGTCCACCGCGCTGAGCCAGTCGAAGAAGGCCAGGCCGAGCCCGTCCCGGGCGGTGGTGAGCGCCTCGATCCAGTGCTCGGCGGGCACGTCCACCGTCAGCAGCTGGTACGCCTCGGAAGCGGTGGCCCACTCGCCGAACGCCTCCACCGCCGCCTCGGCGGTGATCTGGGGGTCCGTCACTTCTGCTCCGCCTCCGGACCGGCCACCAGCGGGCGGCGCAGCGCGGCGTCCGGCGCCGCGTACCGCTGCGGCAGCGACTCGGCCGCGATCGTCTCCTGCAGCTTGAGGATGCCCTGGAGCAGCGCCTCCGGGCGGGGCGGGCAGCCGGGCACGTAGACGTCCACCGGGATGATCTGGTCCACGCCCTTGGTGACGGAGTACGAATCCCAGTACGGGCCGCCGGAGTTGGCGCAGGCACCGAAGGAGATCACGTACTTCGGCTCGGGCATCTGCTCGTACAGCCGCTTGACGGCCGGGGCCATCTTGTCGGTGACGGTGCCGGAGACGATCATCAGGTCGGCCTGCCGCGGGCCGGGGGCGAACGGGATCACGCCCATCCGGATGAAGTCGTGCTTGGCCATCGAGGCGGCAATGAACTCGATCGCGCAGCAGGCCAGTCCGAAGTTGAAGCACCAGAGGCTGTACCGGCGGCCCCAGTTGAGCACCACCTTCACCGGGTCCGGCGCCAGCCGAGCCAGCGGGCCGACCCTGCGGACCTCCACCGCACCGGGGTTGGCCGGGTCCGGGATGCCGAGGGGCACCGGGCCGCCGTGGTCGTGGCTCAGGTCCATTCCAGAACGCCCTTCTTCCAGGCGTACAGCAGACCGACCGCCAGGAAGCCGATGAAGACGAACATCTCGATCAGGGTCGCCCCGCCGTAGCCCGGGTCGGCGAAGACCGTCGCCCACGGGAAGAGGTAGATGGCGTCCACCGCGAAGATGACGTAGAGGAACGCGTAGACGTAGTAGCGGATCTGGGTGTGCGCCCAGCCCTCGCCCACCGGGTCGACGCCGCACTCGTAGGCGAGCAGCTTCTCCGGCGAGTGGACCACCGGCCGCAGCAGGCGGTTCACCGTGAACGAGACCGCGACGAACAGCACGCCGACCACGGCGAGCAGGCCGACGGCCGCGTAGGCGTCGAAATAGCCGGCTCCCGCAGCAGGGTCGGCAGCGGCCAACTGCCCCTCCATGGGTCCGCCTCTCTGTCTTCTACTCACGCGCCCCAGCAGTGTCAGAGCGTGAGTCTATGTGCACGGCCCCCGACCGCCTCACCGTGCCCGACCAGCAAGACGGCGGGTGGACAGCCGGTGGACGGCGGGTGGGGTGGGGATATCCCCACCCTGTGGACGCCCACTGCCCTCATGGCCCCCGCCCGGCCCGGCCCGCGATGCTGGGCACCGAAGATCTACTGAGAGGCTTGGGCACATGACGAAGGAGAACCAGAACCTCCGACCCCCGCTGTACGGCAGGCTGATGTGGCGGCAGGTCCAGCACCTGCTGCTCAACCTGCCGGTGGGCGTCCTCGGGTTCGCCGCGACCTCGGTCCTGCTGGTCGCCGGCCTCGGGCTCTCCATCACCGTCATCGGCCTGCCGCTGCTCGCCTTCGGCCTCGGCACCAGCCGCTCGCTCGGCGCGCTCGGCCGCCGGCGCTCCGCCCTGGTCACCGGCGAGCCCCCGGTCGTGGCGCCGCCTGCCCGGATCACCCGCCCCGGGGTGGCCGGCCGGGTCACCGCCCAGATCACCGACTCGCTCTCCTGGCGTTCGGCGCTCTACTGCCTGGTGCTGGTGCCGTGGGGGATCCTCTCCTTCGCCCTCACCCTGGTCCTGCTGGTCGTCGGCTGGCCGATCCTCCCGTGGGCGATGCGCTTCCTGTTCGCCGTCGACCGGATGCTGACGGACAGTCTGCTGATGCCCAGTGCGCTCTCCGAGCGGGTCCGCGAGTTGGAGGACGACCGGGGCGTGGTGGTCGACACCGCCGCCGCCGACCTCCGCCGGATCGAGCGCGACCTGCACGACGGCGCGCAGGCCCGGCTGGTCGCCCTCGCGATGGACCTCGGCCTGGCCAAGGAGAAGCTCACCGAGGACCCCGAGGCGGCGGCCGTGATGGTCGACGCCGCCCACGGCGAGGTGAAGCTCGCCCTCCAGGAGCTCCGCGACCTGGCCCGGGGCATCCACCCCGCCGTCCTGACCGACCGCGGACTCGACGCCGCGCTCTCCGCCGTCGCCGCCCGCTGCACCGTCCCCGGCGGGGTCACCGTCCACGTCGACCTGCCCGACCGACCGGCCTCCGCCGTCGAGGGCATCGCCTACTTCACCGTCAGCGAGCTGCTCACCAACGTCTCCAAGCACGCCCGCGCCACCACCGCCTCCGTCGAGGCCTGGCGCACCGACGACCGCCTCATCCTCCAGGTCAAGGACGACGGCCAGGGCAACGCCGCCCCCCACCCGGGCTCCGGCCTGGCCGGCCTCACCGACCGCGTCTCCGCCGTCGACGGCCTCCTCCTCATCGACAGCCCGCCCGCCGGCCCCACCACCGTCACCGTCGAACTCCCCTGGCACACCCGCACCCAGCGCGGCTGACCCACCGTCAGGCGGCGGTCCGGACCTTCGCCAGCCCGTGCACGGCGATCTGCCCGGCCACGACGGCGGCCAGGGCGTCGGGGTCGGCCGCACGGCGTTCCAGGGCGGCGAGCCAGGCATCGGTGCCGGGCCAGTCGAGGGGGAGCCGTCCGCTGGACCAGGTCCGGGACAGTTGACGGGCCAGGTCGAGGCTGCTCCCGATGAGCTCCCGATCGGCCACTGCGGCGGAGACCAGGACGGCGTCCTCGACCACCTGCACGGCAGGTGGCCAGCCCTTCGTCCGGTGGGCGGTGGCGCGGTTCTGGAGGGCCCGGACGATCTCGGCGACGGTCGGCGACTCGCGCAGCGGGAGGACGCTCTGGGCCGCCAACCGCTCGGCCGCCGCCGGGAAGTCGGCCGCATGGCGGGCGAACCGGACGGCCTCCGGCATCCCCGACGCACCGCTCAGCCGCTGGTCCAGCCCGAGCGTGACCACCGGGAAGGGCCGGGTCAGGGCATGGAGGTGGGCGGTGGGGTGGTAGGCGTCCCCCGCGCCGCTCCGGTCCAGGGTGATGCCCTGGAGCACCGGGCCGATACGCCGGACCAGCCGTAGCGACCGCCAGGCCGTGAAACCGGTGAAGACCCGGGCCCAATCGGCCGTCACCTGCCTGGCGCTGCTCACCTCGCCCCCTCCGTGTCCGAGGAGCGGGACGCTACCAGCACCGGGCCCGGCAGGCGTCCGTACCCTTGCGCGGTGCGGGTGGGCCTGCCGGGCCCGGGGGTCGAGGGGGCGTCAGCCGGTCGGGAGGGTGCCGAGGGTGACGTCGGTGGTGGTGGCCTTGCCGTCGCGCTGGTAGGTGACGGGGACCTTGGCGCCGGGCTGGAGCGAAGCCAGGGCGGTGGTGAGGCTGTTCATGGTGGTGATGGGGGTGTCGCCGAGCTTGGTGATGACGTCACCGGCCTGGAGGCCGGCCGCTGCGGCGGGGCCGCCGTCCGTGACGGCGGAGACGACCACGCCGATCGGCTGGAAGTCGGCGTTGAAGGCGGTCCGGGCGGTGATGCCGAGGGCGGCCCGGCCGGAGTTGGTGACCTTGCCGTCCTTGATCAGCTGGTCGGCGATGCTGGTGATGGTGGCGGCCGGGATGGCGAAGCCGATGCCGGGGGCCGCACCGCCGTTGCTGTCGGGGTCGGTGGCGGCCAGGGTGTTGATGCCGATCACCTGACTGGCGAGGTTCACCAGGGCGCCGCCGCTGTTGCCGGGGTTGATGGCAGCCGAGGTCTGCACCATGTTGCCGATGGTGGCGCCCGGGGAGTCACCGCCCTTGGGCTCGGAGACGGTCCGGCCGGTGGCGGAGACGATGCCCTGGGTGACGGAGGAGGAGAGGCCGAGCGGGCTGCCCATGGCCAGGGTGATCTGGCCCAGCTCGACCTTGCCGGAGTCGCCGAAGACGGCCGGCTTCAGGCCGCTCGGCGGGCTGCCGAGCTTGATGACGGCGAGGTCGGACTCGGGGTAGCTGGCGACCAGGGTGGCGTCCAGGGTCTTGCTGCTGTTGGCCAGCGTGACGGTGAAGGTCTTGGCCGTGCCGACCACGTGGGCGTTGGTGACGATGTGGCCCTTGTCGTCGTAGACGATGCCGGAGCCCAGGCCGGTGCCGGTGGTGATCTGCACCACCGAGGGCAGCACCTCGGAGATCACCCGCTGGTAGTCGTTCTGCAGCTGGTTCGCCCCGGGCGCGGCGGCGGCGGAGGGCGTGGCGGACGCGGAGGCCGAGGCGGAGGAGGAGGCGGCGGGCGAGGAGGAGCTGCCGCCGCTGCTGCACCCGGTGACCAGCGCCGCAGTCGCCAGCAACGCCGCTCCGGGGAGCAGCAGCCGGGGGCCGGTCGGGCGCGGGCCGGCCGGGACGGGGCGAGTGGGTTCCTTCTTCGGGTGCACCTGGGCTTCCTCCGGTTCGTACGCCGACAGCTGCCGTCGAACCCCGGGCAGCTTTGGCAGGATTGCACCTTAATGTCCCTATTTGTGGAACCGACGCGCTGTCAGGCTCCGCTCCGGGGGCACCGCGGCGGCGGCATAGGCTCTCGACCATGACCTGGTTGATCACCGGCGGGGCCGGTTACATCGGCGGACATGTCGTGCGGGAGCTGGTCGCGGACGGGCGGCGGGTGGTCGTGCTGGACGACCTGAGCAGCGGCTCGCCGTCCCGGCTGCCGGCCGGGGTGCCGCTGGTCGTCGGCTCGACCCTGGACCGGGCCGCGCTGGACGCGGTGATCGCCGAGCACGCGGTCACCGGCGTGGTGCACATCGCGGCCAAGAAGGCGGTCGGCGAGTCCGTCGAACAGCCGCTGCGCTACTACCGGGAGAACCTCACCGGCCTCCAGAACGTCCTGGAGGCCGCCGTGGCCGGCGGTCTGCGGCACGTGCTGTTCTCCTCCTCCGCCGCCGTCTACGGCATGCCGGACGTCGACCTGATCACCGAGGAGACGCCGTGCGCGCCGATGAACCCGTACGGCGAGTCCAAGCTCGCCGGTGAGTGGATGGTGAAGGCGACCGGCCACGCCCACGGGCTGTCCACCGTCTCGCTGCGCTACTTCAACGTGGCCGGGACAGCCGCGCCGGAGCTGGCCGACGACGGCGTCTCCAACCTGGTGCCGATGGTGCTCCAGCGACTGACGACCGGTCAAGCCCCGCTGGTCTTCGGCGACGACTACGCCACCCCGGACGGCAGTTGCGTCCGCGACTACATCCACGTCGCGGACATCGCCTCGGCCCACCTGGCCGCCGTCCGGCGACTGGAGGCAGCCGAGCAGCCGATCGCGCTGACCCTGAACATCGGCCGGGGCGAGGGCGTCTCGGTCCTGGAGATGATCGCCGCCATCGCCCGGATCACCGGCCTCACCACCCCGCCGCAGATCGCCCCGCGCCGGGCCGGCGACCCGGCCGGCGTGGTCGCCTCGGCCGAGCTGATCCACCGTGAGCTCGACTGGAAGGCGGCGCACGACCTGGACGCGATGATCGGCTCGGCCTGGGCCGCCTGGCCGCACCGCCCCTGACGCACGCCCGGGGCCGGGCCGTCCCTGACGGAAGCTCAGGGACGGCCCGGCCCCGGGCCCTTGCCGACCGTGCCTCAGCAGTCCACCGACCGCGGCACGGGGACGGGCCCCGGCTCCCCGAGCCGGACCCGGTAGCACCTGGTCAGGTTGCCGGCCATCGGCGCGGGGGCCTGGGCGAGCCCGACCTCCACCCGCAAGCCGACCTCCACCGCCCTCCCCTCCCCAGGCGTCACACTCAGCAGCTCGTACTCATTCGACTTGTCGGACAGTGCCTTCAGCCCGGCTTCCGGCACCCCGTGCGCGTAGTCCAACCGGCCCGCCAACCCGGCGAACCGCGCTGCCAACGCATCCGCCTCGGCCACGGCGTCCGCCCGCTGCTCGCGGTTCTGCAGCGCAGTGCCTACGAAGAGAACCGCGACAGCCAGCACCGGAAGCGCCGTCAGTACGATGCACCCGGCCGCACACCCCTGGTGCTCGCGCGGCCGTTGCTCATCCGCCGGCCACCACGTCCCCTCGAAGTACGTCATGCCCGGTATCCTCGCGGACCGTTCAGTGCACCGACCAGGCCGTCAGAGCACCCGAAGTGGTCAACTTCCTTCGGATCAAGGTGATTTCACGGATCGGTGGCGCGGGTGGATGCCGTGACGACCGAGGTGGTGGGCCGCCCGGGCCACCGAAACCCCCCGGATGCCCGGAGCGTCGATTCCGGACGCCCGCCGACGACTTCCGGACGAACTCGATCCCCCGTCCGGTCGCGGCCCGGGAGATCCGCCGTTCCTGTGCGGATCACCGCAGTCCGACCAGGCCCACCCCGACGGTGGGGTCAGCGCGTCAGCAGTCCGACCCCGTGACGGCCGGAGCCGGGCCTGGGAGACCCAGCACCAGGCGGTAGCAGCGCTTTGCGGTCAGCCGCATCGGCACGGGCGACGAGGTGTACCCCCGCTCCACGCGCAGCCGCACCTCGGCCGTCCATCCCGGGCCCGGCCGGACCTCGCTCAGCCGGACCTTGCCTGCGGCAGCAGCGCTCGCCAGACCGTCCTGCGGTACGCCCTGGGTGTAGTCCAGACCGGCGACCGAGGCAACGAAGGTCTCGGCCGCCCGGTCCGCCTCCGCCACCGCCCGGGACTTCGCGTCCCGCTCTCGCGCCGCGGAGGCCGCCACCAGGCCGCCGACCCCCAGCACCGGCAGCACCGCCACCACTATGCAGCCCACCGCCATGCCCTTGCGCCGACGGCGGCGCCGCCGACGACGCCGGAGCAGATAGGCCGCCGCCGCACGCTCCTGGGCCCGCACCGGTTCCCCGGCCTCGGCGGACTCCTCGGCCTCGGCCGGCTCCGGGGGCGTCGGGTCCACCGGAGGCCTGGGCCGCCCAGCGCCGTCCATGGCCGAGGACCCGCCGGCAGACGGCACCCTCGCCGAGTCCTTCGGGCCACCCGCCCTCTCCGGACGGGCCGACGGGACCGAGGCTTCCGGCCGGGGCCGACGCCCCGCAGCCGCCGACTCCTCGACAGGATCCGGCTCCCCCGAGACTCGCGGGCCACCCGCAGGCCTCGGACCAGTCGACAGGACCGGCACCCCCCGCACCACCGGACGAGCCGAACTCCCCGCCTCAGCCGACCCGTCGGCAGGCTCCGACCTCCCCGAGTCCTCCAAGCCGCCCGCCCTCTCCGGACCGGCCGACGGAACCGAGACCTCCGGCCGAGGCCGACGCCCCGCAGCCGCCGACTCCCCGGCAGACTCCGGCTCCCCCGAGACTCGCGGGCCACCCGCAGGCCTCGGACCAGTCGACGGGACCGGCACCACCGGACGAGCCGAACTCCCCGCCTCTGCCGACTCGTCGGCAGGCTCCGGCCTCCCCAAGTCCTCCAGGCCGCCCGCGCGCTCCGGACCGGCCGACGGGACCGAGACCTCCGGCCGAGGCCGACGCCCCGCAGCCGCCGACTCCTCGACAGGATCCGGACCGGCGGACAGGGTCAGACCCTCCGAGGCCGCCACGCCCGCCGCAGGCTCCGCGCCGTCCGCAGGCTCCGGCCGAGGCTGACGCCCCGCACCGCCCGCAGCCGCCGGCTCGGCCGGGCGCTCCGGCTTCCCCGCAAGCTCCGCCGCCGTCTCCATCCCCGTCATCCCCCCGTTGCGCCCCGTCAGTTCGGTACGGCCGTGCCGTAGAAGGCATCCAGAGCGTAGACGCACCGGTCCTTCGACCCGACGAAGACCCTCCCCCCGACCGCCACCGGGGAGCCGGTGAGCTCGCCCTTGGTGCCGAGCTCCCAGCGGAGCTGACCGGTGGTCAGGTCGAGGGTGTGCAGCGAGTGGTCACGGCTGCCGAGGTGGACCAGGCCGTCAGCGACCGCCGGGGTGCCGACCAGGTCGCCCCGGGCGCGGTAGCGCCAGCGCTCGTGGCCGGAGGCGGTGTCGAAGGCGTGCAGGGTGTCCCCGGCGCCGACCAGGGCGGTGCCGCCGGCCACCACCACGGGCTCGGCGCCCTGGCGGCTGCCGGTCCGGCCGCGCCAGCGGTCCCGGCCGGTGGCGGCGTCCAGCGAGTAGACGGTGCCGAGGTAGTCGGCGACGTAGACCGCGCCGTTGTCGACGGCGGGCGGGGTGAAGAGCACCACGGCCGCCTCGAACCGCCAGCGCTCGGCGCCGGTCGCCGCGTCCAGGGCGAACACCCGGGTGCCGGAGGTCAGGTAGAGCACGCCGGCGTGCTCGACCGGGCGGGACGGCACTCCCTCGCCGACCGGGAAGGCCCACCGGATGCCGCCGCCGCGCGGATCGACGCAGCGCAGCCGTCCGCCGCCGTGGTAGTACGCCGCGCCGGCCACCAGGGCCGGGCCGGACTGCGGGTTCTCGTAGTCCTGCTGGGCGTCGTCGGCCCGCCAGAGCTCGGCGCCGCTGGCGGCCGAACGGAGCTGGACGCCACCGCCCCTGACGCCGCAGCAGAGCACGCCGTCGGCGGCGTCCAGCGAGTAGATCCAGCCGTCCAGCGAGTTGCGCCAGCGCTCGGTGCCGTCCCGGACGTCGACGGTGTACAGGTGCGGGCCGTCGGCGGCGTGCACCCGGCCGGAGTCGACCGCGAGCGCCCAGGCCACGTCCCGGGTCTTGTAACGGCGCTGGCCGGAGCCGATGTCGAGGGCGTGCACCTCGAAGCTGGAGACGAAGAGGGTGCCGTCGGCGACCACGGGGGTGCCCCAGACGTCGTTGGACATCCGGAACCGCCAGGGGCGCCACCGCACGGCGGGCGGCTCGGCCCCGGTCGGGGCGGCCCCGCCGGCCGGGGTCGTCCGCCGCACCCAGTCGGTGCCCGGTCCGGTCATCCCCCCGGGCGCCGCCTCGGCCCGGGGACCGGGCCCTATCGGTACGGCGGCCCCGGGCAGCCGGACGGCGCCCTGGGCGGGCGCTCCGTGCCCCGGTGCACCGTGCGCCGGTCCGCCCTGGCCGGGCCGGGCGGCGACCTTCTCGGTGGCCCGCTCGGCGGCCGGTCCGGGCGCCCCCGCCGGATGACCCGCCGGCTGACCCATCGGCGGTCCCACCGGAGGCTGCTGGTGCATCACCGGGGGCTGCGGCGGAGCGGGCGGGGCCGGGGGCCGGCGGTTGCGCTTCTGCTCGATCAGGTCGATCGCGCTGACGGGCAGCCAGTCGTCGGCCTCCCCGGCCGCGTCGTCCCGGGAGAACAGGTGCGGGGCCAGCTCGGCCTGGATCTGGGCCGGGGTCGGCCGCTCGGCCGCCTCCTGCCGCATGCAGGCCCGCACCAGGTCGTGCAGCTCGGCCGGAAGGCCGGTCAGGTCGGCCTGGTCGCGCAGCAGTTGGAAGACCGTCTCGACCGGGTTGGCGCCCCGGTAGGGGGCGTGGCCGGTGGCGCAGAAGACCAGCAGCGAGCCGAGCGAGTAGACGTCGCTGGCGCCCGTCACGCTGCGGCTGTCCTTGGCCTGCTCGGGCGACATGTAGGCGGGGGTGCCGACGGCGACGTTGGTCATGGTCAGCCGCGAGCTGGAGACGCCGGCCGCGATGCCGAAGTCGATCACCCGGGGTCCGTCCTCGACCACCAGCACGTTGGACGGCTTGAGGTCGCGGTGCACCAACCCGGCCGCGTGGATGGACTGCAGCGCCTCGGCGATGCCCGCGATCAACCAGCGGACGGCGTCCACCGGGAGCGGGCCGCAGTGGGCCACCAGGTCCTCCAGGGAGGGCGCCGGGACGTACGCGGTGGCCAGCCAGGGCACCCGGGCGTCGGCGTCCGCGTCCACCACGGCGGCGGTGTAGAACCCGCCGACCGTCTTGGCCGCCGCGATCTCCCGGGCGAACCGGACCCGGAACAGGTCGTCCTCGGCCAGCTCGGCCCGCACCGTCTTGATCGCCACCCGGCGGCCGGAGGCGGAGCGCGCCAGGTAGACCAGACCCATCCCGCCCGCGCCGAGCCGCCCGAGCACCTCGAAGGGCCCGATCCGCCTCGGATCGTGCGCCGAAAGCTGGTCCACTCCGCAGCCACCTCCCCGTCGTGCCGCCGCCCGTCGGGAGCGCGACGCCCCCGATTCTCCAATGCCCGCCCCGCCTGATCCAATCTCCCCCGCCGCTTCCCCGGCCGGGGCGGGTTCCGGCCCTTCCCGCAAGGGATCTGACGCACCGACGGCCGGGACGGACCCGTGGCACCGGGACCGTCACTCTGTGCCACCCGACGGGTCCTCAGCCGACGACCCGTCACGCTGTGGTCCCGTCAGATCACGGGGGGGAACGGTCTCGGAGCCGGGGAACTGAATATCCATCAACCCGAGCGGACTAATAGTCGCATCACCGAATCGCGCCAAGATCCCGCCACGGTAAGCTGACGGCATGACAGGACAAGTTCGCACCGTCGACGGTCGCGTCGCCGGGCGACGCGGACAGGAGACGCGGCAGAAGCTGCTCGACTGCCTCCGCGAGATGCTCAGCACGTCGCCTTACCGGGACGTCAAGGTCATCGACGTCGCCCGGATGGCAGGCACCTCCCCCGCGACCTTCTACCAGTACTTCCCGGACGTCGAGGGCGCAGTCCTCGAAATCGCCGAGGAAATGGCCGAGGACAGCGTCGAGCTCAAGCAGCTCGTCGATGGAAAGTCCTGGGCGGGAAAGACCGGCTTCACCACGTCGGAAGACCTGGTGGAAGGATTTCTCGCCTTCTGGCGCAAGAACGATGCCATTCTCCGGGTCGTCACTCTCGGTGCAGCCGAAGGGGACAAGCGGTTCTTCAAGATCCGCATGAAGGTCCTCAACTCGGTCGCCGGGCCCCTGGCCGAGGCCATTTCGGCCAACCAGGGGAAGACCGACAGGTCGGTGGACGCCTCCGGACTCTCCGGGGCCCTGGTCTCGCTGCTCGCCTCGGCGGCCGAGCACACCAAGGCGTTCACCTCCTGGGGCGTGAAGGCCAAGGACCTCAAGCCGACGCTGGCGCTCCAGATCTACCTGGGCGTCACCGGGAAGAAGCCGCCCAAGTAACCCACCCGTCCACGCGTGCTCCGTCCCGGTTTCCTGTCCGGGACGTGCCGGACGCCGGCCGTGTCCTCGGGGGAGGTTGGCCGACCGCACATTCCGCGCAGCACGCTCCCGTCGACGCGAAGGACCCCGGGCCCTGTGGGCCCGGGGTCCTTCGCCGTCCCGGGGGTGCGTCCCGGGTTGTCGGGGGCGGCCGCACGGCGGCCGACGGGGCGTCAGCGGCGGCCGACGAGGGGTCGGCGGCGGCGGACGGGGGGAGTCAGGGGCAGCGGACCACCTGGCCGGCGTACGCCAGCCCGCCACCGAAGCCGAACAGCAGCACCGGGTCCCCGCTGCGCAGCTCGCCGCGCTCGACCAGCTTGGAGAGCGCCAGCGGGATGGAGGCGGCCGAGGTGTTCCCGGACTCGACCACGTCCCGGGCCACCACCGCGTCCTCGGCCAGGCCGAGCTTGGCCGCGATGGCGTCGATGATCCGCAGGTTGGCCTGGTGCGCGACGAAGCCGCGCAGCTCGGACGGCTCCACGCCGGCCTTGGCGCACGCCTGCCGGGCCAGCGGGGCGAGCTGGGTGGTGGCCCAGCGGAAGACCGTCTGGCCCTGCTGACTGATCGTCGGGTCCCAGCCGGTGATGACCACCGCGTCGCCCTTGTCCGGTTCCGATCCCCAGAGCACCGGGCCGATGCCCGCACGCTCGTCCGGCACGGCCTCCAGCACGGCGGCGCCGGCCCCGTCCGCGAAGATCACGCAGGTGGTGCGGTCGGACCAGTCGATGGTGTCGGACATCCGCTCGGCGCCGATCACCAGCGCCCGGGTGGCGGCGCCGGCCCGGATCGCGTGGTCGGCGGTGGCCAGGGCGTAGGAGAAGCCGGAGCAGACGGTGTTGATGTCGTAGGCGGCCGGGCTCTTCACGCCCAGCCGGGCGGCCACCGCGGCGGCGGTGTGCGGGCTGCGGTCGGTGGCGGTGCAGGTGGCGACCACCACCAGGTCGATCTGCTCCGGCAGCAGGCCGCTGTGGGCCAGCGCCTTCTGGGCCGCCTCGGTGGCGAGGTCGACGACGCTCTCGTCCTCCGCGATGTGCCGGGTGCGGATGCCGACCCGGGAGCGGATCCACTCGTCGTCGGTGTCGACCAGCGTCGCCAGGTCGTCGTTGGAGAGGACCTTGGGCGGCTGGTAGTGGCCGAGCGCCACGATGCGGGAGGCGGTCATACTGCCCACTCAACAGCGTTACCGACGAGTCGCGAGGTCACGCACCGGCACAACGAACGGGCACGGAAGCTGTAGGGCCTGGACAACTCCCCCGGAATCAGGCGGCGAGTGAGGCCGCGTCACCCATCACGATGGCCGGCTTGGCCGCCGGGTCGAGGGCCTTGATCAGCTCGACCATCTGCGCCTCGGGCAGCGAGACGCAGCCGTGGGTCGGGCCGCCGTGGTCCACGTGCAGCCAGATGCCGCCGCCCTTGGCGATG
Organism: Kitasatospora sp. NPDC096147; assembly: GCF_044763225.1. Lineage (NCBI taxonomy): Bacteria > Bacillati > Actinomycetota > Actinomycetes > Kitasatosporales > Streptomycetaceae > Kitasatospora > Kitasatospora sp. NPDC096147. The sequence continues at coordinate 941,042 of NZ_JBIWFX010000002.1, read as the reverse complement.
CCCATCGGGTACTTGGTGGAGAGCGGGGAGGTGCCGGGCACCCGGTTGTAGTTGATCGCCACCACGTAGTCGAAGGAGCCGGCCAGCTGCTCGCCGTTGAAGCCGGTGCCGCCGATCACGAACGCCTTGTCCTGGTCGTACGGCAGCTTCGACCCCGGGTCGGCCTTGCGCCCGCCCGCGTCGGTCAGCGCGAAGACGCCGATCGGGCTGCGCAGGTCGCCCTGCTTCTTCGTGCTGGTCCACCCCTGCTTGGCGTTGTGGCCCTGCCAGGTGGCGCCCGGCTTCCAGCGGTTGTCGTCGGTCCTGGTCCAGAGCACCACGGTGGTCTCCGAGGCGTCACCGGCCTGGCCGGTGGCCACCACCAGCTGCTTGGTGTCGGCGGAGATCTGGGCGGCGAACTTCGGGCCGATGCCGGGGATCGCGGCCACCGTGCCGTCGCCCCGGTCGGAGCGGTCGGCGGCCGGCTGCTCGGTCCGCTGGTCGGCCTTGGCCTGCACCGGGTCGGCGGACGGCGTGGCGCCCGACGGTCCGTCAGGGAGCGGGAGGTCCGGCACGCCGGCGGCGGTCACCCGGGGCTCGGCGTTGCCGGGGCCGACGGTGAACCAGCCGGAGACGGCGGCCAGCAGGAAGGCGGTGGAGCCCAGCGCGGCCTTGCCGCCGACGCTCTTCTTCTTCGGCTTGCGCCGGTGCCCGCGCTGCCGGGGGATCTCCGCGGTGACGGGGGCGGAGGCCGCCCCGCTTCGGGGTTGGGCGCGATGGGAACCGGACATGCAGCGATCCTTCCAAAGCCGCGGGCCGGGACGGAACCCTCGGCGTGTGGTGAGCCTGTGAGCATACGCGCTCGGGTACGCACCGTCCCCGGCGGGAGGTTGCCCCGCCGGGGACGGTGTGACGCGGTTCTCAGAGGCGCATCGCCTGCGGGGTCTCCCGGCGGTCCAGGTCCGGGCCGTCGTACTCGCGGATGACCTCGTAGCGGGTGTTGCGCTCCACCGGGCGGAAGCCGGCGTCCCGGATCAGGTCGAGCAGGTCGTCGCGGCCCAGCTTGTTCGGGGTGCCGAAGTTGTCCGCGTCGTGGGTGATCTTGTACTCGACCACCGAGCCGTCCATGTCGTCGGCGCCGTGGCTGAGCGCCAGCTGCGCGGTGGTGACGCCGTGCATCACCCAGAAGACCTTGACGTGCGGCACGTTGTCGAAGAGCAGCCGGGAGACCGCGAAGGTCTTCAGCGCCTCGGCGCCGGTGGCCATCTCGGTGCGGGCCATCAGCTTGTTCCGGACCACGCCGTCCTTGGAGTCGTGGAAGTCGTGCTGGTAGCGCAGCGGGATGAAGACCTGGAAGCCGCCGGTCTCGTCCTGGAGCTCACGCAGCCGCAGCACGTGGTCGACCCGGTGCCGGGGCTCCTCGATGTGGCCGTAGAGCATGGTGCACGGGGTCTTCAGGCCCTTCTCGTGCGCCAGCCGGTGGATCCGCGACCAGTCCTCCCAGTGGGTCTCGTGGTCGACGATGTGCTGGCGGACCTCCCAGTCGAAGATCTCCGCGCCGCCGCCGGTGAGCGACTCCAGACCGGCGTCGATCAGCTCGTCCAGGATCTCACTGGCCGTCAGGCCGCTGATCCGCTCGAACCAGTGGATCTCGGTGGCGGTGAACGCCTTCAGCGAGACGTTCGGCAGCGCGGCCTTCAGCTCCCGCAGCGAGCGCGGGTAGTAGCGCCAGGGCAGCGTCGGGTGGAGGCCGTTGACGATGTGCAGCTCGGTCAGCGAGTCGACCTCCATCGCCTTCGCGAGCCGCACCGCCTCCTCGATCCGCATGGTGTACGCGTCCTTCTCGCCCGGCTTGCGCTGGAACGAGCAGTACGCGCAGGAGGCGGAGCAGACGTTGGTCATGTTGAGGTGACGGTTGACGTTGAAGTGGACCACGTCACCGTTCTTCTCGGTCCGGACGTGGTGTGCCAGACCGCCGAGCCAGGCCAGGTCGTCGCTCTCGTAGAGCGCGATGCCGTCCTCGCGGGTCAGCCGCTCACCCGCGTAGACCTTCGCCTCCAGCTCGCGCTTGAGCCCTGCGTCCATGCGGTGCCCCGCCTCCTCGTGCCTCGGTTATCGACCGTGAACGAGCCTACGCCCCCTGGGCCAACAGCTCGGCCAGCAGCCCCGGGTCGACGTTCCCGCCGCTGACCACGGCGGCGAAGACCCGGCCGTCCAGCTCGGCCGCGCGGTGGAAGTAGGCGGCCGGGGCGACCGCCCCGGACGGCTCGGCGACCAGCCGGCCGCGCCGGGCCAGCAGGGCGACGGTGTGCCGGATCTCCTCCTCGGAGACGGTCACGACGTCGTCCACGTACGCCTGGATGTGGTCGAACGGCAGCACCCCGACGCTGGGCGTGCGCAGCCCGTCGGCGATCGTCCGGTAGGTCAGGTCGGTGGACCAGCTCAGCCGCTCGCCGGCCCGGAAGCTCGCCTGCGCGTCGGCGGCCAGCTCGGGCTCCACGCCGATCACCCTGACGCCCGGGCAGGCCAGCTTGAGCGCGGCGGCGGTGCCGCTGATCAGGCCGCCGCCGCTGACCGGCACCAGCACGGTGTCCAGCTCGTCCGGGGCGTCCTCGGCGATCTCCAGGCCGACGGTGCCCTGGCCCGCGATGATGTACGGGTCGTCGTAGGGCGGGACCCAGACGTAGCCGTGACGCTCCGCCAGCTCGGCCGGCAGGGTGTCCCGCTCCCCGGGGGCGACCAGGATCACCTCGGCGCCGAACGCGCGGGTGTTCTCGACCTTGACGGCCGGTGAGACGTCCGGCATCACGATGACGGCCTTGATGCCGAGCAGCTGGGCGGCGTAGGCCACCGCCTGGGCGTGGTTCCCGCTGGACTGGGCGACCACGCCGCGGGCCCGGTCGGCCTCGCTCAGCGCGGCGAGCCGGTTGTACGCCCCGCGGAGCTTGAAGGCGCCGGTCGGCTGGAGGCTCTCGGGCTTGAGCCAGAGCCGGCGGGTACCGTCCTCCGCCCAGGGGGCGGGCAGCAGCGGCGTCCTGACCGCCACGCCCTCGATGCGCCGCTGCGCGGTGCGCAGCTCCTCCAGACCGACCAGTGCCATCGTCTACTCCCCTGTCTCCAACGGCAGTTCGCTCACCCGGTTCTCCCACTTGGTGGAGAGCACCACGGTGGTCCTGGTGCGGGCCACCCCCTTGGTGCCGGAGAGCCGCTTCACGACCGACTCCAGGCCCTCCACGTCGGAGACCCGGACCTTCAGCATGTACGAGTCGTCCCCCGCGATGAACCAGCAGTCCTCGACCTCGCCGAGGTCCTTCAGCCGGTGCGCCACGTCCTCGTGGTCGGCGGCGTCGGTCAGTTGCAGACCGATCAGCGCGGTGACGCCGAAGCCCAGCGAGGCCGGGTTGACGGTGGCCCGGTAGCCGGTGATCACCCCGGCCTGCTCCAGCCGGTTGATCCGGTCCGTGACGCTCGGGCCGGACAGGCCGACCAGGCGGCCGAGTTCGGCGTACGAGGCCCGGCCGTTCTCCCGGAGGGCCTGGATGAGCTGTCTGTCCACCGTGTCCATGTATCCGCCCGCGTCCTTCCGAACCTCTCCAGACCCACAGATCATTATCCGGTTTCGAAGGCGACATGCTCAGATCGACCCGGATATCTCAGAGAACATACCTTCCCGGTGGCCGCCCGCTTACCCGACCTTGCCGCCGTCGCCCAACTCTCCCTCCCAACGCCGGTAGAGCGTGTGCGGCACACCGACCGCGTCCAGCACCCGCCCGGCCACGAAATCGACCAGTTCCCGGGCCGTGGAGCCGCCGGCGTAGAAGCCCGGCGAGGCGGGCAGCACCACCGCTCCCTGGGCGTCCAGCTCCACCAGGTGGCGGAGCGTCACCCCGCTGAGCGGCGTCTCGCGCAGGCAGACCACCAGCGGGCGGCGCTCCTTGAGCGTGACGCTGGCGGCCCGCTGGAGCAGGTCCTTGCTCAGCCCGAGCGCGATCCCGGCCACCGCCCCGGTGGTGGCCGGGACCACCAGCATCCCCTTCGCGGGGTACGAACCGCTGGACGGCCCGGCCGCGAAGTCACCGGCCGGCCAGTACCGGACCCCGTCGAGCTCCTCCGTCCCCAGCCACTCGGCCAGGTCCCGCTGCCAGTGGGCGTCCCGGAAGGCGATCCCGGTCTCGTCCAGGATGGTCAGCCGGGCGGCCCGGCTCACCACCAGGTCGACGCTCTCCCCGGCCGCCAGCAGCGCCCGGATCACCGAGGTGGCGTACGGCGTCCCGGACGCCCCGGAGACTCCGACCACCCAGGGCCGGCGGACATGCGGCTGATCTGTGCTCATGTCCGGCACCCTAGGCGCTGCCTCCTCGGTGGGGTCGGATCAGCCACCGGGCGACGGTGCGCCGGTCCGCCCGTCGGGGGCGAGGTCGACCGTGTGCCAGCGGACCGTCCGCCCGTCGGCGGTGCCGACCGCGATCCGGTCCGGGCCGTCCCAGCGGGCACCGAGCAGGTCGTCGGCGAAGCGGCCGACCTGCCAGCGGCGCTTGGCCAGGCCGCTGCCCTGCTCGACGTAGACCCGGGTCGGGGGTGCGCTCACCCGGGTGGCCCGCTCCACCACCAGGGTGCGGTCGGCCCGGCCCGGGGCCGGATGACGCGCCGTCACCTCGGCCCCCTCGGAGGCGAAGTGCACCACCGGCAGCGCCGTCAGCAGCGTGGCGGCGACCAGCGCGGTCACCACCCGGGCCCGCGTCCCGCGCAGCACGGCCACCGACAGCACGGCCGCCAGCGCCGCCAGCAGACCGACCGCCACCACCGGCCGCGCGAGCACCCCCAGCACCACCGGCCCGCCGTCCCGGCTCCCCGCCCAGCCGGCCGCCGCCAGCCCGAGCGCGATCGCGGCCACCGCCGCAGATCCCTTCCAGCGCACTACCGCACCTCCGTACGGGGCCTGCCGTCGGGTGCCAGCTCGACCAGCTGGACCCGCCCGTCGCCCCGGGTCAGCCGAATCCGGTCCGGGCCGTCCCAGCCGACCGACACCAGCTCGTCGGCGGGATCGTCACCGTTGAACTCGCCGACCTTCCAGCGGTGGGCGGTGATCCCGCTCCCCTGCCGGACGGACACCGCCCAGAGCGGATCGATCAGGTCGCTGCCCTCCTCCACCACCAGGTCTCTGTGCACGCCGCCCGGCGCCGGGTGACGCGCCGTCTCCTCCCAGCCGGCGGAGGCGAACAGGAACACCGGGACGGCCAGCAGCGCCACCGGCCCGGTCCCCAGCACGGCCAGCACCCGGGCGGCAGTGGTACGAGCGGCGGCCACCGCGGCACCCGTGAGCGCGAGTGCGCAGACCACCAGCCAGGTGACCGGCCGGTCCAGCTCCTGGATCACCGCGAGCCCGCCGGTCATGGTCGCGGCCGACCCCACCACCTGCGCCGCCACGACCAGCCCGACCAGGGTCAGCAACACCCGCACCGCCTGCTGGCGCACCGTCAGTTCGGCCGCGCCGTCGTGCCGCACCGTCATCCCCGCCCCGTCCGCTCGCTCACTGCGGGCGAGGGTACGTCATGCCCCGGGCGCCGCAGCCGCCGTGCCCTGCTACGCCGATCCCCGGGGCGAACCGTCCGGCGCCAGCTCGATCACCTCGACCTGGCCGCCACCCTGCACGAGCCGGATCCGGTCCGGGCCGTCCCAGGCGGCGTCGACCAGGGCGGACGCGTCGGAGTCACCGTTGAAGTAGCCCAGGTGCCAGCGCCGTTCGCCGAGACCGCCGCCCTGCTCCAGGTAGACCATCCAGACCGGATCGATCATGTCGAGCCCCTGCTCGACCACCAGCCGGCGCTCCGCGTGGACCGGCGACTGCTGACGCTCGGTCACCTTCCAGCCGACCTCGGCGAACTGGTGGAGCGGGATGGTCACGAACGCCAGCACCACCACCAGGGCCAGCACCAGCGACTTGACCGTGGCGTCCTTCGCGCCGACCATCACGGCGGTGGTGAGCGCGAGCACCGAGGCCGCCGCCCAGTCCGCCGGCCGGTCCAGCTCCTGGATCAGCACCAGCCCGCCCCGGTCGGTGGCGTACCACCCGACCACCTGGGCCAGCACCATCAGCCCGACCAGCGCGAGCAGCGCCCGCACCGTCCTCCTCCGACCTGCCGCCATGCCGCGCCCCCTCCGGTGGAGGGCGGCGACCCGGGAAGCTCCGGTCCGCCGCCCCACCCCACGTCCGTTCGTAGGGAGGTGAGGGTACGTCAGTCCACCGGGACGGCGGCGGCCTGTTCCAGCACGGTCCGTTCGATGCCGCGCAGCAGCCGCTCGACCTCGGCCGGGGTGAAGAGGCGGGAGTCGGCGGTCATCGCGATCTCCAGGCCGCCGGGCTGGTCGGCCATGTGCAGCACGTAGCCGACCCGGCCGCCGTGGTCGGTGGCGGGCTGCCAGTCCAGGGTGGCGGCGGGGGCGGCGGCGGGGTCCCAGGCCGGGTCGGGGGCGGGGGGCGCCGCGACCCGCTGGTCGTTGTACCAGCAGGAGCGTTCGAAGACCACGCCCGGATCGTCGGCGTACGGGGCGAGTTCGGTCTCCAGGGCGCTCTTGTCGTAGTAGGCGCTGCGGTAGGTGGCCAGCGAGGCGCGCTTGGTCCGGCCGAGGAGCTCGGTGAAGTCGGCTCCCTCGGTGTCGATGGCGAGGTAGCCCTCCATGGCGAGCGGACCGGTGGCGCGGGCCAGGCCGCTGTGGAAGCGGTTGTTGACCATCAGTTGGAGCCCGCAGCGGCCGGTGCCGGCCCACTCGGCCATGGTCAGCGCGGTGGCCGCGAGCAGCACGGTGGGCGGGGTGGCCCGGACGGCGGGGCAGAGCCGGGCCAGCGCCTGCGGCAGGGCGGGCGAGATCAGGTGGGCCCGGCGGTAGGGCGGGTCGTCGGGGCCCGGGGTCAGGGTGACCGGGTCCTTCGGGGCGCGGGCCCCGGCGGCGGCGGTGCGCCAGTGCCGGCGGGCGGCGGCGTCCAGCCGCTGCCCCCGGGCGGAGCGCTGCTCGGCGGCCTGCTCCAGCGGCTGGAGGTCGGCGGCGGCGGCCTCCCGGACCTGCTCCGGGCTCGCCCCGGTGCTGAGCGCGATCAGGTCCTCCATCAGCCGGGGCAGGCCCCAGGCGTCGGCGGCGGTGTGCGAGAAGACGGCGGCCACGTGGTGCACCAGCCCGTCCTCCACCACCACGCCGAACCGGGCCTGCCACTCCCCCGCGTAGTCGAAGGACCGGCCCCAGAGCTCCTGCCGCAGCGCGACCCCGAGCTCGGCGGCGGTCTCCGCCGTGCCCGGTCTGACGTGCAGCGCGGCGTCGCCCTCGGCGTCCACGTACTGGCGCAACTCGCCGTCGGGCCCCTGCACCACCCGGGTGCGCAGCGCGTCGTGGACGTACAGCAGGCCGCCGAGCGCCTCGCGGATCGTCTCCAGCGGGAGCGGCGGCGAGACCGGGCCGTCCACCGGGACGTTGTAGGCGTAGTCGCCGGGGACCAGCTTCTGCAGTGCGTGCCAGATCGCGTACTGGCCCCAGGTGACGGGGCCCTCGCCGCTCCTGGCTCCGGTGCAGCTGACCCGCAGGATGGTGGCTTCGGTCTTCACCGGACGTCCCTCCGGGCGGCGGGTGGCACCGCCCCGTGACTCGACTCGAGTACGCCGCGCGGACCGGGCGGGCGACCGGGAGGGTCCGGCCCCCGGGAGCTGCGGTGTATCCGAACCACCGTGCACCACAAGGGCATTGACGATCCGTCCGGGGCTCGCACCCCCGTCCGGCCTGCCCGGTAACCTACCGACCGGCCGACCCCCGGGCAAGGGTTCGCCGTACCCCTGCGGGGGTATCCGCAGCCACCCGGCGCCGTACCGCCGCGACGGCGGGACGGCCGGGCGATGGGCCAGGATGGTGCGCATGACGGCGAAGCTGATCGACCTCACCCACCCGGTCACCACCGGGATGCCGGTCTACCCGGGCGACCCGGAGGTGGCGCTGCGGCCGGCCCTGACCACGGCCGCCGACGGGGTCAACGTGCTGGCGCTGCACCTCGGTTCGCAGTCCGGCACGCACGTGGACGCGCCGTACCACGTGGACGTCACCTGGCCGACGCTGGACGGACTGCCGCTGGCACTGTTCACCGGCCCGGCGGTGCTGGCCGACCTGCGCGGGCTGGAGCCGCGCAGCGGGGTGACGGCGGATCAGCTGGCCCCGGCGCTGGCCGACGCGGCCGAGGGCAGCGTGCTGCTGCTGGCCACCGGCTGGGCCCGGCACTGGGGCACCGACCACTACCTCGCCCACCCCCACCTCACCCCGGAGGCCGCCGAGGCGATCGTGGCCGCCGGCATCCGCTCGGTCGGCGTGGACGCGCTGAGCATCGACCTCACCCCCGATCCGGGCCCGGCCGACCCGGCGGTGGCGGAGCTGCTGACCGCCCTCACCGACGAGCACGACCCGACCCCGCCGCCCGGCACCCTGGCCGCCCACCGCGCGCTGCTCGGCGCCCCGGGCGGCGCGGTGCTCTGCGAGAACCTCACCGACCTCACCCCACTGCTGGAGGCCCGGGCGGCCGGCCTGCCGGTGGCGGTCTCGTTCTTCCCGATCCGCCTCACCGCCGCCGACGGAGCCCCGGTCCGGGCCATCGCCCGGCTGGGCTGACCGGGACGCGGGCGCGACGCCCGGCCGGGAGCCCGGCCTTCGGCAGGATGGACGCTCAGGGCGCGAGGAGGTGCGCGGGACGGGAAGGCCCCTCGCGCGCAACCGACCGTCCGTCAGCCGACCGCACGTGCCGGCTTCCCACCCCGCGCAGTTCTCCGCGCCCCCGAGCGCCTGCCCTTGCCGGACGTCGGGCCCGTGGTGTCCACCCGCCGACGAGCCCGAGCCGGCGGTTCGATCGGGCAGCGCCGGGCCGCCCGAACGGGCAGAGCGGCAGGCCGGGAGGGCGTCCGCACTGGTCGGCGGCGGGCGGTGGCGGACGGTCCGTCGACCCAACTGTCATGGTCTAGACCAACTTCCGTCACCGCCGCTACGCTCTCTGGTCATGGCAGAGATCATCGGAGTGATCGAGCGGCTGTGGCGCTACCCGGTCAAGTCGACCGGGGGCGAGCGGCTCGACTCCGTGGAGGTGGACGAGCGCGGGCTGGCCGGGGACCGGCTCTACGCGGTGCGGGACGCGAGCGGGAAGCTCGGGTCCGGGAAGTCCACCCGGAGGTTCCGCCGGATGGACGGGCTGCTCCGGCTCGGCTCGCGCCTGGGCACCCGGCTGACCGCGCCGGAGCTGCTCGATCCACTGGGCAAGCCGGTGGCCGATCCGGACGCCTTCCTCCGCGCCTACCTCCAACGGGACGACGTGGCACTGGCCCGGGAGGACACCGTCTCGCACTTCGACGCACTGCCGGTCAGCGTGCTGACCACCGCCACCCTGGACTGGCTGCGCGAGCAGCTGCCGCTCACCGCGGTGGACGAGCGCCGGTTCCGGCCGAACGTGCTGCTGCGCACCCCGCCCGGCACCGCCCCGTTCAGCGAGGACTCGTGGTTCGGCCGGTCGGCCGCCACCCCGACCGGGCTGGTGCTGGCCTTCGTCCGGGCCAGCGAACGGTGCGTCATGTCCGGGACCGCCCAACCCGGCCTGCCGCACGCGCCGGAGATCCTCAAGACCGTCACCCACCTGCACGACGGCCGGCTGGACGCGCTGGCCACGGTGGACCACCCGGGCCGGCTGCGGGTCGGCGACCGGCTCACCCTGCAGGCCTGACCGGCTCCGGCCGCCGCGAGCAGGGCCGACGTGGTGAGGGGCAAAGGGGAAGCCAACGGGGGCCGACGGAGTACCCGTCAGCCCCCGTCCGGTGCGGAGCAGTCGTGCAGGAGGCTCGGACCGATCAGCCCGACCCGATCAGCCCGACCCGATCATGCCCGTCCGATCAGCCCAGCCGGATCAGCCCGGCCCGGGCGGTGGCGGGCTTGAGGGTGGGCGTGCCGGCGAAGGACGCCTGGTAGCCACCGGAGAGCACGACGGTCAGCAGCGGCACCAGGCCGCTGCAGGTGGCGGTGCCGTGCGTGTTGGTGACGGCGGTGCAGACGGTGCTGCTGCCCACACTGAACCTGATGGTCCGTCCGGCCGCCGGGGTGTGCGCGGTGGTGTCGGTCAGGGTGGCGGAGAGGGTCAGGCCCACGCTCAGGCCACCCGCGCCGGCCGAGAACAGGGTGGGCGCGGCGCTGAGCGCCGTGGTGTGCGGGGCCTCGGGCTCGGTGACCACGGTGTAGGCGTACCGGGCGGCCGGGCCGGTGGCGCTGGTGCCGCTCGGGGTGGTGACCGTGACGTCCACCGTGCCGGTGCCGGCCGGGGCCACCGCCGTCAGCTGCTCGTCGGAGCCGACGGTGAACGAAGTCGCCTCGGTGGAGCCGAACTTGACCGAGCTTGCGCCCGCCAGGTTGGCGCCGTTCACGGTCACCGCGGTGCCGCCGGCCGCCGGGCCGGAGGCCGGCGAGATGCCGGTGACCACGGGGGCGGGCACTGGGGCCTGCGGCCGGACGAAGGCCAGGCCCCACGGGTCGGTGCCGACCGGGACGACGGCGGTCAGGGTGCGGGTGGCGGTGTCCACCACGGAGATCCGGTCACCGGGGAAGTCGGTGGCGTAGAGGGTGGCACCGCTCGGGTCGAGTGCGACGCCGCGCACCTTGCCGGCCGCCAGGCTGCCGCTGACGGTTCCGGTGGCGGTGTCCACCACGGTCAGGTTGGCCGCCGCGTTGAAGCTGCCGAGGTAGAGGCTGCCGCCGTCCGGCGAGAGCACCGCCGCGTTGGTGCCCGCGCCGACCGGCAGGGCGGAGACCACGGTGTTGGTGGCGGTGTCGATGGTGTTCAGGGTGGCGCTGCTGTAGCCGCCGACGTAGACCCGCGAGCCGTCCGGGCTGACCGCGACGGCCTCGGGGAACTGGGCCACCGGGATGGTGGCGGCCACCGTGTTGCCCGCCGTGGAGATCACCGAGACCGTGTTGGAGTCGGAGTCCGCGACGTAGACCCGGGAGCCGTCGGGGGTGACCGCCAGGCCGTACGGCTGGGAGCCGACCGGGACGGTGGCGGTGACGGCGTTGCTCGCCGTGGAGATCACCGAGACCGTGTTGCCGTTGAAGTCGGCCACGTAGACCCGGGAGCCGTCGGGGCTGACGGCGAGTCCGGTCGGGCCGTCGCCGACCGGGACGGTGGCGGTGACGGCGTTGGTCGCCGTGGAGATCACCGAGACCGTGTCCGAGCCGCTGGAGGCGACGTAGACCCGGCCGCCGTCCGGGGTGGCGACCACCGCGCGCGGAGCGTCGCCGACCGGGACGGTGGCCGTCACCGTGGCGGTGGCGGTGTCCACCACCGAGACGTCGTCGGTGCCGGCGTTGGCCACGTAGAGGTGGCCGGTGCCGGCCGCGACGGGCGGGGCCGCGTGCGCGGTGCCGACCGCGGTGAGGGTGGCGGCACCCGCCAGCGGGACGGTCAGCAGCAGGGCGGTGAGCCCCGCCGCCGGGCGGCGCAGGACAGCGGATATGGGCATGGGTGGTCTCTCTGCTCGGACGCCGCCCGGCACCGGCCGCCGGGCGTCCGGGGTCGGTGCGGTTCGGTGCGGTCGTCAACGGCGGTGGCCCACGAGGGAACTGACCGGGCCTCCGCTGGACGCCATCCGTTCTAGGCGGCCCGCGCCCGGCGCGTCCACGGAACGCCGAACTCCGCCCGGCCGTCACAGCTCCCCCACCGGCCGCGCACAGCTCCGCCACCGGTCCGCGCCGGTCCACCGGAGGGACACCGAGCAGCTCAGGAGGCGATGGCCGCCTCGTCGGCCACGCCGGCCACCGTGCTCGCAGCAGACGGCGCCCGCAGGAATTCCACCGGCGCGCGCCGTGCCGAACGCGCCGTGCGCCGGACCGTGCGCGGGGAACACCCGAACGATCACCGGCCGGGCGGCCGACCCGTGCCGGACCGCAGGGGTGCCCCCTCCGGGCTCAGTGCGCCCGGACCAGACAGAACGGGTGCCCGGCCGGATCGACGTAGACCCGCCACCCGGTCTCCACGTCCTTGCGGACCGCGCCGAGCGCCAGCACCTTCGCCTCCGCCTCGTCCAGGTCCGCCACCTCCACGTCCAGGTGGAGCTGCTGGGGATGGGCCGGGTCCGGCCACATCGGCGGGCGGTAGTCCTCCACCCGCTGGAAGCCCAGCACCGTGCCGTCCGGCAGGTGCACCGTCGACCACTCCTCGTCCAGCGACCAGCGCGGGTCGGGCCGGTCCAGCTCGCCGCCGAGCAGCTCGGCGTAGAAGTGGCCCAGTCCGGCCGGGTAGTGACAGTCCAGCACCACGCACTGCAGCTTGCCGATCATCATCCGCTCCTGACCCCGCTCGATGGACCTCCAGCATCCCGCCAGGCCCGGACGGAGGGCCACCCCGACACGGCGACGCGGTGGCAGGACGACCGGGCGTACCGGAATCACCACAGGTCACACGGGTGGAGACGGCCCGTCAGGTGGCGTAATGCCGCTGCAACGAAAAACCCGCCGGTACGGCCCTATGGTTCTGGCGAACCGACCCCCAGCCTCCGGAGCACCACGATGAGCAGCGAGAACGCCACCCGACCGGCCGGCCGGCGGCTGCGTGCCGACCGGGCCCGGCAGGTGGCCGACGTGCTGCGCCGCCAGGTGCTGGACGGCCGGGAGGCGGCCCGCTCGCTGCCGCACGAGGACCGGCTGGCCGAGGAGTTCGGCGCCTCCCGGAACACCGTCCGGGAGGCCCTGGACCTGCTCCGCGAGGAGGGCCTGATCCGCCGGGTGCCGGGCTCCGGCACGCTGGTGGTGGCGGAGAAGGTGCCGCACGGCCTGAACCGGCTGGAGGGCCTGGCCGAGACGATGCACGAGCACGGCGAAGTGGTCAACGAGGTACGGGCGTTCGGCCCGGTCCGGGCCCCCGGCCCGGTGGCCCGCCGGTTCGGGCTGCCGGACGGCGCCGAGGTGGTCTACGTGGAGCGGCTGCGACGGCTGAACGGGCTGCCGCTCTCGCTCGACCTCACCTACCTGGCCCCGGACATCGGCGCGGAGCTGGACGCCGCCGACCTGGCCGGGCAGGACCTCTTCCGGCTGATCGAGGAGGTGGCCGGCCAGCCGCTCGGCCGGGCCGACATCACCCTGGAGGCGGTCAACGCCGACCCGCACTCCGCCACCGTGCTCGAAGTCCCGCGCGGGGCCGCCCTGCTGATGCTGGAGCGGCTGACCACGCTGGCCGACGGCCGCCCCGTCGACCTGGAGTACGTCCGCTTCCGGGGCGACCGGCTCACCATGCGCGGGCAGCTGCTCCGCGACCTCCCCTGACCTTCCCCTTCACCCCGGACCCGCACCCCTTCGAGAGGGACACCCCCATGGCACTCGCCGACCACCGCTCCGACGTGCCCGTGACCATCGACGCCTCGCTCTGCATCGAGGGCTGCACGCTCTGCGTGGAGATGTGCCCGCTGGACTCGCTGGCCATCGACCAGGAGAACGGCAAGGCGTACATGCACGTGGACGAGTGCTGGTACTGCGGCCCGTGCGCCGCCCGCTGCCCCACCGGCGCGGTCACCGTCAACATGCCCTATCTGCTCCGATAGTTGAGGATCGCCAGACCATGAGAGCACGCACCGGCGCCCTGCTGGCCGCCGCGACGCTGACCGCCGCCACCGCCTGCTCCTCGGCCGGGGCGGCCGGGGAGGGCGGCACCGTCCAGGTGGTGGTGGGCTACCAGTCCAAGACCATCAACACCGTCACGGCGGGCACCCTGCTGCGCGCCCAGGGGTACTTCGAGCAGCGCCTCGCCGAGCTGGGGAAGCAGAACGGCCGGACGTACCGGGTGACGTGGCAGGACTACGACTCCGGCGCCCCGATCACCGCGCAGATGCTGGCCGACAAGACCGACATCGGCTCGATGGGCGACTACCCGCTGCTGATCAACGGCTCCCGGGCCCAGGAGGCCGGCGGGCCCGGCACCCGACTGGTCTCGGTGACCGGCTACAACCTGCTCGGCGCCCTCAACTCGGTGGTGGTGCCGAAGGATTCACCCGCCCACACGCTGGCCGACCTGAAGGGGAGGAAGGTCTCCACCTCGGTCGGCTCGGCCGCCGACGGCACCCTGGTGCAGGCGCTGCGCAAGGCCGGGGTGCCGGACGACGGGATCCAGAAGCAGAACCAGCAGCCCGCCGTCGGCGCCTCCGCCCTCAAGGCGGGCAGCGTGGACGCGCTGGCCCAGTTCGTCGCCTGGCCCGGCGCGGTGGTCTTCGCCGGGGACGCGAAGCTGCTCTACGACGGGGCGGCGCTGGCCAGGCCCACCCTGCACGGGGTGGTGGTCCGGCAGAAGTTCGGCGCCGAGCGGCCCGAGGTGGTGAACGCCTTCCTGACCGCCCAGCAGGACGCGACGAAGTACCTCAACGAGCAGCCGCTGGCGGCCAGCCGCAAGGTGGCCGAGGCCACCGGCCTGCCCGCCGAGGTGGTGCACCTCTACAACGGCCCGAACGGCATCGCCACCTTCGGCACCGAGCTGCGGCCCGAGCTGCTCACCGCGCTGCGCGAGGATGTGCCCTTCCTGAAGTCGGTCGGCGTGCTCAAGGCTCTCGACCTGGACGCCTTCGTCGACCCGTCCTACCTGGCGAAGGCCGCGCTGCCCGCCGTCCCGCCGTCCCGGATCACCGGCACCGACGAGCTCTGCGGCCGGCCGGTCACCGACCCGGCGCTGGCCGGTGAACTCTGGCTGGAGGGCGAGGAGTCCACCCGCCCGGCCGCCGATCCGGGCTGCCTGCTGAAGGCCGTGAAGGCCGCCGAGGCCGGCGGGAAGAAGGTCCGGGCCGCCTACGTCCCGGACGCGGCGACCGGCACCCGCTGGTTCGCCGACCACGACCTCTGGGTCCGGGACGGGGAGCGGCTGCTGCCGTTCACCACCGAGGACGGGGCGAAGGCGTACCTGGCCGCCCACCCCGGCGCCGGGCCGCTCTCCTACCGGGAAGCCCTGGCCGCCTCATGACCCGGCGCCTGGTGCGGCTGGCCGCGCTGCTCGGCGCGGTCGGGCTCTGGCAGCTGCTGACGGCGCAGCACGTCCGGCTCTGGGTGCGCTTCGACCACCTGCCGACGGCCGTCCAGGTCTGGCACGCCTTCGGCCTGCGGCTGGGCACCGAGGAGTACTGGCAGGACCTGACGGAGAGTCTGCGCCGGATCGGCACCGGCTTCCTGCTGGCCGGGCTGCTCGGGGTGGCCGCCGGAGTGCTCACCGCCCGCTCCCGCTGGGCCGCCGACCTGCTCGGCCCGGTGCTGGAGGTGGTCCGGCCGGTGCCGGCCATCGCCCTGGTGCCGGTCGCCATCATGCTCTTCCCCGAGAACGAGCAGGGCATCGTGGCGATCACCTTCGCCGCCGCCTTCTTCCCCGTCACGGTGGCCACCCGGCACGCGGTGCGGGCGGTGCCGCCGCTCTGGGAGGAGGCCGTCCGCACCATGGGCGGCGGGCGCGGCCGGGTGCTGTGGAGCGTGGTGCTCCCGGCCGCCCTGCCCGGGGTGGTCGGCGGGCTCTCGGTCGGTCTCGGGGTGTCCTGGATCTGCGTGATCTCGGCCGAGATGATCTCCGGTCAGTTCGGCGTCGGCTACCGCACCTGGCAGGCGTACACCGTGCTCGACTACCCCGGCGTGTTCGTCGGGATCGCCACCATCGGCCTGCTCGGCTGGCTCACCTCCGGCGCGGTCGAGCTGCTCGGCCGCCGGCTGACCGGCTGGCTGCCGCCGCGCCCCGGAGGTGCCGGATGAGCCTGCGACTGACCGCCCGGGGGCTCTCCCTCGGACACCCCGGCCACCCGGTGATCGAGGGCCTCGACCTCGACGTCGCCCCCGGTGAGCTGCTCACCGTGCTGGGCGCCTCCGGCTGCGGCAAGTCCACCCTGCTGCGCGCGCTGGCCGGCCTGCTGCCGCCCACCGGCGGCGAGCTGCTGGCCGACGGCGAGCCGCTGCGCGGCCCGTCCGCCGAGCGGGCCCTGGTCTTCCAGGAGGACGGCCTGCTGCCCTGGCGCACCGCCCGGCGCAACGTCGAACTCCCGCTGGCCATCGCCGGGTCGCCCCGCTCCGAGCGGCGGGCCCCGGCCCTCGGCTGGCTGGAACGGGTCGGCCTGGCCGGCCACGGCGACCGGCTGCCCCGGCAGTTGTCCGGCGGCCAGCGTCAACGCGTCCAGCTGGCACGGGCGTTGGCGGGCTCTCCGAAGGCGCTGCTGATGGACGAGCCGTTCGGCGCGCTGGACGCGCAGAACCGGCAGGCCATGCAGCAACTCCTGCTCACCGTCCGGGAGAAGGAGGGCTGCACGGTGGTCTTCGTCACCCACGACGTGGACGAGGCCCTGCTGCTCGGCGACCGGGTCGCGGTGCTCGGCGAGGGCCGGCTGCTGGCCCTGCACGAGGTACCCCGGCCGGATGCCGCCCGCCCGGAGCTGCGCGACCACCTGCTCGCCTCCCTCTCCTGAACTCCCCTCCCCCGAAAGGCGATCGACCCATGCAGACCCCCGCCCTGACCGAGGCCCGCCGCCTGGAGTGCGACGTGCTGGTGATCGGCGGCGGCACCGCCGGCTCGATGGCCGCGATCAGCGCCGCCGAGGCGGGTGCCTCCGTGCTGCTGCTGGAGAAGGCGCACGTGCGGCACTCCGGCGCGCTGGCCATGGGCATGGACGGCGTCAACAACGCCGTCGTCCCCGGCCGGGCCGAGCCGGACGACTACGTCGCCGAGATCACCCGGGCCAACGAAGGCATCGTGGACCAGCGGACGGTCCGTCAGACCGCCACCCGGGGCTTCGCCATGGTGCAGCGGCTGGAGGGGTACGGGGTCAAGTTCGAGAAGGACGAGTACGGCGAGTACCAGGTCCGCCAGGTGCACCGCAGCGGCTCGTACGTGCTGCCGATGCCGGAGGGCAAGGACGTCAAGAAGGTGCTCTACCGGGTGCTGCGCGAGCGCCGGATGCGCGAGCGGATCACCATCGAGAACCGGGTGATGCCGGTCCGGGTGCTCACCGCCGGCGGGCGGGCGGTCGGCGCCGCCGCCTTCGACACCCGCAGCGGGGAGTTCGTCACCGTCTCGGCCGGCGCGGTGGTGCTGGCCACCGGCCCGTGCGGCCGGCTCGGGCTGCCCAGCAGCGGCTACCTGTACGGCACCTACGAGAACCCGACCAACGCCGGGGACGGCTACGCGATGGCCTACCACGCGGGCGCCGAGCTGAGCGGGATCGAGTGCTTCCAGATCAACCCGCTGATCAAGGACTACAACGGGCCCGCCTGCGCCTACGTGGCCAACCCGTTCGGCGGCTACCAGGTGAACCGGCACGGCGAGCGCTTCGTCGACTCCGACTACTGGTCCGGGCAGATGATGGCCGAGTTCGCCGCCGAGGTGGCCTCCGACCGGGGCCCGGTCTACCTGCGCACCACCCACCTGCCGGAGGAGACCGTGCAGGCCCTGGAGTCCATCCTGCACACCACCGAGCGGCCCACCCGGGGCACCTTCCACGCCGGGCGCGGCCACGACTACCGCACCCACGACATCGAGATGCACATCTCCGAGATCGGCCTGTGCGGCGGCCACTCGGCCAGCGGGGTGTGGGTGGACGAGAACGCCGCCACCACCGTGCCCGGGCTCTACGCGGCGGGCGACCTGGCCTGCGTGCCGCACAACTACATGATCGGCGCCTTCGTCTTCGGCGACCTGGCCGGAGCCCACGCCGCCGCCCATCTGCCGTCCGCCCGGGCCCCGCTCCCGCCCGACCAGGTGGCCGCCGCCCACGAGCTGATCTACCGTCCGCTGCGGAACCCGGACGGGCCGCCGCAGCCGCAGGTGGAGTACAAGCTCCGACGCTTCGTCAACGACTACGTGGCGCCGCCGAAGACCGGGGCCCGGCTGTCGGTCGCGCTGGAGCACTTCGAGCGGATGCGCGGCGAGGTGGCCGGGATCGGCGCCCGCACCCCGCACGAGCTGATGCGGGCCGTCGAGGTGGACTTCATCCGGGACTGCGCCGAGATGGCCGCCCGCTCCTCGCTGGCCCGCACCGAGAGCCGCTGGGGCCTCTACCACTCCCGGGTCGACCACCCCGGCCGGGACGACGAGCGCTGGTTCAGCCACCTCAACCTGCGGAAGACCGACGCCGGGGCGATGGAGTTCCTGACCCGGCCGGTCGCGCCGTACCTGGTCCCGGTGGACGGCCTCGAACCGCCCGCGCTGCCCGTCACCGTGCTCGGCGAGGTCCACCCGATCCCGGTCGGCCGCACCGGAGGGACCGTCAGTTCGGCCGCCCCCGTCGTGCCGACCGCCCCCACCTCCCCGCAGCTGCGCGCGCTCCTCCTCCTCGACGAGCCCACCCTCCCCGAGCTCCTCCGCTACCTGCGCGACCCGGCCCCCGAGGTCCGCCGCACCGCCGTCGCGCTCACCACCGAGCACCCCTCGGCCGGCACCGGGGCCGAGCTCGCCCGCACCCTGGCCGATGCCGACGAGTCCGTCCGGGCCGCCGCCGTGGCCGCCCTGCGCGAGCTGCTCCCGGTCCTCACCGCCGCCCTCGGCCCGGCGCTGCTCCCGCACGCGGCCTCCCCCGACCCGGTGGTGCGGGCGGGCGTGCTCGAACTCTCCCGCGCCCTGCACACCGGCGAACTCCCGCTCTACGCCTCCGCGCGCACCGACACCGCCGTCCCGGTCCGCCTCCAGGCCGTCCACGGCCTGGTCTCCCTGGACGCCGCCCCGGCCCTGCTCCCGTTCGCCGCCGACCCCGCCCGCGAGGTCCGGGTCGCCGCCGCCGAGGGCCTCGGCACCGTCGCCTCCCCGGTCGCCGTCCCCACCCTCACCACCCTGGCCACCGACCCCGACCCGCTGGTCCGCGCCGCCGCCTTCCAGGCCGCCGCCGCCCTCGGCTGCCCCGAACCCCTGCTCACCCTCGCCACCACCCCCGACCCGGCCTGGCAGGTCCGCAAGACCGCCGCCACCGCCCTCGGCTCCGCCACCGCCCTGGACGCCCTGCTCCCCCTCCTCACCGACCCCGAGCCCGACGTCCGCAAGTCCGCCGTCCGCGCGGCGGCCCCACACGCGGCCGCCCTGTCCGGAGCCCTGCGGGAGCGTCTCGCCGACTCCGACGCCGACGTCCGCGCTTATGCGCGCTTGGCCCTCAAGAAGGTGTAGTACGCGTAGTACGCTGGCTGCATGGAGATCTCAAGCGAAGTTCCGGCGCGCGAGCTCAACCAGCAGACCGCCCAGATCCTGGCCCGGGTCGAGGCCGGCGAGACGGTCACCGTGACCAAGAACGGCCGGCCGGTGGCCGTACTGCGCCCGTACGGCACCGACGACCCTCCGGCCTACGGCTTCCGCACCGACCCGATGGGCGACGATCCGTACTTCCAGGAGCCGCCGCCCATCGAGTTCGAGCCGATGGGCGCGGACGAGCAGGACGCGTTGATGCGGCGGGGGTTCGGCCTTGACTGAACGCGCGGTCGCCATCGCCGACACGTCCGGGCTGCTCGCGTACTTCAACCCCCGCGACCCGCACCACGAGCGGTGCCGACTGGCGCTCCGTCAGCTCGGCCACCTGGTCGTCCCGCCGTTCGTGCTGGCCGAGCTGGACTACCTGCTGACCGCTCGGGCCGGCAGCGCGGCGGCGCAGACGGCCCTCGGGCACATCTCGCAGGGCGTCCTGCGCTCCCGCTTCGAGGTGCCCGAGGTGGGCGCCCATCTGCCGGCCGCCCGAGCCGTCATGCAGACGTACCCCGACATCGGTCTGACCGACGCCATGAACGTGGTGCTGGCACGGGAGTTCCGCACCGCCTCACTGCTGACCCTCGACGAGAAGCACTTCCGGATGGTGCGTCCGCTCACCGCGCACCCCGCCTTCGACCTGCTCCCCGTCGATCTCTGAGCAACGCCCGTCAGAGCTTCAGCCCCCGCAGGACCAGGTCCAGCAGGGCGAAGACGAACAGCGAGATGCCGACGAAGCCGTTGGTGGTGAAGAAGGCGCGGTTCAGCTTCGAGAGGTCGTGCGGCTTGACGATGGTGTGCTCGTAGACGAAGGCGCCGGCCACCACCACCAGGCCGACCCAGAAGGCCGGGCCGGCGTCGGTGCGCAGGGCGAACCAGATCAGCAGGCCGAGGGTGACGGCGTGGCAGATCCGGGCGCCGTACAGGGCGGCCGGGACGCCGAAGCGGGCCGGGACGGAGCGGACGCCCTCGGCGCGGTCGGCCGTCACGTCCTGGGTGGCGAAGATCAGGTCGAAGCCGCCGATCCAGATGCCGACGGCGAGGCCGAGCACGACCGCGTCCCAGGACCAGCTGCCGGTGACGGCCAGCCAGGCGCCGATCGGGCCCATCGCCTGGGCCAGGCCGAGGATGGCGTGCGGGAAGTCGGTGAAGCGCTTGCCGTACGGGTAGACCACCATCGGGACCACCGCGACCGGGGCCAGCGCCAGGCAGAGCGGGTTGAGCAGGGCGGCCGAGCCGAGGAAGACCAGCAGGGCGATCGCCGAGCCGACGTACGCGGTGCGCATCGAGACGGCGCCGGTGACCAGCTCGCGGTTGGCGGTGCGCGGGTTCCGGGCGTCGATCTCGCGGTCGATGATCCGGTTCGCGGCCATCGCGAAGGTCCGCAGGCCGACCATGCAGATGGTGACCAGGACCAGGGCGCCCCAGTGCATCCGCTGGTCGGTGAGGTACATCGCGGTGAAGGCGGCGATGTAGGCGAACGGCAGGGCGAAGACCGAGTGCTCGATCAGCACCAGGTTGAGGAAGGCCCGGAGCCGGCCCGGCTCGGGGGCGGCGGCGACGGAGGTCACAGGCCGTACTCCTTCCAGCGGCGGTCCACCAGGGCGGCGGTGGCCGGGTCGGAGCTGACCATCTCGGGCCAGCCGCCGTCCCGGGTGTAGCCCTCCTCGGGCAGCTTGCGGGTGGCGTCGATGCCCGCCTTGCCGCCCCAGAACTGCTGGTACGAGGCGTGGTCCAGGTGGTCGACCGGCCCCTCGACCACGCTCAGGTCGCGGCTGTAGTCGACGTTCCCGAGCGCCCGCCAGGCGACCTCCTGGTAGTCGTGCACGTCACAGTCGGCGTCCACCACGACGATCAGCTTGGTCAGCGACATCATGTGGGCGCCCCAGATGGCGTGCATCACCTTCTGGGCGTGCTTGGGGTACTTCTTGTCGATCGAGACGATCACGCAGTTGTGGAAACCACCCGCCTCGGGGAGGTCGTAGTCCACGATGTCCGGAATGATGATCTTGAGCAGCGGCAGGAAGAACCGCTCGGTGAACTTGCCCAGCGGCCCGTCCTCGGTCGGCGGCCGGCCGACCACGATGGACTGCAGCAGCGGGCGCCGGCGCATCGTCACGCAGTCGATGGTGAGCGCCGGGAACGGCTCCTGCGGGGTGTAGAAGCCGGTGTGGTCGCCGAACGGGCCCTCGGGCAGCATCTCGCCGGGCTCCAGCCAACCCTCCAGCACCACCTCGGCGTTGGCCGGCACCTGGAGCGGCACGGTCTTGCAGTCCACCATCTCGATCCGCTTGCCGGAGACGAAGCCGGCGAACAGGTACTCGTCGATGTCCCCGGGCAGCGGCGCGGTGGAGGCGTACGTCACGGCCGGCGGGCAGCCGAAGGCGATCGCCACCGGCAGCCGCTCACCGCGCTTGGCGGCCTTCGCGTAGTGGTTGCGGCTGTCCTTGTGGATCTGCCAGTGCATGCCGATGGTGCGCTTGTCGTGGCGCTGGAGGCGGTAGAGGCCGAGGTTGCGGACGCCGGTCTCCGGGTCCTTGGTGTGGGTCAGGCCGAGGTTGAAGAAGGAGCCGCCGTCCAGCGGCCAGGTGAAGAGCGCGGGCAGCTGGTCGAGGTCGACCTGATCGCCCGTCAGCACCACCTCCTGCACGGGGGCGTCGCCGGACTTCACGGTCCTCGGCGGCACGTGCGCCATCGAGGCCAGCTTGCCGAAGGCGTCCCGGAAACCGGTGAAGCCCTGCGGCAGCTCGGGCTTGAGCAGCCCGGCGATCTTCTCGGAGATCTCCTCCGGGCCCTTCAGGCCGAGCGCCTTGGAGAGCCGGCGCTCGGTGCCGAAGACGTTCATCGCCAGCGGCATCGAGGCGCCCTTGACGTTCTCGAACAGCAGCGCGGGGCCCTTGGCCTTCTGCACCCGGTCGACGATCTCACCGACCTCCAGGTGGGGATCGACCTCGGTCTTGATCCGCTTGAGGTCGCCCTCCCGCTCGAGGGCCCGGAGAAACGAACGGAGATCGTCGTATGCCATGTGGGCCAGTATCCGATACTGGCTAGTCTGGCCACGCCAAGAGGGCCCCGTCCGCCGCTCCCGGGGAGAGAACGCACCGTGTTGAGGATCCTGCCGCCACTGCTCGTACTCGCCCTGTGGATCTGGGCGTTCATCGACTGCCTGACCACTCCGGAGGAGGAGGTCAAGCACATGCCCAAGGTGATCTGGGTCATCGTCGTGCTGCTCTTCCCGCTGCTGGGCTCGATCGCCTGGCTGGCGATCGGCAAGCAGCGCGGCGTGCCCCGCCCGGCCCGGGCCGGCTACGCGCCGGTGGCCCCGGATGACAACCCCGAGTTCCTGGCCTCGCTGAAGAAGCAGCAGGACGACCGGGACACCGACCACCTGAAGCAGTGGGAGGCCGACCTGCGCCGCCGGGAGCAGGAGCTGCGGGACAGGGACCGCAAGGACCGTCCCGAGCAGGACTGACCCGGACTGACCTGGAGCGACGCCGTCCCGGGCGGAGCACTTTGGTGCATCCCTACGAGGCACCGGCCCCCGCTTCACCTGTCGGCAACCTTCCGGCAACAAGCCGCCGAACCGGCCCTGACCTGGCCTTTCCCCCACGCCCCAGGCGGACTCCAGAGAACCTCGAACGGCCCGACCCGATACTGGGTCGGGCCGTTTCCTGTGCACCCCTGACAGCTTCTGGCGCTCGACCTTGTACGGAATCGACGCCGAGACGGACCCGTGATCCCTCGTAGTGTCGTAGGTGAAGAAGTGTTCGCAGTGATCGGCCCGCCCACAGCGGCCCCGTAGCCGGACAGTTCCCCCAGACTTGGAGTGGTTCGAGATGACGGTTGTGCCCGAGGCTCCTGCCGGTGGCCAGGACATCGAGACCCCGGCGGACGCCCGGGGCCGGGTGGCGGAACTGCACGCGCTGCGCGCCCAGGTGCTGGCCGGCCCGAGCGAGAAGGCGACCGAGGCCCAGCACGCCAAGGGCAAGCTGACGGCCCGTGAGCGGATCGAGCTGCTGCTGGACGAGGGCTCCTTCCACGAGGTCGAGCCGCTGCGCCGGCACCGCGCCACCGGCTTCGGCCTGGAGGACAAGAAGCCGCACACCGACGGCGTCATCGTCGGCTGGGGCACCGTCCACGGCCGCACCGTCTTCACCTACGCCCACGACTTCCGGATCTTCGGCGGCGCGCTCGGCGAGGCGCACGCGCAGAAGATCCACAAGATCATGGACATGGCCATCGCGGCCGGTGCCCCGCTGGTCTCGCTCAACGACGGCGCCGGCGCCCGCATCCAGGAGGGCGTCACCGCGCTGGCCGGCTACGGCGGCATCTTCCAGCGCAACACCCGGGCCTCCGGTGTGATCCCGCAGATCTCGGTGATGCTCGGCCCGTGCGCCGGCGGCGCGGCCTACTCCCCCGCGCTGACCGACTTCGTCTTCATGGTCCGCGAGACCTCGCAGATGTTCATCACCGGCCCCGACGTGGTGCAGGCGGTGACCGGCGAGAAGATCTCGCAGAACGGCCTCGGCGGCGCCGACGTGCACTCCGCCGTCTCCGGCGTCTCGCACTTCGCCTACGACGACGAGCAGAGCTGCATCGAGGAAGTGCGCTTCCTGCTCTCCCTGCTGCCGCAGAACAACCGCGAGATGCCCCCGGTGGCGCCCAACGACGACCCGGTGGAGCGCCGCAACGAGTCGCTGCTCGACCTGGTGCCGGCCGACGGCAACCGCCCCTACGACATGCGCAAGGTGATCGAGGAGATCGTCGACCACGGCGAGTTCCTGGAGGTCCACGAGCGCTGGGCGACCAACGTGCTCTGCGTGCTGGCCCGGATCGACGGCCACGTCACCGGCATCATCGCCAACCAGCCGCAGTCGCTGGCCGGCGTGCTGGACATCAACGCCAGCGAGAAGGCCGCGCGCTTCGTCCAGATGTGCGACGCCTTCAACATCCCGCTGGTCACCATGCTCGACGTCCCCGGCTTCCTGCCCGGCGTCGACCAGGAGCACGACGGCATCATCCGGCACGGCGCCAAGCTCCTCTACGCCTACTGCAACGCCACCGTGCCGCGCATCCAGCTGATCCTGCGCAAGGCCTACGGCGGCGCCTACATCGTGATGGACTCCCGCTCCATCGGTGCGGACCTGTCCTACGCCTGGCCGACCAACGAGATCGCCGTGATGGGCGCCGAGGGCGCGGCCAACGTGATCTTCCGCCGCGACATCAACGGAGCCGAGGACCCCGAGGCGATGCGCGCGCACAAGATCAAGGAGTACAAGAGCGAGCTGATGCACCCGTACTACGCGGCCGAACGCGGCCTGGTGGACGACGTCATCGACCCCGCCGAGACCCGCACCGTGCTGGCCTCCGCACTCGCCATGCTCCGCACCAAGCACGCCGACCTGCCCAGCCGCAAGCACGGCAACCCGCCGATGTAACAAGGCGTTTCACCGCTCACAACCCACCAGACACACCGCCGGGGGAGAAAAGAACCCATGAGCACCGAACCGCTCGTCCGCATCGTCCGCGGCCAGCTCTCCGACGAGGAGCTCGCCGCCCTCACCGCCGTCCTCATCGCCCGCGCGGCCGCCGTCCAGGCCGCCGCCGCGGCCGCCCCGGCGATCGAGCCGATCGCGACCTGGTCGCGCATCGAGCGCCGCCCGGCCTACTTCTCGCCGGTCAGCTGGCAGCAGGCGGCCTGACGCACCCTCACCGGGCCCCGGCCCCGTCGTAGCACACCAGTGCTGGCGGGCGCCGGGGCTTCGGCGTGCCCTCACCCGGACCGGTGAACCCCCCTCGGACCGGGCCGTCCCACCTGCCAGGCTGGGTCCATTCGTGGACGCACCGGAGTGGAGGGAGCCGCGTGGTGACAGCGAGCGGACCCGGGAACGGGAAGCCGGCCGACCGGGGCGCGGAGGCGGTCCACCTGCTGGCCGGGGTGGTCGACGTGGGGCTGGAGCAGGCCGAGGGCCTGTTCCGCCGGCTGCGCGGCACGCTGGGCCGCTCCGACCTCGACGGGCTGCTGACGGACGGTCAGGAGGACCTGCGGGCCCGGGGCGAGCTGCTGCTCGGCCGCCTGGCCACCGGCTCCGAGCCGCACATGGAGGCCGTCGCCCGCCGCTCGGCGGCCCACCGGAAGGCCGCCGGGGGTGGCTGAGGAAGCGCCCGGCACGGCCGCCTGGGACGGTGGGCTGAAGGCCCGGGTGGACGGGGCGCTGCACGCCTTCGTCGCCGGGGAGACCGCCCTGCTGACCGCCATCGACCCCGAACTGAAGCCGGTCTCCGAGCAGTTGACCGCCGCCGTGGCCGACGGCAAGCGGCTCCGGGCGGCGTTCGCCTACTGGGGCTGGCGGGCGGCCGGCCAGCCCGACAGCGAGGCCATGGTGCGGGCCGCCACCGCGATGGAGCTGGTGCACGCGGCGGCCGTGGTGCACGACGACCTGATCGACGACAGCCCGGTCCGCCGGGGCCTGCCCACCGCCCACCTGGCACTCCGCCGGGCCGCCCCGGCGGGGCCCGGCCGGGAGGCCGCCGGGCGCGCCCTGGCCATGCTGGTCGGCGACCTGCTGACCGCCTGGTCCGGCCAGCTGTTCGCCGCCTGCGGCCTGCCGGCTGGCTACCTCTCCCGGGCCCGGCCGCTCTGGGCCACCCTGGCCCGGGAGTTGATCGCCGGCGAGTGCCTGGAGGTGCTGCGCACCCGGGCCGGCGCCGCCTCCGAGGCCGGCTCGCTGGAGATCGTCCGCTACAAGACCGCCAAGTACACCGTCGAGCACCCGCTGCACCTCGGCGCCCTGCTCGGCGGCGCACCGCCGGAGCTGCTGACCGCGCTCAGCGCGTACGGACTGCCGCTCGGCGAGGCGTTCCAGCTCCGGGACGACCTGCTCGGCGTGTTCGGCGATCCGGACCGCACCGGCAAGTCCAACCTGGACGACCTGGCCGGCGCCAAGCCCACCGCCCTGCTGGCCGTCGCCCTGGACCGCTCCGGCCCCGCCGACCGGGCCCGGCTGCGGCAGCTGCTGGAGCAGCCCGGTCCCGGCGAACTGACCGAGCTGCGCGCCCTGTTGGAGCGCTCGGGCGCCCGGGCCCGGGTCGAGGAGCTGATCGCCGAACGCACCGCCGCCGCCCGCCGGGCGCTGACCGCCGCCCGGTTGCCGGCCCCGACCACCGCCGCCCTGGACGGCCTGATCGGCGCCGCCACCGCGCGGACCGCCTGACCTCACTGACCTCCCTGACCTCCCCGACCCCGTGTCGAGTCGATTCGAGGACCCACGATGACGTACACCCCCGAACGGATGGACGCCCTGCGCCTGCTCGGCGACCCGCTCGCCGACTCCGTGGTCGCGGCGCTCTTCGAGCGTGGCGAGGTGGGCAAGTTCAACACCCTGATGCGGTGGTTCGCGCAGAGCGGGCAGCCGCTGCCGGACGACGTGCCGGAGGAGGCCCGGGCCTACCTGGAGGCGACGTCGGTGCCGCCCTCCTGGGTGGACTGGGACCAGATGGAGCGGGCCCGGCTGTTCTTCGTCGACAACAACGTGCACATCTCCACCGCGCTCTCCTTCGCCTCGATGCCCGCCTGCTACGTGGTGCCGCACATCGCCAGGCTGCTGAGCGCGACCCACTCGCTGGCCTACCCGTCCAAGCGGATGGCCGAGACCGGGCAGTTCACCCTCTACCTGATGCGGCCCGACGCCTTCGAGGCCGGCGGGCGCTTCCTGCCGGCCGCCCAGAAGGTCCGGCTGCTGCACGCCTCGATCCGGCACCACCTGCGGCGGGAGGGGCGGTGGGACGAGGCGGCGCTCGGGGTGCCGATCTGCCAGGAGGACATGATCGGGGGTCAGATGATGTTCTCCGTGCAGGTGCTGGACGCCCTGCACCGGATGGGCATCCACATGTCCCAGGAGGGCGCCGAGGCGTACTTCTACGCCTGGCGGGTGGTCGGGGCGATCCTCGGCATCGAGCTCGACGCGATGCCGGCCGACCTGGAGCAGGCCCGGGAGTTCTCCGACCGGTACATGGCCCGGCACATGGGGCCCTCCGAGGAGGGCGTGCTGCTGACCCGTCAGCTGATCGACCTCTACGAGGAGGTGGTGCCCGGGACGCTCTTCGACCCGGTGGTGGCCGCCCTGATCCGCTTCCTGATCGGCGACACCTCGGCCGACTGGCTCCAGGTGCCCCGCTCCCCCTGGGACCGCGCCGTCACCCTGGCCCCCGCCCTGCTCGGCGTCCTGGAACGGATCGAGGACGCCTCCCCGCTCGGCGCCTGGGCCCTGGACCGCCTCGGCGACCTCACCACCCGCTTCGAGCTCAGCTCCCTCACCCGGGGCCGGGTCATGCAGTACGCCATCCCCGAGGACCTCAAGCCCGCCTACGGCGTCACCTCGACCAAGCCCCGCACCGACCCCTGGATCCCCCCGGGCCTGGCCGTCTGACCCCCGCACCCCCCGGCCTCGGACCGCCCTCCGGGCGCCTGGGACCACCCGGAGGGCGGTCAGGGGCGCGGGGAACTGCGCGCAGGGGAACACAACGACCCGCGTGCCGGGTACGGACACTCACCTGCAAGTGAATCCCCGTACCCGACACACTGGTCAGTGTTCTTCCGACTCGCGCAGTTCCCCGCGCCCCTGACTACCCTCCGGGCAGCCCGGGCACGAGCCCACCGTCCAAGAAGCAGCCTGACCGCGAAGCAACTCCCAAGGAACAGCCCAGACGCCTGGGACCGCCCGGAGGGCGGTCAGGGGCGCGGGGAACTGCGCCCAGGGGAACACAACAACCCGCGTGCCGGGCACGGACACTCACCTGCAAGTGAACCCCCGTACCCGACACACAGGTCAGTGTCCTTCCGACTCGCGCAGTTCCCCGCGCCCCTGACTGCCCTACGGGCAGCCCGGGCACGAGCCCACCGACCAAGAAGCAGCCCGACCACGGAGCAACTCCCAGGAAACAGCCCGAGCGCCTGGGACCGCCCCGAGGGCGGCCAGGGGCGCGGGCAACTGCGCGCAGGGGAACACAACAACCCGCATGCCGGGTACGGACACTCACCTGCAAGTGAACCCCCGTACCCGACACACGAGTCAGTGTTCTTCCGACTCGCGCAGTTCCCCGCGCCCCTGACTGCCCTACGGGCAGCCCGGGCACGAGCCCACCGTCCAAGAAGCAGCCCGACCGCGGAGCGACTCCCGACAAGCGGCCCGGGCTAGGCGACGACTGCCAGGGCGGCGCCGCGGCCGGCGTGCATGACGCTGAGGTTGGCCTCCAGGTGCTGCGGGTCCTGGGAGAGCCAGAGGCGGACGGCCGCCCCCAGGATGGCGCTCGCCGAGCCGAGGCGGACGCCGGTGAGCTGGGCGACCCGGGCGGCGGCCAGCACCAGCAGGTCGGCCAGCGGGGCCGGCAGCCAGACGGTCTGGCCGCACGGCGCCGGCGGCGCCAGCGCCGCCAGCAGGCGGAACGCGTCGGACTGCCGGTGCAGCGTCGGGAGGACGTCGAGCAGACCGTCCGCGACGACTTCCGACAGGTCGCTGCGGTGGCTCTGGGCCAGCCGGCGGAGCAGCGCTCTCTCCGCAGCGGTGATTCGGACGGTCAGCATGACCTCGTCGCACTCCGGCATGGGTGCGGCCCTCCTCGCGCTCGTCTTGCAGATGGGGGTGGTGGGTGTGACGTGGCGTCAGACGCCGGCGTAGGAGTGCTTCCCCGTGACGAAGATGTTGACGCCGTAGTAGTTGAACAGGAAGCAGGCGAAGGCCAGCAGCGCCAGGTAGGCGGCCTTGCGGCCCTTCCAGCCCGCCGTCGCCCGGGCGTGCAGGTAGCAGGCGTAGAAGACCCAGGTGATGAAGGACCAGGTCTCCTTCGGGTCCCACTCCCAGTACTTGCCCCAGGCCGCCTCGGCCCAGATCGCCCCGGCCACGATGGTGAAGGTCCAGAGCGGGAAGACGACCGCGTTGATCCGGTAGGACAGCTTGTCGAAGGTCGAGGCGGCGGGCAGCCGGCGCCAGATCGAGGCCGAGGTGCCGAGCGGGCCGGTGGTCTTGCCCTCGGCGATCCGGCGGTCGAAGGAGTCCTTGCCCAGGTAGAGCGCGGTGGCGATGAAGGCCGCGTAGAAGGCGCCGCCGCAGAAGATCGCGGTGGAGACGTGGATGGCCAGCCAGTACGAGTGCAGCGCGGGGACGAGCTGCTCGGACTCGGTGTAGAGCACGGTGACGGCGAGGCCGAGGGTGAGCACCACGGCGAGCATCACCGGCAGGCCGAGCCAGCGGACCGGCTTCTTGGCGACCAGCAGGCCGAGGTAGGCGACCACCATGGCGAGCGCGAAGGCGCAGGAGAACTCGTACATGTTGCCCCACGGCCAGCGCATCACCGAGAGGCCGCGGGTGATCACCCCACCGGCGTGCAGCAGGACGCCGAGGGCGGCCAGCGAGATGGCGATCCGGCCGGCCAGGTCGCCCTTCTCGCTGGTGCCGGCCGCGCCTGGGCCGTCCTCGTCCTGCTCGCCCCGGCCGCTGGTGACCACGGTGGCCCCGGCGTCCGCGAGGGCGGTGCGGGTCAGCGTGGTGGTGCCGCCGTTGGCGGAGGCGACCGTGACGGTGACCTTCTTCGCCTTGCCCTGCCGCTCGGTGGCGGCCACCGCGGCGGCCACGCCGGCCTGCTCGGTGGAGCGGACGGCGACGGCTCCCTTGCTGCCGAAGGTCCACTCGAAGATGTGGGCGAACATGGCGATGACGTACACGGCCATGGCCGAGTAGATCAGCTTGTTCGAGAGGTCGGCCAGACCGGGGTCGACCGATGCGGCGAGGTTCACCGTCTACTCCTTGGAGTCCTGTGCGGTGCGGGCAGGGGTTGCTGAGTCTTCGTCGGACG
Organism: Kitasatospora sp. NPDC096147; assembly: GCF_044763225.1. Taxonomy (NCBI): domain Bacteria; kingdom Bacillati; phylum Actinomycetota; class Actinomycetes; order Kitasatosporales; family Streptomycetaceae; genus Kitasatospora; species Kitasatospora sp. NPDC096147. The sequence goes on along the minus strand of NZ_JBIWFX010000002.1, from coordinate 910,990 downwards.
CGTCGTCCTGGTCGACGGCGGACGCGTCGTCCTCGTCGTCCTCGACGGCGGGGGCGTCGTCCTGGAGCTCGACCGCGAGCTCGGCCAGCTCCTCGGCGATCTTGGCGGACTCGCTGCGGCCGAGGCCGGCCAGCTCGACCAGGGTGCGGCCGTCGGGGGTGGCCACCGCGCGGACCCAGATCCGGCGGCGCTGGACGAGCAGCGAGCCGATCAGGCCGAGGATGGCGCAGACCGCGCCGACCAGGGCGACGGCGTTGCCGGGGCGGTGCGAGACCTCGAAGCTGGCCCACTGCTGGTAGCCCTCGAAGGTGAGGGTGCCGTAGCCGTCCGGCAGGGTCCACGCCTGACCGGGCTTCAGCTTCGCCCGGGCCAGGTCACCGTCCTCCTTGAGCTGGGTGAGCTTCTTGGTGTCCAGCTGGTAGACGTTCTGCGGCAGGCCCGAGTCGGTGCCCAGGTCGCCGGCGTAGGCGGTGAGCACCAGCAGCGGGTCGGCCGGGGCCGGGAAGAGCGAGACCGGGCCGGTCTTCTCGAAGCTCTCCGGCGCCGTCGGCAGGAAGTAGCCGCGGAAGCCGAGCTGGGTCTTCTGACCGTCCTTCAGCCCGTAGTCGCTGACCTTGAACACGCCGGTGGAGGTGAGGTTGCCGTCCTGCGGGAGGAAGGCGGTCGGGCCGGAGTAGACCTTCTCGCCGGCCGCGTTCTTGACCGTGACCACGGGCGCGTAGCCGTGGCCGATCAGGAAGACCTTGGAACCGCCGATCTCCAGCGGGTGGTTGACCTCGATGTCGCCCTTGGTCAGCTTCGACTGGTCGCTGCCGGTCCAGTACCGCACGTGCGCGGTGAACTGGCGGGCCGAGCCGGCCTGCGGGCCGGAGGTCGCGAACTTCGAGGTGAAGTTGTCCAGCTTGAAGCCGAACGCGTCCAGGTCCTCGACCCCGTAGAAGGCCGAGCCGGTGAAGTCGTCCAGCTGGGTCGCGGTGTTGGAGTAGCCCTGGCCCTCGATGACCAGCTTGCCACCGGTACCGCTGGCCAGGCTGGCCCAGGCGAAGCCGGCCAGCAGGGCGAACAGCGAGAAGTGGAACAGCAGGTTGCCCACCTCGCGCAGGTAGCCCTTCTCGGCCGCCACCGAGCCGTCGGCCAGGTGGGTCCGGAAGCCGCGCTTCTTCAGCAGCGCGTACGCGGCGGCGTTGACGGCCTTCGGGTCGGCGCCGGTGTACCAGGCCGCGTGGGCCGGCATCCGGGTCAGCGTCCGGGGGGCGGCCGGCGGGCGGGAGCGCAGCACGCCGACGAACTGCCAGGTGCGCGGGACGATGCAGCCGGCCAGCGAGACGAACAGCAGGATGTAGATCGCCGAGAACCAGGCCGAGCTGTAGACGTCGAACAGCTGGAGCTTCTCGTAGACCGGGGTGACGGTCGGGTGGGCGGCCTTCCACTCGGCGACCTTGAAGGCGTTCTTGCTGTTCTGCGGGATCAGCGAGCCGGGGATCGAGGCCAGCGAGAGCAGGAACAGCAGGATCAGCGCGACCCGCATCGAGGTGAGCTGACGCCACGTCCAGCGCAGCCAGCCGAGCAGGCCGATGCCGACCGGGCCTTGGTCGCCCTCCTCGGGCGCGGAGGTCAGCCGCTCCGCCTCGTGCTCGACGTTCTCGACGTCGGTGTGGGTGGTCATCAGATTCCGATCGAGGTGTCGCCGAAGTAGTACTGGAGCTCGGTGACCAGGGTGTCCCACACTCCGGTGACCAGCAGCAGGCCGACCAAGACCAGCATGCCGCCGCCGATCCGCATCACCAGCTGGTAGTGCCGCTTGACCCAGCCGAAGGCACCGAGCGCCCGGCGGAAGGCCACCGCGGCCAGCACGAACGGTACGCCGAGGCCGAGGCAGTAGACGAGCATCAACAACGCGCCGCGCCCGGGCGAGGCCTGATTGAAGGCCAGCCCCTGGATCGCCGCCATGGTCGGGCCCATGCACGGGGTCCAGCCGATGCCGAAGACCAGGCCGAGCAGCGGCGCCCCGGCCAGGCCGACCGCCGGGCGGCGGTGGGTGCGCAGCTCGCGCATCGAGAAGCCGGGCAGCAGGCCCATGAAGGCCAGGCCCATCGCGATGGTGAGCAGGCCCATCACCACGTTGATGGTCTGCTGGTGCTGCTGCAGGGTCCAGCCGAAGTAGCCGAACAGCGCGCCGCCGGAGACGAAGACGACGGTGAAGCCGAGGATGAAGAGCAGCGAGCCGAGCAGCATCCGCCCCCGGTTGCCGCCCTTGGCCTCGGCCAGGTCGGCGGCCGAGAAGCCGGTGACGTAGCTGAGGTAGCCGGGCACCAGCGGGAGCACGCAGGGCGAGAAGAAGGAGACCAGGCCGGCCGCCAGGGCGATCGGCAGGGCCAGCAGGATCGCGCCGCTGGCGACCGTCTCGTTCGGGGTCACCCCCGCGGCGAGCAGGACGGCGCTCACTTCGCCTCGTCCACGACGGGCTTGATCAGGGCCTCCAGGTCCTCGGTCGACAGCGCGCGCATCGCCCGGGCGGCCAGCTTGCCCTCCCGGTCGACCACGATGGTGGTCGGGATGGACTGCGGATTCAGGGTGCCCTTGGGGAACTTGAGGATCTGGGTGCCGTCCGGGTCGAAGATGCTCGGGTAGGTCACCCCGAAGTTCTTCTCGAACGCAACCGCGTTGGCCGGCACCGCGTCCCTGGTGTTGATGCCGAGGAACTGCACGCCCTGGTCCTGGTACTTCGTCCAGACCTCTTGGAGGCCCTTGGCCTCGGCCCGGCACGGACCGCACCAGGAGCCCCAGATGTTGAGCACCACGACCTTGCCCCGGTAGTCGGCGAGGCTCGCCCTGCCGCCGTCCAGCAGGGTGCCGCCGACCTCCGGCGCGGTGTCGCGGGCGCCCGGCTTCGCGGTGTCCAGGCCGCCCTTGCCGGCGACGAAACCGGCCCGGCCGTCCGCACCGGCGGAGTCGGCCGTGCAACCGGTGAGCGCGAGGGCGCCGGCGGCCGCGAGAGCGGCGGCGGGGCGCAGGAAGCGGCAGGTCGTCCCAGACATGTGAAAAGTTTCGCATGACACTTCGGCCCGTTTTAGGGGGGTCCTCGGTTGACCGAGCGACCCCCCTTGACCTGCGGCGATCGTACTTACGATCCCCTTAAAACGGGCAATTCGCCCCACCGGCACCTGACACCCGGTCAGCCCGCCGGGTGCGCCGCCCCGGACACGACGACGCCCCCGGGCGCACCGTTCGGAACGGTGTGCCCGGGGGCGGGTGGTACTCCGTCGGGTCGGGGCCCGACGGGGCGTCAGGCGCCGAAGCTCTTGCCGACGGGGGCGTCGCCCTTCTTGCCCTTGCCGACCAGGTGGGCCGGCAGCAGGTCGCGGGCCGGCTCGCGGTAGCCGATCGAGACCAGCTTCTCGCCCTCGTAGGTGAAGCTGGTCAGCGAGGCCAGCGAGCACTGGCGGCGGCGCGGGTCGTGCCAGAGCCGGCGGCGCTCGGCGAACGAGCGGGCGATCCAGATCGGCAGCTGGTGGCTGACGCAGACCGCCTCGTGGCCGCGCGCCGCGTCCCGGGCCTTGGCGAGCGCGCCCATCATGCGCACCGCCTGCTCGATGTACGGCTCGCCCCAGGACGGGCGGAACGGGTTGGTCAGGTACTTCCAGTACGCGGGGTTCTTCAACGAGCCGTCACCGACCCCGAAGGTCTTGCCCTGGAAGATGTTGTCCGCCTCGATCAGCTCCCCGTCCGTCGCGACGGTCAGCCCGTGCGACTTGGCGATCGGCTCGGCGGTCTCCTGCGCCCGCTCCAGCGGGGAGGCGACCACGTACGTGATGTCGCGGCCCGCCAGGTCCTCGGCCACCCGGTCGGCCATCTGCCGGCCGAGCTCGGAGAGGTGGTAGTCCGGCAGGCGTCCGTAGAGGATGCCCTCCGGGTTGTGCACCTCGCCGTGCCGCATCAGGTGGACGACGGTGATGTCCTTGCTGCTCATGTCCCGGTGCTCCCCCGGATCAGGCCCGTGCCTCGGCAGCCGCGCGGGCGGCGGCCGGCAGGGCGGCGGCGATGAGTTCCACGGCGCGCTCGTCGTGCGCGGCCGAGACGAACCAGGACTCGAATGCCGACGGCGGGAGGTAGACCCCCTGCGACAGCATCGACTGGAAGAAGGCGGTGAAGCGGAAGGACTCCTGACGCTTCGCCACCTCGTAGTCGGTGACGGCCTCGTCGAGGAAGAAGACCGAGAACATGTTGCTCGCGGTCTGCAGCCGGTGCGCCACGCCCTCCTTGGCCAGCGCCGCGCTCACCAGGCCGGAGATCTCGGCGGAGACCGCGTCGACCTTGGCGTACACCTCGTCGGTGCAGTGCCGCAGCTGGGCCAGGCCGGCCGCGGTGGCGATCGGGTTCCCGGAGAGGGTGCCCGCCTGGTAGACCGGGCCGGCCGGGGCCAGGTGGCCCATCACGTCGGCCCGGCCGCCGAAGGCCGCCGCCGGGAAGCCGCCGCCCATCACCTTGCCGAAGGTCAGCAGGTCCGGTGCCCAGCCCTCGCGGGCCGCCTCGACGCCGTACCAGCCGGCCTTGGAGGTGCGGAAGCCGGTCATCACCTCGTCCGAGACGAAGAGCGCGCCGTTGGCCGCGCAGAGCTCGGAGAGTCCCTTGTTGAAGCCCGGCAGCGGGGGCACCACGCCCATGTTGCCCGGGGAGGCCTCGGTGATCACGCAGGCGATCTCGCCGGAGTGGGCGGCGAACGCGGCCCGGACGGCGTCGAGGTCGTTGTACGGCAGCACGATGGTGTCGCCGGCCTGAGCCCCCGTCACCCCGGGGGTGTCCGGCAGGCCGAAGGTCGCGACGCCGGAGCCGGCCGCCGCCAGCAGCGCGTCCACGTGGCCGTGGTAGCAGCCGGCGAACTTCACCACCTTGGCCCGGCCGGTGAAGCCCCGGGCCAGCCGGATCGCCGACATGGTCGCCTCGGTGCCGCTGGACACCAGCCGGACCTGCTCGACCGGCGCGATCCGCTCGACGATCTCCTCGGCCAGCTCCACCTCGCCGCGACCGGGGGTGCCGAAGGAGGTGCCGAGCGCCACCGCCCGCTGCACCGCCTCGACCACCGCCGGGTGGGCGTGCCCGAGGATCATCGGTCCCCAGGAGCAGACCAGGTCGACGTACTCGCGGCCGTCCTCGTCGGTCAGGTAGGGGCCGGTGCCGGACACCATGAACCTCGGGGTGCCGCCGACGGCGCGGAACGCGCGCACCGGGGAGTTGACGCCGCCGGGGGTCACGACCGACGCGCGGTCGAACAGCGACTGGCTCTGCGGGGCCTCGTAGGGGTAGCTCTTCGGGTTGGTCACCCGGACATGGTCTCAAATCGTGTCCTGGTCCTCCGCATGTCGGACCCGATCATCTGGAACGATGATCGGGTGTCGTCCGGAGCGCGGGCGGGGTGCGGATGTGACCGGCGCGGACTGTACGGTCCGTAGTGTCGTGGGTACGGTGGTCCGTACCGCTTCGATCACCGTCCACGGGACTGACGGCACGTCCGTCCGTCCGGACCTGACGGTGCGTCCGCTCCGTCGTGCGACCGCCCCGCCGGAGCGGTCAGAATGTGACCGGGCGGCCGTGTACGGCGACGTGGAGCGGGTAGTGGGCACGTTCGGAGGGACACCGAGCGTGCGGGGGTCTGTCGATTCCGGCGAATTCCGGTGAGGATGGTCCGAGTGTCCGAGGCGCAGGACGGCCACGAGGAGGCCGCGGGTGGCTCCCGCAGGCGTGCCTGGCGAGCCGGTGCCGCTGGTGGGGGTACGGGTTCGGGCAGGGGAAAGCGGGGTGAGGGCAGCGTGGGGGTCACCTACAAGTACTTCGGAGCTCCCGACCGGGCCACCGCCGCCAGAGTCCCCACCGCCCTCGGCCCCGGAGGTCTGGGCCTGGACGCGGGCGAGCTCGGCTCGCTCGGGCGGCTCGGGGACCTGATGGAGACCAGCGGCTCACCCAACGGACACCTCTCCACCAAGATCAAGCCCGAGACCATGTCCGCGATGGTCCTCACCGGCATCCAGGGCGTCCCGCTGCACCAGGTCCCGCCCCTGGAGCTGGTCGTGCTGCACCCCGACTACGCCGTGGTCCAGCTCCCGCACACCGTGGTCGAACCGCTCCGCAAGGCCGACGAGACCGAACTCGGCGCCGCCGCCTTCATCTGGTCCACCGTCCCCGACCGCCGGGGCCCCCGGGACGCCTTCGTGATCTACACGATGCTGCACGAGTGGCAGGACTTCGCGAACCGCCTGCACGACGCGGGCCACCAGCTGTACTGCCTGGTCTGGCCCTGACGGCCCGTCCGGGCGCGGCTTCCACCTGACGGACCCGGCGGCACCACGGCGGCCGGGTGGCCGAGGATGCTCCGTGGGCACGGTGCCCGCCCGGAGAACGGAGCTGCCGTCATGACCACCTTCCGTCTGGACCCTTCCGTCGCCACGGCCTTCCCGCAGGCCCGGATCGTGCTGGTCACCGCGCACGGAGTGCGCGGCCGGGAGGAGTGGCCGGCCACCGCCGGGGCGCTGGCGGAGTTGGAGCAGCTGGCGGCGGGGAGTTGGCGGCCGGCCGACGAGACGGACGAGCGGATCGCGGCGTGGCACGCGGCGTACCGGGCGTTCGGCACCAACCCGCGCCGGGTGCGGCCGAGCGTGGACGCGCTCGGGCGGCGGCTGGCCCGGCAGGGGCGGCTGCCCCGGATCAACCCGGCGGTGGACTCCTACAACGCGGTGTCGGTGCGGCACGGTCTGCCCGCCGGGGCCTTCGACCTCGCGGCACTGGAGGGGGAGGTGACGATCCGTCACGCTGCCGGAGGCGAGCGCTTCACCCCGCTCGGCGAGCCCGAGACGGTGGAGCACCCCGTCCCCGGCGAGGTGGTCTACGCCGACGGCGAGCACGTGCTGACCAGGCACTGGAACCACCGGGACGCCCACCGCACCCGGGTCACCGCGGACTCCCGCGCGGTGGTCTTCGTGCTGGAGACCCTGCGGGCCGAGCACGACGGGGCCCTCCTGACCGCCGCCACCGACGACCTGCTGGCGCTGCTGGCCCCGCACGCGGACGCGACCGCCGTGCACGCGCTGAGCCCGGCCGGGCCGGTGGTCGAGCTCGGCTGACCGGACCGGCCGTCCCAGCTGCCGTCCCACCTGCCGTCACGGCGGGCGGGACACGAGTGGGACGGCGGGCGGGACGGCCGGTGCGGCGGCGGGTGTGACGGCGGGTGTGACGGAATCAACTCCGTCTGCGCTTCTCCTCCTCGGGGACCACAGTGTGCAGTGGGACGACGGTGTGCAGTGGGACCACGGCGGGCGGCGGGCCGACCACCGGCCGGGTGCCGGTCACGGTCGGCGGGTGCGCGGGCCGGACCGGAGCCGGCTCGGCTCCGGTGCCGGCGGACTGCGGCTGGTACGGGCTCATGACGGGGGTTCCTCCCGCTCGGAGTTCGGACCGGGCCATCCTGCTGGCCGCCGATCAACAAACGATCAATGCCGGGGCTCCGGTGTACCGTGGGGCCGCCCGCTCCGGATATCGGGGATCGGACGTGGGCGGAGCGAACAGTGGGGGGACCAGATGGCGGAGCTGGAGGGGCCGGACCCGGACAAGGGGTTCTGCTTCCAACTGCTGGGCCCGGTACGCGGACAGCTGGACGGCCGCGAGCTGGACCTCGGCCTGCCGCAGCAACGCGCCGTCCTGGCCGTCCTGCTGCTGCGCCCCGGCCGGCCCGTCGGCACCGAGGAGTTGACCGAGGCGCTCTGGGGGCGGCACCGGCCGGCCCGGGCGGCGGTGATCCTGGATCAGCACCTCCGGGAGCTGCGTGCGGCACTGGAACCCGACTGGGCGGGCCCGGCCGCCGGTGCCGTGCTGACCTCGGCCGACGGCGGCCACCTGCTCGCGGTGCCGGCCGAGACGGTGGACGCGCTCCGCTTCGAACGACGGCTGGCCGAGGCGGCCGAGGCAGCCGACTCGGGAGCCGGCTGCGGCTCCGGGGACCCGGCCTCGCTGACGCTGAGCCGGGCGCTGGCCGAGTGGAGCGGGACGGCCCTGGCCGGGGTGCCCGGGCCGTACGCGGAGCGGCAGCGCACCCGGCTGACCGAGCTGCGGGTGCGGGCCCAGGAGGAGGTGCTGGACTGCCTGCTGGCGGCCGGAAGGCCGGCCGACGCGGTGGCCGAGCTGCAGACGCTGGCCGCCGCCCACCCGCTGCGCGAGCGGCCCCGGGCGCAGCTGATGCTGGCGCTGTACCGGAGCGGGCGGCAGGCCGAGGCACTCGGGGTGTTCGCCGACACCCGGCGGCTGCTCCGGGCCGAGCTGGGGGTGGAGCCCGGGGTGCGGCTGGCCGACCTGCAACGGCGCATCCTGACGGCCGATCCGACCCTGGACGGCCCGGTGCTGGACCGGCCGCCGCTGGACCGGCCGACCCTGGACCTGCCCGGCCCGGAGGGCTCCAACGGCCCGGCCGAGCCCGGCGGGCCGGTCCGCACCGGTACGCCCTTCGGCCCGCCGGGACGGTCCCTCCCGGCCGGTCCGGCCGACCGGTCCGGCCCGGCCGGCACCGGCACCGGCACCGGCACCGGCCGGAGCGCCACCACGGCCCGCCCCGCGCCGTCCGTCCCGGCCCAGCGCACCCCGCTCGGCCGGAGCACACCGCCCCGGGTGCTGCGGGCGGCGGCCCCGGCCGCCGTCCCCGGGCTCCCCACTCCCCGTCAGCTCACCGCCGACGTGGCCGGCTTCACCGGCCGGCAGGAGACCGCCGAGGAGCTCGCCGCCCACCTGAGACCCGACGCGGGCGGCACGGTGCCGGTCTGCACCGTGACCGGCCCGGGCGGAGTGGGCAAGACCGCCCTCGCCGTGCACGTGGCGCACCGGGTGCAGGAACGTTTCCCGGACGGCCAGCTGCACGCGGACCTGCACGGCGCCAGCCCGGCACCGGCCGAGGCGGGGGCGGTACTGGCCGGCTTCCTGCAGACCCTGGGCACACCGTCCGCCGCGATCCCGGAGGACGTGGACCAACGGGCCGCGCTCTACCGGTCGTTGCTGGCCGGGCGCCGGATGCTGGTGGTGCTCGACGACGCCCGGGGCACCGGGCAGATCGGCCCGCTGCTGCCGGAGAGCAGCGGCTGCGCGGTGCTGGTCACCAGCCGGGCGCGGACGCTGCGACCGCCGGGGGCCCGGCAGTTCGAACTGGAGCCGCTGCCGGGCGGCCAGGCGGTGGAGCTGTTCGGCGCGCTGGCCGGCCCGGAGCGGGTGGCCGCCGAACCGCAGGCGGCCCGTGAACTGACCGAGTACTGCGGCCGGTTGCCGCTGGCGGTGCGGGTGGCCGCCGGTGCGGTGGGTGCCGGTTCAGTGGCCGCCGCCGCAAACGCCGCGAACGCCCAACCCGCCGAGGCCACGGACGGCACCGGATCGCCACGAGAGAGCGCAGCGGGCGCGGAGGGCACAGAGGGCGCAGAGGGCACAGAGGGCACGAAGAGCGCCGGATCGGCACCGGAGGAGCGGCCGTTGGCCGCGCTGGCGGAGCGGCTGCGGGCGGAGAGCCGGCGGCCGGACCGCCCGCAGGCCGGTGGCCCCGCGCTGGAGGCCGTCCTCGGCCCCGCGCTCGCCGCGCTGGCCCCCGAACCGGCCCGTGCCTTCCGGCTGCTGGCCGGCGCCGAGGCGGTGGAGCTGCCGCTGGACGCCGCCGCCGCGCTGCTCGACCGCACCGTGGAGGAGACCGAGGAGCTGGCCGAACTCCTGGTGGAAGCAGGGCTTTTGGAGCCCTACCGGTCCGGTAGCTACCGCTACCACGACCTGCTCCGGCTGGAGGCGGCCCGGCAGTCCGAGCGGCTCGATCCGGTGGAGGACCGGCAGGCCGCGCTGCACCGGCTGCTGGACCACCTGCTGGCCACCGCCGTGAACGCCTCGCAGCGGATCGAGCCGGACCACGCGCTGCACCACGGCCTGCACCCGACCGAGGGCCCGGGCTTGGCGCTGCCCGATCCGGCGACCGCCCGGCGCTGGCTGCGTGAGCGGCACGCCCTGCTGGCCGGCACGGTCGAGCGTGCACTGCGCGAACTCCCGTCCGCCGCCCGGCCGGCGGTGGACCTGCTGCTGATCTGGTTCGGCCTGGCCGAGGGCCCGGCGTACCGGCGGGAGTTCCAGCGGCTGATCGAGCTGGCGGCCGGTGCCGCCTGGGAGCAGGGCGATCCGGCGGCCGAGGGCCGGGCGCACTACCTGGCCGGGGTGCTGCACTACGGCACCGACGCCTACGGGCTGGCGGAGCGTCAGCTGATCCGCAGCATGGAGCTGTCCGAGCGGGCCCGGGACACCGTCGGCCGCCACCTGGCCGTGAACGCCCTCGGGGTGCTCCGGCTGACCACCGGCCGCCCCGAGCAGGCGCTCGAACTCCTCCTGACCGCACGGCAGTTGGCGGAGCGCGCCGGAGACCGGGGCAGCTCCGCCCGGGTCCTCTCGGCGATCTCCCGGGCCAGGCTGGCGCTCGGCGATCCGGCCGGGGCGGTGGTCGACGCCCGACGGGCGGCCCGGGACGCCCGGACGGTCGGCAACGGCTCGGGGCTGGCCCGGGTGCTCTACCAGTACGGCTGCGTGCTGCGGCAGGCCGGGGAGCCGGCCGCGGCGGCGGAGCGGCTGACCGAGGCGCTGGAGCTGTTCCGTGCGCACGGCAACGGGGACTGGGAGGGGATGACGCTGGCCAGGCTCGCCGAGTGCCGGCTCGACCAGGGCCGCCCGGAGGCGGTCGGACTGGCCTCCCGCGCACTGGAGATCGCCGAGGAGCTGGGCCGGACCTACGGCCAGGCGCTGGCCCAGACCGTGCTCGGCCGGGCCACCGGGGACCGGGACCGGCTGCACGCCGCACTGGCACTGTTCGACCGGCTCGGCGCCCCCGAGGCCAAGGCCGTCCGCGAACTGCTGGCCGCCCCACCCGGCAGCCCGAGCGACCGCCAGACCCCCTCCGACCTGCACTGATCCACCGGTCACCTTCACACGGGCATCTCCGCACCCTGCTATGCACTCGATGTATACCTCGTGTGTATAGTCAGCCGCAGCGGGCCGCCGCAGCGGTATGGGCCCGACCGAGCCACCACGGAGCCGTGCGAATGACCTCGCCTGCCACGCTTCTCTCCGCCCGGGGACTGCAGAAGACCTTCGGTCCGACCCAGGCCCTCAGCGATGCCTCGATCACCGTCGACACCGGCGAGATCGTCGCCGTGATGGGCCCCTCGGGCTCCGGGAAGTCGACCCTGCTGCACTGCCTGGCCGGGATCACCCGCCCCGACGGCGGCACGGTCAGCCACCGGGGCCGTACGCTGACCGACCGCAGCGACGCCGAGCTGAGCGAGCTGCGCCGTACCGAGTTCGGCTTCCTGTTCCAGTTCGGCCAGCTGGTACCGGAGTTGAGCTGCCTGGAGAACGTCGCGCTGCCGCTACGGCTGAACGGCGTCCGCCGGGCGGCGGCCGAGCAGCAGGCCGCCGAGTGGCTGGAGCGGCTCCAGGTCTCCGAGGTGGCGGCCAAGCGGCCCGGCGAGGTCTCCGGCGGGCAGGGCCAACGGGTCGGGGTGGCCCGGGCCCTGATCACCCGTCCGTCGGTGGTCTTCGCCGACGAGCCGACCGGGGCGCTGGACTCGCTGAACGGCGAGCGGGTGATGTCCCTGCTCGCCTCGGCCGCCAAGGAGACCGGCGCCGCCGTGGTGCTGGTCACCCACGAGCCCCGGGTGGCCGCCTACGCCGACCGTGAGATCGTGGTCCGCGACGGACGCACCACCGGTCTGGAGACCGCCGCATGACCACCGCCCCCACCAACCCCACACCCCCGAAGCCCGGACGCCTGCGCGCGCCCGCCCAACTGGCGCTCGGCGCCCGGCTGGCGCTCGGCAGCGGCCGGGAGGGCTGGGGCCGGCTGGCGCTGACCGCCGCCGGGGTCGCCCTCGGCGTGGCGCTGCTGCTCTTCACCGCCTCCTTCCCCGGCATCATCGACCACCGCAACCAGCGGCTCTACCTGCAGAACGACACCTTCGGCGACGACGGGATCACCGCCCCCACCGACCGCAGCGTGCTGCTCGCCAACGCCGACAGCACCTTCGACGCCTCCCCCGTCCGGGGCCGGGTGGTGCAGCGCGAGGGTGCGGCGGCCGTCCCGCCGCCGGGGCTCGCCGCCTTCCCGGAGCCCGGCCGCATGGCCGTCTCGCCCGCCCTGGCCCGGCTGCTGGCCGAGCCCGGCAGCGAACTGCTCCGCGAGCGGCTGCCCTACCCGGTGACCGGCACCATCGGCCCGGCCGGCCTGCTCGGCCCCGGCCAGTACGCCTTCGCGCTCGGCTCGGACACGCTGAGCGTGGACGGCGGGGCGCTGCGGGTGGAGCAGTACGGGCACTTCGCCCCGCCGAAGGAGATGGACTCCCGGCTGGTGCTGCTGAACACCGTCGGCCTGATCGTGATGCTGGCCCCGGTCGGGGTCTTCCTGGCCGCCGCCGCCCGCTTCGGCGGCGAGCGCCGGGACCGTCGGCTGGCCGCGCTCCGGCTGGCCGGGGCGGACCGGCGGATGACCTCCTGGTTCGCGGCCGGCGAGTCGCTGATCGGCTCGCTGTTCGGGGTCGCGCTCGGGGCGCTGCTCTTCCTGAGCGGCCGTCAGCTGGCCGAGCACGTCACCGTGGCCGGCTTCAGCTTCTACGCCGGGGACATCTCCCCGCAGCCGGCGATCGGCCTCGCGGTCGCCCTGGCCGTGCCCGCGCTCGCCGTCCTGGTCACGCTCGGCGCGATGCGCCGGATCGCGGTGGACCCGCTGGGCGTGGTCCGGCGCACCGGCCGGGAGCGGCGGAGGATCTGGTGGCGGCTGGCACTGGCCTTCCTCGGCCTGCTGGTGACGGCCGCCGCGATGCTGATGCCGGCCCCGGCCGCCCCGGGCTACACGCCCTCGGACGACCTGCTGAACCCGGTGCACGACACCTTCGGCTCGCTGCTGGTCGCCTTCGGCGTGCTGCTGATGCTGCTGGCGGTCTGCACCCTGCTGCCCTGGCTGGTCGAGGCGATCATCCGCCGGGCCCACGGCGGCCCGCTCTCCTGGCAGTTGGCGGTCCGCCGGCTCCAGCTGGGCTCCGGCCCGGCGGCCACCGCCGTCAGCGGCGTGGTGGTCACGGTCGCCGGGGCGATCGCCCTGCAGACCCTGTTCTTCGGCGTCAGCGGCGCCTACGCGGTGCGGCAGCCGGCCGACGCCTTCGCCTACCAGCACGAGGTGGCGTTCCCCGGCGGCGCCGAGCGCTCCCGGGAGCTGGCCGAACGGCTCGGCCGCTCCACCGGCGTGGCCCGGACGGTCGGCTTCACCGAATTCCCGCTCTACGGCCCGCCCGGCCGGGAGTGGGACGGCGGCGAGGTCCGGATCGCCGACTGCGCGGCCCTGGCCGAGTTCGCCACCCTGCCCTCCTGCCGGGACGGCGACGCCTTCCTGACCGGTCCGACCGGGGTCGGCCGGGACGGGGCCGGATCGGCCCTGGAGCCCGGCGCCAAGGTCCGGGCGATGACCTTCCACGGCGACGGCCGGGCACCCGAGTGGACCGTGCCGGCCATCACCGCGACGGTGCCCAGCCGACCCGGCGTCAACCCGGACGACGTGCACCGGCCGGGCGGCATCCTGCTGCTCACCCCGGGCGCGACCCCGGCCGGCGTCCTGCGCGGTCAGCCCGCCACCGTGCTGGTCGCGATGGACCCGGCGGTCGCCGACCCGAAGGCCCGGCTGACCACCGACGCCATGGTGATCTCCCCGCTGGCCACCACCGGCCACCCGCTCTGGCTGGACCAGGACAGCACCTACCTGGCCGTCAAGCGGGTGCTCACCGCCGGGGCCGGGCTCACCCTGCTGCTGGTCGCGGTCAGCCTGCTGGTCGGCCAGCTGGAGCGGCTGCGCGAGCAGCGGCGCATCCTCGGCGTGCTCTACGCCTTCGGCACCCGGCGCCGGGTGCTGGCCGCCTCGGTGCTCTGGCAGACCGCGATCCCGATGGCGCTCGGCCTGGCGCTGGCCGCGCTCGGCGGGCTGGGCATGGGTGCGCTGCTCCAGTACACCGTCGGGATGGAGTTCCTGATGGACTGGGGATCGATGCTGGCGCTCACCGGCTGTGCGGCCGGCGCGGTCCTGCTGGTCACGGCGGCCGGCCTGCCGGCCGTGATCCGCCTGGTCCGCCCGAGCGCGCTACGGCACGAGTGACCCTCGCCGCAGGCCCGCCCCGCGGGGGGCCACCTGGTGGCCTGTCCACCACTCTGCCGGCCGGATCGACTGCTCGGTCCGCGCCCGGCCGGCTCGGCCACCCGCCCGCACCCGACCGGCGGTTCTGACGCCCCGTCCCCTCGACGGGGCGTCAGCCGGTTCGGGCTCAGTCCTCCAGCGCGAGCAGTTCCTCGATGGTCTGGCGGCGGCGGATCAGCCGGGTCTCGGCGCCGTCGACCAGGACCTCGGGGATCAGCGGGCGGCTGTTGTAGGTGGAGGACATGCTCGCCCCGTACGCCCCGGTGTCGTGGAAGACCGCGAGGTCACCGACCTCCACCCGGGGCAGCGGCACCGAGAGCACCTCGCCGCCGGCCGCCTGGGTGAAGACGTCGCCGGACTCGCAGAGCGGGCCCGCCAGCACGGTGTCCACCGCGAGGGCGGTCAGCGGGGCGCCGTCCCGGACCACCGAGACGCGGTGGGCGCTGCCGTACATCGCGGGCCGCATCAGGTCGTTGAAGCCGGCGTCCACCAGGACGAAGTGGTTGGCGCCGACCCGCTTCTGGGCCCGCACCTCGCTCGCCAGCACCCCGGAGTTCGCCACCAGGAAGCGGCCCGGCTCGATCTCCAACCGGACGGGGTGGCCGAGTTCGGCGGCCAGCTCCTGCCGGGCCGCGTCCCAGATCCGGAAGTACCGCTCGGTGTCGACCTCGGCCTCGCCCGCCGCGTAGGGCACCGAGAGCCCGCCGCCGGCCGAGATCGCCCGGATGTCCCGCCCGGCCAGCCGGACCTGCTTGACCATGGTCTCGCAGACCGCCTCCAGGTGGCCGTAGTCCACCCCGGAGCCGATGTGCATGTGGAAGCCGGTCAGGTCGAGACCGTGACGGTCCACCAGCTCCAGCGCCTCGGCCAGGTGCTCGTGCCAGATGCCGTGCTTGCTCTGCTCGCCGCCGGTGTTGGTCTTGCGGCTGTGGCCGTGGCCGAAGCCGGGGTTGATCCGTATCCAGACCCGGTGGCCGGGGGACGCCTGGCCGAGCTGGTCGAGCATCTGCGGGGAGCCCGCGTTGACCGGCACGCCCAGCTCGACCACCCGGCGCAGGGTGGCCCGGTCCAGCAGGTCGGCGGTGAGCACCATCGGCTCGTCCTCGCCCTCCGGGCGGTAGCCGGCCCGCAGCGCGCGCTCCAACTCGCCCAGCGACACCGCGTCCACCGCCACGCCCTGCTCCCGCATCAGCCGGAGCAGATGGGTGTTGGAGCTGGCCTTCTGGGCGTACCGGACGGTGTCGAACCGCCGGAGCCGGGCGATCTGGGTCCTGATGGTCTCCGCGTCGTAGATCCACACCGGGGTGCCGTGCTGCTCGGCGACGGCGGCGATCCGGTCGGCACCGATGACGGGGCCGACGGGACGGGCAGGGCTGGTCATCACGGGCTCCCGGGAGGCGAAGTGGTGACCGATCCTGCTGGATCCGCCGCCGCGCCCGCAGGGCTGTCCAGCAGTTGAACCACCCCGTGGACGGTCCGTCCAGCATCCGGGACAACCCGCCGGCGGGCTCCGAATCCCCCGACGATCCGTCACCTCCGGAAGACCGGGGCACCCCCGCCGGTTGGGGTCTGCATGCGAGAGATCTTGGTGATCGGTGGGAGCCGCTACTTCGGGCGGCGGGTGGTGGAGCTGCTGCGGGACGGCGGCGACCGGGTGACGCTGCTGAACCGGGGCTCGGCGGACGCCCCGCCGGGGGTGCGGCACGTCCGGGCCGACCGGGACGACGAGGCCGAGCTGGCCGCCGCGCTCGGCGGCCGGAGCTTCGACGTGGTGCTCGACCAGGTGCTCTACCGGCCGGAGCAGGCCGGGACGGCCCTGCGGGTGTTCGGCGGCGGCCGGGCCGGGCGGTACCTGATGACCTCCACCTGCGAGGTCTACGACCGGGTGCGCGGGGTGCCCGGGAGCCCGCTCGGGGAGGGCGCGTTCGACCCGGCGGCCTGGACCGGCGACGGCACCGACGGCACCGGGTACGCCGAGGGCAAGCGGCGGGCCGAGGCGGTGCTGGCCCGGCAGTCGGAGCTGCCGTACGCGGCGGTCCGCACCGCGCACGTGCTCGGCGGCGGCGCGGCCGACTTCACCGGACGGCTGGCGCACTACGCGGACCGGATGCGGGCCGGCCGGGAGATCGCCGTGCACGCCGCCCCGGCGCCGGCCACCTTCGTCGAGTACGGCGAGATCGCCGGCTTCCTGGCCTGGGCGGCCGGGCAGGACTTCACCGGCCCGGTGAACGCCTGCTCCACCGGGGAGGCGGACGTCCGGCAGCTGTGCGCGCTGCTGGAACGCCAGGGCCTGCCGGCCGCCCGCTTCGAGGAGCACGACGGTGAGCACGGTGACGAGCCCTCGCCGTTCTCCTTCGGGCACTACTACGGGATGGACAACTCCCGCGCCCGGCAGCTCGGTCACCCGTTCTCCGAGCTGACCGACTGGCTCCCCGGGGTGCTGGCCGAGGTGCGCTGAACCGAGGGAGCCCGGCCCCCCACGGGCCGGGCTCCGCCGGGGCTCCGGAGAGGCTCAGGGCAGGTAGGCGATGCCCAGCTTGGTCAGCTGCCAGCGCTGCTCGGCGGCGCCGGTGGCGGCGGCCAGCTCGACCACCCGGTTGCCCTGCCCGTCCTTGCCGGTGGAGAGCGCCAGCACCTTGGACTGGTCGACGGGCGAGGCGAGTTGGTAGCCCCCGCCGTCCGCCGGGCGGATCAGCCAGCGCTGGTTGTCCCCGCCGTGGCAGCTCCACTGGACCAGCCGGGTGCCCGGGGCGGTGGAGCCACCGGTGGCGTCCAGGCACATGCCCTCGTTGCCGCTGAAGGCCAGCGAGAAGCCGCCCGCCGGACGGGAGTTGAGCACGAAGGACTGGTTCAGCCCGCCGGTCGCCCGGTAGCCGATGGCGGCCCGGCCGTTGGTCGAGTCGCCGTAGGTGCCACCGCCGGCGATGTCCAGCACCTGGCCGGTGGCCAGGTTGGTGAGTTGGTACCAGGAGCCCGCTTCGGGCCGGTCCGGGAACGGCTGCCCCGGGGTGAGCGGCTGGATCGAGGTGGTGTTCTGCGGGTTGAGGGTGCAGAACGCCTCGGCCAGCTCCGGCCGTTGGTAGAACTGGCCGAGGCAGACGCCCTCGGCCCGGTAGCCGGCCACCCGCAGGTGGTAGGACTGCCGCACCATGTTCATGCAGACGCCCGGGATGCCGATCTCGTGGTCGCAGCCGTTCCGCTCCCGCTCGGAGAGGTCGATCACGTCGCCGTTGGTGTACTCGTACGGCGAGCTGGTCCAGCCGGCGCAGACCTCGTGGCCGTAGGAGACCCGGCGCTGGTCCAGGTAGCGCACCCCGGGCACCTGGGCGGCGGCCTGGCGGAGCGCGTCGCTCAGCGTCGGCACCACCCAGTTGTGCCCCCAGGCCAGGTCCTCCGGGAAGGCCGGGCAGCCGTCGGCCACCTTGCCGACGTAGTCGTTGCGCCGGATGTCCGGGGTGATCGGGGTGAAGTAGGACTGGTAGACCAACTGGTAGGCGGAGTCCGGGTACCCGGCGGCCCGCATGGTGTTGCGCACACCGGTCAGCGCGGCCACCACCTTGGGCTTGACCCGCTCGGCCCGGGCGGTGATCGCCTCGCTGCCGATGGTGTCCCGGCAACCCCTGTCCTTGGGGATCGGGAAGTACTGCTCCAGGCAGCTCATCATGATGCCGCTGAAGTCGAAGTCGTCGTTGGCGCCGATCGTGACGACCACCAGCTTCACGTCGTACTGGGCGGCGACGCGGGCGAGTTGGCGGTCCTGTTTCTCCTCGCCGAAGTCGCCGCTGCCGGGGCCGGTGACCTTGGCCAGCTCGGGGTCGCTGACCAGGTCACCGGTCTGCGCGCCGGAGCAGGCCAGGTTGACCGGGGTGACGCCGGGGATGTCGGTGACGAAGATCTCCGACTTCCCGTGCCGGTGGCAGTAGTTGGTGGGGGTGTCGGTGCCGGGGGTGTAGGCGTCGTTGGTGTCGGTGCCGGCGCCCTCACCGGAGATCGCGCTGTCGCCGAGGGCGACGATCGCGGCGGGCTTGGCGGCGGGGGCACCCGGGGCGGCGGTCGCGGTGGCGGTGGGGAGGCCGGCGACCAGGGCGAGCAGCAGACCGGCGGCTGCCGGTAGCGCGAGCGGACGTGGTGAGCGGTACACGCGTGACTCCTGGAGGGTGGGGGACCTCTCGGCGTGCGCCGAGCGGCGCGGAGTTGGTGCGTGGTGCGGCGTGCGGAGCGGAGCGTGGTGCGGTGTGGGGGATGGCGACCCGGAAAGGTGAGCCTGGCTCACATGCTAGGTACTGACGGGTAACGCAACAAGCCTCCTGCACCCGGTGGTTGACCCGGGGCGGTGACGACGCGGAGCCGCCGCCCACCGCCTCAGGAGGGGAGGCGGGGACGGCGGCTCGGGTACGGCGGAATCGACCGAGAGGCGACCGACGCGTGGGGCGTCAGGCGCTGTTCGGGTACAACTCAGGTGCTACGCGGCTGAATTCAGCCGACGTTCGCGCAGGAGTTGCCGAACGACGGGTTCAGCGCGCCGATCACGTTGACCGAGTTGCCGCAGAGGTTGACCGGCACGTGAACCGGGACCTGGACGGAGTTGCCGGAGATGACACCGGGGGAACCCGCGGTGACGCCCTCGGCGGAGCTGCTCGCCACCGCGGCACCCGCACCGGCCGCAACGATGCCAACGACAGCGGCGCCGACGGTGGCGACCTTCTTGACGCTCATGTGAGTCTCCTCGTAGATCAGTTCTTCCAGGTGCCGTACCAACAGCGGACGAGCATGGAAGCGCACGGGCGTGCGTCGACTCCAACGAGCCGCCACGACGCGGGTTGCGCACCCCCTCCGACATTCACCCGCTTGCAGCAGCGGCGGCATTCGGGTGATCTCGACCGCCGCTCGGGTCCGCCCGTTTCCCCCTGCGTGCTGCGTCGTTCTTCCTGGCGAAACAGGCTCCACACCGAACCACCGCAAGAAATGGGATCCACACCATGCGCAAGCTCGCCTACGGCACCCTCGGCACCGCCGCCACCGCGGCCCTGCTGCTGAGCGGCGCCGCCGCTGCCGCCGCCCACGGCCACGGTCACGGCCACACCAGCGGTGCCTCGGCCGAGTCCGTCGTGGCCGGCTCGCCGGGTGTGCTCTCGGGCAACAACGTCCAGGTCCCGATCCACATCCCGGTCAACCTGTGCGGCAACACCGTCGACGTGGTCGGCCTGCTGAACCCGGCCTTCGGCAACTCCTGCGTGAACGCCTGAGCCTGACGGCTCATCAGGCCCGAATGACTTCCAGGCGGGTCAATCGACACCCGCCTGGGCGCGCCGCGATTGCGTCCGGTTCTCGACCGTGCGAGAACTGATGACGGGGGCGGCGTGAACGAAGCGGCCGCACCGAACCGCCCAAGCCAAGGGCGATGCAACGGACTTGGGCCGCTGTAGCGACACCCCACACGGTACCCCCAGTTCTCGGACGGGATTCCCGCCCGTCCGCTCTAACGGAGGTTTTCCCATGCGTTCCTTCAAGAAGGCTGCTGTCCTTTCCGTCGCCGCGGCCGGCCTGGTGCTCGGCTCCGCCGGTGGCGCGTTCGCCAGCTCCGAGGCCGAGGCCGTCGTGGCGGGCTCCCCGGGCGTGCTCTCGGGCAACAACATCCAGGTCCCGATCCACATCCCGGTCAACGTCTGCGGCAACACCGTGAACGTGATCGCCCTGCTGAACCCGGCGTTCGGCAACTCCTGCGCCAACGTCGGCTGACCCAGCCGCACCTGACGCAGCACCACCGCCGGGCACCCGACCACCGCGCCGGGTGCCCGGCACCCTTCCCTGATCGAGGAGATCACCCCATGCAGAACGTCAAGAAGGCCGCCGCCGTCGCGGGCGCCGTCGTCGGCATCGTCGCCGCGGGCGCCGGTACCGCTTTCGCCGGTGCCTCCGCCGAGGGCGTCACCGCCGGTTCCCCCGGCGTCGGCTCCGGCAACTCCGTCCAGGTGCCGGTGCACGTCCCGGTCAACGTCTGTGGCAACTCCATCAACGTGGTGGGCCTGCTGAACCCGGCGTTCGGCAACTCCTGCGCCAACGTCGACGCCCCGCCGATGCCCGAGGAGGACTGCTGATCACCCTCCAGGTGACCAGCGGTACCCCGAGCGCGTGCAGCCCCCCGGTCCGCCGATCGGGGGGCTTCGCGCCGTCCGGACGATGACCGGCCCCCGCCCTGTGGAGCCCCGTCCGCAACGCCCCGCCCCGCCCTGCCCTGGAGTCGAACCCGCATGCTCTCCCGCCACCTCCCCGCCGCCGCGCTCGGCCTGCTGACCGCCGGCTTCCTGCTGTCCTCCCCGGCCGCCGCCGCAGGACTCACCCCGCCGGTCGGCGGGCTGCAGCCGATCGACGCCGCCGCCGGCCTGGAGGCCGCCACCGGCGGCCTCGGCCACGGCATCAGCCCGGCCAAGACCCTCCGCCTCGACCCGTGGGCGGGCTCCTCCGCCGACGTGCTGAACAACGGGCTCTCGCTGGAGCCCGACAACGGCCTCGCGCCGATCGGCACCTCCCCGCTCACCCAGCCGCTGAGCCAGGGCGGCGGCACCAAGGACCTGCCGCTGGTCGGCGGCGTGATCGACCAGCTGCCCGGCTGATCCGCCCGGACGCGGAACGCCCCGCGGACGACGGAGGAGCCCGGCACCTCGGGGGTGCCGGGCTCCTCCGTGTGGCGGGGCGTCAGCTCTGCGCCAGCACCTCGCGGACGGTGCCGCCGGTGGTGCCGGTCAGGTCGGAGAGCGAGTCGGCGATCGAGAGCTTGTCGCCGCCGTTGCCCAGGGTGGCCTTGGCGCCCGGGATGACCTGCACCGGGTTGGCGATCAGCTGCGGGTCCAGCTCGCCGGCGCTCAGCACGTCGTCCACCGGGGTGGCCGCGTTGCCCTGGGTCCACTCGAAGGGGTGACCGAGGGTCAGGTCGGGGCCCTGGGCGTTCAGCGGGGCGGCCGGGGCGTCCAGGCCCAGGTTGCCCAGGTCGGTGGAGCGGTCGGCGGTGGGCAGCGGCAGGGCGGCCTGCAGGCGGGGCCCGACCCGGCCGACCTCCACACCGGGCACCACGTGGTCCGGGATGAGCTGGCTGCCCGGCTTCTCGTCCGGCTTCGGCGGCATCAGCAGCGAGGTGGGCACGCCCCCGGAGATGTGGCCGTCGCCGGGGAAGATCGGCAGGTGCTCGCTGACGGTCTCCAGCGGGATGGTGAACGGGACCTCCTCGGTGGCCAACTGGTCTTCCATCGCCGCGACCTGACCGGCCGTCATCGGCTCGGTGTGGACGGGTGCCGCGACGGCGGCGGCCTGGCCCGTGAGCACACCGGAGCCGACCGCCAGCAGCAGTGCGCCGGCCGCGCGCTTGGAGAGCTTCATGCTGTTCACCGTTCTGTCATATGAAGGGCCCATCGGCCTTTTTGGCTCGGCCCGGGAAATCAATCCGTTCAACGAGCAATCCGGGAGCGGGATAGCGAGCCTTAACCGGTTCGGCCTAATAATCCGACCGGGTACCAAGGATCTTGACGAACCGTTGGTGAATCACCGAGATTCCGCGTAACTTTCCCGCCGCTCGTTCTTTGATCCCGTTGTCGCAGCCAGGACGGCGGTCGGAGGCAATCCCCCCGGACGGGCCGGCAACCGATGGTGATTCATCAAGAGAGGTATCTCCACCATGCTCCAGAAGACTTTCGCGGCAGTCGGCCTGGCCGCCGCCGCCCTGGCCGCCGGTTCCGTCCCGGCCTCCGCGATCGGCAACGCGGACGGCTCGGCGGCTGGCCTCTCCGGCCACGGCGGCACCAACGCCACGGGGACCTGGGGCGACCACAGCCCGAACTTCCACGTGCTCGACAACCCGAACATCTGCCTGCCCGAGGTGCACAACATCGCGGTCGGCGTTCTGGGCGTCGCGGTGCCGGTCGAGGTCGACGCCCTGAGCAACCAGCCGAAGCAGACCTGCGTGGTCGGCCCCGGCACCCAGGGCAGCGGCGACGGCGGCGTCTCGCACCTGGTCGGCTGACCTCTCGCCGGCCCGGCCCCGGTCACCAGGGGCCGACCAAGTACCACCCTGCTCCACCACACCCATCAAGTCCGAAAAGGAACAGAACAATGATCAAGAAGGCCCTCGCCGCTGTCGGCGTTGCCACCGCCGGCCTGGCCATGACCGCCGCCCCCGCCATGGCGATCGGCGACGCTGACGGTTCGGCCGTCGGCGTCTCCGGCAACGGTGGCACCAACGCGACCGGCACCCACGGCGACCACAGCCCGAACTTCCACACCCTCGACAACCCGAACCTCTGCCTGCCGGAGGTCCACAACATCGCCGTCGCCGTCATCGGTGTCGCGGTGCCGATCGAGGCGGACGTCCTGAACAACGAGCCGAAGCAGACCTGCAACGTCGGCCCCGCCACCCAGGGCTCGGGCGACGGTGGCGTCAGCCACCTGATCGGCTGATCCACCGGGTAAGGCCGACCGCCGGGTTCGGGGGGACTCCCCCCGGGCCCGGCGGTTTTCCGTTGCCCCACCAGCTCGGCCACCGCACGGGGGTGCCTTCCTTCGGGTGGCCGGTGGGCGGTCCTGGCGCGTACTGCGCGGTGGCCGCCCGAATCTGTGATCACGTGTAGTCACACTGCTGTCACGCAGAGAGGGAAACCATGAAGAGCATCCTGGGCAAGGCCGCGCTCACCGCGGTCGCCACCCTGGCCCTGGCCGGCGTCTCGGCCCCCGCCTACGCGCACGTCGAGGCCCACGGCGGCGGCCAGTTCGCCGCCACTGCCAGCGAGCCGTTCCTGGCCGCCGAGCAGTGGGGTCACGCCGAGACCAGCCACATCGACGCCTGCTTCGAGCAGTGGTTCGTGGCCGGCGACGACTGGGCCGCCGGTGGCGGCGAGGGCCACGCCGAGATCCACTGACGCCACGTCAGCACGAGGGCGCGGCACCCGTCCCCGGGTGCCGCGCCCTTGGCGTGCGTCCGTCCTACTTCACCAGGCGGGCGGCCTCGGTGGCCCAGTAGGTGAGGATCTGCCCGGCCCCGGCCCGGCGGATCGAGGTGAGGGTCTCCAGGATCAGCCGCTCCCGGTCCACCCAGCCGTTGGCCGCCGCCGCCTCGATCATCGAGTACTCGCCGGACACCTGGTACGCGGCCACCGGCACCGGCGAGGCGTCCGCGATCTGCCGCAGGACGTCGAGGTAGGCCATGGCCGGCTTCACCATCACCAGGTCGGCGCCCTCGGCGACGTCCTGCTCCAGCTCGCGCAGCGACTCCAGCGCGTTCGCCGGGTCCTGCTGGTAGGTCTTCCGGTCGCCCTTGAGCGAGGAGCCGACCGCCTCGCGGAACGGGCCGTAGAAGGCCGAGGCGTACTTGGCGGTGTAGGCCAGGATGCCGGTCGACTGGTAGCCGTTGGCGTCCAGGGCGCGGCGGATCACGCCGATCTGACCGTCCATCATCCCGGACGGGCCGACCAGGTGGACCCCGGCCTCGGCCTGCACCAGGGCCATCTCCTCGTAGCGCTTGAGGGTGGCGTCGTTGTCCACGCCGCCGTCCGCGTCCAGCACCCCGCAGTGCCCGTGGTCGGTGAACTCGTCCAGGCACAGGTCCGACATCACCACCAGGTCGTCGCCGACCTCGGCCACCACGTCCCGGATCGCCTGCTGGAGGATGCCGTCCGGATTGGTGCCCTCGCTGCCGGTGGCGTCCTGCACCAGCGGCACGCCGAACAGCATGATCCCGCCGACGCCGGCCTCGACCGCCTCGGCGGCGGCCCGCTTCAGGGTCTCCCGGGTGTGCTGCACCACCCCGGGCATCGAACCGATCGGCCGCGGCTCGGTGATCCCCTCCCGGACGAACGCGGGCAGGATCAGCTCGGCCGGGTGCAGCCTGGTCTCGGCGACCAGCCGCCGCATCGCGGGGCTCTGCCGCAGGCGGCGCGGGCGGACGTACGGGAACTCAGCGGACACGGGAAGCACTCCTTGGTAGTCGGCCGTACCGGGGACGCGGGGCCCTGCTGACGGGCGGCTCCGCCGCGCGGGCGCGCAGCCGACCGCCGATCAGCGGAGTCGCACCGCCCGGAGGCGCGGCGAACCGCGCGCGGCGGAAGGCGGCCCACCGGCGACCGAACCACCGTCAGCCGGTGGCAGGCGCTGCCCTTCCGTCCCGCGCGGTTCCCCGCGCCCCCGGGGCCTTCGGCCCCCGAGGGCGCGTGAGGGCTAGCGGGCTGCCTTGCGGCGGGAGCCGGGGCGGCGCTCGCTGGGACGGTAGACCGGCTCGCCGGCCGCCACGGCGGCGTCGCGGCGGTTCGCCCCGAAGTCTGCCAGGGCGGAGGCCAGCGCGGCGGCCGACGGGGCCGGGGCCATCACGTCGACCCGCAGGCCGTGCTCCTCGGCGGTCTTCGCGGTGGCCGGCCCGATGCAGGCGATCACCGTGACGTTGTGCGGCTTGCCGGCGATACCGACCAGGTTCCGCACGGTCGAGGAGGAGGTGAAGAGCACCGCGTCGAAGCCGCCGCCCTTGATCGCCTCACGGGTCTCGGCCGGCGGCGGGGAGGCCCGGACGGTCCGGTAGGCCGTCACGTCGTCGACCTCCCAGCCGAGTTCGACCAGGCCGGCCACCAGGGTCTCGGTGGCGATGTCGGCGCGCGGCAGCAGCACCCGGTCGATCGGGTCGAAGACCGGGTCGTACGGCGGCCAGTCCTCCAGCAGGCCGGCGGCGGACTGCTCGCCGCTCGGTACCAGGTCAGGCTTGACGCCGAAGTCCACCAGCGCCTGGGCGGTGGTCTCGCCGACCGCCGCGACCTTGATGCCGGCGAAGGCCCGGGCGTCGAGGCCGTACTCCTCGAACTTCTCCCGGACGGCGCGCACCGCGTTCACCGAGGTGAAGGCGATCCACTCGTAACGGCCCGTCACCAGGCCCTTGATGGCGCGCTCCATCTGCTGCGGGGTGCGCGGCGGCTCGACCGCGATGGTCGGCACCTCCTGCGGGACCGCGCCGTAGGAGCGGAGCTGGTCGGAGAGGCCGTGGGCCTGCTCCTTGGTGCGCGGGACGAGCACGTTCCAGCCGAACAGCGGCTTGGTCTCGAACCACGAGTGCGAGGAGCGGTGCGCCACCTGCTCGCCGACCACGGCTATCACCGAGGTGGCCGGGTCCACCGGGGCCGAGACCGGGGAGGGCAGCACCCGGGCCGCCTTCAGGTCGGCCGCGATGGTGGCCAGGGTGGCGGTGAAGGTGCGCTGGCGGGTGGTGGTGCCGGACAGGGTGGCCGACAGCGGGGCCTCGGGCTTGCGGCCGTTGGCGACCAACGCCTGTGCAGTGGCCGGGAGTTGGCCGAGCGTGGTGCGGACCACCAGGGTGGTCTCGGGCACCCCGAGGTCGATGTTCCCACCGGCCAGCAGGCCGGCCGCGTCGACGAAGCGCACGTCGGCGCCCTGGCTGCCGCGCAGCGGGACGCCCGCGTAGGCGGGGACGCCGACCGACTGGGCGACGCCCGGGATCACCTCGAACGGGATCTCGGCGTTGGCGCAGCCGAGCATCTCCTCGGCGGCGCAGCCGTCCAGGCCCGGGTCACCGTCCACGGTGCGGACCACGTGCTTGCCGTTGCGGACCGCCTCGGCGACCACGGCGGCCACGTCCGGACAGTCCTCGCCGACGGTGCTGTGCACCACCACGCCGACCGGGCAGTGGGTGCGCACGGCGGCGGCGGTGAGCGGATCGGCGATCAGCACGTCGGCGGAGGAGAGCACGTCCACCGCGCGCAGGGTCAGCAGGCCCGGGTCTCCCGGCCCCGCTCCCAGGAAGGTGCAACGGCCCGCCGGGGCGGCCGGGTTGTGGGCGAGGTTGGCGGCGGCGCTCATCGGGCTCGCTCCCCCATCAGGTTGGCCGCTCCCGCTTCGAGCAGCCGCTCGGCGAGCGCGTGGCCGAGGGCCACCGCCTGCCGCTCGGCGGTCTCGTCCTGGGCCAGCGGACCGTTGGCGGTCATCTTCAGCAGGGTGGCGCCGTCGACGGTGCCGACCACGCCCTCCAGCCGCAGTTCGGTGCCCTGCCAGGTGGCCAGGGCGGCCACCGGGGCGGAGCAGCCGGCCTCCAGGCGGGCCAGCAGGGCCCGCTCGGCGGCGACGGCGGCTCGGGTCGGGGTGTGGTCCAGCTCCCGCAGCACGGCGGCGAGTTCGGGGCTGACGCACTCGATGGCCAGGGCGCCCTGGCCGGGGGCCGGGAGCATCAGCTCCGGGGCCAGGTGTTCGGTGATCACGGCCGGGCGGCCGAGCCGGTTGAGCCCGGCGGTGGCCAGCACCACCGCGTCCAGCTCGCCGGTGGTGACGTAGCCGATCCGGGTGTCCACGTTCCCCCGGATCGCCACCGTCTGTATGGCGGTGCCGAGTTCGCGGGCCCAGGCGTTCAGCTGGGCCATCCGGCGCGGGGAGCCGGTGCCGATCCGGGCGGTGTGCCCGGCGCCGGCCAGCTTCTCCACCAGCTCGGTCAGGCTCAGGCCATCGCGGGCCACCAGGGCGTCCCGGCTGTCCTCGCGCTCGGGGACGGCGGCCAGCAGCAGGCCCTCGGGGGCGGCGGTGGGCAGGTCCTTGAGCGAGTGCACGGCCAGGTCGATCCGGCCCTCCAGCAGCGCGTCGCGCAGCGCGGAGACGAAGACCCCGGTGCCGCCGATCTGGGCCAGCGCCTCCCGGGAGGTGTCCCCGTAGGTGGTGATCTCGACCAGCTCGACCGGTCGGCCGGTGACCCGCTCGACCTCGCGGGCGACCATGCCCGACTGGGCCATGGCGAGGGCGCTGCGGCGGGTGCCGAGGCGCAGCGGCTGTCCGCCGCCGGTCAGTTGACCGTTCATGAGGTGATCGTCCCGGTGCTGCTCGTGGGCTGTCTGGTGGTTCATCGGGGGCTGCCCCCCGCGTGTCCGGCGTCGGCCGGGGTCGGCGGTCCGGCCTGGGCCGGCGGCCTGGGGCGGGCGCCGGCCGGAGTGCCGGCCACCGCCTGGATGGCCGCCGGATCGAGGTCGAAGAGCTCGCGGAGCGCGTCCGCGTACCCGGCGCCGCCGGGCTCGGCGGCCAGCTGCTTCACCCGCACGGTGGGGGCGTGCAGCAGCTTGTCGACCACCCGCTTGACGGTCTGCGAGACCTCGGCGCGGGTGCGCTCGTCCAGGTCGGGCATCCGGGAGTTGAGGCGGCCGAGCTCGCTCAGCACCACCTCGGAGGCCATCTGACGGAGCGCCACCACGGTGGGGGCGATCCGGGCCGCACGCTGGGCGGCGGCGAAGGAGTCGACCTCGTCGGAGACGATGCCGACCACCGCGTCCACGTCCCCGGCGCCGGGGGTGGCGGCGTGCGCCCGGGAGAGGCTCTCCAGGTCGACCAGCAGCGCGCCGGGCAGACCGTGCACGCCGTGGTCCACGTCGCGCGGCATGGCCAGGTCGAGGAAGGCCAGCGGGGCGTCCGCGGTGCGCAGGGCGGTGGCGGCGGCCACGTCCTCGGCGGTGATCACCACGCCGGCCGCGCCGGTGCAGGAGATCACCAGGTCGACGTCGGCCAGCGCCTCGCGGACCTTGGCGAAGTCCACGGTGCGGGCCCCGAGGTTGGCAGCCAGCCGCTCGGCCCGCTCGGGGGTGCGGTTGGCGATCAGCAGGTCGGAGACCCCGGCCCGGACCAGGGTGGCGGCGGCCAGCGAGCTCATCGAGCCCGCGCCGACCACCAGGGCGCGCTTGCCGGCGATCTCGCCGGCCCCGGCCGCCACCTGCTCCAGGCCGAAGGTGACCAGGGACTGCCCGGCCTTGTCGATGCCGGTCTCGCTGTGCGCCCGCTTGCCGACCCGCAGGGCCTGCTGGAACAGCTCGTTCAGCCCGCGCCCGGCGGTGTGCTCCTCCTGGGCCCGGGCCAGCGCGTCGCGCAGCTGGCCAAGGATCTGGCCCTCGCCGACCACCATCGAGTCCAGTCCGCAGGCGACTGAGAAGATGTGGTGCACCGCGCGGTCCTCGTAGTGCACGTAGAGGTGCGAGGTGAGCTCTTCGAGGTCGACGCCGCTGTGGTGGGCGAGCAGCAGGGAGAGCTCGGCCACGCCCGCGTGGAACTTGTCCACGTCGGCGTAGAGCTCGATCCGGTTGCAGGTGTTCACCAGCGCGGCCTCGGCCACGGCGGGCGCGGCGGCGGCGTCGTGCAGCAGCCGGGCCGGCACCTCGCCGGTGAGCGCGGCGCGCTCCAGCATGGTGACGGGCGCGCTGCGGTGGCTCAGCCCGACGACGAGAAGACTCATGCCCGCCCCTCGGTGACGCGGATCCGGTGGAGGCTCATGCGGGCATCACCGCAGAGAGGTCGCCCTCGCCGGCCTTGGCGGCGGGCTTGCCCTTGGCCGGCTCGGCCTTGGGGGTGCCGCCGGCCGCCCGGCGCAGCTTGGCCGCGGCGGCCCGGACCGGGCCGGGGGCGCGGTCGAGCACCGAGTCGCCCTGGCCGGGCTCCTCGCCCGCCTTGCGCTGCTCGTGGAAGGCGAGGATCTGGAGCTCTATGGAGAGGTCCACCTTCCGCACGTCCACGCCGTCCGGGACGGTGAGCACGGTCGGGGCGAAGTTCAGGATGCTGGTGACGCCGGCCTCCACCAGCCGGTCGCAGACCTGCTGGGCGGCGCCGGGCGGGGTGGTGATCACGCCGATCGAGACGTGCTGGCTCTCCACGATGGACTCCAGTTCGTCCATGTGACGGACCGGCAGGCCGGCCGCGGTGGAGCCGACCACGGTCGGGTCGGCGTCCAGCAGGGCGGCGACCCGGAAGCCGCGGGAGGCGAAGCCGCCGTAGTTGGCGAGCGCGTGGCCGAGGTTCCCGATGCCGACGATGACCACGGGCCAGTCCTGGGTCAGGCCGAGCTCGCGGGAGATCTGGTACACGAGGTACTCGACGTCGTAGCCGACGCCCCGGGTGCCGTAGGAGCCGAGGTAGGAGAAGTCCTTGCGGAGCTTCGCGGAGTTGACCCCGGCTGCGGTGGCCAGCTCCTCGGATGAGACGGTGGGGACCGAGCGCTCGGAGAGCGCGGTCAGGGCCCGCAGGTAGAGGGGGAGACGGGCGACGGTCGCCTCCGGGATGCCCCGGGCACGCGAGGGTCGGCGCGCGGCGCCCGGTTCGGGCGTCTGCGAGGTGCTCTGAGTGGATCGGCCGATTGCCACGGTGCTCCTGTGGGTGAAGCTGGGCTTTGGCAGCCAGGCTATGCGTTTGTGAACGTGTGCACAAAGATGGTGTCCGATTTGTCCGCCCACAGTGACGCGCATCACGCAACCGCGGCGGCTCGGGAGGCTGCCCGTGGACTCCGCCGGACGGCACCGTACCCGACCTGGCGCCGGATGGGGGCCGACCGCCAGCACCGCGCCCCGGGCGGCCGTCACCACCGCGCGCCCCGGGCGGCCGGCAGCACGGGCGGCCCGACCGGCGGCCCGACCGGCGCCGGGCCGGTCCGCACCGTCGGGACCGGCGCGCCGAGTGGCCGGGGTCCGGGCAGCGCCTCGCGGCGGACCAGCGGCAGCGGGCCACAGCCGCGCCGGGACGGCGCGCTCCCCAGCCGGGGCCAGGGCAGGCCGGCGGCCTCGCGCAGCGGCGCCTGCCACTCGGCCCGGGCGGCCGGCCCGGCGAGGTGGCGGAACAGGTCGGCGGTGGCCCGGGCGTCGCCGAGCGCGGTGTGCGCGGCGTACTCGCCGAGACCGGCCGTCCGGACGCAGGCGGTCAGCCCGTAGCCGCCGGCCCCGGGCAGCCGGGCCCGGGCCAGCCGGAGGGTGCAGAGCGCGGGCACGGCGGGCAGCGGCACCCCGATCCGGGCGAACTCCCGCTCCAGGAAGGCCCGGTCGCAGCTGACGTGGTGTCCGACCAGCACCCGGCCGCCGAGCAGCTCCAGCAGCAGCGGCGCCAGTTCGCGGAAGCGCGGGGCGCCCACCACGTCGTCCTGGTGGATGTGGTGCACGTGGGTCGGCCCGACCGGACCGGCCGGGTCTATCAGGGTGGCGAACTCGCCCTCCGGCCGGAGTCGGCCGTCCAGCAGCACCACGCCGACCTCGACCATCCGGTGCCGCCACGGACTGCGCCCGGTGGCCTCGACGTCGACCACGGCGAACCCGCCGCGCCGGGGCGGCGGTTGTCGACCGGGAAGCATGAACGGCTCCTCGTCATCCAGCCCCCGGCGGACAGAAACGTAGTGGATCGTAAGCCGACCAATTCGCTTTTCCTAAGCCCGTTCCCGGAGTGCGAGACAACGATTCGGAGAAGCACCCCCGCCGATCGGAGGGGGTACCGACCCGCGCCGCCGGCCCGGTCAGCCGCCCAGGGCGGCCCGCAGGCGGCGTTCGTCGACCCGCCAGAAGTCGTGCTGCTTCCCGTCGATCAGGGTCACCGGGATCTGCTCCCAGTACGTGCGGTACAGCTCCTCGTCCTGGGTGATGTCGCGCTCCTCGAAGGTGCTGCCCAGCTCACCCGTGACCCGGACGATCACCTCCCGGGCGTCGTCGCAGAGGTGGCAGCCGGGCTTCCCGATCAGGGTCACGGTCCGCTCGGCCGGCTTCTTGGAGGTGTCGCGTCGCAGCAGTGGGCTCACCCGCCCCATTCTGCCCGCCGCCGGGCCCCCGGCGCCGACGGCTGGTGGGGCTCCGTTCACCCTCCCTGAACGCGGAGGTCACGGGGAGAGTCCCGGCGGCTGGCTATGCTCGGTGCCATGGTCGCCCTGAGAAGGCTCACGCGAGTACGACAGGCGCCGGACGAGCAGTCGGTGCTGGCCGGCGAGGCCGCCGCCGACGCGGCGCGCACCGAGGCCCCCGAAGGGGACCACCAGCCCACCCCGGGCGACCCGAGGGCCGCCGCCTTCTTCGACTGCGACAACACCATCCTGCGCGGCGCGGCCATCTTCTACCTCGGCATCGGGCTCTACCGGCGGAAGTTCTTCACCCGGCGGGACATGGCCCGGTTCGCCTGGCAGCAGGCGTGGTTCCGGGTGCACGGCGCCGAGGACCCGGCGCACATGGCCGACGCCAAGGACCGCGCGCTCGGCCTGGTGGCCGGCAAGCGGACCAGCGAGCTGGAGGCGATCTGCGAGGAGATCTTCGAGGACGTCATCGCCCGGAAGATCTGGCCCGGCACCCAGGCCCTGGTGCAGCTGCACCTGGACGCCGGCCAGCGGGTCTGGCTGGTCACCGCCGCCCCGCAGGAGGTGGCCCGGATCATCGCCCGCCGGCTCGGCATGACCGGCGCGCTCGGCACGGTCGCCGAGGCGGTGGACGGCGTCTACACCGGCCGGCTGGTCGGCGGCCTGCTGCACGGCGAGGCCAAGGCCGCCGCCGTCCGCGCCCTGGCCCGCAGCGAGCGGCTCGACCTGGACCGCTGCGCCGCCTTCAGCGACTCGGCCAACGACATCCCGATGCTCGGCCTGGTCGGCCACCCGTACGTGGTGAACCCGGACGCCGAACTGCGCCGCCACGCCCGGGCGAACGGCTGGCGGGTGCGGGACTTCCGGACCGGTCGCAAGGCGGCCCGGGTGGGCCTGCCGGCCGCCGCCGGAGTGGGCGTGCTGGCCGGGGCGGCGGCGGCCACGGTGGCCATCCGGCGGCGTCAGCACACCGCCTGACCACCCGTCAGGGTGACGCGCCCGGGACTCACACGTCCGAGCGAACTCCGGCCCCCGCCGGGAGCGTTCCGATTCCGCTCGGCGGTGACCGGAAGCGATCGTTCGGCGACTCGGGAAAGTCTGGGGTTGCCGGGCCCCGAACCCGGGAAACCAGCCGGTCCGCTCCGGAATCTGTCACCGGGCGCGCACGCCCGGTCACTTTGAGCCAGCCGCCCCGCGACAGCTCCGGTCGATTCCAGCCGCATATGCACGCCAAACGGATCTCAAACGACCACTTCGGCCACAGGGTGTAGCTGTCATTGCACAAAGCGTTATTCTCTCCTGGATGCACGCCACCCACACGTCACCCGTGACGGGGGATCAGGGCGCGTGCTCTCCGCGCAGGCGGAGGTGACCCGTCCACAGTTCTGCCTCTGGGAGTCCCGTGTACCCACCCGTCCGGAACGACGCGCCTGCCTCCTCCCGCACGTCGCCCCTCACCCTGCGCGCCGCCCACCTGGCACGACTGCGTTCCGCGATCCGCGAGTTCGAGCTGTACCTGCCGCAACCCGCCCTGGCGGGCGCCCCGTTGGCGGCCGGGCCGGGCCTCGCGCTGCGCTCCACCACCACCGGCACCTCCGCCACCCGCAGCCGGGGGATGACCGGCAGCGGCAGCCGCAGCCGGACCAGAACCGCGCCGGCCCCCGGCCTGGAGTCCGAGCACAACCCGATCATGGAGTTGGTGGAGCGGGCCCAGAACGGCGAGAGCGAGGCGTTCGGCCGGCTGTACGACCACTACGCCGACACCGTCTACCGGTACATCTACTACCGGGTCGGCGGGCGGGCCACCGCCGAGGACCTGACCAGCGAGACCTTCCTGCGCGCGCTGCGCCGGATCGGCACCTTCACCTGGCAGGGCCGGGACTTCGGCGCCTGGCTGGTGACCATCGCGCGGAACCTGGTGGCGGACCACTTCAAGTCCAGCCGGTTCCGGCTGGAGGTCACCACCGGCGAGATGCTGGACTCCAACGAGTGCGAGCGCAGCCCCGAGGAGTCGGTGCTGGAGTCGCTCTCCAACGCGGCCCTGCTGGACGCCGTGCGGCGGCTCAACCCGCAGCAGCAGGAGTGCGTCACGCTCCGCTTCCTGCAAGGGCTCTCGGTGGCCGAGACGGCCCGCATCATGGGCAAGAACGAGGGCGCCATCAAGACCCTGCAGTACCGCGCGGTGCGCACGCTGGCGCGGCTGCTGCCGCCCGACGCACGGTGACGGAGAGCGCCGGAGATCCTGACGGATCGTCAGATCATCGGCGCCGCCCACCCGGTCGGGTGACGGTGCGGTCACATGCTCTGCTTAACGCCGACGAGGGGTCGTGCGTAACCGACCCCCGGCACCGCTCGTTGGCCAGCGTGCAAGCCCCCGCCGGGCCGTCGGTCAAGCAGGATCGGCCGCACTCACCCGATGGAGTGGTTTTGGCCCGCCGTGGCAACCGTCCGGCAGGCCGGGGAGTCGACAACGACGAAGGGAGGTGTGGCCCGTGACGGCAAACATGCTGGAGCACCGGCGGGCGAGGGCCTTCGCCGAGGCGCTGGAGGCCCACCACGCGGAGCCCCACCAGGGGGACTTGAGATCGGACGGCGGCAGGCCCACCGGCTCCACCGCGATGGCGGAGCTGCTGGACATGGCCGGGGCGCTCGGCGCCCTGCCGGGCCCCGAGCTGGGCGGTGAGGCCAGATCACTCCAACGCGCCCAGCTGATGGCCGCGTTCGAGCGCGAGTGGGTGGCCCCGCCGACGGCCCGGGTGCCGCAGCAGCGGCGCCACCGGGCGATCCGGGCCGGGGCCCGGCGGCGCTGGGGCCGGCGGCTGGCGATCGGCGGCCTGGTCGGCGCCGTCGCGGTCGGCAGCTTCGCGGGCGCCGCCGCCGCCAGCTCCAACGCCCTTCCGGGCGACACGCTCTACGGGATGAAGCGCGGTCTGGAGGATCTCCGGCTCAGCTGGGCCGGCTCCGACTCCGAGGTCGGCGCCCTGCTGCTGGACCAGGCGTCCACCCGGCTGGAGGAGGCCCGCGGCCTGCTCGACCGGTCCGACGACGGCGCCGCGCTCAGCCCGCACACCGTGGAGCAGGTCCGCCGCGCACTGGACGACATGCACGCCGAGGCCCTGCGCGGCCGGGAGCTGCTCCGCTCGGTCTACCGGAGCAACGGCTCGCTCGACCCGATGCGCCGGCTGGCCGACTTCGCCTCCGTCGAGGACGGCCGGTGGGCCGCCGTCCAGGGTCAGCTGCCCGCCCAACTGACCACCCAGGCCAGCAGGGTGAACCACCTCTTCGACGAGGTCGCCGAGGACGTGGCCCCGCTCCGACTGGTCCCGGCGGCCGGTACGGCGAAGGGCGAGGTGAAGGGCCAGCAGCAGTCTCCCGGCACCGGCACGGCCGGCAGTGGCGCCGCCACCGGCACGACGGGCGGCCAGTCGGCAGCTCCGGACGGCCAGCAGTCCAAGACCGGCGGCAGCGGCACGGGCGTCCTGCCCAAGGTCCCGAACCTGACCGGCACCGGCGGCAGCACCGCCCCGGGCACCGGCACCGGCCAGGGCACCACCGCTCCGGACGGCCAGCAGGCCAAGCCCTCGCCCAACCTGCTGGACAAGCTGCTGCCCGCCCCGCTCACCGGGGGTGGCACCGGCCTCACCGGGGGCAGCAGCGCCGGCACCCCGTCGGCGGCCCCGGCGGACCGCCAGCAGCCCTCGGCCGCCGCCTCACCCGCAGGCGGCGGGGCACCGGCCGACCAGCAGCCCCAGCAGGAGCTGCGGATCCCGGCCCTGATCCCCGGTCTGCTCCCGGAGATCTCGCTCGGCTGATCCACCGTCAGCACGGAGGGGCGTGGGGCCCGTGGCCCCACGCCCCTCCCGCGTCCGGCAGGACGGGCGTCCTAGAAGAACACCGACCGGCGCTGCACCAGCAGCTTGTACAGGGTGTGCTGGATGGTCTCCCGCACCTGGTCGGTCAGGTCGAAGACCAGCATCGGGTCCTCCGCCGCCTCCGGCGGATGCCCGTCGGTGGCGATCGGCTCGCCGAACTGGATGGTCCACTTGGTCGGCAGCGGCACCGCGCCCAGCGGCCCGAGCCAGGGGAAGGTCGGGGTGATCGGCAGGTACGGCAGGCCGAGCGCGCGGGCCAGCGTCCGGGCGTTGCCGATCATCGGGTAGGTCTCCTCGGCCCCGACGATCGAGCAGGGCACGATCGGCACCCCGGCCCGCAGTGCGGAGGCCACGAAGCCGCCCCGGCCGAAGCGCTGCAGCTTGTACCGCTCGCTGAACGGCTTGCCGATCCCCTTGAAGCCCTCCGGCCAGACCCCGACCACCTCGCCGCGCTCCAGCAGCGCCTGGGCGTCCTCCGCGCAGGCCAGGGTGTGCCCGGCCTTGCGGGCCAGCTCGCCGACCACCGGCAGCACGAAGACCAGGTCGGCGGCCAGCATCCGCAGGTGCCGGCGCTGCGGGTGGTGGTCGTGGATGACGATCTGGGTCATCAGCGCGTCCAGCGGGACGGTGCCCGAGTGGTTGGCGACGATCAGCGCCCCGCCCTCGGCCGGGATGTTCTCGATCCCCCGGACCTCGATCCGGAAGTACTTCTCGGCCAGCGGGCGGAGCATCGAGAGCAGCACCTCCTCGGTGAGCTCCCGGTCGAAGCCGAACTCGTCCACCTCGTAGTCCCCGGTGACCCGGCGGCGCAGGAAGCCCAGCCCGTCGGCGGCCCGCTGCTCCCAGCCCTTGCCGAACGCCCGGGTGGCGGCCGTGCCGAGCGGCCCGGCCAGCGCGCCGCCGACCGCGTCGGCGATCCGGTCGGCCAGCGCGGGGGCCGGCGGCTCCGGCTGCCAGCTGGGCGCGGACTCGATCGGGATCACCTTGGCGCCGTCCGGCACGGGCTCGTTCGCACTGGTCATCGCGCCTCAGCTCCTGGTCGGGTTCTGACGGGTCAGCAGGTCCGCCAGGCGGTCGGTGGCCGCGGCCAGCCGGCCGGGCGGCAGCAGCCCGGCGGTCTGCGCGGCGGCGAAGTCGGCGAAGGCCTCCGGGGTGGAGCGGCCGGGCTCCCAGCCGAAGGTCTCGCGGAGCTGACCGGTGCTCACCACCCGGCCGTGGCTGAGCAGCCGGACCTGCTCCGGCGAGATGTCGGCCAGCCCGGTCCGGCGGGCGACCCCGGCGGCCAGGCCGAGCGCGGGCCCGAGCAGCGGCACGGTCGGCCGGCCGAGCCGGCGGGCGCACTGGGAGAGCAGCATGACGCCCTCGCCGGCCACGTTGTAGGTGCCCGGCCGGGCCTGCTCGGTGGCGGCCCGGTGCAGGATGTCCACCGCGTCGTCCTCGTGGACGAACTGCAGCCGGGGGTCCCGGCCGAGCACGGTGGGCAGCACCGGCAGCGCGAAGTAGTCGCTCAGCGGGGTGTCCCCGGCCGGGCCGACGATGTTGGCGAACCGCAGCACGGTGACCGCCACGTCGGCGCGGCGCCGGGCGAAGCCCCGGACGTAGCCCTCGACCTCGGTGGCGTCCTTGCCGAAGCCGTCCCGGGGCAGCGCCCTGGGCAGCGTCCGCTCGCCGAACACCGCCGGATCGCGCGGGGCCGAGCCGTAGACGGCGGTGGTGGACTTGACGACCAGTCGGTGCAGCCCCGGGGCCTTCTGGCAGGCGCCGAGCAGCTGCATCGTCCCGATGACGTTGTTCTCCTTGGCCGCCGCGCGGCTGCCGGTGCCCGCGCTGACGTCCAGGTGCACCACGGTGTCCACCGCGTACTCGGCCAGCACCCGGGCCACCGCCGGCCGGCGCAGCTCCGCCCGGACGTACTCCACCCCGTCGGCGGCCATCCCGCCCCAGGGCTCTCCGCTGTCCAGCCCGACCACCCGGTCGATCCCGGGCCGGGCGGCCAGCCGGGCCGCGAACCTCGCCCCGAGGTGCCGGGCCACGCCGGTGACCAGCACGGTCTTCCCCACGTCTGCCGCCCCTCTCGAACGCCCGTCGCCGCCCCTCTCTGCCGCACCGTACCGGAAAACGACGAACGCCCGCCCCGGCCGGAGCCGGGACGGGCGTTCTTCACACCCAGGCGCGCCAGGGCGCGACCGTGGGGTGTTACTTCTTGTTGCGACGCTGCACGCGAGTGCGCTTCAGAAGCTTGCGGTGCTTCTTCTTGGCCATACGCTTGCGACGCTTCTTGATGACAGAGCCCACGGAACTACCCTCGCTCACTGAGACTCCCGTCCGTGAGAGACGGAGTCCATACGACTGACGGAGGGCCTAGCCTACCGTCCGCGCCGGATAAGCCGTAATCCGGTCCCACCGGGGTGGGAAACGGGCGGTGATCCGGGGGTGCCCAGGCGGTGATCAGGCGCTTTCGAGCCGCACGTAGGACTCCCTCAGGTACTCGTGGACGGCCTGCTCCGGGACCCGGAAGGAGCGGCCGACCCGGATCGCGGGCAGCTCTCCGCTGTGCACGAGGCGGTACACCGTCATCTTCGAGACCCGCATGACCGAAGCGACCTCGGCCACCGTCAGGAAGACGACCTCCTGCAAAGGACGTTCACCGGAACTCATGGACCTCACCCGACCCTTGTCCCGTGTGCAAGGCACCGGCTTCCCCTCCGGTGACTCCACCGACACACGTGTATCCCCAGAGTAGTTAAGGGTGGTACCAGTGGGAAGAGGGAGGAACGGACTCCGTCTACGGTGCGAGGTCCGCCCGTTGCAGTACGTAGTCACTCAGCGCTCTGTAGCAGTCCGGCTGCGCTCCGTCGTCCACCGGGACGGCCACCGCGACGGTGCCCTCCGCCTCGGCGGCGAACGGCGCGACGTCGTTGCAGTCGGCGATCCCGCCGGCCGGGATGCCCAGCCGCCCGGCCCCGCAGAGCCAGCCGTGGTCGCCCAGCACCAGGCCAGGCATCGGCTCGCCGGCCTCGGCCAGTGCGGCCAGCGCGAGGCGGACGGGCAGCGGGGAGTGGGTGTGCAGCAGGTCCGGCCCGTCCCCCGGGTCACCGGCCGGGCGGACCACCAGCACCGGGCCGAGGGCGTCCAGCCGGCAGTGGCGCGGACCGGCCGGGGTGGGCTCGCGGAAGCGTTCGCCCAGCGCGGGCGTGCGCAGGGTGCAGCCGGCCCGCTCCAGTGCGCGGGCCAGCGAGGTGTGGAAGGCCGTCAGCTTGGTCGGATGGCCGGTGCCCGCCAGCACGGTGCCCCGGCGGCGGGCGGTGGCCGCCAGCAGGGCAGCCAGCCGGTCAAGCGCGGCCACCGTCCTGGCCGGGTCGATGAAGTCCGGGCCCTCGGTGTAGTCCGGCTCGGGGCGGACCCCGGCCTTCTCCACCATCAGGGCGAGCACCGCCGCCTCGTCCCGGCGCCGCTCCGGGTCCAGGCCCATCAGCGCCTTGGGGTCGGCCTGGGCGAACAGGCGGTAGTGCCGGAGGTTGTTCTGACGGCTCGTCGGGATCTCGGGCCCGGCCAGCCGGTGCCGCAGCAGGTGCGCGATCAGCGCCTCGCGGTCGTCGGCCCGGCCGGTGCCGGGGGCGGTGCCGGGGACGGGGCCGGGGGCGGCCCGGACGCCCGGCTGCTCCGCGCCGTCGTCCGGCTGACCGGCCGTCAGGCCGTCGGCGGCGGTCACGGGAGCAGTCCGTGGTGCGGGAAGACGGCGCGGCGGGCGGCCAGGATCGCCTGGTCGAGGCGGTCGCCCGGGTCGTAGCCGTCGTCGAAGTCGCGCCAGTCGGTGCGGGCACCGTCGGTGAGGCGGGCCGGGCCGGGGTGGCCGGTGAGCTTCCGGGCCTGCTCGCGCCAGGCGGCCGGGACCTCGGTGGCGGGGTCCAGCGGGTGGCCGGCGGCGGTGGCGACCAGGTGGGTCCAGGCGGCCGGGACCACGTCGACCACCGCGTACCCGCCGCCGCCGAGGGCCAGCCAGCGGCCGTCCGCGTACCGGTGGGCCAGGTCGTGCAGGGCCCCGGCCACCAGCCGCTGGGCGTCCAGGCTGACCGCGAGGTGGGCCAGCGGGTCCTCCAGGTGGGTGTCGGCGCCGTGCTGACTGACGATCACCTGCGGACGGAAGGCGGCCAGCAGCTCGGGCACGAAGGCGTGGAAGGCGCGCAGCCACCCCGCGTCCCCGGTGCCGGCCGGCAGCGGGAGGTTGGCGGCGGTGCCGGCGGCGGCCGGGCCGCCGGTCTCGGTGGCCCAGCCGGTCTGCGGGAAGAGGGTGGCCGGGCTCTCGTGCAGCGAGACGGTCAGCACCCGGGGGTCGTCCCAGAACACCTGCTGCACGCCGTCGCCGTGGTGCACGTCCACGTCCACGTAGGCGACCCGCTCGGCGCCGAGCTCCAGCAGCCGGGCCACCGCGAGCGCGGGGTCGTTGTAGACGCAGAAGCCGGCCGCCCGGTCGGGCATCGCGTGGTGCAGCCCGCCGGCGAAGTTGACGGCGTGCCGGGCGGGGCCGCGCCAGACGCTCTCCGCCCCGGCCACCGACTGGCCGGCGATCAGCGCGGAGGCGGTGTGCTGGGCCGCGAAGGCCCAGTTGTCGTCGGTGCCCAGGCCGTGCGCCGGGTCGCTGCGACCGGGCTCGGCGGCGATCCGGCGCACCGCGTCCAGGTAGTCGGCGCTGTGCACCAGCCGCAGGGTGGACTCCCCGGCCGGCGGCGCCGAACGGACCGTCACCCCCGGTGCGGCGTCCAGCCCGAGGGCCTCGACCAGCCGCATGGTGAGGGCCAGCCGGGTGGGGTCCATCGGGTGGCCGGGGCCGAAGTCGTAGGCGGTGACGCCCTCGTCCCAGTACAGGTGGAGGCCGCAGCTGTCCTCGGGCCCGGGCCGTGCGTTCATGGGCCTTACGTTATCGGGCGGGCGCGGTCTCCGGGGCCACCGGCTTGCTGGCGCGGGGGGCGAAGGAGCGGCTCATCGGGGCCACCGCCAGCACCAGGACCAGCGGCGCGAGCAGCGCGAGGCGGAACGAACCGGCCCCGGCGAGCGCCCCGACCAGCGGCGAACCGACGAGGAATCCCACGTAGTTGAACAGGTTGAGCCTCGCCACGGCGGCGTCCGCGTGCTCCGGGAGGAGCCGGCCGCCGGCCGCGAAGACCTGCGGGATGATCGCGCAGATGCCGAAGCCGAGCACCGTGAAGGCGGCCACCCCGGCCCACTGCCCCGGCGCGGCGGCGGCCAGCCCGAAGCCCAGCGCGGCGAGCACCGCCCCGGCCCGGACCACCGCGACCTCGCCCCAGCGCTCGACCGCGCGGTCGCCCAGCACCCGGCCGAGCAGCATCGCCACCATGTAGCCGAGGTAGCTGAGCTTGGCCAGGTCGGCCGGGCTGCCGAGCACGTCGGTCAGGTACTTGACGCTGTAGTTGGAGACCGAGGCGTCCGCGATGTAGGCGAAGGCCATCACCACGCAGAGCGGCAGCAGCGGGCGCCAGGGGATCCGGGAGGCGGCGGCAGCGGCTGCCTCCCGTACGGCGTCGCCGAGTTCGGCCCGGCCCGGGAAGCGGGTGCCGGTCAGCAGGGCGAGCGGCACGAGCACCACGGCGGCGGCGCCGAAGAGCACGGAGAGCGGGGTCTCGTCGTGCGCGCCGAGACCGGCGATCACCGCGCCGAGGATGCCGCCGAGGCTGAACGCGGCGTGGAAGCCGATCATGATGCTCCGGCCGTAGCGTCGCTGGAGCCCGACCCCGAGCATGTTCATACTGGCGTCCAGCGCGCCGACCAGCAGACCGAACAGGCCGAGCGCGATGGCCAGTTGCCACAGCTCGGAGCCCAGCCCGACGGCCGCCAGGCTGACGCAGACGGCCGGCTGCACCACCCGGAGCACCGCCCGGGCACTGCTCCGGCCGACCACCGCCTCGGAGGCCACCGAGCCCACCCCGGCCAGCACCGGCACCGCCGCCAGGAAGACCGGCAGCAGGGCGTCGCTCAGCCCGTACCGGGTCTGGATCTCCGGTATGCAGGTGACCAGCAGGGCGAAGGTGGTGCC
Organism: Kitasatospora sp. NPDC096147; assembly: GCF_044763225.1. Taxonomy (NCBI): domain Bacteria; kingdom Bacillati; phylum Actinomycetota; class Actinomycetes; order Kitasatosporales; family Streptomycetaceae; genus Kitasatospora; species Kitasatospora sp. NPDC096147. Next base: position 870,245 of record NZ_JBIWFX010000002.1, on the reverse strand, counting down.
CTGGAGCAGGAAGCTCCCCGCCACCGCCGCCCTGGCCCGCCGCAGCCGCCGGTCCACCGGCCCGTCCACCCGTCCCTCCGGGCCCCGTCCATCCACGCCCTGCTCCGCCATCGCCGTCCTCGCTGCCTCCGGCTACCGGCCGGTACGTGGATGTTGAGGCGTGAGCGTAGGCGGTGGAACGTGTTTGCGGGAGGGGTCGCGCAGCGGAATCGTTCAGAGACCGAGCAGCGCGGGCACCTCGGCGAGGTCGGTGATCAGGCCGGTGGCGCCCGCGCCGGTGAGCTTGGCCGGGTCGGTCAGGGCCGCGTAGCCGTACACGTCCATCCCGGCGGCCCGGGCGGCCAGCACGCCGTTGCGGCTGTCCTCGATCACCAGGCAGCGGGCCGGATCGGTGCCCAGGGTGCGGGCGGCGTGCAGGAAGAGGTCCGGGGCGGGCTTGCCGACGCCGACGTCCTGGGCGCTGAAGATCCGCTGCTCGGCGTGGTGGCCGCGCAGCCCGGTGAGGTCCAGCGCGGTGCGGATCCAGGCGTGGTGGGCCGAGGAGGCCAGGCAGTAGGGCACGCCGTGCTGCTGAAGGGTCTTCAGCAGGGCGTCGGCGCCCCGGACGGGGGTGAGCTCGCGCTCGAAGGCCTCGAACACCCGGGCGTGGAACAGCCCGTCGAAGCCCTCGGGCAGCCGGGCCCCGTACCGCTCGGCGATCACGTCGTGCACGGTGTGCGCGGCGCAGCCCATGAAGTCCCGGTAGGAGTCCTCGACGGTGGTGGGGTGGCCGAGCTCGGTCAGGTACTCGGCCAGCACCCGGTTGGAGATCGGCTCGCTGTCCACCAGCACGCCGTCGTTGTCGAAGACCACCAAGTCGTAGTTCACGGGGGCCGAGCCTACTTGCCGCCGGAGGCCAGCTCCTGGGAGCGGTTGCGGGCGGCCTCCAGGGCGCCGAGCAGGGCGGCCCGGACACCGTGGTTCTCCAGCTCGCGGATGGCCGCGATGGTGGTGCCGGCCGGGGAGGTGACCGCCTCGCGGAGCTTGACGGGGTGTTCGCCCGAGTCGCGGAGCATGACCGAGGCGCCGATCGCGGACTGCACGATCAGGTCGTGCGCCACGTGCCGCGGCAGGCCGAGCAGGATGCCCGCGTCGGTCATCGCCTCGACCAGGAAGTAGAAGTAGGCCGGGCCGGAGCCGGAGAGCGCGGTGGCCGCGTCCTGCTGGCCCTCGGGCAGGCGCAGCGCCTTGCCGACCGAGCGGAAGATCTCCTCGGCCCGCTCCAGGTGCCGCTCCTCGGCGTGCGAGCCGCCGGAGATCACGCTCATCCCCTCGTCCACCAGCACGGGGGTGTTGGGCATCACCCGGACCACCGGGGTGCCCGGGGCCAGCCGGGCCTCGAACCAGCGGGTCGGCACGCCGGCCGCCGCCGAGATGACCAGCCGGTCCGGCGCGACGTGCGGCGAGAGCTCCTCCAGCAGGGTGCCCATGTCCTGCGGCTTGACCGCCAGGATCAGGGTGTCGGCGAGCTTGGCGGCCTCGGCGTTGGAGACCACGGTGACGCCGTAGCGGGCGGTGAGCTCGGCGGCCCGCTCCGGACGGCGGGCGGTCACCAGCACGTCGGCCGGGTCGGTGCCGGCCCGCAGCAGGCCGGAGAGCAGGGCCTCCCCGATCTTGCCGGTGCCGAGGAAGGCGATCTTCTGACCGGACGCGCTGCTGCTCATGGCCGCTCCTTACGTACGTGTGCCGCCATCCTCGCACCAGCCGGCCGCTGCCCGGCGCGGCCGTCCACGCTGTGGGCAATGTGCGCCGCCGCCACCGGGGCCGCCCGCCGGTGTCCGTCCGCACCGTGACCGGGGTCACCGCGCCGGGCCTACCGTCGCGGCATCCCCCACGCTCCACCCCGCACTCCACCCCCGCACCTCACCCCGGGCTTCACCCCCACCCAGGAGCCGCCATGCGTGTCCGTCCCCAACGAGCCCGGTGGGCAGCCGTCCTGACGCTGCTCGCCGCGCTCGCCGCCGCCTTCCACCCGCTCTCCCCCGCCCCGGCCCGGGCCGCCGCCGTGCTGACCCAGGTCACCGGCTTCGGCTCCAACCCCGGCAATCTGCTGATGTACCGCCACGTCCCCGACGGCCTGCCCGCCGGTCGCCCGCTGGTGGTCGCGCTGCACGGCTGCACCCAGTCCGCCGCCGCCTACGACGACGAGACCGGCTGGACGAAGTGGGCCGAGCGGTACGGCTTCGCGCTGGTGCTGCCGCAGCAGCAGTCGGCCAACAACTCCTCCGGCTGCTTCAACTGGTTCCAGCCCGGCGACTTCTCCCGGGACCAGGGCGAGGCGCTGTCCGTCCGTCAGATGGTCGCCCGCTCCGTCGCCGACCTGGCCACCGACCCGGCCCGGGTGTACGTCACCGGCCTCTCGGCCGGCGGGGCGATGACCGCCGCGCTGCTCGCCGACTACCCCGACGTCTTCGCGGGCGGCGCGGTGGTCGCCGGGCTGCCGTACCGCTGCGCGGCGAGCCAGGTGCAGGCCAGCGTGGACTGCATGTCCACCGGCCGCGACCTGACCCCCGCCCAGTGGGGCGACCTGGTCCGCTCCGGACACCCGTCGTGGACCGGTCCATGGCCCAAGGTGTCGATCTGGCACGGGAGTTCGGACGCGCTGGTGAAGCCGTCCAACCTCACCGAGCTGATGGAGCAGTGGACGGACGCCAACGGGATCAGCCGGACCCCGGCCCTCAGCGAGACGGTGGACGGCCACCCGCACCGGGTCTACGCGGACGTTAACGGGCAGGCCCGGGTGGAGACTTGGTCGATCACCGGGATGGGCCACGGGCAGCCGGTCGATCCGGGCAGCGGAGCGGAGCAGTGCGGCACGGCCGGCGCCTACCTGCTGGACGTGAACCTCTGCGCCTCGTACCGCATCGCCACGTTCCTCTCCCTGAACGGCACTTCGACGACGCCCTCCCCGACCCCGTTCCCGACCCCGTCTCCGTCCCCGTCCCCCTCCGGCCCCGGCACCCTCACCCTCCCCGACGACACCACCCGCGACGGCTACGTCAAGGCGAACGCGGACGGCTCCTCCCCCGCCGTCGGCACCCTGGCCGGCACCCTCGGCCTGGCGGTCGGCCGGGGCACCGACGGGCGGCAGAACCGCGCACTGCTCTCCTTCGACACCTCCGCCCTCCCGCCCGGCGCCACCGTCACCGCCGCCCGGCTCACCGTCACCCGCGCCAGTGGCAGTGGAGACCCGTGGAGCGGAGCGCAGTTGACCGTCTCCACCCGCACCGGCTGCTTCGGCCCCGACTGCACCACCACCCCCGAGGACTACGCCGCCCCGGCCGACGCCCCCGACACCGCCACCGTCCCCGCCGTCACCACGGGCACCGCCACCTCCACCACCTTCCACCCCACCGTCACCCCCGGCGTCCCCCTCCAGCTCCGCCTCGCCTTCGACCGCCCCCTGCCCGCCACCGCCTACGCCTTCCTCCAGCGCGGCCCCGCCGCGACCCTGACCCTGGAGTACCGCAGCTGACCCCTGCGGCCTCCTGCCCGGGGGCGACTTCCGGCCGTGTCCCGTAGGGGGAAGGTCAGGGGTCGCCCCTATGGATTCGGGCCCGCCCCGGGAGGACCGTGGGAGGCATGGGAGACGCAGAGCTGTCACGTAGCGAGAAGAACCAGTTGGCGGTGGCCTCGGCGACGCTGGGGCCGTGGCGGACCGCCGCGGGAGCCGGGGCGCTGGTCGGGGCGGCGGCGCTCGGGGTGAACGTGGTGACCGGGCACTGGGGTGCGGACGTCCTGGCGGGGCCGGCCGGGCTGGGGCTGTTCGTGCTGTTCCTGGTGGGCACGCTGGGCGGCAAGCTGCGGCGGGACACCGGGGACCGCCGGATCCACCGCTGGGCGGCCGAGCACCCGTGGCGGTCGGCGCTGCCGGCCTCGGCCGCGTTCTGGCTGCTGAACACGGCCGCGATGACCTTCCTCGGCGGCACCGAGCTGTTCGAGGCGATCTTCAGCTCGCTGGCCCCGGCCGGTCTGCTGCTGGTGATCGCCGGAGTGGTGGGCTCGGTGAAGCGCTCCCGCCGCCGGGGCTGACCGGCCCCGACCGGACGAACCGTCAGCAACCCGCCCGGACCGGCCCCCGGACGTGAACAGCGCCCCAACTCGAACGACGGGCGGGCCGGGCGTCGGCATACTGTGCGCGTGCCGATAGCCGAAGATCCGGATCAGCGTCCCTCCGACGACCCGTTCGAAGGTCTCGTCCTGGACGAGGAGTTCGTCCGCTCCGCCGGGGCCAAGGAGCAGGCCGGGCGCACCCGGATGCTGGCTGCGCGCTGGAAGGACAACCCGCCGCACGACCCCGGCGGCCGACGGTCCGTCAACGACGGGCCCCGGCCGAAGCGGCGGTTCGGCCGCAGACCGGAGCCGGTCGACCCGTGGGGCAACGTCCGCCGCCGCAAGCCGAAGTGGCGGGCACCGCTCTTCGTGGCACTCGCCGTCGCGGTGATGCTGGCCGCGCTCAACGTCGAGCAGCTGCGCGGCTGGTACGCCGACTGGCGCGGTGACCCGAGCCTGAGCGACGGCGCTCCGGCCCGCCCGGTGCCGACCGTCGGCCCCGAGACCGCCCAGCCGACGGCGGCGGCCCCGGAGGTGCCGAACGACCAGCCCACCGTGGCCCGCCCGTGGGCGGGCTCCCCGGCCGAGGGCTGGCCCGCCGGGCCGGACGCCATCGTGCTGCCGGAGGCCAGGGCGGTCGGGGTCTTCGACGCCGCCCAGGTGGCCGGCCAGCTCAAGACCGTCAAGGACTTCCTGGTGGCGTCCAACCTGGACCCGAAGGTGCTCGCGGCGGGCCGCCCCGAGGCCGCGCTGGCCCTGCTCGACCGGCAGGACCGGGAGAACGCGGTGGAGGCCTTGGACCACCCGGGCAAGGAGACGGACGGGACCTGGCTGTTCAGCCGGTTCGACCTCAGGGAGGCCGTCCCGGTCGGCGACACGGTCAAGGTGCAGGGGCGGATGAGCCTGGACGGCGACGGCCGGAACGGCACCCTGATCCGCACCGACTACACCTTCGTCTACGCGCTGCGCCCCGGCTCCGGTGCGCTGCCGGGGCTGTCGAACGGCACCGCCGGGCCGGCCGAGGTGGCGCCGAAGACCCTGACCACCCGCACCGTGGTCCGCCGGGTGTTCGAGTTCCGGTTCGCCGACCCGGCGAAGTTCGAGGTGGAGCCCGGCAAGATCGTGCTGGCGGATTCCGCGAGCGACGCCGCCAACAGCGCCTGCGACGCCACCGACGGTCTCTACCACCCGCGCTTCCCTCACCTTGTAGTCGGGACGCCGGAACCGAAGGCGTCCGGGCCGACCACCGATCCGTACGACCGCAGCAAGGACCTCGGCACGGACGACGATTGCGGCACGGCGAGCCGGACCTGATCGAATTCACGCGTCCCTGACGGAGTGCGGGGGCATACTGACGGCGTGCCGATAGCCGATGAGCCAGAGCCGCGCTCAGCCGACGACCCGTCCGCGAAGGACCCGTTCGAGGGTCTCGTCCTGGACGAGGACTTCGTGCGCGCCGCCACCCTGAAGGAGGCCAGCGGGCGGACCAGGATGCTGGCCGCCCGCTGGAAGCACACCCCGCCGCACGACCCGGGTGGCCGGCGGTCCGTCAACGACGGCCCGCGGCCGGCCCGGAAGCGGCGGTTCGGCCGGGGCACCTCCTGGCAGACCTGGCTGATCGTGGTCGCGGTCTGCGCGATCGTGCTGTTCAGCCTGAAGGTGGCGGCCGACACCCTGGACGAGCAGCCGTCCCGCCCGGTCACCCCGCAGCCGACCGCGCCCGCCGATCCGACGCCGGTGCCCCCGGCCGCCGGGGACGTGCCCCGGCCGGTCTGACACGACGTCAGCGGCGCTTCTTCGGGCGCCCCGGATTGCCGCTACGGGCGGCCTTGGAGGTCCGGCGGCGCTCGGCGGCGGTCAGCGCCTCCTGGTACCGGGCCCGCTTCAGGCCCTCCCCGGGGGCCTCCAGCAGGCTGCGCAGGAAGTAGGCGGCCAGCGCCCCGACGAAGCCGATCAGCCAGACCGCCCCGAGCGACTTCTCCTCGGCCATCCAGCCGGTCAGCGCGTCCTTGCCCTCGCTGAGCACCTTCCAGGTGCGCAGCCCGGAGAGCAGCGAGCAGAGCGCGATGGCGCCGACCAGCAGGGCGTACACCAGCCCGCCCGCCTCGGAGTCCCGGACGCCCTCCACCGCGAAGCGCAGCACCAGGGCACCGGCCGCGGCGGCGGCCAGGGCGCCGAGCGGGACGGCGACCCGGCGGGCCCAGTAGCCCGCGCCGCGCTCCAGCCAGCTGGTGCCGAACCAGCGGATCGGCTCGGGGGTGGCCTCGGGGTGCCGGGGGTGCTCAGTCTGCTCGCTCACGGCTCCGATGATGACACGGGGCACCCCGGGAACGACGAAGCGGCCGCCCCGGGGAAGTCCCGGAACGGCCGCCTGACGGCCGGTCAGCCCAGCTTGCTCACGTCGCGCACCGCGCCCTTGTCGGCGGAGGTGGCCATCGCCGCGTACGCCTTGAGCGCGGCGCTGACCGGGCGCACCCGGTCCTTGGGGCGGTAGCCGGTGCCGGCCTCCAGCTTGAGGCGCCGCTCGTGCAGCTCCTCGAAGGAGACCTTGAGCTCGACCGTGCGGTTCGGGATGTCGATGGCGATCAGGTCGCCGTCCTCGACCAGCGCGATGGTGCCGCCGGAGGCCGCCTCGGGCGAGGCGTGGCCGATCGACAGGCCCGAGGTGCCGCCGGAGAACCGGCCGTCGGTGATCAGCGCGCAGGCCTTGCCCAGGCCCCGGCCCTTGAGGAAGGAGGTCGGATAGAGCATCTCCTGCATGCCCGGGCCGCCCTTGGGGCCCTCGTAGCGGATGACCACCACGTCGCCCTCCTTGACCCGCTTGGTGAGGATCGCGTCCACCGCGTCCTCCTGCGACTCCAGCACGACGGCCGGGCCGGAGAAGGTCCAGATCGACTCGTCCACGCCGGCCGTCTTCACGATGCAGCCGTCCTCGGCGAGGTTGCCGTAGAGCACGGCCAGGCCGCCCTCCACCGAGTAGGCGTGCTCGACCGAGCGGATGCAGCCGTTCTCGGCGTCGGTGTCCAGGGTGTCCCAGCGCTCGGACTGCGAGAAGGCGGTGGCGGAGCGGACGCAGCCGGGGGCCGCGTGGAACAGCTCGACCGCCGTCGGGGAGGGCGAACCGCCCCGGATGTCCCAGGACTTGAGCCACTCGTCCATCGAGGCGGAGTGCACAGTGTGCACGTCCTCGTTGAGCAGCCCGCCCCGGTAGAGCTCGCCCAGGATGGCGGGGATGCCGCCGGCCCGGTGCACGTCCTCCATGTAGTACTTGCCGTTCGGCGCGACCTTGGAGAGGCAGGGCACCTTGCGCGAGATGGCGTCGATGTCCCGCATGTCGAAGTCGAGTTCGGCCTCCTGGGCGGCGGCCAGCAGGTGCAGGATGGTGTTGGTCGAGCCGCCCATCGCGATGTCCAGCGCCATCGCGTTCTCGAACGCGGCGCGGGAGGCGACCGCCCGGGGCAGCACCGAGGCGTCGTCCTGGTGGTAGTACCGCTTGGTGATGTCGACCACCGTGCGGCCGGCGTCCTCGTACAGCGCCCGCCGGGCGGTGTGGGTGGCCAGCACCGAGCCGTTGCCCGGCAGGGCCAGGCCGATCGCCTCGGCCAGGCAGTTCATCGAGTTCGCGGTGAACATGCCCGAGCAGGACCCGCAGGTCGGGCAGGCGTTCTCCTCGATGATCGCGATGTCCTCGTCGGAGACGTTCTCGTTCACCGCGTCGGAGATCGCGTTCACCAGGTCGAGCTTGCGCACCGTGCCGTCCACCAGGACGGCCTGGCCGGCCTCCATCGGGCCGCCGGAGACGAAGACCGTCGGGATGTTGAGCCGCAGCGCGGCCATCAGCATGCCGGGGGTGATCTTGTCGCAGTTGGAGATGCAGATCAGCGCGTCCGCGCAGTGCGCGGAGACCATGTACTCGACCGAGTCGGCGATCAGGTCGCGCGAGGGCAGCGAGTAGAGCATGCCGTGGTGGCCCATGGCGATGCCGTCGTCCACCGCGATGGTGTTGAACTCGCGCGGGATGCCGCCCGCCTCCTTGATCGCCTCGGAGACGATCCGGCCGACCGGCTGGAGGTGGGTGTGGCCCGGGACGAACTCGGTGAAGGAGTTGGCCACCGCGATGATCGGCTTGCCGAAGTCCTCCCGGGCTACGCCCGCGGCCCGGAGAAGCGCCCGGGCGCCTGCCATGTTGCGACCGTGGGTGACCGTACGGGACTTCAGCTCGGGCACTGTGCTCCACTCCTTCGGAGGCTCCGTGACGGGCCCCGCGCAGGTGGGAGGGTGCAGGGCCGCCGTGGCTGTCGAGCCTACGCCCCCGTACCAGCCGACGGACACCGTGTCCGCCATCCGGTCACCCCCGGGCCACTCCCCGGCCCTCTCCTCCCGGCCCTCACTGCTTGCGCAGCACGGTGAGGTGGAGGGTGTACGGCTCGGTCACCTGCCCGTCGGGGAAGTCGGCGAGCAGCGCGGCCCGTTCGGCGGCCAGCACCGGCTCCCGCCGCTCCGGCGGCAGCACCGCGAAGTAGGAGCGCGAGAGCAGGTCGTCCAGCAGCACCCGGAGGTCGATCCGCCGCTCCCAGTGCAGCAGGGCGCTCGCGGTCGGCAGCCCGTGCCGGGCCAGCTCCGTGGTCAGCTCGGCCGGGGAGTCCTGGTGCCGGTAGCTCGGCAGCGCAGCCGCCAGCCGCTCGCCCATCGCGCGGACCCAGGGCACCGAGCTGTCCTTGACGTTCCACCAGGTGGCCAGCGAGCCGCCCGGGCGGAGCACCCGCAGGGCCTCCGGGACGGACCGGGTCGGGTCTGTCCAGTGGAACGCCTGGGCGTAGGTGATCAGGTCCACCGTGCCGTCGTGGAACGGGAGTTCGTCGCCGGTTCCCTTGACCAGCGGCAGCTCCGGGCTGACCTCGCGGAGCCGGGCGGCCATCCCCGGGCTGGGCTCCACCGCCGTGACCCGGGCACCCCGGGCGGCCAGCAGCCGGGTGGCGATGCCGGTACCGGCGCCGACGTCCAGCACCTCGGCGTCCTTCAGCGGGCGGCCGGTCAACTCCTCCAACCGGTCGAAGAGTTCGGCCGGGTAGGAGGGCCGGGCGGCGTCGTACTCGGCGGCCACCGCACCGAAGGAGTTCGCGTGGTCGTGCTTCCGGTACCCCGTCATGGCGCCACCCTACGGCGGACGCTCCGCGCACGGAGGGGCTTTTCCCGCCCTGCCCGCGGCTACCTCGCGACCGTCGCCAGGTGCAGTCGGGTGAAGGCCAGCGCCTCGGCCAGATCGGCCTCGCGTTCGGCGGGGGACGCCGAGCGACGGGTGTTGACCTCCAGCACCACGTGGCCCTCGAAGCCCGTCCGGGCCAGCCGCTCCAGCAGCTCCGCGCACGGCTGGGTGCCCCGGCCCGGGATCAGGTGCTCGTCCTTGGCCGAGCCCAGGCTGTCGGCCAGGTGCACGTGGGCCAACCGGTCGCCCATCCGGTCCACCATCTCGAAGGCGTCCACCCGGGAGGTGGCCACGTGCGAGAGGTCCACGGTGTAGTGCCGGTACGCCTCCTCGGTGACGTCCCAGCCCGGCGCGTAGGCCAGCATCTCGCGGTCCCGGTAGCGCCACGGGTACATGTTCTCCACCGCGAAGCGGACGTCCGTCTCCCCGGCCATCCGGTGCACGCCCTCGACGAACTCCCGGGCGTACTGGCGCTGCCAGCGGAACGGCGGGTGCACCACCACGGTGTCCGCGCCCAGCTTCTCGGCGGCGGCCCGGGCCCGGACCAGCTTGGTCCACGGGTCGGTGCTCCACACCCGCTGGGTGATCAGCAGACAGGGGGCGTGCACCGCCAGGATCGGCATCCGGTACTCGTCGGAGAGCCGGCGCAGCGCCTCGATGTCCTGGCTGACCGGGTCGTTCCAGACCATCACCTCGACGCCGTCGTAGCCGAGCCGGGCGGCCAGGTCGAAGGCGGTGGCGGTGTTCTCCGGGTAGACCGAGGCGGTGGAGAGCACCACCTTGGTGTCTGGCACGTGCAGGCCGTCGGCGTGCGGCGGCAGCACCAGGCGGTCGGTGGTGCGCAGCAGCGGGGCCCGGACGGCCGGCTTCTTCGCGGCCCGGACGGCCTTCACCGCCTGGGTGGCCAGGGCCAGCTGGGACTGCTTCCGGGGCTTGGCCGTCCTGGTCGCCCCGCTCTCCTCCACGGCCTTCGCCGCCTTGGCCGCCTTCGCGGGCCGGCCCGGCTTCGCGGTCTTCGCGACCTTGGCCGCCTTGGCCGCCTTGGCCGGCTTGGCCGGCTTGGCCGTCCGGCTCGTCCCGGTGCGCTTCGCGGGCTCGGGGTCGGCCGGCGAGGCCTCCGGAGCAGGCGTCTTGCGCGCCCGGCGCGGCGACCGGGGAGCGTCCCCGGACGCGCGGCCCGGCCGCGTCCCGTCCTCGTCCGCTGCTTCCGCCACGGGAGACAGCGTAAGCGGCGCGCGCCGGTTGTGGTGTGCGCCCCGTCACGCCGCCTCCCCCGGCGGGCCTGTCACCCCGTCAGGGCGGGGTGCCGGTCGGCCGGACTGTCCAGGGTGTCCAGGCGGCGCAGGATGATGCCCTCGCGCAGCGCCCAGGGGCAGATGTCCAGCTCCTCCAGCCCGAACAGGTCCATCGCGGCGTCCGCCACCAGGGCGCCCGCCAGCAGCTGTCTCGCCCGACCCTCGGAGACGCCCGGGATCTGGGCCCGCTGAGCCACCGTCATCTGGGCCAGCCTGGGCACCCAGGCGGCCAGCCCGGCCCGGCTGAGCTTGCGCACCGCCAGCGGGCCCGCGTCGGCCGGGGCCGCGCCGGTCATCCGGGCCAGCTGCTTGAAGGTCTTGGAGGTGCCCACCGCGTGGTCCGGCGCCCCGCGCCGGGTGAACTCGCCGACCACCTGGGCGATCTCGGCCCGGACGTAGCGGCGCAGCTCCCGGATGTGCTCCGGGTCCGCGATCTCCCCGGGCAGCCGGGCGGTCAGCCGGCCGGCCCCCAGCGGCAGCGAACAGACCACGTCCGGCTGCTCGTCCAGCCCGGCCGCCAGCTCCAGCGAGCCGCCGCCGATGTCCAGGTCCAGCAGCCGCCCGGCGGACCAGCCGTACCAGCGCCGCACCGCCAGGAAGGTCAGCCGGGCCTCGTCCGGACCGGACAGCACCCGCAGCTCCACCCCGGTCTCCTCGGCCACCCGGCGCAGCACCGCCTCGCCGTTGGCCGCCTCCCGGACCGCCGAGGTGGCGAACGGCAGCAGGTCCACCACGCCCTTGTCCTCGGCCACCCGGATCGAGGAGGCGACCATGGCCACCAGCTTGTCCACGCCGACGTCGGTGATCGCGCCGTCCCCGTCCAGCAGCTCCGCCAGCCGCAGCTCCGCCTTGTGGGAGTACGCGGGCAGCGGGGCGGCACCGGGGTGGGCGTCCACCACGAGGAAGTGGACGGTGTTGGAACCTACGTCGAGCACACCGAGTCGCATAACGGCCCACGCTACGCGATCCGGCCGCACAGGTGGCCGGATAACGCCGCACCGGTCGGGACGCGGATACCCGCCGGTCGGCGGGGGTACCGGTCAACCCGACACGGAGGAGGGCGAGATGACGATCACTCACCGCTTGGTGGGGTCCGGCGGGCACGGCGTCCTGGTGCTGCACGACTGGTTCGGCACCAGCGCGGGCTGGGGGCCGTTCCCCGAGTACCTGGACGGCTCGGCCTTCAGCTACGCCTTCCTGGACTACCGGGGCTACGGCGAGCGGGCCGGGGTCGAGGGCGAATACACCCTGGCCGAGATCGCCGGGGACGCCCTGGCGCTGGCCGACCAGCTGGGCTGGCAGCGGTTCTCGCTGGTCGGGCACTCGATGGGTGGCAAGGCGGCCCAGCAGGTGCTGGCACTGGCCCCGGAGCGGGTCCGCAAGCTCGCCGGGGTCGCACCGGTGGCCGCCTCCGCGTACGCCCTGGGCGAGGCGTACGACCTCTTCCACGGGGCCGCCGCCGAGCCCGGCAACCGCCGCGCCATCATCGACCTGGTGACTGGTCACCGGGCCACCGGGGTCTGGCTGGACCGGATGGTCGCCAACTCGCTCGCCGGCTCCCGCCCGGAGGCCTTCGCCGCGTACCTGGAGCAGTGGACCACCCTCGACCTGAGCGCCGAGGTGACCGGACTCCCGCTGCCCGCCCGGGCCTTCGTCGGCGAGCACGACCTGGCACTCGACGCGGAGTACCTCCGCTCCACCTGGCTGACCCACTACCCGGCCGGCGACCTGGAGCTCCTCCCCGCCTCGGGCCACTACCCGATGCACGAGACCCCGGTCGCCCTCGCCACCACCCTGGAGCGCTTCCTGGGCGCCTGAAGGCTCCACCGGCGAGCCGATCCAGGGGCGCGAGGAACCGCGCGCTGCGGAAGGCACCGACCGGACCGCCGTCACCTGACCTGCGCAGGTCCAAGCCTGCCGAGACGAGGGAGCACCACGCAGCGACCCAGGGGCGCGAGGAACCGCGCGCTGCGGAAGGCACCGACCGCCTGCCGGGTACGGACCCCCAACGTGGCGGGTGATTCCCCGTACCCGGCGATCAGGGCCCCTTCTTCCGCCCCGCGCGGTTCCCCGCGCCCCTGGGCGCGCGCCCTGCGGGCACGTTCGGCTAGAGCAGCCCGTGCCAGAGCTGCTCGACGATGACGGACCACCAGTTCTCCGGGTCACCGAAGGCCGTACGGTCCAGTGCCGCCAGGCCCCACTGGAGCTCGGTGACGGCCTGGCCGGCCGCCAGCGGGTGCAGGTCCCGCAGGCGCGGGTAGCGCTCGGCGAACAGGGCCAGCGAGCGGATGAAGGCGGTGAGGTCGGCGTTGACGTAGCGGGCCACGGCGGTGTCCGGGTCGACCGCACGGACCCGTCCCTGGGCGGTGTCCACGGTGAACCGGGACCACCCGTCGGTGCCGATCAGCAGTTGGCCGAGCAGCTCGCGGCGGGCCGCCTCGGTGGCCCGGCCGGCCCGGCCGGCCTCCGCCAGCACGGCGGCCAGCTCGGGCAGCACGGGCGCCGCACCGGAGACGCCGTCCGAGACCGGGTGGTGCACCTCGAAGAAGCCCCGCACCGCCGCCGGCAGCCCGACCGCCACCAGCGGCCGGCCGACCGCCTCGGGCAGGTCGGCCGCGAGCACCGCCGCCCGGTCGAACCGCCGGACCCCGTCCGCCCCGAACTGCGCGGCGAGCCGGGCGGCCAGGGCCGCCTCCGCCTCCGGCTGGGCGGGCGGCACGGCGGCCGGGAAGGGCGTCCGGTTGAGCCGGGGAGTGGAGCGCAGGCTGCGCACCGCCCGGGCCCGGCCGTCGTACCGGGGGCCGTACGCCAGGTCGTGGCTGTGCCGGACGGCGGGGAGTTCGGCCAGTAGGGAGGCGGCGACGTAGCCGCCGGGGAGCATCGAGGGGCGCAGGTCGGTGTGGACCGCGAGCACGTCCTCCGGCGTGACGCCCTGTCCGCTCAGCTGGGCCCAGCCCCGCAGGGCGGGGTGCGGGCGGCCGGGGGCGGAGCGCAGCACCAGGGTGTGCTCCTCGCCGAGGGCGTCCCGGTAGGTGAACTGGGCCCGGCAGCCGGGGCCGGTGGCCGGCGGCAGGGCCGGGTCGTGGTCGCCGGCCCCGGTCCGGTCCCGGTAGAGCTGGATGACCTGCGCCACCGGGACGGAGGGCCAGACCGTGAGCTCGCCGGTGGCCCGGTCGACCACCGCGCAGGCGGCGCCGGGCTCCTCGGGGGCCCGGCGCTCGCCGGTCAACGGGTCGACCCGGATCGGGGCGGGCTCCGGCCAGACCACCCAGCCGAGGTCGAACTCGTGGGCCCTGACCGGCCGGACGGCCTCCGGGGAGAGCTCGGCGTTCACCCAGCGGTGGGCGGCCTCCAGGGCCTTCGCGAGGGTGGTCATCGGCAACTCCTGGCAGTGGTGCGGGCGTTCGGCGTGCAGCGGGTCAACGGGCCCTGCCCCGGTGGATGGTGAGCCGCGAGCGCGGCGGGGCGGGCGGCTCGGGCACCGGCTTGGCCAGCGGATCGGGCGCCGGGGGCGGAGTCAACTCGACCACCGGGATGGCGGGTTGCAGGGACGACAGGTCCACCGGACGGCCCCCCGCCTCCAGCGCGATGGCCCACAGGCCGTGGTCGGCCGGGTGCAGCGGGGTCGAGGAGCGGTAGCCGGTCTGCGGGTCGAGGTAGCTGATGGCGGCGCCGACCACGAAGGCGTTCCACAGGTGGGAGCGGCCGTACTCGTCCACGGTGAGCAGCACGGCCTGTGCACCGGACCCCAACTGAGTGAGCAGATCCGCGAGTTGGCCGAGCGCCGGAGCACCGTGGCCGAGGTCCTTGAACTGGGTGCCGAGCTCGCGCTCGGCCCGGTCCCGGCCGCCGTACTCCCCGGCCGGGCCGTCGGGCAGCCGGGGGGCGCCGCAGGTGGGGTTGCCCAGGTGGCTGTCCAACGCGGAGAGCGCGAGGTCGAGCGCGTTGTTGGCCCGGCCCGGCTCGCGGAAGCCGCCGCCGTTCAGCGCCTCCGGCCAGTCGCCCAGCCTCGGGTCGGCCGGCACGGCGGGCTCGCCGTCCTCGGTGCGCGGCACCCGGCGCTCCACCTCGGCCTGGTGGGCCGGATCGACCGGGCCCAGCCCGCCGGCCGCGCCGTACGGGCGGCCGTCCGCGATGACCCGCGGGCGGGTGCGCTCGCCGGGCTGGTCGGGCGCGGTGCGGCGGTAGTCGTGCAGCAGCAGGAACATCGCGGCCAGCGGCGCGGCCTGGGCCGGGTCGGCCAGCGTCTCGTCCTCGCGGCGGGCCACCGGGAGCACGTCGAAGGCCCGGCCGGCCACCGGGCCGACCACCACCGGGGCGGCCGGCGGCGCGGGCACCGGGTTGGGCACCAGACCGACCGGCTGGGCGGGGCGCGGTGCGGCCGCGCCGGGCTGCTGCGGACCGGCCACGGCACCGACCGCCCCGACCGCACCCGCCTGGCCACCACCACCGGCCGCACCGGCGGCACCGGGCGAGGCGACCGCAGCCGCGCCGCCCGCCGCAGGCGCACCGGCGCCCGCCGCCGCGCCCGCCGCACCACCGGCCGCCGCTCCCGGCGCGGGCGGCGGCACGGCACCGCCACCGGCCGTCGGGGTCGGGGTCACCGGGACGGTCGGCGTCGGCTGGGCACCCATCCCCATCCCGGGCGTACCGAGCGACGACTGGCCGCCGCCCTGGCCGAGCCCGCCACCGGAGCCACCCGGGCCGCCCGAGCCACCGGCGGCACCGGAGGCGGCCGGGGCCGAGGACTCGTGCCGGCCCCAGCCGGTCCCGGCCGACGGGGCGTCACCGAAGGCCGAGGAGAGGTTGCTCGGCGGCGGCGCCACCGCCACCGAGTCGGTGCGCAGCGTCCCGGCCGCACGGTGCACCGGCTGCTCCTCGTACCGGCTGTCCTGGTAACGGTCGTACCCGGTACCGGCGTTGACCGGCCCGGTGTCCACCGAGACCACCGGCCGGGTCTGGCCAGGTCCGCTCCCGCCTCCGCCGCCGGTGCTCTGGCGCACCGTCTCCTGCTGATGGGTCTGACCGCCTCCGCCCCGGCCGTAGGGGTCGTCGTACCGGCTGTCGTAGGAGCCCGCGCCGACCGAGACCGGGCCGACCTGCACCTGAGTACCGCCCTGACCGCTCCCGTAGCCCTGGCCCTGACCTTGGCCCTGACCGGCCCCGACCCCGGCCCCCGCGCCGTGGCCCTGCGGGTCGCCCCCGACCCGGACGTCCGCCTCCACACCGCCCGGCCCGACCCGCACGTCCGCCCCGAGCCCGCCGAGGTCCAGCCCGGCACCCGCGCCCTGCTTGCGGTCGGGCCGCTCCGGCCCGGCGGTCCGGCCCTCGTCGTCCACCATGACCACCCGGCCGTCCCGGTCGGTCACCAGATTCCCGTCGGCGTCCAGCTTCGCGGTGTGGCCGTCGGCGCCCCGGACCGGATTGCCCTCGTGGTCCAACACCACCACCTCGCCGTCGGTGCCGGTCACCGGCTTGCCCTGGCGGTTGAGCGCCACGGTGACACCGGCGGCGGCGATCAGGCCGCCCGCGCCGACCACCATCAGGCCGCCGGTCGAGTCCCGCAGCGGCTTGCCGTCGCTGCCGCAGGCCACCCCGACCACCGGCTCGCCGTCCTCGCCGACCACGGCCACCTTGCCGTCCGGCCCGACCAGCGGCCTGCCGTCCGCGCCGACCTGGGGCACCACGCCCTCGACGCCCTCGACCTGCTTGCCGTTCTCGTCCACCAGCACCGGGCGACCCTGAGGGTCCGTCACCAGCTTGCCCTGCTCGTCGACCACGGCCGACAGGCTGCGCACCTTGGCCACCGCCGCGACACCCAGCGCCGCGCCGACGACCGCGCCGGTCCCGCCCACCGCGCCACCGGACGCACCCGACCGGGACGCCCTGGCGGGCTGGTAGCCGTCGGCCTGGGCGATCCGCTCCAGGGTGATGACGGCGGGCTCCTTCAGCGCCTGCTGGAGCCCCTCCTTCATCTCCCGGCCGAGCTCCTCCAGCAGGTTGCCGACCTTGTGCTTGGCGAGCTCGACCGCGATCTTCTCGCCGGCCCCGACCACCGCGTCGGCCAGCACGTCGCCGACCGTGCCGAGCACGGCGTGGGCCGCCGCCTCGACCTTCTGGGCCACCTTGATCTCGGCGGCCAGCTCGGTCAGCACCGCGATGATCTCCGCCTTGCAGGAGTCGACCGCCCGGGCCGCCCGCTCGAAGGCGCCGGCCAGCAGCTCGGCGGCGGAGTGCGCGTCGTCCAGACTGCCCCGGCCGCTCCCGGCGAAGCCGCGCCAGTGGTCGGCGAACGCCTCCACCGCCCGGCCCCGGTTCTCCCCGGTGACCCGGTGCGCGGAGTCCCCGCCCCGGCGGCCGAGCCGCTCGGCCTCGGCGCCGAACTCACGCCAGACCCCGGCCGCTCGGCGCAGCCCCTCCTCGTCGGCCTGCGGCCACTGGTGGCCCAACCGGGCCAGTACCGGGACGAGTTCCTCGGGCACGTTGCGGGACACGCGGGTCCCTCCTTCTTCCGGGTCGAGCGGAGCGCCCGGCCGCATCGAACGCGGGCACGGGACGGAGACGAACACGAACACGGGCCCACCGCCGGTTCCCGGCGGCGGGCCGCTCCCGACGGAGCGTCAGACCCTCGGCGGGGCCACCGGCGCGACGCCGGGGTGCACCTTGCCGAGGTCGGCGCTGACGTCCCCGTCGGTCCGCTCGACCGAGTCGGCCATCGTGTTGAGGTTGGCACCGACCTGGCCCAGCCGGCTCGCCAGACCGTTCAGCCCGGCCAGCAGCATGCCCTGCGCCTCGGTGTACAGCGCGCCGAAGCCGCTGCCGGGCGCATCGCCGCCCCAGGGCGTGCCGAGACCGGCCATGCCCTGCTCCAGGGCCTTGGCCGCGCCGCCGAAGTCCTGCGAGATCTTCCCGAACTCCCGGCCCTCACCGCGTACTTCCCACGGCTTGATCAGGAACTCACCCGTGCCACCCGTACTCATCCGCCCACTCCCCCAGCGCCCCCGTGCGAATACCAGACGGTCATCCTAGGGCCACCCCACCCGCCCGCCGCAGGGCACGTGCGGCTTTCTCACACGGGCTTCACCAGCACCGGGCCCGTCACCGGGCGTCGATCGGCCGAGGCCATACCCTTACCGGGTGGCAGCAGAGACCAAGCAGAGTGACAAGCAGCGCGACAAGCAGGGCAAGCAGCACGGCAAGAAGAAGCCGAAGGCCGACAAGCCCGCCGGCAAGCCCACCAAGAAGACCGACCTCGGCATGCCCGGCATGCGCCCCGAGGTCCCGCTCGACTTCGCCCGGGCCTGGGTGGAGTTCGCCGACCCGGCCGACGAGGAGCAGGTCTTCCGCTGCGACCTGACCTGGCTGACCTCCCGCTGGAGCTGCATCTTCGGCCAGGGCTGCCAGGGCATCCGGGAGGGCCGGGGCGAGTCCGACGGCTGCTGCACGCTCGGCGCGCACTACTCCGACGAGGACGACGAGCAGCGGGTGGCCGGGCACGCCGCCCGGCTCACCCCGGAGATCTGGGAGAACTTCGCGCACGGCACCGACGTCGAGGGCCGGATCGTGCTGGACGGCGGCATCACCATGTTCGACGAGGACGGCGACCGGCAGACCCGCCGGATCGACGGCGCCTGCCTGTTCCGCAACAGCCCCGGCTTCGCCGGCGGCGGTGGCTGCTCGCTGCACATCCTGGCCCTCCAGGAGGGCCGCGAGCCGCTGGAGACCAAGCCGGACGTCTGCTGGCAGCTGCCGGTGCGCCGCACCTACGACTGGATCGACCGCCCGGACGACAGCCGCTACCTCCAGGTCTCGATCGGCGAGTACGACCGCCGGGGCTGGGGCCCGGGCGGTCACGACCTGCACTGGTGGTGCACCGGCAGCCCGGACGCGCACCAGGCCGCCGACCCGGTCTACGTCTCGTACCGGCCCGAACTCACCGAGCTGATGGGCCCGGAGGGCTACGCGGTGCTGGCGGAGCTGTGCGCCCAGCGGATCAAGGGCGGCATCGCGGTGGCCCCGCACCCGGCCGACCCGCAGGTCTGACGCACCGTCGGCCCCCGGCTCCGGCCGGGGGCCCGGGCGTCACTTGTCGATGTCGCCGACCACGAAGAACATCGAGCCCAGGATCGCCACCATGTCGGCGACCAGGGTGCCGGGCAGCAGCTCGGTCAGGGCCTGGATGTTGTTGAACGAGGCGGACCGCAGCTTCAGCCGCCAGGGGGTCTTGTCGCCCCGGGAGACCAGGTAGTAGCCGTTCACCCCGAGCGGGTTCTCGGTCCAGGCGTAGGTGGCGCCCTCGGGGGCCTTCAGCACCTTGGGCAGCCGCTGGTTGACCGGGCCGGGCGGCAGCCCGTCCAGCCGGTCCAGGCAGGCCTCGGCCAACTCCAGCGCGTTGACCGTCTGTTCGAGCAGGCACTCGAAGCGGGCCAGGCAGTCGCCCTCCTCGCGGACCGCGACGTGCAGCACGTCCGCCAGCTCGCCGTAGGCCAGGTAGGGCTCGTCCCGGCGCAGGTCGAAGTCCAGGCCGCTGGCCCGGGCGATCGGGCCGCTGACCCCGTAGGCGAGCGCGTGCTCGCGGGAGAGCACGCCGACCCCGGCGGTGCGGCCCCGGAAGATCTCGTTGCCGAGCACCAGGTCCTCGAAGACCGGCAGCTGCGCGCGGACGCTGCCGACCGCCGTCCGGCAGCGGCCCAGCCAGCCGGCCGGCAGGTCCTCCTTGAGGCCGCCGACCCGGTTGAACATGTAGTGCATCCGGCCGCCGCTGGCCTCCTCCAGCACGTGCTGGAGCTCCTCGCGGCCGGTGAAGGCGTGGAAGACCGGGGTGATCCCGCCGAGCTCCAGCGGGTACGAGCCGAGGAACATCAGGTGGTTGAGCACCCGGTTCAGCTCGGCCAGCAGGGTGCGCAGCCAGACCGCCCGCTCGGGCACCTCCATGCCGAGCATCCGCTCGACCGCGAGCACCACGCCCAGCTCGTTGGAGAAGGCGGAGAGCCAGTCGTGCCGGTTGGCCAGCATGATGATCTGGCGGTAGTCGCGCGCCTCGAAGAGCTTCTCCGCGCCCCGGTGCATGTAGCCGACCACCGGCTCGGCGGCCACGATCCGCTCGCCGTCCAGCACCAGCTTCAGCCGCAGCACGCCGTGCGTGGACGGGTGCTGCGGGCCGATGTTGAGCACCATGTCACTGGTGCCGAGCTCGCCGACGAGATTCTCGGCACCCGCGCCGACGCCGACCGTGGTCTCCCTCATGGGGTGAGAGTCTGCCATCCCGGCAGCCCCGCCAGGCTCTCCGGTACCGGCATGCGGACGGCCTGGGCCAGCCAGTGGAACGCCCCCAGTCCGGACGGGTCGGTCAGCTCGGCCCCCTCGCCGGCCCCGCCGAGCGCCCGCAGGTAGGCCACCGGATCGGTGGAGGCCAGCGCCAGCGGCGGCCGGGTGCCGTGCACCCCGAGCGCCCGCAGCGCCTCCCGCTGCGTCGTCCACAGGCTGTGGACACCGCGCACCGCCACCGCGTCGATCGCCACGTGCGCGGTCAGGTCGCAGGAGCCGTCCGGCACCGGCCGCACCTCGCGTCCGGCCCGGAAGCCGGTCAGCGTCTCGCCGTACGGGCGGGCGTCCCGGGTGTGCGCGTAGTCCACCGCCACCGCCAGGCCGCGCTCCAGCGCGCCGACCGCCCCGGCCCAGGCCGCGTCCCGGGGGCCGCCGAGCTCCACCGACTCCCCCTCCGGCCACCACTCGGCGGCCCAGGCGGCGTCCGCCCCGCTGACCTCCGCGCCGGTCCGGCGCTCGCCCAGCGCCGTCACCTCCTGGTAGCGCAGCCGTCCGTCCTCGCCGCGCTCGGCCAGGTCGAGCGGCACGTTGTCCAGCCACTCGTTGGCGAACAGCAGACCCGACACCCCGTCAGGCACCCGGTCCGTCCAGACGATCCGGGGGTCGGTGCCGGCCGGCCGCTCCGCCAGCTCCACCGCGTACGGCCGCAGCCGCCCGGCGGTCTCCGGGCCGAGCGCCGCCAGCACCCCGGTCAGCAGCTCGCCCCGGCCGGCCCCGACGTCCACCAGGGCCAGCTCGGCCGGGTGACCGAGCGCCGCGTCGGTCTCCCGCAGCAGCCGGGCCACCGCGGCGGCGTACTTCGGCGAGGCGTGCACCGAGGTGCGGAAGTGCCCGGCCGGGCCCTCCGGCCTGCGGTAGAACCCCTGCGGTCCGTACAGCGCCCGCTCGGTGGCGGTCCGCCAGCTCATCCACTCCGTGCCGTGCTCCATGCCCAGGACGGTAGCCGTCCGGGCGTCGCGCGGCGGACCCGCGCTGCCCGTCCGTGTACTGCCTTCTCCACCCTGCGGAGTAGGACGGATCGCCCTCACGGCTGACCTGACCGGCTTCCCGGGGTGCCTAGGCTTGACCCGTGCATAGACTCAACGCCTGGTTCCGCCGCCACCCGTTGGTGGTCGACTCCGCCTGGGCAGTGCTGCTCTTCCTGTTCTGCCTGCTGGGCTACGCCAGCGGGGAGCACGTGGAGACCCTGCTGCTCGGCGCGGTGATGGCCGGGCTGATGGTCTTCCGCCGGAGATACCCGGACCTGACCACCGTCGCGGCCGTCGGCCTCGGCCTCAGCCAGCTCGCCGCCCACGTCGACCCCAACACCGAGAGCGTCGGCTACCTGCTCTTCGCCTACACCGGCGCCGCCTTCGGCTCCCCGTGGGTCTCCCGGCTCGCCTTCACCGTCGGCCTGGCCGCCGGCCCGCTGACCGTGGCTCGCTTCGGGGTCTCCTCCGAGAGCACCAGCACCCCGGAGCGGGTCTTCCTGGCCGTGCTGATGTCCACCCCCTTCGTGCTCTGCTGGGCCTGGGGCCGGCTGACCCGGGTGCGCCGCGCGTACCTGGTCGAGCTGGAGGACCGGGCCGCCCGGCTGGAGCGCGAGCGGGACGCCCAGGCCAAGGTGGCGGTGGCCGCCGAGCGGGCCCGGATCGCCCGCGAGCTGCACGACGTGGTGGCGCACAACGTCTCGGTGATGATCGTTCAGGCCGACGGCGCCGCCTACGTGTTGGACAACTCCCCGCAGCAGGCCAAGGAGGCGCTCTCCACCATCGCCTCGACGGGCCGTCAGGCGCTGGTCGAGATGCGCCGGCTGCTCGGCGTGCTGCGCACCACCGACACCACCGACGAGTACGTGCCGCAGCCCGGCGTGGCCGAGCTGCCCGAGCTGCTCGACCAGGTCCGGGTGGCCGGCCTGCCGGTCGAGTACGCCGCCACCGGCGACGTCCAGGAGCTGCCCCGGGGCGTCGAGTTGACGGTGTACCGGATCGTCCAGGAGGCGCTCACCAACGTCCGCAAGCACGGCGGCCCGGACGCCCGGGCCAGCGTCTCGGTGGACTTCCGCGACCGCGAGCTGGAGGTGCTGATCGAGGACGACGGCCGCGGCTCCACCGCCGAGCAGCTGACCGCCGGTGGTCCGGACGGCCAGGGCCATGGTCTGATCGGCATGCGCGAGCGGGTCGGCATGGTCAGCGGCAGCCTCGACGTCGGCCCCCGGCCGGGCGGAGGCTTCCGCATCCGGGCCGTGCTCCCCTTCAAGACCACCAAGTGAGGACCGCACTGTGACCATCCGGGTGATGCTGGTCGACGACCAGGAACTGCTCCGCACCGGCTTCCGCATGATCCTGCAGTCCCAGGGGGACATCGAGATCGCCGCCGAGGCGGGCGACGGCCAGCAGGCCCTCGACGTGCTCGCCCGCACCCCCGTGGACGTGATCCTGATGGACGTCCGGATGCCCCGCCTGGACGGCGTCCAGGCCACCCGGCGGATCTGCCTCGACGAGGCGGGCTCCCCGGTCCCCGGCGCCCCGCACGTGCTCATCCTGACCACCTTCGACCTGGACGAGTACGCCTTCGCCGCGCTCAAGGCCGGGGCCAGCGGCTTCCTGCTCAAGGACGTCCCGCCGACCGAGCTGGTGGCCGCCATCCGGGCCGTGCACGGCGGCGACGCGGTGGTCGCCCCGACCACCACCCGCCGCATGATCGACCGCTTCGCCGAGGTGCTCCCGCTCCCCGGCTCCGCCCCGGGCTCCCCGGTGCTGGCCCCGCTCACCGAGCGCGAGCGCGAGGTCTTCCTACTGGTCGCCCAGGGACTGTCCAACGGCGAGATCGCCTTCAAGCTGACCCTCTCCGAGGCCACCGTGAAGACCCACGTCGGCCGGATCCTGGCCAAGCTCAACCTGCGCGACCGGGTGCAGGCCGTGGTCCTCGCCTACGAGGCCGGCCTGATCCGCGCGGGCGCCACCGACTGACCGCCGGGCACCACCCGACCGACCGTCAGGCGCCGCCGTCCGGCGGGTCGGTCGGCACCAGCCAGGCGACCAGCCGGCCCCGGTCGGTGATCCGGCCGACCTCGCCGCGCTCCGTCAGCTCGCGGAGCACCGTCCCCGGGCTCCGCAGGTCCCCGAGCGGCACCGTCCGCACGCCGCCGGGCCGCCCGGGCGCCGGGCTCGCGAGGTCGGGATGATCGGTGGGTTTCGCTGCCATGCCCGCATGGTGGCAGCCGCGCCACCGTCCGGGTGCGGGCCCCGGCCCGGGGCCACCCGATCGGATGAGGCGCCACCCCGGGCGGCCGTAGAATGACGCGGTACGTCTGGTACCGGCAGCGGACTGGAACGGGAATCAGGGACGAGGGCGAGCCGTGAGCAGCTCCGAGGGCGACGGTTTCGGGGTGTTGGCCGATCCGTTCGGGGATCCGGCCGATCCGGGGAACCGGCCGGCCAGACTGGCCGTGGGCGTGGTCGGCACCGGACGGGTGGGGCCCGCGATGGGGGCCGCGCTCCAGCTGGCCGGGCACCGGGTGGTGGCCGCCTCCGGGGTGTCCGCGACCTCGAAGCGCCGGGCCGAGGCGCTGCTGCCGGGGGTCCGGCTGGTCAGCCCGCCGCAGGTGCTGGCCGCCGCCGACCTGGTGCTGCTGACCGTCCCGGACGACGTGCTCCCCGAGCTGGTGGCCGGCCTGGCCGGGACCGGCGCGGTCCGGCCGGGGCAGATCGTGGTGCACACCTCGGGCGCGCACGGCGTCGCGGTGCTGGCCCCCGCCGCCGAGGCCGGGGCGCTGCCGCTGGCGCTGCACCCGGCGATGACCTTCACCGGCACCTCCGTCGACCTGGCCCGGCTGGCCGGCTGCCCGTTCGGGGTGACGGCCCCTCAGGAGCTGCGCCCGGTGGCCGAGGCACTGGTGGTGGAGATGGGCGGCGAGCCCGAGTGGGTGCCGGAGGAGCAGCGGGCCCGCTACCACACCGCCCTGGCGCACGGGGCGAACCACTTGGTGACCCTGGTGTCCCAGTCGCTGGAGCTGCTGCGCACCGCCGGGGTGGCCGAGCCCGGCCGGCTGCTCGGCCCGCTGCTCGGCGCGGCCCTGGACAACAGCCTGCGCTCCGGCGACGCCGCGCTCACCGGCCCGGTGGCCCGGGGCGACGTCGGCACCGTCCGCCGCCACCTCGGCGAACTCGGTACGGTGGCCCCCGACATCGGGCAGTCCTACCGGGCGATGGCCCGCGCCACCGCGCAGCGGGCGCTGCGGAACGGAACGATCGACGAGGCGTCGGCGGCGGCGCTGCTGGACGTACTGAACGAGGAGAGCATCTGATGGCCCGTGGCAAGCAGCAGACCAAGGCCCCCCAGGTCCGCAAGGCCGAGCTGACCCACACCGTCGCCGACTTCGAGTCCGCCTTCTGGCCGGACGAGGAGCCGGTGGACAACGCCGTGGTGATGACCATGGGTGCCCTGCACGAGGGCCACGCCGCCCTGATCAGGGCCGCCCGCAAGCAGGTCGGCCGGGACGGCCGGGTGGCCGTCACGGTCTTCGTGAACCCGCTGCAGTTCGGCGCCGGCGAGGACCTGGACCGCTACCCGCGCACGCTGGCCGCCGACGTCCGGGTGGCCGAGGAGGCCGGCGCCGACGTGGTCTTCGCCCCGCTGCCGGAGGAGGTCTACCCGAACGGCACCCCGCAGGTGCGGATCACGGCCGGCCCGATGGGCGAGCGGTACGAGGGCGCCTCCCGTCCGGGCCACTTCGACGGCGTGCTGACCGTGGTGGCCAAGCTGCTCAACATCACCGACCCGGACTACGCCTTCTTCGGCGAGAAGGACGCCCAGCAGCTGGCGGTGATCCGCCGGATGGTGGCCGACCTGGACTTCGACGTCGAGGTCGTCGGCGTCCCGACCGTCCGCGAGGAGGACGGCCTCGCGCTGTCCTCCCGCAACCGCTTCCTCTCGGAGACCGAGCGGGAGCAGGCCCTCGCCCTGTCCAGGGCACTGCTGGCCGGCCGCGAGGCGGCCGTGCGCGGTGCGAAGGCGGTCCGCGAGGCCGCCGCCACCGCCCTGGACGGCGCCGAGGGCGTCACCCTCGACTACCTCGCCCTGATCGACCCGGACGACTTCACCGAAGCGGCCGACGACTTCCGGGGCGAGGCGGTGCTGGCCGTGGCCGCGAAGGTGGGCTCCACCCGCCTGATCGACAACGTCGGCATGCTCGTTCGCTAAGCACGGCAGGCATATCCCCTCAGGCATGCACTCACAGGAGGCGTGACCCCATGCTCCGCACCATGCTCAAGTCCAAGATCCACCGGGCCACCGTGACCCAGGCCGACCTGCACTACGTCGGCTCGGTCACGGTGGACGAGGACCTGCTCGACGCCGCGGACCTGCTCCCCGGCGAGCTGGTCCACATCGTCGACATCAACAACGGCGCCCGGCTGGAGACGTACACCATCGCCGGCCCGCGCGGCACCGGCGTCATAGGCATCAACGGCGCCGCCGCCCGGCTGGTCCACCCCGGCGACCTGGTGATCCTGATCGCCTACGGGCAGATGGACACCGCCGAGGCCAAGGGCTACGTCCCGAAGGTGGTCTTCGTGGACGGCGACAACCGGATCACCGGCTACGGCACCGACGCCGCCGAGGCCCCCGAGGGCAGCGGGCTGCTGCGCGGGGACCGGGCGTACGGTGACGGGGACGGCGCGGCCACCACCGCCGCCGCGAGCTGAGGAGCAGTCAGAACCATGTCCGCAACGCACCGCCTCACCGCCCCCGCCCCGGGCTGGACCGCCACCACCGACGTGGTGGTGGTCGGCTCCGGCGTGGCCGGGCTGACCGTCGCGCTCAACGTCCGCAAGGCCGGCCTGCGGGCCACGGTGGTGACCAAGGCGCTGCTGGACGACGGCTCCACCCGCTGGGCCCAGGGCGGCGTCGCCGTCGTCCTGGGCGAGGGGGACACCCCCGCCCAGCACCTGGACGACACCCTGGTGGCCGGGGCCGGGCTCTGCGTCGAGGAGGCCGTCCGGCGGCTGGTGACCGAGGGCCCGGACGCCGTCCGGCACCTGATCGCCACCGGCGCCGACTTCGACAAGGACGCCGACGGCGAGATCCTGCTGACCCGGGAGGGCGGCCACCACCGCCGCCGGATCGTGCACGCGGGCGGCGACGCCACCGGCGCCGAGATATCGCGCGCGCTGGTCCAGGCGGTCCGCTCCGACCCCGGGCTCGAACTCATCGAGCACGCCCTGGTGCTGGACCTGCTGACCGACGCCGACGGCCACGCGGCCGGGCTCACCCTGCACGTGATGGGCGAGGGCCAGCGGGACGGCGTCGGCGCCATCCGGGCCCGTGCGGTGGTGCTGGCCACCGGCGGCATGGGCCAGGTCTTCTCGGCCACCACCAACCCGGCGGTCTCCACCGGCGACGGCGTGGCGCTGGCGCTGCGGGCCGGCGCCGAGGTGACCGACCTGGAGTTCGTCCAGTTCCACCCCACCGTGCTCTGGCTCGGCCCGGAGGCCGAGGGCCAGCAGCCGCTGGTCTCCGAGGCGGTCCGCGGTGAGGGCGCCCACCTGGTGGACGCCGACGGCGTGCGCTTCATGCTCGGGCAGCACGAGCTGGCCGAGCTGGCCCCCCGGGACATTGTCGCCAAGGCGATCACCCGGCGGATGCAGGAGCAGGGCGCCGAGCACATGTACCTGGACGGGCGGCACTTCGGCGCCGAGATGTGGGCCGAGCGCTTCCCGACCATCCTGGCCTCCTGCCGCTCGCACGGCATCGACCCGGTCACCGAGCCGATCCCGGTCGCGCCCGCCGCGCACTACGCCTCCGGCGGCATCCGCACCGACCTGGCCGGCCGCACCACGGTGCCCGGCCTGTACGCCTGCGGCGAGGTCGCCTGCACCGGGGTGCACGGCGCCAACCGGCTGGCCTCCAACTCGCTGCTGGAGGGCCTGGTCTTCGCCGAGGCGATCGCCGCCGACCTGACCGGCCGTCACGCCGCCGGCGAGCTCCCCGAGCGCTCGGTCGACGTGGCCGCCGCCCAGGCCTGCAAGGCCGTCCCGCTGCTCGCCCCGGAGGCCCGGGCCGACGTCCAGCGGCTGATGTCCACCGGCGCGGGCGTGCTGCGCTCGGCCGGCTCGATGGCCGCCGCCGCCGGAGGCCTGGCCGCACTGGCCGACGCGGCGCTGGCGCACGCCGCCGAGGAGAAGCCCGCCGACCCCCGGGTGGAGACCTGGGAGGCCACCAACCTCCACCTGGTCGCCACCGCCCTGGTGGCCGCCGCCCGGCTCCGCGAGGAGACCCGCGGCTGCCACTGGCGCGAGGACTTCCCGGACCGCGACGACCGGGCGTGGCAGCGTCACCTGGTCACCACCCTCGACGCCGACGGCGCACTGCGCACCGTCTGACGATCCTTCACCTAGGAGCAGCAGCAATGTCCCACGACCACGACGACCACGCCCACACCGAGCTGCCGATGGCCGGCGGCTGCGGCGACGGCTGCGCCTGCGGCGACGGCGAGGCGTACGAGACCGGCCTGGACCCGGCGCTGGCCGAGCTGCTGGAGGCGGCCGGCCTGGACCCGGTCGAGGTCGAGGACATCGCCACCCTGGCGCTGGCCGAGGACCTGGCCGGCGGCGACGACGTCACCTCGGTCGCCACCGTGCCCGCCGAGGCGGTGGCCACCGCCGACTTCACGGCCCGTCAGGCCGGCGTGGTGGCGGGCCTGCGGATCGCCGAGGCCGTGGTCTCGCTGGTCTGCGAGGAGGAGTTCGAGGTCGAGCGGCACGTCGAGGACGGTGACGTGGTGGAGGCCGGCCAGGTGCTGCTCTCGGTCCGGGGCCGCACCCGCGACCTGCTCACCGCCGAGCGCAGCGCGCTCAACCTGCTCTGCCACCTCTCCGGCATCGCCACCGCCACCCGGGCCTGGGCCGACGCCCTGGAGGGCACCGGCGCGGCCGTCCGGGACACCCGCAAGACCCTGCCGGGCCTGCGCGCCCTGCAGAAGTACGCGGTCCGGGCCGGCGGCGGCGTCAACCACCGGATGGCGCTCTCCGACGCCGCCCTGGTGAAGGACAACCACGTGGTGGCGGCCGGCGGCGTGGCCGAGGCCTTCAAGGCCGTCCGGGAGGCGTTCCCGCACCTGGACGTCGAGGTCGAGGTGGACCGGCTGGACCAGATCCCGCCCGTGCTGGAGGCCGGCGCCGACCTGATCCTGCTGGACAACTTCACCGTCCCGCAGCTCAAGGAGGCGGTCGGGCTGGTGAACGGCCGGGCCAAGCTGGAGGCCTCCGGCGGACTGACCCTGGCCACCGCCCGCGAGGTCGCCCAGACTGGGGTCGACTACCTGGCCGTCGGCGCGCTCACCCACTCCTCGCCGGTGCTGGACATCGGCCTGGACCTCCGCTCCTCCTGACCGCTACTCACCAGAAGGCACCCCGTGCTCCTCACCATCGACGTCGGCAACACCCAGACCACGCTCGGCCTGTTCGACGGCGAGGAGATCGTGGAGCACTGGCGGATCTCCACCGATCCGCGCCGCACCGCGGACGAACTCGCGGTGCTGATGCAGGGCCTGATGGGCTCCCACCCGGTCGTCTCGGCCGAGGACCGGGTGGAGGGCCTGGCCATCTGCTCCTCGGTGCCGGCCGTGCTGCACGAGCTGCGCGAGGTGACCCGCCGCTACTACGGCGACGTCCCGGCGGTCATCGTGGAGCCCGGGGTGAAGACCGGGGTGCACGTCCTGATGGACAACCCCAAGGAGGTGGGCGCCGACCGGATCGTCAACGCGCTGGCCGCCAACCACCTCTACGGCGGCCCGTGCATCGTGGTCGACTTCGGCACCGCCACCACCTTCGACGCGATCAACGAGCGCGGCGACTACGTCGGCGGCGCGATCGCCCCCGGCATCGAGATCTCGGTGGACGCGCTCGGCGGGCGCACCGCGATGCTCCGCAAGATCGAGCTGGTCCGGCCGCGCAACGTGATCGGCAAGAACACCGTCGAGGGCATGCAGTCCGGCATCCTCTACGGCTTCGCCGGCCAGGTGGACGGCCTGGTCGACCGGATGGCCAAGGAGCTCGCCAAGGACCCCGACGACGTCCAGGTGATCGCCACCGGCGGCCTGGCCCCGCTGGTCCTCGGCGAGGCCGGCAGCATCGACGTCCACGAGCCCTGGCTCACCCTGATCGGCCTCCGCCTGGTCTACGAGCGCAACCGCCCGGCCACCGCCTGACCCTCCGTCACCCGTCCAGGTGCCGACACGGCCCCTCGGATCAGCAGACCATCCGCCAATCGGGCCGATCAGCGACGCCAATCGTCATAAATCGGACGTACGCCACGTACTGTCGAGCCATGCCGACGCCACACGGATCCCGGGGCGGCATGGCCTTCAGCGCCGACGAAGTCCGCGTGCTGCGCCGTGCCCTCGCCCAAGCGCTCTACCCGGTCCACCTCCCGCACCCGAGCCCGGTGGGTGAGCTCTGGGCCGAGGACGTCCAGGAGGCCCTGCGCCTCGCCGAGGCGGTGGACGAGGCCGTCCAGGAGGGCGGGCGCCTGCGCACCTTCCTCCTGGCCGACCTGAGCCTCTACCGCGCCGCCCTGCCCGGCAGCGTCTCCGGCTACCTGGAACGCCTGGAGGAGGCCATCGCCGACGGCTACCTCCCGACCGCCGAGGACCTCACCGCCCTGCGCGCGCTCTCCCGGATGCCCTGCGGCAGCGGCGAACGTGCCCGCCGCTCCCGACTGGCCGGCCGCTGCCACGCCCTGGCCGAGGCGGACGTCCGCGAACGCCTCGCCCTGAGCACCGGCCAGCGGCACCTCTCGGCCGTACCGAGCCCCGCCGCTCCGCTGAGCGGCGGCACGCCCACCCTCGTAGGAGGACGGTTCCCGATGACCGACGCCAAGCACCCCGCCGAAGGGCGCCCGCAGCCCCGCCGGATGCCCACCCCCGCCGAACTCTTCGGCCGCCGCATCCGCCCCGAACCGGCTCCCGCCCCCACCCAGGACGACCTCGAACTCGCCACCGGCTGACCGGTGGTCAGGGGGAGGCCGGAGGACCGGCCTCCCCCTGACGGCATAACAATTACGCATCCAGTTCGGCCGATTGTCCGAAACTGGTCGTACCTGACCGATTTAAGTCCTCATGTGATCCCGCACGGAGTCCTAAGGTGCCCACCGAATACTCCGTGATCTAAGGACACCCGTGGGACTCTCCCGTCTGGCCCGCTCCTTCGGCCTGGCCAGCACCCTCGCCCTGGCCGCCGTCGGCACCGTGACCCCGGCCTCGGCCTCGGCCGACATCAAGCTCAAGCTGTACGGCCCCTCCGCCGTCTCCATCGACCCGGCCGCCCCGGCCGACCCGATGAGCTCCGGGAACCTGGGCCTGGACATCGGCCGGACCGGCACCGCCGCGGCCAACGACGTCGTCGTCACCTACGACGTCAAGGACCTGGCCGGCATCGCCACCCTGAAGCTGAGCGACCAGTGCACGGTCTCGGGCACCCTGTACTCCTGCAAGCGCTGGAGTCCGCTGGAGTACGACCGGATCAACCTCACCGACAACGGGCACCTGCTCGCCGCCAAGGGCGCGAAGATCGGCAGCAAGGGCGTCCTGCACGTCACCGCGGCCGCCGGCAACGCCGCCGGGGCCAAGCTGGACGTCGAGGTCTACGTCGGCGGCCCGGTC
Source organism: Kitasatospora sp. NPDC096147 (assembly GCF_044763225.1). Classification (NCBI taxonomy): domain Bacteria; kingdom Bacillati; phylum Actinomycetota; class Actinomycetes; order Kitasatosporales; family Streptomycetaceae; genus Kitasatospora; species Kitasatospora sp. NPDC096147. The sequence goes on along the minus strand of NZ_JBIWFX010000002.1, from coordinate 839,683 downwards.
CTGGAGGTCAAGCAGCTCCAGGTGATCGAGAACGCCGCGATCGGCAGCACGGTGGAGACCCGGCTGGAGATCACCAACAAGGGCACGCTGCCGGCCAACCGAGTGATCATCAGCAGCTACGCCACCGAGTCGCTCAGCTACGAACAGCGCTTCGGCAACTGCGAGTTCGGCAGCGCCAAGTCCTTCGCCGGCATGGAGGAGGACTGGCCGCCGTCCACCGCGCTGCTCTGCACCGTCAACACCGCGATCGCTCCGGGCGAGACCGTCCGGACCGACCCGCTGCGCTTCAAGGTCGGCCCCTCCGCCCGCTACGACTTCGTGTCGTTCAGCGCCCTGGCCAACCAGGAGGAGAAGGACAGCTGGCTGCGGAGCAGCTACGACCTCAAGCCCGCCTCGGGCCCGCACCTGACCTTCGGCAAGCCCGAGGTCCCGGTGGCCGAGGTCGGCGGCCCCAACATCGACGAGAACCACAGCGGCAAGAACTACACCGAGCTCGAAGTGACCGCCGACAGCAACGCCGACTTCGAGGCCCTCGCCGGCTGGACTCCCGCCGGCGGCGGTGCGACCGGCACCCTGACCGTCGGCCTGCTCAACCACGGCCCGGCCGCGATCCTCGACCGCAGCGGCGGCGAGGCGATGCCGAGCGTCGAGTTCACCCTCCCCGCCGGGGTCAAGGCCACCAAGGTCCCGGAGAACTGCCACGAGGCCACCGGTCCGGGTGCCGTGCCCGGCAACTTCAGCTGCTACCACGGCAGTTGGGCTGGCAGTGGGATGCGGGCCACCTTCGACTTCCCGCTCCAGGTGCCGGCCGACGCCCGGGCGAAGAAGTTCGTCGTCTCGCTGCAGAACAGCACCAGCAAGTACGAGCCGGGCCACCCCTCGGCCGTGATGGGCTGGGACAAGAACCCGGGCAACGACCTGGTCGAGATCTCGCTCGGCGAGAAGAGCACCGGCACCAAGCCGACCGCCGTCCCGACCCCGACCAAGGTCCCGACCAAGGCGCCGACCGCCACCCCGAGCAAGAGCGGCACCGCCAAGCCGCAGCCGACCAAGGCGCCCACCAAGGCCCCGGTCAAGGCCACCGCGAGCGGCTCGGCCGCCCCGGCTGCCACCGCCACCGACTCCGCGACGGCCTCCACCGGCCCGCTGGCCTCGACCGGTGGCGGCTCCTCGGCCGCCCCGATCGCGGTGGCCGGTGGCGCGGCAATCGCCCTGGGCCTCGGTCTGATCGTGGTCGTCGCCCGCCGCCGCAAGGCCGGCGCGCACCGCTAGTCACCCCGCCGGCCGCACCGCAGTCACCCCGGGAACGGCCCGGCGGACGCCAACGCGCGTCCGCCGGGCCGTTCCTGACGTCATAACGATTGCGCATCCGCCCATACCGATTGTCCGGTCCTGAGGGCACCTGCCGCATTTAACCCGCACTGACCGTTCGCTCCGGGGCCCTATCGTGCCGATCGAAACCCCGTGACCAAAGGACACCCGTGGGACTCGCCCGCCTGGCCGGCCCGCTCGGCCTCGCTTCCACCCTCACCCTGGCCGCCGCCACCGCCGGTGCGGCCACACCGAGCCCGGCGGCCCCGGAGCTGCGGCTCGAACTCCGCGCACCGGCCTCCGTGGTGCTCGGACCGGGTGGCACCGGGAGCCTGCCGCTGCGGGTCCGGCGGGTCGGCGGCGAGGGCACCCGGGACGTGCTGGTCACCTTCGACGCCCGCCGGCTGCGCGGGGTCGCCGAGCTCCACCTGCCCGACGGCTGCAGCACGGCGGGCACCGTGCAGAGCTGCCCCGGGCCGCTCCTCCCGGACCTCGACCCGGCCCCGAGCGACCCGGGCACCGGTGGCCCGAGCCCGGCCGCGACCGGTCCGGCCGCCCTCCCCGGCGAGCCGAGCGTGACCGCCGCGGCCGGTGCCGGCCCGGGCAGCAGGGGCGTGCTGCACGTCTCCGCCACCGCGGCCGACTCCACTCCGGCCGAGCTGGACGTCGAGGTCCTGGTCGACGGGCCCCGGCTGACCATCGCCCCGCTGCCGAAGGCCGAGCGGGTCCGGCCGGGCAGTGCGCTCGACACCGTCCTGGAGATCACCAACTCCGGTGCGCTGCCCGCCCGTCGGCTGCGCCTGGTGATGCTGACCGAGGAGACGCTGACCTTCGGTCAGCGGTTCGGCAACTGCGAGTACGGCACCCGGCCGCGCGGTACCGACGACGCGGGGCTCCGACCGGCCGGCAGCGCGGTGATCTGCACCCTCGACTCCCCGGTCGGAGCGGGCGAGACGGTCCGGCTGGACCCGCTCCGGATCGGCGTCACCCCGGCCGCGTACCGGGACCGGGTCGGCTTCACGGTGCTCGCCGAGTACCAGGGCGACGCCGAACAGACGCGTGGTGCCTACGAGTTCGGGCCGGGCTCGGGACCGCTGCTGGCGATCGCCGAGCGGCGGACGGGCAGTGCGGACCGGCCCACCACCGGATCGGCGAGCACCGAACTGGAGGTCCGCACCGAGAGCGGCGCGGACTTCGAGGCCGTCGGCCGCTGGGCCCCGGCCGGCGACGGCCGCACCGGCACCCTGACCGTCGGGCTGCACAACAACGGCCCGGCCGCGATCTCCGCGCGCACCGCCGGGAGGGCCCTGCCCACGCTCGGGTTCACCCTGCCCGACGGGGTCCGCGCCACCAAGGTCCCGGCCGGCTGCCGGGCCACGGCCGACGGACACGGGTACGGCTGCCGCCCCGGCGACTGGGCCCCGGCCGACCTGCGGGCCGACTACGACTTCGCGCTCGAACTCGCCCCCGGGGCCGGGGAGACGAGCCTCACCGTCTCGCTCCAGGACGCCACCGGGTCGAGCGGGCCGGTGCCCACCTCGGCCGCCATGGAGTGGGACCAGGACCCGGCCGACGACGTGGTGGTGCTCCGGCTCGCCGGGCCGTCCACCGCCCGGCCGACGGCCGCACCGCGCCCGTCGGTCGCGGGCATCGCCCCCGGCACCACGGCGAGCGCCCCGGCCACCGGCGCCGGCAGCGCCGCAGCCGCCACCGGCTCCCCCGCCGTCACCCGCCACCCCGCCGCCGTACCGGGCCCGCTCGCCTCCACCGGTGGCGGCACCCCGGCGGGCCCGACGGCGGCCCTCGGCGGCGCGGCCGTCACCCTGGGCCTGGGCCTGATCGTCCTGGTCGCCCGCCGCCGCCGTCCCGGCCTGCACCGCCGCCCGCGCCCCCGCCGCTGACCGCCGGGCCCCGTCCCGCCACCACCCACCGCGGCTAGGGACCCGGCGTAACGGTCGATACCCTGGTGCGGTGAGCGATCAGATCAGCGTCCCCGCGACCGACGACCTCCCCGAGCAGATGCGCGTCCGGCGCGAGAAGCTGGACCGGCTCCGGGCCGCCGGCGTCGACCCGTACCCGGTCGGCTTCCCCCGCACCACCACCATCGCCGACCTGCGGGCCGCGCACCCCGGCCTGGAGCCGGACACCGCGACCGGCGAGCGGGCCGGGGTGACCGGCCGCGTGGTGCTGGCCCGGACCGGCGGCAAGCTCTGCTTCGCCACCCTCCGGGACGGCTCCGGCGACCTCCAGGTGATGTTCTCCCTGGACAAGCTCGGCCCGGAGCGGCTGGCGGCCTGGAAGTCCGACATCGACCTGGGCGACCAGGTGGGCGTCGAGGGCGAGGTGATCACCTCCAAGCGCGGCGAGCTGAGCGTCATGGTGGACCGCTGGGAGCTGACCGCCAAGTGCCTGCGCCCGCTGCCGGACAAGCACAAGGGCCTGACCGACCCGGAGGCCCGGGTCCGCCAGCGCTACGTCGACCTGATCGTCAACCAAGAGGCGCGCGACGTCCTCTACCTGCGCTCCAAGGTGGTCCGCTCGATCCGCCGCACCTACGAGGAGCGCGGCTACATCGAGGTCGAGACCCCGATGCTGCAGCCGGTGCACGGCGGCGCCAACGCCCGCCCGTTCACCACCCACATCAACGCGTACGACATCGACCTCTACCTGCGGATCGCCCCCGAGCTCTACCTCAAGCGCCTGGTGGTCGGCGGCGCCGAGAAGGTCTTCGAGATCAACCGCAACTTCCGCAACGAGGGCGCCGACTCCACCCACAACCCGGAGTTCACCTCGCTGGAGTCGTACGAGGCGTACGGCGACTACGACACCCAGGCCGAGCTGATCCGGGCCACCATCGTCAACGCGGCCCGGGACGCGCTCGGCACCACCGTGGTGCGCGGCATCGGCCCGGACGGCCAGGAGCACGAGATCGACCTGGCCGAGCCCTGGGAGGAGGTCCGGGTCTACCCGGGCATCTCCGCGCACCTGGGCACCGAGGTCACCCCGGACACCACGGTCGAGGAGCTGCGCAAGCTGGCCGACGCGGCCGGCATCCCGTACGAGAAGGACTGGGGCCACGGCCAGATCGTGCTGGAGATGGTCGAGCGGCTGCTGGAGCACCACGCGATCAAGCCCACCTTCATCAAGGACTACCCGACCGAGGTCTCGCCGCTGACCCGGCAGCACCGCTCCGAGCCGGGCGTGGCCGAGAAGTGGGACCTGGTCATCTTCGGCACCGAGATCGGCACCGCCTACTCCGAGCTGGTCGACCCGGTCGAGCAGCGGGCTCGGCTCACCGCGCAGTCGCTGCTGGCGGCCGGCGGCGACGTCGAGGCGATGCAGGTGGACGAGGACTTCCTGCGCGCCCTGGAGTACGCGATGCCGCCGACCGGTGGCCTCGGCCTCGGGGTGGACCGCCTGATCATGCTGCTGACGGGCAAGAACATCCGCGAGACGGTGCTCTTCCCGATCGTGAAGCCCGACCTCGGCGGGGCGGCCAAGGGCGCCAAGGCCGCCGACCCCGCCACCGACGCCGACCCCGGCTCTGACGAGGAGTGACCCGATGGACTACGTGAGCGCGATCGTGCCCCCGCTGGTGATGGCGATCGGCTTCGGCTTCCTGGTGCGGGCGATCATCCGCTCCCAGGGCGGCGCCCAGCGCGCCAAGGAGGACGCCGCCGCCGACGCGCTGGTGACCCGCAACGCCGAATGACGGAACTCCCTCTGACGCGCCGTCACCCCTCGGGGTGACGGCGCGCCGTTCTGTTCCGATAAGCAAAATTTGTCCGGTTCTCCCCCTATCCTGGGCCGACTATGGTGCGGCAACTCGGCGAACTCGAGAACGCCATCATGACCAGGGTCTGGCGGTGGAACCGGCCGGTCACCGTTCGCGAGGTTCTGGCGGATCTGCGGGAGGAACGCGAAATCGCGTACACCACCGTCATGACGGTGCTCGACAAGCTCCACAGAAAGGGCTGGCTCCGCCGCGAGCGGGCCGGCCGGGCCTATGTGTACGAGCCGGTCTCGTCCCGGGAGGCGTACACCGCGGCCCTGATGAACGACGCCTGGGCGACCAGTGACAATCCGGCCGCGGCACTGGTGCACTTCTTCGGCCTGATGTCGCCGGAGCAGCGCGAGGCACTCCGGGACGCCTTGCGGGTCGCCTCCCCGGAAGGGCCGGAAGGTGATGCGGGGGAGACCAGCGGCACTCCGGCACGATAGCGTCCCGCCATGGAGGTCACGATCCGCCGGGCGCGGACCAGCGATGTGCGGGCCGTTCGGCGGCTGATCGACGGCTACGCGCGGAACGGCATTCTGCTCGACAAGCCGACCGTCACACTGTTCGAGTCCGTTCAGGAGTTCTGGGTCGCGGAACGCGACGAGGACGGCCTGGTGGTGGCCTGCGGCGCCCTGCACGTGATGTGGGAGGACCTGGCCGAGGTGCGCACCCTGGCGGTTGATCCGGCCTGTCACGGGTACGGCATCGGACACCTGCTGCTGGAGAAGCTGGTGCAGACCGCCCGCTGGCTGGGCGTCCGTCGGATTTTCTGCCTGACCTTCGAGGTCCCGTTCTTCGCGAAACACGGTTTCGTGGAGATCGGCGAAACCGACGACGGTACCTCAGATCCGGCGGCGATCGCTACGGATGTCTATGAGGAGCTTCTCCGTTCGTACGACGAAGGCGTCGCGGAGTTCCTCGACCTGGAGCGTGTGAAGCCCAACACGCTGGGCAACTCGCGCATGCTGCTCCGGCTCTGAAGAGGTACGGAACTGGTACGGAACAGGTACGGAACGGGCCACCGGACACCTTCGGAGCAGCCAGGGGTTTGTGTTTTCACGGAAAAGGCGCTTTCCTTTCCTTAGGCAATGGGTCGTTTACACGGAAAGGGAAGCCCGTGGCACAGAGGGTGCAGGTCATTCTTGAAGACGATCTCGACGGCGGTTCGGCGGACGAGACCGTGACGTTCGCCCTGGACGGCGTGGCCTACGAGATCGACCTGAAGAGCGCGAACGCGGACAAGCTGCGCGGGCTGCTGGCCCCGTACGTCGACAAGGGCCGCAAGCAGAGCGGTCGGCTGGCCGGCGGCCGGCGCACCGGCGGCCGGAGCGCCGCCCGTCCGGCGGCGGGCGCCCCGGACACCGCCAAGATCCGCGCCTGGGCGAAGGAGAACGGCCACGAGGTCAACGACCGCGGTCGCGTCCCGAGCGTGGTGCGCGACGCGTACGAGCGCGAGAACCCGTCCTGACCCTCCGTCAGGGCGCCAGGCCCAGCCGGGCCCGGGCGCAGGCGTCCGCCAGGCAGTCGAGCAGGCGGAGCAGATCGGGTGAGCGCAGGTCCAGCCCGGGGCCGTGGCCGCCGTGACGCAGCCAGACCGCCGGTCGGTCCGTGGGGCGTGGAGGCACCTCCTCCGCGCCCCGCAGCCGTAGACCGGGGCGGCACCGGGGGGCGGGCCTCGGCGGCGGCACCCGGAGCTGTCCGGCCGCCAGCGGCACCAGGTCCAGGCCCAGCCCCGGACCCCAGCCGAGCCAGTCCAGCAGTTCCGGCACCTCCTCGGCGGTGCCGGGGGCGAGCAGGAAGGCGGCCCGGCCGGCCCGGGCCAGCACCGGCCCGCTCGGCCGCCCCAGCCGGTCCAGCCGGACCAGCGCGGCCAGCCCCGCGGGGCGGGCCAGCTCGACCCGGTCCGAGCCGAGCAGCACCGCCGAGCCGGCGGTCCGGCTCCCCTGCACGGTCATGGGCTGTGCAACGCTGGAGGGGCACGGCGGTCACGCGGACACCACCCGGACGGCCCCCGGCCGCAGCTGACCCTCCGTCGGACCGGGGGACTTCTCGACGGGCGAACACCGCCACCGGGGAAACTGCGCGAAACTCGCCGGAATACCGGGTATGAATGCACGTGGGTGGGGCCGACGGCCCCGGCCGAGCAGATCGCGGGGCCTGCCGAGGCGTCCGCGGCGGGCCTTGTTCGCCGTTGGCGTAGCGGAATCGGGTGCATGGAGCCCGACCGTGGGAACACCGTCCCCCAGCATCAGGTTGGGAATGGTGTCGGCTGGTCGCGCAGCTGATAAGGGCTCCACGCGAGTGGAGCCGATCCGTGAGCCGCGCCGCTGAGCGGGACTAGCATGCGGAAGGACAGGGCGGGGACAGTCCCCGAACTGCCCGACCGCTCTGAGGAGCGATAAACGATGTTCGAGAGGTTCACCGACCGCGCGCGGCGGGTTGTCGTCCTGGCTCAGGAAGAAGCCCGGATGCTCAACCACAACTACATCGGCACCGAGCACATCCTCCTGGGCCTGATCCACGAGGGCGAGGGCGTCGCCGCCAAGGCCCTGGAGAGCCTCGGGATCTCCCTGGAGGCCGTCCGGCAGCAGGTCGAGGAGATCATCGGCCAGGGCCAGCAGGCCCCGTCCGGTCACATCCCCTTCACCCCGCGGGCCAAGAAGGTGCTGGAGCTTTCGCTCCGCGAGGCCCTCCAGCTCGGTCACAACTACATCGGCACCGAGCACATCCTGCTCGGCCTCATCCGCGAGGGCGAGGGCGTCGCCGCCCAGGTCCTGGTGAAGCTCGGCGCCGACCTCAACCGGGTGCGCCAGCAGGTCATCCAGCTGCTCTCCGGGTACCAGACCAGCGGCAAGGAGTCGGCCACGGCCGGCGGCCCGGCCGAGGGCACCCCCTCCACCTCGCTGGTCCTGGACCAGTTCGGGCGCAACCTCACCCAGGCCGCCCGCGAGGCCAAGCTCGACCCGGTGATCGGGCGCGAGAAGGAGATCGAGCGGGTCATGCAGGTGCTATCCCGCCGCACCAAGAACAACCCCGTGCTGATCGGTGAGCCCGGCGTCGGCAAGACCGCCGTGGTCGAGGGCCTGGCCCAGGCGATCGTCAAGGGCGAGGTTCCCGAGACGCTCAAGGACAAGCAGCTCTACACCCTGGACCTCGGCGCGCTGGTCGCGGGCTCCCGCTACCGCGGTGACTTCGAGGAGCGCCTGAAGAAGGTGCTCAAGGAGATCCGCACCCGCGGCGACATCATCCTGTTCATCGACGAGCTGCACACCCTGGTCGGCGCGGGCGCCGCCGAGGGTGCGATCGACGCCGCGTCGATCCTCAAGCCGATGCTGGCCCGTGGCGAGCTGCAGACCATCGGTGCCACCACGCTGGACGAGTACCGCAAGCACCTGGAGAAGGACGCCGCGCTGGAGCGCCGCTTCCAGCCGATCCAGGTCGCCGAGCCCTCGCTCCCGCACACCATCGAGATCCTCAAGGGCCTGCGGGACCGCTACGAGGCGCACCACCGGGTGTCCATCACGGACGCCGCGCTGGTCGCCGCCGCGACCCTGGCCGACCGCTACATCTCGGACCGCTTCCTGCCGGACAAGGCGATCGACCTGATCGACGAGGCCGGCTCCCGGATGCGCATCCGCCGGATGACCGCGCCGCCGGACCTCCGCGAGTTCGACGAGAAGATCGCCGACGTGCGCCGGGAGAAGGAGAGCGCGATCGACGCGCAGGACTTCGAGAAGGCCGCCTCGCTGCGCGACGACGAGAAGCAGCTCCTCACCGCGAAGGCGAAGCGGGAGAAGGAGTGGAAGGCCGGCGACATGGACGTCGTCGCGGAGGTGGACGAGGAGCTCATCGCCGAGGTCCTGGCCACCGCCACCGGCATCCCGGTCTTCAAGCTGACCGAGGAGGAGTCCTCCCGCCTGCTGCGCATGGAGGACGAGCTGCACAAGCGCGTCATCGGCCAGACGGACGCCATCAAGGCGCTCTCGAAGGCGATCCGGCGCACCCGTGCGGGCCTCAAGGACCCGAAGCGTCCCGGTGGTTCGTTCATCTTCGCCGGCCCGTCCGGCGTCGGTAAGACGGAGCTCTCCAAGACGCTGGCGCAGTTCCTGTTCGGCGACGAGGACGCGCTGATCTCCCTCGACATGTCGGAGTTCAGCGAGAAGCACACCGTCTCCCGGCTGTTCGGCTCGCCCCCCGGCTACGTCGGGTACGAGGAGGGCGGCCAGCTCACCGAGAAGGTGCGCCGGAAGCCGTTCTCGGTGGTCCTCTTCGACGAGGTCGAGAAGGCGCACCCGGACATCTTCAACTCGCTGCTGCAGATCCTGGAGGACGGTCGTCTGACCGACTCCCAGGGCCGGGTGGTCGACTTCAAGAACACCGTCATCATCATGACCACCAACCTCGGCACCCGGGACATCTCCAAGGGCTTCAACCTCGGCTTCGCGGCCACCGGTGACGCCACCAGCGGGTACGAGCGGATGAAGGCGAAGGTCAGCGAGGAGCTCAAGCAGCACTTCCGCCCCGAGTTCCTGAACCGCGTCGACGACATCGTGGTCTTCCACCAGCTGTCCGAGGACGACATCATCCAGATCGTCGACCTGATGATCGACAAGGTGGACGGCCGGCTCAAGGACCGCGACATGGGCCTGGAGCTCAGCATCGAGGCCAAGAAGCTGCTGGCCAAGCGCGGTTACGACCCGCTGCTCGGTGCCCGTCCGCTGCGCCGCACCATCCAGCGCGACATCGAGGACCACCTGTCGGAGAAGATCCTCTTCGGCGAGCTGCGGGCCGGCCACATCGTGGTCGTCGGCGTGGAGGGCGAGGGCAAGGACGCGACCTTCACCTTCCGCGGTGAGGAGAAGTCCCCCGTGGCCGACTCCCCGGCCGCCGTGACGGCGGGTCCGGACCTCACCAAGTAAGGTTTGTTGCGAGTTCGAAAAGGGCCCCTGCCCCGGTCATAACACCGGAGCAGGGGCCCTTTCGTTATGTCCGCCGCTTCATCTCCAGGTCACAATTCCTGTGATCAACCGCACCCCGATCCCCGCCGTTCGACGGATGGCGCAGGTACTCCGTACCCGATGGACACGCTCACCAGCGGGGCCTTTGCCGGGACTTGACGCATGATCAGGTCATCGGAGCGCCGGAGCATAGCGCCGTGACCATGTCACGGTCAAGGTCTTTCTTTTTCATCCACGCTTGGATCAAATGTCGTCCACCTGTCTTTCATTGGTTCACCGGCGGAGCCAAGAGCTCGGCCGGTATGGGGAGGACGTCACCACGTTGAACATATCCAAGAAGGTTGCTTCGGCGACCGCTGCCGCGGCGGTCATCACCGCCCTCGGCGCCGGACTGCTGCCGGCCACCGCGTCTGCCGCCCCGAGCCCGGTCGTCCCGGTCAGCAATGACCCGGCCGACGCGGTCCAGGCGTCGTCGGTGGACCACAACCTGGCCGGTCCGCTGAGCGCGAAGGTCGAGGCCGAGCAGAAGGCCGCTCTGGACCAGCTGCTGGCCGGCACCGCGAAGATCGAGAAGCACGGCGGCGGCACCAGCATCAAGCTCGGCCGCGACAAGTACGTCGAGCTGGCCCGTGAGCGCACGGACAAGATCTTCACCATCCTGGTCGAGTTCTCCGACCAGGTGGACAACACCACCAAGCTGCCCGACGGCAAGCTCAAGTACGGTGGCACCCCCGGCCCGCAGCGGAACCAGATCCCGCAGCCGGACCGCGCGAAGGACAACTCCACGGACTGGCGGGCGGACTACAACCGCCAGCACTACCAGGACATGTACTTCAGCAAGACCCAGGACTCGCTCAAGACCTACTACGAGCGTCAGTCCTCCGGCCGCTACTCGGTCGACGGCCAGGTCACCGACTGGGTCAAGGTGCCGTGGAACGAGGCCCGTTACGGCTCGGACTACTGCGGCCAGCACGTCTGCAACAACGCCCAGGACCTGATCCGCGACGGCGTCAACGCCTGGGTCGCCGACCAGAAGGCCAAGGGCCAGACGGACGCGCAGGTCAAGGCGGAGCTCGCCAAGTACGACCAGTGGGACCGGTACGACTACGACCACGACGGCAACTTCAACGAGCCCGACGGTTACATCGACCACTTCCAGATCGTGCACGCCGGTGAGGACCAGTCGGCCGGCGGCGGTGCCCAGGGCACCGACGCGCTGTGGGCCCACCGCTCCTACGCCTACGGTTCGCTCCAGGGCCAGACCGGCCCGGCGGACAACAAGCTCGGTGGCACCCAGGCCGGCGACACCGGCATCTGGGTCGGCGACTACACCATGCAGGCCGAGAACGGCGGGCTCGGTGTCTTCGCCCACGAGTACGGCCACGACCTCGGTCTGCCGGACCTCTACGACACCACCGGCTCGGGCAACGACAACTCGGTCGGCTTCTGGTCGCTGATGTCGTCCGGCTCCTGGCTCGGCACCGGCAAGAACGCGATCGGCGACAAGCCGAACGACCTCGACGCCTGGTCCAAGCTGAAGCTCGGCTGGTTCGACTTCGAGAAGGCCAAGGCGGGCAAGCTCTCCGCCCACCTGCTCGGCCCGGCGGAGTACAACAGCAAGCGCCCGCAGGGTCTCGTCGTCGACCTGCCGAACAAGACCGTCACCACCGAGATCAACACCCCCTTCCAGGGCAGCGGTGAGTGGTGGAGCGGCTCGGCCGACGACCTGAACGTCGCCCTCACCCGCGACGTCGACCTCACCGGCAAGACCTCGGCCTCGCTGACGGCCAAGGGCTGGTACGAGATCGAGCAGGACTACGACTACGCCTACGCCGAGGTCTCGACCGACGGCGGCGCCAACTGGGTCGGCCTGAACGGCACCTGGAACGGCACGGCCATCCCGCTCAACCCGGGCAACAAGGCCGGCCTGACCGGCAACTCGGGCGGCCAGTGGGGCGACCTCGCCTACGACCTGACCCCGTTCGCGGGCAAGGCCGTCAAGGTCCGCTTCCACTACACCACCGACGGCGGCGTGCACGAGAAGGGCCTCGCCCTCGACAACATCGGCATCACCGCCAACGGCGCGTCGATCTTCTCCGACACGGTGGAGAACGGCGACAACGGCTGGAAGGCCGACGGCTTCTCCCGCATCAACGGCAAGTTCTCCAAGGACTACCCGCAGCACTACCTGGTGGAGAACCGTCAGTACATCTCGTACGACGAGACCCTGAAGACCGGCCCGTACGTCTTCGGTTCCACCGTGAAGCCCGACTGGGTGGAGCACTACGCCAACCAGAACGGCCTGCTGGTCTGGCTGTGGGACGAGTCGCAGACGGACAACAACGTCACCAACCACCCGGGCCAGGGCCTCGTCCTCCCGGTCGACTCGCACCCGACCCCGCTGAAGTGGGCCGACGGCACCTACATGCGTCCGCGCCTGCAGGGCTACGACTCCACCTTCGGCTTCGACCGCACCGACGGCCTGAAGCTCCACAAGGCGGACGTCCTCACCACCATCCCGTCCTCGAAGGGCGTCTCGTCCTTCAACGACGCGAAGAACAAGTACTGGGACGCCGCGACGCAGTACTCCTCCGTCCAGGTCCCGAACACCAACACCGCGATCTCGGTCCTCTACGAGAGCTGGAACAAGCTCGAGACCCTGGTCCTGGTCAGCCCCGGCAAGTGAGCTCCGCTCAACTGACGTGGTAAGCAGGTGACTTCGGCCCCGCCGGGATTGCTCCCGGCGGGGCCGGAGTGTTCTCAGTCCTCCGACGCGGCCGTTCCGGTGAGCCACGGGATGTCGACGTCCACGCCCGGACTGGCGAACCTCAGCTCCTTCAGTGCGGGGAAGCGTTCACCCACCTGGTCGTTCCCGCCAGTACCCTCTTCGAGCAGCACCAGGCGCTCCACCGTCGGCAGACGCAGCCCAGGTGGTGCAGCCGCAAGTGCCTCCCGGAACAGCAACATCGCCCTGACCGGCAGCTCCCGCTCGACCAGCAGCTCGATCTGCTCCGGTTCGTCCACCCACAGCGCCTGCCGGGTGAAGTCGGCCCGCGACAGTACCTGATCCACGTAGCCCACCCGGTCGAACCGGCGCCAGGATCCCAGACTGCCCCTGCCTCCGAGGGCCACCAGGTCACCAAGCACCCGGAGCGCCTCGGCGCCGCCGATCTCCCCGAGTGCGCTGCCGACCGCCGTGATCTCGATCCTCACCCGCCGCTGTGCCAGTCGGTCGAGGACGACGACCAGGTCCTCGCCGATCTGGTACCACGGGTACCACGGCACCAGCGACGGGGACTCCGTGAGGTGCTCCAGCAGCCGACCCAGCACCAACTCGCGGACGTCCTTATCCAGTTCGGCCGCGTACGGCAGGCAGCTGCCGGCCAGCTGGTGGACCGTCAGCGCGTCCGGGTTGGCGGCCCGGTCGCCGGCCGCGACCAGGCGCCGGAGCAGGTCGGCCCGCTCCCTCGGGCCGCAGTGCCCCACGGTCATCCGGATCGCGTCCCGCCAGTGCTCCTCCTTCGCCATCCCCGCCAGCAGGCCGAAGTCGCCCTGCTCCCGGAACTCCAGGGCGGCCAGGTAGTCCTGGAAGGTCCGGTGGATGAACTGAAAGGTCTCGGTGCTGGTCTCGGCCAGCAGGCCGCTGCGGTTGAGCAGGTGGGTGTACACCTGCTCGGCGTCGCCCTGCCGCGCCACCGCCGGCAGGCTGCCCAGGGCGCCGGAGATCTGCCGGATCGCGGTGTCCCGCTCGCCCTCCACCTGGTTGTTGCGGACCAGCCAGTGCGCGACCCTGCGCAGCAGGGCCAGCTGCTCGGGCTCGGAGAGCGTCAACTGCTCCACCGGCCCCAGCTGCTTGGCGTCGTCCCGCCGGACCAGGAGCATGGACAGCGCGTCCCGGTAGATCTCCATCCGGTGGGCCGGCAGCGCCCCGTCCGACTCCCGGTTGAGCGCGCAGACCATGGCGCAGACCAGCGGGCTGTCCGTGATCTGCGCCAGCCCCTCGGAACGCTCCAGCACCCGCAGCAGCCCGGCCCGGAGCCCGTCGATCTCCTGCTGCCACCGCACCGTCTCGGCCGGGCTCCGCGACTGCTCCACCAACTCGGCCAGCACCGCCCGGTGCCAGCGGTCGATGAACCGCGTCCGGTCCACGGCCGTCATCGGACTCAGCATCAGCTCGTCGAAGTCCAGGTGCGCCAGCCACCCCGGCGGAACGGCCGACGGCCGCACCGTCGCCAGGGTCCAGGTGTGCGGGTAGCGCTCCAGGAAGCGCTCCAGCCACTGCAGGATCTCCTCGCGCCCGGCGTCCGGCACCTCGTCCAGCCCGTCCACCAGGAGCATGGCCCGGCCGGCCGACAGGACCCGGTGCGCCCACCCCGGTGGCTGCCCGTCGGCGTTCAACCGGCCGTCCAGGGCAAGCAGTTCGTCCGGCTGCGGACTGAAGTTGCCCTGGCGGGCCAGCTTGCGGAGCTGGAGGACCAACGGCACCCGCCGGCCGAGCCCGGCCAGCTCCTCCCCCAGGCTCGCGGCTGCGGCCCACGTGGCCAGCCACTGCACCAGGGTCGTCTTCCCCGGCCCCGCCAGCCCTCGGATCAGCACCCGGCTCCTCTCCCGGAGCAGCTCGGGGACCCGGCGGCCCGCCGACCGGCTCCCCCCGGGCAGGTCGGTGGCCTGGAGGGTGAGGTAGGCGGTGTCGAGGCCCCAGCCCCGCCTCCCCTGGCCGTGGGCCCGGTTCAGGCCGAAGATGCGGATGCGGCCGTAGTCGGCCTGGATGGACTTGGCGTACTCCTCCTCGAACTCGGCGTCGGCCAGCTCGCCGTCGTGGACCTTCAGCGCGCTGCCGAGCTGCTCGGTGACGTGGAAGGCGAAGCCCGGAGCGTCCAGCAGGGCCGAGGCCGGGAGCACCTCCAGCTGCGAGCCGTTCCACGACTTGCGCTTGTGGTCGCGCAGCACCAGCCCTAGCAGCACGTCCCGGAAGATCACGCCCGCGCCCGACAGGCCCGCCCACGGGGAGTCCTCGCCCGCCGGTGCGGCCTGCTGGGCGACGAACACCTGACTGCCCTTCAGCAGGCCGGCCTGCGGCAGCAGTGACCCGAGCACCTGGGTGCTCTCCAACTCCCCGGCACCGCCCCGCTCGACGGCCGGGAAGCCGGTGACGTGGCAGCCGGCCACCGGCTCCGTCCGATCGGGCCGGGCCCAGCGGACCGGCGGCACCGCGCCGGCCACCAGGTCACGGTCCGCCAGCAGCAGGGCGGCGTCCAGATCGGGGCTCCGCCAGATCACCTGGCAGCGCACCCACCCCGCGCCGCCCGGGACAGCGGCCTCCGCGTCCTCGCCGCGGACCACGTGATCGGCCGTCAGGACCAGTCTGGGGCGCAGCAGAAGGCCGCTGCCCTGGGTGACCCCCCGGACGGCGGCGACGCGTCGTACCACCGCCTCAGAACCCCGCTCGGCTGCCGAGATCGACGTTCCCGACGTCCACCGAGCCGCCGTCGGCGGTCTTCGAGGCGAGCGTCACGGTGATCTTGTGGCTGCGCTGGCGGGCGACGCCGCCCTCCGCGTCGGCGGTGAAGACCCACGCCTTCACCCCGCCCTTCACCTTGGCATCCAGCTTCAGCTCGACGCCGAACTCCAGCACCACCGACTCCACCCCGAAGCGGACGGCCTGCCCCTCGCCCCGGGCCACCGCCTCGGCCAGCTGCTCGCGCACGGCCTCGACCGCGTCCGCCAGTTCGATCCCCGCGTCCATGACGCCCCCTCCCAGCACCGGATTCCGGACGAGCCTAGAGCAGCCCAAGCAGGTCCGTGAGGGCTTCCTCGATCTCCTCGGCGGTCCACTCCATCGCCTCGGCCGCGACCGTGACCTCGGTCATCGCGCAGCCGGGCACCGGCCCGTCGGCCCAGAAGCCGAACAGCCCGACCCCCTGCTGCTCCGCCAGCCGCACCGTGGCCTCGTTCAACTCGTCCGCCCCGTACGGCAGCCAGAGCTGGAACTGGTGGGTGTGCGGCACCTCCGGCACCACCCGGGCGCCCGCCACGCCGCCCAGCGCCGCCGCGACCACCTTCGCGTGGGCGACGTGGCCCGGCAGCTCCGGCAGCACCCGCTCCAGCCCGGCCAGCGCCGAGAGGGCGGCGGGCCACTGCTGGAAGACCTGGCCGCCGTAGCGGTGCCGCCAGACCTTGGCCTCGCGGATCAGCGACTCCGGGCCGGCCAGCACGGCCCCGCTGATGCCCCCCAGGGTCTTGTAGAGGGAGACATAGACCGAATCCGCCAACTCCGCGATCTCCGGCAGCGAGTGGCCGAGGTGCGGCACCGACTCCCACAGCCGGGCACCGTCCAGGTGCACCTTCACCCCCTCCACCG
Organism: Kitasatospora sp. NPDC096147; assembly: GCF_044763225.1. Classification (NCBI taxonomy): domain Bacteria; kingdom Bacillati; phylum Actinomycetota; class Actinomycetes; order Kitasatosporales; family Streptomycetaceae; genus Kitasatospora; species Kitasatospora sp. NPDC096147. The sequence goes on along the minus strand of NZ_JBIWFX010000002.1, from coordinate 823,275 downwards.
CCCGGCAGGCCGCGACCAGTTCCTCCCAGGTCGGCAGGACGAATCCGGCGTCCCGGAGCGGGAGTTCGAGCATCAGGGTGCCGAACTGCTCCTCGCAGCCGAGCAGTTCCTCGGCCGTGGGCAGCCGGGGCTCGCTCGTCGGCCAGACGGCGACCAGACCGCTGAGGCGCTGGTAGGCACGGCGCTCCCACCGCTCGGGGTGGGCGAGCGGGTGCATGGCGACCACCGGGCTGCCGGTGCGGGCGGCCCAGTGGCGGAGGGCGACCTGCTGGGCCATGGTGCCGGTGGGGAAGAAGGCGGCGTCGGGCTTGCCGAGCAGTGCGGCCACCCGCTCCTCCAGCAGCCGGACCACGCCGTCGCCGTAGATGTCGGGGCGGGCGTCCAGGTCGAGCCCGAGGGTCTCGGCCTCGGCGGCCAGGCCGGCCATCCGCTCGCGGAGCGACTGCGGGCGGCTGCCCGAGAGCAGCCGCCCGCAGCGGCGGAAGGCGGTGAAGCGACGGTCCTTGAGGGACGTGAGCGAGGAGTCGGTCATACCGACGATGCTGCCCCACCGGGGGAGCGTGCGCCGAGGCCGGGCCGGGGTCTCGCCGGCCGGCGCGTCGGACGGGCCGTCGGACGGGGCGTCAGGCGGGCCGTCCGACGGTCTCTCAGGCGGCGATCCAGCGGTTGACCGAGCCGTCCACCTTGCAGGTGATCCACTCGCCGTTGCGGTCGTGGGTGGAGCGCCCGAGGTCGGCCTTGCGGCAGAACTGGCCGTCGTTGTAGCAGTTGCCCGCGTTGGAGAGGATCTCGCACTTGGGCGCGGCGGCGGCCGGCGGCTTCGGGGTGGCCGGCGCGGCGGGTGCACTGGTGGCGGGCTTCGGTGCGACAGCGGGCGGCGGGGTGGCAGCCGGCTTCGCGGTGGCCGGCTTGGGTGCGGTGGTGGCCGGCTTGGGCGTGGCCGCCTTGGTGGCGGGCGGCGCCGCGACGGGCGGTGCCGCAGCCGGCGGCGGGGCGGCGGCCACCGGGGCCTGCGCGGCCGGAGTGACGGCGGCAGGCGTCTGAGTCGGCGTGGGCGTGGGCGTCGGGCTGGGCGACGGCGACGCGGGCGGCGCGGACGGCAGGGCGGCGGCTGCGGCCGGCGGGCTGGTCGGCGAGGCGACCGGGGTGACGGTGCCGGGCCCGCAGGCGGCGAGGGCGGCGGCGGCCACGGCAAGGAGGGCGGTGCGGAGGAGTCTCATACGACCTGTTCCGGCTCGGTCGGGGGTGCCCCGAAGCTCTGGGTGCGCGGAGGCTATCGCGGGGTCCACGCACCAAGTCGGTTGATCGGGATATCAGCCCGGCTTGTCCGCCGAGTCCGCTTCGTCCCACCCGGACCTTGTCAGCTCTGTGACCGGCCTCACGGTTGGGGTGCCGCATGGCGGGGTAGGGCGGTGGGGCTCGTCACAGGCCCCGGGGGCGGTACGAGTCCGGGTAGTAGGAGGCCGGGGCGGAGGCGGTGCCACCGGGGGCGGCCCGGCCGCCGTCGTCGCGTCAAGGGGGCCGGCCGTGCACTACGGCCCGTCGTACGTCACACCGTTTTGGGCGACCGGCGATGCCCGTTTACACCTGTCTGGTCCCCACCCGTCCCCGCTGCCCCGAGGTGCCGCCCCCATGACGACGTCCATCCGCCACGCCGCCCAGGCGCACCGCGCCGCCGCCCGGACCGCCGCCCGCACTGCCGGGAGTCTGCTCGCCGCCCACCGCACGGTCGCGCTCTGGACCGGCGCCCTGGCCATCGGTTCCGGTGCGCTGCTGGTGCCCGGCACCGCCGTCGCCCAGCCCGCGCAGACCGTGCGGCCGACCACCCCGGGCTCCTCGGTGTTCACCGCGCCGGAGCAGGACGAGCGGCACGCGACGGTCGAGGTGGCCCATCCGGCCGCGTACGAGCTGCCGCACTCCGCGTCCCCGCAGGCCGCCGTCTCGATCGCGGACAACCTCGCCCTGACCCCGGCCAAGACCGAGGACGGAGCGGCGACCGAGGCCCACGAGCACGCTCCCGCCGCCGACCGGTCCGCCGAGCGCTCCGAGGCCCCGGCCCCCGCACCGGCCCCCGCACCGCAGCCCGAGCCCGAGCCCGCTCCGGCTCCCGCCCCGTCCTGGTACTCCCCCGCCCCCGGCGCGAAGATCAGCAACCCCTACGGCGGCAAGAACGCCGGCTACGCGGCCGGCTACCACACGGGCACCGACTTCGCGGTGAGCACCGGCACCCCGCTGCTCGCGGTGGCCGACGCCACCGTGGTCTCGGCCGGCCGGGGCGGCGCGTACGGGAACGAGGTCGTCCTGCGGCTGCCCGACGGCAAGTTCGCCGAGTACGCGCACCTGTCCTCGATCGGGGTGAAGGCCGGTCAGACCGTGAAGGCGGGTCAGCAGATCGGCAAGTCCGGCAGCACCGGCAACTCCACCGGCCCGCACCTGCACTTCGAGATCCGCTCGGTGAACCGCTACGCGGCCGTGATCGACCCGCTCGGCTACCTCAAGGCCCACGGCGCCGTCGGCTTCTGACGGTCCGCCAGGCCCTCCGTCAAACGGTTCGCATGGCCGTCCGCATGGCCGTCCGTCAGGCGGCCCGGAGAATCAGTCGCGCGGGGAGTCGATCCGTGCGGCGATCTCCAGCGCCACCTCCAGCGCCACCTCCGTCGCCTGGTCCAGCGTGGTCACCGTGCCGGTCGCGCAGAGCGCCTCCGGCCCGGCCGCCAGATCCTGCTTGAGCAGGAAGAGCGCGGTGTGGAAGGAGAACAGCGCCATCGCCGCCCGGAGCCGGGCCGCCGGCGTGGCCTCCGGCCCGTGCACCAGCTTGATCATGGCGATCATGCGTTCCTTGAACTCCAGCCCGGCCGAGGAGTCCCGTAGGGCCGGCTGGTTCTCGTGGAAGAACCGCAGCAGCGGCGCCCGCTCGGCCGACCCGGCCGCGAACCGGCGGATCAGCTCGTCCCGCACCTCGGGCGACCACTCCTGCTCCTCGCCCCAGGCGATCACCTCGTCGATCGGCGCCGCCGCCTGTTCGATGATCCCGTGGACGATGTCGTCCTTGGTCTTGAAGTGGTAGTAGAGCGCGGCCTTGGTGACGCCCAGCCGGTCGGCGATCTCCCGCAGCGAGGTCTCCTGGTACCCCTGTTCGGAGAACAGCTCCAGGGCGACGTCGATGATCCGCCCCCGGGTGCCGGTGCGCGGGCGCTGCGTCGTGCTCATCGGTGGGCGGCCTCGACTCCGTCAGTAATCGGCTTGACGCCAGGATAAGGACACCTTACCGTGCCACAGGTCAATCAACTAGCCGGGCGGCAAGTAAGTAGCCCGGCAGCGGTACTGCAGGGAGCCCACACCCATGTCGAAACAGCAGGTCGAAACCGTCGAGCCGCCCGCTCCGGCCGCCGACCCGACGCCGCGCACCCCCCGGGAGATCCGGCTGGTGATGATCGGTCTGGTGGTCGCCATGCTGCTGGCGATGCTGGACAACCTGATCGTCGGCACCGCGATGCCGACCATCGTCGGTGACCTCGGCGGCGCCGAGCACCTCTCCTGGGTGGTGACCGCCTACACCCTGGCGACCGCCGCCTCCACCCCGATCTGGGGCAAGCTCGGCGACCTCTACGGCCGCAAGGGCACCTTCGTCATCTCGATCGCGATCTTCCTGCTCGGCTCGGCGCTCTCCGGCCTGTCGCAGACCATGGGCCAGCTGATCGCGTTCCGCGCCGTCCAGGGCCTGGGCGCCGGCGGTCTGATGGTCGGCGTGATGTCGATCATGGGTGCGCTGGTGGCGCCGCGCGACCGCGGCAAGTACCAGGGCATGTTCGCCGCCGTGATGGCGCTGGCCACCGTCGGCGGCCCGCTGATCGGCGGCTTCATCACCGACCACCTCAGCTGGCACTGGACCTTCTACATCAACCTGCCGCTCGGCGTGGTCGCGCTGGCCTTCATCGTCGTCACGCTGAAGCTGCCCACGGTCCGCTCCAAGGCGAAGATCGACTACCTCGGCGCCGGGCTGCTCACCATCGGCATCACCTCGCTGGTGCTGATCACCACCTGGGGCGGCCAGGAGTACGACTGGGCCTCGAAGCAGATCCTGGGCCTGACCGCGCTCGCGATCGCCTCGCTGATCGCCTTCGTCTACACGGAGCAGAAGGCCGAGGAGCCGATGCTCCCGCTCGACCTGTTCCGCAACCGCAACTTCACCATGGTCTCGCTGATCGGCTTCATCGTCGGCTTCGCGATGTTCGGCGCCGTCACCTTCCTGCCGCTCTACCAGCAGCACGTGCAGGGCGCCTCGGCCACCTCCTCCGGCCTCCAGCTGATGCCGATGATGTTCGGCATGCTGGTGGTCTCGCTGGTGGTCGGCCAGGCCATCACCAAGACCGGCAAGTACCGGATCTACCCGATCATCGGCACCGCCGTGATGGCGGGCGGCTCGCTGCTGCTCTCCACCCTCTCCACCGACACCGACCGCTTCGTCTCCTCCTGCTACATGGTGGTGCTCGGCGCGGGCATGGGCTTCCTGATGCAGGTCACCATGCTGGTCGCACAGAACAGCGTGGAGCTCAAGGACATGGGCGTGGCCAGCTCCACCGCCACGCTGTTCCGCACCATCGGCGGCTCGTTCGGCGTGGCACTGTTCGGCGCGCTCTTCAACGACCGGGTCACCTCGACCATGGCGGAGGCCGGCGTCCAGGGCGGTGGCCACGGCAACATCGCCCAGCTCGGCCCGGAGGCGGTCCGCGCACTGCCCGCCCCGGTCCAGGAGACCTTCCACCAGGCGGTGGCCAACGGCATCCACACCGTCTTCATCTGGGGTGCGGTGATCAGCCTGGTCGCGGTGGCCGCCTCGGTCTTCCTCCGCGAGGTGCCGCTGCGTGGCGCCGGGGAGCCGGTGCTCTCCGAGTGACGTCGCGTCAGCACGCCTGAAGGGCCCGGTCCGCAGTGCGGACCGGGCCCTTCGGCATCGCAGGGAGGCACGACGTGCGTGGCGTACGAGGCGCGGGCGAGGCTTGCTGCGGGAGCCGGTGGGCCCCCTGCGCCACCGGCCCGTCCAGGGCCCGCTGCACAGGGGCCGACCAGGCCTGCGGGACCTCGCCGTGCACCTCCCGAAGTGCTCCCGGCGGCTCCCACCCGGACCCTGACGGTCCGTCACGCACGGCGGCGGTGATGCGGTCACTGCGGGAGCCGGTAGACCCCCTGCGCCACCGGCTCGACCAGCCCGTCCAACGCCCGCTGCACGAGGCCCCGCCGAGCCTGCGGAGCCTCGCCGTGCGCCTCCCGGAGCACCGCCGGAAGCCGCCCGCCGGACCCTGGCGGCCCGTCAGCACGGCGGCGGTGAGGGTCACTGCGGAAGCCGGTAGACCCCCTGCGCCACCGGCTCGACCAACCCGTCAGCCACCAATCCGTCCAACGCCCGCTGCACGGGGCCCGGCCGAGCCTGCGGAGCCTCGCCGTGCACCTCCCGGAAGCCGCCGGCCGGACCTGACGATCCGTCACGCACGGCGGTGGTGAGCGGTCACTGCGGGAGCCGGTAGACCCCCTGCGCCACCGGCTCGACCAGCCCGTCGGCCACCAGTCCGTCCAGCGCCCGGCTGCGCTGCACCGGGTCCGGCCAGACGGCGTCCAGCCGGGCCTGCGGGACCTCGCCGTGCGCCTCCCGGAGCACCGCCAGCAGCTTGCCCCGGACCTGACGATCCGTCCCCTCGTAGGTCTGCCCGCGCCGGGCCGGTCCCTGGTAGGGCGGGCAGCCCGCCGCCTGCCAGGCGCACTGCCGCCGCAGCGGGCAGGCGCCGCACTCGGGGCCGCGCGCGGTGCAGACCAGCGCACCGAGCTCCATCACCGCGACCGCCCAGACCGCCGCCGTGGCGGTGTCGTCGGGCAGCAGGCCGGTGGCGGTGCGGCGCTCGGCGGCGGTGGTGGCCTGGGCCGGGTACTCGACGCCGGTCACCGCGCGGGCGAAGACCCGGCGGACGTTGGTGTCCAGCACCACGTGGCGCTGCTTGAAGGCGAACGAGGCCACGGCGGCGGCGGTGTACTCGCCGACCCCGGGCAGGGCGAGCAGCGCGGCGTGGTCCTCGGGCACCTCGCCGCCGTGCTGCCCGGTGATCGCGGTCGCGGCGGCGTGCAGGCGCAGGGCCCGGCGCGGGTAGCCGAGCCGGCCCCACATCCGGACCGCCTCGCCGGGCGGGTCGGCAGCCAGTGCGGCGGGAGTGGGCCAGCGCTCCATCCAGGCGGCGTACGCGGGCAGCACCCGCTTCACCGGCGTCTGCTGGAGCATGAACTCGCTGACCAGGACCGCCCAGGGGCTCGCCTCCGGCGTACGCCAGGGCAGGTCGCGGGCGTTGGCCGCGTACCAGTCGAGCACGGTCGAGTGGAGCAGCGGGGCGGGGATCTCAGTGGTGGTGACAGCCATGGCCCGGCCATCCTCGCACCGGCCCCAACAGGCCGACAAACGCCCCGGTGGGCGCGCCCGGCACCCGACCACCTCCCCGTTGGCGGGACACCGTCGGCGGACCAGACGCCGGGGGCCGAAGGCCGGGGGCCAGACGCCGGGGAGCTCCGGCCGTGCGCGGCGCGCCGGAAGCACGGCGTTCGCGGGGGTGGGGTACGGCTCCGGAGCAGCGGCTGCCCGTAGCAGCCCTCCTCCCGGGCGTGCCATCAGAGCTGCCGGGCCGCCTCGTCGGCAGGCGCCGCACTCGGCCGGGACGGCCACCCCCGCGCGGAGCCCCGGACCGGCCGCAGGAGGCGGCCCCGCCGGTGGCGGAACGCCGGTACGGGACCCGGCGGCGGGGCGGCTCTCCGGTGGACGGCACTCGCCGGGAGGCCACGCCGGAGGCTCACCCGGCCGGAGCAAAACACGGATGATGTGAAGGAAGCGACTCCAGACCGGTGTTGATGCACCATCGGGTCCTCCGGGTCTCGTAGAGTTTGCCCGTGCCTTCTCTGCGTCAACCCGTGGGACCGCTGCCGGCCTCGATCTACTGGCGTCGGCGGATCGTCGTGCTCGTAGCCCTCGCCATCGTGCTGGCGCTGGCCTTCTGGATGTTCTCCGGCTCCGGGGGCGGGAAGCCGGACAAGCAGGGCAGCGCCCAGCCCGCGCCGGTGCAGTCGATCACTCCCGGCGCCACCCCGACCGGACCGGCCGTGGACAGCCGCCCGAACACCGGCTCCTCCTCCGGTGGATCGACCGGCGGCACCGGCGGGGTCTCCGGCTCCGGCGGCGGCGAGGTCAGCCTGACCACCGGCGGCACGGGCACCGGAGGCGGCCAGGGCTCCGGCTCCGGTGCGGCCGGTGGCTCCACCGCGACCGGCGGAGCGGCGGGCGGCACCGGCGGCGCGGCCACTCCCCCGCCGGTGAACACCCCCGAGGTGATGGCCCTCCAGGTCTGCGCCGCCGGGCAGCTCGCGCTGGAGCTGGCGGGCAGTCAGGACGCCTACAAGGCCAAGGAGAAGCCCCGGCTCTCCCTCACCGTGCGCAACACCTCCGCCGGCGCCTGCCGGGTCAACCTGGGCCGGCTGGCCTCGACCGTCACCGTGACGCTGGCCGAGTCCAACGAGCGGGTCTGGTCCTCCGGCGACTGCCCGACGGACCGTCAGGACACCTGGGCCCAGCTCGGCGCAGGCGGCGGCCTGACCGAGACCTTCACCTGGGAGCGCGGGCGCTCCAAGCCGCAGTGCGCCACGCCGGACACGGCGCCCGCTCCTACCGGCCGCTACCTGGTGCAGGCCACCCTGACCGGCCCGGCCGGCGGTCCGGTCTCGGCCCGCACCTCGATCCGCCTCGACGGCTAGGGCCCGGGCCCGACCGGCCCGGCACGCCTCACGGCCCGTCCCCGTAGCGGGCGTCGAGCAGCGCCAGGCAGCCGGGGTGGACCATGGCACCCGGGAGGCGGGGGTGGGGAGCGAGGACGCCCGCCACCCGCAGGCGGGCGAGCACGGGGCCCGGGTCGTACGGAATCCGGTCGCGCAACCAGGCCGCGGAGACGGCGGGGCTGGAGCGCAGGCAGTGCAGCACCGCCGCCGCGGCGTCGTCCTCCCCGGAGCGTGCGAGGGCGGCGTCGATCAGGGCTCCGTAGGCCTCGACGGTCGCGGTCCGGTGGCGGGCGGTGTCGGTGACGGTCCGGGCGAACAGCTCGCCCCACACCGTCCAGTGCCCGTCGGCAGCCGCGACCACCGCCGCGTCGTGCTCGGCCCGGTGCCGCTCGGTCCAGCCCTCCAGGTCGAGCAGGAGCCCCGGCAGGAGGCCGGCCGCGACCAGGTCGCACTCGGCGAGCAGGCGCGCGGTCCGGCCGTTGCCGTCCGGGAAGGGGTGGACGGTGAGCAGCCGCACCATGGAGAGCGCCGCCGCGTCGAGGGGTGGTGAGGTGGTCGAGGTGCCCCACGCGGACCAGCGCCGGACGTGATCGCGCAGCTCCGCACCGGGGCGGACAGCCATCACGAAGCGCTGCCCGTCCGGCCAGTTGACCCGGCCGGTGGCGGGCCGGAAGCCGCCCCCGCCGGGGATGTTGGGGTCGGCGGCGACCAGCAGCCCGTGCAGCTCGGCGAGGGCGTCCGGGGTGAAGCACGGGCGGCGGCCGGGCCGTTCGGCGCGTTCCGCGCGGACCGAGTGGACGGCGAGCAGGCCGGCCGCCGCCCGGGCCTCGGCGGCCTCGGCGATCCGGGCCCTCACCTGGTCGTCCGGCAGTCCGGCGAGGTGACGGTGGTGCAGCTTCGCGCGGTACCGGGGGCGGTGGAACAGGTCGGGGTCGCCGAGATGGCGCCCGGCGGCCTCGGTGAGCGCGGCCAGGGCGGCCAGCGCCGTGGCGCGGGCCGCCGCCGGGACGGCCTCGGCGTCGAGCGGCGGCACGACGGGGCGGACCCGCCGTGCCGCCACCGGGGGGTGGGGGCGCATCAGGTGAGGACCGGCCTCAGCAGGGACGGGCGGTCACGACGCCGGTCGGGGACGTGATGTTCACGAACTCGGTCTTGTAGCTGAGGCTCCAGTAGTCGAAGGTCGTGATCCGGTAGGCGTTGGTCTGGTACTGGACGGCCAGCGTCCAGCTCTCGCCCGGGCCGAGGTTGATCTCGACGCTCTGACTCCGGACGATCTTGGTGTTGAGCTGGGTGCCGATGGTGGCGGTCAGGACCTCGAACGCCTTCGCCGAAATGTTGGCGCTGACCTGGTAGTTGACCTCGTAGTCGACCTTCTCGGTCGCCTTGTAGGGCATGGAGTTGCCGTTGCGGTAGCAGTTCTCGTTCTTCTCCCAGAGCTTGCCGAAGCTGATCAGCACCGCACTGTCCGAGCCGCCGCCGCCCCCGCTCCCGTCGGAGCCCGAGAAGCCGGGGTCCTCCGGCGTGGGGGCCGGTTCGGCGGAGCCGGTGAGCTCCAGGTAGGGCTGGCCGATCTCCACCGCGGTCTCGGGCAGCCGGCTGATGTTGGTGCCGTTGGTGATGACGGTCGGCAGGGAGCCGCTCACCGGCCCCTGCCCACCACCGCCGTCGCCCCCGCCGTCGCCCCCGCCGCCCGGGCCGCCGGGGCTGCCCGGGACGGTGATGATGACCGGGTCGGGCAGGTCCTGGTCGTTCGGCGGGTCGTCATTCCCACAGGTGGAGTGGTCGTCCACGCAGGATGCGTGGGCCGCGAACGGGACGGTGACGGCCGGGACGGTGGTCAGGACGGTGGCGCCGAGTGCGGCGGCCACGGCCATGCTTCTGAGCTTCACGTTTCCTCCGGGTCGGAAGGTCGGGAGGCCCCAGCTTCTTCGAACGCGTCCGCGAAAGCGTCAGGGGTAGCACGTAGCCTCCGTACGTATCTCCCGGGCCACCGGCGTCAGGGGAAACCCGGCCTGCCGCCGAAGAGGCTTGGGCGGACCGGACATTGACGCCACGTCACCACGGAAGCGAGCAGGCGCTGTGCGGCAGGACGACTCTCGGCGACCCGAACTCGCTTCCTTGGTAAGACTGTTGGATGACCTGGGCCGGGGCCGGGGCTCGGTCGTCGAGATCTCCGGGGAGCCGGGGAGCGGGAAGACCCGGCTGGCCGGGGCGCTCGCGGAGCTGGCGGCGGAGCACGGGTACCCGGTGGCCCGGGCCCACGCCCGGCGCGGCGGGGCCGTCCCGCTCCAGGTCTTCCGCGACGCCCGCGAGGCGGGCCGGGCCGCCACCGGGGGGCAGCCCTGGGACGGTCCGGCCGAGCGGGTCGCCGACTGGGCCGCGGGGTGGGTGGTGGTCCTGGACGACGTCCACCTGTGCGATCCGGCGTCCGCGGCCCTGCTGGTGCGGCTGGTGCGGTCCGCGCCGCCCGCCCCGTTCCTGCTCGTGCTCGTCCACCGCGCCGGACGGACCGCGTCCGCCCTCCGCGAGGCGCTGGCGGAGGGCGCCCGGGCCGGCACGGTGACACGGGTCGAGCCGGCCCCGCTCACCCCCGAGGCGGTGGCCGCACTGCTCGCCGAGCGGCACGTCCCGGCAGCCACCGATCTCCGATCCGGGCCCGAACTGCTCCTGCTCGCCGCCGAGTTGTGCGCGGCGGCAGAGGGCAACCCGAGCTACGTCCAGCTGCTCGCCGCAGCCGGCTGGGACCCGGCGCACTGGCCCGACCGGGCCGGCCCGGACCCGGCCGGCCTGCTCCGGGCGGCCGGTCCGCTGATCGCCGAGTTCGACGCGCTGAGCTCGGCGGCGGCACTCACGGCGGCCTCCGCGGCCGTGGCCGGCAGCCCGTTCCGGCCGGAGGACGTCGCCCTGCTCTCCGGCCTGGGGACGGACCGCACCATCGACGCGCTCGCCGAGCTGGAGGCGGCCGGCCTGGTCCGCCCGGCCGACTGGCAGGGCCGCCTGGCCTTCCGCCATCCGGTCGTCGGCCACGTCGCGCACGACCGGGCCGGGCTCTCCTTCCGTCTGCGGGCCCACCGCCGGGCCCTGGACCTCCACACCGAGCGGGGCGGCCGGGCCCGGGACCGGGCCCGGCACGCCGAGCACCTGCTGGGCAGCGACGCCGGACTCGCCGTGCGGACCCTCGCGGACGGGGCCGCGGAGATCGCGGCCCGGGAGCCGGCGACGGCCGCGCGCTGGTGGGGGCTGGCGTTGGAGTCACTGCCGGACGGCGGCGCGGACGCCACCGACCGGATCCCGATGGAGCTCGCCCGCTGCCGGGCCCTGACCGCCGCGGGCCGGCCGGACGAGGCTCGCGCCCGCGCGCACGAACTGCTGGGGCACCGGGCCGCCGGGCTGGACGGACGGCAGCTGGTCGAGGCCCACGCCCTCTGCGTCGGCGCCGAGCGCCAGCTCGGCCGGTACGCGGAGGCGGCGGCCATCGCCGACGCCGCCCTCGGGCTGCTGCCCCGGCCGCTGCCCGCGCCGCTGCCGACCGAGGCCGCCGAGCTGGTCATCGAGCACGGGCTGGTCCACGTGCTGCGCGGCACCCACGAGCAGGCCACCCCGCTGCTCCGGGAGGCCGTCCGGGCCTCGACCGGGCCGCACGACACGGGCTCCGTACGCGGTGCGGGCAGCACGGGCTCCGCAGGCGGCACGGGCGCGGCGGACCGCACCACGCTGCGGGTGCTCGAAGCGCTCTGCGCCACCCACGCGGGCGAGCCGGCCGAGGCCCTCGACGGCGTCTCCCGCTGCGCCCGGCTGGTGGACGCCCTCCCCGACCCCCTGGCCGGCCGCACGCCGGAGACCCTCGCCCTGCTCGGCAGCGCCGAGCTCTACCTGGAGCGGTTCACCGACGCGGTGCGCCATCTGAGCCGCGGGCTGACGGTGGATCACCCGGGGCCCCAGCGGCCCGTCCGGCTGCACCGGCTGCTCGGGCTCGCCATGGCCGAGCAGTGGACCGGGCACCTGGACGCCTCCGCGCGGCACGCCCGGGAGGCCGAGGAGCTCGCCCGCTCGCTGGGAGCACGGCCCGCCGTCACCCTCGCCCGGGCCATCCTCGCGACGGCGCTCGTCTGGGCCCGGGGCCGGGAGCACGCCGGGGACGCCGTCGCGGCGGCGGAGGAGGCGGCGAGGGGAACCGCCGCGCACGGCCCGAGCTGGTGGTCGGCCTCCGCGACCGGCCTGCTCGCCCAGGCCAGGCTCCTGGCCGGTGACGCGGCCGGCTGCCGGCGGACCCTGCTGGCCGAGGGCCCAGGTGACCGGCTGCCCACGGTCCGGCCCTTCTCCCGGCCGCTGGTGCTGGCTCTGCTGGCCACCGCCGCCCTGGAGTGCGGGGAGCGGGACGAGGCCGAGCGGCTGGTCCGGGACGCCGAGGCGGAGGCCGGCCGGCTCGGGCTGCCCGTCCAGGAGGCCCACGTGCGGTGTGCGCGCGCCCGGCTGCACCAGGCCGAGGGCGACCACGCCCGGGCGGCCGAACTGCTCCGCCACGCCGCCGAGGCCTTCCGGTCGGCCGGGATGCCCGTGCAGTACGCGTGGACCCTCGCGACCGGCGCCCGGTCGTTCCAGGCGGCCCTCGGCCCGGCCGAGGCCTCCGTCCACCTCGACACGGCCGGGACGATCGCCCGCACCCACGCGGCACGGCTGGTGGAGGAGCAGGTGGCGCGGATGCGCGCCGAACTCTCGGCGGACGGCCGCACCGGGCACCCGCTCGGCCTGCTCAGCGACCGCGAACGGGAGATCGCCGGTCTGGCCGCGACGGGGCTGCGCACCCGCGAGATCGCCGAGCGGCTCTTCCTCAGCCCCCGCACGGTGGAGACCCACCTGTCACGCGTCTACCGCAAGCTCGACGTCTCGTCCCGGCTCGCGCTGTCCGACCTGCTGCGCCGGATCGGGTAGCCGTCTGCCGGCGCCCGTCCGCCGCAATCCGGCCACGGCAGGCCGCCGTTCTGCGTCCGGGGCGTCACGCCACCGTGAACGCGGCCCTTCGGCGCCGCGGCCGGCAGCCCGCTCGGTGCGCTTTCGCCCGGCCCCGTGCCAACCCCGAACGACGGTTCCGTGTCCGGTACATGACGACGAGAAAGCCTCTTCGTCGGTGCACCGTCAAGACCGCAGGCTGGTCCTCACTCACCCCGCACCACCGACGAGGAGGATCCCCTCATGGCACAGCTCTCCCGCCGCCGCGCAGTCGTCGCCCTGGCCACCGCCGTCGCCACCGCCGCGCTGTCCGGCGCCGTCACGGCCCCCGCCTTCGCGGCCCCGGCCGAGGGCGTGGTGCTCCAGGCCGGCGCCCCCTCGGCGATCCCCGGCAGCTACCTGGTGACCCTCAAGCCGGGCACGGGCCTGGCCGCCTCCTCGGCGAAGGCCCAGGCCGCCGCCGTCCAGCGCGGCGGCCGGATCACCCAGGTCTGGGACCAGGCCGTGAACGGCTACGCCGTCGAGGGCCTGACGGCCGTTCAGGCCCGCCGGCTGGCCGCCGACCCCTCGGTGGCCACCGTCGAGCAGAACCAGGTCTTCACCGCCACCACCACCCAGGCCAACCCGCCGTCCTGGGGCCTGGACCGGATCGACCAGGCGGCCCTGCCGCTCAACCAGAGCTACACCTACCCGGACCGGGCCGGCACCGGGGTCACCGCGTACGTGATCGACACCGGCGTCCGGGTCAGCCACACCGACCTGGCCCCGCGCGCCGCCAACGGCTGGGACTTCGTCGACAACGACGCCGTCGCCCAGGACGGCAACGGCCACGGCACCCACGTCGCCGGGACCATCGCGGGCACCAAGTACGGGGTGGCCAAGGCCGCCAAGGTGGTCGGCGTCCGGGTGCTCGACAACAACGGCTCCGGCACCACGGCCGGCGTGGTCTCCGGCGTCAACTGGGTCACCAAGAACGCGGTCAAGCCCGCCGTGGCCAACCTCAGCCTGGGCGGCAGCCCCTCCACCACCCTGGACAACGCGGTGGCCGCCTCGATCGCGGCCGGCATCACCTACGCGGTGTCGGCGGGCAATTCGAACGCGGACGCCAACAACTACTCCCCGGCCCGGGTCCCGTCCGCCCTCACGGTCGGCTCGACCACCAACACCGACGCCCGCTCCAGCTTCTCCAACTGGGGCACCCGGGTCGACCTGTTCGCCCCCGGCTCGAACATCACCTCGGCCTGGGGCACCGGGGACACCGCCACCAACACCATCTCCGGCACCTCGATGGCCAGCCCGCACGTGGCCGGTGCGGCGGCCGTCTACCTCTCGTACCACACCACCGCCACCCCGGCGGCGGTCAGCGCGGCCCTGGTGGCGGCGGCCACTTCCAACGTGCTCACCGGCATCGGCACCGGCAGCCCCAACAAGCTGCTCCGCGTCACCAGCTGACACCCCCTCACCCCCGTCCGCTGCCCGCCCGGCCTCCCCGGCCGCGGCGGGCAGCCGCACGCGCTACAGCAGCGCGTCGGCCGCCCGGAACGGGGCGCCGTGGCCGGGCACGATGACATCGGCGACGGCCAGCACCCGCTCCCGGGAGGCGCGCAGCACCGCCTGGTCCGGGGAGACCGGATCCTCGACCGGGCCGTTCGGCCGCCACCAGAGGTCGCCGACGAAGGCCACCACGCCGTCCGGGGTGCCGGCCAGCAGGGTGATGTCCTCCGGGCTGTGGCCGGGGGTGGCGATCAGGCGCAGCGAGGGGGTGAGCGCGTGGCCGTCGGCATCCCGGTCGAGCCACTGGTCGGCCCGGTACTCGGCCTTGTGGTCGTGCACGGTGGCCTCGCCGAACAGGCCGACGTTCAGGGTGTTGTCCGGGTGGTGGTGGCTCAGCACCACGTCGGTGACCCGGTCCGCCGTCAGCCCGAGCTCCGCCAGCGGGCCGAGGATGCGGTCGCGGTGGGCCACCATGCCGGGATCCACCACCACGTGCCGGCCGCCGTCGGTGACGTACGAGACGGTGGCGGCCACCCCCGGGCCGGTGGAGAGGGTGTAGCCGGTGGTCAGGACGGTGAAGGAGGCGCTGCGGCCGGACGGTGCGTCAACTGCGTCAGTGGTCATGCCGTAGAGCCTCGCCGAGCCGCGGGCTCCCGACGAGTGGCCGTGATGCCATCGATCGCGGGTTTCGTGCCAGACTGCGCGGATGCCGCCGCCCGCCCCCTTCCGCTCCGTCGCCGCCTACGCCCCGCCCGGGGTCGGACTGCTGGCCGTCGGGGTGATCGCCGAGGTGTTCGCCGAGCGCGGCGGCGGGCTGCCCTCCTTCGACTTCGCGCTCTGCACCGAGCGCCCCGGGCCGGTGCCGACCGACGTGGGCATCCCGGTCCAGGTCACGCACGGGCTGGACCGGCTGGCCGGGGCCGATCTGGTGCTCTTCCTGCCCTGGGCCGACTTCCGCACCCCGCCGCCGCCCGCCGTGCTGGCCGCGCTGACCGCCGCGCACGCCCGGGGCGCGCTGGTCGGTGCGCACTGCGTGGGCAGCTTCGCGCTGGCCGCCGCCGGCCTGCTGGACGGCCGCCGGGCCACCACCCACTGGCGCTTCGCCGACCTGCTGAGCACCCGTCACCCCGAGGTCGCGGTGCAGCCCGAGGCGCTCTACGTGGACGAGGGCGCCATCGTCACCGGCGCGGGCGCGGCGGCCGGCTTCGACCTCTGCCTGCACCTGCTGCGCCGCGAGTACGGCGCCGCCACCGCCAACGCGATCGCCCGTGACCTGGTGCTCCCGCCGCACCGGGCCGGTGGCCAGGCCCAGTACCTGGCCACCCCCGTCCCCGCCGACACCGAGGACGAGCGGCTGGCCGAGGTGCTCGCCTGGGCCCGGGCCCACCTGGACCGCCCGCTCCCGGTCGCCGAACTGGCCGGCCGGGCCCTGATGAGCCGCCGCTCCTTCGCCCGCCGCTTCACCGCCGCCACCGGCACCACCCCGCACGCCTGGCTGCTGGAGCTGCGACTGTCCCGCGCCGAGGAACTGCTGGAGACCACAGCACTACCGGTCGAGGAAGTCGCCCGACTGGTCGGCTACCGCAGC
>NZ_JBIWFX010000002.1:379539-807343 GCF_044763225.1 Kitasatospora sp. NPDC096147 | reverse complement strand
CGCGCGGCGGTACTGCGCGAGCAGTTCGTCCGACGACGCGGCGTCCCCCCGACGGCCTACCGGCAAGCCTTCGGCCGGATCTGACGGGGCCTCACCCGGCACCACCCCGCACGCCCGGCTGCTGGAGCTGCGACTGTCCCGCGCCGAGGAACTGCTGGAGACCACCACACTGCCGGTCGAGGAAGTCGCCCGACTGGTCGGCTACCGCAGCGCGGCGGTACTGCGCGAGCAGTTCGTCCGACGACGCGGCGTCCCCCCGACGGCCTACCGGCAAGCCTTCGGCCGGATCTGACGGGGCCTCACCCACCGCCCGACTCCACCTCGTCGGGGCACGGTCCGCCGTCCGCCGCGAGGGCCCGGGCGGAGACGCGAGCGCCGGGTGCGGCGATGCACACCTGTCACCAGGTGTCCGCGCCCGGCGACCGACCCACCCTCTCCCGCTGCGCGCCGTCCCTCGCAGGCAGGGTGTCAGCCCGCCGTCGGCCACTGCGCCGTGCGCAGCAGGCGCGGGACGGCCAGCGCGAGCAGCGTCACGGCCAGCAGCACCGCCACCGAGCCGAGCACCGTACGGGCCTGGAAGTGGCCGAGCAGCACCCCGCCGAGGAAGGTGCCGAGCGGTACGCCGAGCATCAGCACGGTCATCGAGGCCGCGATCACCCGGCCGCGCAGTTCGTCGGCCACCCGCTGGAAGACCAGCAGGTCCAGCATCACCCGCAGGGCCGGGATGCCCAGGGCCATCAGCACCAGCGCGGCGAACAGCACCACCGGCGCGGCGCTGACGTAGGGCACCAGCAGCACCGGCACCAGCATCCCGCTGACCAGCAGGGTCAGCACGCCAGGCCCGAACCACCGGTGCAGCGGCCGGACCAGCAGCGCGCCGAGCAGACCGCCGACCGCCTCGCCAGCCAGCACCAGGCCGATGCCGGTGGAGTCCGTGCCGCCGTCCCGCAGCAGCACCACGATCGGCATCAGGCAGGTGGTGCCGGCCAGGTTGATCAGGCCGCTGACCGCCAGCACCGCGAGCATCAGCCGGTTGCCCGCCAGCTCCCGCAGGCCGTCCAGCAGGCCGCCCGCCGGTGACGCACCGTCAGCTGCCGGGCGCCCGTCGAAGCGCACCAGGCAGGAGGTGGCCAGGGCGTAGAGCGAGCCGCCGGCCACGGCCAGGAAGGGGACCGCCCGGCCCACCCCGAGCAGCAGGCCGGCCAGCGGCGGGCCGAGCAGCGAGGCGCCGTTGACCCGGATCTCGTCCTGCGTGAGCGCGGCGCGGAGCTGGCTCGGCGGCACCACCGAGCGGACCGCGAGCATCCGGACCGGACCGGCGTACGCCGTGGTGGCGCCGATCACCGCGGCCACCGCCAGCACGTGCGGGACGGTGAGCCGGTCGAGCCAGAGGGCGAGCGGCACGCTGAGCGTGGTGAGGGCCCGGACGGTGTCGCTGACGATCAGGATCACCCGTCGGTTCTGACGGTCCGCCACCGCGCCGCCGTGCAGGCCGAGCAGCAGCGAGGCGGTGAACTGCACCGCGCCGAAGGCCCCGGCCAGGGCCGGGGAGCCGGTCATCGCGAGCAGCATCAGCGGGTAGGCGGTGTCGGCCACCATCGTGCCGAGCATCGAGGCGGCGGCCCCGCTCCACAGCGCCTGGAAGCGCCAGTTGCGGCGCAGCGGCACCACCGGCTCCGGCTCGGACTCCGGCCCGGTCCCCGCCCCGCGTTCGACCTGAAGCGCAGTCATCACACCCACCCCGTTCACTCACTGGACACCATTCACGTTCGAGTGAACGATTGCAGAAGCGTGACCGTTTGCGCAAGGGTTGATGTTCATGGGTTAATGACCGCATGAATGACCGCATGGTGGAGCAGCTGACGGAGCGTGAGGTCACCGACGTGGCGACCCTCAAGGCGCTCGCCGACCCGGTCCGGATCGCGATCATGAACGCGCTGTACCGGCGCGAGCCGCAGGAGCTGACGGTCAAGGAGATCGCGGCCGCACTGGACGAGCCGCAGACCAAGCTCTACCGGCACATCAAGCAGCTGGAGCAGACCGGCCTGATCCAGGTGGCCGGCACCCGGCTGGTCTCGGGCATCACCGAGAGCCGCTACCGGCTCGGCCAGAAGTCGCTGAAGATCTCCCCCGGGGTGTTCGCGGGGGACTCGGCGGAGCGGCCGGAGGCGCTGAACGCCATGCTGGCCACCCTCGACCTGGTCCGGGAGGACTACCAGCGGCTCTACCTGGCCGGGCGGCTCGGCCTGCCCACCACCGACCCGGCGCAGCCCGCCTCACCGGGCCTGTTCAGCCACGTCGGCCTGCGGGTGCGCCCGGAGCGGGCGGTGGAGATGCGGGACCGGCTGCGCGCGGTGATCGACGAGCTGATCGCGGAGGGCAACAGCACCGACCCCGACGCGGTCGAGGTCACGCTGATGAGCCTCTACTACGCCGTCAGGCCGGACCGGCAGGAGCGGAGCTGACCACCGGTCAGACGTAGCGCTCCAGGATGGACGATTCTGCGAGCCGGGAGAGCCCCTCGCGGACCGAGCGGGCCCGGGTCTCGCCGACGCCCTCGACGGTCTGCAGGTCGTCGATGGAGGCGGCCAGCAGCTTCTGCAGCCCGCCGAAGTGCTCGACCAGGCGCTCGATCACCGTGTTCGGCAGGCGCGGCACCTTGGCCAGCAGGCGGTAGCCGCGCGGCGAGACGGCCGAGTCCAGCGACTCGGGGGTGCCGGAGTAGCCGAACGCCTTAGCCACCGTCTGGAGGTCCAGCAGCTCGGCGTGGGTGAGCGCCTCCAGGTCGGCCAGCACGTCGGCGACGGTCTTGCCGCGCTTGGCGGCCCGCTCCGGGAAGTAGTCCCGGGCGACCAGCTCGCGCTCGGGCTCGACGCCCGCGATCAGCTCGTCCAGCTGGAGCGAGAGCAGCCGGCCGTCGGTGCCGAGCTCCAGCACGTAGCCGGCGATCTCGGCGGCGATCAGGCGGACCATCTCCAGCCGCTGGGCCACCGCCGTGACGTCCCGGACGGTGACCAGGTCCTCGATCTCCAACGCGGAGAGGGTGCCGGCCACCTCGTCCAGGCGGAGCTTGTAGCGCTCCAGGGTGGCCAGCGCCTGGTTCGCCCGGGAGAGCACGGTGGTGGAGTCCTCCAGCACCCGGCGGGTGCCGTTGACGTACATCGCGATCAGCCGCATCGAGTGCGAGACCGCGACCACCGGGTAGCCGGTCTGCCGGTTGACCCGCTCGGCGGTGCGGTGCCGGGTGCCGGTCTCGTCGGTGGGGATGGTGGAGTCCGGCATCAGGTGCACGCCGGCCCGGACGATCTTGGTGATGTCCTTGTCCAGCACCACCGCGCCGTCCAGCTTGCACAGCTCGCGCAGCCGGGTGGCGGTGAACTCCACGTCGAGGACGAATCCGCCGGTGCTGATGGCGTCGACCGTCTTGTCGAAGCCCAGCACGATCAGGCCGCCGGTGTTGGCCCGGAGCACCCGCTCCAGACCGTCCCGCAGGCCCGTGCCCGGGGCGATGGCACTGAGGGAGGCCCGCAGCAGGGCCTCCTCACGGGAGGACTTGTCCGCCCGGTCGCTGGCTGCCACGTGACTCCTCCGGTAGACCCGGACCGCGCGCGTGCTGCCCTGCGGTCTGTCTCTCGATGTATTGCATTACTGCACTGCATGCCGATTAAACAGGGGAAAGTCTAACGGCGTGCGGCAATAACGGGGCCGGGGTCAGCGGAGTTCGTCGGAGTCGACCGGCTCCCAACCCTCCATCAGCTCGTCCGGGTAGGCCGCGACCGGGGCCCGGCGCGGAGCCGGAGCCGCCGCCGAGCCACCCGCTCCGGCCTCGGACTTCGGCTTGGCCGCGGCCCGGCGGCGGCCCGGAATCGCCCGCAGCGCCTCACCGATGTCGGCGACCTCGACCACCTTCATGCCCGGCGGCACCTTGCCCGGGTCCGGCGGCACCAGGGCGTGGGTGAAGCCCAGCCGGTGCGCCTCGGCGAGCCGCCGCTGAACACCCGTCACCCGCCGCACCTCGCCCGCCAGGCCGACCTCGCCGATCGCCACCAGGTTGTTCGGCAGCGGGGTGTCGGTGGAGGAGGAGGCCACCGCGAGGGCGATCGCCAGGTCGGCCGAGGGCTCGGTGAGCTTCACCCCGCCGACGGTGGCGGTGTAGATGTCCTGCTTGCCGAGCTTCACCCCGCCGTGCCGCTCCACCACCGCCAGGATCATCGCGATCCGGGGCGACTCCAGACCGGAGGTGGTCCGGCGCGGCGAGGGGATCTGCGAGTCGACCATCAGCGCCTGCACCTCGGCCACCAGCGGCCGCTTGCCCTCCAGGGTGACGGTCAGACAGGTGCCGGCCACCGGCTTGTCACGGCGGGTCAGGAACAGCCCGGACGGGTCGGCCAGGCCGACGATGCCCTCGTCGTGCAGCTCGAAGCAGCCCACCTCGTCGGTGGCGCCGTAGCGGTTCTTGACGCCCCGGATCAGGCGGAGCCGGGCGTGCCGGTCCCCCTCGAAGCTCAGCACCACGTCGACCAGGTGCTCCAGCAGGCGGGGGCCGGCGATCTGGCCGTCCTTGGTGACGTGGCCGACCAGCAGGGTGGCCATGCCGCGCTCCTTGGAGACCCGGATCAGCGCGTTCGCCACCTCGCGGACCTGGGCCGGGCCGCCGGGCGCGCCGTCCAGCTCGGCCGAGGCGATGGTCTGCACCGAGTCCAGGATCAGCAGCCCGGGGTTGACGGTGTCGATGTGGCCGAGCACCGCGCCGAGGTCCGACTCGGCGGCCAGGTAGAGGTGGTCGGAGAGCGCGTTGATCCGGTCCGCGCGCAGCCGGACCTGGCCGGCCGACTCCTCGCCGGTGACGTACAGGGTGCGGTGCTGGGCGGTGGCCGCCTTGGCCGCCACGTCCAGCAGCAGGGTCGACTTGCCGACCCCGGGCTCACCGGCCATCAGCACCACCGCGCCGGGCACCAGGCCGCCGCCGAGCACCCGGTCCAGCTCCGGCACTCCGGTGGAGCGGGCGGTCGCGACCTGCCCGTCGATCTGCCCGATCGGCTTGGCCGGCGAGCTGACCGGCCCGGCGGCGGTGGTCCGGATCGGCACCGCGCCGTACTCCTCGACGGTGCCCCAGGCGTTGCACTCCGGGCAGCGGCCGACCCACTTGGGCACCACGTTCCCGCACTCGGTGCAGCGGTAGGCCGGGCGGGGCTTGGCGGTGGTCTTGGTACGGGCAGCCATGGCCCACACCGTAACGGCTGGCGCCGACATCGGGGGGCGCGCGCAGGTGACGGGGGAGCTGGTGTTGTTACCCGAAAGAAGTACAAGGAGCCGGAATCCGCCCCGGCGCGCGGGCCGGTGCCTAGCGTCGGAAGGGTGTCGACTTCCCCCACGCCCCCGGCCGGCTCCGCCGTCCCCACGGCCGCGGCCTACGAGCAGTACGCCGACGGGCTGTTCACCTACTGCCTCTCGGTGCTCTGCGACCACGACGCGGCGGTGGCCGCCGTCCGCGAGGTGCGCGACCTGGCCCTGCGTCACGACGCCCGGCTGGGCGCGCCGGAGCTGCGCCGGGCCTGGCTGTACTCGCTGGCCCGGCACTGCTGCCTGCGCCGGATGGCCGAGGGCCCGGCCGGCGACGAGCCGGGCGGCGGTCCCGCCGGAGCCGCCCCGGTCAGCCGGGAGCACCGGCGCGAGCTGGCCTCGCTGGCCTGGCCGGAGGGGGCCGGCACCTCGCCGGAGCAGCGCGAGGCGCTGGAGCTGGCGGTCCGTCACCGCCTCGGCCCCGGCGAGGTCGCGGCCGTGCTCGGGCTGCCGGGGGCGGAGGCGGACGGGCTGCTGGCCGCCGCCGAGGCCGAGGTCTGGCGGACCAGGGTGGCGCTGCTGGTGCTCGGGGTGGGCAGCTGTCCGGTGCTGGCCGAGCTGGGCGGGGCCGGGGCGGAGCACTGGCGGGAGTGGGTGCTCGGGCCGGCCCTGCGGCGGGAGCTGGTGCGGCACGTGGTGGAGTGCCCGACCTGCCGGGGCACCGCCGAGCGGGTCTCCGGCGAGCTGGACTCCGGGCTGGCCGCGATGCCCGGGCTGCCGCTGCTGCGGGCGCCCGAGGTGCTGCGGGAGCGGCTGGTGGTGCGGCGGCAGGCCGGGCCGGAGGAGGAGACCCTGCGCTTCGACCGGCAGGGCTTCCCGCGACACCGGGCGGCGCGCCGGCTGCGCGGTCCGGCGGTCCGTCAACGGGTGGTCACCACCGGGGTGCTGGCGGCCGTGCTGACCGCGCCCGTGGTGGCGCTCTGGGGCGCCCACCGGGGCGGCGACGACGGCGCCGGCACGGCCACCTCGGTCTCCTCGGTCCGGGTGGAGACCCCGGCGCCCGCTGGTCCGCCGCACGCCCCCGAGGCGGCCTCCCTCGCCGACGGCGCCCCCGACGACGGCCCCGGCCCGCTGCCGGCAGCCGGCCTCACGCTGGCCGGTGCGGTCACCGGCAGCGGCACCCCCGGCCATGCAGAAACGTTGCTCCCCGCGGTCCTCGGCCCGGCCGTGCCGGTGCCGACCAGGAACGCGGTCCGGCTGGATCGGGTGACCCCGCATCCGGAGACCCCGGCCGCCGCCCCGGCGGCCCCGCCGCAGGGCCAGTCCGGCGGCCAACTGAGCGTCGCGGCACAGGAGTTCGGCGAGCGGACGGTCATCACCCTGGTCAACTCCGGCAGCACCGTCCTGCACTGGCGGGCCGACAGCGACGCCCCCTGGCTGCGGCTCAGCCGGGACGCCGGCACCCTGGAGCCCTCCCAGCGGATCACCCTCACCGTGACGGTCGATCAGGACCTCGCCCCGCAGCACCCCTGGCAGGCCAGGATCGCCCTGCTCCCGTCCCGTGCCGTCGTCACCCTGGAAGGCGGCCCGTCCGACCGTGGCATCCCGACCCAGCCGGCCGAACCCACCCGATCGGCCACCCCGGCCCCCACGGCCGAGCCGACGCCGTCGACCGGTCAGTCCCCCTCCCCCGAGCCGACTCCGACGCCCACCCCGACCCCCACGGCCGAGCCGACGCCGTCCGGGTCACCGTCCGCCGACCCGAGCCCCGCACCCACCCCGTCCGACACCCCGTCACCGACCACGAGCCCGAGCGCGTCCTGAGCCCGTCCCGGGCCTGCCCCGAGCCTGTCCCGAGACCACCCAGGCCTGCTTCGAGCGCGCCGGGCCTGCCCCGGGCCTGTGCCACCGGCCGCTACGGCAGCCGGGCCTCGGCCCCCCAGGGCGAGGGCCACTACCCGGCCCTGCGCCCCGGGTATCGCCACCGGTGAGCGGGGATGCCGAGCGGTACAGCTGCCCGTTGCCGGACATGGCGAACTCCAGGTACTCCTGGTCCCGTCCCCCGTCACCCGCCACCACTGCGTCCACACCCCACTGACGCACCGACGGGCGGGGGACGTTACCGACCCCCGGGCACGGATTCGCCGGAACCGGGGGCGGCACGGCTCCGACCGGGGCGCGGCCGGGATGCCGGGCACGGAGAACGACACGCGGGGGCCGGCGGTGGGGTGGCTCAGTAGGCGCGGCGGGTGACCAGCTCGGCCAGGGCGAGCAGGTCGTCGGCTGCCGACGGGTCGGGAACGGCGTCGGCGAGGTGGCCGATGGCGGCGGCCATCCGCTCGCAGGACTCGCCCTGGGCCCAGGCCCGGCCGCCGGCGCGCTCCACCGCCTCGGCCGCCTCGGCCAGCTCCTCGTCCGTCAACGGACGCTCCAGTGCGTAGAGTTCGGCCAGCCGGTCACCGGCCTCCCCGCCCGAGCCGAGCGCGAAGACCACCGGGAGCGACTTCTTCCGGGCTGCCAGGTCGGCGCCGACCGGCTTGCCGGTGACGGCCGGATCGCCCCAGATGCCGATCAGGTCGTCGATCAGCTGGAAGGCCAGGCCGATCTCCCGGCCGAAGGCGTCCAGCGCCTCGGCCGCCTGCTCGCCCGCCCCGCCGTACAGGGCGCCGACCGCGCCGGCGCAGCCGAGCAGGGCGCCGGTCTTCGCCTCCGCCATCGCCAGACACTCGGCCAGGGTGACGTCGGTGCGCTGCTCGAAGGCGCAGTCGGCCTGCTGCCCGGCGCACAGCTCCACCACGCAGTCGGCCAGCCGCCGCACCGCCGCCGAGGCGGCCGGGTGGGAGTCCTCGGCCAGCAC
This sequence comes from Kitasatospora sp. NPDC096147, assembly GCF_044763225.1. Classification (NCBI taxonomy): domain Bacteria; kingdom Bacillati; phylum Actinomycetota; class Actinomycetes; order Kitasatosporales; family Streptomycetaceae; genus Kitasatospora; species Kitasatospora sp. NPDC096147. The sequence continues at coordinate 799,203 of NZ_JBIWFX010000002.1, read as the reverse complement.
CCGCAGGGCCAGCGAGTGCATCGCGTCCCCCGCCAGGATCGCCTCGGTGATCCCGAACGCCCGCCAGGCGGTGTCCCGGTGACGCCTGGTCAGGTCACGGTCGATCACGTCGTCGTGCAGCAGGGTGAAGTTGTGCACCAACTCCACCGCCGCGGCCGCCCGGACCGCGACGGCCGGGTCGGTGCCGCCGACCGCCTGGGCGGCGGCCAGCACCAGGGCCGGGCGGATCGCCTTGCCCGAGCCGGTGGCCGAGGGCGTGCCGTCCACCTCCCACCAGCCGAAGTGGTAGCCGGCCACCCGGCGCATCGACTCCGGCATGGAGTCGACGGCGGCCCGCAGGGCCGGATCCACCACCGCCTTGGACCGGGACAGCAGTTCGGCCGCCTCCTGGCCCTCGTACGTCTCACCGCTCCCGGCCCCGGCCCCGCCCCCGGCTGTGTGCGAGGCCGTGCCCCCGACCTCCCGGCCGTCCTCGGTGCCGCTGCGCTCCAGCGCGAAGATCCCCATGCTGCTGCCCCCCAATTCTCGAACCACTGCTCGAACGACTGCTCGAAGCTCTCGGACGTACGGAACCGCCGGGACCGGTGCCGGCCCCGGCGGGGGTGGACGGGTGGCGCTAACTCCGGTGGGCCACGTCGACGTTCTCCAACACGCCGACCGCGTCCGGGACGAGGACGGCGGCGGAGAAGTAGGTGCTGACCAGGTAGGAGATCACCGCCTTCTCGTTGATCCCCATGAAGCGCACGTTCAGCCCGGGCTCGACCTCGTCCGGGATGCCGGTCTGCCGCAGCCCGACCACGCCCTGCTCCTTCTCGCCGACCCGCATGGCCAGGATCGAGGTGGTCTGCCCCGGGGTGATCGGGATCTTGTTGCAGGGCAGGATCGGCACTCCGCGCCAGGTGGTGAGCAGCTTGCCGTCCTTCTCCCGGGCGGCCGGGTACAGCCCGCGCCGGTTCGCCTCCCGGCCGATCGCGGCGATCGCCCTCGGATGGGCCAGGTAGAACCTGGTGCCGCGGCGGCGGCTGAGCAGGTCGTCCAGGTCGTCGGGGGTCGGCGGGCCGGAGCGGGTGGAGATCCGCTGCTCGTGCGAGGCGTTGGCCAGCAGGCCGAACTCCGGGTTGTTCACCAGCTCGTGCTCCTGGCGCTCGCGCAGCGCCTCGATCGTCAGCCGGAGCTGCTGCTCGGTCTGGTTCATCGGCTGGTTGTAGAGGTCGGAGACCCGGGTGTGCACCCGCAGCACCGTCTGAGCGACGCTCAACTCGTACTCGCGGGGCTGGAGTTCGTAGTCCACGAAGGTACTCGGGATGACCGGCTCGCCGGTGTGGCCGGCGGCCAGCTCGATCGCCGCCTCACCGCGCTTGTTGGCCGGCCGGGCGGCCGCCTCGCGGTAGCCGTGCAGCTGCGCGCGCAGCCCGGCCGAGCGCGCCGCCACCTGCCGGAAGTCGGCCAGCGGGAGGGCCAGGACGGTGCCCGCCGTGTCGGCGGTCAGGGTGTACGGCCAGTGCGGCTCCTCCTGGGCCAGCGCCTCGTCCCCGACCGGGTCGCCGTCGGTGGCGCCGCCGAGCGCGGTGGTCTCGCCGTACTTGCCGGTGCCGGTCCGGGTGAGCTTGCCGTGCACCACCAGCAGCACCTCGGCCACCGGCTGCCCGGCCTCGGCCAGCACCTCTCCGGGAGCGATCGGCCGCTGCACGCAGCGACCGGCCAGCTCGGCCAGCGGACCCTCCTCGGGGAAGCCGCGCAGCACCGGGAGTTCGCGCAGCGAGGGCGGTACCACCCGGACCTCGGCGCCGGCCTGGTCGAAGGCCACCCGTCCCCGGCCGGCCAGGTACGTCAGCCGCCGGTTGACCCGGTAGGTGCCGGCCTGCACCTCGACCCAGGGCAGCGCCCTGAGCAGCCAGCGGTCGGTGATCTCCTGCATCTGGGGAACGGACTTGGTGGTGCTGGCGAGGTTCCGCGCGGCCTCGGTGCCGAGGCTGGAGCGGGACTGCTCGGCCGCACGCGGGGCGGGGATTCCGTGCTGGATCTCGGTGGTCATCTGCGACCCCTCCGCGGGCACGACGAACGTGGACGTGGTTGCACCCCATGGTGCTGCCCGGTCGGACGCCCACGGTCCGCTCCGGTGGCCCGACTCACCCGAACTGATGACAGTTCAGGCGTTCGAGCCCCGGCGGCGCCACCACTGTGCTCCGGGCGCCCTCGTGCGCCCCGTTCCCGGAAGATTTCACCTGCCGGTAATCTTCCGCCGCTCCCCCCGGAACCCGTCCCCAGCAGGGTTTCTGACCACCTGTCCACCCCCGGGGCGAGGGGCCTCCCGGATCCGCTGCCACCCCCCGTTCACCCGGTTCGAACGGGGCGCTAAGGTGCCACCTCAAGGGCGCAGCAAGGCCGCTCTGGCCACTCTTCCGCCGGACGCCCTCTCCCTTCGCCATGCCTTCCGCCGTGCCTCCGCCGTACCCCCTGCCGTACCGCTGTGCCCTCCTGTCGTGCACTCTCCCCGGGAGACCTCCGTGAGCGCCCCCGTCCGCGTCTGGCTGAACCGCACCTACGCCGAGAACGTCTTCTTCATCGACCTGCTCCGGGCCGCCCCGGTCGAGGTCTTCGCCACCCACGTGGACATCGACTCACCCGTCCTGGCCGCCGCCGACCACGGCCTGCCGGAGCCGGACGGGCTGACTCCGGAGGCGTACCTGGAGTTCGCGCTGGACTTCTGCGCCCGGCACCGGATCGACGTCTTCCTGCCCCGGCTGCACCAGGAGGTGGCGGCCCGGCACCGCGCGGAGTTCGAGGCGCTCGGCACCGCGCTGGTCTGCCCGCCGGCCGAGGGGATAGCCACCTTCGCCGACAAGGTGGACGGCTACGTCGCGATGGCGGCTGCCGGACTGCCGGTGCCGCCCTGGTACCGGGTCCGCACGGCCGGCGAACTGCTGGCCGCCGTGGCCGAGTTGGAGGAGATGGGCGAGCAGCCCTGCCTGAAGCCGGCCAGCGGCGCGGGCGGCGAGGGATTCCGCACCATCACCCGGGAGCCGTTCAGCCTCCGGCAGCTGCACGGCTGGCCGGGCGGCAGCGTCCAACTGGACCAGCTGGCCGGTGCGCTGGCCGCCGCACCGGGCTCGGTGGACCTGCTGGTGATGCCCTACCTGGCGGGCCCCGAGGTCTCGGTGGACTGCCTGGCCGACCGGGACGGCCGGGTGCTGGCCGCCGTCGGCCGCACCAAGAGCGGCCGGCGCCGGAGCTTCACCACCGACCCGGTGTACCTGGAGCCGGCCCGGCGCCTGGTGGAGACCTTCGGGCTGTCGTACCTCTCCAACGTGCAGTTCCGCCACTTCCGGGGCGCTCCGGTGCTGCTGGACATCAACACCCGCCCGTCCGGCGGCCTGCACCAGCTCCGGCTGTGCGGCCTCAACCTGCCGCTGGCGGCGGTGCAGCTCGCCCTCGGCGCCACCCCGGTGCTGCCGGCCCTCGGTGACCTGCCGGGCACCGACTACGCCCTGGTCTCCTCGATCCAGCCGGTACTGCCGGTGCCCGCAGCGGTCTCCGCGCCGGCCCCGGTGGCCGCCCCGGTGACGGTGGAGCTGCCGGTGACCCGGCTCACCCCGCTCACCGCCGCGCTGGCCTGACGACCCCTCGGACTGGACCGGCCGCCCCGGGCCCCGTCAGGTCGGGCCGGTCCAGTCCAGAGTGGGCGGCAGCACGCCTTCCAGGGTGAGCAGCCAGCGCTTCACCTCGATGCCGACCTGGCCGCCGCCGAAGCCGCCGATCCCGTCCGAGGCCACCACCCGGTGGCAGGGCACCAGCAGGCAGAGCGGATTGGCCCCCATCATCTTGCCGACGGTCCGGGCGGCGGCCCAGTCGCCCTCGTCCAGCTCCTCGAACGCCCCGCTCCGGGTGGCGAGTTCGCCGTAGGTGACGGTCCGGCCGAACGGGACCTGGCGCTTCAGGGTCTCCAGCACCACCCGGTGCGGACCGGTGGCGAACCGCCAGTCCACCGGCAGCTCCAGGTCCCGGCGGTTCCCCGCGAAGTACTCGTCGAGCCGGGAGCGCACCCGCTCCACCCGCTCCCGGTCGGTGCACTCCGGCAGCCCGGCGGGCAGCCCGGCCACGGTGTCCCCGTGGTACGAGACCGCCGCCACCCCCTGGTCGGTGACGGCCAGCCGGACGGGTCCGCTCGGCAGCGGCGTCGGGACGGTCACCCACGAGATCGACATGCCCGCACGCTACCGGCCCGGCCCCGTCCCGCGTGCCGGACGGCGGAATCCGCCTCGTCCAGGTATCAAGAGAAAGGCCATCAAATCGGTACATAAGGAGCAGCCGCATGCCGGTCCTCGCCCCTCCGCCGCTGCTCACCGCCGACAGCTCCGCCCTGATCACCGAGATCGAGGCGTACCTCGCCGCCCTCCCCGCCCCGGTCCGGCTGGCCGTCCCGTACGTCTGCCCGCTCGGCAGCGTGCCCGTCCCGTGGCACCGGGGCTTCCCGCTGCCCGCCCCCACCCTGCTGGACCGCCTGCTCCGGCGGCCCCCGCGGCCGACCGGGCTCGGCGTCGCCGACCACCTCGCTCTGACCTCCCGCTACCTGACCGGGGCCGGCTGGGTGCAGGGCACCATGTGGGACGCCCGGGGCCGGGTCTGCCTGCTGGGCGCGCAGGCGGCGGTGCTGGCACACGGCCTCGGCACGGCGGCCGTGGCCCGCCGGGCCCGGGCCCAGGTGATGGAGGTGCTGCACTCCGACGGACACTCCGTCAGCTCCCCCGACGAGTACAACGACGCCCCCGGTACGAGGCTCGCGGACGTCCACCGCGTGCTCGCACGGGCCGAACTGCGCGCCCGTACACTCGACATCTGAGCCCTGTCGGCGGACCGCCGGCCCACCACCGGAGGGAGCACCCGCCATGAGCCAGGCCACCGTGCGCACGGCCGCCGTCCAGGACGAGAAGAGCCGCCGCAAGCAGATGTGGCTGCGGGCCAGCTTCTACGTCGCCGGGACCCACCTCTTCGCGGGCTTCGTGATCCTGCTGTTCGCCCTGGGCAACCGGCACTGACCGGCCGGGGCGCGAGCCCCAGCGGCGGTCAGCGGTACAGGGCGTCCAGCAGGAAGGCCCCCAGCGGCATGCCCACCAGCAGTGCGCAGATCGTGAGGTTGACCACCTTGTGCTCCCAGAAGACCGCGACGAACTCGCGGATGGTGGCGCTCGGCAGGTAGTACCCGGCGGTCGGGGCGCCGCGCACCTGGCCGTTGACCCCGGCCCGGCGGGCCAGCATGGCGGCCCGGTAGGCGTGGAAGTTGTTGGTCACCACGACGCAGCGGTAGTCGGGCACCGCCTCGCTCATGATCCGGTGACTGAGGATCAGGTTCTCCTCGGTGGTCCGCGACTGGTCCTCCTCCCGGACGTTCTCCGACGGCGCACCGTTCTCCACCAGCCAGGCGGCCATCGCGGTGGACTCCGGCAGCTTCTCGTCGGTCCCCTTGCCGCCGGAGGCGAGCAGCACCGGGGCCGGCCGGCCCTTGCCCACCTGCCGGTCGTGCACGGCCAGTCCGCGGCGCAGCCGGGCGGCCAGCAGCGGCGGCACCCGCTCGCCGTCGATCAGGCCGGCCCCGAGCACCACCACGTAGTCCACCTCGCCGCGGGCCGGGATGCGGCCGTAGAGCCAGGCGTAGCCGAGGAAGGAGAGGCAGAGGAAGGAGAGGTAGGCGGAGAGCAGCAGGACCGCGACCACGAAGGCCAGGTAGCCGGAGGAGGCGTCCGGCCGGCCCGCCAGCAGGACCAGCGCCACCATCGCGTAGATCGCCAGACCGAGCAGCAGCGAGAGCAGGGTGGCGGGGCGGGCGCCCTCCTTCCTGACCACGGTGACGCCGTTCAGGACCAGGGCCGCCCCGAGCACCAGCACCCCCAGCGCGGGCACCAGCAGCACCGCCGCGTAGACGATCATCGCCGGGGTGTCGGGCAGGTGCCGGGCCTGGGCGACCAGCGCCGCCGCCAGGCTGGTGAGGGTCAGCCCGAGCAGCACCGCGTTGCGGAACCGCCGTCGGTCCTGCCAGACGCTGGTACAGAAGGCCAGGAAGAAGACCAGGGCCGGAAGGAAGGCGTACATGCCGCCCATCGTAGGCGGCGGCCCCGCCGCCGCGGTGTGAGCGGTCGCGACCCTCCCTCGGTCCTCGGGCAGCAGTGCGAGGAACCGCCGGAGCGCCGCCGGCTGAGCCGGGGTCAGCGCGTCCGCACCCGGTGGGGAGCGCGAGGCCGACCAAGGCGGCGAGTTCGCTCGTGCGCATGGTCGCACCGGACACCGCGCGGCAACGCCGGGATCACACCCCCGCATCAACCAGATGTTATTGCGGGCACTCTGTCGATATTTTGCGCTTTTCCATGGACTTCATGCAGGAGCGCGCCTAGTCTCTCCCTCGCTCGGCCGTCGTCCCCCACCCACGAGCCAGCGAGGCCCCTCTCATGCAGCCACCCCCCGTCCGTCGCCACCGCCTGCGCGGACCGGTCGCCGTCCTGACCGCAGCCGCCCTCTCCACCGGCGCCCTGCTCGCCGTCACCACGGCCCCCGCGCACGCCGCCGCCGTCCCCACCCTCTCCCCGCTCGACGTGCCCGGCCGGGGCGCGAGCGTCCCGTTCAAGGAGCAGGAAGCCGAGTTCGCCGCCACCAACGGCACCGTGATCGGGCCGGACCGGCGCTACGGCACGCTCCCCTCGGAGGCCTCCGGCCGCCAGGCCGTGACCCTCAACTCCCCCGGTCAGTACGTGGAGTTCACCCTCACCGCACCCGCCGACGCGATGAGCTTCCGGTACTCCCTGCCGGACTCGGCCGACGGCCGGGGCCGGGACGCCTCGATCGACCTGCTGGTCAACGGCAGCAAGCTCAAGGACCTGCCGGTCACCTCCAAGTACGGCTGGTACTACGGGGGTTACCCGTTCAACAACAACCCCGGCGACACCAACCCGCACCACTTCTACGACGAGACCCGGACCATGTTCGGCTCCCTGCTGCCGGCCGGCAGCAAGATCCGGCTCCAGGTCTCCTCCACCGCGCAGTCCCCCACGTTCACCATCGACCTGGCCGACTTCGAGCAGGTCGGCCCGGCCAAGGCCAAGCCGGCCGGCGCCCTCGACGTGGTGACCGACTTCGGCGCCGACCCGAGCGGGGCCACCGACTCCACCGCGAAGTTCCAGGCCGCCGTCAACGCGGGCCAGGCGCAGGGGAAGACGGTCTGGATCCCGACCGGCACCTTCACCCTCTACGACCACGTGGTGGTGGACGGCGTCACGCTGGCCGGCGCCGGCCCCTGGTACTCGGTGCTCGGCGGGCGCGACCCGATCAACCGCAACCGCGCCGCCGGCATCTACGGCAAGTACGTCCCGGGCGGCGGCTACGGCGGTGCGGTCCGTCCGCACGAGGCGAACGGGCCGAGCCGGAACGTCACGCTCAAGGACTTCGCCATCATCGGCGACATCCGCGAGCGGATCGACGACGACCAGGTGAACGCCCTCGGCGGCGCGATGAGCAACTCCACCGTCGACAACCTGTGGATCCAGCACACCAAGGTGGCCGCCTGGATGGACGGTCCGATGGACCGCTTCACCCTGAAGAACAGCCGGATCCTGGACCAGACCGCCGACGGGGTCAACTTCCACACGGGGGTGACCAATTCGACCGTCACCAACACCTTCGTCCGCAACACCGGCGACGACGGCCTGGCCTCCTGGCCGGAGCGGGTGCCCAACGTCGGCGACAGCTTCACCCACAACACCGTGGTGCTGCCGATCCTGGCCAACAACATCGTCACCTACGGCGGCAAGGACTGGACCATCTCCGACAACGTGATGGCCGACACCATCTCCAACGGCGGCGGCCTGCACATCGCCAACCGCTACCCGGGCGTCAGCTCCGGCAACGGCACCGCCGTGGCGGGCACCATCACCGCGGCCCGGAACACCCTGATCCGGACCGGGAACAGCGACTACAACTGGAACTTCGGCGTCGGCGCGGTCTGGTTCAGCGGCCTCAACGAGCCGATCTCCGGGGCCACCATCGCCATCTCGGACACCGACATCCTGGACAGCTCCTACGAGGCGATCCAGACCATCGAGGGCCCGTCCAACGGGATCAGCTTCACCAACGTCACCATCGACGGCGCCGGCACCTACGCCGTCCAGGCGCAGGCCAACTCCTCGATGCGCTTCACCAACGTGAAGGCGCGGAACATCGCGCAGGCCGCCACCCCGGTCCACAACTGCGTCGGCACCGGCTTCCAGATCACCGACGGCGGCGGCAACTCCGGCCTGACCGGCTCGACCTGCACCGGTGTCTGGCCCGCCCCGCAGTTCACCTACGGCGGCCGACCGTCCAACGGGACCGACCCGACGCCCACCCCCACTCCCACGCCCAGCGCGACGCCCACCCCCACGCCGACCCCGTCGCCCAGCCCGAGCACCAGCACCCCGCCGGCCTGCACCCCGGGCGCCACGGCGAGCAGCACCAACCAGAACTACGGCGCCGCCAACGCGATCGACGGCAACACCTCGACCTACTGGGAGAGCGCCAACAACGCCTTCCCGCAGACCCTCACCCTCGACCGCTGCACGGCCTCCGCCGTCACCGGCGTCCGGCTCACCCTGCCCTCCGGCTGGGAGTCCCGCACCGAGACGGTCGCCGTCCAGGGCTCCACCGACGGCACCACCTGGACCGAACTCGCCTCCCAGCGGGGCGTGGTGATCAACCCTCAGGGTGAGATCACCTTCCCGGCGGCCACCGTCCGCCTCCTCCGCCTGACCTTCACCGCCAACACCGCCTGGCCCGCCGCCCAGCTCTCCGAGCTGACCGTCCTGACCGGCTCGACCCCGACCGGCACCCCGACCGCCACACCGACGCCCACCCCGACCCCGACCCCCACGCCCACGGCCTGCACCGCGAGCGCCACGGCGAGCAGCTCCACCCAGAACTACTACGCCGGCAACGCGATCGACGGGAACCAGGCCAGCTACTGGGAGAGCGCCAACAACGCCTTCCCGCAGACCCTCACCCTCGACCGCTGCGCCACCACCGCCACCACCGGCCTCCGGCTCGCCCTGCCCTCCTCCTGGGGCGCCCGGAACGAGACGGTGGCCGTGCACGGCTCCGCCGACGGCGTGAACTGGACCCAGCTGGCCGCCGCCCAGAGCGTGGCCATCGCTCCGACCGGCACCGTCACCTTCCCGTCCAGCACCGCCCGCTACCTGCGGCTGACCTTCACCGCGAACACCGCCTGGCCGGCCGCCCAGCTCTCAGAGCTGACCGTCCTCTAGCCTCCTGACACGACGACAGCGCCCCCTCCGGTCCGCGGACCGGAGGGGGCGCTGTCGTCGTGTCAGGGCTCAGGAGCGCTCGCGCGGCGGGGCGGTGGAACCGCGCACCACCAGCTCCGGCTCGAACAGCAGCTCGTCGTGGGTGATCTTCGCGCCGCCGATCTCGGCGACCAGCAGGTCGACGGCGGCCCGGCCCATCGCCTCGATGGGCTGGCGCACGGTGGTCAGCGGCGGGTCGGTGCAGGTCATGAAGGAGGAGTCGTCGTAGCCGATCACCGAGAGGTCGTCCGGCACCGAGAGCCCGGCCCGGCGGGCCGCCCGGACGGCCCCCAGGGCCAGCGGGTCGCTGGCGCAGATCACCCCGGTGACCCCCTGCTTGAGCAGCCGGGTGGTGGCCGCCTGGCCGCCCTCCAGGGTGAACAGCGCCCGCTCCACCTGACTGTCCGGCAGCTCCAGGCCGGCCTTGGCGGCGGCGGCCCGGGCCGCGTCCAGCTTGCGCCGGGACGGCACGTGGTCGGCGGGGCCGAGCACCAGGCCGATCCTGCGGTGGCCGAGCTGCTTGAGGTGGCCGATGGACTGCTCCACCGCCACCGCGTCGTCGCAGGAGACCCGGGCGAAGTCCAGACCGTCGATGGCGGCGTTCAGCAGCACCGTGGGCAGGCTGCGCTCGGCCAGCCGGTCGTAGTGGTCGTGCGGCGCGTCGCCCTGGGCGTAGAGGCCGCCGAAGAAGACCACCCCGGACACCTGCTGGGCGAGCAGCAGGTCGACGTAGTCGGCCTCGGACACCCCGCCGGCCGTCTGGGTGCAGAGCACGGGGGTGAAGCCCTGGCCGGCCAGCGCGCCGCCGACCGCCTCGGCGAAGGCAGGGAAGATCGGGTTCTGCAGCTCGGGCATCACCAGGCCGACCAACCGGGCCCGCTCGCCGCGGAGTTGGGTGGGACGCTCGTAGCCGAGCACGTCGAGTGCGGTCAGCACGGCCGCCCGGGTCGCGTCCGAGACCCCGGGCTTCTCGTTCAGCACGCGGCTGACGGTCGCCTCGCTGACCCCGACCTTCTGCGCCACCTGGGCGAGTCGTCGCGTCATGATGGGAGTGTACGTCGTCCTTCGCAAGCCGTTTGCGCTTTCTTGCGCTGCTGCCCCGGGCGCGTCAGGGGCGCCCGGGGCAGCAGCTGCTCTAGGAGGGATGGGACCCGGAGGGGACTACGGGTTCCTGGTGATGGTGAAGGTCGAGGTGGTGTTCTTGATGTCCTGCGCGTTGCCGCTCATCCGCAGGTTGTTGAAGACCACCGACCCGACCGCCGGGCCCTGGCCGGCCTCGGCCGCCTCGTTGGCCCAGATCCCGAAGCCGGACTTGGCGTCGAAGGCGTCGCCGCTCTTCTTGGCCCCGGTGATCGAGATGTTGCTGAACACCGTGTCCTTGACCGGGAACTGCGGCTGGCCGCCGACGTAGTTGGTCTGGAACATGATGCCGTGGTACGTCGGGTCGACGATGTCCACGTCGCTCACCCGGATGCCCTGGAAGACCTTCGAGGCCGAGAAGACCCAGATCCCCGGGAAGGTCTGCGAGCCCCAGAAGTGGCCGCCGGCCCGGACGATCGAGATGTTCTGCAGGTTGGTCGGGTCGGTGCCGAAGCCGTTCATCGGGTACCCGAAGTCCAGCGAGCTGATGGTGATGCCCGAGTAGACCAGGGTGTCGGCGATGTGGATGTTGCGGAAGGTGTTGGCGTAGCCGCCGTAGACCGCGACGCCGGCCGCCCGCCAGGTGAGGATCGAGGTCAGGTTCTCGAAGACGTTGTTCTTCTCGTCCGCGCCGCCCGCGTCGATCGCGGAGAACAGCGCGAAGGAGTCGTCACCGGTGGCCCGGGCCTCGATGTTGGTGATCAGGTTGTCGGTGGAGCCGTTGGTCATGTTGATCCCGTCCGCGAAGGTGTCGCGGATCCGGGAGTTCTTGATGACCATGTTGTCGGTGTTGGCGCCCCAGTAGAGGCAGACCATGTGCTCGACCCAGATGTTGTCGATCACCATGTTGGCCACGTTCGCGAAGTCGAAGACCTTGCCCGGGCCGTCGATCCGCGAGGTGTAGTTGCCGAAGTAGGCGAAGCCGGTGAACGAGGAGCCGTTGGCGGTCGCCTCGGCACGGAAGCCGACGTCGGTGTTGGACTGGGTCTCCGGCGCCTTGAAGCGGGTGAACCACGGGCCCGCGCCGACCACCTTCACGGCCTTGCCGTAGACCTGGAACTTGCTCGCGGTCTGGTAGTCGCCGGCCGGCAGGTAGACGCCGACCAGGGTGCCGGTGGTGTCCATCCGGACCTTGTCCAGGGCGTTCTGCACGTCCTGGTGGGTGAAACCGGCCGGGACGGCGTACCGGGCCGGGTCCGGGTTGGCGACCGCCGTGGCCTGCTCCAGGCTGACGAAGTCGATCGCGTACTGCGAGGTGTTCCCGGCGTCCTTCTGCAGCTTGATCTTGCTGCCGGCCGGGACGGTGGTGCCCAGCAGGACGTTGGCCTCGTCGTAGATGTGGCGGGGGCCGCCTGCGCCCGGCGAGTTGCCCGGGGCGGTCTCGCTGCCGTACAGCCAGGCGTACTTGGAGGTCAGGTCGATGGTCTTCAGGAAGGACCCGTTGACGTAGACGCTGAGCGTGGAGTTGATGCCGTCACCGCCGGCCGCGTCCGGGATGGAGAACCGGGTGACCAGGGTGTTGGTGGGCGCCTTGGTGGTGAACTCCACCGAGGCACCGGTGGAGTTGAGCGTCACCGCACGACGGCCGCTGGCCTCGCCGGCCAGGTCGCCGACCACCCGGTTCGGCCCGACCAGCGCGGCCCCGCCGGCCAGCACGCCGTCCTCGGCCTCGTAGGTGTCGTACGGCATGTTGGCGCCGCGGCCGACGTACAGCGACTGGGTGTCGGTGTTGTTGGCCCGCTTCACCGGCAGCTCGTTGGCGTCGTCGGCGATCACCGTCTTCACGGTGTACTTACCGTTGCCCGCCGTCCAGCTGCCCAGGTTGACCGGGGCGGCGGTGGCACCGGCCGCGATGGCCCCGGTGTACGCGCCGGTCAGGGTCTTCACCACGGCGCCGCTCGCGTCGGCCACCGTCAGGGTGATGGCGTGCGCGCCGCCGGCCGAGGCCACCGTGCCCTGGTTCTTCACCGCCACCGAGAAGGTGACGGCGTTCCCGGCCGCCGGGTTGGAGGGTGACCAGCTGACCGGGGAGGCGAGCAGGTCGGAGCTGGCCACCTGACTGACCACCAGCGGGGAGGCGCTGGTGAAGCTGTTGTTGGTCTCGTCCCGCTCGATCACCGCGTTGGCCTCGTCGACCTTGGCGGAGAGCTGGTAGCTGCCGGCGTTCTGCACGCCGGCGTTCACCTGGACGGTGGTGGAGGCCCCGGCGGCCAGCGCGCCGACGGCGGCGGTGCCGACCTTGGTGGAGCCCAGGTAGAGGTTGACCGAGCTGGCCGGGGAGGCCAGGTTGCCCACGTTCTGCACGGTGGCGGAGAGCGTGACGGCGTCGGTCTCCACCGGGTTCGCCGGGCTGGCGGTGGTGGCGGTGACGGTCAGGTCCGGGTTCGGCGCCGGGGTGCCGATCACCTGGAACTCGGCCACCTGGCCGCCGCCGGAGCCGGAGTTGGCGGTGAACTTCAGCTGCACCTCGGCGGCGGTCGCGCTCACCGGGATGGTGACGGTGTTCCCCGAGGGCTGGTCGAAGGTGTAGCTCTTGGCCGCCACCAGCGAGGTGAAGCCGCTCCCCGCCTGGTCCCGGCCGAGCACCTCGATGGTCTGGGTCCGGGTGGACCAGGCCGCCGCCGGGTTGAGCTTGACGACCACGGCGCTGACCGAGGCGTTGGAGCCGAGCTGCACCGCCAGGGTGCCGGGCTGGCCGGCCGCCTCCCAGTAGGTGTTCAGGTCGTTGTCGTTGGCGTTGGCCGCGACGAAGGTGTGGATCACCGAGGAGGCCGAGATCGGCTTGCCCGCCGCCAGGTTGGTGCCGCCGACGGTGCCGGTGCGCAGCACGGTGTTGCTCGCGGCCGACTGGTTGCCCGCCGCGTCCTTGGCCTTGACGTAGTAGGAGACCGTCTCGGAGTCGGCGCGGCTGTCGGTGTAGGTCAGCACGTTCCCCGCGACGCTGCCCCGCAGGGTGCCGTTGGCGTACACGTCGTAGCCCGTCACTCCCACGTTGTCGCCGGCCGCGCCCCAGGCCAACTTGACCTGGCCGGAGGCGGGTTGGGTGTAGGAGAGGGTGCCCGGAGCGGACGGCGCCTGGGTGTCGCCGCTCTGGCCGGTGCGGGTCACGGTGTTGCTCGCGGCCGACTGGTTGCCCGCCGCGTCCTTGGCCTTGACGCTGTACGAGACCGTCTCGGAGTCGGGGCGGCTGTCGGTGTAGCTGAGCGCCGTGCCGGCCACGCTGGTCAGCAGCTCGCCGTTGGCGTACACGTCGTAGCCGGTCACGCCGACGTTGTCGGTGGCCGCGCCCCAGCTCAACTTGACCTGGCCGGAAGCGGGTTGGGTGTACGACAGGGTCCCCGGAGCGGACGGCGCCTGGATGTCGCCGGTGTTCGGCCCGTAGACCTCCAGCTCGGAGAGCTGGGCGGCCGGCCAGGCGGTGTTCGCCGTGACGTTGACCCGCAGGTACCGGACGGTGGTGGTGCCGAGGTCCACCGTCACCGCGTTGCCGCTCGCCGGGTCGAAGACCCGGCCGGCCGAGGCGGAGAGGTCGGTGAAGGTGGTGCCGTTGGTGCTGCCCTGGACGGACAGCGTCTGGGTGCGGCGCTCCCAGCCGGCCGGCAGCTTGAGCACGGCCCGGTTGACCGCGACGGCCGAGCCGAGGTCGACCTGCACCCACTGCGGGAGCGCGTTGTTGGCGCTCTCCCAGTAGCTGGCCTGGTTGCCGTCGCCCGCGTTGGCCGCCACGTAGGTCTGGCTGACGCCGCTGGCGGAGAAGGCCCGGCCGAGCGCCAGGTTGGGGCTGGCGGTCGAGGAGCCGTGCACCTCCAGCTCGGAGATCTGGGCGGCCGGCCAGCCGGTGTTCGCCGAGATCGCCAGCCGGACGTAGCGGGTGGTGGCGGCCGGGAAGGTGATCCGGACGGTGTTGCCCGAGCCCGGCTCGAAGGCGTACCCGGCCGAGGTGGCCAGGGTGGTGAAGGAGGTGCCGTCGGCGCTGCCCTGCACGGCCAGCGTCTCGGTGCGGCTCTCCCAGCCCGCCGGGAGCTTCAGCACCACCTCGTCGATCGAGGTGGAGCTGCCGAGGTCGACCTGCACCCACTGCGGCAGCGCGCCGTTGGCGCTCTCCCAGTAGGTGCCCTGGTTGCCGTCGTTGATGTTGGTGACGGCCTGGCCGCCGGTGGTGCTGGAGGCGGAGACCGCCTTGCCGGCGGCCAGGTTGGGCCCGCCGGCGGCTGCGGCGGTACCGGCGGGCAGCAGCGGGCCGGCCAGCGCCAGCAGGCTGAGCGTGGCCGCGGTGGCCACCAGCCGGGGGATCGGAGCTCTGGTTCTCACGGGGGTCCTCTGTCTCTGACGACGGGGTGGGGGTGAGGAGTTGAGGGAACCTTGCGCGTACGGTGGCGACCGGGCCGAGACGGCCATCCGGGCCTCCGGTGAGGGGCGGCGGGCCGAGCGGCACCCGACCCGATGGCGGGCCGGGCGGAGGGAGGCCGCTCGGTCGGCGAGTCAGGCGACGCGCAGCCAGACCGCGGTGTCGGTGGGGAGCTGGGCGGGGCCGGCGAGCGGGCCGCTGGCCAGCAGCAGGGTGCGGTGCTCCGGGAGCAGGACCGGCTCGGCCCCGAAGTTGACCACGCAGAGCAGGTCGCCGCGGCGGAAGGCGAGCACCTCGCCGACCGTCGAGAGCCATTCGAACTTGTCGCCGTGCAGGGCGGCTTCGGTGCGCCGCAGCCGGAGCGCCTCGCGGTAGAGGGTCAGCATCGACTCAGGATCGGCCGACTGGGCCGCCACCGTGAGCGGGGCCCAGTCGGCCGGCTGCGGGAGCCAGGCCTCGGCCGTCGAATCCTGGCTGAACCCGTACGGGGGTCGGTCGCCCGACCAGGGGAGCGGCACCCGGCAGCCGTCGCGGCCGGGATCGGTGCCGCCGGAGCGGAAGTGCATCGGGTCCTGGAGCCGGTCCAGCGGGAGGTTCTCCACCTCCGGCAGGCCCAACTCCTCGCCCTGGTACAGGTAGACCGCACCGGGCAGGGCGAGCGAGAGCAGTGCGGCGGCCCTGGCCCGCCGCAGGCCCAGCGCGAGGTCGGTCGGGGTGCCCCAGCGCTTGGCCGCGAAGTCGAAGCGGGTGTCCCGGCGGCCGTAGCGGGTCACCGTGCGGGTGACGTCGTGGTTGCAGAGCACCCAGGTGGCCGGGGCGCCGACCGGGGCGTGCAGGGCGAGCGTGGAGTCGATCGACTCGCGCAGCGCCGCCGCGTCCCAGGGGCGGGCCAGGAAGTCGAAGTTGAAGGCGGTGTGCAGTTCGTCCGGGCGCAGGTAGCGGGCGAACCGTTCGGCGTCCGGCAGCCAGACCTCGCCGACCAGGATCCGGGTGCCGGGGTACTCGTCGGCGATCGCCCGCCAGGAGCGGTAGATCGCGTGCAGCTCCTCCCGGTCGGTGTAGGGGTGCGGATCGGTGCCCTTGACGAAGTCGGGCAGCGCCGGGTCCTTGGCCAGCAGTGCGGCGGAGTCGATCCGCACCCCGGCCGCACCCCGGTCGAACCAGAACCGGAGGATCTCCTCGTGCTCGGAACGCACCAGCGGATGCGCCCAGTTGAGGTCAGGCTGCTGGGTGGCGAACAGGTGCAGGTACCAGCTGCCGTCCTCGATCCTGGTCCACGGGCAGCCGCCGAACTCGGACACCCAGTCGTTCGGCGGGATCTCGCCGTGCTCCCCCCGGCCCTCCTTGAAGTGGAACAGCTCGCGCTCCGGGCTGCCCGGCCCGGCGGCCAGCGCGGCCCGGAACCAAGGGTGCTGGTCGGAGACGTGGTTGGGCACCACGTCCACCACGGTGCGGATGCCGAGCTCCAGCGCCTCGGCGATCAGCAGCTCGGCCTCGGCCAGCGTGCCGAACAGCGGGTCCACACCCCGGTAGTCGGCCACGTCGTAGCCGCCGTCCGCCATCGGCGAGGGGTACCAGGGGTTGAACCAGACGGCGTCCACCCCGAGTTCGGCCAGGTAGGGGAGGCGGGAGCGGACGCCGGCCAGGTCTCCCGTGCCGTCACCGTCCCCGTCGGCGAAGCTGCGCGGGTACACCTGGTAGATGGCCGCGTCGCGCCACCAGTCGGAGCGGTCGGGCGGGGATTGCTGTCCCACGGTCTGGGTGTCCTTTCGGGATCGGCGCCCGGGCCCCGGCCTCAGCCTTTGAGCCCACCCGAGGTGAGCCCGGACATGATGTTGCGTTGGAAGAGCAGGAAGAAGGCGATGGTC
Source organism: Kitasatospora sp. NPDC096147 (assembly GCF_044763225.1). NCBI lineage: Bacteria > Bacillati > Actinomycetota > Actinomycetes > Kitasatosporales > Streptomycetaceae > Kitasatospora > Kitasatospora sp. NPDC096147. Next base: position 782,527 of record NZ_JBIWFX010000002.1, on the reverse strand, counting down.
GGCAGCGAGGCGATGGCCAGCGCGGCGATGATGACGTTCTGCGGTACGCCCATGGCCAGCGACTTGATGCCGATGTTCAACGTCTGGTTGGCCGGGTCCGGCTGGACCAGCATCGGCCAGAGGAAGTCCTTCCAGACGTTCACCACGGCGAAGATCGAGACCACTCCGAGGATCGGCCGGGACATCGGCAGCACGATCGAGGCCAGGGTCCGCATCGGGCCGGCCCCGTCGATCGCGGCGGCCGCCAGCAGGTCGGCCGGGATGGAGTCGAAGAAGCGCTTCAGCAGGAAGATGTTGAAGGCGTTGGCCACCGTGGGCAGCCAGATCGCCCACGGGGTGTTGACCAGGTTGAGGTGGAGCACCGGCAGGTCCAGCACCGTCAGGTACTGCGGCACGATCAGCACCGCCGCCGGGATCATCAGGGTGGCCAGCATCATGCCGAGGATGACGTTCCCCAGCACCGGCCGGAGCTTGGAGAGCGCGTACGCCGCCGCCACGTCGAACACCAGTTGGAAGGCCAGCGCCCCCAGCGCGTAGTACAGCGTGTTGAACAGCAGCCTGCCGAGCCGCAGTTGGCTCCAGGCGGTGGCGTACGTCTCCGGGTGCAGCTCGCTCGGGAAGAGCGTCGGCGGATTCTGCACCACCTCGGCGGTGGACTTCAGGCCGCCGGTCACCAGCCAGTACAGCGGGCCCAGGAAGACCAGCGTGAAGCCGAGGACGGTGACGGCCAGGACCACCCGGTAGAGCCACCTGCCGAGCGGACGGTCGAGTTGGGTCTGGGAGATCAGCGTCCGGGTCTGGGGCTCTGCCACCGGGCGTCCTTTCTAGTCGGCCGCCTTGCGGGACAGCCGCGCGTAGAGCACGGAGAAACCGGCCAGCACCAGCAGCATGATCAGCCCGAGTGCGGAGGCGGCACCGTAGTTGTTGAAGTTGAAGGCGTACTGGTAGACCAGGAAGACCACGGTGGTGGTGGAGCCCTGCGGCCCGTTGCCACCGGTCAGCAGGAAGGGCTCCACGAACACCTGCATGGTGGCCACGATCTGCAGCAGCAGCAGGAGCGAGAGGATCAGCCGGGTCTGCGGGATCGTCACGTGCCAGATCCGCCGCCAGATGCCGGCCCCGTCCAGCTCGGCCGCCTCGTACAGCTCTCCGGGGATGCCCTGGAGGGCCGCCAGGTAGATCAGTGTGGCGCCGCCCATGTTCATCCAGGTGGCCGCGATCACCACCGAGATCATCGCGGTGTCCGGTGAGTTGAGCCAGGCCGAGGTGGGCAGGTGCAGGGCCCGCAGGATGCTGTTGAAGAGCCCGAAGTCCGGATCGTAGAAGTACTTGAAGAGCAGCACCGAGGCCACCGGCGGCATCATCACCGGCAGGTAGACCAGGATCCTCAAGTACGCCTTGGCGTGCCGGAGTTCGTTGAGCAGCACGGCCACGAAGAACGGCATCGCGAAGCCGAGCACCAGGGCCAGCAGGGTGAAGAGCAGGGTGTTGCCCCAGGCCTGCCAGAACGCCGGGTCCTGGAGCAGCTGTTCGACGTTGGCCCACCCGACCCAGGTGGTCCGCCCCCGCTTGGTGCGCTGGAAGCTCATCACGACTTCCCGCACCATCGGGTACCAGGTGAAGAAGCCGAAGCAGAGCAGCGCACCGATCAGGAAGCCGTGCGCCGTCAGCTGCTCCCGGACCCGACGTAGTGTCACTGCAGGCTCGCCAGGACCTGGTTGACCTGCGCCTCGGCGTCACTCAGCAGCTTGGCCACGTCGGCGTTCTTGTCGGTCAGGACGGCGGAGACCGGGTTGTCCAGCACCTTGTAGATCTGCTGGGCGTTGGCCGGCTCGGTCTTGCCGGGCACCTGGACGGCCAGGTACGGCGCGTAGTTCTTGACCGGCACGGTGGCGTTGGCGGCCTTGGACTTGTTGTCGCCCTCCAGCGAGGCGCCGGTGAAGAAGAACGGCTGCGGCAGGCCGACCGGCAGGCCGTCCGCCTTGGTCCGGGCGTAGTCGAACTGGCCCTTGCCCAGGGTGAGGAACTTGAAGTTGATCCAGGCGATACCCGCCTTGATCTGGTCCGGGGTGGACCCCTTCTTGAACATGTAGTCGTTGCCGCCGAGCAGTGCGGCCTTGGCGCCCGGCATCGGGCCCATGCCGTAGTCCTCGTAGTTGCCCTTGAGGGTCTGCACCATGTAGGTGATGTCGTCCGGCGCCCCGACGTACATGCCGAGCTTGTCGGTCGACATCTGGGTCATCAGGTCGGGCCACTTGAGGCTCTGCGCGGCGCCCATGCTGTTGTCGGTCCACCGCATGTCGTACAGGTTCTGCAGGACCTGCTTGCCCTCGGGCGTGTTGAACGCGGCCTTCTTGCCGTCCTCGCTCACCATCGACCCGCCGAGGCCGTACAGCTCGGCGGTGTAGTGCCAGCCGCCCTGGTTGGTCGCGCTGTACTCGCCGTACCCGTTCACCCCGTTGCCCAGCGCGGCGATCTTCTTGGCCGCCTCCCGGATCTCCGCCCAGGTGGCCGGCGGCTTGTCCGGGTCCAGGCCCGCCTGCTTGAACAGCTTGCGGTTGTACAGCAGGCCCATCTTGTAGTTGGAGGTCGGCAGGCCGTAGAGCTTGCCGTCGTCCTTGAGGGTGGCCAGCACCGAGGGGTCGATGTCCTTCAGCGCCGGCACCGTCTGCTCGTTGACGTACGCCGAGATGTCCTCGGCCGCACCCTCGTCCAGCACCTGCTGGAGGTCGGTGAAGTAGGTGTAGAAGACGTCGGTCTGGGTCTTGCCCTTGAGCTGGGCGGTGAACGGGGCGGGCTCCTCGCAGGGCGAGGCGTCCTTGCTCTTGATCGTCACGTTCGGGTACAGCTTCCCGAACGCCGCGATGTCCTCGTCCCACTGCTTGCGCTCGGCCGCCTTGGTCACCGGCGGCTGGCAGTCGACGCTGATCGTCACCTTCGCCGACGGATCGAGCGTGGCGCCCCCGGTCGCCTTGCCCTCCTCGCTCGCACCCCCCGAACTGCCGCATGCCGCAAGGGACATGGCCATACCTGCGGACACCGCGACGAGGACGGATCTGTGGACGATCCCGGTTCTGCTCATGACGGGGGAACCCTTCTACGGGCACGGGTGGGTGGGGTGCCGCGGCACTCACCGGCGGCAGCCACACTTAACCACCGCCCGACAGATGACCACAAGATGTCGACAGGATTCCGCAAAAAAATGACAGCCATAGACACGGGCTGAGCCTCGACCTCACACGGGGGCGAAGCCCAGCGCCAGCCACCCCGACGGGCAGTCGCCGTCAACGGGACCGCCGACCCGCGACCGCCACGAGGGGAGCCATCGGCAGCCACGGCCCCTCTCGGCCAGAAGCGGAATAGGTAATTCCGAATTACCGGGACGGCATAGGCCCCGTTCGAGCGTTTGGAATTTGGGCAACCATGATCAGGTGTGATTAGATGAACTTCGCGCTGTATCCCCAAATCCCGGCTTATGCCATCCAATCCCCCTAACGCAGCGCTGAAGGGCACAGCCATGCCTAAGGCCAGGTACTCGTTCGACCTGCCCACCCATCAGGTTGACTATGGTGTTGAGCTTCCGATCAAGAGCCTCAACATCGATCCGCAGGCCCAGCGGACCCTCAACGAGAAGCGGGCGCAGAGCATCGCCAACAACCTCGTGAGCGAGGCGATCGGCTCGATCATCGTGTCGCAGCGCTCGGACGGCGAGCTTTACATCGTCGACGGACAGCACCGGTGGCGCGCGTGCGCACTCGCGGAAATTCCCATGATCATGGCCGAGGTGCATCACGGCCTCTCCCAGGCCGAGGAAGCCATTCTCTTCCTGATCAAGAACCGGGAATCCCACAAGCCCCGCCCCATCGACGAGTACTACGTCGGACTCACCGGTGGCGTACCCCTGTTCGTCGACACCGACCGGATCCTCAAGAAGCACGGGCTCACGCTCGGCTCGACCTCCACCAACGGCGTGGGCGCCGTGTCTGGTGTCCTCCAGATCGTCGACCGCTACGGGGCCTCGGTCTTCGACCGCACGCTCGCGGTGGCCGAGGACGCCTGGGACCGTTCCCCCGAGACCTGGGACGGCATGTTGCTCGGCGGCATCGGCATGTTCCTCGGCCGCTGGGGCGACCTGGTCGACGACAAGGAGCTCGCCAGGAAGATCCTGGCGCTGGGAACCGCAGCGAAGTGGCGCTCCGAGATCCTGAGCCAGTCGTCGCGCGGGGGGTTCAACAACAGCGGTACCGGTTCCCGAGTCGCGACCGCCTATCGACTGGTCGTGAACGCGTGGAACAAGAACCGCAAGGTCGAGAACCGCATCGACGCATGACCCGATGCTCAGCCGGCGCGTCCGCGTGATCCGCGGAAGCTAATGTCCACCGGCTTGACCTGAGCGAACGCCGTTCCCCTCAGAGTCCTTCCCCCGTCACAGGGCAACCCCCGAGATCTCCGCGAGGAGATCTCGACCTGTGGCGTACTCCGGTCGAGATGACCGCTTCCGACAGGCATTCACGTCGATCTCGCTCATGTCTTGCCGACCTCAATGACAAGGGTCTGCAGCAGTGTTCTTCCAACTCCTGGACGGTGCGCCCGTAGGGGTCATCGTCGTAATCGCCGTTTCCTGCACGCTGCTCGCCGTGGCACGGGTGGTCAGGAACCTTCCCAAGGATTCGATCAACAAGTTCTTCGAGCACCAGACGTCCAAGTACCGGATCATCGCCGGCGACACGCAGGGCCGCTTGGCCGTAGTGCAGAAGCAGCGCCTGCTCTTCATGGCGTTTCTCTGTGCCTGTGTCGCCGTCGTTCTGCTCGGACTCATGGGCACGACGCGCGGCGAGGCCGAGGCCCCCGGCTCGCCGCCAACACCGACGCAATCGCAGTCCACGCGCTAGCGGTTCAGCGCCCCTCCGAGACGGACTGACGCAACGTACGAAGGGCCAACAGCGGGCGTTCTCCCGCCTGTTGGCCCTTCCGTCACCCGTAGAGCATGGAGCCCCCTGTCGGGTTCGAACCGACGACCCCCGCTTTACAAGAGCGGTGCTCTGGCCAGCTGAGCTAAGGAGGCACGGTGACCGTCCGCGGCGCGGCCACGGCGGTACCAGTGGGCAGTGTACCGGGCGTGGGTGGGGGCCGTGATCGGATTGATGCCGGATTCGGCGGGCGGAGGGGGCTGACAATCCGGCGATCGGGCGGGTAGCGTCGCCGGGAAGCCGCACGTGCGGCCGGGTGGTCCAGACCACTTGGCGCCGGACGGCGGACCACAACTCCACCCTTTACTCGGATCGTCCGGCACGTTCCTGCCGGTGAAGGAGCGCAGAAGCATGGCTTCGGTCACGTACGACAAGGCCACCCGTGTCTACCCGGGTGCCACCAAGCCGTCGGTCGACGGTCTGGACCTGCACATCGAGGACGGCGAGTTCCTCGTGCTGGTCGGCCCCTCCGGCTGTGGCAAGTCCACCAGCCTCCGGATGCTCGCGGGCCTCGAGGACGTCAACGGCGGTGCCATCCGGATCGGCGACCGCGACGTCACCCACCTGCCGCCGAAGGACCGGGACATCGCCATGGTGTTCCAGAACTACGCGCTCTACCCGCACATGACCGTCGCGGACAACATGGGCTTCGCGCTCAAGATCGCCGGCGTCAACAAGACCGAGATCCGGGCCAAGGTCGAAGAGGCCGCGAAGATCCTCGACCTGACCCAGTACCTGGACCGCAAGCCGAAGGCGCTCTCCGGTGGTCAGCGCCAGCGCGTCGCGATGGGCCGCGCGATCGTCCGCGAGCCGCAGGTCTTCCTGATGGACGAGCCGCTGTCGAACCTCGACGCCAAGCTCCGCGTCTCCACCCGCACCCAGATCGCCTCGCTGCAGCGCCGCCTGGGCATCACCACCGTCTACGTGACCCACGACCAGGTCGAGGCCATGACCATGGGCGACCGCGTCGCGGTGCTCAAGGACGGTCTGCTCCAGCAGGTCGACTCCCCGCGCAACATGTACGACCGCCCGGCCAACCTCTTCGTGGCCGGCTTCATCGGCTCGCCCGCGATGAACCTGGTCGACGTCCCGCTGGTCGACGGCGGCGTGAAGTTCGGCGGCTCGATCGTCAACATCTCCCGCGAGGACCTGGCCGGCGCCGGCACCGACAAGAGCGTCACCGTCGGCATCCGCCCGGAGCACTTCGAGATCGTCCCGGCGGGCGGCATCGAGGGCGTCGCGGTCACCGTCAACGTGGTCGAGGAGCTCGGCGCGGACGGCTTCGTCTACGGCACCACCAAGATCGGTGGCGACGACAAGGACATCGTGGTGCGCGTGCACGGCCGTCAGATCCCGCAGAAGGGCGAGACCATCCACGTGGTCCCGACCGGTGGCGAGACCCACGTCTTCAACACCACCACCGGCGCCCGCCTGAGCCGCTGATCGCCTGACTGATCATCATACGAAGGCCCCCGTCCGGGTGGACGGGGGCCTTCGGCGTCAACCAACGGGAGGGACGAAACCGGACACGCGTCACTCATTGGGGTAACGGAGAGCCACCGGAGCCCGACACGCCGCTACGCTCTCGTGCGTGAAGCAACTCGTGCGCCGCATCGGCCAGACCGTTGCGCTGACCCTGCCCGTGATCCTGGTGACCACCGGCACGCTCGCCGTCACCCGCGTGCCCTGGGCCCCGCCCACCGGCCTCGACCAGCAAGTGGTCGCGGCCTCCAGCGGCGACGGCACCATCGGGCGCAGCGCGACCGCCGTGAACACCGACGGCATGTCCCCCAAGGAAGCCCTGCGCACCGACCTGATGGCGGAGCTGCGCAGCCACAACCCGGGCACCGCGCTCGACCTGCTGGAGCGCTCCATGCGGGAGAAGCCCGCGCTCACCCCGTACTGCACCGAGCTGGCCGCCGATCTCGGCCGGGCCGCCGTGCGCAAGTACCAGGGCGACGCACAGCGGGCCCGCAGCTTCGCCCGGCCGGTCTGCGACGGCTCGTTCGCCACCGGCGTGGTGGGCTAGCAGCCTCCCGCCCCGTACCCCGCGTACCCCGCGTACCCCGCATACCCCGCGTACGGGGCGACAGGACGTCAGCTGTCATGCCTGGGCCTATCGTTCAGGCATGACAGCTGACACCGCCTCCACCACAGCCCTGCACTCCCCCGCCGTGACGCAGGCCGTCATCCTGGCCGGCGGCCAGGGCTCCAGGCTCCGTCCCTACACCGACGACCGGCCCAAGCCGCTGGTCGAGATCCCGGGTACCGGTACGCCCATCGTCGGTCACCAGCTGGCCTGGCTCGCCGCCGAGGGGGTCACCGACGTGGTGATCTCCTGCGGCCACCTGGCCGAGGTGCTCCAGGACTGGCTGGACCGGGCCGAACTCCCGCTCAGGGTCAGCACGGTGGTGGAGACCGAGCCGCTCGGCCGGGGCGGCGGGCTGAAGTACGCCGCGAAGGCGCTCCCCCGCCCGGACCAGCCCTGGTACGCCACCAACGGCGACATCTGGACCAGGTTCAGCCTGCGCGAGATGGCCGCCTTCCACCACGAGCGGGACGCCGTCGCGACGCTCGCGCTGGCCCGGCCGCGGATCCCCTGGGGCGCGGTGGAGACCGACCAGTTCGGCAACGTGCTGGACTTCATCGAGGCCCCGCCCTCGCCCTTCCTGATCAACGCCGGCCTGTACGTCTTCGCACCAGGCTTCCAGGACCTGCTGCCGGACGTCGGCGACCACGAGCGGACCACCTTCCCGCAGCTGGCCCGGAGCAAGCGGCTGGCCGGCTACCAGCTGCCGCAGGGCTGCTACTGGCGGGCCATCGACACCGCGAAGGACCTCACCGAGGCGGCCAAGGAGCTTGCCGTCGCGACGAACTGACCACCGGTCAGGGCCCGGCACGGCAGTCCCGGGCGCCGGTCAGGCCCGGCAGGGCAGACTCGGGCGCGGCAGCCCGGCACGGCAGGCTCAGGTGCGGCAGCCCACCACGACGCCGCAGCTCCGGGCACGGCGGCGGGGCTGGTGAGGCCCCGACAGCAGCGCGACCTCCCGTCCGGGTGGACGGGAGGTCGCGCGTGCGGCGGGGCCGCGGATGCCGGGGTGGCCTCGCGCCCGGAGCTACACCACCGGCCGCTCCGCCGAGCCGGGGCCCATGCCCAGCAGCGGGGCGCCCAGCACGCCGCCGAGGATGCCACCGCTGCCGCCCGTACTGGGGGTCGGCTTGGGGGCGGTGCCGGTGCTGGTGGAGCCGCCGGTGGCGCCCCGGTTGCTGGCACCGGCCGGGGTGCCTCCGCCGCCGGTGGCCTTGCTCGGGGTGGGGGCGGCGGCGGGGGTGGAGGCGGCCGGCGGGCGCGCACCGTCGCTCTTGCCGCTGCTGGAGGGCTTCGGCTTGGGGCTGGCACTGCCCTTGCCGGCCGAGGGGGCGGTCGGCGCCGGGGTGGGCTTGGCGGACGGCGGCAGCGGGGCCACCGGCACCGCGGAGGTGGAGGCGCCCTCGCCGGGCCACATCGGCGAACCGAAGTCCGTCGGCGGCTTGGCCGGCACCGGACCGGTCCGTCCGTTGGTGCGGACCGCCGCGCCGAGCATCGACCCGACCAGCAGCGTCAGCCCGACCACCACGGCCGTCAGCACGCCGCCGCGCCGCCGGATCCGGCGGCGGAGCGCGGCCGGGGCGGCGGCGGCGCCGTAGCGGCGCCAGGCGTCCAGCGCGATCCGCCCGTCCAGCGAGCCGAACGGCGCACCGGCGATCAGCAGCGGGCTCCAGGCCACCAGGAACAGCAGGTCGGGGGTGTCGTAGACCGGCACCGCCCGCCAGCTGACGGTGAACAGGAGCGCGGCGGAGAGCAGCATCGCGGCACCGGCCGCGACCCGCTGCCAGAGGCCGAGCAGCGAGAGCACACCGACCACGACCTGGGTGAAGGCGACCGCCAGACCGGCCCCGACCGGGTGGGCCATGGCGAAGTCCAGCAGCGGCTGGGCCACGCCCCACGGGTGCAGGGAGGAGAGCCAGCGCATCATCGAGCCGCGGTCGCCGCCGTCGAAGTACACCGGGTCGCAGAGCTTGCTGAACCCGGCGTAGACCGAGAGCGAGCCCAGCACGATCCGCAGCGGCAGCAGCACCAGCCCCAGGTCGACCTTCCGGCCGGGGTACCAGGCGTGCTTGGAGTCGGCACCGACCGCCGAGACCTCGGGCAGCTCGCCGGCCGGGGACCAGTCCCGCGGCCGGACCGCCGCCGCCGGGGCGGCCTGGGCCGCCGCCGGGGCACCCCGGTAGGTCTGGAGCTGCTCGGTGTCGCCCTCCTCGACCGGGCGGGCCGGGGCCGGCACGGTGTTCAGCCGGACGGCCTCCAGCAGCTGGGTCGCCGCCTGGTCACCGGGCCCGGTCTGGCCGGTCCAGGTGACGGCGGTGACCCGGCCCTTGCGCCGGGTGGCCGCCACCGATCCGGCCAGCGCCGGGACCTGGGCGCCGGCCACCACGACCTGCGGGGTGACCATCGGCCGGGGGGCGAAGCCGGGCGGCAGCCCACCGCTGAGGGTCCCGTACGGGTCCCCGAAGGCGGCGCCGGGCGGGGAGTCGATCAGCGGTGCCACCGGGGCGGCGAGCCTGACCCGGAAGCTGACCTGGGTACTGCTGAGCCGGGCCGGGTCGGACGGCACCTTGACCGTGTTGAGGCCGGGGTCGGCATCTATTCCCGCCATGCCGCCCGGTGCAGGGCGCCGAGGTGTTCTGGTGTCCACACCCGTCTAACCGGGTGACGGCCGGTTAGGACACTCTCCCGGGTGGATTCCTGACGGCAATTGAAGTGATCATGAGTAAACCGATCGGGCCTGGTCAGGCCCGATCGGTTTACCGTTCCAAACGTACGACTGACTCCGAACCCGGTCCCGGGCCGGCGGCCGGTCAGCCCTTCGAGCGCAGCCGGGCCGCCTCGTAGAGCACGATGCCCGCCGCGACACCGGCGTTCAGCGACTCGGTCAGACCGGACATCGGGATCCTGACCCGGATGTCACAGGTCTCCGAGACCAGCCGGGACAGGCCCTTGCCCTCGCTGCCCGCGACGATCACCACCGGACCGGTCAGCGCGTCCAGGTCGCCGATCTCCGCCTCGCCGTCGGCCGCCAGGCCGACCACGATCAGGCCGGCCTTCTGGTACGCCTCCAGCGCGCGGGTCAGGTTGGTGGCGCGGGCCACGGGCAGGCGCGCGGCAGCGCCCGAGGAGGTCTTCCAGGCGCCGGCGGTCATCCCGGCGGCGCGCCGCTCGGGGATCACCACGCCGTGCGCCCCGAAGGCGGCGGCCGACCGGACCACGGCACCGAGGTTGCGCGAGTCGGTGACCCCGTCCAGCGCGATCACCAGCGCGTCCTCGCCGTTCTCGGCGGCGTCGGCCAGCAGGTCGTCCGGGTGCGCGTACTCGTACGGCGGCACCTGGAGCACCAGGCCCTGGTGGTTCATCCCGCCGGTCATCTGGTCCAGCTGCGGGCGCGGCGCCTCCATCAGCGGGACGCCCCGCTCGTTGGCGGCCTGGAAGGCCTCGCGCACCCGGTCGTCCGAGTCGATGAACTGCTGGACGTAGAGCGCGTTGGCCGGCACGCCGCCCTGCAGCGCCTCGACCACCGAGTTCCGGCCGAACACCAGCTCGGCCGAGCCGGCGCCACCGCGACCGCCCCGGCCGCCACCGCCGGCCCGGCGCATGCCGGCCCGCGACTTGGCGTCCATCTCGCGCTTGGTGGCGGCGTTCGCCTGCCGCTGCTTGACGTGACCCTTCCGGGCCGAGGCGGGCGGGGTCGGGCCCTTGCCCTGGAGCGCCTTCCGGCTGTGGCCGCCGGTACCGACGGACGCGCCCTTCTTGGATCCGGGGTTGCGTCGGTTCCTGCGCTGGCTGTTGCCGGCCATGGCTGTACTTCCCTTGTCTGTCTCGCCCGCCCCGGCGACGACCGTCGGCGGCGGGCTCTGCGTCGTGCGGGTGGGCCGCACCGGTGAAGGTACGGCCCACCCGCGCCCCGAGGTCGGGGCTACTGGTTGTTGAGCGTCCAGCGGGAGCCGGTCGGGCCGTCCTCGACGGACAGCCCGGCCTGCGTCAGCCGGTCGCGGATCGCGTCCGCGGTCGCGAAGTCCTTGCGGGCCCGGGCGGCCTGCCGCTGCTCCAGCACCAGGCTCACCAGCGAGTCGACCACCGGGCGGAGGTCGTCACCGCGCTCGGCACCGGCCCACATCTCGTCCAGCGGGTCGAGACCCAGCACACCGAGCATCGCACGGACCTCGGCGAGCCGCGCCACCGCGTTCTCCTTGTCGTCCGCCGTGAGGGCGCTGTTGCCCTGGCGGACAGCGGTGTGCACCACGGCCAGCGCCTGCGGGACGCCGAGGTCGTCGTCCATCGCCACCGCGAAGGCCAGCGGCACCTCGGGCGCCGCGTCCACCGGCCCGCAGACCTCGACCGCGCGCTCGATGAAGTTCTCGATCCGGGCGAAGGCGGTCTCCGCCTCGCGCAGGGCCTCCTCGCTGTACTCGATCATCGACCGGTAGTGCGGGGCGGCCAGGTAGTAGCGGAGCACGATCGGACGCCAGCGCTGGACCATCTCGGAGACCAGCACCGAGTTCCCCAGCGACTTGGACATCTTCTCGCCGCTCATGGTGACCCAGGCGTTGTGCACCCAGAAGTTGGCGAAGTCGTCGCCGAACGCCTTGGACTGGGCGATCTCGTTCTCGTGGTGCGGGAAGATCAGGTCCAGCCCGCCGCCGTGGATGTCGAAGGCGGTGCCCAGGTACTTGTGCGCCATGGCCGAGCACTCCAGGTGCCAGCCCGGTCGGCCCCGGCCCCAGGGGGTCTCCCAGCTGGGCTCGCCCTCCTTGGCCTTCTTCCACATCGCGAAGTCGCGCGGGTCCCGCTTGCCGGTCTCGCCGGCCGACTCGGGCTGCCGCAGGTTCTCCAACTCCTGGTTGGAGAGCGCCAGGTAGTCCGGGTAGGTAGTGACGGCGAAGTAGACGTTGCCGTCCGACTCGTAGGCGTGGCCGCGCTCGATCAGACCGCGCATCATCTCGATCATCTCGGGCACGTGCCCGGTGGCCCGCGGCTCGATCGAGGGCGGCAGGCAGCCCAGCGCGTGGTAACCGTCGGAGAAGGCACGCTCGTTGACCGAGGCGACCTGCCACCACGGGACGCCCTGGATCTGGCCCTTGGCGATCACCTTGTCGTCGATGTCGGTGACGTTCCGGACGAAGGTGACCTGGTAGCCGCGGTAGCCGAACCAACGGCGCATCACGTCGAAGTTGAGGCCGGACCGGATGTGTCCGATGTGCGGGGGCGCCTGGACGGTCGCGCCACACAGGTACATCGAGACACAACCCGGTACGAGCGGGACGAAGTCGCGTACCTGGCGGGTGCTGGTGTCGTACAGGCGAAGGCTCACAGCGTCAAGCGTAGTGGGCGGCGGGGGGTGCCCCGCCACCTTTCCGTCATGGTCCTGTCGAATTCAGAGGTTCCCGACCGCCTTGCGGGCCGTCAGACGGCACACCACCCGGACGTCCCCGGGGCCGTCGAAGCCGTAGTCCTCACCCCGGTACTTCCGCGACAGCTCGTCGATCAGCTCCCGGCCGCCCTCCCGGGTCATCGCCACCTCGCCGCGCAACTCCAGGTAGGTGTACGGCGCCTCGGGCGGGTTGACCAGCAGGGTCACCCGGGGGTCGCGCACCATGTTGAGGTGCTTGCGGCGGCCCTCGACGGTGGAGAACAGCACGTCGTCCCCGTCCCGGGTGACCCAGACCACCGACGACTGCGGACTCCCGTCGGGCTGCACGGTGCTCACCACCGCGAAGGTCTTCCCGTCGAACCGCGCCCTGGCCTGCTCGGAGAGCTCAACGGCCATCCCGTACACCTCTTCCCGTGGAGTGCCCCCGGGGAACGCTACTGACCGCCGTGCCCCGCAGGGCAGTTGAACACCCGTCAGCCATCCGATCGGACCAACCGGCGTCAGCCCGTGCGTTTCATCAGCGCCACCGTCAGCCCCACCCCGGCGACCACGCTGGTCCTCGTCCGGCCGCTCCGCCAACCCCGGAGGGCGGTCACGAAGGCGACCGGCGAGGCGGCCGCCCCCGGCGGGACCGGCCGGCCGAATCAGTACCGGCCTCAACTCACCCGGTACACCAGGGCGGTGGCGATCGCGGCCAGGCCCTCGGCCCGACCGGTCAGACCGAGGCCGTCGGTGGTGGTGCCGGAGACCGAGAACGGGGCGCCGACGGCGGCCGACAGCACCGCCTGGGCCTCCGCCCGGCGCTTGCCGACCTTCGGGCGGACACCGATCACCTGGACGGCCACGTTCCCGATCTCGAAGCCCTCGGCCCGGACGATCCGGGCCGCCTCGGTCAGCAGCGTGACGCCGGAGGCGCCGGACCACTCCGGGCGGTCGGTGCCGAAGTGCGCCCCCAGGTCGCCGACCCCGGCGGCCGAGAACAGCGCGTCGCAGGCGGCGTGCGCGACCACGTCGGCATCGGAGTGCCCGGCCAGCCCGTCCCCGGCGTCGGGCCACTCCAGGCCGGCCACCCAGAGCGGGCGCCCGGCCTCGAAGGCGTGCACGTCGGTGCCGATCCCGACCAGCGGGACCAACGGAGCGTCAGAAGCCATCGGAGGCCCTCCTGCGGGCGAGCACGGCCTCGGCGAGCACGAGGTCCAGCGGACGGGTGACCTTGAACGCCTCTTCGTGGCCAGGCACGACCACCACGGGGCCGCCGTAGTGCTCGACCATCCCGGCGTCGTCGGTGACGGTGAGCTCCGGCTCGGCCAGCGCCCGCTCGTGCACCTCGGCCAGCAGCTCCCGACGGAAGCCCTGCGGGGTCTGCACCGCACGCAGCGCGGAGCGGTCCGGGGTCTCCAGCACCGGCTCCGGCCGCCCGCCCGGCTGCGGCTCGACCCGCTTCACGGTGTCCGCCAGCGGCACCGCCGGCACCACCGCCCCGGCCCCGGCCCGTACGGCTGCGGCCACCGCGTCCACCACCTCGACGGGCACCAGCGGCCGCGCCGCGTCGTGCACCAGCACCACCGGCACGTCGGCCGGGATCGCGGCCAGCCCGAGCCGCACCGACTCCTGCCGGGTCGCCCCGCCCGCCACCACCCGGACGTCCTTGCCGTCCAGCCCGTGGCTGTCCAGCAGCCCGACCACCTCGGCCACCCCGTCCGGCGGAGCGGCCACCACCACCAGCCCGACCGCCCGGCTCCGGGCCAGCGCCCGGACCGCGTGCACCAGCAGGGGCACCCCGCCGAGCTCCCGCAGGGCCTTCGGGGCCCCGGGCCCCAGCCGCTCGCCCCGCCCTGCGGCGGGGACCACGGCCGCTGCGACTGCTGCCGTACCGTTCAGGATCTCGCTCCTTCGGCGCTCTGGTGCATCCATGTTTCGCGCCCTCGGCGCGGTGGGTATGGCCACTGGCGAAGCCGAACGAGGCGTACCGGTCCCCTTCCGAAGCCGGCCCGCCACCCGTTCGTCCTCACACCGAGTGACCGGGGCGGCCCGCCCCCGGGTACGCCGAAGCGCCCGTGCTGCCGGACCGCACCGGGGCCACGTTACGTGACCACGGTGAGTGCACCGGCATCGGGCGCTTCGAACCGCGGTGGACCGCTTACGAGGCCAGGACCTCGTCGAGCAGCGTCTCCGCCTTGTCCTCGTTGGTGTTCTCCGCGAGCGCGAGCTCGCTGACCAGGATCTGGCGTGCCTTGGCGAGCATCCGCTTCTCGCCGGCCGACAGACCGCGCTCCCGCTCGCGACGCCACAGGTCGCGGACGACCTCGGCAACCTTGATCACATCGCCGGAGGCGAGCTTCTCGAGGTTCGCCTTGTACCGGCGGGACCAGTTGGTGGGCTCCTCGGTGTACGGGGCGCGGAGCACCTCGAACACCCGGTCCAGGCCCTCCTGGCCGACGACGTCACGCACGCCGACGAACTCGGCGTTCTCCGCAGGGACGCGGAGCGTCAAGTCTCCCTGCTGCACCTTCAGCACCAGGTAGGTCTTGTCCACACCTTTGATCTGGCGAATCTCGATGGCCTCGATGAGCGCGGCCCCGTGATGGGGGTAGACCACCGTGTCGCCAACCTTGAACGTCATGTGACAGGACCCCTTCCGTGGCTTACCAGAATAACACGGTTCGCCGTCCACCCGAAGGGCGTTTTCGCAGGTCAGGGCCGGTCTCAGGGCTTGACAACGACCCCTTCGGCATGCTGCGACCGATGTTCGACGCGGCCTTCCCGCAGGTCGGAGGCGGTCTGCACACCTGACGAAACCTCTGGCAACACTCCCGAAACCATGATTGGATCATGAGTTTTTGCCGCATGCGCGTGCGGGACGTGCTCACGGCACCCGAAGGGCGGCTCGGGGCGCGACACGGGGCCACCCCGTGATGAGCGGATATGTGCGGTCGGTAATCTGAGCCTGACCACCGATCAGATACCCAAGGAGATGCCGCCGCCGTGAGCCGCAGCCTTCGTCGCGGCGCGATCGCCGCCGTCGCCCTCGCCGCGATCCTCCCGCTGTCCGCCTGCGCCGCCGGGAACACCCCGGACACGCTGCAGATCAAGCCGGACAACGCCTCGACCTCGATCGGCACCACCCTCAAGCTCAACAACATCGTGGTGGTGACCGCGCCGGGCGCCAGTGAGGAGCACCCCGGCCCGGCCAACGTCACGGTGAACATCAGCAACAGCGGTTCCCAGCCGGAGACCCTGAAGTCGTTGGAGCTGGCCGAGGGCGGCGCCGCCACCTTCACCGACGCCAAGGGCGCCCCGCTCTCCGAGGTCGTCATCCCGGCCGGCGGCGCGGTGCTGCTCGGCGGCGAGGACCAGCCGGTGGCCAGGGTGGCCACCGCCAAGGTCCGGCTCGGCGGCAACGCCCCGGTCTCCTTCACCTTCGGCGCGGCCGGCAAGGTCGCCGCCGAGGCCCAGGTGCACACGGCGCAGGGCATGTACCGGCCGTTCGGCCCGTCGGTGGCGCCCAAGGTGCCCGCCGCCGGCGCCTCGGCCTCCGCGTCGGCCGGCGCTTCGGCCACCGCCACCGCTTCGCCCTCGGCTTCGGCCGGTGCCTCGGCGACCGCCTCCACCCCGGCCGCGCCGCCGGCGGCCAGCCCGAGCGCGAGCGCCGGCGCGCACTGACGCCGCGTCAGCACGGCCGAAGGCCCCCGCTCGGATCGATCGAGCGGGGGCCTTCGGGTGCGCGCGGTGCGGTTTACGGCTCGAACTTGTAGCCCAGGCCGCGGACCGTGACCAGGTAGCGCGGCGCGCCCGGGTCCGGCTCGATCTTGGCCCGCAGGCGCTTCACGTGGACGTCCAGGGTCTTGGTGTCACCGACGTAGTCGGCGCCCCAGACCCGGTCGATCAGCTGCATCCGGGTGAGTACCCGGCCCGCGTTGCGCAGCAGCATCTCCAGCAGGTCGAACTCCTTGAGCGGCAGGTCGACCTTGGCGCCGTCCACCGTCACCACGTGGCGGTCGACGTCCATCCGGACCGGGCCGGCCTCCAGCGCGCCGGGGCCGCTGTCGACGGTGCCGTCGGCCTCGCCGCGGCGGCGCAGCACGGCGCGGATGCGGGCCACCAGCTCACGGGTGGAGTAGGGCTTGGTGACGTAGTCGTCGGCCCCTATCTCCAGGCCGACCACCTTGTCGATCTCGCTGTCCTTGGCGGTGACCATGATCACCGGGACGTTGGAGCGCACCCGCAGCTGGCGGCAGACCTCGGTGCCGGGGAGCCCGGGGAGCATCAGGTCGAGCAGCACCAGGTCGGCGCCGTTGCGTTCGAACTGCTCCAGCGCGTCGGGGCCAGTGGCGGCGATGGCCACCTCGAAGCCCTCCTTGCGGAGCATGTACGACAGGGCGTCGCTGAACGACTCCTCGTCCTCGACCACCAGTACACGGGTCACGAGCGGGCCTCCGGGGCAGGAAGGGGGTTGGGCTTGGGGATGGGGTGCTGCTGTTCCTCGACCGGGGGTTTCCCGGCCGGGAGCCGAACGGTGAAGGTGGAACCCTGGCCCTCGACGCTCCACACGGAGACGGTGCCGCCGTGCGAGGCCGCCACGTGCTTGACGATGGAGAGGCCGAGGCCGGTTCCTCCGGTGGCCCGGGAGCGGGCCGGATCGACGCGGTAGAACCGCTCGAAGATCCGCTCGCGGTCCGTCTCGGAGATGCCGATGCCCTGGTCGGTCACCGAGATCTCGATCAGTTCGCCGTCCGCCTCACCGAGGGCGGCGGCGCTGGAGATGCGCCGGGTGGCGATGGCCACCCGGGTGCGCGGAGGGCTGTAGTTCACGGCGTTCTCGACCAGGTTGCCGAGGGCGGCGGCCAGCTGGCCGCGGTTGCCGTGCAGGTAGAGGCCGCCGATGCCGCCGGCCGCGATGTGGATCTGCTTGGCGGCGGCGGGCTGGCGGCAGCGGTCGATCGCCTCGGCGATCAGGGTGTCCACCGCGACCGGCTCCGGGTCGACCAGCAGCTGGTCGTCCTGGACCCGGGAGAGGTCGATGATCTCCTGGACCAGGCTGGCCAGCCTGGTCGCCTCGATCTGCATCCGGCCGGCGAAGCGCTGCACGGCCTCGGGGTCGTCGGAGGCGTCCGCGACGGCCTCGGAGAGCAGTGAGAGGGCGCCGACCGGGGTCTTGAGCTCGTGCGAGACGTTGGCCACGAAGTCGCGGCGGACGGCCTCGATCCGGCGGCGCTCGGTGCGGTCCTCGACCAGCACCAGGACCAGCCGGGAGCCGAGCGGGGCGACCCGGACGGAGACCGCGAGCGGCTCGCTCGGGCGGGCCACGCCGGGCTTGGGGACCTCCAGCTCGACCTGGCGGATCTCGCCGTCGCGGCGGGTGGCCCGGGCCAGCGAGAGCATCTGCTCGACCGCCACCGCGCCACCGCGCACCAGGCCCATCGCGTAGGCGGCGGAGCTGGCCTTGACCACCTCGTCGCCCTCGCCGAGCACGATCGCGCAGGAGCGGAGCACCGAGAGCACGGTGTCCACTCCGGGTGGGAGGGGTGATTCCTGGGCGGGGAGTCCGCCCGATCCGTTCTTCCCGCCTCCGCTGCCCGCACGCGCCTGCTCCCGCTCGCTCCAGCGGAAGGCGATCGCGGCCGTGAGACCGACCCCGAGCCCGGCTATGGCGCAGGCTGCGGCGGCGGCCACATTCACGTCCATGTGGCCAGCGTAAGCGCATCGCGGCGGCGCACCCCACGGGTGCGATCAAGGGATCGGCCGCACGTTACCGAGAATTCACCTCGAAGCTCCCGCCGGTTCACCACACCGGCCGTGCGTGGTCGCCCGAACGGCCCAGGGTGAGTTGCACAGCCCGTGCGGGCGGTGGCGGCACTACGATGCGGCCACCAGCAGCGGCCGTTCCGATCTTCCTACGGTACGGCCGGTCGGCACCGCCACCGACACAGCTACTGAGGAGAGCACAGCAATGCGCGACGCGTACCACGAGGAACTCGACTCGATCAGCGACAGCCTGGTCGAGATGGCACGGCTGGTCGGCTCGGCCATGGGCCGGGCCACCACCGCGCTGCTCGACGCCGACCTGGAACTGGCGGAGAGCGTGATCGCCGCCGACGAGAAGATCAACGCGCTCCACCACGACCTGGAGAACCGCGCGATCGACCTGCTGGCCCGTCAGCAGCCGGTCGCCACCGACCTGCGGATCGTGGTCACCTCGCTGCGGATGAGCTCGGACCTGGAGCGCTGCGGCGACCTGGCCCGGCACGTGGCCAAGGTGGCCCGGCTGCGCTACCCCGAGACGGCCGTCCCGAACGACCTGCACCCGATCCTGCTGGAGATGGGGCAGCTCGCCCAGCGGCTGGTGGCCAAGGCCGGCCTGGTGATCGCCACCAAGGACGTGGACAAGGCACTGGAGCTGGAGCAGGACGACGACGCGATCGACGCCCTGCACCGCGAGCTGTTCTCGCACCTGCTGGACGACCGCTGGCAGCACGGCATCGAGACCGCCGTGGACGTCACCCTGGTCGGCCGGTACTACGAGCGGTTCGCCGACCACGCGGTCTCGGTGGCCAAGCGCGTGGTGTTCCTGGTGACCGGTGAGCACGCGGGCGAGTTCGTGCCCCTGACCGAGGTCGAGGGCTGACCGCACCACCCGGACCGGGCGTGAGGGGCGGAGCGGGGGCGCACGGGAGGGCGATCTCCCCGCCCCCGCACGCCTGTTGACGGCGTGTCACCGGGGGGGCTTCACTCATGGACGGGGACACACCGCCGTGTGCACCCCCGGTGCCCTGCCGAGGAGGCCCAGCGCGATGAAGGCGACCACAGCCCCCCACACCCCGCCGCCGAGCTCCGTCACCCCGACGGCTGCCCGGCTGCTGCCGGTGCTCTCCGCCACCTGCGGCTGCGGCCCCGGCTGCGGCTGCGGCTGCCAGTCCGGCGCGCCCTGCCAGTGCGGCGGCGCCAGCGGTGGCTGCTGCGGCGGCCACTGACCCTGCTCCTCCTCCGGTCCCGTCGGCCGGGCGCCCCTGACCTGCCGGGGTGCCCGGCCGACGTACGTCCCGGGGTCCTGCCGGACCGTCAGAACTGCAGGTCGACGCAGGAGTAGAACGCGTTGGTGGTGTCCGCCACGTCCCAGACCGCGAGCAGCACGTGGTGACCGGTCAGGCCGGCCGGGAGCGGCACGCTGTGGGTCAGGGTGCTCGGCGGCTGCTGGTTGTTGCCGGGCACGGTGAGCAGCGGGGTGAGGTTGAGGTTGCTCCGGCTGAGCGCGGTGGCCGCGTTGTAGCCGGACTTGGTGAGGTAGTAGCGGTACGAGGAGGTGGCGTGCCGGGCGGTGAACTTCCAGGTGAAGTTCTGCCGGGAGCCCGCCGTCACCTTGGTGGTCGGCCAGGCCCCGTTGCGCGGGTTGTCGAGTTGGGCGAAGCGGCTGTTGCCGCCCGCGCAGAGCTTGCCGTCGGCCGGGCCGGAGTTCGGGAAGCCCTTCGGCCCCTCGACGCTCTGCGGCTCCCACTGGATGTCGCCGCAGTTGGTGACGGTGCCCGCCGCGCAGAGCGCGGCCCGGCTGGGCGGGCCGGTGACGTACCCGTGCGAGTAGGCCGGCAGGGCGGTCGCGACCGGGACCGCGACGGCCGCCACCAGGGCGCCGACGAGATGACGCTTGCGCATGGTGCTCCTTCCGACTCGGCTCCGGGCAGGCCGGAGCGAGCTGTGGGGGTGGATGGAGTACTGGGCCGCGCACGCCGGTCCGTGGGGGGATCTTGGCGTGCTCGTGCCACTGGTCCATACCATAGGAGCGCCTCGGGAGACCGTCAATGGTCTGAACCACCGTGATACGGAGGCGAGTTGACGAGGAAACGGCCCCACCCGTGCGACGGGTGGGGCCGTTGATGCAGACCGGGAGGCGCGTGCGTCAGCTCGCCTTGACGGTGATCAGGGTGGTCTCGTTCCGCCCCCCATTGGTGGCCTGCCCACCGAGCTGCAGGCTGCCCACCGCCGTCGCGGTGAACTTGGACAGCCGCAGCACGGCCTGGCTGCCCGAGCAGGCGACCGTACCGAGCGAACCGCGCTCGGCGGAGCCGGACTTGGTCCAGGAGAAGGCGATCTGGTCGCCGGACTTGCAGCCGTTGTACGTCACCGTCAGCGCCCCGCCGGTGGTGACGGTCTTCGGCTCGGCGACCAGGCTGCTGGCCGGCTGGGTGTTGTGGGTCTTGCTCTTGCTCTTCTTCTTCTTGCTCGAACCGCACGCCGCCAGCGTCAGCACCAGCAGCACGATGAGCGCACCCACCATGGACTTCTTGACCATCGGTCCCCCCGTAGTCCTCGTCTCGAAAGCCCACAGGATAACGGCCCCCCTCCCGTCCGGGAGGGGGGCCGTCGGAAGCCGGAGCCGGAGCGTTACTTCTTGCCCTGGTTCTTGACCGCCTCGATGGCGGCGGCGGCGGCGTCCGCGTCCAGGTAGCGACCGCCCTTGGTGACCGGCTTGAAGTCGGCGTCGAGCTCGTAGACCAGCGGGATGCCGGTCGGGATGTTCAGGCCGGCGATGTCCTCGTCGGAGATGCCGTCGAGGTGCTTGACCAGGGCGCGCAGGCTGTTGCCGTGCGCGGTGACCAGGACGGTCTTTCCGGCGGCCAGGTCGGGGACGATGGCGTCGTACCAGTACGGGAGCATCCGCTCGACGACGTCCTTGAGGCACTCGGTGGCCGGGCGCAGCTCGCTGGGGATGTCGGCGTAGCGGGCGTCACCGGCCTGCGAGTACTCGGCGTCGTCGGCCAGCACCGGCGGCGGGGTGTCGTACGAGCGGCGCCACAGCTGGAACTGCTCCTCGCCGAACTCGGCCAGGGTCTGGGCCTTGTCCTTGCCCTGGAGGGCGCCGTAGTGACGCTCGTTCAGCCGCCAGCTGCGGCTGACCGGGATCCAGTGGCGGTCGGCCTTGTCCAGGGCGATCTGCGAGGTGCGGATCGCGCGGCGCAGCAGGGAGGTGTGCAGTACGTCGGGGAGGAAGCCCTCGGCGGCCAGCAGCTCGCCGCCGCGCGCGGCCTCCTTCTCGCCCTTCTCGTTGAGGTCGACGTCGACCCAGCCGGTGAAGAGGTTCTTCTGGTTCCACTGGCTCTCGCCGTGACGGAGCAGGATCAGTCGGTAGGTCGTGTCAGCCATGGGGCTCAGCTTAATAGAGGCGGATAACGGCTAGCCGGGACCAAAGTCCGCCGGTAATGTTCACTTCGCAGATGAGCCACTTACATTACCGCCCAGCGGTCATCCGTCCTGCCCGGGTACCGCTGAGCGGTCCCTCACGCCGCCCGGGAGCCCCCACATGCCCTCCCTTCACCGCCTCTACGTCTCGGTCACCGAGACGGGTCGTGGACTACCCCGTCAGTTCTGGTGGCTCTGGGCCGCCACCCTGGTGAACAAGCTGGGCGGCTTCGTCGTCCCGTTCCTCTCGCTGTACCTGACCGTCGAGCGCGGCTGGTCGGCCGCGTACGCGGGCCTGGTCGCCTCGCTGTTCGGGCTCGGCTCGGCCATCGCGGCGATCGGCGGCGGGGTGCTCACCGACCGGATCGGCCGCCGGCCCACCCTGCTGGCGGCGCAGCTCGGCACCGCCGTGTCGGTGGCCGTGCTGGGCTTCACGGACGGCCAGGTGGCGATCGCGGCGGTGGTCTTCCTGGTCGGCCTCAGCAGCAACGCGTCCCGCCCGGCGATCTCCGCGATCATCGCCGACGTGGTGCCCGCCGCCGACCGGGCCCGGGCCTACGCGCTGAACTACTGGGCGATCAACATCGGCTTCGGCGCCTCCGCCGCCGTGGCCGGCCTGATCGCCGCCCACGGCTACCTGACGCTCTTCCTGCTGGACGCGCTGAGCACGCTGCTCTGCGCGGTGCTGGTCTTCGTGAAGGTGCCGGAGAGCCGACCGGTGGCGGCCGTCGCCGCCGAGGGGCCGGCCGGGTCGGCGGCCGGGCTCGGCCGGGTCTTCCGGGACAGCCGGTTCATGGCGGTCTTCGGGGTGAACCTGCTGCTCGCCCTGGTCGCCCAGCAGGGCTCCACCACCCTGGCCGTCGACATGGGGCAAGCCGGGGTGCCCGCCTCCCAGTACGGCCTGGTGATCGGTCTGAACGGGGCACTGATCGTGCTGCTCCAACTGCCCGTCACCCGGCTGATGGCCGGCCGCAACCGGACCGGCCTGCTGGTGGCCAGCTCCCTGCTGATCGGGTGGGGCTTCGGCCTCACCATGTTCGCCGGGTCCTCGGCCTGGTTCTTCGCCCTCACCGTGGCGATCTGGACGATCGGCGAGATCGTGAACGCCCCGACCATGATGGCGCTGGTCGCCGAACTGGCCCCGGCCGACGCGCGCGGGCGCTACCAGGGCGTGTACTCGCTCTCCTGGTCGCTGGCGATGTTCCTCGGCCCGGCGGGCGGAGCACTGCTGCTCCAGTACGGCGGCGGGGTCGCGGCCTGGGGCACCTGCGCGCTGCTGGGCACCGCTGCGGCAGCGGGCTTCCTGCTGCTCGGGCGGGGGCAGCGCCGACGGGCCGGCTCCGTCGCGGCGGAGGAGCCGGCCAAGGCGCTGGTCTAGTCGGCCTCGGGCGCGGCGGGTGCGGCGGGGGTCACGGGCTCGGCGGGGGTCGCGAGGTGGGTGAACGCCTCCAGGTTGCGGGTGGACTCGCCGCGCTTGGTGCGCCACTCCCACTCGCGGCGGATGGCGGTGGCGAAGCCGAGTTCGAGCAGGGTGTTGAAGGGCTCGTCGGCGGCCCCGAGCACGGTGCCCAGCAGCCGGTCCACCACCTCGGGCGTCAGCGCCTCCAGGGGAAGGCGCCCGGCCAGGTAGACGTCGCCGAGCGCGTCGATCGCGTACGCGACGCCGTACAACTTGGTGTTGCGCTCCAGCAGCCAGCGGTAGACCGCCTCGTGGTTCTCGTCGGGACGGCGGACCACGAAGGCGTTCACCGAGAAGGTGTGGTCACCGACCCGCAGGGCGCAGGGGGTCGCCAGCTTGCGGGTGCCGGGCAGCGTCGCGACCAGCGTGTACGGGTCGGTCGCGGCGGGCTCCCAGGCCACGCCCGCCTCGTCCAGGGCGGTGCGGAGCAGGGCCAGGGCGTCGTCCTTGGTGAGGGTTGCCATGGGGCAGACGTTACTCGGGGGTATGCCGCAGCCCTCGCCTGACTCCCCGTCACGCCGCGGCGGAACGGACCGGTACCGACCCGGCGGCGCAGCCCGGATCGTGACGCCGGGTCGTGACGCCGCACCGGGACGGCGGGTCAGGCCAGGCGGAGGCCGGCCAGCAGGGACGGGGCGTGCTGCATGGCGGCGGCGTAGACCTCGGCGGTGCGGCCGGCGGCGCGGTCCCAGCCGAAGGCGGCGGCGTGGGCGGCGGCGGCCCGGCCCTGACGGTGCACCAGCTCACGGTCCGTCACGTACGGGCGGAGCGCACGGGCCCAGTCCTGCGGGTCGTGGCCGGGCACCAGGGAGCCGGTGCGGCCGTCCCGCACCGCGACCGGGAGGCCGCCGACCGCAGCGGCCACCACCGGGGTGCCGCAGGCCTGGGCCTCCAGGGCGACCAGGCCGAACGACTCGCTGTAGGAGGGCATCACCAGCGCGGTGGCGGCCCGGTACCACTCGGCCAGCTGCTGCTGGCCGACCGGCGGGTGGAAGCGGACCACGTCCGAGATGCCCAGCTGGGCGGCCAGCTTCTGCAGGCTCTCCGGCTTGGCCAGGCCGGTGCCGGACGGCCCGCCGACCACCGGTACGACCAGCCGGCCGCGCAGCTCCGGCTCGCGCTCCAGCAGCACCGCGACCGCCCGCAGCAGCACGTCCGGCGCCTTGAGCGGCTGTATCCGCCCGGCGAACAGCAGCACCGCCGCGTCCTGCGGCAGCCCCAGCCGGGCCCGGGCGGCGGCGCGGGCGTCGGCGGGGCCCGGGCGGAAGACGTCGAGGTTGACACCCGGGTGCACCACGGCCAGCTGGTCGGGGCGGGCCGCGTAGTGGAGGGCCAGCTCCTCGGCCTCCTCCGCCGTGTTGGCGATCAGCCGGTCGGCCGCCTCGACCACCTGGCTCTCGCCGATCTCCCGGGCGGCCGGCTCGGGGGTGTCGCCCTCGGCCAGCGCGGCGTTCTTGACCTTGGCCATGGTGTGCATGGTGTGCACCAGCGGCACGCCCCAGCGCTGGGCGGCCAGCCAGCCGACCTGACCGGAGAGCCAGTAGTGCGAGTGCACCAGGTCGTAGTGGCCGGGCCGGTGCCCCGCCTCGGTGCGCAGCACGGCGTGGGTGAAGGCGCAGAGCTGGGCCGGCAGGTCCTCCTTGAGCAGCCCTTCGTAGGGGCCCGCCGTGACGTGCCGGACCAGCACGCCGGGGGCCAGCTCCACGGTGGGGGCGTCGTCCGAACTGATGGCGCGGGTGAAGACCTCGACCTCGATGTCGAGGGCGGCGAGGCGCTTGGCCAGCTCGACGATGTAGACGTTCATCCCGCCCGCGTCGCCGGTGCCCGGCTGGTGCAGGGGGGAGGTGTGGACGCTCAGCATGGCGATCCGGTGCGGGCGGCGGCGGCCGACCAGGCCCTGCAGGCGGCCCAGCGAGGGCGGGAGCAGGGGGGCACGGCGTGCCGCCGTACGGGCGGGGTGCTTGGTCACCTGGCTAGCCTCCTGTCGCTCCCCTGGGCACCACGCGTCCGGCCCTTGGGCATTCGTCCAGGCCTACAACCACCCGAACGCCGCGTCGCATTCCCGCTTGCCGGAAAGTGGCCGGAGATGGTGCGTCCTCGCAGGTCGGTGCGGAGGTGTCGGCGCGGGGCCGGGTGGTGGGGCGCGGCGGTGCCGGTGCCGGGTGCCGGGCCGGGTGGCGGGGCGGGTGCCCCGGATAGGCTGCGGGCATGGTCGCGCCGTCCGTTCCGCACAGCTCTCCCGCCCGGGGCCGGGGCTCCGGGCCCGAGGGGACGGTGACCCGGGGGACGACGGGCACCAACCGGCTGCGCCGGATGGACCGCTGGATCGCCCACACGCTCGGCCCCGCGCTGCGCGCCGCCGAGCAGCCGCCGACCGCCGTGGACCTGGGGTACGGGGCGGCGCCGTGGACGGCCGTGGAGCTGTCGAACCGGCTGCGCGCGGTCCGCCCGGACGTCCGGACGGTGGGCGTCGAGATCGAGCCGGAGCGGGTCACGGCGGCGCTGCCGTACGCCGAGCCGCCGTTGCTGACCTTCCGCCGGGGCGGCTTCGAGGTGCCGCTGGACGGCAAGGGCGGGGCGCTGCTGATCCGGGCGGCCAACGTGCTGCGGCAGTACGAGGAGGCCGCCGTCGGCCCGGTCTGGGAGCGGCTGTGCGGCCGGTTGGCGCCGGGCGGACTGCTGGTGGAGGGCACCTGCGACGAGATCGGGCGGCGGCACGTCTGGGTGGCGCTCGGCCCGGAGGGGCCCCGGACGGTGACCTTCGCCGCCCGGCTGGCCGGGCTGGCCCAGCCGTCCGAGCTGGCCGAGCGGCTGCCGAAGGCGCTGATCCACCACAACGTGCCGGGCCGCCCGGTGCACGCCTTCCTGACCGACCTGGACCGGGCCTGGTCGGCCGCCGCCCCGTACGGCGCGTTCGGCGCCCGGCAGCGGTGGATCGCCACCTGCCGTTCGCTGTCCGGCAGTTGGCCGCTGGCGGATGCCCGGGGGCGCTGGCGGCAGGGCGAGATCACCGTGGAGTGGCCGGCCCTGGCACCGTGACGCCCGGGCGGCGGGGCGGCGGAGCGGCGTGACACCGCATCGGCAGGGCGGAGCGACAGAGCGCCGTGACGCCGCATCGGTGGGGCGGAGCGACAGAGCGCCGTGACGCCGCATCGGCGGGATGAGGTGACGGAGTCTCAGCCGGTCGCGTCGAGCGCGTGCCGGAAGACCTCGTGGGCCTCCGCCCCGAACAGCACGAAGCGCACCTCCGTCAGCTCCGGGTGCTCCGCCACCGCCTCCCGCACCGCCGCGACGGCGATCCGGGCGGCGTCGGCGAGCGGCCAGCGGTAGACGCCGGTCGAGATCGCCGGGAAGGCCACCGTCCGGGCACCGAGCCCGGCCGCCACCCGGAGCGACTCGCGGTGGCAGGAGGCCAGCAGCGCGGCCCGCTCCTCGTACTCCTCCGGCAGGTGGACCGGCCCGACGGTGTGTACGACCCACCGGGCCGGGAGGCGGCCTGCCGTGGTGGCCACCGCCTGGCCGACGCCCAGCCCCCGCCCGTACCGGGAGGCCCGCAGGGCCCGGCACTCGGCCAGGATCTCCGGCCCGCCCCGGCGGTGGATCGCGCCGTCGACGCCGCCCCCGCCGAGCAGCGAGGAGTTGGCCGCGTTCACCACCGCGTCCACCCGCTGCGTCGTGATGTCACCCTCGACCGACGTGATGCGCGTCACCGTCCTGCCCTTCCTGAAGGTCCGTCACCGGTCCATACCAGAATCGTTCCTCCCGAGGCCAGCGCATCGTCCCGGTGGCGTGGTGATAGCCACAGAGCCGCCCGTCAGCCGGAGGAAAGGGCTCCGTCCGCGTTATGGTCACCGAAGCTCCCCGACACCCGGTGCCGACCGGGCACCACACGGCTGGCCCAGCCGTTGCGCTGTCGGGGAGAGGGAGGACCGAGCCAATGCCCGCAACGGGAGACGGGCGGGCGCCAGTCGCCCCGCCCCGGCCGGGCGCCGTCGCCGAGGCGCGCGGTGGACGCGCGGAGCGGTCGGCCGCCGACCGGGCGTCGGCGGCCGGGGCGCCCGTCGGCATGCCGATACCGCACCCCCGGGCCAACGGGGGCGAGCAGCCGTTCCGGCTGCTGGTGATCGAGAACGACTACACCGACGCGGCCTTCCTGGAGCAGTTGGTGGCCGAGTCCGGCGCCCCGATCGAGCTGCACTGGGCCCGGGGCGTGCCCTCCGCCGCGGACCGGCTGGCCGGACCGCCCGTCCCGCCCGGGCCCGGCCGCCGGATCCCGGCCCGGCCGCGCGAGCCGGAGTTCAGCTGCGTCCTGCTCGACCTCGCCGACCCGGCCGACCAGACCGGCCCGCTCCAGGGCCTGGACGGTCTGCGCGAACTGCTCCGCCGGGCCCCGCAGACGGCGGTCGTGGTGCTCACCGACGCCGCCGGGGCCGAGCTCGGCGCGGCGGCGGTGGCCGCCGGGGCGCAGGACTTCCTGATCCGCCATCAGACCGACGGGCCGCTGCTGGCCCGCGCCCTGCGGTACGCGGTCGAGCGCCGCCGGGCGGACGAGTCGCAGCGCCGGCTGGTCGAGGCCGAGCTGCGCGGCCAGGAGAACGCCCGCCTCCAGCGCCACCTGCTGCCCACCCCGCTGCTGGACGGCGCCGGGCTCTCTTTCACCCGCCGCTACCGCCCCGGCCGCAGCCGGGCGCTGCTCGGCGGCGACTTCTACGACGCCGTGCGCACCGACGACGGGACCGTGCACGTGGTGATCGGCGACGTCTGCGGGCACGGCCCGGACGAGGCGGCGCTCGGCGTCGCACTGCGGATCGCCTGGCGCTCGCTGGTCTTCGCCGGGCTGACCGGGCAGACCCTGCTCACCACCCTGCAGCACGTGCTGGAGCACGAGCGGCGCAGCGACGAGATCTTCGCGACGCTCTGCCTGCTGGTGCTCTCCCCGCCCTCGGCGGAGGGCCCGGCGGTCGGCGTCGAGCAGGCCCGGATGTACCTGGCCGGCCACCCCGCCCCGCTGCTGCTGAGCCGGGACGGCACGCCCGCCCTGCTCCCGGCCGAGGAGGCCGGACCGGCCCTCGGCCTGCTGCACTGCGACGACCCCGGGGCCGCCTGGCCCACGCAGGAGCTGACGCTCCGTCCGGGCTGGAGCCTGCTGCTGTACACCGACGGCCTGATCGAGGGCCGGGTCGGCGCCGGATCGCGGCGGCTCGGCCAGGACGGGTTGATCGGTCTGATCGCCGACCACCAGTCGGGCGGGCTGACCCGGGGCCGGCTGGTGGACAGCGCCATCGCCGAGGTCGAGGAGCTGAACGGCGGGGCGCTCGCGGACGACGTGGCGGTGCTGCTGCTGGAGCGTCAGCCGGTGCCGGTGATCATGGGCTGAGGCCCCGCACGCAGGACGGAGGGCGGGCCCGGCCGGGCCCGCCCTCCTGTCGCTTCCGCTCGCTCCCGGTCGCTCCCGGTCGCAGCCGAGCCGCCCGGGTCAGTCCCGAGGGGTCGTCACCAGGGGCCGTACGGCCCGTTGTTGCTCCGGCTGCCGTTGCCCCGGCCGTCCGTGAGCTGCTTGATCGCGGGGCGGACGTCCACCGTGTAGACGATCGAGGCCACCAGACCGATCAGCGTCAGCGGGCTGAACACCGAGGCTCCGAGCAGCAGGTCGAGCGCGAGCGAGGCACCCGTGACGGCCAGCCAGAACGGCTTGGTCTTCTTGTCCGCCGCCCGGTACGCGTCCTCACGTCTGGTCACCGCGTCGCCGAAGGCGAAGACCTTGAACGCGATGATCGCGATCGACAGCCACCACTCCGGGCTCAGGAAATGCAAGCTCAGGATGTTCACCACTGCTGCCGCCTCCTCACTGTGATCAGGACTGCCTTCCGGGCACTACCGTCGCCCATGGTGGCACGGCAGGGCGGCCGTGCCCGGCTCAACGAGCCGGACCGCCCGGATGTGCCCGGACCGGACCGGGTTCACACCCGTCCGCGCCCGTTCTCACTCGGCGTCGGCCGGCGCGGCCTTGGGCTTGCGGGTGCGCGGGGCGCGCTTGGGGGCCGCCGCCTCGGGCTCCGTCTCCACCTCGGGCTCGGGCTCCAGGTCGAGCACCACGGGCTCGGGCTCGACCACCTCGGCCTCGACGACCTCCTCCGGCGCCCCGGGCTCCGGCTGCGGCTGGTTCTTCTCCACCACGGTGCGGCCCCGGACGGCCAGCTCGTCGTAGGCCTCCTTCGCCTTGACCGCCAACTCCAGTGCCAGGCCGACCTGCTGGAGCGCCAGGCCCTGCACCTTCTCCTGAAGGCCCTTCAGGTCGGAGGGCAGCCCGCCGACCGTCTCGGTCACCTTGGCCTGCGCACCGACCAGCTTCGCCCCGGCCTCCTGGAACGCGGCGGCGGCCTTCTCCTGGGCCCCCTTGCGGTCGGCGGCCAGCGCCTCCACCCGGCCCGGCACCTCGCGCAGCTTCTCGTACGCCAGGTCGCCCGCGCCCGCGAGGGCGTAGAGCGGCGTCGGGTCGCTCAGGGTCTTCTTGATCTCGTCACCGATCGGCATGGCCGGTCCTCTCCTCCGCTGTTGCGTCTGCTGTCCGCACTGTCGCTCCTGCCGCTCCTGCCGCTCCCGGCGGCGTGGCGGCGGGCTGCTCCTGGTTCTCCTTCAGGAACGCCTCGTACACCGCGAGCAGCGCCTGCTTCTGCCGCTCGCTGATCGACGGGTCCGCCAACACCGCCGCCCGCACCCCGGGGGTCTCCCCCGGGCCGGCCTCCGGACGCTCGTCCAGGATCCCGGCCTGCACGTACAGGGTCTCCGCCGAGATCCGCAGCGCCTTGGCGATCTGCTGCAGGATCTCCGCGCTCGGCTTCCGCAGCCCCCGCTCGATCTGGCTCAGGTAGGGGTTGGACACGCCTGCGGCATCGGCGAGTTGGCGCAGCGAGTACTGCGCGTTCCGCCGCTGCTCACGGATGTACTCCCCGAGCGAGCCCACGTTCAGTGAAGCCATGGCAGCAGTCTGCACGGCCGTGCTTGCAATTGCAAGCACGGTGCTAGCGCGAGCATGCACCGCCTCTGCGCCCGTGCACGCGAGTCGGCCGGTCCGCGCGGCCTTGTCGGCCGGAGGCTCAGGGCCGGGTCGGCCTGGTGACCGGCAGGCGGGACCGGGCGACGTTGCGGATGCGCCGGGTCCGGCCGCCCTCGGCCAGTGCCGCCAGAGCCGCCTCGGCCGCGGACTTCTCGGCAATGTGGAGCTGAAGCCAGTTGGAGGCCGCGAGCAAGGCCTCGGCGTCCCACGGCTCGCCCATGGTCATCGCCCGGAGCAGGGTCCACTCGCGCAGGCGGCGGGCGGCGAAGTCGTCCACCGCCACGGGGTCGGTCATCTCCAGGGACCAGGAGGGGTAGCCGGGGTCCGTGAGGAGCGCGGCGGCGCGGCGGTCGAGGTACTCGCAGACGGCGCTGTTGGCCATCGACCCATCGGGGTCGGTGAGCACGCGGGAGACCAGGGCAGCCGCGTCCTCGGGGGTCACCTCGGCGAACGCCCTGCGGTAGCGGGCGAACCGCACGTGCTCGTCCGGATCCCAGTCCGGGTCACCAACCGACACCGCACCGCTCACCCTCGTCACCCCTCCAGCTGCTGAAGGCGGGATTCTGCCACAGCCGCCCACCCGATCAGGGCGCGGTGCCGACCACCGCGATCAGCGCCGGAAGGCACGGACCGGAGACCGGCCCTCTTCACCCCGACGCCGGGCGGTTGGCCGAGGCGTACTCCTCCGCGACGTTGAACACGCAGGCGCAGCTCGGGCACTCCGCATCGCCGAACAGGTGGGTGATCCCCTCGGCGAGCACGTCCTCCCCGTCGCGGGCGGCGGTGCCGTGCATCCACCGGCCGACGCCGGCCAGGGCCGCCGGCGGCACCGGTCGCAGGTGACGCCGGTCCACGTCACCCAGATCCCAGTCCCGGACCGCCGAGTAGCGTCCGTGGCCACCGATGGCGATCGTCACCTCGACGGCACAGTGCGGGCAGTCCACGCGGTGGAAGTCGTCGGTGAAGTCCCCCAGGACTGCCGCCCAGTGGTACTGCTCCTCGGCTGCGAGCAGCGCGCGGAAGCTCGCGAGGTAGTCGGCCGGCCGCGATCGGAGGTACCCGTCCAGCAGCTCCCGGAACTCCGCGACCGCACCCGCGCAGTCCGCGAACAGATCGTCGCAGCCGTGGTGGGCCGCAGCGCGTTCGAGGATCTCGCCGGCCAGACGACGCGCCGACGCACTGTCGGATGCTAGGCGCACGAGGCGCGGCAGCGCCACGAAGCCGGCGGCCGACACCATGTCGTGCTCGAGGACCAGCCGGTACCCCAGCTCCCTCCATGCCTCGGCGTCGTCCCCACTCTCGACGCGCGCCAGGAGTTCGGGGACACGGTCGGTGTCGGACCACCAGTCGTACGCCCCTGCCCAGTTCACCATCCGGGCATGGAACCACACCGTCGGGCGCTCGCGGCGGGCGGGCGTCAGGCGGTCACCTTGGCGACGAAGGCGGCGAGGTTGGTGGCGGTGCGGGCGATCCGCTCCTCGGTGGTCAGGGTCTCGTGGAGGCGGGTGCCGGAGGTCGAGGGGTGCCGGAGGTGGTGGGAGCAGGCGAGGTCGGTGCAGAGGTAGACGCCGACCGAGTTGCCCTCGCGGCCGGCCTTGCCCGCCTTGGGGGCGACCATCAGCGAGACGCCGCCCACGTGGGTGGTGACGCAGACCGAGCACATGCTGCGGCGGGCCTGCCAGGAGGCGGCGGACGGGCTGCGCAGGACCAGGCCGACGGGGGCGCCGTCGAGCTCGGCGACCAGGTAGGCGCGGTCGGGTGCCTGCGGGTCGCGCCAGCCGAGGTAGTCGAGGTCCGGCCAGGGGCGGGTCTCCAGGTCGCGGGGGACGGCGAGGCGCTTGGCCTCGCCCTTGGTGCAGTTCACGAAGGAGGCGCGGATCTGGGGGTCGGTCAGCTGCTTCATAAAGGTGAGGCTATTTTGCCTAAAGCTTTTAGGCAAACGCATAATGGGATCAGGCACGCCGGAACGACGACCGGAACGACGAGAGGGAGCCGAGCCGATGGCACGCGCAGGACTGTCCGCCGAACGCCTCACCCTGGCCGGAGCCGAGCTGGCCGACGAGGTGGGCTTCGACGAGGTGACCGTCTCGGCGCTGGCCCGGCGCTTCGACGTGAAGGTGGCCAGCCTCTACTCGCACGTGCGCAACTCCCAGGACCTGCGGGAGCGGATCGCCCTGCTGGCCCTCGCCGAACTCGCCGACCGGGGTTCGGCCGCCCTGGCCGGCCGGGCCGGCAAGGACGCGCTGACCGCGCTGGCGAACGTCTACCGCGACTACGCCCGCGAACACCCCGGCCGGTACGCCGCCGCGCAGCTCCGGCTCAGCCCGGAGGCCGCCGCCGCGAGCGCGGGCGCCCGGCACGCGGAGCTGACCCGGGCGGTGCTGCGCGGGTACCGGCTGGAGGGGCCGGACCAGACGCACGCCGTGCGGCTGATGGGCAGCCTCTTCCACGGGTACGTGACGCTGGAGCTGGGCGGCGGCTTCAGCCACAGCGCGCCGGACACCCAGGAGACCTGGGAGCGGGTGCTCGACGCGCTGGACGCGCTGCTGCGGAACTGGCCGGAGGCCGGCGCCGGGGCGTGACGGGACGTCAGGGGCGGTCCGCGTCCAGGAGGGCGAGGGCGTAGCGCTGGTCGGGGGTGAGGCGGGCGGGGTCGAGACCGTTCAGCCAGGTGAACAGTTCGGAGCCGGCCAGGTATTCACCACCGTGACCGAGCCGGAGGGCGTCCGCCCGGTCGTGGACCACCCAGCCGTCAAGGAGTTCGGCGAGCCGACGGTCGGCGACCGGATGGCCGGCGGCCGGCCAGCGGTCGAGCCACGGGGCAAGGCCTCCGGTGGCGGTCGCGACCAGGTCCAAGACCTCGTCCACCGGCACGGGCGCGGGATCGTGACGCACGGTCAGGTCGAACCAGGTCCGCCACAGTGTCAGCAGGGCGACCCGCTCGGGCTCCGGCCAGCGCGGCCAGTCCGCCTGCCGGAACCGCGTCCCCAGGGAGCCCGCCCCCACCCCCTGCCCGCCGGCGACCACGGCACGCATCAGCCGGGGCGCCAGACGGCGGAGCAGAGCGGTCGGATCGCTCCAGTGGCCGGGCGACCGGTACGCGACGGCAGCCAGCAGCCGGCCCGGGACCGATTCGACCGGACCGGCCAGGGCGGCCAGCTCCTCGGCGGTGTGGCAGTGGCCGCAGGCGGCCGGCCGGAACCGACTGTCACGCGGGGCTACGACGGCATAGGCGTCGAGGGCGGCACCGAGGCGCTGCCAGGGATCGGTCATGACGGTCCGTCCGGGGCTCCGACCGGCGGACCGGCGAAGATCCGCACGCTACCAGCGGCAGTCAGCCCGCGGCGGCCCCCTCGGCAACAGGGGCGGCAGCCGCAGAGGGAACGGCGGCCGGCCGGAGGTGGCGGGGGCAGACCCGGGCGCAGGTCAGGACAGGCGCAAGTCAGGACAGGCGCAGGTCAGGACGGGCGCAGGTCAGGACGGGCGGACGCCGATGACCACCGTGGCGTCGTGGTCCTCCGAGGCGGTGGTGCGGGTGAGCAGGCCGGCGGCGGTCATCGCGGCGGCGGTGGACGGCGACTGGCGTGCGCTGGTCTCGATCAGCAGCCGGCCGCCGGGGGCCAGCCAGTGCGGGGCGTCCGCGATCACGCGGCGCTGCACGGCGAGGCCGTCGGGGCCGCCGTCCAGAGTGGCCAGGGGCTCGTGGTCACGCGCCTCGGGTGGCAGGAAGCGGATCTCGTCGGTCGGGACGTAGGGGGCGTTGGCGATCAGGACGGTGATCCGGCCGCGCAGGGTGGCGGGGAGCGGCGCGTACAGGTCCCCCTGGTACAGCGCGGCGTCGGCGGGGAGGTTGCGGCGGGCGCAGGCGACGGCGGCCCGGTCGAGGTCGGCGGCGTGCAATTCGGCGTACGGGCCCCTGGCCAGGACGGCCGCCACGGCGCCGGCCCCGCAGCAGAGGTCGAGCACCACCGCCTCCGGGGTGAGCAGGGCGGTGGCGAGCTCGGCCAGGTACTCGGTGCGGCGGCGCGGGACGAACACGCCGGGTCCGACCGCGATCCGCAGGTCACAGAAGGCGGCCCAGCCGAGCACGTGCTCCAGCGGGTAGCCGGCGGCCCGACGGGCCGTCAGCTCGGCGAGCCGTCCGGCGTCGGTGGTGGCGGCGAGCAGCAGCTCGGCCTCGTCCTCGGCGAAGACACAGCCGGCGGCACGGAGGGTGGTGACGGTGGTGGCGTACGACATGGTGAGATGCCTTTCGAAGCTTCGAAGGGCGCTCTCGGTTCGGTCGGTCAGACCGAACGGGAGACGGAGGAGAGCACCCGGACCGGCACAGCGGTAATGGGACTCACCTCCTCGAACGGCCCGTGGACCGTGACCACGGGAAGGCTTGCACTCTATCGGACACCCGGCTCGGTGCCCGTCATCCGGCGGTAGCCGTCGGCCAGCACCGCCGCGAGGTCGCGTCCGCCGAGGCGCAGGCCCGCCGGGCCGAGGGCGTCCAGTGCGGTGCCGCCCTCCTCCGGCTCACCGGGGGGAGCAGCCGCTCCGAGGGTGAAGTCGCCGTCCCAGAAGCCTTCGGCCACCTGCCGACCGTCCGTCATGTCTCCTCCTGCGCTGCCTCGGTGGCCAGGGTGACCAGCTCGCGCAGGGCGGCCGGGTCGAGCTCGGTGAGCCACTTCTCCTCGGCGGCGACCGCCTGCTCGGCCAACGAGCGCTTGGCCTCGATGAGTTCGCCGATCCGCTCCTCCACGGTGCCGACGCAGACCAGGCGGCGGACCTGGACGGCCCGGTGCTGGCCGATCCGGTGCACCCGGTCGGTGGCCTGGTCCTCCACCGCCGGATTCCACCAACGGTCCAGGTGGATCACCTGGTTGGCGGCGGTGAGGTTGAGGCCGGTGCCGCCCGCGCGGAGCGAGAGCAGGAACACGCCCGGGCCGTCCGGCTGCTGGAAGCGGGCCACCATCTCCTCCCGCCGGTGCCGGGGCACCCCGCCGTGCAGGTAGAGCACCTCGGTGCCGAGCCGCTCGGCCAGGTGCGGCTGGAGCCGCCGCCCGAACTCGGCGTACTGGGTGAACACCAGCGCCCGGTCCCCCTCCGCCAACGCCTCGGTGAGCAGCTCCTCCAGCCGCGCCACCTTGCCCGACCTGTCGCCCAACGGCGATCGGTCGCGCAGCAGTTGGGCCGGATGGTTGCAGACCTGCTTGAGCCGACCGATCGCGGCCAGCACCGCGCCCTTGCGCTCCACGCCCTTGATGCCCTGGAGACGGTGCAGCAGCTCGGCCACCACCGCCTGGTAGAGCCCCGCCTGCTCGGCCGTCAGGTGGCAGCGGACGGTGATCTCCTGCTTGGCCGGCAGCTCGACGGCCACCGCCGGGTCGGACTTGCGGCGGCGCAGCACGAACGGACCGGTGAGCCGCCGCAGCCGGGCCCCGGCCGCTTCGCTGCCGTGCTGCTCGACCGGCAGGCCGAAGCGCTCGCGGAATGACTCGGCGGTGCCGAAGAGTCCCGGGTTCGCGAAGTCCAGCACCGTGTGCAGCTCGGCCAGCCTGTTCTCCACCGGCGTGCCGGTGAGGGCGATGCGGTGCACGGTGGCGGGGATCGAACGGAGCGCCCGCGACTGGGCGGTGGCGGCGTTCTTGACGTGCTGCGCCTCGTCGGCGACCACCCGGCGCCAGCGGACCCGGCGGAGCAGGGCCGTCTCGCGCTGGAGCACGCCGTAGGTGGTGATCACCAGATCCGCGCCGGGGAAGGGACTCCGGGCCGGACGGGTCGCGCGAGCGGCCCCGGCGGCGAGATCGGGATCGGCGGCAAGGTCGCCACCGACGGCGAGGTCAGGACCGGCAGCGAGATCGGCCCGGTCGGCGCCGTGGTGGACGTGCACCCGCAGCATCGGGGCGAACCGGGCCGCCTCCCGCTGCCAGTTCCCCACCAGGGTCATCGGGCAGACCAACAGGGTCGGGCCGGCGCCCCGTCCCGACCGGGGACGGGCATGGTGCTCGGCCGCGAGCAGGGCGAGGGTCTGCACGGTCTTCCCGAGGCCCATGTCGTCGGCCAGCACCCCGCCCAGGCCGAGCCGGGCCAGGGCGTGCAACCAGGCCAACCCCCGCTCCTGGTAAGGACGGAGGGTGGCCCCGAAGTCGGGCGGCAGGGGCGGGGCGGCGGTGTCCACGGCGCGGCCCGCGAGCAGATCGCCCAGCGGGCCGACGGCGGTGACGGCGGTGACCGGCAGGCCCCCGGCGGTGGCGGAGGGGTCCAGCGCGAGGCGCAGCAGGTCGGGGGTGGTGATGGTTCCGCCGCCGTACTGCTCCAGGAAGCGCAACGCGGTGGCGATCTGACCGGCGTCCACCTCCACCCAACGTCCGCGCAGCCGGACCAGGCCCTGCTGGGCCGCTCCCAGATCGGTCAACTCCTGCTCGGTGAGGGCCGTTTCACCGAGCGCCAGCTGCCACCGGAAGTCCACCACCGCATCCCGGTCGACCTGGGCCTCGCGCTTCACCGAGCCGGGTGGGGTGACCCGAGCCGCCGTCAGGGCGAAGCCCAGGCGCGGCCGGCGTTGCCACCAGGTGGGGAGCAGGACGCCGAACCCGGCCTCGGCCAGGGCCGGAGCCGCATCCCGGAGGAAGGCCAGGGCTTCGGTGCGGTCCAGCCGCAGCGCGGTCGGCCGGGAGCCCGCCAGGGCGGGCCGGAGCTCAGGGCGGCGCAGCGCGGCACGGTGCAGTTCGATAACGAACTGTTCTGCCGCATCCGGCACTTGACGGAGGAGAGCGGCTGCGGGCGGGCCGTCGGCCCAGAGCTCGGCGGCGGAGAGCAGCAGCGAAGGCCGGTCCACCGCCTGGAGCAGGAAGTCGAGCCGCCAGTCGTCCTCGTCCGGGCGGCCCTCGGGGTCACCGTCGCCCGGCCCGAGCGGTTCGGAGAGCCGGAAACAGAGCCGCAGCGACCGGTCGGGGGCGGGATCGCCCGCATACCAGCGCGCCAACCCCTCCCGCAGGGCAGCCAGTTCACCCCCGATCACGGGGACGGCCGCAGCGGTATCCCCCTGACGGTCGGCCGGGGGCGGGGGCGTCGGAGCGCCGGAACCGCCGACGGAGGAGCCCCGGGACGGAGCCGACCCCGCGTCACCTCGGGTGCCACCGGCGTGGCCCGGCCCGCCCTCGCGGCTCACGGCATCGACCCCCGGTGCCCCGACTACGCCCGGAGGAACGGACGGTGAAGCCACCGAGCCCCTGGCCGCACGCTCACTCGACGCCGACGCCGACGCCGACGCCGACGCCGACGCCGAGACCGAGACCGGGCACACGGGCAGGGACGGGGCCGGCCCCGGGTCGGCGAACGCCCCGTCGGCGGCGTACAGCGCGCCGAGCCAGGCAGCGACCGGCCCGTCCCCTGCGGGCACGGGCGCCCCCTCCAGCGCCACCCGCACCTCCCGGTCGGTGAGCACGTCGAGCAGCTCGGCGACCAGGGCGGCGGCTCCCACCCCGGAGGGCCGCCCGCCGGGGCCGGCCGCCACCTCCGCCAGGGCGATCGGCGGGCAGCCCCGGGCCAGCGCCTCGGCCTCCGCCCGCGCGGCCCGGTCGGGGGCGGGCTGCCAGTGGGCGTACGGCCGGCCGTCCCGTTCGCGCAGGACGGGGAGGACGCGGCCCCGGCCGGCCAGCCGCCAGGCGAGGTCGTGCACGGCGGTGAGCCAGCGCAGCGAGGCGCCGTAGGCCAGCTCCACCGGCTCGTCCAGGCCCGGCAGTTGGACGGTGGCGGCGGACCACCGGGGGTCGAAGAGCTCGCCGAGCAGCTGGGCGGCGGCGGTCGCCGGGAAGAGTAGGACGGGCACCCGCCAGTCGGCGAGCGAGAGCCCCTGGCCGGTGACCCCGACCGGGAGCTGCGGGGACGGACCAGGGGCCCCGCCGAGGCCGGGCAGCCGGAGGGTGCCCCAGCGCTCGGGGGCCTGGCCGGCCAGCCAGCCGACGCCGGGGCCGAGCGCCGCCAGCAGGCGGACCACCTCGGCGGCAGGGCAGGCGTAGGGGTGGGCGGCGGACGTCCCCCGGGGAGTCCCGAAGGCCCGGGCGTCCTCCGCCCAGAGCGCCAACTGCCCGTCGGCCCGCCAGAACGCGTGGAGCGCGAACATCGGCGCACCCACCTCCTGATCACCGGGAATCCTCGCTCCCACCTTAAGCGGCACCCCCGACACCACCCCGGCTCGCACACCCACCCACCCCGCCCGTCCCGTCCCGTCCCGTCCCGTCCCTCAAAGCCTCCCTCCGAAGCCCTCCGTCTGAAGCCTCGAAGCCGACCCGCGCGCCCATGGTTGAACTTTGAACGAAATGGGTCTACGGTGGAGCCATCGACAAAGTTGAAGCCTAAACAACTGGCTTCGCACCCCGAGGAGCAGCAGCCATGGGCATCTTCAACCGCAACAAGACCGCCGCCGCCACCACGACCACCGCCGTCGCCGAGCGCCCGGCCGGCCCGGACCTCTCCCACCTGACCGGCGACTACGCGATCGACGCCGCGCACAGCAGCATCGGCTTCGCGGTCCGCCACGCCATGGTCACCAACGTGCGCGGCCAGTTCACCGAGCACGAGGGCCTGCTCAAGCTGGACGGCACCACCCCGGAGAACTCCACCGCCACCCTGACCATCAAGGTGGCCAGCGTGGAGACCGGCAACGGCCAGCGCGACGAGCACCTGCGGACCGGCGACTTCTTCGCCGCCGAGACCTACCCGGAGATCACCTTCCGCTCCACCTCCGCCCAGCGCCTGGACGGCGACTCGTACCGGATGACCGGCGAGCTGACCATCAAGGACACCACCCGCCCGGTCGTGCTCGACCTGGAGTACACCGGCAGCGCCACCGACGTGTACGGCGCCCAGCGGGTCGGCTTCGAGGGCTCGACCACCGTCGACCGCACCGACTGGGGCCTGAGCTACAACGCCGCGCTGGAGACCGGCGGCGTGCTGATCGGCGAGAAGGTCAAGCTCACCTTCGACATCTCCGCCGTCAAGCAGGGCTGACCCCACCTCGAGTCCGGAGCGCGACCCCGGGGACTCCATCCCCGGGACCGGCGCCCCGACACCCGGACTCCCGGGCCTCAGCTCCCCGGCAGCAGCGCAGCGTCCTCGGCGGGCAGCCAACTGCCCGCCGGACGGCGCAGCCAGTCCTCACGGACGGCGAGCCGCCCGGCCGCCTCCCACAGGGCCCGCAGACCCGGATGGCGTTCCCCCGGCCGGTGCACCAGGCTGACCAGGGCGAGCGGCACCGGATCGACCAACGGCAGGGTCACGGCCCCGGGTATCCCGGGGCCGCCCGTCGTGGTGAGCATCGCCTCACCGTGCCGGGCCAGGTAGTGCCCCACCTCGTCCACCCCGACCGGCGGCACGTGCGGATCGGCCGCCACCAGGCCGAACGCGTCCAGCAGCCGGCGCCCCAGCGCGGTCCACTCGGTGGTGGTCGGGTTCCCCGCGCAGATGTCCACCGGATGCCCGGCCAGCGCCGCCAGCGGCACCCGGGCCGACCCCGCCAGCGGATGACCGAGCGGCAGCATCACCGCCATCTCCTCGCACCGGACCGGCAGTTGGACCAGCGCGGCCCGTACGTCCGGCGCCAGCCCCGCGTACCGCCCGAACGCGGCGTCCAGCCGGTACGCCAGCAACTCCCCCGCCGCAGCGGCCAGTCCACCGTGGAAGCGGGCCAGCAACTCCTGCTCCGGGCAGGCCTCCCGGGCAGCCGCCAGGACCCGTACGCCGGTCAGGTCCAGCCCGTCGACGTCGTTGCCCAGGTCCACCAGCAACGGCCGGCCCGCCTCCGGGCCGCCCAGCAACTCGTCGTGCAGCGCGAGCAGTTCCCGCACCTTCGGCAGCAGCCGCTCCCCGTCCGGGGTGAGCCGCACGCTCCGCGTGGTCCGGTCGAACAGCCGTCGCCCCAGCGCCTCCTCCAGTCCCCGGACGTCCCGGCTGAGCGCCTGCTGCGCCACGTGCAGCCGCTCGGCGGCCCGGCCGAAGTGCAGGGTCTCGGCGGTGGCGACGAAGCCGCGCAGCAGCCTGGGGTGGAGATCACGGGGCATCCGGGCACCCTAGCCGAACTGACAACACCAGTGCGTCAATCGTTCCGAACAGGTGTTGGACCGGGCCGGGTGCGGGCGGTCAGGGTGGGTGGCATCCCCCACTGACGCCCGTTCAGGAGTTCCGTGTCCGCCTCGTACCGCCGCCTGTTCGCCGCTCCCGGCGCGCTCGCCTTCACCCTGACCGGGCTGCTGGCCCGGCTCTCCTTCTCGATGACCGGCGTCTCGACCGTCGTGCTGGTCGCCACCCGGTGGGACTCCTACGCACTGGCCGGGGCGGTCTCGGCCGCCGGGGTGGCGGCGGTGGCGGTCGGGATGCCGCTGCTCGGGCGGCTGGTCGACCGGTACGGGCAGGCCCGGGTCTCGGTGCCCTGCGTGCTGGCCGCCGCCGGGCCGATGGCCGGACTGCTGCTCTGCGCCCACTACGGCGCGCCCGCCTGGACGCTCTTCGTCTGCCAGCCGCTCGCCTCGGTCCTGCCCAACCTCGGCGGCATGGCCCGGGCCCGTTGGGCCCACCTGTACGCCGACGACCCGGACGCCCGGCACACCGCCAACTCCCTGGAGCAGTCGCTCGACGAGGTGTGCTTCATGGCCGGGCCGGTGCTCGGGATGGCGCTGTGCACCTCGCTCTTCCCGGAGGCCGGACTGCTGACCGGCGCGGTGCTGGGCGGCACCGGGCTGCTGCTGTTCGCGGCGCAGCGACGG
Source organism: Kitasatospora sp. NPDC096147 (assembly GCF_044763225.1). Taxonomy (NCBI): domain Bacteria; kingdom Bacillati; phylum Actinomycetota; class Actinomycetes; order Kitasatosporales; family Streptomycetaceae; genus Kitasatospora; species Kitasatospora sp. NPDC096147. The sequence continues at coordinate 741,653 of NZ_JBIWFX010000002.1, read as the reverse complement.
ACCGAGCCGCCGGTCGCTCCCCTGGCCGCCCCCGGGACGGCACGGTCCGGGGTACTGCGGTCGCGACGGCTCCGGCTGCTGGTGGCGGTCTTCACCGCGACCGGGGTGCTGTTCGGCGCGATGGAGGTGACCACCGTCGCGTACGCCGACGCGCTCGGGCACCGGGCGGCGGCGGGCTGGCTGCTGGGCCTGGTGGCGGCCGGGTCCGGGATCTCCGGGCTGCTGTCCGGCCTGGTCCGGAGCCGGACCGGGCCCGCCACCCGGTTGCTCGCCGGCCTCGGGGTGCTGGCCCTCCTGGTGCTGCTGCCCCTGCTGGTCGGCCGGGCCGGGGGCGGACTCGCGCTGCTCGGACCCGCGCTGTTCGCGGTCGGGGTGGCGGTGGCCCCGACCATGGTGACCGGTATGACGCTGGTGCAGGAGGTGCTCCCCGAGGGCCGGTTGAACGAGGGGATGGGCCTCGCGGTGGCCGGCATCCTGGTCGGCATCTCCGCCGGAGCGGCGGTCGGCGGCGCCGTCGCCCAGCACGCGTCCCCGGGCACCGGCTACGCGATCCCGGCCGCCGCGGCCCTGCTCGCCCTCGCCGTGACCGCAGCGGGCCACCGGCAACTGAACAGGGCGACCGGTCGGGCCACGGGCGGTGGCGGCACGCACGAGGGGGCGGAGGTGCCCGTCGCCGGCTGACGGTCCCTCAGCGGTTCCCGCCCGGGGCCGGCCGCCTCAGAAGGTGTACTCGTACTCCGGCAGCGCGTACCCGCCCGGGAACCAGCCCGTGCGCTCGGCCGTGCGGACGGCGCCCTCGCGCTCGTAGAAGGCCACCGCCCGGACGTTCGCCCGGAGCACCTCCAGGTAGAGCACGCCCTCCGCACCGTACGCCCGGCCGCGCTCGCGGCAGTGCGCCCGGCAGGCGTCGAGCAGGCGGGCCCCGATCCCACACCCCGTCAGCCCCGGCCGGACGTGCAGGTTGTCGAGCAGCACCCGGCCGTCCGGCTGCGGCTCCAGGTACGCGAAGCCGACCACCTCTCCGCCGGTACCGGCACCGGCACCCGTACCGGCGCGCTCCGCGATCAGCAGGACGGGCGTGTTCGCGGGCTCGCCGTAGTCGACGGTCAGCCGCAGCTCCCAGAGCTCGCGGCGCTCGGCCGCCAGCCCGTCGCCGAGCGCGGCGGCCGGGACGATGCCCGCGTAGGCGGTGCGCCAGCTGGCGCTGTGCAGGGCGGCGACCGCAGGGGCGTCGGCGGCGGTGCCGGGCCGGATGAGCAACTGGTCCATGCCCGGAGCCTGCCACAGCGCCCCGGCCGCGAACGACCCCGGACCAGCCGTATTGAACATGTTCAAGAAAGGGCCTACAGTCATGCCCAAGAGTTTTGAACACGTTCGAAACGGAGTCGCTCCATGGACCTCACGGTCGTCAGCTATGCCGTCTACCTGCCCGTGGCCACCGGGGTCACCTTCTGGGTGGCCCGCACCCTGCGCCGCAACGGCCGCCTCTTCCTCACCGACGTCTTCGCCGGGGACGACCGGCTGGCCGACGCGGTCAACCACCTGCTGGTGGTCGGCTTCTACCTGATCAACCTCGGCTTCGTCGCGCTCTGGATGCGCAGCGACGCCCGCGCCGAGGACGCGGCCGGGGTCTTCGAGGCGGTCTCCTACAAGCTCGGCACCGTGCTCCTGGTGCTGGGCGTGATGCACCTGGCCAACGTCTACGTGCTCAACCGGATCCGCCGCCGGGGCTCGCTGGAGAAGCAGCAGCGCCCGCCGGTCGCACCGCAGGGCTTCGTCGCCCCCCAGCCGCTCTGACGGGGAGTCACCTTCCATGACCACCATCCCGGCAGCCGCTCCCGTCACCCGCCTCACCGTGCTGCACGATCCCGGCTGCCTGCTCTGCCGACACCTCACCGGATGGCTCCAGGCCCAGCCGAAACTGCTACCGGTCGACCTGGTCGTGGTCGGCTCCCCTGCCGCCCGGCGGCGCTTCCCGGGGCTGGACCACGACGCCTCGCTCGGCGAACTGACCGTGGTCGCGGACACCGGCGAGGTCTGGCGCGGGGCCCCGGCCTTCGTCACCGCACTCTGGGCCCTGGCCGACCACCGGGCGCTGGCCGTCTCGCTGGCCACGCCCGCCGGGCTGCCGATGGCGCGGGCCGCCGCGCTCGCCGCCAGCGCGTACCGCCGGGCCACCGGCGCCGCAGTGCCGCCGGGCCCGGCCGGCGGCGGGGCCGTCGGCCCGGCCGACGATCGCTCCGGCGGGTCGCTCGGTGGCCCGGCCTGTGACGACGACTCATGTCCGCTGCCGGGCACGCCGTCCGGGTAGGCTCAACCAGCGTGGAGCAGCCGAACCAGCAAGAGAGCGCCAGCAGCACCGCCGCCGAGCAGGCCACGGAGCTTCCGGGCGGCCGTGCCCTCCCCAAGACCGGGAAGAGCGAGCAGACCCGGGCGCTGATCCTGGACACCGCGATGCGGTTGTTCAAGGAGCGCGGCTACGACAAGACCACGATGCGGGCGATCGCCTCCGAGGCCGGGGTCTCGGTCGGCAACGCGTACTACTACTTCGAGTCCAAGGAGTTCCTGATCCAGGGCTTCTACGACCTGATGACGTACGACCACGCCGCCGACGCCCGGGTCCGGATGGCGGGCCACACCGACTTCGCCGACCGGCTGCAGATCGCCCTGGAGTCCTGGTTGGACACGGCGGCGCCGTACCACGAGTTCGCCTCGCAGTTCTTCCGGACCGCCGCCGACCCGAACAGCTCGCTGAGCCCGTTCTCCAACGAGTCGCACCCGGCCCGGGCCACCGCCGTGGCGCTGTTCGGGGAGGTCCTGGCCGGCTCGGCCCTGGAGAGCAAGCTGGACGCCGAACTGGCCGAGCTGCTGCCCGACTTGCTCTGGCTGCACCTGATGGTCGTGGTGCTCTACTGGGTCTTCGACCGCACCGAGGACACCGAGCGGACCCGGGAGTTCGTCCGGCGCTCGACCCCGTTCGCGGCCAAGCTGCTGACGCTCTCCCGGTACCGGGTGTTCCGCCCGATCGTCCGGGACGCCAAGGGCCTGATCCAGGACTTCATCCTGCCGACCATCGGCCGGACCCAGAAGCCCTGAGCCGGTCGGCCACGGGGCAGGGGCGCAGGACCGCCGGACGCAGGACCGCCGGACGCAGGACCGCCGGACGCAGGACCGCCGGACGCAGGACCGCAGGGCGCAGGACCGCAGGGCGCAGGACGCGGGTCAGAACGGCTCGGGATTCCAGGCCCTCAGCGGCGTGCGGAGCAGCAGGTCGGCGGTGGCCGCCGCCCCCGGGCGCAGCTCCGTCACTAGGCCGGCCGGCACCCGCCGGGAGGCGGATTCGGAGCCGAGGTAGAGGGCGCCCAACTCGGCAGCGTCGAGAGCGAGTTCGGCCGGATCCTCGGTGCGCTCGGCCCGGCCGGTGCCGTCCTCGGCCACGGTCAGCGCCCAGCGGCCGGCCGCGTAGCCCTGACGGTCGGTCACCTCCAGCACCACGCGCCCGGGGGCGGCGTACGTCCGGGCGGCGAAGGCCGCGGGCACGTCCAGCAGCCGGAGCCAGGTGGCGTCGCCGTACTCCTCGCCGGGGACGGCGTAGCGCGGGTCCGTCAGCAAGTACGGCAGCGGGTCGTCGGCGCCGAGGTTCTCCACCACGACGGTGCGGACCCAGTCCACCGAGAAGACCAGGCGCCAGAGGGCGACCGCGGCCGTGGGGTCCAGGGCGATGAAGTCCATGACCGTGAGGGTGCAGTTGGGCAGCCCGCCGTCCCAGGTGTCGTCCACCTTGTAGGCGACCAGGCCGGTGACGGTGCCGTGCTCGTCCCGGTGGACGGCGACGAACGGCTCCTTCCAGTCGTAGCCCGGTGCGGCGACCTCGCCGGTGTACATCTTCCACCGGTACGGCTTGCGCTCGATCGCCCCTGGCTGGCCGGGGCGCCAGCGGTCGTAGAGCTCCGGACCGACCTTCCCGTACTCGGCCATCGAGACGAAGTCGACCCGGCCGGCCGTCCGGGGCAGGTCGTCCCGGATGCCGCGGCTGCCGAGCACGTCGATCTTCAGCCCCTCGATCCGGGAGGCGGGACCGAAGCCGAAGCGGCCGTAGATGGTGTACTCGGCGGCGAGCAGGATCGCGACCGCACAGCCCCGGGCGGCGGCGTCGGCCAGGTCGGTGGCCATCATCCGGGTGAGCAGGCCGCGCCGGGTGTGGGTCGAGTTGACCGTGACGGCGGAGACCGCGTCGGCCAGGACGGTGCCGCCGCCCGGCACGGTCAGCTCGGTGTCGAAGCTGCGGAAGGTGGCCACGCAGCGGGTCGGGTCGAAGGGGTCGAACGCCCCCTGGAAGCGGTTCGGCTCGAACATGAGACTGCGGAACTCACCTCCCACCCCGATGTGGGGACGGAGGAAGCCCCGGGTGAGGGCGCGGTCCCAAGCCGGGAGGTCGTCCTCGGTGATGTAGCGGATCTCGACCTGGTCACCAGGTCCGTCGTTGCCCATCCAGCCACCGTACGACGCACCGTCAGGGCCGGGCATCCGGTTTTCCGCCGGGTGGCGGTCAGGGACTCCCAGGACCCTCCCAGCCTTCCTCATCTCACATATGAGATATCGTCTGGCGAATGAGCGACGACTACCTCAAGCGCATCGGCGGTCTCATCCGCACCGCCCGCGAGCACAAGGGCAAGACCCAAGGCCAGCTCGCGGAGGCGCTCGGCACCAGCCAGAGCGCGGTCAACCGGATGGAGAAGGGCCAGCAGAACCTCACGCTCGAGATGGTCGCGCGGATCGGCGAGGCGCTGGACAGCGAGATCGTCTCGCTCGGCTACGCCGGCCCGATGCACCTGCGGGTCGACGGCGGACGGCAGTTGAGCGGCGCCATCGAGGTGCGCAGCAGCAAGAACGCCAGCGTCGCCCTGCTCTGCGCCTCGCTGCTCACCACCGGCCGCACGACGCTCCGCCAGGTCGCCCGGATCGAGGAGGTCTACCGCATCCTGGAGGTGCTCTCCTCCATCGGCGTCAAGGCCCGCTGGGTCAACGACGGCCGCGACCTGGAGCTCACCCCGCCTGCCGAACTCGACCTGGACGCCATGGACGAGGCGGCGGCGGTGCGCACCCGCAGCGTGCTGATGCTGCTCGGCCCGCTGATGCACCGCGCCGAGCGCTTCCGCATCCCCTACGCGGGCGGCTGCGACCTCGGGACGCGGACGGTGCAGCCGCACCTGGGCGCGCTCCGGCAGTTCGGCCTGGAGGTCGCCGCCACCGACGGCAGCTACCACGCGCACGTCGAGCCCGGGGTCTCGCCGGGGCGGGCGATCGTGCTGACCGAGCGCGGGGACACCGTCACCGAGAACGCCCTGATGGCCGCCGCCCGGCACGACGGCGTGACGGTGATCCGCAACGCCAGCCCCAACTACATGGTCCAGGACCTGTGCTTCTTCCTGGAGCAGCTGGGCGTGAAGGTCGAGGGCATCGGCACCACCACGCTGGTGGTGCACGGACAGCCCGATATCACTTGTGACGTGGACTACGCGCCGGCCGAGGACCCGGTCGAGGCGATGAGCCTGCTGGCCGCCGCCGTGGTCACCTCCTCGGAGCTGACCATCCGGCGGGTGCCGATCGAGTTCCTGGAGATCGAGCTCGCGGTGCTGGAGCAGATGGGCCTCGACTACGACCGCACCCCCGAGTACCCCGCCGCCAACGGCCGCACTCGCCTGGTCGACCTGACGGTCCGTCCGTCCAAGCTCACCGCCCCCGTCGACAAGATCCACCCGATGCCCTTCCCCGGCATCAACATCGACAACGTCCCGTTCTTCGCGGTGATCGCCGCCGCTGCTCACGGCACCACCCACATCAACGACTGGGTCTACGACAACCGGGCGATCTACCTGACCGACCTGACCCGCCTGAACGCGGACGTCACCCTGCTCGACCCGCACCGGGTGCTGGTGCAGGGCCCGACCCGCTGGCGGGCCGCCGAGACGGTCTGCCCGCCGGCCCTGCGGCCGGCCGTGGTGCTGCTGCTCGCCATGCTCGCGGCGGAGGGCACGTCGGTGCTGCGCAACGTCTACGTCATCAACCGGGGCTACGAGGACCTCGCGGCGCGGCTCAACTCGATCGGCGCCAACATCGAGACGTTCCGCGACATCTGACGGGCAGTCGGAGTGGCGCCGGGCAACGATGACTTGGCGCCGGACATCATCTCGGGAGCTGTGACCGGGGCGGTGGTCGCCGATAGCCTGACGCGCAGGTCCACTCTCTACAGATTGTCTGCAATGCCCGCTTCGAAGGAAGTTGCACGCACCACCCACCTCCGCTGACATCACCCCAGGTCACGGAGACTGCTCCCCGCGCATGCGGGGTTGGTCCCCTCAAGTGCGCAGCGATCGGCGAGGTGCAGCGCTGCTCCCCGCGCATGCGGGGTTGGTCCCAACGAACTTGTCGATTCCGTCGTGCAGACGCACTGCTCCCCGCGCATGCGGGGTCAGCTTTCTGGCCGCCTGCTGCTGTGCTGCTCGGGTCTCGCGAGGCCAGGTGGGGACGGGTCGCACCGAAGTGATATCCCCAGCGATCGATCAAACAGAGTGCAAGATCAGTCTCTTCTATTCATCCGGACCCGAAGCAGTCGTCGGCGTGTTCAATTGGGCCCGTGATTGGAGCGACGCCCGATCCGGGGTTGCCAGCCGGGCTCTCGCCTGCCGCTCGTGCTGTCTGGGCCAAGTCCGAGCAGGGTACCGGTGCGTGGTTGCCGCTGTGGCGGCACATGGCGGACAGCGGTGCGGTGGCGGGGCTGCTGTGGGACAGCTGGGCGCCGGAGAACGTCCGGGAGTTGATCGCGGCGGTCGTCGAGGGGGATCGCGAGCGGGCGCGGGCAGTCGTGGTCTGGCTGGCGGCCACCCACGACGTGGGGAAGGCCACCCCCGCCTTTGCCTGCCAGGTGGACGGCCTGGCCGGCCGGGTGGAGCAAGGCGGCGAAGCGGCGGCGGTTCGGGGGGCGTTAGGGGCTGTCTCCTCGGTCTCCTCGGTGTCCGAGGGGGCGGTTAGCCTCCGGGCATGACGATCTCTGGAGGGCGGGAGTTCCCGGGCGGCCTGGCGGCGGCGATGGCGGTGCCGTTCGCCGGGGAGGGCGGAGAGAGCGGGGTGGACTTCGAGGCCCTGGGCGGGTTCCTGCCGGCGGCGGAGACCGCGCAGTGGTTCCGGGAGTGGTGCGGGAACGAGGAGCAGAACGGGAGCGAGTTCCTGGTCTTCGGGGCCGACGGCTCGGGTGGCTGTGCGGCGGTGTGGCTGACCAGACCGGGGCGGCCGTTGGCGGATCAGCCGGTGGTCTTCCTGGGGTCGGAGGGCGAGGCGGCCGTGGTGGCCCGGGACCTGGGGGACTTCCTCTGGCTGCTGGCGGACGGCTTCGGGCCGAAGGAGGCCGCCGAGCACGCGGCGGGGCGGCGACGGCAGGCCCGTCCGCATGCGGAACTGACGCTGATCGCGCAGGAGTTCGCGCCCGGCCCACGGCGGCCGGCCGCGATCGTGGTCGAGCAGGCCGCCCGGGAGTTCCCCGACTTCGAGGACCTGGTGTCGGCAATGAGCTGGACCGAGGCGGATCGCGCCCTGGGGTGAGGGATCGCCAGGGAAGGGTGTGGGGTGAAGGCCCGTCAGGGGGTGGCGGACGGGGCCGGGACGCGCAGGGCGAGCAGCAGGCCGTGTACGGCCGCGACGAGGGCGGCGCGCAGGGCAGGCCGCCCCGCCCGTGCGGTCCACCGGGACGACGACACCGGCACTCCGCCGGTCCGAGGCTGCGTCAGCCCGGCGCTCAGGCCGACTCCTCGGCCGGGGCACCGGCGAGCTGCACTCCGCGCAGGGTGAGCAGCATCAGGGTGGCGGCGGCGCCGACCAGGGCGATGTCGGCGACGTTGCCGACGAACGGGCCGTAGTCGATGAAGTCGACCACGTGCCCCCGGGCCGGGCCGGGCGCACGGAACAGCCGGTCACCGAGGTGGGACACCGCACCGCCGAGCATCGCGCCCAGCACCAGGGCCCAGGCCGTCGAGGTCAGCCGCCGGGCGGTGTACAGGATGCCGGCCACACCCGCTGCCGCCGCGAGGGTGAACACCCAGGTCGAACCGCTGCCCAGGGAGAACGCGGCACCGGGGTTGTACAGCAACCGGAAGTGGATCAGCGGCGGGACGACGGCGACCCGCTCGCCGCCGGAGAGGGCGGAGACCGCCCACAGCTTGGTGAGTTGGTCCACGAGCAGGACCACTGCCGCCAGGACGAGCATCACCCCGTACAGCCGGCCCGAACCCCGCTCCACCCGCACCATCCTGGCCTCCGTACCCGGCGATCCCGAACTGAGGTTCCCGAGACTATCCGGCCCGTTGCAGGTTCCATTCATGATCTTCGTTCGGTGTCGAGATGAGCTGGGCCGATGAGCCGCTTCCCAGCGATCTCGCGTGGATTTTGACCCGTCGTCTTTGCACTTCCCTCGCTGGCAGGGTGGTCGGGCCGCGCCCGGGTACTCGTTGAAGTGCCCAGGCACGTACCGGACATCGCGCTCGTCCTGGTGACTCTCAGGTGGCAGGTCCGCTGAGGCTCGCAGCGCAGTCGGCTGACCCTCGCGGCGCACGCTTCTGGCGGGGACGAGACAACGGGAAGGTTCACCAGGCCGGAACAGCGGCCTGCCGTCGTGAGAGGGCCAGCCTTCGCCGCTCTCGGTCGAGGTCGATGACGACGACCGAGACTTCGTCGCCGACCTGGATCGCGTCCTCTGGCGTCTTCACCGGCGTCCGGGCGAGCTCGTCGAGGTGGACCAGTCCCTCGATGCCGTCGGCCACCTGGACGAAAGCGCCGAATGGAACCAGCTCGGTGACGACTCCGCGCAATGTCCGACCCACCGCATGGCCGTCGGCGAAGACCTGGAAGGCGTCCGGCTGCACCGCTCGCAAGGACAGCCGGGCCTCTCCGTTCCAGGTGTCGAACTGAAGGAACTCGCAAGAGACGTGCTCCCCGACCTGCACGATGTCCGACGCTGCTTCGAAGCGGCTCCAGGAGAGTTCGGGGATCGTGATGAATCCGACGCCGGGGAAGACCGGGTGCTCAGGGCCGTCGTCCAGCGCCACGAACACGCCGAATGACTCGATGGCCGCGATCGTGCCGGAGAGGATCTCGCCGCGGTCGAGTCGGTTCAGAAACGTCCAGAGCTCCGGATTCTCGGTGGCAGCCAGTGACAGCCGGACGTGGCCTTCTTCCAGGTCGACGGCCATCACCTCGCCGGTGATCCGCTGACCGACCTGCACGGCTTCGGCCCTGGGCTGTCGCCAAGACACGTCGAGCGGCCAGACGGACCCCAGCGGCTTGGCGGTGAATCCGTCCAGCGTCACCGCCACCCCGTGAGAGCGGGTGATCTCGGTTGCCACCCCGCTGCAGAGGTCACCTACGTGAATCGTTGACAGAAAGCTCCGTATGGCTTGATCGTCCGACGCTTCATCCATGACGACAGCCTTTCACGGGGGCAGTACGTCGACTCGAGAATCCGCTCTCCCCGGAGGCGTGAGGGCACCTGCCCCGAACGGCGGCTCTTCTCCCTGCAGCAGCGGGTCCGCGGGCCTTGCCGGTCACGGCAGCGTCGTCGTCCGGTGCCGATGCACGGCCTTCAGGTCCACGCCGACCACTGAGGCGTCCGTGAAGTGGGAACCCATACCCGGCCGGCTCCGGTCAGGGGCGGCCGTAGAAGTCCGGGCGGCCCATGATCCAGAGGCTGGCCTGCTTGATGACGGTGCCGGGGCGGGGGGCCTCGATCATCTGGTCGTCGCCGATGTAGATGGCGACGTGGTGGATGTCGCGGGCCCGGCCGGTGTCGGTCCAGAACACCAGGTCACCCGGCCGGAGTTGGGCGTAGGAGACCGGGGTGGATTCGGCGTACTGGTCGGCCGCGAAGTGGGTGAGGGACTTGCCGCCCTTGCGCCAGGCCATCATGGTCAGCCCCGAGCAGTCGTAGCCGGCCGGGCCCTCGCCGCCCCAGATGTAGGGCAGGCCGATCTTGGAACGGGCGAAGGCGATCGCGGCGGCGGCACCGTCGGCGGACCACGGGGTGTCGGCCGCGTAGGAGTCGGAGGATGAGGACGAGGACGAGGGGGACGACGAGGGGGCGGGCTTGGTGGCCTTGGCCTTCGCGGCGGCCTCGGCCTCGGCGGCGGCTGCGGCGGCTGCCGCTTCGCGGGCGGCGGCCTCCTCGGCTGCGCGGGCGGCTGCGGCGGCCTGCTCGGCGGCGATGGCCTCCAGTGCCTCGCGGCGCTGACGCTCGAGTTCGAGGGTGGTGTTGCGGGCGGCGGCCAGGGCGGTCAGGAGCTGCTCGCGGCGGGCGGCGATCTCGGTGACCTGGGTCTGCTGGCTCGCGAGCCGGGACTCGGCCGCGATCCTGGCCAGGTGCACGGCGTCGGCGGCGCGGCCCGCGTCCTCCTCGGCCCCCCGGGCGGCCTCGGCCGTACGGGCCGCCTCGGCGGCGGTGGAGGTGGCGGCGTCCAGGATCGCCTTGGTGGTGGCGCCGATCACGCCGACGGCCGCCGCCTGACGGCCGGCGGCGGCCGGACCACGGGCTCCCAGCAGGGCGTCGATGGCGGAGAGTTGGGGCCCTGCGCCGCCCTGCCGGTAGGTCTCGGCGGCCAGCGCGGCGGCGGTCTCGGCGGCTTCCGCGCGGGCCGCCTCCGCAGTGGCGGCCTGGGCGGCGCGGGTCGCGGCCTCGGCGCGGGCCCGCTTGAGGTGGGCCTGGGCTCCGTTGTAGGCCTCGACGGCCTGCTCGGCCTCACGGCCGGCCCGCTCCAGGTCGTTCTGGGCGGTGGTGAGGCTGGCCTCGATCGCGGCGGTGTCCGCCTGGGCGCTGGCCTCGTCGGCCCGGGCGGCGGCGATGTCCTCGGTGGACGGGTACGGGTCGGGGGCGGCCACGGCGGCGGGGAGGAGCCCGAGCAGGCCGGCCAGGGTGAGCACCAGGGTGGGGAGGAGTCTGCGGGTCACAAGGGTCCTCTCGCTCACGCCGCCTGACGATCAGCCAACTATCCCATCAGGTGACAAATCAGTCACTCTCGGTCATAGTCTCAGACCTGACGGGGACTCAGAGCCAGACCCACGGCGCCGTTCGGGTGAGATGTCGGATTTTCGGCGCCGCCGCCTCGCCTGCGGCGGGCTTCGGTGGACGGCCGGCCGGGACCGCCTGCGGCGAGCCCTCCGGACCAAAACCGGAACGACCGGACCGGCGCAGCCCGGCAACGCTCCCGCCCACAACGAGCTTCAGGACGACAGCCCGAGCGGCCTCGCCTGCGGCGGGCTTTAGGGAACTACCGACCAAGAGCGCCAGCGGCGGGCCCCAGACCGGGGCCGGAACGACCGGATCGGCGCAGCCCGGCAGCGCTCCCGCCCACGACGAGCTTCGGGACGACAACCGGAGCGGCCTCGCCTGCGGCGGGCTTCAGGGAGCTACGACCGGGAGCACCTACGGCGGGCGCCTGGCCAGGACCGGAACGACTGGACCAGCCCGGCAACGCTCCCGCCCACGGCGAGCTTCAGGACGACAGTCCGAGCGGCCTCGCCTGCGGCGGGCTTCAGGGAACTACCGACCGGGAGCGCCTACGGCGGGCCCCTGAGCAGGGCCGGAACGACCGGACAGGTACTCCCCGGCTACACCACCGCCCCCAACGAACCCCGGGGCAACCGGAGGAGCCGACGGGAGCACCCGCCCCGCCTGCGACGGCCCCGACGGACGGCCGGCCGGGACCGCCTGCGGCGAGCCCCACTTCGCCGCCCGAGGGTGGTCGCCCACCGCAGGCTCCGGGCGGTCAGGCGGGTGACGGTCCGCGGTCTGCGGGTGGCGGTCAGGCGGGTGGGGCCGGGGTGGCCGTCCGGTGGGTCGTCGTCAGCGGTGGTTGACGGTAAGTCAACTCTTGACCCCGGGCGGGTGACGGGAAGCGCCCCCGCCCGAGGGGTGAGCGTGCCGTCAGAGGCCAGCGGGACCCGGGGTCGCGGACTGCCGTGGCGGGCGGGGCCGGGGCGCCGCCCCGGGTCAGCGGCGGGCGTACGGGCGGTGGCGGCCGGCGTGGACGGTGCGGCGGCGGCGGGCGGCCGGGGAGCGGCGGTCGGGGGTGGTGGCACGGGTGGTGGCCCGGGGGGTGGGGCTGCGGTCGGCGAGGCGGGCGTGGCGGCGGGCCAGCGAGCGGGCGGTGTGGGCGTCGAGGTGGGCGGTGGCGGAGGCGGCCATCCGTTCGGCGACCCGGTGGGCGGCGGGGTGGTTGGCGGGGACCTTGTCGGGGGCGCCCGCGATCAGGTCGAACAGCCAGGTGCGTGCGCGGTCCGCCCGAGCGTGCAGCAGCCGTTCACGCCGGAGGGCGCGCGCCCTGCGGCGCGGACGGCGCTCGTACCGCCAGCGCGCCCACGGGCTGCTGGGACGGGCCAGCCGGACGGCGCCGACCCAGGAGATGCCGGGCACCATGATGCCGAGCAGGCCGGTCCACATCTTCCCCTTGAAGAGGGCGACGATCGAGGCCAGCGAGTTGAAGGAGATCACCGCGACCAGACCCCAGCGGGTGTCCTCCCCCGGGACGACGCCGAGCGGGACGTAGCCGATCAGCAGCAGGCCGGTGACCAGGATGCCGATGATCACCGCGTCCACGGACTTGCGGCCCTGCTCGCTCCAGTAGACGTCGTCCAGGTGCAGGATCAGCGCGAACTCGTCCAGCACCAGCCCGCAGCCGATGCCGAAGGTGAGGCCGAACCAGTCGATCCACGGGTGCCCGCCGTTGGTGGCGAAGACCCCGATCCCGCCGAACAGCAGGAAGCCCAGGCCGAAGACCATGTGGTGGATGTGCAGGCCGCCGGGGGTGATGTTGCCCGGCCACCAGCGCACCTTCGCCCGGATCATCCGGACGCTGACCCGGATGAAGACGAACGACGAGATGAACCCCACCAGCAGCAGGAACAGCGGCTGCTTGTGGGCAGCCACGATGTGCGTCCGGTAGCCGTCCAACAGGGATTCGATCACGGGCCGTACCTCTTCGTTCGCTGCTCACCACACCCACCACAGACCTTCGGCATCCTGACGACGGGTCAGAAGCCCCGGGTGCGTTTGGCCGCCCGGCGGGGCACCAGCAGGTACGGGGCGAGGCGCTCGCCCGCCGTGCCGGGTCCGCGCAGCGGGCTGCCGGGACCGCCCAGGGTGCTGGGCATCTTCATGGTCAGACGCGCGACCTCGCCTCCGAGGTTCACCCCGACCGCGAGCGCCAGCGCCAGGGTGGCGGCCCGGCCGACCTGGACCACCCCGCCGACCGGGTTGTTCTGGGTGAAGGCGAGCATCCCGAGGTAGAGCGCCGAACCGGGCATCAGCGGACCGATCGCGGCGGTCACGTACGGGAGCGAGGAGGTCGCGTTGTAACGGGCCATCAGCTGGCCGAACAGGCCGACCACCCCCGCCGCCACACCGGTGGCGACGATCGGGGAGGTGTCGGCGTTGTAGGCCAGCACGCCGTAGGTGGACCAGCCGATGCCGCTGTTGAGCACCACCGGAAGAAGGTTTCTGCGGCTGGTCTGGAGCAGCATCGCGAAGGCCAGGGTCAGCACCATCGCGGCGCAGAGCTGGATCGGCGGGCTGCTGATGCCGATCAGGCTCTCGCTCGGATTCAGCTTGGGGTCGAACTTGGAGCCGGTGTAGAGCACCAGCATCACGCCGATCACTATGCCGGCGACCAGGTAGAGCACCTCCAGCAGGCGGGCCGCGGCGGTGATGTAGAAGCCGGTCAGACCGTCCTGCACGGCGGCCACCAGGGCCCGGCCGGGCAGCAGCGCGAACAGCCCGCCGGTGATCACCACCGAGCCGCGCAGGCCCAGGTGGTTCAGCGACAGGATGATCCCGGAGACGGCGGCGGGCATCGCCGCGATGACGAACTGGTAGAACTCCGGCAGTCCGCGCCGGGCGATCGCCGAGGCCAGCTTGTCGCCCAGCACGGCGGCCACGAAGGCGTTGGCGAAGACCAGCCACGCCTTGGCGTCCACCTTGCCGCCGACCAGGAAGGTGGCCGCGCCGGCCAGCAGGCCGGTGGCGAGGGAGAGCAGCCAGGACCGGTACGGGTGCCGGTTGCGGCGGATCTCGGCGAGCCGGCGGTAGGCGTCGTTGACGGTCAGGCGCTCGGCGGTGATGTCCGCGACCAGGCGGTAGACCGCCGCCAGGCGGGTGTAGTCGGAGGTGCGGCGGCGGACCACCCGGTCGGCGGTGACCGGGGGCTCGACCAGGGACGGCTGGTGCGAGATGCCGATCAGGGTGAAGGTGACCTGCGGCTCGCAGTGGTCCAGGCCGAAGGCGTGCGCGATGCCGAGCATGGCGGCCTCGACGTCCTCGGCGGCCTCCCCGCTGGCGAGCAGCAGTTCGCCGATCCGCAGGGTCAGGTCGAGCACGCGGGGGACGTTCTTGCGGACGGCGGCGGGTTCGGGCTTCTGCTCGGGCTGGGTGCGCTCGTACTTGGGACGCTCGGCCATCGGGGTGCGGAGCAGGGTGCGCATCCGGTCCGGCCAGGGAGCGGCACCGGGGGCGCCCTGACGGAGCGCCTGGACGTCGATCTCGACGGTCTGCTCCATCGAGACGGCGCGCCAGAGCTCGGGGGTGAGGGTGTCCTCGGAGCCGTGGCCGGGGAGGGCGTGTTCGCCGGTGGACTCGGCCGGGGAGAGCAGGCCCTCGGTCTGCTGCGGCTTGGGGGCGAGCGGGATGGGGTGCGGCTGCTCGACCGGCGGGGCGGCGGGGCCGAGCAGCCCCTCGGTGGGCGGGGCCTGCCTGGGCGGTACGGACCGCTTGGGCGCAGGCCGCTGGGGCCGGCCGCCCCTGACCTTCTTGGCTCCGCCGCCCGCTCGTCCCCGGCCCCGCTTCGGCACTGCCGCTCCGTCCCGCACGTGTGATCGTCGGTCCCACCTTGCCTGATGACGTGCGCGGATGCACAACGCCTGCGGCGGGCGGGAGGCACATCCTGCCCGACCGCCGACCCCGGCGGGAGGGGGAGCGGGCGAAGGGACGGTGACCGGACACCGGGCCCGGATGAACGGCGCGTGCGACCGGCCGCCGGGCGGGACCTGACGGGACGTCGGGGGGCGGACGCGAAGCAGCCTCCGGCTGGGGGGACGGCCGGAGGCTGCGGGGGTACGACGGTGAGCACCGCCGTCGTACCCGGCTCGTGGGGTGAGGGGGCGTCAGGCCGCGATCCGCTCGCGGTCCTGGTCGGCGCCCTTCCTGGATGCGCGGCGGGCCCGGAGCACCTCGACCACGATCGGGAGCACCGAGAGCAGGACGATGCCGATCAGCATCGCCTCGATGTTCTCCCGGACGAACGGGATCTGGCCGAGGAAGTAGCCGAGCACGGTGACGCCCGCGCCCCAGAGGACGCCGCCGATCACGTTGTAGAGCACGAAGGTGCGGTAGTTCATCCGGCTCACCCCGGCCACGATCGGGGTGAAGGTCCGCACGATCGGGACGAAGCGGGCCAGCACGATCGCCTTGGGGCCGTGCTTGTCGAAGAACGCGGCGGCCTTCTCGACGTTCTCCTGCTTGAACAGCCGGGAGTCCGGGCGCCGGAACAGGCTCGGGCCGACCTTGCGGCCGAAGAGGTAGCCGACCTGGTCGCCGACCACCGCCGCGACCACGATCAGGGTGCAGACCAGCCAGAGCGGCTGCTTGAGGTAGGTGCCGTCGGCCACCAGGAGGCCGGCGGTGAAGAGCAGCGAGTCGCCGGGCAGGAAGAAGCCGATCAGCAGACCCGACTCGGCGAAGACGATCACCAGGATCCCGATCAGACCGAAGGTCGAGATCAGGTGGTCGGGATCGAGCCAGGAGGGGCCCAGGGCAAGGCTGGTCACGGTCGGTGGCTCCTCGGGCAGGGTTCGGGAGGATCGGACCTTGGCAATGAAATGGTAAAGCATTCGCCAAGCAGACCCCTTGATGAGCCGCCTACAACGGGCATACCGGGCAGACTGACCCGTCATGAGCACCGTCGAGGGCGAGGGCCGGGGCCAGGACCAGGAGCAGGACCGGGGTCGGGGTCGGGGTCGGGAGAACGGCGAGGAGCAGGGCGAGGAGCAGGAGAGCCTGGGCACGGTGGTGGTGGCCGGGCTGTGCAACCTGGGGATCGCCGCCGCCAAGGCGGTGGCCGGGGCCCTCAGCGGCTCCAGCGCGATGCTCTCCGAGGCCGCGCACTCGCTGGCGGACACCGTCACCGAGCTGCTGCTGTACGCGGCGATCAAGCGCGGCTCCCGCCCGGCCGACGACGCGCACCCCTTCGGCTACGGGCGCGAGCGCTACCTCTGGGCCCTGCTCGCCTCCTTCGCCACCTTCGTCGGCGGCGCGGTGTTCTCCGTGCACGACGGCATCCACACCCTGCGGTACGGCGAGGAGCTGGGCAGCCCGGCGCTCTCCTACCTGGTGCTCGCGCTCGCCTTCCTGCTGGAGGGGATCTCGCTGCGCCGGGCGTACCGTCAGGTGCGGGGCGAGGGAAGGCGGTTCGGGGTCGGCCCGGCCCGGTACCTGCGGCACACGCCGGACACCGCGCTCAAGGCGGTCTTCCTGGAGGACTCGGCCGCACTGGCCGGGCTGCTGCTGGCCTTCGGCGGCCTGCTCGGCGCCCAGCTGACCGGCTCGCCGGTCTGGGACGGCACCGCCTCGCTGCTGATCGGGCTGCTGCTGGCCTGGGTGGCCTACGTGCTGGCCCGGGACAACGCCTCGCTGCTGATCGGCCGGGCGCTGCCGCAGCCCTTGGAGGACCGGATCGAGGAGACGCTGCGCCGCCAACCGCAGGTGCGGGCGGTGCTGGAGCTGGTCACCGTGGTGCACGGCCCGCAGGAGGTGCTGGTGGCGGCCAAGGTGGACTTCTCCGAGCTGGCCACCGCCACGGAGGTGGAGCTGGCCTGCGACGCCGCCGAGCGGGCGATCCGGGCCGAGCTCCCCTCCGTGACCCGGGTGTTCCTCGACCCCACGCCGGGGCCCGGGGCGAAGCGCGGGACCCCGGCCTGACGCCGGGTCGGCCCGGCCCGACGGATCGGGACCTGACGCCAGGTCGGAACCTGACGCCAGATCGGCCCGGACCGACGACCCGGGTGGGGTCGGAGGCAGCCGGTGGGTCAGAGGCCGTAGCGCCGCAGCACGTCCAGGTGGGGTGCCTGGTCGGCTCCGGCGGCGGCGGCCAGCTCGGGCCAGCTGAGCGGGTGCGGCCAGCCCTTGGTGAGGGTGGTGAGCACCGCGTCCGCCTCGGCGGCGGTGGCCAGCGGCGGGACGCCGACCGCCGCGTAGACGCCGCGCAGGCTGCCGCCCGGGGTGTCCGGATCGGTGATCAGGTAGCCCTCCCCGCTGTGCACCCAGAGCCCGTACCCGGCGTCCGCCAGCGCCTCCCGCAGGGCGGTCCAGGTGGTGGTGCCGGGCCAGGCGCCGTCCAGCCACCAGGTGGTGTAGCCGGCCGGGTCGAGCAGGGTGAGCAGGTCGAAGGCGGGCCGCCACTCGGCACCGTCCTCGTCCGGGGACGGGTTCTGCACCGCCGGTCCGAAGACCACCACGTCGTGGTGGTTGAGCGGCAGGTCGTCGCCGAGCACCGGCAGGATCCGGGCGGTGGCCGGGCCGGTGCGCAGGGCGGAGAGCTCGGCCACCGTGCCGTCGCTGCGCGGCGCCCGGACGGTGACCAGCTGCCAGTCCTCGTCCACCGGGCCCTCGTCCTCCTCGAACTCCAGGCCCAGCAGGGCCCCGGCCTCCCGGACCACCGGCCAGTCCCGGTTCACGGTGGCCACGGTGACCAGGTGCCAGAGGTCCGCGGGCCAGGTCTCCTGGTGCAGGTCCTCCACGCCGTCCGACAGGGCCAGCAGCTCCTGGTAGAGCCGCTGGGCGGTCGGGTAGTCGCCCAGCCGGGTGGCGGCGGCGGCGCCGAGACGGCGCGGGGCGGGCCGGGACGGGTCCCGGGCCAGCACTGCCGCGCAGCGCTCGGCCGCCTCGGCCCAGCGGCCCTCGGCGGCGGCCCAGCGGGCCCGCACCCAGTGCGCCTCGGCCGGGCTGCCGGCCGCCAGCCGGTCGGCCAGGCGCCGCACGCCCTCGCCGTCCCTGGCCTCGATCAGGGTGGCCGCCAGCAGGTCGGCCACCGGGACGTCACCCGGCGTCAGGTCGAGCTGCTCCCAGAGCAGTCCGGCGGCGGCGCGGGCGTGGCCGAGCCCGCCGAGCACCCCGGCCAGCGCGGGCAGGTGCCCGCCGTGCGGGTCGGCGGCGTGGGCGACGGCCAGCAGGTCGGCCGCGCGCTCGCCGTTGGCGGCGGCCGGGTGGTCGGCCAGCCACTGCGCCAGTTCGCCGACCGGGACCGGGAGTTCCAGCAGCGGGAGGGCCT
Source organism: Kitasatospora sp. NPDC096147 (assembly GCF_044763225.1). Classification (NCBI taxonomy): domain Bacteria; kingdom Bacillati; phylum Actinomycetota; class Actinomycetes; order Kitasatosporales; family Streptomycetaceae; genus Kitasatospora; species Kitasatospora sp. NPDC096147. The sequence continues at coordinate 723,297 of NZ_JBIWFX010000002.1, read as the reverse complement.
CGACGGCCGACCGCAGGGCGGCCAGCTGACCGGACACCCCTGCGGTGCTGCGCAGTTGGGACAGCTTGCGCTGGCCGGCGATGACCAGGGTGCGGGCCACCTCGCGGGCACCGCGCGCCACCGCCAACCGGCCGGCGATCAACAGCAGGTCCAGGCAGGGACGGTGGGAGCCGGCCGCGTCCAGGTACCCGACCCAGTGGGCCAGCCGGACGCCCAGCTCCGGGTCGTTCGGGTAGGCCCGGGCCCCGGCCAGCAGCTCCACGGCGGCAGCCCAGCGCAGCCGGATGTCGGCGTAGCTCTCGGCCTCCTCCAGGTCCGGGAGCTGGGCCAGCGCCTCCTCCCGGCGGCCCAGCGCCGCGTACTGCAGGGCCCGGCCCACCGCGAGCTTGCGGCGGTCGTCCTCGTCCAGCCGGCGGCGGGCCGCCACCTGCGCCAACTCGGCCACCCGGTAGGCCTCCAGGGCCTCCTGGTGGCGGCCGAGCCGGTGCAGCGCGGAGGCCCGGCCGTGGCCGAAGGCCAGCGAGACCTGCTCCCCGGCCGCCAGGATGCGGGCCTGGGCCCGGTCCAGGTGGGCCAGCGCCTGCTCGGGCCGGCCGGCGTCCTCCAGGGTGTCCGCGTACTCCCGGGAGAGGCAGTCGAAGCAGGCCCGGGCCGGCTCCACCCGCTCCAGCGCCTCCTCCAGCACGGCGAGCCGCTCGGGGACGTAGCCGGGGCCGTCGATGTTGGCGTGGCAGATGGTGAAGTCCTGGACGGCGCAGACCGCCTGCGGGCAGCCCTCGGTCTCCGGGCGGTGGGCGTACTCGAGCAGGGAGACCGCCTCGGCCAGTGCGGCCTCGCCCTGGTGACGCTTGTTCAGCAGGTTCTGCAGGCGCCAGTGCCGCAGGAAGACCTCCACCCACGGCAGGCCGAGCGCCCGGGCCGAGGCCAGCGCCTCCGGGAAGACCGCGTCCAGCTGCTCGTTCCGGCCCTCGACGGCGTGGCCGGCGATCTCGGCCAGTGCGGTGGCCAGCCGGTGGTGGCCGGCCTCCACCAGCCGGCCGTGGCTGTCGTGCACCCAGGCCCAGATGTCGGTGGTCATGCGTCCTCTCCCTCGGCCGGAGCACCGGCGTCGGCGGATCGGGGGGTGGTGGGCGCGGCGGCGGACGGGACGGCGGCGGTCAGGGCCGCCACCGCCGTGCCGATGCCGCCCAGGGCGGCGGTCAGGTCACCGGTGGCGGAGCCGGAGGCCGCAGCCATGATGACCTTGAGCGAGCGGAGCAGCCCGGCCGCCGTGGCGCTGCCGGTGTGCCCGGCCCGGTAGGCGTCCAGCAGTTGACGGACCGCCGGAGCGGAGAGGTTGAGGTAGAGCCGGGCCCGGACGCTGCCGTCGGTCCGGCCGGTGAAGGCCCGGGCCAGCCGGAGCGCGGCGGCCGGGATGCGGGCCTCCGCCTGGTCGTCCTCCAGCCGGGCCTTGAGCTCCGCCTCCCGGTCCGGCACCAGCACCAGCGGCAGCCCCGGCGGGTCGAAGCGGGCCGGCACCAGCTGCTCGCCACGGTCCGTCAGGGCGGCCGTCAGCCAGCCCGACTCCTCGCTGGTCAGCGGCTGTTCGGGATCGCGGAACAGCTCGCGGTTGCCGCTCTCGCCGCCCAGCTCGACCAGCCGGCACTCGCGCTGGCGGGCGTACCGGCGCAGGAAGGGCAGCACCGCGTACCGGTCGCCCCGGGCGATCGGCACCTGCATGGCCCGGTAGAGCATCTCCTCGAAGCCGCCCTCGGAGCCGAGCGCCACGTGCACCGCGCCGTCCCCGGCCGCCCGCAGCGCGCCGGCCGTCAGCTCGCCCTGCGAGGTGGGCACCGGCACGTCGTCGGCGAGCAGGGTGAACAGCCGGTCGTCGCAGAGCGCGGCGCCGAGCAGCTCCTGACCGTGCCGGGCCAGGATCCGCCGCCAGGTGGCGGGGTGCAGCCGGGCGGTCTCGTACAGGCCGTCCACGATGGCGTCGGTCAGCACCTGCTGGAGCGCGCGGTAGTGCCCGTCCCGCTGGAGGTCCTCCCGGCTGGCGGTGGGGGTGAGCAGGTCGGACTCGATCACGCCGCCGATGAAGCCGGCCCAGGAGGGCAGCAGGTCGCGGGCGTCCTCGGCCAGCAGCATGCCGCGCAGGTAGACCGCGAGTTCGCGGTTGTCGGTGGAGCCGTAGGTGCCGCCGTCCTGCACCCAGAGCAGGCCGACGGCGTCGCTGGCGCCGTCCACCGGGGCCACCGGCAGGGTGGCCAGCGGTGGGAACCGGCGGCCGAAGGCGGTGGCGAAGTGCAGCCGGGCGGCCTCCAGGCCGCCGGCCGGCCGGGGTGCCTCCCGGCGCCAGGGCACCGGCACGTCGTTCACCGGCTCCGGATCGGCGCCGACCAGCACCGGGACGGGCAGCAGCACGCAGTACCGGACGAGCACCTCGCGCAGCGTGTACTCGTCGGCCAGCCGGGCGTGTTCGGGCTTGAGCAGCAGCTCCACCCGGGTGCCCGGGGTGGCCCTCGGCGGCACCGGTTCGACGGAGTACTGCTCGCCGCCGCGGCTGGTGTAGCGGTGGCCGACGCCGGGCTCGCGGTGCGAGGTGGTGGTGACGACGACCCGGTCGGCGATCGAGAAGGCGGAGAGGAAGCCGAGTCCGAATGCTCCGATGAGTTCCTGACTGCCCGTCAATTCCCTTAGCAGTCTGGTGTATCCGGTGCCGACGGTGGCGAGGTAGGCGTGGATCTCCGGCTCGGTCAGGCCCGCGCCGGAGTCCTCGATCGCGATGGTCCGGCGGGCCGGATCGGCGCTCACCCGGATCACCGCACCACCGGCACTGCCCGGGGCCTCCAGGCTTCTTCGGGTGTGCGAATCGTGGGCGTTCTGGACGAGTTCGCGAAGGGCCACCAGGGGGGTGGAGTAGAGGTGGGTGGCCAACACTCCGACCAGGCCCCCGAGGTCGACCTCGGTCGTTCGCAGATTCCGTTCCGGCTGCCGACCGGGCTCAAGGTCTTCCGACATGAGGCCTAAGTCTGCCAGTCGGACAATCCGCCTACTAGGTTTTTCGCTTTACCGTTACCTGGCCCGGAGTTGTCCGCCTCCTGCCCGGGAGCCCCGCAGGTCAGGAGGGGGGAAATGAACCGGAGTGACGGCCTTCGGCATTTGCCGCCGACCCGCCCCACGGCAGGGCCGTGACTCGTTCGGGCGAACCGGGCGAGGACCCATTGAAGTCAATCGGCCGACTGGGGAATGCTGATCACGCGACGTCAGACACCGGCACGTTGCGGGGCGGCCACCCCGTACGGGCCACATTCGCACCAGTTAGCAGGGAGACCACCGTGTCCCGAATTCGCGCAGCCGCCACCGTCACCGCCCTCGGCGCCATTCTGCTCCTCGGAGCCGGCACCGCCCACGCCGACAACGGCGCGGGCGCCACCCACGGCTCCAACAGCAGCGTGGTGAGCAACACCGGCTCGGGGAACATCGTCGGCAGCGTCAACGGCAACGGCAACGCGACCCAGCAGGCGGCCACCGGCTCGGGCGCCTCGAACCAGAACAACAGCGCCGGGGTGGCCGGGAATTCCGGCGGCATCGGCGTGATCCAGGGCAACGGCGCGTTCACGCACTCGGTGTACTACCCGTTCGTGCTGTACTGACCCACCTCGTCCTGAGCACCCCGCAGGGGCGGGCCCGACCGGGCCCGCCCCTGTACCGTGTCCAGGCCCGGCAGCCCCGACACCGCCCCGGCGAGATCGGTCAGACACTGCGTCAGGTCGGGCCCGGCCCAACCGCCCCGCACCCCGTCGTTGACCAGGGCGAACACCGCGTGCACCCGGATCCGGGCCTCCGCCCGGCCGTACTCCGGCCGGACCCGCCGGAGCAGCTCCACCCAGCTGCGCAGGAACGCCCGGCGGAAGTCCACCGCCGCCCGGCGGTCCGGCGCCGCCAGCCGCTCGGTCTCGCTCACCATCACCCCCAGGTGGTCGCCGTGCCGCCGGGCGAAGTCCACGTACGCGTGCAGCCCGGCGGTCAGCGCCGCGTGCGGATCGGCCGCCGGCCGGCCGTCCGCCCCGGCCAGCACCTCCGACACCTCCTGCCGTAGCCGGTCCCGACAGTCCGTCAGGACGGCGGCCAGCAGCTCGGTCTTGGTGCCGAAGTGCTTGTAGACGCTCGGCCCGGCGATCCCGACGGCGGCGCCCAGCCGGTCGGTGGTCACGTTGTCGAAGCCGTGCCGGTGGAACAGCCGGACGGCCGCACCGAGCAGCTCCTCCCGGCGCCCGGCCGATGGGGACGGCGGCGCCACCGGCCGGACGGGGGCGGGCCGGTGGACGGCGGCGGGTGGCAGCGGGGCCGCCAGCACCGCCCCGGTCAGCTCGACGAGCAGCCGCTCGAACCGCTGCCGGGACGGGGCGAAGGTGTGGTGGGACAGCGCGGCCAGCACGGAGAGCGCCGACCAGCAGAGCAGACCGGCCTGTGCGGAGGAGAGTTCGGGCCTGGAGCGGCGTACGGTGGCGGCCATCACGGCCACCTCGGCCCGTAACTCCCGGCGCAGCCCGGCCCGGTGGGCCGGTGGCAGCAGCCGGGCGTCCCGCTGCCAGAGCGTGCCCAGCGCCCGGTGGTCGATCGCGGCGGCGGCCAGCGCGGCCCGCAGCCCCGCCTCCCCGGCCGCCCCGGCCCGGACCGCGCCGCGCAGCGCGGCCAGCTCGGCGGCCAGCACCTGACGGAGCAGCTCCGCCTTGCCCGGCACGTGCCGGTAGAGCGCGGGCGCGGTGACCCCGAGCTCGGCGGCCAGCTCCGCCATCGAGACCCGGTGGTACCCGTCCCGGTGGAACCGCTCCGCCGCGACGGCCAGGATCTGCGCCTTCCGCCCCGGCGACCGCCTCGTCGCCACTGCCGCCCCCCGCCGAAGCCCTCCGCGAAACCGTCCGGCCAGGCTAGCAACGATTCACTTGACGGGCCGTCCGAAGCCCCAACACCGGACGGACCGGCGGACGAAGTGCTGGACACCGGAAGCTACCGGCGATTAACTTGACCCGCGATCAGAGCCGCATCGGAGCCGACTCCGGGCCGCCACGAAGGGAGCGCCGCCGTGCGCCGCACCGTGTTCGACGAGGACCACGAGGCGTTCCGGGAGACCATCCGGGACTTCATCGCCAAGGAGGTCGTGCCGGTCTACGAGAGCTGGGAGACCGAGGGCCACCCGCCCCGCGACTTCTACCGCAAGCTCGGCACGCTCGGCGTCTACGGCATCGAGGTCCCGGAGGAGTACGGCGGCGCGGGCCAGACCGGCTTCAAGTACCAGGCCGTGGTCGCCGAGGAGTGCGCCCGGGCCGGCGTCACCTTCGGCTCCTCCGGCGTGCACACCGGCCTGGTGCTGCCCTACCTGCTGGAGTACGCCACCGAGGAGCAGAAGCAGCGCTGGCTGCCGGGCTTCGTCTCCGGCGACCTGATGACCGCGATCGCGATGACCGAGCCGGGCGCGGGCTCCGACCTGGCGGGCATCGCCACCACCGCGAAGCTGTCCGAGGACGGCACCCACTACGTCCTGAACGGCGCCAAGACCTTCATCACCGGCGGCGTGCTGGCCGACCTGGTGCTGGTGATCTGCCGCACCAGCCCGTACGACCCGGCCGACCGCCGGGCCGGGCTCTCCATCCTCTGCGTGGACACCACCTCGGAGGGCTACGCGGTCGGCCGCAAGCTGAAGAAGATCGGCCTGCGCACCTCGGACACCGCCGAGCTCTCCTTCACCGACGTGAAGGTACCGGTCGGCGACCTGCTCGGCGAGGAGGGCAAGGCGTTCGGCTACCTGACCCACAACCTGGTGCAGGAGCGGCTGGCCATCGCGGTGGGCGCGTACGCCACCGCCGCGGCGGCGGTCCGCTTCGCGGTGGGCTACGTGAAGGACCGCAAGGTGTTCGGCCAGGCGGTGGCCGAGTTCCAGAACACCAAGTTCACCCTCGCGGACTGCCAGGCGCAGGTGCTGGCCCAGCAGGCGATGGTGGACCAGGCCCTGGAGCTGTACCAGAACCGGGAGTTGACGGTGGCCGACGCCGCCGCGACCAAGCTGTTCTGCACCGAGTCGACCTCCCAGGTGGTCGACAAGTGCCTCCAGCTGCACGGCGGCTACGGCTACGTCCTGGAGTACCCGATCGCCCGGCTCTACACGGACAACCGGGTCTTCCGGATCTACGGCGGCACCAGCGAGGTCATGCGGACCATCGTCGCCAAGTCGCTCGGCCTGTAGCTCCCCACCGACCACGTCCGGCGGTGTCCCCCACGACATCGGCCGCCGGGCGTCCGGCAGCGGGCCGCTCCCCCATCGGCCCGCTGCCCATCCCCCGTCCGCCGGTCGTCAGTTGTGGTGCCCGGGGTGCTCCGTGCGCCAGGCGTCCCAGCCCGCCATCGAGGCGGCCCGGGCCTGGTGCAGGGTGCGCTGGGCCAGCTCGCCCGGCGGGGTCTCCAACTGCCGCACCCAGCCGCGCCCGGCCGAGAGCAGCGCCGCCCCGACCATCGCGGTGCCCGCGAGACCGACCAGCGCCGCCGCGCCGGTCAGCGCCACGCCGGTGACCAGCAGACCCCGGTTGACCTCGAACCCGCCGATGAACTTCTGATACGTCGCCATGGCCCCCACCCTCGGCCAGCCCCGGGCGGGCCGCACGCCGAGCGCCGGTCCGCTCGGCCATCAGGGGTGAGGCACCGTCAGCCGCCGTCCGGCCCCGCCCCCAGCACCCGGCCGGCCGCCAGCTCCAGGCCGCGCAGCATCTGCTCCCCCGTCAGGGACTGCGCCGGATCGACCAGCCACTGCGTCACCACCCCGGCCAGCAGCGCCTGGTAGAACGCGCCGAGCACCACGTCGTCCTCGGTCCCCGCGGCGTCCGGCCCCCCGATCCCCTCGGTGCCGCCCACCATCCGGGCGATCTCCAGCCGGGCCAGCCGCTGGACCCCGGCGAAGGACGCCTGCACGTCGGGCACGTCGTCCATCCGCGCGATCACCTCGAACTGCGCGGCCCAGATGCCGCGGTACTCGACCATGGCCGCCCTGATCGCGTCCCAGACCACCACGAACCGCTCGCGCGGCGCGGTCGGCGCCCCGGCGGTGGCCGCCTCGACGGCGTCACCCCAGCCGGCCACGGACGCCATCATCGCCTCGTTGAGCAGCGCGTCCTTCGACCCGTAGTGGTAGCCGATCGCGGCCAGGCTGACCCCGGCGGCGGTGGCGATGTCCCGCGCGGTGGTGCGGCTGTAGCCCTTCTCGGCCAGGCAGCGCTTGGCCCCGTCGAGCAGATCCTCACGATTTCCCATGGCCCGAAGCGTACGCCCCGTCCCAGACGATCGTCTTGCACGCTTGTACTAGACACTCGTCTCAAACGCTCGTACAGTCTTCCTCGTGACCACCACCCACGGCCTCGCCGGCCGCCGCGAATGGACGGGCCTCGCCGTCCTGCTCCTGCCGACCCTCGTGATCGCGATGGACATGGGGATCCTGTTCTTCGCCGTCCCCTTCATCAGCACCGAGCTGCGCCCGAGCGGCACCGAGCAGCTCTGGATCATGGACATCTACTCGTTCCTGCTGGCCGGGCTGCTCATCCCGATGGGCGCGATCGGCGACCGGATCGGCCGCCGCCGGCTGCTGATGGCCGGCGCGGCCGGCTTCGCCGCCGCCTCGGTACTGGCCGCCACCTCGGACGGTGCCGGGCAGTTGATCGCGGCCCGGGCGCTGCTCGGGATCACCGGGGCGACCCTGATGCCCTCGACCCTGGCGCTGATCCGGAACATGTTCCACGACCCGAAGCAGCGTCAGGCCGCAATGGGCGCCTGGGGCGCCGCGATGATGGCCGGCGCCACCCTCGGCCCGGTGGCCGGCGGGCTGCTGCTGGACCACTTCACCTGGAGCGCGGTCTTCCTGGCCGCCGTCCCGGTGATGGTGCTGGTGCTGCTCACCGCCCCGCTGCTGCTCCCGGAGTACCGGGCCCCGAAGTCCGGCCGGTTCGACCTGCCCGGCGCACTGCTCTCGGCCGCCGCCGTGCTGCCCGCCGTCTACGGCGTCAAGCACCTGGCGGTGGAGGGGTGGAGCACCGGTGCCCTGCTGGCGCTGCTGGCCGGGGCGCTGCTCGGCGCCGCGCTGGTGTGGCGGCTGCGCACGGCGGCCACCCCGCTGGTCGACCTCGGACTGTTCCGCAACCGCACCTTCAGCGGTGCGGTGGTGGTCAACACCGTGACCATGCTGGCCATGATGGGCTTCACCCTCTACACCTCGCAGTACCTCCAACTGGTGCGCGGCATGGCTCCGTTGACCGCCTCGCTGTGGGCACTGCTGCCGAGCGTCGGGGTCTTCGCCACGGTCGGGGCGTCCGGGGCGCTGGCCGACCGGGTACGGCCGGGCGTCCGGCTGGCCGGCGGTCTGGTGGTCGCCGCCGCCGGGTTCGCGATCATGACGCAGGTGCAGCCCGGATCCCCGCTGGCACTGATCCTCACCGGGGCCGGCGTGCTCGCCGCCGGGACGGTGGCGAGCATGATGCTCACCGCCGAGCTGGTGGTCTCGGCCGCACCGCCGGAGGAGGCCGGCGCCGCCTCGGCGGTCTCCGAGACCGCCACCGAGCTGGGCGGCTCGCTCGGGATCGCGCTGCTCGGTGCGGCCGGTGCGGCGGTCTACTCCGCCCGGCTGGACGACACCCTGCCCGCCGGGCTCCCGGCGGACCTCGCGGAGGTGGCCCGGGACACCCTGGGCGGGGCGGTCACGGTGGCCGGCCAGCTGCCCGACGGGCTCGGCGGACAACTGCTCACCGCCGCCCGGGAGGCCTTCACCGACGGGATGCACCTGGCCGCCGTGGTGGGCCTGCTGACCATGCTGCTCGGGGCCTTCCTGGCCCACCGCATGCTGGGTGACCTGCCCGTTCCCGCCCACACACCGGAGACGGCCGAGGACGGCGCCCGGCAGTCGGAATTGGTCTAGACCGCGAATTGTCCAAACCTCGTGTGAACACCTGGTTTTCGTCCGATGTTTCAGGACCGCTGTATACGTCGGCCCGGCGCGCCATGCATACTGGCCGAGGTGGGGCAAGTTCGCCCGACCCACGAAACAGCGAGTAATCCGAAGGGACCGGTGGTCAGGGATGCTGCGCAACGGTCTGGAACCCTGGCACCTCCTCGTGGTGCTGGCTGTCGTCATCCTGCTTTTCGGCTCGAAGAAGCTGCCCGAGATGGCACGCGGCCTCGGCAAGTCGATGCGCATCCTCAAGGCCGAGACCAAGGCCCTCCGCGAGGAGGACGGCCAGCCCGCCCCGGCGGCCGAGGGCACGGCGCAGAGCACCGCCGCCGAGCAGCCCCGGCAGCCCGCGGTCGAGCCGACGGTCATCACCAAGGCCGCCGACCCGAGCGCCCAGCAGAAGAAGATCTGACCCGCCACCACGCGCGGTCCGCACCGGGCCGCCGGCCTCGTCCCCTCCGGGACGGCCGGCGGCCCGGTCTTCTGCGTTCGGGGCCCGGCGGCTGACTGGCCGTCGGATTCATCCTGGTATCTGCTGGTGTGCACCGACGCGCACACCGGGAGGAACGGATGGCCGACCCGACCCCCGACCCCGAGGTCGAGGAGCTGCGGCAGCGACTCGCCGCGCTGGAGCAGCGGCAGGCCCCGCCCCGGCGGCACCGGGTCAGGTCGGCGTTCGCGGTCCTGCTGGTGCTGCTGGCCGCCGTGCTCACCCCGCTGAGCGTGGTCGCCGCCTGGACCAGGGCCGAGGTCGGCGACACCGACCGGTACGTCGCCACCATGGCGCCGCTGGCCGAGGACCCGGCGGTCCGGGCCGCCGTGACCGACCGGGTGACCGCCGAAGTGATGAAGCACCTGCCGGTGAGCACCCTGCTGGAGCAGGTCGCCCCCGACGACCGGCCGCTGCTGGACAAGGCACTCGGCGCCCTCGGCTCCACCCTCACCGACGGGCTGACCGGCTTCGTCCACGACCGGGTGGCCAGGGTGGTGGACAGCCCGGCCTTCGCCACCGCCTGGGTGACCGTCAACCGGGACGCGCACGCCGCCGTCGACCGGATGCTCACCGGGAAGGGCGGCGGCGCGGTCGAACTCCGGGGCGACACCGTGACGCTGGACCTGGCACCGGTGATCGCGCAGGTGAAGGACCGGCTGGTGAGCGAGGGCCTGGGCGTGGCCGCGAAGATCCCCGAGGTGCACACCGACTACGTGCTGGTGCAGTCGGACGCCCTGCCGAAGGCCCGGACCGGCTTCCGCCTGCTCGACCTGGCCGGCTTCTGGCTGCCGGTGCTCACCGTGCTGGTGGCGGCCGGCGGCGTCCTGCTGGCCGGACGGCGGCGCCGGGCCCTGGTCACCGCCGCCCTGCTGGTGGCCGGCGGAGCGGCCCTGCTCGGTCTGGCCCTCACCGTCGGCCGGGCCTTCTACCTGGACCGGCTCCCGGCCGGCGTCAGCCAGGACGCCGCCGCAGCCGTCTTCGACGCCCTGGTGCGCTACCTGCACACCGGCGTGCGGACGGTGCTGGTGCTCGGCGTCCTCGTCGCCCTGGGCAGCTGGCTGACCGGGCCCGGCCGGCGGGCGACCGGTGTCCGGCGGGTCTGGGCGGCGGGCTTCGGCGCCGTCCGGTCCACCGCCGGACGGGCCGGACTGCGGCTCGGGCCGGTCGGACGCTTCGTCCACCGGTACAAGGCGTGGCTGGGATGGGCGGCGGTGGCCGGGTGCGCGCTGGCGCTGCTGTTCTGGAGCTACCCGACCGGGGCGGTGGTGGCCTGGCTGGGGCTGGCGCTGCTCGCCGCGCTGGGCTTGCTGGAGCTGCTGGACGAACGGCCCGAAGGGCTGCCGGGCGAACGGCCCGAAGGGCAGCCGGGCGGACCGCCGGACCGGCCCGTGGACGGGGCGGCCGGGCCGTGATCCGTCGGACCGACCCCGCCCGGCGGTTCGACCTGGTGGGTCTGCTGTACGGCGTCGGCGGGGCCGTGCTGCTGCTGACCGCGTACTTCCTGGTCCCGCTCGGGGTCTTCGGGCCGCACCATCCGGTGCCCAGCTGGCTGACCTTCACCGGGGCGCTCTGCCTGCTCGCGCTCTTCCTGCTCCGGGAGATCCGCCGGGAGTACCTCGGGCTGCCCGGCCGGCCGGCCATGGCGATCCTGCTGCTCAGCGCGCTGACCCTGGTGGTCTTCTCCTCCACCTACTACGCGCTGGCGGGCGAGTTCAGCGGGCTGGCCACCCGGATCGACGCGCTCTACTTCACCGTCGTCACCCTGGCCACGGTCGGCTTCGGGGACGTCACCCCGACCGGGCAGTCGGCCCGGGTGGTGGTGATGCTGCAGATCCTCTACACCCTGGTCTTCCTGACGGCCGGGGCCACCACCGTCAGCCGGCGCCTGCACGAGCGGCTGGCCGAGCGCGCCACCGCACGGGGCGGCGGGGGCGGTGGGCACCGGCACTGACCGGCCCGGTGCCGACCGGTGCGAGCCAGTGCCGGCCGGTGCGGGCCGGGCTGACGGGAGGTCAGCCGACCAGGGCGATGACCGCGCCGATCTTGGCCTGCCAGAGCAGGCTGGTGTCGCCGTCGATGGCGTGCCGCTTGCCCAGGTCGCGGACCATCTTCTGGGCCTCCTTCAGGGAGCGTGCGGCGTCGTCGGGTTGACGGTCCCCCAGTGCGTCGGCGGCCTCGTCCAGCCGCTCCAGCAGATCCTGCTGCCGGTCCCGGTCCCGGTCGAAGTCGCTCTGCGCCACGCTGGAGCGGAGCAGCGCCAGCGCGGCGGCCGGGCCGGACTTCGCACTCGGCGAGGGCTTGGCGCTCGGGGAGGTCTTGGCCGAGGGGGTGGGCGTCGGGGTCGGGGTCGGAGTGGGGCTCGGGCTCGGGCTCGACGCGAGGGACGGGGCGACCGAGGCGGCCGCGGCCGCCTTCGGGGCCGACGCCTTCGGGGTGCCGTCGTCCGGGCCGCCCATGGTCAGCAGCGCCACCACCGCCGCGCCGGTCAGCGCGACCACCCCGGCGCCGGCGTACAGCAGCGGGTTCCGCCGGCGGGCGGGCCGCTGGTCGGCGTGGTCGGGGGCGTCGTGGAAGTCGTGGGAGTCCTGGGAGTGGTGCGAGCCGTACGGCTGGGCGGCGTAGGGCTGTTGGGCGAAGTGCTGCGGGACCGGGGGCAGGACCGAGGTCGCCCGGGGCGGCGGGGGGAACTGACCGCCCGTCAGGAGGTGGGCCGGGACCGGGGCGATCACCTGGGTGGCCGCGAGCAGTTCGCTGGTGCGGTCGGCCGGTGCGTGCAGCGGGACGGCGGCGAGCAGTTCGGCCCGGGCGGTGGCGGCGTCGGCCGGGCGGTCGGCCGGGTTCTTGGCGAGCAGCCGGAGCACCACCGCGTCCAGCGCCGGGGTCAGCCCGGGGCGGCGGTAGGACGGCGGGGTGGGCTGGGTGCCGACGTGCTGGTAGGCGATGGCCACCGAGTTGTCCCCGCCGAACGGCGGTGCGCCGGTCAGCATCTCGGTGAGCACGCAGCCCACCGAGTAGAGGTCGGAGCGGCCGTCCAGCGGGCTGGCGGTGGCCTGCTCCGGGGAGAGGTAGGAGGCGGTGCCGAGCACCTGGGCGGCCTGGGTGAGCTGGGCGCCGGACGAGCCGGCCCGGGCGATCCCGAAGTCCACCACCTTCACCCCGCCGTCCTGGGTGATCATGATGTTGCCCGGCTTGATGTCCCGGTGCACCAGGCCTGCCGCGTGCGCGACCTCCAGCGCCTCGCAGACCGCCGAGGCGATCCCGACCGCCCGCTCCACCGGGAGCCAGGTGGTGTCGGCGATCAGCCGGCTCAGCGGGTGGCCCTCGACCAGTTCCATCACGATGTACGGCGAGCCCTGGTCCACGCCGGAGTCGAAGACCGTGACGATCCTCGGGTGCACCAGGCGGGCGGCGTGCTGGGCCTCCTGTGCGAAGCGCTCGGCGAACCGGGGGTCGTCGGCCAGGCCGCCGTTCAGCAGCTTCACCGCGACCGGGCGGCCGAGCTGGTGGTCGTACCCCCGGTGGACGGTGGCCATGCCGCCGACGCCGAGGACCTCGCCCAGCTCGTAACGCCCGTTCAGTATCCGGCCGATCACCTCGACCACTCCCTTCCACTCCGCGTGGCCGAGACGGCCCGGTGCTCGCGCACCCGTGCACGATAGCGGTTGGCCCGGTGGGCGATCCGGGTGCCGGTCACCGGACGAGCCGGCCGGTGTCCTCGGTGGCGGGGCCGGCGGCGGGCTGCTCGGGCGCCTCGTCCTGCCCCTCCTCCTTGCCGCCGCCCTTGCCGTTGCCGTTCTCCGGCCTGCCGCTCTCGGTGGGGGACTTGGTGCCGCCCTTCCCCCGGCCCTCGGCAGGCGAGGTGGAGGGCGAGGGCTTGGTCCCGTTCGCCGGGGCCGGATCGGTGGCCGGGTCGGTGGCCGCGGGCGGTGCGTCCGGCCGGGCCGCGCAGTAGCCCGCCACGGCCTGGGCCCCGCCGGCCGCCGCGACCAGCGGGGCGAACCTCGGCTCGGTCAGCGGGGACACGCCCCGCTCGCCCTCCGCCGGCCGCTCGGCCAGGTCGTGGCAGAGCTGTGCCAGCTCGGCCCGGGTGGCGGTGGCCGACCCTCCGCCGCCGCCCTCCGACGGACCGTCAGAAGGCGTGGCGGGGACCGCTCCCGGGGTGGTGCCGCCCGCCTCGGGCGTCGGACCGGGTGAGTGCGGGGTGCCGAAGCCCTGCGGGAGCGACGGGACGGAGCCGGACGGGCCGGCGCTCGGGCCGGACCCCGGGCTCGGGCTGCCGCCGGTCCGGTGCCCGGCGCCGCCCCGGGAGGACGAGGACGGGGACGGGGCCGAGGAGGACGGCGCGAGCGGCTGGGCCTGGATGGCCCGGCCACCGCCACCGAGGCCGCCGGGCAGCCCGGGGAGCCGGGCCAGACCGCCGGTGCCGGCCGCGACCGCGGCCCCGCCGAGCGCGGTGGCCACGCAGGCCACCAGCACGGCCCTGGCGCTGAACGCCCGCACCCGGAGACGTCCGGGCCCGGCCGGGCCGTGCCGGGGAGCGGGGGTGTGCGCGGCGGGCGGTGCCGCGACCGGGGGGCGGGCGGGGCCGGTGACCGGGGCGGGGTGCGCCGCCCGGAAGGCCGCCAGGGCTGCCTGCTCGCCGGGCTGCTCACCGCCGTCGGCTTCGGGGGCAGCCGCGGAGGCGAGCAGCCCGGCCAGCGCCGCACGGCCCGGCGGGGCCGTGCGGTCGGCGAGTCGGTCCGGACCGGCCGCACGGGTGCCCGGGGCTCCGCCGAGCAGGCGCTCGGCGGTGGCTCGGTCGATCCGGCGGGATCGGTTGGTGCTCATCTCATGTCCTTCAGCGTCACGGGCTGCTCGGGCGTCACACCCGGCGGAAAGGATTCCCCGGTTTCGGTCCCGGACTCCGGCTCGGGGCGGGCGGCCCGTCCGAGGCGGCGCGGCTGCCGCCCCTTCCCGGCCTGCGGCGGTACGGCGGCGGGCTGGTGGTGCAGGCCCGCACGCGGCTCCCGGCGCGGTTCGACCGGCTGCCGGTGCGGCTCGACGGCCTTGCGGCGGCGGGCCGGGAAGCCCTCGGCCGGTACCTCGCCCTCCAGTCGCGCGGCCAGCCGGCGCAGGCCCCGGTGGGCCGCCATCCGGACCGTGCCGGCTCGCTTGCCGAGGACGGCGGCGGCCCCGGCCGCGTCCAGACCGACCACCACCCGGAGCAGCACCGCCTCGGCCTGGTCCGGCGGCAGCTCGGCGATCAGGGCCAGCGCATCGGCGGTGGAGACCGCCGACACCGCGCTCCCGGCGGTGTCCTCGGCGGCGGCCAGCTCGGCCAGGTAGGCCTCCGGCAGGTCGGCGATCGGCCGGCGGCGGACCCGGCGCAGGTGGTCCATGGCGCGGTGCCGCGCGATGGTCGCGGCCCAGCCCCGGAAGCCGTCCGCGTCACCCCGGAATCCGCCCAGGTCGCGGGCTATCTGCAGCCAGGTCTCGGAGGCGATGTCCTCCGCGTCCTCCGGGCCGCCACCGACCAGCACCCGCAGGTAGCGCAGCAGACCGGGCTGGACCGTCCGGAAGAGCAGGCGGAACGCCTCCTCGTCACCGCGCTGGGCCGCCAGGACGGCCTCGGCGAGGTCGGGCGGCAGGCCGCCGGGTCGGTGGTGGGAGCTGTGCACCCGCCACATCATGCGCCATCGCGGGCCCGATCCGGACCGGTTCGGCCGCTCCGGTCCCGGGGAGCGGAGGTGACCGGACGGGGTGGTGAGCACGTCGGTGCGGTGAGGAGGAACGGCCCGGCCCGACGGGACCAAGGGCCCGCCGGGCGCCGCCCTTGGCCCACAGCCGGGGGCCGGTCCGCCGACCTAGCGTTGGAGGTGAACGAACCATCACCCCCCACCTGCAAGGACCTGCGATGACGGCTGCCCGGGAACTCTTCGCCGAAGGGCTGCGCTACCACCTGGCGCCGGCCCTGCGGGCGATGGGCCTCACCGACCAGCGGCAGGTCTTCCTCCTCCCGGCGCCGCTGCACTGGGCGCAGGTGGGCGTGCGGGTGGTGGACGCCGACGCGCACGCGCTCCGCTACACGGTCCACCTCTCGCTCGCCGCCAAGCCGACCGCCGAGCGGGACCACCTGCTGCCGGTCGCCCCGCCGGAGCCCTGGGCACCGGACGGCAGCGAGCTCTGGCACGCCCGGATCGGCGAGCTGATGCCGGTCGACGACGAGGTCTGCTGGGAGATCGCCCCCGGACCGCGCTGGCTGGTCGCGGTGGAGGACTCGATCGCCGCCGTCCGCCACTACGGACTGCCCGAGCTGCGCCGCCGACTGGCCGCCGCCACCGCCGGGGCCCCCGGCGCGGGCGAGACCTACCTCTCCCCCGCCGAGCTGGACGAGGTCAACGCGGCCCTGCTGACCGCCGCCGTGGCCCGCATCCAGCGGGCCGAACTGGACGGCAAGACGCTGGTGTTGACGGGTGCCTGGAGCCGCTCCGACCCAGTCGCGTACGAGGTGCTCACCGGTGTGGCCACCGGTTTCCTGGCGGGCGGCGACGAGCGCTTCGTCCAGGTGCGCTGCACCGACACGCTCGGGCGGGAGCTCTGGCTCTTCTGACCCGCACCACCCGGTCCGGCCGACTCGCTGTCCGCCGGGCCGCTCACCAGAGGCGGTCCACCGTGCCCGGGTGGAGCGCGATCCGGCGGTGCGCCCAGACGGCCGACCGGGCCCGTTCGGTGCACAGGTCGGCCAGCACCACCTTGTCGAACCCCGGCCGGTCGGTCGGGAACGGGTCCTCCGGGGTGCCGCCGACCAGGACCGCACCGGGGAGTTCGGCCCAGCCGGCGCCCTGGTAGAACGCGCGGAGCGGCCGGTCGCAGCTGAAGATCCCGAGGTCCGCCCCGCTCTCCCGGACGGCCGCCCGGGCGGCGCCGACCAGCCGGCCGCCGTGGCCCCGGCCTCGCTCGGCCGGGTCGGTGACCACACAGCTCAGGCCCCGGGCCAGGTACCGGCCGCCGTCGTGCCCGATCTCCTTGATGAGCAGGTCCAGCGCGGCCAGCACCCGGGCGCCGTCCACCAGCAGCAGGCTCTCCGGGGCCAGCGCGGGATCATGGCTGAGGCCCGGGTCGGGCGCACCGCTCGGCCAGGCCGACTCCTGCAACTGCCAGACCTGGCTGCGGAGTTCGGCCGGCACCCGGGCCTCGGGGAAGGTCAGCAGCCGCACCGTGGGCCTCCGGGAAAATGGCTGGCGGCCGTACGGCCGGTGAGTGAACACTGCGAAGTATGGTGCAATTCGCGGACTTTGACTCCCGCCACTACCCGACCGTGGACGTCCGGACCGGCTACGGCCAGTGGGTGGCGAACTACGAGGACACCGTCGAGGACCTGATGGACCTCGCGGTGCTGGGGGACCTGACCGTCCCGCACTGGGTGGAGCTGGCCCGGGCGGCCGACCTGGGGTGCGGCACCGGGCGGACCGGCGGCTGGCTGCGGGCGCGCGGGGTGGCGGCCGTGGACGGGGTGGACCTGACCCCCGAGATGCTGGACCGGGCCCGCCTGCGGGGCGCCCACCGGGTGCTGCTGGAGGGGGACTTGGCGGATACCGGACTCCCCGGGGGCGAGTACGACCTGGTCATCTCCTCGCTGGTGGACGAGCACCTGCCCGAGCTCGCGCCGCTCTACCGGGAGGCGTACCGGCTGGCCGCGCCGGGCGGGCTCTGCGTCCTGGTCGGCCTGCACCCGCAGTTCATCATGACCGCCGGCATGCCCACCCACTTCACCACCGCCGAGGGCACCGACCTGGCCATCGACACCCACCTGCACCTGGTCAGCGACCACCTGACCGCCGCACTGGGCGAGGGCTGGCAGCTGGCCGAGATGCGGGAGGCCGTGGTGGACGAGCGGTGGACCGCCCTCAAGCCCAAGTGGGTCAAGCACCTCGGCGTCCCGGTCTCGGCGGCGTACGTGTACCGCAAGCAGGGCTGACCCGACGTCAGAAGCCGGATTCGGGGCTGGTGACGATCCGGGGGCGGCCGTCCGCCCGGGCCTCCAGGGCGGCGGCCAGCCGCAGCGAACGGCTCGGCCCGAGCAGCCGCAGCGCCTCCTCGACGGTGGCCCACTGCCATGCGTCCAGCTCGTCCTCGGGGAGCACCACCGGGGTGTCGGCGGCGACGGTGCCCAGGTCGAAGAGGAAGTGCACGGCCGGGTGGTCGAGTTCGTCGGAGGCGTGCGTCCAGGCCACCGCGAGCAGCGGGCCGGCCTCCCGGACGATGCCGGTCTCCTCCGCCAGCTCCCGGGCGGCGCACCGGGCGCCGTCCTCGCCCCGGTCGATGGTGCCGCCGGGGAACTGCCAGTGCTCGCGGTAGCCGGCCTTCACGATCAGCACCCGCCCGTCGGGGTCGGTGAGCACGCAGCCCGATCCGGTGTAGGAGCGGGGCAGCGAGGCCAACCACTCCTCGCGGGGCAACAGCTTCTCCGGCATGACGCTCCTTCAGGTCGTGGATCAGCTTCGGACCCTACTGCCCGGAGGGCCGTGGGGCGCGGAGAACTGGGCGGAGCGAGAGACGGTGACCTCCGTGCCGGGCGCGGGGCCTCACGTACGGGCGGCTGTCCGTACCCGTCAGACGGGCCGCCCCTTCCGTCTCGCCCAGCTCCCCGCGCCTCTGACCGCCCTCCTGACCGCCCTCCGGAGAGGCACGGAGCGGCGGGTGGACGGGGGTACGGCAGGAGGGCGGTCTCCGGTGGGGTCCGGGGGCCGCCCTCGTGGGGGTGGTTGTGGGGGTCAGTGGGCAGAGTGCTTCTCCGCGCCCCGGTGTCGGTGGCCGGGGAGTTCGGCGTGGTGGGCCGGGCCGGCGGCCATGGCCGGGGTGGCCATCGAACGGCGACCGCCGTGGCTGAAGACGGCGTCGCCGAAGTGCGGGGCGGACGCATCGCCGGTCATCCCGGTGCCGCCGGTCATCGGTGGCCGCATGCCGGGGTCGGCCGCCATGGTCCGGCGCTGGAGCAGCTCCTGGGTGCCGGTGCGGAGCTTGGTCATCATGCCCGTGGATCGCTTGGTCATCATCGACCTCCGTTCGGCGAACGATCGCCCCGCCGGTGTGCGCGGCGATCCGGACGCCAGGCAGTTATGCCCGGATTCTAACCTTCTGACCCATTCTGTCCATCGGTGGTGGTCAGCGGTACTCCTCCTCGTCCAGGTCGACCACCCGGCTCTGCTCCGCCACGTCCGCGTCGTCCGCCTCCTCGTGGCCGAGCGCGCGGCGCTCCCGCAGTTGCTCGTAGCCGTCCGGCGCGTGGTCGGCGGCGTCGCGCTCGGCGTCCACCACCTCCTGGGCGACGGGCGCCGCCTCCGCCTCGAAGTCGTCGTAGTCCTCGGGGAACTCGGGATTCTCGGGGTTCTCGCGCATGGCTCCGTCCCTGCTGGGTTCGACAAGACAGGCCCTAGCAGTATCCGCCCGGCACCACTGCGGCGCGTGCCCTCGGCAGCCCGGCGGCGTGTCCCGGGCACCCGTCGGGCGCCGGTCAGGTGCCGGTCGGGGGCGCCCCGGTGCCGCCCGGGTGGTGGGGGGTCAACCGATCGGATGACCCCCTGGTCGGCCGGGGCGCCGACGGGATCGGGCCGCGACCGGAGAGAGGATCGATACCGAGAGCGGGAGCCGGTGGCTCCCCCGAATCCTGAGTGGAGCAACTGGCATGCAGAAGAAGACTGTTCGGGTCCGCGTCCTGACCGGTGCCGCCGTCCTCGCGGTGGCCGGGGCCGGCACCGTCGGCGTGCTCTCCGCCAACGCCGCGCCGAAGAACGACACCGCCCAGACCGCCCAGGCCAAGCCCGCCGCGGACCTGAAGAAGAACGAGACCTTCACCAGCACCCACCTGACCGTCGAGGCCGCCACCAAGGCCGCCCAGGCCGCGCTGGACGCCGCGAAGAAGGAGAACCAGCGGGTCTCCGTCGCGGTGGTGGACCGCAACGGCAACACCGTGGTCACCCTGCGCGGCGACGGCGCCGGCCCGCAGTCGTACGAGTCGGCCGAGCGCAAGGCGTTCACCGCCGTCTCCTGGAACGCCCCGACCTCGGAGCTGGTCAAGCGGCTGGCCCAGACCCCGAACCTGAAGGACATCCCGGGCACCCTCTTCCTCGGTGGTGGCGCCCCCGTCGCCGACAAGGGCGCCCCGATCGCCGGCATCGGCGTCGCCGGTGCGCCGTCCGGCGACCTGGACGAGAAGTTCGCCCAGGCCGGCGTGGCCGCGCTCGGCAAGTGACCCGGCTGCCGGGCACCTGGCACCCGGCACCGCCACGGACCGGCGGTCACCGGCGGAGACCCCCGCGCGCCGGTGACCGCCTCCCGCGCGGAGGGCCCCGTCGGCGGCCCTGCCTGACGAGTGGTCAGCCTCGGCCGGGGGCGCCGGAGGCCTCGGCCGCGCGGAGCGTACGGGCCGCCAGCTCGCGCAGGTGCGTGACCAGCTCGGCGGGCTCGCGGACCTCGAACTCGCAGCCCAGCGCGGCCAGTCGGATGCCGATCCACTCCAGCGAGTCGGACCGGGTGCGCAGCAGCGTCCGCCCGTCCGCCAGCGCGGTCAGCTCGTCCTCGGCCATGCCGAACCGCTCCCGCATCCGCTCCGGCGGCGCGTCCAGCACGGCCACCGCCTCGAAGCTGCGCGGGCGGGTGTGCAGCCGTTCCCGGACGTACTCGCCCGCGTCCTCCGCGGGCAGCTCCCGCGCCGCGCAGCGGGCTCCGGTGAGCTGAGGGGCGGTCACCCGGTCCACCCGGAAGATCCGCCAGTCGTCCCGCTCGTTGTCGAAGGCGACCAGGTACCAGCGCCGCCCGGTGGCCACCAGCCGGTGCGGCTCGACCAGCCGGCGGGTCTCGGCGCCGTCCCCGGCCCGGTACCCGAAGCGCAGCCGCTCCCGGCCGGAGGCCGCGGCGGCCAGGGTGGTCAGCACCTCGGGATCGACCCGGGGCCCGGCCCCGACCATCGGCACGGTGGCCGCGTTCAGCGAGCCGACCCGGTGCCGCAGCCGGGACGGCAGCACCTGGACCAGCTTGGCCAGGGCCCGCACCGACGCCTCCTCGATGCCCTCCACCGCCTGCCCGGCGGCGGCCCGCAGGCCGACCGCGATCGCCACCGCCTCCTCGTCGTCGAGCAGCAGCGGCGGCATCGCGGCGCCGGCCACCAGCCGGTAGCCGCCGATCGCGCCCTTGGTGGCCTCCACCGGGTACCCGAGCTCGCGCAGGCGCTCGATGTCGCGGCGGATGGTGCGGGGGCTGACCCGGAGCCGGTCGGCCAATTCGCTGCCTGGCCACTCGCGCGGGGTCTGGAGGAGGGAGAGCAGGCTCAGCAGCCTGGCCGGGGTGTCCGTCATGGGATTCAGCATGACGGACCAAGCGGCCAGGATCTGACCTAGATGGCCCCTATCTTCGGACCGTTCCCGAGCGACGCACGGCGTCCTGGCCGAAGGAGTACCCCCATGTCCACCACCCCCGTGACCGCCCCCGACCGGAGGCGCTGGCTCGCGCTGGCGGTGGTGATGACGGCCAGTCTGATGGACCTGGTCGACGTCACCATCGTGAACATCGCGATGCCGAGCATCCAGCAGGACCTGGGAGCGGGCTTCGGCGCGCTCCAGTGGATCACCGCCGGGTACGCGCTGGCCTTCGCGGTCGGCCTGATCACCGGCGGGCGGCTCGGTGACATCCACGGCCGCAAGCGGCTGTTCCTGCTGGGCATCACCGGCTTCACCCTCGCCTCGGCGCTCTGCGGCCTGGCCTGGAGCCCCGAAGTCCTGGTCGGCGCCCGGGTGTTGCAGGGTGCCACGGCGTCCCTGATGGTGCCCCAGGTGCTCTCCATCATCCACGTGTCGTTCTCCGCCGAAGAGCGCGGCAAGGTCTTCGGCCTGTTCGGCGCGATGGTCGGGATGGGCGCGGTGCTCGGCCCGCTGGTGGGTGCGCTGCTGACCCAGTGGGACCTGTTCGGCCTCGGCTGGCGGCCGATCTTCCTGGTCAACCTGCCGATCGGGGTGGCCGCCCTGGTGCTGGGCGCCAAGTACGTCGGTGAGTCCCGGGCCGAGCGCGCGCTCAAGCTGGACCTGGTCGGCATGGTGATCGGCGCCGTCGGCCTGCTGATGCTGCTCTACCCGCTCACCCACGGCCGGGAGGCCGGCTGGCCGCTCTGGGGCTTCGTCTCGATGGGCCTGAGCCTCCCGGTGCTGGCGCTGTTCGTCGCCTACGAGAAGGCCAAGACCCGGCGGGACGGCTCGCCGCTGGTGGAGCTGACGCTGTTCCGGGTGCGGAGCTTCGCGGGCGGGCTGGGCGTGCAGCTCTGCTTCGGACTGGCCACCGGCATCTTCTTCCTGGTCTGGACCCTCTACCTGCAACTCGGCCTCGGCTGGAGCGTGTTGAAGGCCGGCCTGGTCGGCATCCCGTTCTCGCTGGCGGTCTCGGCGGCGGCCGGCACCTCGGTCCAGGTGCTGGTGCCGCGGTTCGGCCGGAAGGTGCTCCAGGCGGGCGCGCTGGTGATGGCGGCCGGGACCCTGCTCTACCTGGCCGAGGCGGACCGGTACGGGCAGTCCGTCGCCTTCTGGCAGATGCTGCCGCCGCTGGTGCTGATGGGCCTCGGGATGGGCCTGATCGTGGCGCCGCTCACCGACCTGGTGCTCTCCGAGGTGCCGCGCGAGCACTCCGGCTCGGCCTCCGGACTCGTCAACACCACCCAGCAGTTGGGCTTCGCGCTCGGCCTCGGGCTCTCCTCGGTGGCGTTCTTCACCGTGGTCGACGCCGCCGATCCGGCCGCCGGGCCGATGGGGCCGGTCTTCGTGGACGCCTTCCAGCACGCCCTCTGGTGGGTGGCCGGCGGCCTGCTGCTGGTCTTCGCCCTGGTCTTCGCCCTCCCTCGCCGCACCGCCCGCCCGGCGGAGGCCACCCCTGACGGCACGTCGGCCCCGGCCGACCGGGAGCCCGCCCTGGTCTGACCGCCCCTCCCCCTGACCGCCCCTCGGGCCGCCCATGCCGCCCGGAGGGCGGTCAGGGGCGCGGGGAGCTGCGCGGGACGGCGAAGTCGGCCCGGGTGCCGGAGTACGGAGCGCTACGTGCCGGTGGTCCTCCGTACCCGGTATGCGGGCGTCACCTCCGCCCCGCGCAGCTCCCCGCGCCCCGGGTCGACCGGCTCCCCACGCCTCGAACCCGTCGTTCCCCCACGCCCCGGGGCCACCGGGTGCACGCCGGCCGACTCGGTCAGGTGACCCCGCACTCCGGCCCGGCCCGCGTGCCGCGCTCGGCGAGGTACTGTCCGAAGGCCGGGGCGGGAGCAGGCCCTGACGGAGACTCAGCGGGAGCTGGGCTCGCCGAGCCAGCCGAGGGCGGCGACCTGGATGCCGGCCTGGAAGCGGCTGCGCGCGTCCACCCTGACCATCAGGTCGGCCATCATCCGGCGGACGGTGCGCAGCGAGACCCCGAGCCGCTGGCCGGCCCGCTCGTCGGTCAGGCCCTCGGCGAGCAGCCGGAGCAGTTCGCGCTCCTGCGCGGTCAGACCGTGCGGGTCGCGCTGCACCGTCTCACCCAAGGCCCGCGCCTGGTCCCAGAGTTGCTCGAAGAGTGCACGCAGCGCGGCGATCACCCCGGGGCTGTGCAGCAGCACCGCGCCCTTGGTCGGGTCCTCCGGGTCGATCGGGACGATGGCGGTGGCGTTGTCCACCAGGATCATCCGCAGCGGCAGGGTCGGGGTGGTGCGCACCGCGCCGCCGAGGCCGTGCAGCCAGCGGGCGTACTGCACGGTGGCCGGGTCGTTGCGCACGCTGTCCTGGTAGATGGTGCGCATCCGGACGCCGCGCTCCAGGGTCTCCTGGTCGAGCGCCCGGCTGGCCTCCATCACCTGCGGCGGCTGCGGGCCGCCGGGGGCGAGTGCCAGCACCTCCGCCGTTGCGTCGGAGGCGAGTTGGACCAGTCGGCCGCGCACCTCGCCGAGGTCGGAGATCAGCTCCACCCCGGTCTGGTTCGCTGGCGTGCGCACACTGGCGTACTCGGCGATCAGCCCGGCCATCGCGGCCCGGCTGCGCTCGATCTCCTGCTGCCGGCGGGCCGCCTCGGCCTCCTGCCGGGCGAGCAGGGTGGCCAGGCCGAGCTCCGGGTTGACCGCGCGCCAGCGGTCGTCCGCGCCGGTGGGTCTGGTGAGCGCCAGATCGGCCAAGTGGTCCAGTGCCGACCGGACTTCGGCCTCGGGGGCCTCCAGCCGGGCGGCGATGCCGTGGGTGTCCAGCTCCGGGTGGAGCAGCATCGTCCGGTACACCGCTTCGCCGAACGGGTCGAGCCCGATCGGCCGGGACTCGGTCAACGTTCCGTCGCCAAGAGGTCGGAACACATCACACCCTCCCCGTGGGACCGAACGTCGGACCGCCGTGTCCGCTACCCGACACTGACAGGCGGTCAGCGTAGCGTTACTTGACGGAACTTAGAACAGTCTTCCGGACAATCGCGGCGATCCGATGGATGAACCGTGAAGGCCCGGGCACCCCTCCGCGCAGGTGGCGGCGGAGGGCGGGCCTCCGCCGCCCGAGCGGCATTTGACCCAGGCTTGACCGCGACATGTTGGTGCCAGGCGGCGAAATGCCACCCGGAACTGCCGGTCGAAGGCCTGCCGGTGCATCAGTCTTGGTGCTGTGTACGCGATTCGTGCCCACCTGGAGACGAGCGGCCCCTCGGCCTGCCCTCCCGGGGCACCCACCGTGCGGGACGGCCTGGAGCGCGGCTTCCGGGGCCCGGCCCGGCTCAGCCACGCGCGCGTGCGGGTGACGCCGCAGGCGGTGGACGCGGTGGCCTTCGTGGTGGCCGGCAGCCTGCTGGACGCCGAGGACGGGCTGCGCGAGGCGTGGCACCAAGTGACCGCCCCCGGCGCCGTACTGAGCGGGTGGCACCTTCTGCACTGCGAGGCGGACTCCCGGCTCGCCCTCGGCCTGCACGAGCTGCCCAGCCTCCCCTGACCTCCTTGCGGGGCATCCCCGCAGGTCAGTGCCACTGCGGGGCACCTGGCACCAACCGGCCCGAGCTGGCCTCAGGGTGTCACGGCACTCTGGTGCCAGCTCGGAGTGCTGACAGGGAGCACCCCGGGCGGCCAATCTCATGGTGTCGGCAAGAACGACGGACCGGAACACCGGGACAGCAGCCCCTCCGGGGGCCCGGTGAGGACCGTCAGCCGCACTCTTCGAGTCCCGGAAGCAGCCCGGGGTTCAAGTCGAATTGCGAGAGGTTGGGCACACCCATGACGCAGAAGGTCCGTTTCCTCACGATTGTCGCCCTGGGTTTCAGCGTTCTGACCGGCACGGCGGCCCTGCAGCTGGCCGACTCCGCCCCGACCTCGGTCGTCGTCTTCGCCGACGGCACCGCCGCCCCCGACGCGGTCACCGGTGGCCAGCCGGCGCCCGTTCCGGCTCCGGCCGGCACCCCGATCCCGATCCCCACCGGCACCCAGGGCACCTGGGGCTGGGGGTGAGCAGCACCCCTCCACTGACCGCACCACCAGCACGGCCGGCACGACCAGCACGACCCGTGTCACGCGTGTCACCCCTGTCACCCGTGCCACCGCACCACCAGCACCGCACGTACCGCACGCACCACCAGCGCTTCCTGCCTGACCGCTCGTCAGTCCACTCGTTCGCCCGACACTTCCTGTCACCGAGGTAGCCGGATGATCACCCTCCTGGACCAACCCCCGTACCGTTCGGTGCCGGCCACCCCCGCCGGGACCACCGACGTGAGCGTCCTGCTCGCCGACGGACACCAGCTGTTCCGTTCGGGGCTCGGCGCCCTGCTCGACCGGGAGCACGGCCTCGCCGTGGTCTCCGAGTCGACCAACGCCGAGGAGGCCGCCGCCGAGGCCGCCCGGACCAGGCCGACCGTCGCGGTCCTCGACCTGGACCTGCCCGGCTCCGGAGGCCCCGCCACGGCCGCCCTGATCCGGGACCGCTCACCGGAGACCGCCGTCCTGCTCATGATCGCGGTGCCGCGGTCCTCCGACCTCCAGCGGGCGGTCGCCGACGGGGTCGCCGGGGTCCTGCTCAAGGACGTGCCGCCCGGCGCGCTGATCTCGGCCGTCCGCGAACTCGCCCGGGGCGGACAGGTCTACGACCCCCGCCTGGTCGCGGAGGTGGTCCGGCCGGCCGCCGTGCCGCTCACCCCCCGCGAGCTCACGGTGCTCGGCCACGTCGCCGAGGGAGCCACCATCTCCGAGGTGGCCGCCGCCCTCTCGCTCTCCCCCGGCACGGTGCGCAACTACGTCTCGTCCGCGATCGCCAAGACCCACGGACGCAACCGCTGCGACGCCATCCGGATCGCCCGCGAGCACGGCTGGCTCTGAGGCCGCCGAGGCCACCGGGCCGGAAACACCCATGGACATGCCGCTGCCCCGCCACTCCACGGCGGGGCATCGGCATGTCCGGGTTCAGAGCGCAAAGACCGACAACGGTACGTCAGTTGCCGCGCGAGGGCGCGACGATGTCACGGAAGCCGTGCGCGGTGCGCGGCACGTCGGCCGGGCGGCTGCCGATCAGGAACTCGCCGACCGAGGACTCGGCCGTCCAGTCCAGGCCGAGCGCCCGGGCCGCCGCGTCGGTGTCGCCGGAGCCGAGGCCGCAGGGGGCCAGGCCCATCGCGGTGGCGACCAGGTAGAGCGTCTGGTAGACCACGCCGACGTGCTTGAGGGTCAGCGCGTAGGCGATCTGGCTGTACTTCCAGGAGAGCCGGCCGAACCGCGAGGTGACGGTGAGCAGCACCTGCGGGTCCACCGTGCAGCCGGTGGCCCGCCAGGCCGCGGTCATCAGCTCCCGGAAGGCCGCCTCGTCGGCGGTGCCCGCGAACGGCCGGGGCCGCAGCCGGTGCGCCGCCGCGTCGTAGCGGTAGACGCCCGGCACCAGACCGTCGCAGCGCACCACCGAGAGGTAGATCTCCAGCTCCCCGGTGGAGCCGCCGGCCGGGTAGGGCCGGTCCACGATGTCGTAGCCGTGCGGATCGGACGGGTCGCCCGGGATCACCCGGCGGACCCGGGCCACCCGGTACAGCAGCTCGCCCAACTGGGCCAGGGTGACCGGGGTTTCGGCGTAGCTGCGGACCGAGCGGCGGCCCTCCAGCACCTCGCTGAGCGCCGGGTCGCGGGCCAGCACCTCGTCCCAGTCCGGCACCGGGAGGTCGATGCCCGTGCCGTCCTCCCGGGCACCGGCGCCGGGGATGGCCGGCAGCTGGGCCACCTCCGGGTGGGCGAACAGGCCGCCGCTCGGGTAGTCGTGCCGCCCCGGGCGGCTGCGGGCGTGGAACAGCAGGTCGTGGAAGTCCCAGAGCGGCGGCTCGCCGGTCGCGCCGTCGTCCAGGAAGCCGGCCCCGGCCAGCAGCCCGGCCAGCGCCTGCCCGGCCGGCTGGCTGATCCCGGCCAGCAGGGCCGCCTCGGCGACCGAGCGGTTCGCGGTCACCGCCGCCACGAAGGCGCCTGCGGCCGGCTGGTGCAGCGTCAGGCGGAAGGGCGCCATCGGGGACTCCAGCACGCAGGCCCCGGCGTGCTCCTCCGGCAGCCGCCGCAGGTAGGCGAAGCGCGACAGCACCACCGTCGAGGGGGCCCGGACCAGGCCCGGCAGTCCGGCCGCCCGGGCGATCGGGACGGCGGTCGCCAGTGGCTCGCCGAGCGGGTCGGCCAGCGTGGTGGAGACCAGGTAGGGGAATCGGCTGAGCAGGTGGTAGAGCCGTCCGCCGTCGGCGAGTTCACCGACGTCGAGGTGGCCCCGGGTGAGGGCGGCGAGCCGCTGGACGGTTTCGGCGCCGAGCGCGTGCACGCGCTGCCGGCCCCACGGGTGGCTGAGTTCCAGGTCGTCACCCTGGGCGGTGACTTCCACCTCGGGACGCAGCCGCAGCAGCGTCCGCGGCGCCCCGCCCTCGGCGGCGAGGTCGGGAGGCAGCTGTTCGGTCACGGTCATGGTTGAACCTCTTTCCGGGTCTGGGCTGGTCGTTCGGGCCCCTCCGGACGACTCCGCCGCGCGGCGGGCGCACGGCGGGGTCCGGACGACCAGCCCGGGCCGCCGCCGCGTGGATCGGGGCGGCGGCCGGGCGGGTGGATCAGATGAAGATCGGGATCGGGTTGAGGTCCTCCTCCGGCGTGGGCGCGTCAAGCCAGCCCAGGGCCACCGGCACGTCGTACAGCCGGCCGGGGGCGAACCGGGCCCAGAAGTGCCGCATGCCGGGGACGATCACCTTGGCCACCGGGAGGCCGATGTCGGGGCGGGTCTGGTCGAGCACCAGGAACTCCATCCCCCGCTCCTCGACCAGGCGTTGGACCAGCGCCAGGTCCTCGGCGAGGTCGGCGCCGGCCAGCGGCTCCCAGCGGTCCGGGCCGGCCGCCTCGGCGGCCGGGTCGGGCAGCAGGTAGGGCTGGTTCTGCACGGTGGCGGTCAGCCACCACTGCTTCTGCTCGCGGTCGGCCCCGGCGTAGCTGACGTGGCCGTTCTCGTCCCCGGCCACCGGGCCGAGGAACTGGTTCATCTCGGTGAGCGCCCGGGTGAGCGCGATGTGCGGGTCCAGGTGGGCGCCGAAGGCGATCAGGATGTCCTCGGCCGGCTTGTCGGTGCGCCGGGAGAACGCCCCGACCACCGGGATGCCGAAGTCCGAGGTCAGATCGAGGGCCCAGATCTCCCGGTTCAACCCCCGGTAGATCTCCCGGAGTTGACCGATGTACGGGTCGCCGAAGGCGTCCAGGTCGATGGCCGGGCGCTGCACCCGGTTGTACCACCAGAGCGCCACCGCGTCCCGCTCCACCAGCTCCAGGAAGCCCTGCAGGGTGGCGTCCTCGAAGGAGGTGCCGGCCGCGCAGCCGTTGGAGTCGCCGGCCGCGAAGAAGCCGTCGTGGTGCCGGTAGCCGTAGTACAGCGACATGGTGGGCAGCCAGCGGGTCCGCTGCTCGGTCAGCGACCAGGCCGGGGACCACTCGATCTCGTCCTGCTCGCGGAACCGCTCGGGGATCGTGTTGAACATCGAGGGCTGGCCGTTCCACTGCTCCCGCTCGGCGTACTGCCGCTCGCTGTAGAGCAGCGAGGCCGAGGGGTGGATCGCGGCGTCGCCCAACTCGGCGAAGGTGGCCCGGCGGCGGGCCTCGTCCCCCTGGAAGACGCCGGAGTACCGCTCCATCGCCTCGCCCAGCGCACTGGCCCTGGCCTGCACGTCGGTGCGGCCCTTGCCGCAGCTCACCGAGCGCAGGCCGGTGCGGAGCTGCTTGAGGTCGCCGCTGCGGCGGGAGAGGTTCTGTCCGGAGACGTAGACCCGCAGCCCGGTGGGGGTGCGGCCGGCCGGCACCAGCGAGGTCACCACGCCGGTGACGGGCGAGAGTTGGGGCTTGTACCGGTCCAGCATGTCCTCCGGCGAGGCGGACCGGTGGCCGCCGTCGGCGGTGAACGCCTTCGGGCGGCTCTCGAACCGGACCGGCGCCGACTGGCGCTCCGCGACCAGGCCCTCGTCCCCGCAGGCCGGGCATTGCGGGCGGCGGATCAGCCGGTGCCGCTCGGTCTCCAGCAGCACCGTGTCCAGGGTGAGCACCACCGGCTCGGCCGGGCGGACGCCGGCCAGCCACTTGGCGGTCTCCAGCGCGGCCAGCTGGACGCCCGCCCCCAGCGTCGGTGCCAGGTGGGCACCGGCCGTGGAGATCGGGTTGTCCTGGCCCAGGCGGTGCTGGAGGTAGCTGAGCGACTGCCGGTTGGCCGAGAGCCGGTGGGCCAGGCACTCCCAGCAGCCGGTGGTGGTCTCGTCCTCGGCCGGGCCGGGCACGAAGACCGGGCCGACCCAGAGGATCGAGCCGACCGGCCGGACCAGCAGCCACGGCCGGCCGCTCTCCCGGGCCGCGCGGTCCCGCTCGGCCAGGCCGGGGTGCAGGTAGTCGTCGGTCAGCGCGACGGTGAACTCGGCCTCCTGGTCCACCGTCACCCCGGCCCCGGCCAGCGCGGCCAGGAAGGGCTCCGGGTCCAGCTCGCCGTACACCTCGACCCGGGCCCGGGCCGTGCGCAGCGCGGTGCTCGCGGCGGCGCCGTCCAGACCGGCCATCTCGAAGTAGGCGGCCACCGCCGGGTCCCGGACCGGGCCGGTGTCGGCCAGGTAGCCGCGCTCGCGCAGGCGGTCGACCGCGATCCTGACCTTGTCGGCCGGGACGGTGCCGCGCAGCGCCTCGCCGATCTGCTCGGCGGTGCGGGTGCCGTCCAGCAGCGGGGCGAGGGCCTGGGCCAGGCCCCCGTCCACCACCGAGACGCCTCGCTCGGAGACCAGGTAGACGGCCTCGCCGGCCACCACGTAGGGGGTGTACTGGTGCTTGAAGCCGATCGTGCCGTCGGTCGCTGCGGCGTGGGTCGATGCAGCGTGGGTCGATGCGGTGCCGGCCGTTGCGGTGCCGGCCATTGCGGTGCCGGTCGTTGCGGTGTGGTCGGTGGTGATGTCGGCCGCCGCGAGGTCGGCCGCTGTGGTGTCGGACATGACGGTCCCTCGGATCTCGGGCGTGGTCAGCGGAGGGTGGCGAGCGGGGCGGTGGCCGGGTCGAGCAGGCGGAGCAGCAGCAGGGCGACGGCGGCCGAGCCGTCCAGCGCGCTGAGGTTGATCCGGTCGGCGGCGGCCCGGTCCGGGTACCAGTCGCCGGTGGCCTCGCGCCGTGCGATCAGCTCGCCGACCAGCAGGGCGGCGGCCTCCCGGCCGTCGTAGAACGGGCCGGGGAGCAGCGAGTCCTGGGTGTCCGGGACGGTGTGCAGCAGACCGGCCTCGGCGGCGCTGAGCGCCTCGCCGGCGGTGGCGACCAGGTCGCGGGTGGACCGGTCGGCGATCTGCCGGGCACTCACCGGCGGGGTGAGGGCGGAGAGTTCGGCCGGGTCGACGATGCCGGAGCCCAGCGCCACGGCGGTGTCCAGGCAGGCCAGACGACCGGCCCGGGTGGCGGTGGCGAAGCGGTGGCCGCGCAGCCGCTCGCGGACCGCCTCGGCGTTGGCCAGCAGGCCGGGGGCCTCGGCCACGGTGCGGGCCAGGGCGGCGGCGACCGAGTCGGGGCCGGCCGGCACCAGGTCGAGGAAGCCGTTGTCGGCCTCCGCCTCCGCGCCCTCGGCGGGCTCGGCGGCCAGGTGCTCCAGCGCGGCGGCGGCCAGCCTGCGGATGCCGTCGTCGGTCGGCGCGTGGCCGGGGCCGGTGACCCGGCGCAGCCGGAGCAGGTTGAGCAGCAGACCGGCGCTGCCGAGCGGCGCGTCCGGGTGCGGGGTGCGCACCGGACGGCCGGGCCGGGCCGCCGTCGGGAACGCCACGCCGACCGCGCCGGGCACCAACGCCTGCGCGGAGGCGACCAGTTCGGGTTCGCCGATCAGGGTGCCGACCCGGGCCAGCGCGTGGATCAGCGCGCCGGGGCCGGAGAGGCCACCGGGCACCGGGGCGCCGCCGGCCAGCCGGCCGTCGGAGGCGAAGGCGAAGGCCTGCGGAGCCTTCGGGTCGATCAGCCGGGCCGCAGCGGTCATGGTGTGGTGGGCGGCCCGGTGGAAGCGCGGCTCGCCGGTGGCGGCCCAGAGCTCGGCGAACAGCACGCCCAGCCCGGAGGTGCCGCTGACCAGGTCCAGGCCGAGCACCTCGACCTGGCGCAGGCCGCTGCCGGGGTACCAGCTCAGGCCGAGCCAGCCGTTGCCGTGCCGGTCGGCGAGCAGCCGGTCACCGATCTCGACGGCGTGGTCGAGCAGTTCGGTGTTCCCCGGGATGCGGGCCCGCACGGTCGGCGGGACGGCGGGCACCGGCAGCTCGGCGCCGGACCGCGCGGCGTCCACGCAGCCGGTGAGCACCGCGAGGTGGGCGTCCAGGTCGAAGCCGTCCAGCTCGGCGATCCGGTCCTGGAGGCGCTGCCAGCCGGTCGAGCGGAAGTGGCCCGGGATCTCCCGGCCGTCGGCGGTGAAGGCGGACGAGGAGGTGGTGAGCGAGCGGAAGAACGGGATGTCGAGCTGGCGGAAGGAGTCCAGCTCGGCCAGCACCACCTCCAGCAGGTCGCCCCGGCCCGGATCGCCGGCCAGCGCGGTGATGGCCCCCTGCAGGGCACCGGCGATCACCGTCTCGCGGGTGGCGCCGCTGTCCAGCGCGAGCGGGCTGGTGGAGGCTCGGATGATCTTGTAGCCGTCCCAGGTGTGCCGCCAGATGTAGCGCACCCAGACTCCCCGGAATCCGGCCAACGGGCCCTCCGGGTCCGCCAGTTCACCGCTCAGCGCGACCAGCGCCCGGTGCATCTCGCGGTAGCCCTCGGTGAGTTCCTCGGTGTACTGCCACGGGTCGGCGGTGACGGTCTCACCGCTCTCGTCCAGCCGGACCGGGCGGTACGGCGGCAGCGGCAGGGCCGGCACCCCGGGGGTGATCTCCAGGCTGCCGATCCGGGACAGGCAGCCGATGTCCAGGGTGGCGCCGAACTTGGCCGGGGTCCACGGCTGGAAGGCCATCGCGGTGCGCACCACGGTGGACTCCAGGGCGTCCAGCAGGCCGTGCTGCTCGGCGCTGATGCTCGGCGGGGTCTGCACCCTCGGGTAGAGCACGCACTCCAGGTCGATCATCGTCGGGTACTCGCCGTCGGCCAGCAGGTTGTCGGCCCACAGGTCGCGACCCTCCAGCAGCTGCACCAGACGGATCGTCATGCCGAGCCGCCGGTAGAAGCGGGCGAAGCCGCCCTCGTCGGCGACCGGGCCGTGCGGGATCAGCTGCTCCCAGCCGTAGTCGCTCTCGCAGTCGGTGGCCAGCGAGGCGGCGTGGCCGTCGTCCCCCCGGTCACTGCGGATCAGCACGGTGCGCAGCGGGAGGTCGAGCGAGAGCTCCCGGTTCAGCCGGGCGGAGACCTCCAGGTAGGCGGAGACGTGCCGCATGTCCTTCGGCTTGTAGACCACGGCCCGGTCACCCTCGAAGTGCAGCAGCGCGACCGACCGGCCGCCGGCGTGCCGGTCACCGGCCTCGCCGCGCAGCCGGCTCAGCGCGCCCGGGTCCTCGCCGCCCCACATCCGCTCGACCAGCAGCTCGCGGTCGGCGGCCAGCCGGGCGAACATCTCGGTCTGCACGTGCTGCCACTGACGGCAGGCGGTGCCGACCAGGTAGGCCAGACCGGGCAGCCGCTCCAGCCGGGCCAGCCAGCCCTCCTGCGAGGTGTCCAGGCCGCCGGAGGCGTCCCAGTCGGTGGCGCGCGGCCGGCCGGTGGTGGTCTGCAGCTCGTGGCAGAGCGCGAGGTTGCACGCCTCGACCAGCCGGCCGGTGAGCGAGCCGGCCAGGTCGGCGAACGCCTCGTCGGTGACCGGGACGCCGAGGATGCCACCGTCCGAGCGGGGCAGCAGCTCGCCCGCGGCCCGGCCGAAGGCGGCGCTCAGCGCGCCGGGTGCGGAGGTCTCCGGGCCCGGGGTGGCCGGGAGGGTGCGCAGGAAGACGGCCAGGGCGAGGGCCCAGTCCGGCAGCCGCTCCGGGTCGGCCAGCACCACCGGGCGCAGACCGTCGCCGAGCGGGCGGCCGGTCGCCGCCAGGTGGTCCAGCAGGGCGCCCGCGCCGCCGCGCTCGCCGGCCGCCCGGCGCAGCCAGGTGTCGACGGTGGCGCTGCGGCCCCGGCGGTCCTCGTCCGGGTCCGGGGCGAAGAAGGCGGAGCCGTCCGTCCGGGCCTCGGCCCGCTCGGTGAACGAGGCGGCGGCGGCGACCACGGCGCGCAGCCGTTCGTCGCCCCGGGCCGCGCCCGGCAGCAGCCGGCCCTGGCCGGGCTCGGTGGAGTGGTCGGTATCGGAGGGGGTGGCGGCGTCGGTGGTCGGGGCGGAGGCACCGTCGACGGGGAGCCAGGTCTGCAGGTCGAGCGGCATCTCACATCTCCTGGAGTCGGGCGAGTCGGGTGAACAGCGGGTCGTGGCCTAGTAGTTCGTCGTAGGTGCCGGAGGCCGTGAGCCGGCCGCCGGAGAGCACGTGGATCCGGTCGGCGGTGCGGATGGTGCTGAGCCGGTGGGCGATCACCACCCGGGTGCGGTCCAGGCCCGCGACGGCCTCGGCGACCCGCAGCTGGGTCGCGTTGTCCAGCGCGGAGGTGGCCTCGTCCAGCAGCAGGACGGCGGGCCGCCGGACCAGTGCGCGGGCCAGCAGCAGGCGCTGCACCTGGCCCCCGGAGAAGCCCTGGGCGTCCTCACCGACCCGGGTGCCGAGCCCCATCGGCAGGGCACGCAACTCCTCCGCGATGCCGGCCAGTTCGGCCGCCTCCCAGATCCGGTCCTCGGTCACGTCGGGGTCGTTGCCGGCCAGGTTCTCCAGCAGCGAGCCGCGCAGCATCCGGCCGTGCTGGAGCACCACGCCGAGCCGCCGGCGGACCAGCCGGGCGTCCAGCCCGGCCAGGTCCTTGCCGTCGTAGCGGACGGCGCCGGACTCGGGCGTCTCGAAGCCGAGCAGCAGCCGGATCAGGGTGGACTTGCCGGCCCCGGACGGGCCGACCACCGCGACCAGCTCGCCGGGCTCGGCCCGGAGCGAGAGCTCGTGCACCACCGGTGCGGCGGTGCCGGGGTAGCGGAAGGTCACCCGGTCCAGCTCCACCGCGCCGCGCAGCTCCCCGGGATCGGTCAGCTCCCCGGTCCGGTCGGTCACCTGGACCTCGGACAGGATCGGCCGGAGCCGGTCCAGCACCGGGGAGATGCCGTAGGCACTGGCCGCCGCATGGGTGACCTGGCCGAGCGCGGCGGCCACCTGTCCGGCTGCCACACCGGCCGCCATCAGATGGCCGGACAGTGTGCCGCCGTCGAGCGTGGCACCGGCCAACAGGACGGCCAGCAGCAGGGGTTGGAGCCCCGAGGTGAGTGCGGAGGCCGCCGCGTCGGCCCGTTGGGCTGCCGCGTCGGCCCGCTTCTGCGCCGCGAACGGCACCGCCCAGCGGGCGAATGCCTGGATCTCCCGGCCGGCGGTCTGGATCTTGTCGATGCCGAGCAGCAGGCCGTAGAGCACGCCGTTCAGCTTCCCGTGCAGTTCGAAGACCGCACTCTCGTGGCGTTGGCGGCGGCGACCGAGCACCAGCAGCAGCCCGGTCACCGCCAGGACGGCGAGCAGCAGCAGCCCGCCGAGCCAGGCGTCCACCACCATCAGGACCGTGAGCCCCGAGGTGGCGAACACCGCCCCCAGGACCGCACTGACCAGGACTTCGGACAGCGCGGCCCGGGCCTGGGCCACCGCATTGGCACGGTGGACCAGGTCTCCGGTGCTGAAGTCGCGGAAGAACCGGGCGTCGTGACCGAGCAGACGGTCCCAGACGGCCGGTTCCAACGCGCTCTGCACCCGCCCGGTCAACCGCACGGCGGCGGTGTTCCGGACGATCACCAGCAGCCAGGCCGCCAGCACGGCCGACCCCAGCAGCAGGGCCAGCCAGCGGACCGGATGCCGGTCGGCCGCCATCAGCTCCGGCATCAGCACACCGGCGCTCAGCGGCACGATCAGCCCGAGCAGTGCCGCCCCCAGACCGGCTGCGGTCAGCCGGGCCAGGTCGCGGCGGGCACCGGGCACCCGCAGGACGAAGCGGGCCAGGTCCGCCGGACCCAACTCGCCTGCGGGCAGCGGCAGGTAGAGCAGCAGCGCTCCGGCCTGCAGCGCGACCGGGGCCGGCGCCCCGGTCGGGTCGATGCGGCGGTGGCCACCCGCCGGGCGCGGCACCAGGGCGACCGGGCGGCCGTCCTCGGCCGCGAAGCCCACCATCGGACCGGCCGTACCGGCCGGCTCGCCGTGGCCGTCCGGGCCGGTCGGCAGGGTCACCGGGCGGTACCGCAGCCCGGCCGACCGCAGCAGAGCGGTCAGCGGGTCACGGGAGTTCCGCACGGCGGAAGGGAGTTCGGCGTCTGCGGGGAGCGCCCCGAGCGCGACGAGCACGGCGTGCGCCTGCTCGGCCGGGTGGGTGGTGACGGCCTGTCGGTGGTTCGGTCGTCCGCCACGGCCGGGGTGCAGCACGCCGATGGTCGCGGCGAGCGCGGCCCGGTTGGCTTCGGCGGTGGCCGTGGCGGTCATGACTTCTCCTCCTTCGGGGTGTCGGATCCGGTGGGTCGCCCCCGGGTCCCGGTCTGCCGGGCCTGCTGGGTGGGCGGGTTGGTCACGGAGCGCCCGCGGGTCCCGGTGCGCCGGGCCTTCTGGGTGGGCGGGCTCGCTGCGGAGGGCTCATGGGTCCCGGTCTGCCGGGCCATTTCGGTGAGCGGCGTCGCTGCGGAGGGCTCAGGGGTCCCGGTGCGCCGGGCCTTCTGGGTGGGCGGGCTCGCTGCGGAGGGCTCATGGGTCCCGGTCTGCCGGGCCTTCTCGGTGAGCAAGTCCTGGTAGGGGCCGGGGACGGTGGCGAGCTCGGCGGGGGTGCCCTGCTGGACGATCCGTCCGCCGGCCAGCACCACCACCCGGTCGGCGGCCTGAATGGTGCTCAGGCGGTGCGCCAGCACCAGGCAGGTGGTCCCGCGCCGCCGGAGGTGCTCGTTGACGGCCGCCTCGGTGTGCGCGTCCAGCGCGGAGGTGGCCTCGTCCAGCACCAGCAGGGCCGGATCCAGGGCGAGCGCGCGGGCCAGTTCCAGCCGCTGGCGCTCACCTCCGGAGAGGTTCCGGGCGTCCTCGTCGATCCGTCCGGCGTCCAGGCCGCCGCGCCGGGCGACCAGCTCGGCGACCTCGGCGTCGGCCAGCGCGCGGTGCAGGGCGTCCTCGTCGGCGGCCGGGTTCCAGAGCGTCAGGTTCTCCCGGACGGTGCCCTCGAAGAGCCGCAACTGCTGCTCCACGTAAGCGACCTGGGCCGTGACCACGGCACGGTGCCAGTCGTCCCGGGGCCGGCCGTCCAGCAGCACCTGGCCGGACCACGGCCGCAGCACCCCGGCGGCCAGTCGGGCCACCGTGGACTTGCCGCTGCCGCTGCCGCCGACCACCGCGACCCACTCCCCCGGGCGGATGGTCAGCGAGATGCCGGTCAGGGTGGGCGGGCGGTTCGGGTCGTAGCCGAACTCGAGGTCACGCAGCTCCAGTGCACCGCTGAGGCGCGGGCCGGGCTCGGCCGGAGCGTCCAGCACCGGGGTCAGGTACGGGTCGGGCTCGCTGCTCTCCACGTCCTCCAGCAGCGCGTTCTGCGCCCGGGCCATGGTGAGCTCGGAGGCGGCGCCGACCAACTGGCCGACCGGGCCGAGGAATCCGTTGAGCAGCAGCAGGAAGGCCAGCAGGGTGCCGATCGACAGCGAGCCGCCGATCAGCATCGAGGTGCCGGCCACCACCACGGTCGCGGTGGCCGCCGCGTTGAACGCGCCGGGCAGCGAGAGCGGCACGATCACGGCGGCGGTGACCTTCTGACCGGTCTCCATCGCCCGCGCCTGCCAGCCCGCCCAGGAGCGGAAGAACGAGTCCTCGGCGCCCTCCGCCTTCAGCGTCTCGATCGCCGAGACACCGGCGAAGGCCACCCCGTCCCGCTTGTGCTGCTCGGCGTGCAACCGGTGCACCAGCCCGCCGCGCCGCCGGTCGGCGACCCGCAGGGCCAGCACGTCCAGCACCGCGACCAGCACCGGCACCACCGCCAGCCGGGGCTCCAGCCAGGCCAGCGCGCCCAGGTGGACGGCGGCGGCGGTCAGTTGGGCCGAGGCCGAGGCGACCCGGTGGGAGAGCAGCATCGCCAGACCGTCGTTCATCTGCACCCGGGTGACCAGGCCGCCCAGCTGCCGACGGTGGAAGAACGAGCCGGGCAGCCGGATCAGCCGCCAGAGGAAGCCCGCCGAGGAGCGGGCCGCCATCGACTCCAATACCCGGTTGACCAGTGTCTGTTGCAGCCAGCTGCCGAGCACCACGGTGCCGGCCACGGCCGCCGAGGCGAGCGCCAGTGGCAGCGCCCAGGAGACCATGCCCCCCAGCACCACCGAGCGCAGGTAGGCCCGCAGCAGGAAGGCCGCGACCACCCCCGGCACCGCCAGCGCGACCGAGAGCAGCACCGCCAGCAGCAGCGGAGCGGCGAACGCCCGCATCCGGCCGCCCAGCGCCCGCAGCAGCGGGAAGCGCTGCCCACCGGGCTCGAAGTCCGGGCCGGGCTCGAAGCCGACCGCGATGCCGGAGAACGAGTCCCAGAACTCGGCCGGGGTGGCCGAATAGGAGCCCATGGAGGGGTCGTTGACGTACACCCGGCCGCGCTTGATGCCCTCGAAGACGGCGAAGTGCGGGCCGGTGACCAGGACCATCGACGGCACCTGGACGGAGTCCAGCCCCTGGAGCCTCTCCTCGGTGCGGACGATCCGGCGGCCCTTGGCGAGCACGCCGTACCGGCCGGCCGCCCGGGCGACCGCAGCGGCACTGACACCGTCCCGGCTCACCCCGCAGGACCGGGACGCCTCCTGAAGGGTCACCCGGCGGCCGAGCGCACCCAGCACCACGGCCAGGCAGGCGGCGCCGCAGTCCTGCTCCTCCATCTGCGGCACCACGGGGGTGCGGAGGTGGCGGCGCGGCTTGCGGGTCCTGGCCGGCTTGGCGGGCTTGGACGACTCGGCGGGCTCGGTGTGCTGGGGAGCCGGCTGCTCCTCGGCCTTCACCGACTGCTCGGGGGCCTTCGGGCGGCCGGCCGTCGAGGGTGCGTCCGCTGAAGGCGCGTCCGCTGAAGGCGCGTCCGCTGAGGGCGCGTCGGTCGGGGGCGCCGCCGCCGTCTGCCGGACGTCGAGGCTCATCGGCCGGCTCCCGTCCCGAAGACGGCCTGGTACGGATGCCTGGCTCCCAGGTCCACCGCCACCGTCAGCGGCACCGGGCCACGCAACTGGCTCACCGAGTAGGGGAGTTCGGCGCGGGCCGTCCAGACCGGGGCCGCACCCGTGGGTACGCCCGGCAGCGGGACGGGGAAGGTCCCGTCCAACGAGTCGGCCCGGACCGGCAGCGGATCGACCGCGGTGATGGTGGCCTGGACGGTGCCCGCGCCGGGCACCGGCACCAGCACCGTCCGGCCGGGCACCAGGTGTCCGGCGTCCTCCAGCGAGGTCGCGAACAGCCGTACGGTGTCCGGGAGTCCGGCCGCGTCCAGGGCGGCCAGCGCGGCGCCCGGTGCGATCGTGGCGCCGGGAGCGGCCAGCAGCGCGGTGACGGTCCCGGCCTGCGGAGCCGGGACGGTGAGCTCCTCGCCCGCCGCCGTCCTGAGCACGGCGATGGTCTGGCCCTCGGTCACGGCGGCACCGGGGCTCACCCGGTAGGCGAGCAGTGCACCCGGGCGGTCGGCCCGGACGGTCTCCGGGGCGGCGCCGTGCGCGAGCACCGCCGGGAGCGGAAGGGTGTGCGGGAGTGTGCCGAAGGCCAGCCAGCCCCCACCGGCCCCGACCACCAGCAGCAGCGCAGCCGCAGCGGCCCGGAGCCGGGCACCGACCAGGCCCACCGGGCGGTCCAGCCCGGGTTCGAGGACGGCGGCCGCCCGGGCAGCCGCCACGGCGGTGCTCTGTGCGCCGGACGTGCTCCCGCCCTTGGTCTCGGTCCTGGCGTCGGTCTCGGTCCCGGCTTCGGCTTCGGTCTTGGTCTTGGTCGTGGCGTCGGTACCGGTCTCGGCGTCGGCGTCGGTCGTGCGGATGGCGTCGGCCCCGGTCTCCGAGGTCCGTTCGGCTGCGGTGAGGCTCATGCCTGTCCCACCCCCACCAGCTGCGCCACCGGCGGGCACTGCAGCGGGAGTTCACGCATCCCGCCGAAGACGAACTGGGTGCTCCAGCGCACCGTCCGCTCGGTCAGCGGAGTGCTCAGCGCGCGGGTGCGGCCGGCCTCGGCCAGGCCGCGCAGCACGGCGGCCCCGGCCATCAGGGAGAGCGGTGCGCCCAGGCAGTGGTGCGGACCGTGGCCGAAGGCCAGATGGCGGGTCTCGGCCCGGTCCGGGTCGAAGGTGTCGGGGTCGGCGAAGCGGCGCGGGTCCCGGTTGGCCGCCGCGTAGAGCATCAGGGCGACCCGGCCGGCCGGGATCACGGTGTCGCCGAGGACGACGTCCCGGGTGAGGGCGCGGGCGCTGGCGCGCACCGGACTGCCCAGCCGCTGGGCCTCGTCGAACACCGCTTCGGCCCGCTCGGGCCGGTTCCGGATCAGTTCGGCGAGGTCCGGGGAGTTCAGCAACTGCCAGACGGCCAGGGCCAGTCCGGAGGTGAGCGTCTCCAGTCCGTTGGCGAGCAGCATCACCACGAAGGCGAGCAGGTCCTCGTCGTCGAGCCGGCCCTCGGCGCGCGCGACGGTGAGCCGGCTGATCAGGTCGTCGCCGGGAGCGGCTGCGCGCGCGGCGCACAGCTCCTCGACGTAGGCGCGGAACTCCTCGAACTCCGCGTCGAGTTCGGCGATCCTCGCGGCGTCGGCGGTGGTGTCCGTGCCGCCGCCGAAGTCGTCCAGCAGCGAGCGGGCCACCAGGCCGGCCCAGCCGACCACCCGGTCCTGCTCGGAGTCCGGGATGTCCAGGATGGCGCAGGAGACGGCGACCGGCAGCGGCACCGCGAGGTCCGCGACCACGTCGAACTCGCCTGCGGCGATCAGGGGTTCGATCATCCGGGCGGTGGTCGCCTCGATCCGGGCGCGCATCTGCTCCAGGCGGCGGGCGCTGAAGGCGGTGGTGGCGAGGCGCTTCAACCGGGTGTGGTCGGCGCCGTCGCGCATCGGGAGCATCCGGTTCACGATCCGCGCCAGGGCGGTCGAACCGGCGCTGGGCAGACCGACGGTGGTCGGATCGACGGCCGTCCCGGGGTTCGTCAGGACGGTGACGATCTCCTGGTAGCCCGAGACCACGTGCACCCGTCCGAGGTCCAGCACCGGCGCCTCGGCCAGCAGTCGGCGGTAGAGCGCGGGCGGGTCCTGCTGAGCGGCGGGGTCCTGGATGAACCGCGTCAGCTCGTGCCGGAGGTTCTCCATGACCCGGCTTCTCCTTCGCTGCTGAATGTCGGTCAATTCGCTTGCGGTGGTGGAATGATGGGGAAGACGAGGGTGCCGCGGTGACCCCGCCCGAAGGCGGACTCACCGCGGCACGGTTCCCGCATTACTCGGCAGCGACCTCGGCCGCGGCGTTCGACACCGAGCTGAAGCTCGAGACCGGGCAGGCGGCGCAGGCCAGGGAGGAGACGGAGACGCCGGCGTTGACGCTGTCCAGCTCCTCGATCTCGATGTCGAACTGGTCGTTCGCGGGGGTGGTGTTCTCAGCCATGATGAGCTCCCTCTTGGGTTTCGGTGCCCGCCCCGGCGGGGCTGGTCACCTTCTCCGCCGATTCGCTTTCCGGTCTTTTTCTCCGGCTCGTTCTCGGCGATGAGGAAACTATGCACCCGGGGCCTGCTCGAACATCAGTAGGGAATGTCAAAAACCCATCCGTCGAAAATGCCACACCTGCACCCATGACATTTTGCATACCCTCTGACCTGCAGTTATGTCGTGCACTTGCCTTATAGGGGAAGCCAGGGCCACCCTATGTCCCATGACACTCACCACAGGCCCGGGAATTCCCGGGGAGGCGGCCGTGGAGGTCCACGGTCTGCGGATCAGCTACGGCGACTACGAAGCCGTCCGGGGCATCTCCTTCACGGTCGCGCGGGGCGAGCTGTTCGCCCTGCTGGGGACCAACGGAGCCGGCAAGACCACCACCATGGAGGTCCTGGAGGGGTACCGCCCGCCGAGCTCCGGCACCGTCCGGGTGTTCGGCCTCGACCCCGTCGCCCAGGGCGCGCAGGTCCGCAGGCGGACCGGTGTGATGCTCCAGGAGGGCGGCTTCTTCAAGGAGTTGACCGTCAAGGAGACGGTGGACTCCTGGCGCACCTTCATCTCCGGGGCCCGGCCCACCGCCGAGGTGCTCGACCGGGTCGCCCTCACCGAGCGCGCGGGCACCCGGGTGGCCCAACTCTCCGGCGGGGAACGGCGTCGGCTGGACCTCGCCCTCGCCGTGCTGAACACCCCGGAGCTGCTCTTCCTGGACGAGCCCACCACCGGCATGGACCCGGAGGCCCGGCGCACCACCTGGCGGCTGGTCCAGGAGCTCCGGGCGGCCGGCACCACCGTCCTGCTGACCACCCACTACCTGGAGGAGGCCCAGCAGTTGGCCGACCGGGTGGCCATCATGGACCGGGGCGAGATCGCCGCCGTCGGCACCGTGGACGAGGTGCTCTCCGGCCAGGGCACCCGGGTCACCTTCCCGCTGCCGGCCGGCGTCCTGCCCGCCCAACTCCCCACCGTGCTGGGCGAGTCTCCCACCCTCGACGAGGGCACCGTGCTCTACACCGTCGCCAAGACCGCCCCCGCGCTGGCCGCCCTGCACTCCTGGGCCGCCGAACTGGGCGTCGAACTGGACGGCATCGAGGCCCGCAACGCCTCCCTGGAGGACGTCTTCCTGCAGCTCGCCCACGACAAGGCGGAGACCCGATGAGCACCCTGACCACCCCCCTCGCCCTGTCCGTCCCGGCCCGCAAGGAGCTCAGCTGGCCCGCCTACGCGCGGGGGCAGTTCCTGCTCTCCTGGCGGGTCTTCTGGCGCAACCGGCGCTCCACCTTCATCGGCTTCCTGCTGCCGGTGCTGCTCAACCTGGTGATCGCCGCCCCGCTCCGCGACAAGGAGATCGGCGGGGTGAACGCCGCCGCGTACAGCACCATCGGCTTCATCGGCTTCACCCTGGTCACCTCGTTCATCAACCTGCTGAACGGCGTGGTGGCCCGCCGCGACGACCTGGTGCTCAAGCGGCTGCGCGGCACCGAGGTGCCGGCCACCGCCATCTTCGCCGGGCAGTTCGGCGCGGCCGGCGCGGTGGTGCTGCTCCAGGTGCTGGTGCTCGGCGGCACCGCGGTGGTCTGGTTCGGCGCTCCGCTGCCCGCCGACCCGCTGCTCTTCCTGCTCACCCTGACCGGCGGCTTCCTGCTCTTCGCGATCCTGGCGGTGGCCCTCTCCGGCATCACCCCGAGCGCCGAGTCCGCCCCGATGATCGCCACCCCGGTCCTGCTGATCTGCATGTTCGCCAGCGGCGTGGTGGCCCCGCTCAGCTCGATGCCGCACTGGCTCCAGGGCCCCGCCCACAACCTCCCGCTGGCCCCGGTGGTGGAGACCCTGCGCACCGCCTGGTTCGGCCGGGGCTTCGGCACCGAGTCCTGGAGCAGCGCCGCCCTGCCCGAGCTGGACCTGGTGCACGGCTGGCAGCACGCCGCCACCGCGCTGCTGATCATCGCCGCCTGGACGGCCGGGGCCGCCGTGCTGGGCCGCCGCCTGTTCCGCTGGGAGCCGCGCCACGGCTGACCCGCCGTCACGATGCCGCTGGGCGAGCCCGCCGAGGCAGTACCTCGGTCCGGGCCCGCCTTCGGCGTCTCCGGGCCCGGGCGGCTCAGGCCGCCGGGGCAGCTCAGGGCGACTCGGGTCGAAGCCGACCGGCGCGGAGGCCACCCCGCACCGGGCGGGCCCACCCCGGGCCCGCCCTGCCGCGCCGCTCCGCTACAGCACCGGGATGTCCACGTTCAGCACGAACGCGTGCGGCGGCGGGTCGGCCGGCGCCTCGTAGGTCAGCACCGCCCGCACCGTCCCGCCGGACGGACAGTGCTCACCCACCCGGACGGCGAAGTCGCGCTTGGCGGTACGCCAGGTGTTGCTGACGATGTCGTAGGGGCAGACCGCGGTCGTGCCGTCCGCCGAGATCTCGCACTGGTCCCGCTCCTGGGTGGGCAGGAAGCTGGACCCGGGCGGCAGTTGGGCCACCACCCGCCCCCGCCACGGGTAGTCCACCGACGGCCCGAGGTTGCTCTCCTCCACCTGGAACTCGGCCGTCCCGCCCGGCGCGGTCGGCGCCGGCTGCTTCGTCAGCGCCAGGAAGGCACCGGTCACCGGCGCGGTGATCTCGGAGGTCCAGGTGGCCAGATTGTCCGACGGATCCTGGTCCGCGTCCCAGAACACCTGGGCCGTCCCGCCGGGGAAGGTCCGCGAGCCGTCCATCCCGGCCAGGGTCCGTGCCCGCAGCTTCAGATGGATGCAGTCGTGCGCCCGCAGCCCCGCACCCGTCCTGAAGCCGATCCAGTTCCACCCGCTGTCCTGCACCCCCCAGCTCTCCGAGGTGAGCTCCATCCCCTCGTCCGGCGGGCCGTTCACCACCACGCCCACGTCCTCGCCGAGGTCCTCGCTCCCCTGGTTGCACACCACCACGGTGAACGGCACCACCTCACCCGGCGCCGACGGCTGCGGCGCCGCCACCGAGACCGACAGGTCCCGGGCGTACGGCTGCCCGTCCCCCTCCGCCGCCTGCGCACTGACCGGTACGAGCGCGGCCACCACCACGGCGGCCACCACTGCGGGAATCCGCACGGGCATCTCCCTCGAAGACATCGCGGGCAACGCTGCTCGCCACCCACGTTTCGCCCACGAAGCTATCCGCCCCCGCCCCTCACGGGCGCCGCCCGCACGGGTGAACCTCACCCTGAAACAGCGTCAGTTCCAGCCACCCGCAAGGAGCTCCCCCTGCCCCTCACCCGACCGGACGCGGACCACGACCGACCCCGTATCGTCCTGCCATGAACGTCGTCTACAAGATCACTTACCCCGACGGGAAGATCTACATCGGCTCCGATCGCACGGACAGCAGGCTGACCTACTTCGGAAGCCCTTCCAAGGAAAGGCGGCACCACGACTTCGACTTCGCAGAGCTGCGAGACTTCACCATCCGCAAGGAAATCCTGTGGGAGTCCGAGGACGCCCCGATCGGCGAGGTGTTGCGGATGGAGAAGCAGCTCATCGTGGAGCACGGCGCGAACGACCCCGAGCGCGGCTACAACCAAC
Source organism: Kitasatospora sp. NPDC096147 (assembly GCF_044763225.1). NCBI lineage: Bacteria > Bacillati > Actinomycetota > Actinomycetes > Kitasatosporales > Streptomycetaceae > Kitasatospora > Kitasatospora sp. NPDC096147. The sequence goes on along the minus strand of NZ_JBIWFX010000002.1, from coordinate 679,143 downwards.
GCCCCCACCACAAGCCGGCGGTCCGCCGGTAGCGAGGACTGCGGGGCCGACGCACCGGGCAAGCGGCCATTGACGATCACGGCCTTCCTGCAGCGCTCGCAGATCGGCAGGACGCGGACAGCAAGAAGCCCGGCCAGAGCATCTGACCGGGCCTCTTCATTCGGAGCCGCCTATGGGATTCGAACCCATGACCTACGCATTACGAGTGCGTTGCTCTGGCCAACTGAGCTAAGGCGGCACCGCTGCCCTGGCCGTGCGAACACGGCTTCGGCAACGCGGGCCAGTCTACACGGTGCGTACTGGTGGTCCGCACCGGCTTTCCGGCGGGCGCGGCGTCAGGCGGAGGACACCGCGAGCTTGGCGGCGAAGCCGGCGAAGAGGGCGGCGACGCCGGTGGTGAGGGTGGCGGAGAGGCGCTTGCGGCGGCGGAAGGCGCCGGCGAGGGTGGTGCCGGCGAAGATCAGCACGGAGAGGTAGAGGACGCTGAAGGTCTGCAGGACGCCGCCGAGGAGGGCGAAGGAGAGGACCGGGGCGCCGTAGGACGGGTCCACGAACTGCGTGAAGAACGACAGCAGGAAGAGGATCGCCTTCGGGTTGAGCAGGCTGATCACCAGGGCCCGGCGGAACGGGCGCTCGGAGTCGGCGGCCGGGGCGTCGCCCGCCTCGGTGGCCTCGGCGGCGGGCAGGGCGTGCCGTTCGCGCCAGAGCTGGCGCGCGGCCCGGAGCATGCCGAAACCGATCCAGAGCAGGTACGCGGCGCCGCCGAACTTCACCACGGCGAAGACCGCGGGGTTGGCCTCCAGCAGGGAGGAGGCGCCGAGCGCGGTGAGGCTGATCAGGGTGAAGTCGCCGAGGAAGACGCCGGCGGCGGCCTGGTAGCCGGTGCGTATGCCCTTGCGGGCGGCGACGGAGAGCACGTAGAGCGAGTTGGGGCCGGGCAGCAGGACGATGAGCAGGGCGCCGAGGACGTACGTCGCCAGGTCGTTGACTCCGAGCACGGAGCACTCCTTGGGCGGGCAGGGGTAGGGGCGGTCATCGTACATACGGACCACCCCGCTGCCGAAGCCCGTTTCCGGGTGAGGTGGGCTACTTCGCGCAGCGGGTGCCGTCGGCCGGGGCCTCGCCGCCGAGCAGGTAGCGGTTGACCGCGCCGTCCACGCAGGCGTTGCGGCGGCCGTAGGCGGTGTGGCCATCGCCGTCGTAGGTGAGCAGGCGGCCGGAGTCGAGCTGGTCGGCGAGGGACTGGGCCCAGGCGTAGGGGGTGGCCGGGTCGCGGGTGGTGCCGACCACCACGATGGGGGCGGCTCCGGCGGCGGCGATGGTGTGCGGGGCGCCGGTGGCCGGGACCGACCAGTAGGCGCAGGCCAGCGCCATCCAGGCCATGTCCCGGCCGAAGTGCGCGGAGGCCCGCTCGAAGTCGGGGACGGCTGCGGCGGCCTGCTCGGGGGTGGTGAAGGGGGCGGGGAGGTCGAGGCAGTTGACGGCCATGTTGGCGTACATCAGGTTGGGGTAGCCGCCGTCGGCGTCGCGCTCGTAGTACTGGTCGGAGAGCTTCAGCAGGCCGGTGCCGTCACCGGCCTTGGCCGAGGCGAACGCGGTGCGCAGCTGGGGCCAGAGGAACTCGGCGTACATCGCGTGGATCACCCCGGTGGTGGCCTGGGCCTCCGTCAGCTTCCGGGCCGAGTCGGTGGGCAGCGGGGTGGCGTCGAGCTGCTTGAAGAGGGCGAGCAGCTGCTCGCCGGCCTTCCGTTCGTCGTCGCCGAGCGGGCAGTCCGCCCCGCGCCCGGTGCAGTCCTCGGCGAAGGCGGACCAGGCGGTCTCGAAGCCGGCCGCCTGGGTGCGGTTGCCGGCCACCGCGTCGAGCGCCGGGTCCATCGCACCGTCCAGCACCATCCGGCCGACCCGGGTGGGGTGTAGCCCGGCGTAGGTGGCGCCGAGGAAGGTGCCGTAGGACTTGCCGAGGTAGCTGAGCTTCTGGTCGCCGACCAGGGCCCGGAGCACTTCGAGGTCACGGGCCGACTCGACGGTGGAGACGTGGCCGAGGACCTGACCGGCGTTCTTCGCGCAGCCGGCCGCGAACTCCTTGTCGGAGGCGACCAGGGCGTCGATCTCCGACTGGTCGTCAGGGGTGATGTCGACGGCGGTGTACGCGTCCATCCGCGCGTTGCTCAGGCAGGTCACCGGCTGGGAGCGGCCGACGCCGCGCGGGTCGAGGCCGACCAGGTCGTACTTGGCCCGCACCTCGGGGTCGTAGCCCTTGGCCACCGCCTCCATGTACTCCACGGCGGAGGAGCCGGGGCCGCCCGGGTTGAGCAGCAGGGAGCCCAGTTCGGCCCGGCCGCCGGTGCGGGTGGAGGCGGGCTTGCGGGCGGCGGCCAGGGTGAAGTCGCCGGCCGCCGGGTCCGCGTAGTCGAGCGGGACCTTGAAGGTGGTGCACTCGAAGTCGTCGTCGCAGGCCCGCCAGCTGAGCTGCTGCGCGTAGTACGGCGCGAGCGCGGCCGGGATCTCGGCGGGCAGCGGCAGGAGCGGAGTGGCGGAGGCGCGCGCGGCCGAGGCGGCCGAGGCTCCGGCGGCGTCCGAGGAGGGCGGGGTGGACGCGGCGGGGCGGTCGGACGACCCTCCCGAGCTGCACCCGCCGGCCAGCAGCGCGGCGGCCAGCAGCGCGGGCACGAGGCGGGCGGGCCGGACTGCGCGCATCGGTACGTCTTCTCTCGGCAGGGGGCGGCGGATGCCCCGAGCCTAGCGTTCGGCGGATCACCCGCCCGTGCCCCGGCGCGCGGTCCGCTCCGCACGCCACCCGTCCGCCTCCGGTGCGCGTCGGCGTCCACGCCGCGCTGCCGGTGCGGTGGCTGGCGGTGTGTCAGGTCCTCACCGACCCCGGAACCTGCCCGCGCCGACCGACGTGGCGGTGCCGTCAGTGCGTCAGGTTCTCCGCCAGGTACTGGACCGCCACCCGGACCAGGCGCAACCGCTCCCGGTCGGGCGCGAAGTCCCGCACCACGTCGGAGAGCCGGACGTTGGCCTTGGCCGCCCGGCCCTGACCCTCCTTCAGCGCCTTCTGCAGTCCGCGCGCCGCACCCAGCCCCTCGACATCCTCCTTGGCGGCGGCCAGCAGCAGCTTCGCCGCCGTGCCCTCCGGCGCCTCCGCCGCAGCCGCGGCCAGCGCCGCTCCGTCGTACCGGCCCGAGACGGCGGCAGCCGCGCCGTACAGGTCCGGGCGGGCCAGCCCGGCGGCGGCGGCGCAGGCCGCGCCGCCCTCGACCCCCAGCACGCCCCAGCCGCCGGGGCCGGGCGGCAGGGTGCGGAAGGCGGCGCCGACCGCCGTCCGCAGCGCCTGGTCGTCGGCGATAGCCTGCGGGGCGGCGGCGACCAGTTCGCAGGGGTGCCCGGTACCGGCCGGAGCCGCCGGGGCGACCAGGACGAACGGGCGGGAGCGGCCGAGCTTCACGGCGGACGCGACGCCCTCGAAGACGTCGGGCAGCTCGGCGTCGGCGGTCCGGCCGGTGGTGCCCGCATGCAGCACGACCACCGGGAAGCGGGCCTGCGGCTCGGCCCGGTAGCGGTCCGGCAGCCAGACCCGCACCGTCCGGGGACGGCCGTCCGGCCCGGCCACCGCACCCTCCATCAGCTCACCGCCCGCGGGCTTGCCGATCAGGTCGAACTGCGTGACCACGGGAGGGAGTTCGACCGCGGAAGGCGAGGGCTGCAGTGGCGGCGCGGCGGGCTTCTCCACCGACACCACGGTGACGGCCCGGTCGGGACGCACCCCCCGGCCGTCCAGCACCACCGCGACGGTGAGCGCGGTCGCGCACATCCCGCACAGTACCGCGCCACCCGCCCTGACCAGCAACGGCCGTTGCTCGGCGGTCAGTTCGTAGGTCTGGGCGGCCTTCAGGTCACGCCAGCGGACCAGCGCGGCCCGGGCCAGCAGGAACCCGACGGCCAGGGCCGCCACCAGCGGCACGACGAGGAACGGTCTGGGCATGCGGCGCACCACCTCGTGGACGGTCGGCCCGGGTGAGCGGGCCCGGGCCACTGCGGGCTCGGTGCACAGCGTGCCGGGCGCAGCGGCGGGCGGCGGCGCGGCTCCCGGGGTGGGTCCGGGTTTCACTCGAAGGGAGGAGGCGAGGTTTCGTCAACCCACCGCCGTACGGCGGCAGCCGGGGCTCCGTGAGGGCGGGCCCGGCGCGGCCGGGGCCCTGCGGGAGCGGGGCTCGGTGGCCCGCAGTTTCGTGGGCCCCGGGCTCGGACGGCCACCGCTCCACGCGGGCGCAGCTCGGTGCGGGCGCAGCTCAGTGGAGGCGCCGCTCAGCGGAGGCGCCCCGGGTGACGGCCGGTCAGCCCGCCCGCAGGGCGACCGTCATCGCCTCGACCGCCAGCAGTGGGTCCACGTTCCGGTCCAAGGCCCGGCGGCAGGCCAGCACGGCCTCGATCCGGCGCAGCGTGTTCTCCGCGCTCCCGGCGCCCGCGACCCGGCCGAGCGCCGGGCGCTGGTCCTCGTTGGAGAGCGGACCGGTGGCGCCGAGCTGGATCGCCAGCACGTCCCGGTAGAAGCCGAGCAGGTCGAGCAGCGCCACGCCGAGCGTCTCCCGCCGGGTCCGGGTGGCCCGGCTCTTCTGGCGCTTCTCCAGCTCCTTGACGGCGCCCGCCATGCCACGCGGCGCGCGGCTGCCCTCGACCGCCCCGTAGGCCGCCCTCAGATCGCCGGTCTCCTTGGCGTCCTGGGTCTCCGCCAGTGCCTCGGCGTCCGCCTTCGCGGTGTCCACCAGACGCTGGGCGGCGGCCAGGCAGCCGCCGATGTCCGCGACCTCCAGTGGGATCTTCAGCACGTCCAACCGGCGGGCCCGGGCCTGGTCGTCCACCGCCAGGCGGCGCGACCGCTCGATGTCGCCCTGCCCGGCGAGCGCGGCCAGCCGCGCGGTCTCCGCCGCCACGCCGTCCCGGCGGACCAGCATGTCGGCCACCGCCTCGGCCGCCGGGGTGCGCAGGACCAGCAGGCGGCAGCGCGAACGGATGGTGGGGAGCACGTCCTGCACCGAGGGGGCGCAGAGCAGCCAGACGGTGCGCGGGGAAGGCTCCTCCACACCCTTGAGCAGCGCGTTGGCCGCCGCCTCGGTCAGCCGGTGCGCGGCGTCCACCAGGATCACCGACCAACGGCCGCCGGTCGGGTAGCTGGCGGCACGGAGCACCAGGTCGCGCATGTCGCCGACACCGATCGAGAGGCCGTCGGTGCGGACGTACTTCACGTCGGCATGGCTGCCGGAGAGCACCGTGTGACAGCCGTCGCAGAAGCCGCAGCCCGGCACGCCGCCGAGGTCGAGGTCGGGGCTGGTGCACTGGAGCGCGGCGGCGAAGGCCCGCGCGGCGGTGGTCTGCCCGGCTCCCGGAGGACCGGTGAACAGCCAGGCGTGGGTCATCAGCGAGGCGTTCCCGCCAGGGATGCCCTCTGACGGGGCGTCACCCGAACGTCCGGCGACCACCGTCGCCCGCGCCGCCACGGCCGCCGCCGTCAGCTGCTCGACCACCCGATCCTGGCCGACCAGGTCGTCCCACACACTCACGCCGCACTCCCTCGTCCCACCCGAGCCTAGCCGCAACGGCGGACACCCAGGGGCCGCCACCGTCCCGGGGCACCGGACCGGACGGCGCCGGAGCACGCGCCCCTGGGCCGCACAGTACGGAACCGCACGACGGAGGGGCGGGCCCGGCCACCGGCCGCACCCGCCCCTCCACCCTGCTCACTTGCGCTTGCGGCCCTTGCGGTTGCTCTCCGGGTCCTCGCCGGTCTCCTCCCAGCGGGCCCACTCCTCCCGCGAGCCGAGCAGGCTGTCGGTCAGGCTCGGGAGGTCGTCCATCGGGGTCTCCTCGGCCCAGGACGGACGAGGCCGCGCCCCGTCCACCGGCACCTCCAGCTCCCGGGTGGACTCGGCCTCGGACTCCGCCGGTTCGTCCCGCCACAGACCCGGCGGCACCCGGTCGACGGGCGCAGCGGGCACGGCCGGCGTGGCGGGTGCAGCCGGCGCCACGGGCGCGGCCGGAGCCGCCGCTCGGCCGCCGGTCAGCTTGGGCAGCTCGGCGGTCCGGGCCCCCTCCACCTTGGGCAGCACGGCCGTCTCGTCCGCCGGGACGCGCGGCATGACCGCCGTCTCGTCCGCCGGCACCCGGGGGAGCACCGCGGTCTCGTCGGCCGGCACGCGCGGCAGCACCGCGGTCTCGTCCGGCTTCCGGAGCTGGGTGGTGGCCTGGTCCCGGTCGCGGCCGGGGTGGGCCAGCTCCATGGTGGTGGCCGACTCATCCGTCGCGGAGCCCGTACCGGAGCCCGCACCCGCCGCACCCGCCGCACCCGCCGAAGCAGCAGCCGTTGCCGCCGCAGCCGCCAGCCGGGCCGCCTCCGCCCGCTGCAGGGCCTCCTCGGCCCGCCGTCGCTGCTCGGCCCGCTGCTCCTCGCGCTGCCGCTGGAGCTCGGCCTGCGCCGCCGCCTCGGCCGCCAGGCGCTGCCGCTCGGCCTCCTCGACCTTGCGCCGTTCGGCCTCCGCCGCCGCCCGGGCGGCCTCCTCCTCGGCCCGGCGGGCGGCCTCCGCCTCCGCCTTCAGCCGCGCCTCCTCGGCGGCCTTGGCCGCCGCCTCGGCCGCGACCCGCTCGGCCTCCTCACGGGCGAGCCGGTCCTTCTCCTCCTGCTCCTTGCGCAGTTCCTCCAGCAGGGCAAGCCGCTTGCGCTCGGCCTCCTCGGCCTCGGCCTTCAGCCGGGCCTCCTCGGCGGCGCGGCGGGCCGCCGCCTCCCGGGCGAGGCGCTCCTGCTCGATCCGGGCGGCCTTCTCCTGGTCGGAGAGCGGCAGCTCGCGGTCGAGCCGGTGCCGGATCGCGGTGGTGACGGAAGCGGGCTGCTGGCTGCCGTCCACCACCAGGTAGCGGGCCGGGTCGGCGGCGGCCAGCGCGAGGAAGCCGGCCCGCACCCGGGCGTGGAACTCGGTGGGCTCGGACTCCAGCCGGTCCAGCGCCTCGGTGAAGCGCTCGCGCGCCGCCTCGGGCGCCACGTCCAGCACCACGGTCAGGTCGGGCACCAGCCCGCCGGTCGCCCAGCGGGAGATGCGGGCAACCTCGGTGGCGGCCAGGTCGCGGCCGGCTCCCTGGTAGGCGATCGAGGAGTCCATGTACCGGTCGGTGATCACCACTGCGCCGCGCTCCAGCGCGGGACGGATGACGTTCTCCACGTGCTCGGCCCGGTCGGCCGCGTAGATCAGTGCCTCGGCCCGGTGCGAGAGGCCGGTGTTGCCGACGTCCAGCACCAGGGCGCGCAGCCGCTGCCCGATCGGCGAACCACCGGGCTCGCGGGTGATCACCACCTCGTGGCCCTTGCTGCGGATCCACTCGGCCAGCGCGTTCGCCTGGGTGGACTTGCCGGCACCGTCCCCGCCCTCCAGGGCAATGAAGTAGCCGGTGCCGCTGACCCGGTGCGGCGGCACCTGGTCCGCTCCCCGGACGGAGCGCAGCAGCTCGCGGCCGAACGGCACGCTGCCCCGCTGGTCGTCGGTGCGCAGCAGCACCACGGCGGCCAGCACCAGCACCAGCAGACCGGCGGTGCCGACGGCCAGCGCGGCGCCGTCGTGGATGAAGGTGAAGCTGCCCGGCCGGACCTCGCCGAGCGAGATCTCGCCGTACCCGGCGGCGGCCAGCGGCATCAGCACCAGCGCGGCGCCGACCACCACCCGCAGCACCGCCTGGAGGTGCTCGGTGACCTGCGGCAGCCGGGCCTCCTCGACCTCCTGGGCGAGCAGGGTCCGACCGGTGCCGATCACCACGCCGGCGGCCAGGCCGGCCAGCACGGTGAGCAGCAGCACCAGGACGAAGTCCAGCACCAGACCGGCCAGGATCAGCGCCACGCCCTCGGTGATCAGGGCGAGCGCCAGCAGCCGGCGGCGGGAGAGCGAGGGCAGCAGCGGGCGGGTGATCCGCACGCCGACGGCGGGGGCACCGGCCGCCGCCAGCACCAGCAGGCCGTAGCCGATCGGGCCGCCCCGGTGGTCCACCGAGGTGAGCACGCCGAGCGCGACCACGCCCGCCATCGAGGCGTAGGCGGCGGCCACCGCGAAGGTGAAGAACGGGGCGGAGCCGGTCCGGCCCTTGCGGAGGGCCGGACCGGGGGTGGCGTCGGTCGGGGCGCGCAGGCCCCGCAGCGGGGAGCGCGGGGCGGCGGCCGGGCCGGCGGGCAGCTGCTGGAGGGCGAAGAGCACCGCGGAGGCGGCCAGCAGCAGCGCGGCACCGACCCCGGCGGTGGTGAACTGGTGCGCCCGCAGCCAGTCCGACCCGAAGGCGGCGAAGACGTTGTTGACCAGGGTCAGCACGACCAGCAGCGCGCCGGCCATCGGCACCACGGCCCAGCCGGTGCGCAGGTCGACCGCGCGCACGGTGTCCAGGTAGGCGGCCGAGGGCCGCTGCTCCGACTCGGGCGCGTACTGGTCGGCCACCGGCAGCAGGCCGGGCACGGCCGCGTCCTTGGCCACCGCCCAGATCCGCTCGGCCGCACCGAGCAGGAAGGCGGTGCCCAGCAGCAGCCAGAGCGCCGACCCGGAGGCCCAGCTGAGCCACCAGGGGGCGAGTCCGATCAGGACCGCGCGGAAGGCGTCGGCTCCGATCAGCACCCAGCGCCGGTCCAGCTTCGAAGCGAACAGACCGTGCACCGGTCCGAGCAGCGCCGCACCGAACAGCACGGTGGCCAGCAGCCGCGCCGCCAGCACCGCCGCCACCGCCAGCGCCCCGGCCCGGTAGCCGTGGCCGAACTGGCCGCCGACCAGCGCGGCCACCCAGGCCAGGCCGACCAGCACCAGCAGCCCGAGCCGGTCACCGGCCCCGCCGATCAGCTGCGCGGTCCACAGCCGCCGGTACGGGCGCAGCCGCAGCAACGCCCTGGCCCGCTCACCGGGGGTCCCGGCGGGACGGATCTCCGGCGGCTCGGCGACACCGGTCGGACTGGGCTGCTCCTCGCTCGTCATACCGTCAGCGTAGCGGTCACGGACGGTCGGATAAGAGGGGCGAGGCGCTCCGGAACGCCGTCATCACAGGGTTGTGACACTCCCCCCGCACACGTCGAGGGCCCGTACCGGAGTACGGGCCCTCGACCCTGACGGAGGCTCAGCCGCGCGCCGGGGCGGGCTGACGACGGCTCAGTCCTGCTCGGGAGCAGCCACCTTCTCGGCCGCGACCTTCTTGGCCGCGGTCTTCTTGGCGGCGGTCTTCTTCGCCGTCGCGGTACCGGCCGCCGTGGTCTTCTTGGCCGCCGTCTTCTTCGCCGTGGTGGTCTTCTTGGCGGCGGTCTTCTTGGTCGCCGCCGCCTTCTTCGCCGGTGCCTTCTTGGCGGCCTTCTTCACCGGGCCCCGGGCCCGCTTCTCGGCCAGCAGCTCGTAGCCGCGCTCCGGCGTGATGGTCTCGACGTCGTCGTCCTTGCGGAGCGTCGCGTTGGTCTCGCCGTCGGTCACGTACGGTCCGAACCGGCCGTCCTTGACCACCACCGGTCGCTCGCTGACCGGGTCGTTGCCCAGCTCCTTGAGCGGCGGCGCCGCGGCGGCCCGGCCGCGCTGCTTCGGCTGGGCGTAGATGGCCAGCGCCTCCTCGAGGGTGACGGTGAACATCTGCTCCTCGCTGGTCAGCGAGCGCGAGTCGGTCCCCTTCTTGAGGTAGGGGCCGTACCGGCCGTTCTGAGCGGTGATCTCCACGCCCTCGGCGTCGGTGCCGACCACCCGGGGCAGCGACAGCAGCCGCAGGGCGTCGTCCAGCGTGACGGTGTCCAGCGACATCGTCTTGAGCAGCGAGGCGGTGCGCGGCTTGACCGCGTTCTTGCCGGTCTTCGGCGTGCCCTCGGGCAGGATCTCGGTGACGTACGGACCGTAGCGGCCGTCCTTGGCGACCAGCATGTTGCCGGACTCCGGGTCCTTGCCCAGCTCGAAGTCGCCGCTGGGCTTGGCCAGCAGCTCCTCGGCCAGCTCGACGGTCAGCTCGTCCGGCGGCAGCTCGTCCGGGATGTCGGCGCGCTGCCCGGACTCGCCCTCGACCGGCGAGGCCTTCTCCACGTACGGGCCGTAGCGGCCGACCCGCAGGGTGATCTCGTCGTTGAGCGGGAACGAGCTGATCTCCCGGGCGTCGATCGCGCCCAGGTCGGTGACCAGCTCCTTCAGCCCGCCCAGGTGGTCACCGTCGCCGTTGCCCGCGTCGGCGGCGCCGCCCGCGATCGCGGCACCCTCGCCCTCGCCGAAGTAGAAGCGCTTGAGCCACGGCACGGACTCGGCCTCACCGGCCGCGATCCGGTCGAGGTCGTCCTCCATCTTGGCGGTGAAGTCGTAGTCGACCAGCCGGCCGAAGTGCTTCTCCAGCAGGTTCACCACGGCGAACGAGAGGAAGGAGGGGACCAGCGCGGTGCCCTTCTTGAAGACGTACTTCCGGTTGATGATCGTGTCGATGATCGACGCGTAGGTCGACGGGCGGCCGATCTCCCGGTCCTCCAGCTCCTTGACCAGCGAGGCCTCGGTGTAGCGGGCCGGCGGCTTGGTCGAGTGGCCTTCGGGGGTGAGCTGCTCGGCGGCCAGCGGGTCGCCCTCGGCGACCTGGGGCAGCCGGCGCTCGCGGTCGTCCAGCTCGGCGTTCGGGTCGTCGGCGCCCTCCACGTAGGCCTTGAGGAAGCCGTGGAAGGTGATGATCTTGCCGGAGGCGGAGAACTCCACGTCCTGCCCGGTGGCCGCCCGGCCGCCGACCTTGACTGTCACCGACTGGCCGACGGCGTCCTTCATCTGGGAGGCGACGGTGCGCATCCAGATCAGCTCGTAGAGCCGGAACTCGTCGCTGCTCAGACCGGTCTCGGCCGGGGTCCGGAAGCGGTCGCCGGAGGGGCGGATCGCCTCGTGCGCCTCCTGGGCGTTCTTCACCTTGGAGGCGTAGGTGCGCGGCGCGTCCGGCAGGTAGTCGGCGCCGTAGAGCTGGGTGACCTGGGCCCGGGCAGCCGCGATCGCGGTCTCCGAGAGCGTGGTCGAGTCGGTGCGCATGTAGGTGATGAAGCCGTTCTCGTACAGCTTCTGGGCCACCTGCATGGTGCGCTTGGCGCCGAAGCCCAGCTTGCGGCTGGCCTCCTGCTGGAGCGTGGTGGTGCGGAACGGCGCGTACGGCGAGCGGCGGTAGGGCTTCGACTCGACGCTGCGGACCGAGAACGCCGTCTGCTCCAGGGCGGCGGCCAGCGCGCGGGCGGCCGTCTCGTCCAGGTGCAGGGTGTTGGCGCTCGCGGACTTCAGCCTGCCGTCCGAGCCGAAGTCACGGCCGGAGGCGATCCGCTTGCCGTCCACCTGGGACAGCCGGGCGCCGAAGGACTCCGGGTCGGCCGCGTCGGCGGTGGTGCGGCCGGTGCCGAAGGTGCCGGTCAGGTCCCAGTAGGAGGCGGTGCGGAAGGCCATCCGCTCGCGCTCCCGCTCGACCACCAGGCGGGTGGCGACGGACTGCACGCGGCCCGCCGAGAGCTTCGGCATGACCTTCTTCCAGAGCACCGGCGAGACCTCGTAGCCGTAGAGGCGGTCGAGGATGCGGCGGGTCTCCTGGGCGTCCACCAGGCGCTGGTTCAGCTCGCGCGGGTTGCGCACGGCCTCCTGGATGGCGTCCTTGGTGATCTCGTGGAAGACCATCCGGTGCACCGGCACCTTGGGCTTCAGGACCTGCTGGAGGTGCCACGCGATGGCCTCGCCCTCGCGGTCCTCATCGGTGGCGAGGAAGAGCTCGTCGGACTCCGCGAGCAGCGACTTGAGCTTGGTGACCTGGGACTTCTTGTCCGCGTTCACCACGTAGATCGGCGCGAAGTCGTGGTCCACGTCGACACCGAGGCGACGCACCTCGCCGGTGTACTTGTCCGGCACCTCGGCGGCCGTGCCGGGAAGGTCGCGGATGTGCCCGACGCTGGCCTCGACGACGTAGCCGGGGCCCAGGTAGCCCTTGATCGTCTTGGCCTTGGCCGGCGACTCGACGATGACGAGTCGCTTGCCGTGCGCGGTCTCGCTGCTCGGGGACACCTTCGCTCTTCTCTCCCGGTCGTTTCTACGTCTGCTGGGCGGCGCTTGGTGGCCGGGGAGAGTGCGAAAATCCCGTCCTCCCCGCCGTGCGGGACTGTCGCTCCGCGACGGCCCCACCAGCGGAGTGTGACCGTACCCTGGCCACCCTTGTCAAACGAACGGATCGCACTTTTTCACCGGCAAGGCCGACCTACGCCACTCGAACGGTAACCCGATGGCGCGCGTTCCCGCCGCGCGGAGGGGGGTCCCGAGTGTCCCGGGGGTCGGATTCCGGACGGCGGCGACCGTTCAGCGGGCGCACCCGGCGAGCCGAACCGGGGGACGCGACGGCCCGTCCGGGCCGCCCAGGACGGGGCCACGGGCCTTGCAGTCATGGGATCGATCGCATCCGCACCGATGACGGCGCCGGGCGGAGCGGGCGGTGGCGGGCGGCTCCGGCGCCCGGGCCGTCGCGACGGGAGCCCCGCCGTCGGGCGCCGGGTACGCGGTGACGTGAACCCGTGAATCCGGCGTCCCTGAGCTTCAGAGCCCCGGAGCTTCGGAGGCCTTGAGCCTTGAAGCCTTGAGCTTCAGGCCCGGGGGTCAGCGGGCCAGCACCTCGCCGAGCAGGCTGAGGCCGCCGGCCAGCGCGCTGGTTCCGAGCAGCAGCCACAGCACGTCGCCGGGGACGGCCGAACCCGCCGAACCCGCCGCCAGCACCACCCGGCTCGGCCGCCGCGCGTCGTACCGCACCGGCACGGCTGCGCCGGGCACCAGCCAGGCCGGGCGGCGCAGCGGGGTCTGCCCGCGCGGCCTGGTCAGCACGGACCGGTCAGGACCGGTCGGGACGGCGAGCAGCGGGGCGCTGTCCAGCTCGCCGTAGGTCTCCGCACCGGGCTCGCCGAACGCGTCGCGGTCCGCGACCACCCGGGCGGTGACGGGCACACCGTGGCGGCGCAGGTGGTGGCGAAGTCGCAGTTCGACAGCGCACCAGAGCAGTAGCGCGCTACCGAAGAGCGTGAGTACCACCCCTGCCGCCAATGCCGTCGGCGTCTCCATCGCCCCACCCCTCCCGCCCGCCCCACCTCGTCCACAGCCTGTGGACGGGAGGCTGGCAGGTGCGGACGGCCGGGTGTCGTACGCCCGGCGAAGCCGGGGCCCCCTGGGGGTGAACCGGAGATGACGGGCCGTCACAGGGCCCCTGGTGGCCGCCGGGCCGGCCGCCGACGGGCCACTTCCGCGTTCGAACCGGGCCGGGCCGCACCGTTGTCCACCGCCTGTGGACAACGTTCTCCACTCTCACCGCCCGGGCCCGAAGGGCGCACCCCTCGGGCCGCCACCGGCGCCCCGCTCCGCCGGGCTACCCGACCGGCTCGATGAAGCCCTGCTCGGTCAGCAGCCGCAGCGACTCCGGCACCCGGTCCCGCAGCACCACCCGGTCCTCGCCGAGCAGCTGCGCGATCGCGTCCACGATCTCGCCGGCCGCCAGCGTGCCGTCGCAGACCCCGACGAAGCCCGCGCCCACGGTGTCCACCTTGGTGGCGCGGCGCATGCCCCGGTTGTGACGGAGCACCACGTGCTCCGGGTCCTCCGCGCCGGGGGCACCGACCTGCTCCTGCACCACCTCGTCGGCCAGCTGGTAACGGGCCGCCAGCAGCGCGGCATCGTCGTGGCCGCGCAGGAAGTCCTGCCGTTCGAACCAGCCCTCGATGTGCGGGCCGAGCGGCTGCTCCACCGGGTGCGGCCACTCCTCGATCCGAACCGTCGGCTGCTCCGCGCCGCCCGCCCGCAGGGTGATCCAGCCGAATCCGATGCCCTCGACCCCGCCCGCCGCGAAGGCGTCCAGCCACTCCCCGTACCGGGCCTGGTAGTCCGAACCCGGGCCCCGGTGGTCACCCCCGTCGCGCAGCCAGAGCTCGGCGTACTGGGCCGGGTCCTGCACCTCTCGCTGCACCACCCAGGCGTCCAGCCCGGTGCCGGCCACCCAGCCGGCCAACCGGTCCTGCCAGTCCTCGCCCCTGACGTGCTGCCAGTTCGCCAGCAGGTGGCAGTAGCCGCCCGGCTCCAGGTGCGCGGCGGCACCCCGGACGATAGAGCGGCAGAGCTCGTCGCCCGCCATCCCGCCGTCCCGGTAGACGAAACGGCTGCCGGGGGAGATCACGAACGGCGGGTTGGAGACGATCAGGTCGAACCGCGCGTCCCCGACGGGCTCAAACAGGCTGCCCTCGGCGGTCTCCACGTTCTCGAAGCCGGACAGCGCCAGGGTCAGCGCGGTGAAGTGCAGCGCGCGCGGGTTGAGGTCGGTCGCGGTGACGTGCTGGGCGTGCCGGACGGTGTGCAGCGCCTGCACACCCGAACCGGAGCCCAGGTCCAGCGCCCGGCGCACCGGGCGGCGCACGGCCAGGTTGGCCAGCGTGGTGGACGCCCCGCCGACACCCAGCACCAGGTCCTTGCGGGCCACCCCGTTCGAGGTCTCGCCGGAGCCGATGCCGCCAGCCCCGCCGACCGCGCACCCCAGGTCGGAGACCACCCAGGCATCGGCGCTGGGCAGACCGGAGACCTCGTTGGCGTACGGGCGCACGTCCACCGCGGCCCGCACCTCGTCGCCGTCCCGGACCAGCCAACGGTCCGTCAGGCAGTCCTCCACCGGCAGCGCGGCGGCCGCGGCGGCGTACGGCGCCGGCTGCTGGAGCAGGAACAGCCGGACCAGGGTCTCCAACGGGCTGCCGCCCCCGGTAGCCCGCAGGGCGGGCACGGCCTCGCTCCGGGCGAGCGCGGCGTACGCGGTCGGCCCGAGCAGGTCGAGGCACCCGTCGGCGGTGAAGGAGGCGGCGAGCAACGCCTCGCGCAGCTTCGCGAGGCGGGCATGGTCAAGTGCAGGGCTGCTACTGGTCACCGGCCCATTCTCCCGCCTGTCGGCGGGGCGGCGGGCCGGTGACCGGAGCTCAGCCGCTCGGCGTGGCGGCCGGGGTCCCGGACGGGGTCCCGGAGGCGGCGGCCGAGGGAGTCTCCGAGGAGCCGGTGGAAGGCGTGCCGGAGGCCGCGGCGGAGGGCGACTGCCCCTCGGTCGGCGCACCGCTCTGCCCGGGCGTCTGGCTCGGCGCCTGGCTCGGCGTCTGACCAGCCGTCTGGCCGCCGTCCGGGCCCGGCGTCTGACTGCCCGTCGGCGAGGGCTTGCAGCCGGTCTGCTTGGAGATCGCGACGCCGAGCTCACCGCTCTGCAGCGTGTTGAGCGCGTCCGTGGACTGCTGGGCCAGCCGCTGGATCTGGTCACTGACGCTGCGCAGACCGTCGGCGAACTTCGCCTGGTCCTCGTTGGGCAACGCGGTCAGCTTCTGCTGGACGTCCAGGTAGCCCTGGGCTGCCTGCTTGAGCTCGTCCGAGGCACCCTGCTGGACCTTGGCGCCCTCACCGACCTTCGGCGCACCCGCCTTGGCGATCGCGTCCGCCAGCTGCTGGTTGGTCTGCGCCAGCGTGCCCAGGTCGCCGGCGAGCCGCTTCTGCAGCTCGGCCGGAGCCTCACCCGGGACGACCTTGCCGCTGTCCTCCAGCGCGGTCTTCGACTGCACGATCGGATCGTGCGCCGCGTCGCAGACGCTCTTCGCCCAGGAGTCGAGCGCGGCGGTGGCCGAGTCGTCGTCACCGCCGCAACCGACGGCGCCCACCGCCAGCGTCAGGCCCAGCACGGGTACGGCCCACAGCCGCTTCTCGAACTTCACCCTGTGAACCTACACGGCGGCCACCTGCCACCGATCCGCTCCGCCGGATCCCGCTCCGGGCCGTGCGCCCGCGCTGCGACTCGGGACCACCCGAGTCACCGTACGACGCTGCGCTCCCGCGAGCCGAGCCTCCCCGGAGGTGTCCGGCTCCCGGACATGCTCAGGACCCGTCGATGTGCTCAGGACGCCTCGATGTGCTCAGAACTCGCCGAGGTGCTCAGAACTCGCCGAGCTCCGGCAGCAGCGGCCAACTCATCCGGATCAGCCCACCGCCAGCCCCCGAGGTGACCTCGACGTCCTCGACCAAGCCGGTGATCACCGCGAGTCCGAGTGCGTCCTCCGCATCCTCGCCCGCCTCCTCGGCGGCACTGCCGACCGGCGGCAGACCGGACGGGCCGGCCTCGTCCTCCACCTCGACGAGGAAACGCTTCTCCTGATCGGTGAGCGCCACCCGGACCGCGCCGTCGACGCCACCCCGCTGGTGCAGACCCACCGCCCGCGAGCACGCCTCGCCCACGGCGAGCCGGACCTCATCGAGCACGGACTCATCGACTCCGGCACGCCGCGCCACCGCCGCAGCCACCAGACGGGCCGTCCGCACGTGCTCGGGAAGTGCGCTGAACCGAAGTTCGACCGTTGCCATTGTCTTCCCCTCCGGGATCGTGCCCGGGATCACACCCCGGGCTCGCGCGGGCCGGACGGCGCCGCGCCGGGGCAATCGCCCACCATCCGCCACCGGCGGGGCCGCAGTGGCCCCGCCGGTGTGCGAGTGAGCTTCATCGAGTGCCGCCGCGCGGGACGGGCCGGAAGCCAGGCTCCGGATCGCCCTGCTGACGGCAGGTCAGCGCCGCTCGACCGGTGCCGAGTCCGCACTGACGCCTGGTCAGACCACCAGGCCGGGGTGCCTGAGCACCCGTCAGTCGTTCGCCGCGACCGCGTCGTCCACCGAGGGGTGGATCGGGAAGACCTTGGTCAGACCGGTGATCCGGAAGATCTTCAGGATGCGCTCCTGGTTGCACACCAGGCGGAGCGAACCCTCGTGCGCGCGAACGCGCTTGAGACCGCCGACCAGGACACCGAGACCGGTCGAGTCCAGGAAGTCAACGCCCTCCATGTCGACGACCAGGTGGTAATTGCCCTCGTTGACGAGCTCGACCAGCTGCTCGCGCAGCTTGGGGGCGGTGTACACATCGATCTCGCCGCCAACCTCGACGACCGTACGGTCGCCGACAGTGCGGGTCGACAGGGACAGGTCCACGGAACCTCCAGCACCTTGCCTTGCTACGTCATTGCGATCCTCGGCCGGGTGACCGCGACCGCTTGGTCGCAAGGCCGGGCACGGCACGGCCACTGTCCTCGTGCGAGCGCGGCGATGCAACCCTCGGCCATGCGGCCGTCACGGCTTCATTCAACCACCTGTGACCATGCCCGCACGATGGCTTGGCGCGATTCTCCGTCACGGCAGTGACACACTGGATGGTCATGCCGCCCCGACACCACCAGCCAGAGGCCCTGCTGGCCGCCCTCTCAACCAGCCGTGGCAGAGCCGACCGCCTCACCCATACGGAGCACATGGCGGCCCGCCCCGCCCGGCACGCACCGTGGCCGGAGGGCATCCGCCCGGAGGTGGTGGCCGCCGCTCGGGAGCTCGGCATCGGCGAGCCCTGGGCCCATCAGGCCGAGGCGATGGAATTGGCCAAATCGGGCCAAACTGTGGTCCTGGCCACAGGCACCGCCTCCGGGAAGTCCCTCGGCTACCTGGCACCGGTGCTCAGCGACCTGCTCACCGGCACCGAGGCGCGCAACGGCCGGGGTGCCACGGCGCTCTACCTCGCCCCGACCAAGGCCCTCGCCGCCGACCAGCGCCGCCGCGCCGCCGAACTCGCCCCGAGCCGGGTCCGGGCCGCCCTCTACGACGGGGACACTCCGTTCGAGGAGCGCGAGTGGGTCCGCCAGTACGCCTCCTACGTGCTGACCAACCCGGACATGCTGCACCGGGGCATCCTGCCCGCACACCCGCGCTGGGCCTCCTTCCTCAAGACGCTGAAGTACGTGGTCATCGACGAGTGCCACAGCTACCGGGGCGTCTTCGGCTCGCACGTGGCCCAGGTGCTGCGGCGGCTCCGACGGCTCTGTGCCCGCTACGGCTCCTCCCCCACCTTCCTGCTCGCCTCCGCCACCACCGCCGACCCGGCCGTCACCGCGCAGCGGCTGACCGGACTGCCGGCCGTCGCGGTGACCGAGGACGCCTCGCCGCGCGGGCCGATGGTCTTCGCCCTCTGGGAGCCGCCGCTCACCGAGAACGTCGGGGAGCAGGGCGCGCCCGTACGCCGCACCGCCACCGCCGAGGCCGGGTACCTGCTGACCGAGCTGGTCGAGCAGGACACCCGCACGGTGGTCTTCGTCCGCTCCCGGCGGGCCGCCGAGTTGGTCGCCCTGCAGGCCCAGGAGCAGCTCGGCCAGCCGCTGGCCGCCCGGGTCGCCGCCTACCGGGGCGGCTACCTGGCGGAGGAGCGCCGGGGGCTCGAACAGGCCCTGCACTCCGGCCGCCTGCTCGGCCTGGCCTCCACCTCGGCGCTCGAACTCGGTGTGGACGTCTCCGGTCTGGACGCCGTCCTGATGGCCGGCTACCCGGGCACCCGGGCCTCACTCTGGCAGCAGGCGGGCCGGGCAGGGCGCGAAGCCCAAGGGGCGCTGGCCGTGCTGATCGCCCGGGACGACCCGCTGGACACCTATCTGGTGCACCACCCCGAGGCGCTGTTCGCCACTCCGGTCGAGGCCACCGTGCTGGACCCGGACAACCCGCACGTGCTCGCACCGCACCTGTGCGCAGCCGCCGCCGAACTCCCGCTCGGCGCCGAAGACCTGACGCTGTTCGGCCCGTCTGCCGAGCCGCTGCTGCCGGTGCTGGAGAAGCGCGGACTGCTCCGGCGCCGGACGGAAGGCTCCTGGTACTGGACCCGCCGGGAGCGGGCCGCCGATGCCGTGGACCTCCGGGGCAGTGGCGGCAACCCCGTGCAGATCGTGGAGGGCTCGACCGGCCGGCTGCTCGGCACCGTGGATGCCGCCGCCGCCCACACCACCGTCCACACGGGGGCGGTCCACCTGCACCAGGGGCGCAGCTACCTGGTGCAGGACCTCGACCTGGAGACCTCCGTCGCCTTGGTCGAGCCGGCCGACCCGCCCTACACCACCTCCGCCCGGGACATCACCTCCATCTCCGTGCTCTCCACCGACACCACCGTGGAGTGGGGCGAGGCGCGGCTCTGCTTCGGTTCGGTGGAGGTGGTCAACCAGGTGGTCGGATACCTCCGCAAGCGCATCTCGACCGGCGAGGTGCTGGGCGAGAGCAAGCTCGACCTACCGCCCCGGACGCTGCGCACCCGCGCCGTCTGGTGGTGCGTCACCGAGGACCAACTGCTGGACGCCGTGATCCCGTTCGACCAGCTGCCGGGCGCCGCCCACGCCGCCGAGCACGCCTCGATCGGCCTGCTCCCGCTCTTCGCCACCTGCGACCGCTGGGACATCGGCGGGGTCTCGGTACCGCTGCACCCGGACACCGGCCTGCCGACGGTCTTCGTGTACGACGGCCACTCCGGCGGTGCGGGCTTCGCCGAGCGGGGCTTCCGTGGCGCCGAGCAGTGGCTGACCGCCACCCGGGAGGCCATTGCGGCCTGCGAGTGCGAGCGGGGGTGCCCGTCGTGCGTGCAGTCTCCGAAGTGCGGCAACGGGAACGACCCGCTGGACAAGGCGGCAGCAGTGCGTCTGTTGGACGTCCTGCTGGCGGGTGCACCGGGGCGACAGGGCGAGCGGCTGCCGTCGGCAGGCGGGGAGCAGTCCTGAGGCGCCGTCACCTCATCTGCAGGGTTGGAGCGGGCGGGCCGGGCCGATCCATCCCCGTCCGGGGGCGACGGACTCCGGGGCGGCCTGCCGCCGGGCAATCCACTCCCGGGCTCTCCACGAGCGAACAGACCGGTCGAGGACAGTCCGGTCACGGCCGAGGTCACGGCCGGGACCCCCGGCACCCTCGGGACCGATCCGGCAGCGGACGGCCCGGGTAGGAGTGGCAGCGTAGGGGTGAGCGCGCTCGCAGCACCGGGACCGGTGTCGCCGCTGACGCCGACTGCTCCATCGCCCCAGGCCCACACCGGACCTGCCCTGGACCGCGCCCGCGCCGGACCGACCGGGAGGGGAACGCCCGAGACCCGGACCTCCACCACCACGTCGACCGCGTCGATGCTCTCGTGCACCTGGCAACTCACCAGCCGGGCCCGGTGCTCGCCAACAATCCGGGCCGCCCGGCCACAGCCGCCGTCCTCGTCCACCATCAAGTGTCCGGCGGCGGCGAGCGCAGCCAGATCAGCGGCCGACTCCGCCCGGTGCCGGGCGGCCACCACCGCCCCGACGGCCAGGCTCGCGGCGAAGACGACGCAGCCGAGCATCGCCAGCGAGACCAGCCAGATGCTCGCCGAGCCCCGGTCGGCCGCCGACCGAGGACCCGAATACCCTTTCTTTTGACGGCTGTTGGCGCCTGCTCGCCTGGCATCCGCCGATGCCATGGGGTCCTGTCCCTCTGTGCTCAGGCCGGCCACGGACCCCCGCCTCCCTCCGCGCCGATCACGTCCTCCCTGGCTGCAGCAGCCTCCGCGTGCAGACGGACCGACAACAGCCCGCCCAGCCGTCCGGGTGCCGGACTCGGGGCGTCGACGCTGACCCGGACGGTGTCGCCGGTCACCGAGACGGAGACGCTCGCCCCTGGTGGGGCAGCCGCACGCGCGAGCCCAGCCGCGCCACCGTCACCACGGGCAGCCGCCCGGGCCCCGATCCGCGCCGCGTCCACGCATTTGATCTGTGCAGCCGCCGCGACCACACCCCACACCAGCAAGGCGACCAGGAAGACCAGCGCGGGCAGGACGACCGCCGTCTCCGCCGTCACGAATCCGCGCTCCGCCGACCGCCTGCCGACCTGACGTGATTGCCCTGACCGTCGTCGCCCCCGGCCCGGCCAGCCAGCCGCCGTGCCACCGGCCCCCGGGGCGGGCACGGCCCGCCCGCCCCGGGCCGACGGCACGTCAGACCGCATGGAGCGCCCGGTTGAGCAGCTCGCTGATGGCTCCGGAGACCGCGCCACTGGTCACCACCTTGTACAGCAGGGCGGCGAACCCGCAGGCCGCCACGGTACCCACGGCGTACTCGGCCGTGGTCATCCCGGCGTCGCCCCGGGTGGTCCGCAAGCGGTGGACCCGGCTCGTCAGCCAGCGTCGGCGTCGGCGCATCAGCACGCGGATCCGGCGACTGCCGCCGATCGGCTGACGGGAACGGACCTCGTTGTAGGGGTGGGCGTGGCGAACGGTACGAGTCGTCATGACAGAACTCCTTCGTCAGTGCGGAGAGTTGGAGGTGCTCGAAATCGGAACAGGGCCACAAGGACGGCCGGGCCGGCAGGGTCGAAGGAACGGCGGGGTCGAAGGAACGGGATGTCGGGCCGCAGCGACTCACGCCCGTGCGGCGAACAGCGAGGTCAGGCCCATCACCACCGGCACCACCCCCACCAGCACGAAGGCGGGCAGGAAACAGACCCCCAACGGGGCGGTGGCCAGCACCCCGGCCCGGCGGACCCGGGCGTGGGCGGCGCGGGAGGCCGTGGCCCGGTGGGCGTGCGCCAGGCCGGTCAGCGGAGCCGTGGGAGGGGCACCGCTGATGCTCGTACGGACCAGGCAGCGGGCCAGCGGGGCAAGCGAAGGGCAGTCGACTCCGAGCCGCTCCCAGCACAGCTCGGGTGGGGCACCGAGCGTCAACTCGGCTGCCACAGCTGCCAGTCGGCCGCTCATCGGCTCGTCCACGCTCTCCGACACGGCCGCCGCCGCAGCGGCCGGCGAACTACTGGCACCCAGACAGGCGGCCAACAGCTGCGCAGCGAGCGGGAGTTGCCGGGTGAGGTGGTCCTGCTCCGCCGCAGCCCGGCGAGCAGCAGGGGAACGGACCCGGGGCAGCCACCTACGCGCCGCCGCCCCGGCCAGCAGACCCACCCCCAAGCCGGCCGGGCCACCCACCAACACGGCTGCTCCACCACCGACCAGCACCGGAAGCACCCGCTCCAGCAGCACCGTCCGGCTGACGCCCCGCGCGGTCATGGCCCGGCCGAGACGTCCACCACCCGGCCGCCACACGCGCCGGGCCCCGATCGAGCGCTGCCACCTCCTGATCCGGCGCCGGATCACCCACCCTCGGACCACCTGGGCCACGCCCGCTCCGACCGTGACCGCTGCCGCTCCAGCGAACAGCAGCAGTGGCAGCAACTCCCGCCTCACCACGCCGCCTCGGCCTGCACGGACGGGGCGCTCCGCCCGACCCACTGGTCCTGGGGCCGGCCCTCGGGCGAGGTCCGGGAGATCCCGCACCGGGCCACGCCCCGGCTACCGCCGTCCTCGCCCAGGGCTCCCGGCACCCCGTCGCGGGGCTTCCCCCGCTCCCGCCGCTCGGGCGCACCCTCGGCGGCCCGGACGATCCTCGCCGTCCACGCCAGCCCGGCTGCCTCCAGCACGGCACCGGCCACCAGGCAGGCCAGACCGGCCGGGGTGTGCAGCAGGATCCGGACCGGATCGGCACCGAGTGCGGCGCCGAGTAGCAAGCCGATCAAGGGGAGGGCCGCAAGCAGCGCGACGGTGGTCCTCGGCCCCGCCAACTCCCCCGTGATCTCCTCGACCAGGGCGCGCTCCGCCCTGAGCGCGTCGGCGAGTTGGTCGAGGCCCGGGGCGAGACCGGTGCCGCTCTCGGCGGTGACCTGCCAGCAGGCCGCCAGCGCCGCCGCGCCCCGGCCGCCGGGCAGTTCGGCGATCAGGCGCAGGGCGGCCGGGACGTCGGCCCCGTACCGGCCGGCCGTCAACCGCGCTGCGGGCTCCGCGCCGAGGCCGTCCCTCAGCCCCGAGGGGCGGCTCATCAGTAGGGCCAGCGCCTGCCCCGCCGTGGCTCCGCTGCGGAGTTCGGCGGCCAGCCCCTCGCAGAGCTCGATCACTGCCGAGGCCCGCCGCCGCGCCTCGGCAGCCCTCCGCCGTCGGCCCCGCCAGCGCCGCACCGGGACCACGCCCGCGACGGCCAGGAGGACCGGCACCGGCGAGAGGGTGAACTGACCGATCACCAATCCAGCCGGCACCAGCAGGAGTTCGACCACCAGCCACGGCGGCCGGGCGGTCCCGAGCGCCAGCAGCCGCCCGCGGCGGCCATGGCTCGCCACCGCCACACCCAGGAGGGAACGGGCCCGGATCGCCACCTTGGCCCGCCGCCTCAGTCCGAGCCAGAGGCCGACGGCCACACCTCCGGCCCCGGCGACAGCCAGCATCTGCCCGGCCATCATCGGCACCCCTCCCCGTCCGCACTCCTGTCGGCACCGCTGCCGCCTCCGGACGGCACCGCCCGCGCACCGCTCTGCAACAGGCACCAAGCCGTCACCGTGACCCCGCAGAGCGCCGCCGCCCAGAGCAGCTCCACCTGCCGGAGGCTCATCGCGCCACCTCGTCCACCGCCCCGGCCGTCCCGAACCCCGTCGTGGTCGGCGCCACGGTCCCGCCCACCGCTGCCGGGATGTCCGGCAGTCCGATTCCCCGTTCGGTGCAGCGGCGGCGCAGCCGCTCCCACCCGGGCCCCGGCAGGGCCACGCCGCCGGCCGTGAAGGTCACCGCCGGCACTGTCACGGCTAGCCCCCGGTCATCGCCGACCAGCATGTGGAGCTCCGCCACCCGGCGGCGCCCGGTCCGCTGGTCCCGGACCAGGTGGACCACCACGTCCAGCGCGGCCCGGAGTTGACTGTGGAGCGACAGCCGGTCCAACCCCGCCTGCGAGCCGAGTGCCTCCAGCCGGGCCGGGACGTCCGCCGCCGTGTTGGCGTGCACCGTGCCGCAGCCACCCTCGTGGCCGGTGTTGAGAGCGGAGAGCAGGTCGACCACCTCCTCGCCCCGGACCTCGCCGACCACTACCCGGTCGGGCCTCATCCGCAGGGCCTGTCGCACCAGGTCCCGAAGGGTCAGCTCGCCGAGCCCCTCCTGATTCGGCGGCCGGCTCTGGAGCCGCACCACGTGCGGGTGGTCGGGTCGGAGCTCGGCCGAGTCCTCGGCGAGCACGATCCGCTCGTCCGGCCCGACCAGACCGAGCAGGGCCGCCAGCAGGGTGGTCTTGCCCGTGCCCGTCCCGCCGGAGATCAGCAGGGAGAGCCGGGCCCGGAGCACTGCGGTGAGCAGCTCGACCCCGACCGGGGACAGCGCGCCTCCGGCCGCCAGCTCGTCCAGGGTGAACGGGCGGGCGCGGCAGATCCGGAGCGAGATGTGGGTGCAGCCGGCGGCGATCGGCGGCAGTACGGCGTGCAGGCGGGTGCCGTCCGGCAGCCGGGCGTCCACCCAGGGTCTGGCGTCGTCGAGGCGCCGCCCGGCCGCCGTGGCCAGGCGGTGCGCCAGCCTCCGCACCGCCTCGGCATCGGTGAAGCGGACCTCGGACATCCGGCGCAGGCCCGCTCCCCGGTCGACCCACACCTCGTCGGGCCCATTGACCAGCACGTCCGTCACGTCCGGCTCGCGGAGCAGACCATCCAGCGGCCCAGCCCCGACCAGCTCGGAGCGCAGCACCCGGACCGCGTCCAGCACGTCGTCCCCGCCCAGCGGCGGCCTCGCGGCCCGCAGCGCAGCCGCCACCGATCCAGCCGTGGGCGCGGCACCGGCCTCGGCCAACCGGATCCGCACCGCATCGATCAGCGCCGCCGCCCGATCGTCCGTCACCCGTCGGGGAACCGCAGGGCCGCCAAAACCTCCGGCACCCCCCGGACTGCCCGGGCCACCCCGACCGTCGCTGCGGAGCCTGCTCCCGGAGAACCGGTCCTCCTCCCCGGCGCGCTGACGCCCGATCAACGGCCGGCGCGGTACGGCACGTTCGGCGCTCCGACTCGCGGCCGGACCTCCCGGTCCGATGGCCGGCCGGCCGGGCCAGGGGATTCCGGCATCCGCCGCCCCCCGCCCCGGCTCCATCTCTTCGGGCCACTGCGACCCACTCTGACGATCCGTCACGGCGCTCCTCCTTCGACTGTCTGGACGGGCGGCATCGCCTCGGCCAGGAAACGTGTGCAGAACCGGGCCAGCGGGCCCCGCTCGCGTATGCCGGGCGGGGATCCGCGCTCGACGTCCACCGTCAGGCCGGGCTCCGGCGGCAGCTCGCCCGCCAGCCGGAGCCGGAGCCCCCGGGCCACCTCCGTCCCGGTGAGCCCGGCCGGCCCTGGCACCCGGACCACTGCACGCAGATCGTCCAGCCGCATCCGGACTGCGGCCGAGACCCGGTCGGCCGCCGCCATCGCGCGCAGCTCGGCAGGCACCACCAGGAGTCCGGTGTCGGACTGCTCGAGGGCCTGCCCGGCAGCCGGATCGAGGTGCCGGGGCAGGTCGAGGACCACCAGGCCGCCCCGGCGCCGGGCGGCCGCCAGGACGCTGTGCATGGCCTCGGGCGGCACCGCCAGGGTGTCCCCTCTGTCCCAGGACAGGGCCGTCATCCGGTGCAGGGCCGGCAGCGCCTTGGCCAGTTCCGTGCCGCTCACCCGGCCCCGGGAGCCGGCCAGGTCGGGCCAGCGCAGGCCGCTGGCCTCTTCCCCGCCGAGCAGCACGTCGAGCCCGCCGCCCAGCGGGTCGGCGTCGATCAGCATGGTGCGGTGTCCGGTGCGGGCCGCCGTGACGGCGAGGGCGCAAGCGAGGGTGGAGGCCCCGGCCCCACCCCGGCCGCCGAGCACCGCCACGGTGAGGGCCGGGGTACCGACGCCCTCGGCCGCGTCGGCGATCCGGTCGAGCAACCATGCCTGCGCATCGGGCAGGAACAGCACGTGCTCGGCGCCGAGTTGGACCGCCCGGACCCAGATGTCGCAGTCGTCCAGGTCGAGCCCGAGCAGCAGCACCCCGGCGCGCCTGCTGAGGCCGGCGCAGCGCTCGGCGAGGTCGTCGCCGACCAGGACCAGCGGCGCCTTCTCCCACAGGCTCCGGGGCGGCGGAGCCCCTGCGAGGAGCTGGGGGTCGGTCCCGGCAGCGGCGCACAGCCTCAGCAGGTGCTCGGTGAGCGCCTGGTCCTCGGTGACGATCAGCGGCCCCGGCAGGGCTGACCGTTCGGTCGTGGGCGTCGACATGGCTGCCTCCCCGGCGTGGTGCGGCCGGGCGGTACCCGGCCGGACACCACCGTGCGGGTGGACGAACGGTCCGTCGGCCGAGGTCCCTTTGCCTGTGGATAACCCGGGGCTGTGGATAACCGAGTTCACTCACACGGGGGGTGATTGCGCAATGAATTGACGCCGATGACGTCACGGAGAAGATCCGGAGGATTTCGAACAGTGGCAATCGGGGCTGATTGGCACCCACGGGACAGTGGTGCCGCACCGACACGCAGAGTGACGAGATCGGATCGCCCGCCGGCTGCGGCGCCGGGCGCCGTCGAGCCTCGAGGTGGTCTCCGCGAGCCGCCCCCGTGAGCCATCAGGCCCGGAAAATGGGCCTGGACGTGCGACGACCCCCGCCGGGGGGGAGAGCGGGGGTCGTCTATCCACGGTCCGACTCGGGGGGGAGGAGCCGGACCGGGTTAGCACGGTCGCGAACGATCCGTGACTTCCATGGTGTACCCGAAGGCCCAGAAACACAAACCCGAGCGCCTGCGAGTACGCCATATGGCGGGGTGTTTCACCCGGCCAACTATCCTCTGATCCCGTGGACACCACCGAGAACGCCGACACCGCCGACCACGGCGAGAACTCCGCCCCCGCCCCGGCCGCGGGCGCCGCCGCCCGCGCTCCGGAATCCGCCGCCCCGGCGACACCCGCCCGCCCGCTCGGGGCGACCCGCACCGCGGCGTTCTTCGACCTGGACAAGACGATCATCGCCAAGTCCAGCGCCCTGGCCTTCAGCCGCCCGTTCTACCAGGGCGGCCTGATCAACCGTCGGGCCGTCCTGAAGAGCGCCTACGCGCAGTTCCTCTTCCTGGCCGGCGGCGCCGACCACGACCAGATGGAGCGGATGCGCGAGTACCTCTCCGCCCTCACCAAGGGCTGGAACGTTCAACAGGTCCGTGAGATCGTCGCCGAGACGCTGCACGGGATGATCGACCCGATCATCTACGACGAGGCCGCCTCGCTGATCGAGCAGCACCACCAGGCGGGCCGCGACGTGGTGATCGTCAGCAGCTCCGGCTCGGAGGTCGTGGAGCCGATCGGCCAACTGCTGGGCGCCGACCACGTCATCGCGACCAGGCTGCAGGTCGAGGAGGGCCGCTACACCGGGGAGATCGAGTACTACGCCTATGCCGAGACCAAGGCGGAGGCGATCCGGGAGCTGGCCGGACGCGAGGGCTACGACCTCACCAACTCCTACGCCTACAGCGACTCCTCGACCGACCTGCCACTCCTGGAGGCAGTCGGCCACCCCTCCGCGGTGAACCCCGACCGGGCCCTCCGCAAGGAGGCCGCGGCCCGCGACTGGCCGGTGCTCCGCTTCGAGCGGCCGGTCGAACTCCGGCGGCGCCTCCCCGAGTTCGGCGCCCCGAGCCGGTCAGCCCTGCTGGCGGTCGCGCTCGGCGCCGCCGCCCTGACTGCCGGGCTGCTCTGGTACGCGGCCAAGCACCGCCGCCCCGGGCCGGCGGGCCCGGTCGCCTGATCCGATCCGGACAGTCAGGCGAATCGGACAAAGGGTGAAGAAAATCCCATTTCGAGTTCCCCTTTGCCCGGAATCGCGGTAGAAAGGACTTACGGCCCGCGAGACCCGGTCAGGACCCACGAGAGGTCAAACCGACAACGCATCATCAGGCCCCACGGACCGCGTACAGATCACTGAGCACCCACATGCAGCCGACCCGCTGTCGGGCCGCCGCACCAGGTGAACGGGCACGAGATCCCCGCCTGATGGGCACTGAACGGTGCATGCTTGGTCACCCGGTACCTGTACCAGCGGCGGCGCCCAGTACCACCGGGCGCCGCCGCAACCACGTTCCCGGCCGGCAGGTCAGCTCCGGCCCGCGCTCGGGTCAGACCATCCCGCGCTGCATGGCCTCGCAGACCGCCGTGCTCTCCCGGACCCCCAGCCCGACCGCCCGGCCGCAGTGCGTGATCCAGGCGGCCATCCCGTCGGCGCTGCCGCTCGAGTAGCCGAGCAGCGCCTCCTGGTAGGCCGCCGTGCCCAGTTCCGCCAGGCCGACCTCGGCCGGGCAGATCGACTTCGGGTCGAGCCCCTCGGCGATCAGCACGATGCGCTGGGCAGCCCGTGCGACGACGCCGTTGTGCGAGGCGAACGGGCGCAGGGCGAGCAACTCGCCGTGGACCACCGAGGCGACCACCAGGGCGGGCGCGCCCGACCCCGGGGCACGGTCGGCACGGGCCACCAGCAGCTGTGCCAACTGGTCCAGCCGGGCCGCCGCTTCGGCGGCGGGCGGCGCGGCGGGCAGCCGGCCGGCGAACGGCCCACCTCCCACGGCCGGCCCCTCGACCGCTTCCAGGGCGAGCGGAAAGAGCTCCTCGGCCCGCTCGTCGCCACGTCGGGGGCGGCCGGCCTGCTCCGCCGGGCTCCCCTCTCCGACCGCCAACAGGTGCAGGCGGGCGAGCACCTGGAGCGGCGAGTGCCGCCAGACGCTGAGCAGCTGACCGACCTCGGCGGAGACCCGCAGGGCCCCACCGAGCACCCGCGCCTGCTCGTCGGCACCGAAGTCGCTGCGGCGCCGCACCTCCTCCAACGGCCAGTCCGCACCGTCCAGTGCGGCGGAGGCCCGAGCTCCGCGCAGGGCCGATTCCGAGGTCACCTCAGCGGCCCGGCGGCGCATCACCCGGTGGCCGTACAGCCGGTCCGCTGCCTTGCGCACCTCCGCGACGGCCTCGGGGACTCCGGGGAGACCGGCCAACGGGGCGAGGGGATCAGTTCCAGTGGTCACCTACCCGAGGGTAATGAACCCGCCTCCCGGGACTCCACAGCAACCCCACCATCACCCGTTCGAGGCAATCCGCACGACCCGTCCTCCCGGGCCCCCTCCGCCTCGCTAGCATGACAGCTATCGGTGACGATAACGATTACCAAATACCGAGCACCACGGCCGGCCGGATCGCGGCCGCCCCGGCCGCACCACGGCCGACCCCGAGAGCCAGCAGCCAGAGAGCCAGCCCGAGAGCCGGAGCCTCAAGATGAAGATCGCCTTCGTGGGCAAGGGCGGCAGCGGCAAGACCACGCTGTCCGCACTGTTCATCCGCCACCTCGCCGCGGCGGGACGCCCGGTGATCGCGGTCGACGCCGACATCAACCAACACCTCGGCCCGGCCCTCGGCCTGACGGACGATCAGGCAGCCGCGCTGCCCTCGCTCGGCGCCCACCTGCCCGAGATCAAGGAGTACCTGCGCGGGACGAACCCGCTGATCCGCTCAGCCGAGGAGATGATCAAGACCACCCCTCCCGGCCCGGGATCCCGCCTGCTGCGGATCGTCGAGGAGAATCCGGTCTACACCGCCTGCGCCCGGCCGGTGGCACTGGACGAGGGATCGGTGCGCCTGCTCGCCACCGGCGCATTCACCGAGCAGGACCTCGGCGTGGCCTGCTACCACTCCAAGGTCGGGGCGGTGGAGCTGCTGCTGAACCACCTGCTGGACGGCCGGGGCGAGTACGTGGTGATGGACATGACCGCGGGATCGGACTCCTTCGCCTCCGGCCTGTTCACCCGATTCGACCTGACCTTCCTGATCGCCGAGCCGACCCGGAAGGGCATCTCCGTCTACCGCCAGTACAAGGAGTACGCCCGGGACTTCGGGGTGGCACTGCGGGTGGTGGGCAACAAGGTGCAGAGCCCGGACGACCTGGCCTTCCTGCGCCGCGAGGTCGGCGAGGACCTGCTGGCCTGCTTCGGCCAGTCGGACTGGGTGCGCCGGCTCGAACAGGGGCGGGAGCCCGCACTGCGGGAGCTCGAACCCGCCAACCGCGCCGTACTGGGACTGCTGCGGGAGCAGGCGGACCAGGCCTTCGAGACCCGTGATCCGCAGAGGTACACCGAGCAGGCCGTGCACTTCCACCTGCGGAACGCGGAGAGCTGGGGCAACGCGAAGACCGGCATCGACCTGGCCAGCCAGGTGGACCGGGGCTTCCTGCTCGGCTCCGCGCAGGCCGACCGGCTGGACGCTGCGGGAGTCTGACGCGCCGCCCACGGGGCTGCCGGGCGACGAGGGTGACCCCCGCGGGGGCCGCCCTCGTCGGCATTGGTACAGGCACCCGTGGTCGGGGGTGGTGCTAGGGCGAACCTTCCCATGGACCCAACTGGTTCGACTACTCCCCATTCGAGTGAATCCAACACTCTGATCTAGCACTCGATTTCACGCTGTGCAAAGCTCTCATTACTCTCGGTTTACCGAGTCTTGATTGTTCAAGGGTGGACACCACCATCCCCGCCACACCGTCGCGACCCACGACAGCCGATCCGATCCCCCGAGCACCACCCGGACCTGACTGCGTTCGTTCCCCCGGAAAGACGGGCAACCATGACCCTCGACATCTCCTCCGCTCCCATCGCCTCCGACACCACGGACCACGCGCCGCCCTCCGCCCGGGCCACGGCCCCGGCCGCCGCTCCGGCTCCGCGCGCCTCCCTGCTACGGGACCTCCCCGCCTCCGTGGTGGTCTTCCTGATCGCCGTTCCGTTCTCCCTGGGCATCGCCCTCGCCACCGGCGCCCCGCTCACCGCCGGCCTGGTGGCCGCCGCCGTCGGCGGCCTGGTCGCCGGCACGCTGGGCGGCGTCCCGCTCCAGGTGACCGGCCCGTCCGCCGCCCTGACGGTCGTGGTGGCCGGGCTGATCACCCAGTTCGGCTGGCAGCTCACCTGCGCGGTCGTGGTCGTGGCCGGCCTGCTGCAGCTGCTGCTCGGCTCGCTCCGGGTGGCCCGGGCGGCGCTCGCCGTCTCGCCCGCCATCGTGCACGGCATGCTGGCCGGCGTCGGGCTCACCATCGCCATCGCCCAACTCCACGTGGTGCTGGGCGGATCCCCGCAGAGCTCCGCCCTGGCCAATCTGGTCGCGCTCCCCGGTCAGCTCTCCACCGCCCACCTTCCCGCCCTCGCGGTCGGTGCACTGGCGATCGCGCTGCTCTTCGGCTGGCCCCGGCTGAGCCGCCTCCCCGGCAAGGCCGGGCGCTTCGGTGCCCGGGCCACCCGGATCCCGGCCGCGCTGGTCGCGGTGGGCGCCGCCACCGGCCTCTCGGCCGCACTCGGCCTGACCCTGGCCCGGGTCGAGCTGCCGACCTGGGAGCAGCACGGCATCGCCACCCTGCCCTCCCTCAGCCTGCTGGAGCAGCACTGGCCGACCCTGCTCGCCGCTGCCCTGACCATGACGGTGGTGGCCGGTGTCGAGTCCCTGCTCTCCGCCGTGGCGGTCGGCCGGATGGCTCCCGGCCCGATCGACCTGGACCGCGAGCTGCGCGGACAGGGCATCGCGAACATGGTCTCCGGCCTCCTCGGCGGCCTCCCGGTGGCCGGTGGCGCCGTCCGGTCCACCGCCAACGTCCGTGCGGGGGCGAGCAGTCGGTGGTCCTCCGTCATCCACGGAGTCTGGGTCCTGATCGCCGCGCTGACCCTGTCCACCGGCTTCCGGCACATCCCGCTCGCGGCGCTCGCCGCGCTGGTCCTGGTGGTCGGCCTCCAGATGGTCAGCTTCGCCCACATCCGGCAGGTGCACCGGCACCGCGAGTTCCCGGTCTACCTGGTCACCGTGCTCGGTGTGGTGCTGATCGACGTGCCGCTCGGCGTCCTGGCCGGCGGCGCCGTCGCGGGCGTGCTCGCACTGCACCGCCTCACCAGGGCGCACGTGGACGTGGTCGCCGAGCCCGACGGCTCGTACACCGTCCGCACCCACGGTCCGCTGACCTTCGCGGTGGTGCCCCGGCTCAGCCGGACCCTGACCAGGATCCCGGCCGGTGCCACCGTGGCGGTCCGCCACGACGGGTCCTTCCTCGACCACGCCGCCTACGAGGAACTGCACACCTGGCGGGCCGGGCACCAGGCCGGCGGCGGCCGGGTCTCGATGCTGACGGAGCCTCACGAGGACGACGTGCTCGACCCGGACGGCACCGTGCGATCCGGCAGCTCCCCCGGCCCGCACCGCTGCCGCGCCTGGACTCCGTGGGTCGGCCACCACTGCATCGAGCAGGCCGAGGACGATCCGCACGGCCGCCTGATGGAGGGCGTGCGCGGCTTCCAGCAGCACACCGCCCCGCTGATCCGTCCCGAGCTCGCCCGGCTGGCCCGGGAGGGCCAGACTCCCTCGCAGCTCTTCCTCACCTGTGCGGACTCCCGGCTGGTCACCAGCATGATCACCAGCAGTGGCCCCGGTGACCTCTTCACCGTGCGCAACGTCGGGAACCTCGTGCCGGCCCCCTACGAGCCCGGTGCGGCCGACGACTCGGTGGCGGCGGCAGTGCAGTACGCGGTCGAGGTCCTGGAGGTCCGCTCGATCACCATCTGCGGGCACTCGGGCTGCGGGGCGATGAAGGCTCTGCTGGACGGTGTGCACGAGCAGTCCGGCCCGCCCACCCCGCTCACCCGCTGGCTACGGAACGGCCGGGGGTCGCTGGCCCGGCTCCGCCGGGCGCCCGCCTCGTTCGCCCATCGCGCGGTCGGCGACGAGGCCGAGCAGCTCTGCATCACCAATGTCGTCCAGCAGTTGGACCAGTTGCTCGCCCACCCGTCGGTGGAGCGGAGGGTGTCCGAGGGGAGCCTGCGCCTGGTCGGGATGTACTTCGACTTCGCCGACGCGCAGACGTACGTGCTCGATCCACAGGCCGGCGCCTTCGTCCCGGTCTCCGAGCACCGACCCGGCACTGACGACCCGTCGGACACCCGACGCCGACTGGTCCTCGATCCTCCGGCCGCCGGCGCACCGGCGGGCCAGCCGCTCGCCGCCTGAGAGCCCCCGCCGCTCGAGCCTCGCCCCGGCCCGCCCGGGGCGAGGAAGCAGGAGAAGCCCGGACCTCCACGGCCCAGTCCGGTGGACCGCCTTACGGGTCCAGGAGGTTGGCGAGGTCAGCCGGCGTCACGTACCCGGACCAGCGGCCGTCGGTGAAGAGGTGCACGCCGGCGTCCTGGTAGCACTGGTCGACCAGTTGGGAGCAGATCATGTGGCCGCTGTTCGCCACGTAGGCCCTGATCAACAGCCCGACGGGGAGGCGGAAGCGGTGCGCGGCCAGGGCCAGGTAGTCGGCCACGCTGTAGGGCGTGCCGACGTACCCCCGGGCAGCGGCGACGATCGCCCGGCGTTGGTCGTCCGTCAGCGGTATCCGGCCGGTGGACCAGCGGATCGGCCGACCGTCGGTGTAGACGGAGAGGGGACGGAGTTCGGCACCGCCCGGCTGGGCCTCGACCAGCTCCTCGTTGCCGACGTGGACGAAGGCGTGCTCGAAATCGTCGAAGCCGTCCCCGTTGAGCCACTGGCCGATCCGGATCGCGCGGCCACCCCGGCCGCCCATCCGGACCACGGCGAAGTCACCTGGGAGGGGTCTGACTTCGGCGCCGCCGACCGGGTCGGGGAGGGGGGCGGCTGGTGTGTCGGGGACCGAGGAGGAGGGCTCGGTCGGCGGGACGGGTGCGGTCGGCATGACTGTCCCCCTGCCACGGTGGAGGGCGGCCGGCCCGGTGCCGGACGAGCCCTGCCCGCTCTGATAGTGGAGTACCGGACTGACGGACCGTCAATGCCCGCCGCACCGTCACCCCATCCGGTACCGACGCCACCTGACAGAGCCTGCACCGATCCGGCACCGCCACCCCACCCCGCGCACCGGCACCACCCTGCCCCGGGCCGTGATCCCGCGACCTCCCCGCCCCCGGAGCTCGGGTGCACCCACCAGCCCCACCGCCCGACCCTGCTGCCGCACCCGACCGTGCGCCCGACCACGCAGCCGGCCAGGTGCCTGGTCACGCGCCGGTCAAAGGTCTACACCAATTAACGGGCGCCTCTTGTCAACATGGCGGTTCGCCTGGTGAGCTGTGCGCTGGGACACACGGGACAATCCCTCCGCACGGGGTACCCCGCAGCATTGAGACTCGATGAGGAGTGCGCGTTGAGTAACGAGAGCCTGGCCAACCTGCTCAAGGAGGAGCGTCGCTTCGCCCCGCCCGCGGAGCTGGCGGCCAACGCAAACGTCACCGCAGCCGCGTACGCGCAGGCTTCCGAGGACCGGCTCGGCTTCTGGGCCGAGCAGGCCCGCCGTCTCAGCTGGGCGGTCGAGCCCACCGAGACCCTGGACTGGTCGAACCCGCCGTTCGCCAAGTGGTTCGCCGACGGCAAGCTCAACGTGGCGTACAACTGCGTGGACCGCCACGTCGAGGCCGGCAACGGCGACCGGGTCGCCATCCACTTCGAGGGCGAGCCCGGCGACTCCCGCTCGATCACCTACGCCCAGCTGAAGGACGAGGTCTCGCAGGCCGCCAACGCGCTGCTGGAGCTCGGCGTCCGCAAGGGCGACCGGGTCGCGGTCTACCTCCCGATGATCGCCGAGGCGGTCGTCGCGATCCTCGCCTGCGCCCGGATCGGCGCCACCCACTCGGTCGTCTTCGGCGGCTTCTCCGCCGACGCCGTCGCCTCCCGCATCAAGGACGCCGACGCCAAGGTGGTCATCACCGCCGACGGCGGCTACCGCCGCGGCAAGCCCTCCGCCCTCAAGCCGGCCATCGACGAGGCCCTCACCAAGGTCGAGGGCGTCGAGAAGGTCCTGGTCATCCGCCGCACCGGCCAGGAGATCGACTTCACCGAGGGCCGCGACTTCTGGTGGCACGAGCTGGTGGAGCGTCAGTCCACCGAGCACGCCCCCGAGGCGCACGACGCCGAGCACCCGCTCTTCATCCTCTACACCTCCGGCACCACGGGTAAGCCCAAGGGCATCCTGCACACCTCCGGCGGCTACCTGACCCAGGCCGCCTACACCCACCACGCGGTCTTCGACCTCAAGCCGGAGACCGACGTCTACTGGTGCACCGCCGACATCGGCTGGGTCACCGGCCACTCCTACATCGTCTACGGCCCCCTCGCCAACGGCGCCACCCAGGTCATCTACGAGGGCACCCCCGACACCCCGCACCAGGGCCGGTTCTGGGAGATCGTGCAGAAGTACGGCGTCACCATCCTCTACACCGCGCCGACCGCGATCCGCACCTTCATGAAGTGGGGCGACGACATCCCCGCCAAGTTCGACCTCTCCAGCCTGCGGGTGCTGGGCAGCGTCGGTGAGCCGATCAACCCCGAGGCCTGGGTCTGGTACCGCGAGCACATCGGCGCCGGCAAGACCCCCATCGTCGACACCTGGTGGCAGACCGAGACCGGCGCCATGATGATCAGCCCCCTGCCGGGCGTCACCGAGACCAAGCCCGGCTCCGCCCAGCGCGCCCTGCCCGGCATCGCCGCCACCGTGGTCGACGATGAGGCCCGCGAGGTCCCCAACGGCTCCGGCGGCTACCTCGTGCTGACCGAGCCGTGGCCGTCCATGCTGCGCACCATCTGGGGCGACGACCAGCGCTACATCGACACCTACTGGTCGCGCTTCGAGGGCCGCTACTTCGCGGGCGACGGCGCCAAGAAGGATGACGACGGCGACATCTGGCTGCTCGGCCGCGTCGACGACGTCATGCTCGTCTCCGGCCACAACATCTCCACCACCGAGGTGGAGTCCGCCCTGGTCGGCCACCCGGCCGTGGCCGAGTCCGCCGTGGTCGGCGCCACCGACGCCACCACCGGCCAGGCGATCGTGGCCTTCGTGATCCTGCGCGGCAACGCGACCGAGAGCGAGGAGCTGATCGCCGAGCTCCGCAACCACGTCGGCAAGACCCTCGGCCCGATCGCCAAGCCGAAGCAGATCAAGGTGGTCGGCGAGCTGCCCAAGACCCGCTCCGGCAAGATCATGCGCCGCCTGCTCCGCGACATCGCCGAGGGCCGCGAGGTCGGTGACACCACCACCCTCGCCGACGCCTCGGTGATGAACCTGATCCAGTCCCAGCTGCCGACCGGCGAGCAGGGCTGACCGGAGCCGGTCATCACGACCGGCTGACGCTCCGCCGTCCCGCCCGGGCTCGCGCCCCGGCGGACGGACGGTCCTGGTGGTGCCCGTGGCACCGGGTCCCACCAGGACCGTCCGGCAGGCGAAGTGGCCCGGGCGGGACGGCCGCCGGCCACGGGCCCAGCCCCGCGTGCCGCCCGCACCAGCGGCCTTGCCTCCGCCGCAGCAGCACCTCGCCGCCACACCCGGTCGGCCGCACGCCGCCGCCACACCCCGCCACCCCACCCGCCCGGCCCCACTCCGCTACGCGGTCACCCATTCGCGCAGCCACCACGGCGCCAGGCGCCGGCGCCCCCGCAGCGGCGCCCCGCTGCCGCAGCCGTCCCCCCAAGTGCCGGTCCCCGCTACCCCGCCAGGCGGCGCAGCGTCCCGTAGGCGGTCTGGGTGAACCGCCGCCGCAGCCCCGGCAGGGTGCTGGTCATCGCCACCAGCCCCACCTGGGTCACCGGGTTGAAGCCCGCGAAGACCGCCGAGGGCGCCCCGCTCCCGGTGCTGTCGCCCCGCCCGATCCGGCCCCGCGCCGAGCCGGTCGATCCCGCGTGGTAGAGCAACTCGCCGTCCTCCACCGGCCGCTGGTTCCACGTCAGGGCGATCCGCACTCCGCCCCGGCCGCCGCTCCCCCGCCGGCGCTCCACCCTGGGCAGCCGGACGTCGCGCAGGGCCGAGCGCAGCGCCGCCGCCGCACCGCCGCGCTCCGGGATCGGCACCGCGTCCACCGCCAGGTGGGCCTGGAGGTAGCGCAGCATGTCGTCCGCCGTCGAGCTGAGCGCCGCCGCGCCGGGCAGGGCCGGGAGTCGGAAGGACGCGACCCGCCGGCCCCGCCGGTAGCCGGAGGCGGGTTCGCGGTCCTCGGCGCAGGAGGTGTCGACCAGACCGAGCGGGCCGCAGACCCGGCCCGCCAGCAGTTCCTCGTAGCGCTGGCCCGCCGCGTTCTCCAGGGCCAGCCCGAGCAGTCCGCAGCCCAGGCTGGAGTAGCGGTACTGCGCGCCCGGCATGCCGCGCACGGGTGTCCGGGGCAGCGCACGGAGCAGGTGCGGGCGGCTGAAGCCGGCGTGGGCGTCGGTGAACCAGCGCGGCACCGCCGCCGGGGTGAGGCCGACCGGCAGCCGGGGCAGGCCGGAGGTGTGGGTGGCCAGGTGGAGCAGGGTGATCGGGCGTTCCTGTGGGTAGCCGGGCAGCGAGTCGGCCGGCAGGTAGAGGTCGATCGGATCCTCGTAGCGGACCTCGCCACGGGCGACCATCTCGGCAAGCAGCAGTCCGGTGAAGGTCTTGGTGACCGAGCCGAGGGCGAATCGGGTGTCGGCTCGGACCGGTCGGGAGGCGGAGCGGTCGGCGTACCCCCGGCAGACCACCGTCCGCTCGCCGCCCCGGATCACGGCGACGGCGATGCCCCCGCCCGGGGCCGCCCCGCTGAACAGCGGCCTGAGCAGCTGGGCGAGTTCGGGCGAGAGCGCCGAGGAGGGCGGCGCCTCGGGCGGTGCCTCCGGTGACGCCTCCGGCGGAGACGCGAAGGGAACGGGTATCGGGGCGGGAGTCTGACTGACCATCACATACTCCGGTGGGACGAGCCGGCCCGCCCGGTCTGGGCGGCACATTGCCCCGACGTTAGGAAGGCGCCGGGAGTGTCGCACCACGCTGCGGCCATTCGAGGGAGCGCACGGGGAGCGGTGGCCGAGCACCGCGAACGCGCTCCCCGTCGTAGCGGCAGCCGCGCCCCCGGACTCCCCGCGTCCCGACGCTCCCGGATCCCCCGAATCTCCCGAACGCCCGCGAGCGGACCGCCGCCGACTTCATAAAATGGGCAAACCGGACACCACCTCGGAGTTCCCGGACAGCACCCGATAAGCTGTCAAAAACACAACAAGAACTCCGAGGCGCGCCGGGAAGTCTGGTCGGCACTGCACCACCCGTGTGTCCACATCCGTGGGCACGCCCCGCCGCCCCCGCCTTGGAGGTCCGCCCCCGTGGTCACGCCGCCGCCCGCCCCGACCCGCCGTCAGTTCCTCGGCAGGCTCTCGCTCCCCGAGCGGACGTACATCACCGACGCCCTGCGCACCGAGACCGTGGGCGGTGTCCTCCTCCTGCTGGCCGCCACCGCCGCCCTCGTCTGGGCGAACGTCTGGCCCGGCGCCTACGAGAGCGTCAAGGAGTTCACGGTCGGCCCGTCCGCCCCGCTGCACCTCGACCTCTCGCTCGACGCCTGGGCCAAGGACGGCCTGCTGACGATCTTCTTCTTCGTCGCCGGGATCGAGCTCAAGCGCGAGTTCGTGGCCGGAGAGCTGCGCAATCCGGCAGCCGCCGCCCTGCCGGTGGTGGCGGCGGTCTGCGGTGTGGCACTACCCGCCCTGGTCTACACGCTGACCAACTCCGGGGCCGGCGGCCACCCTTCCGGCTGGGCGATCCCGACCGCGACCGACATCGCCTTCGCCCTCGGCGTGCTGGCCGTGGTGGGCAGTCACCTCCCGTCCGCCCTGCGGGCGTTCCTGCTCACCCTGGCCGTGGTGGACGACCTGATCGCGATCCTGATCATCGCGGTGTTCTACAGCTCGGGCATCAAGTTCTGGGCACTCGGCCTGTCCTTCGCCGGGCTGGTGCTGTTCTGGTACCTGCACCGGCACGGGGTGCGCGGCTGGTACCTGTTCGTGCCGCTGGGCGTGGCGATCTGGGCGCTGATGCACGAGAGCGGAGTGCACGCCACGGTGGCCGGCGTGGCGATGGGTCTGATCCTGCGCTGCCACCGGGAGGAGGGGGAGGAGGTCTCCCCCGGCGAGCACATCGAGCACCTGGTGCGGCCGTTGTCGGCCGGGTTCGCGGTACCGGTGTTCGCGCTGTTCGCCGCCGGGGTGACGATCTCCGGCCCGGCGCTCAGGGAGGTCTTCACCCAGGCGACCCCGCTCGGCATCGTGCTCGGGCTGATGATCGGCAAGACCGTCGGCATCTTCGGCGGCACCTACCTGGCGGCCCGCTTCACCCGGGCCGAACTGAACCCCCAGCTGAAGTGGGCGGACCTGTTCGCGGTCGCCGTGCTGGCCGGGATCGGCTTCACCGTCTCGCTGCTGATCAGCGAGCTGGCCTTCCCGGACGACCCGGCGCTGGCCGACCGGGCGAAGGCCGCGGTGCTGGTCGGTTCGCTGCTCTGCGCACTGATCGCCACCGTCCTGCTGAAGCTCCGCAACCGCCACTACCGCGCGCTCTGCGAGGAGGAGGACCGGGACTCCGACGGCGACGGGATCCCGGACGTCTACCAGCAGCAGGCGGGCTGACGGAGCGTCGGCTGAGGGGCCGTCGGATGCCCCTCCCGAAGCCCTGACGGGTGACGCCGTCGCTCCAGGGGCGCCCCGGAGTGGTGCCGGACTGGCCGGTAGGGGCATGATTCAGAGCTGTCGGTACCGAACGCCGAGGACCGCAGCCCACGCCGAAGGAGAACCGCTGATGCCCACAGGAACCGCAGACCCGACCAGCGCCGGCCGGGCGCCCTACGAGGGTGAGCGTTCGGTGGGTCAGCTGTTCGCCGCCGCCACCGCCGACCTCTCCGCCCTGGTGCACGACGAGATCGCGCTGGCCAAGGCCGAGATCCGCCAGGACGTGAAGCGTGGCGTCTCCGGCGGCGTCTCGCTGATCGTGGCGGGCGTGGTCGCGCTGGCCGCCGTCCCGATGCTGAGTGCCGCCGCCGCGTACGGCCTGCACGCGCTCGGCCTCTCGCTCGGTTGGTCGTTCCTGATCGTGGCCGGTGCCTACCTGCTGCTGGCCGTGCTGCTCGGCCTGCTGGCGCTGCGCTCGTTCAAGCGGATCGAGAAGCCGCGCCGCACCATCGAGGGCGCCCAGAAGACCGCCGACGTGCTGAAGAACGCCCGGCCGCGCCCCGCCACCCAGGAGGAGATCGACCGGGGCCTCGGCCGCATCCGCTGAACCGGCGCCCGGCGCTCCCGCACCGTGGGCCGAGGGGCCGAGGGGCCGCCGGCAGCTCGCCAGCCGGGCTCACGGCCCGCACCCGGACCTGACGTGACGCGGCATCAGCCTCCCGGACCGAGTGCCGGGAGGCCGTTCCGCAGCCGGGTGTGACAGGCTCTCGGGTATGTCGCTGACCGCCAACAGGCCGAACCCCGGAACGAGAGCCACCGAGATCGCCGAGACCCCGTGGGAGCTGCGTTCCGCCGGCCCGTGGACCCACCGCGACCTGGCGGCCAACGGTGCCCGGTTCCACATCGCCGAGGTCGGCGAGGGTCCGTTGGTCCTGCTGGTGCACGGGTGGCCCGAGTACTGGTGGGCCTGGCGGCACCAGCTGACCGCGCTGGCGGAGGCCGGCTTCCGGGCCGTCGCGCTGGACCTGCGCGGCATCGGCGGCAGCGACCGGACCCCGCGCGGCTACGATCCGGGCAACCTCGCGCTCGACATCACCGGGGTGATCCGCTCGCTCGGCGAGCGCCAGGCGCACCTGGTCGGCCACGCGCTGGGCGGTTCGCTGGCCTGGGTCGCGGCCGTGATGCGGCCCTCGGTGATCCGCAGTCTGACGGTGGTCTCCGCCGCCCACCCGCGCCACCTGCGCCGGGCCCTGCTGACGGACCGTCGGCAGATGGCGGCCTTCGACCACATCCTCGGTTTCCAGCGCCCCTGGGTGCCCGAGCGCAGGCTGGTCGCCGACGACGGCGCCCTGGTGGCCGAGTACCTGAACGCCTGGACCGGCCCCAACCAACTGGCCCCGGAAGCCCTGCACGCCTACCGGCAGGCCATCCAGATCCCCAGCACCGCGCACTGCTCGATCGAGCCGTTCCGCTGGCTGCTGCGGTCGATGGCCCGGCCGGACGGCATCCAGTTCGCCCGCCGGATGAAGCGCCCGATCACCGCGCCGACCCTGCACGTCCAGGGTGCGGCCGATCCGGTGCTGCTCTCGCACACCGCCCTGGGCGCCGGCGAGTACGTCGAGGCGCCGTACCGGTGGCGGCTGCTGCCCGGGGTGGGGCACTACCCGCACGAGGAGGTCCCGGAGGAGTTCTCGGCGGAGTTGGTCTCCTGGGTCCGCGAGCACCGGTCCTGACGGCGCTCCCGCCCACCACCCGCGCCTATTGCCCGGGGTCCGGGGTCCGGGGTCCGGGGTCCGGGGTCTGGCAGCAGTCGGACCTGACAACGGTTCTGACAGAGCACCGGACGCACCTCCGCAGTCCGGCGGACCGGCCCGGACGAACTGACGGAGTCTCATAGCGCGACACTCATATGACAATCGCATAGTCCAGGTGACCATCCGGTAGCGATTAGCCCGCCCGACACGGGGCATCCATCCGGTATGACCTGGATGCCCGATCGCGAAGCTGTCACGCGTCGACGCCGCCGTGCCGACAGCCCGCAGTACCCCGAACCCCAAGCCGTGGACTGGCGCCACGAGTACGACGGCCACGGCCGGATCGGTCGGCAGCGCCAAGCCGGGGACGAGCACCCGCTGGGCATCCCGCGCATCCTCGGCCGCCGCGCCCGATGGGTCGGGGCGCGCCTGCGTCGCGAAGGCTGACGACCGGCAGACCGTGCCCCGGGGACGTCTCCCCGGGGTGGCCTTCAGAGACGGCTCATCAGACCGGCACGGTCGGTGAGACGGCGGTGAACCAGAGCAGGGCGAAGGTGACCACCGACATGATCGGCACCAGCACCTTGGTCTCCATCGCGTTGCCGCTGCGCTTGATCAGCACCGTCTCGTAGCGTTCCTTGTGCGGCCAGAGCAGCGGCGCACCCTTCTTGGTGAGGCAGTCGCCCAGCAGGTGGGCCAGCGTGCCGAGGGCGACCGCGTACGGGAGCCAGCCGGGGGCGCTGGGCAACCAGTTGTCGAGGCCGGCCGTGCCGAGCACGGAGAGGCCGACGATGGTGATCCACATCGTCGGCCCGTCGCCCGGCGGGTGCAGCCGGAGGGCGCGGACGGCCAGGGCGAGCAGGAAGAACGTCGTGCCGAGGGTGAAGCCGCGTCCCAGGTAGCTGATGCCCGCCCAGGTGCCGCCGCCCATCAGGGCGACGAAGAGCAGCGAGTGGGTGGCGTGCCGGTGCCCGCCGGACACCCAGGCCACGAAGCGGCAGAGCAGCCTGGAGACCGGGCCGAGGAAGTTCGCGATCGTGCCGTCGTGGTGGTCGAGGTCGGGCAGCAGCGCGGCGCCGGCCGCCAGCACCGTGCCCATCAGCACGTCGGCGGGCGCCAGGTGGACGTCGAACAGGACCGGCGCGAGGAACGGCGCGGTGCCCGCGTACAGCATCGCCCCGCTGACCGCGTGCGAGTGACCCATCATGACCGGCCGTCCTCCGTCCTCCCCGGCAGTCGCCCCGCCGGAGCAGGCACCCAACCGACCGACCACCGACCGGCCGGTCCCCGGCTGACTCATCGTCGGCTCGCCTGCGCGGCAGGGCAGGTGACCAGGGTGCAGCTGAGCCGAACGGGTGAGCCCGGCGCGACGCTACCAGCCGGGACGGCCGGAGCCGGGGAGGTCGGGGCCGGGATCACCCGTCAGAGTGCGCAGCCCTCGGTGTCCACCCGGCCGGTGGCCGCCGCGCCCGCCAGCGCCTCGCCCTGCACCTCGGCGGCGGTCAGTACGTACCCGGTGTCCGAACTGTCCAGCGACTTGGCGAACACCACGCCGAAGACCTTGCCGTCCGGGCTCAACAGCGGGCCGCCGCTGTTGCCCTGACGGACCAGCGAGCGGATCGAGTAGATGTCCCGGACCACCTGACCACGGTGGTAGATGTCCGGTCCGGTGGCCTTGATCCGGCCCCGGATGCGGGCGGGCTGGACGTTGAAGGCGCCGTTCTCCGGGAAGCCGGCCACGATCGCGCTGTCGTTGCTCTTCGCCTCGTCCGCGAACTCCAGGGCGGGAGCGTCCAGTTTGGGCACGTCCAGCACCGCGATGTCGCGCTGCCAGTCGTACCGGACCACGGTGGCGTCGTAGAGCTTGCCGGTACCGCCGATCTGCACGGTCGGCTCGTCGACACCCCCGACCACGTGGGCGTTGGTCATCACCCGGTGCGGGGCGAACACGAAGCCGGTCCCCTCCAGGGTCTTGCCGCAGGCGGTGGCGGTGCCGACCACCTTCACCAGGCTCAGCTTGGCCCGGGCGACCACCGGGCTGGCGGCCAGTGCCGGATCGGGCGGGCTGACCTCGGTGATCGGCTCCTGCTCGAAGGGGTTGAAGACCTGGGGGAAACCGTTCCTGGCCAGGGCGTTGGTGAAGTCCCGGAACCAGTTCGGCGCCGAGGCGGGCAGTGTCGACTGCACTCCGCCGAGCACCTGGGAACTGCGGACCTGCTTGGAGACGGTCGGCATCGAGGTGCCCGCCAGCGCCGAACCGATCAGCCAGGCCACCAGCAGCATCGAGATCACGTTGACCACCGAGCCGCCGATCGCGTCCAGCGTCCGGGCCGGACGGCGGCCGATGTGACCGCGCAGCTTCCACCCGAAGTGCGTGGTCACCGCCTGGCCCACCGCCGCGAAGACGATCACCACCAGCACCGCGACCACCGAGGCCACCGTGCCGGGGTCCAGATGGCGCAGCAGCAGCGGGAGCAGCTGAACGGCGATCAGACCGCCGCCCAGGAAGCCGAGCACCGACAGCACGCCGACCACGAAGCCCTGCCGGTAGCCGGTCACGGCGAAGCCCAGCGCGGCGACGATCAGCAGAAGATCCAGGACGTTCACCCGGCTACCCTCCCACGGGCCGCCGCCCGAATGGCCGAAGGACCGGGCAAAGGCCGGGACAAGGCCCGGTAAGCCCGCCGCCGGAACGGACCCGTCACCCCGGCCACACCGGCCGCCCCACCCGGACCAGCTGCCCCACCCGGACCGGCCACCCAGGGCCGTACCCGCCGCACCGGCCCCCGGCACGGACCCGCCGCACCCACCGGACCCGCCGCACCCGCGATCAGAGGTCGAACGTGCGGGAGGTGTCCCACTCCCGCTCCAGACCGCCGTAGTGCAGCACCCGGTCGATCACCCCGGCGGTGAACCCCCAGACCAGCCGCCCCGCCACCTCGAAGGCCGGGCCGACGTGCCCGGAGGGGTGCCGCAGCCGGGCCCGGTTGGCCGGATCGGTCAGTTCGGCGATCGGCACCCGGAACACCGCACCGGTCTCGGCCAGGTCCACCGGGGCGACCGGGGTCTCCCGCCGCCACCAGCCGAGCACCGGGGTCACCACGAAGTCGCTCACCGGGATGTAGAGCGCGGGCAGGGTCGCGAAGACCTGCACGCCGCTCGGGTCCAGCCCGGTCTCCTCCTCCGCCTCGCGCAGCGCGGCCACCACCGGACCGTCGCCCTGCGGGTCGCCGTCCTCCGGATCGAGCGCACCGCCGGGGAAGGAGGGCTGCCCGGCGTGCGACCGGAGCGCCCGGGCCCGCTCGATCAGCAACAGGTCCGGACCCGACGGCCCGTCACCGAACAGCACCAGCACCGCCGATGCCCGCCCGCCCTCGGCC
Source organism: Kitasatospora sp. NPDC096147 (assembly GCF_044763225.1). Taxonomy (NCBI): domain Bacteria; kingdom Bacillati; phylum Actinomycetota; class Actinomycetes; order Kitasatosporales; family Streptomycetaceae; genus Kitasatospora; species Kitasatospora sp. NPDC096147. The sequence continues at coordinate 634,908 of NZ_JBIWFX010000002.1, read as the reverse complement.
GGGGGCAGGAAGCGGCTCAGCTGCTCGGGCCGGACGGTCTCCGCCGCCTCGCGCACCGGCACCAGCCACTCCGGCAGCCCGTCCCGCTCCACCCGCACCGTCTGCTGCCCGGTCACTCCGCCTCCCCCACGGCCGAAGCCGTCTCCACCCATCCCGCCGGCCGGGCCGGCTCGCCCGGGTAGTCGGCCGGTGGCCGCAGCCGCTGGCCCGGCTGGCCGCCCTTCTCGTACTTCAGCAACTTCGCGGCCTTCTCCGGGTCGATCTCGCCCACTCCGTACGACGGGCAGAGCGCGGTGATCGGGCAGGCGCCGCAGGCCGGACGGCGGGAGTGGCAGATCCGGCGGCCGTGGAAGACCACCCGGTGCGAGAGCATCGTCCACTCCGACTTCGGGAAGATCTCCGCGACCGTGGCCTCGACCTTCACCGGATCCTCGTCCTCGGTCCACCCGAACCGCCGGGCCAGCCGCCCGAAGTGGGTGTCCACGGTGATGCCGGGGACGCCGAAGGGTTCTCCCGTTTTAGGATCACGTGCGTTTCCGAGGACGACGTTGGCGGTCTTGCGGCCGACACCAGGCAGCGATGTCAGGTCTTCCAAGGTCTTCGGCACCTCGCCACCGAAGTCATCCCGGAGCCTAGCCGACAGGCCGAGCAGGGACTTCGCCTTGTTCCGGAAGAACCCGGTCGGGCGGATCAGCTCCTCCAGCTCCTCCGGCACCGCCACCGCCATGTCCTCCGGCGTCGGGTACTTCGCGAACAACGCCGGCGTCGTCTGATTCACCCTCAGGTCGGTGGTCTGCGCCGACAACACCGTCGCCACCAGCAGCTCGAACGGGTTCTCGAAGTCCAACTCCGGATGCGCGTACGGGTACACCTCCGCCAACGCCCGGTTGATCTTCCGCGCCCGCCGCACCATCGCCAGATGCGACTCCGGCTTCCTCGGCTTCCCCACCGCCGTCTTCGCCGAGCTGGCTGCGGCCTTCCGGACCTTGCTCTCTGCCATGCACGAAGGCTACGCCGTACTGCCGCACCCTTGAGGCGGATCATCAACACGCGCGATCACTGGCAGCTAGCCGTGAACCGATACTCCGCAGCTCGCCGTAGGAGCCTGCCAGAGCAGCGAAGCAGACGATCGAGGCGATCACCGCTGCGGTCATCGCCTGGACACGCACCCTCAGCTGCGGACTCCGGTCCGGGCTCGCCACGGTGGCTGCGCGCTGAATCGCGAAGCCCGTCTCGCGCGCTCGGAACCCCGGCCCAAACATCGTCCGTGGGAAATCACCGACAGCCGCTTACACCCTCCATGACCGTCTTTGCCTTGCATCAGACGTAAGCAACCGCACAAGCGCCGTGGTGCCTGACCGTTCAGGTGGTACGCCGAGCGGTCTGATCATTCAGACTGGCCGGCGAGTTCCTCGAAGTTCAGGGCGCGCTCCGCGCTATCCAGCAGGTCGGCATACGTGAGGACCTGGATACGGCTGAGGTGCGCGTTATATGTGCGGATGGTCTGGTCGACCTCTTCGCGGGACACCAATCCACTCCTGTCGGGGTGGCCGATCACGACGGTCGCACGGGCGCGCCGGTAGTCGTGGTCGATGCCGAGTTCGCTGCGCTGGATGGTTCGAAGAGCTGCACCCAGCTCATCCATTGTCCTCAGATAGTTCATGCACTGGCCGACCGCTTCGTGAACGTCGGCAGTGACGATCGCGTGGTTCTTGCGGTGCCGGCGAACCAGGGGGGCCTCCGGGCCCTTGAGCTCGATGATGTTGAGGCTCTGGTCGGCCGAGATGAGCGGGATGTCGTGCTGCTGCAGGGGCATCAAGTCTCGTCGCTCTGCAACGCCCACGTACTGACCTCCGAAGAGCCAGTAGTTCCCGCCGAGGGCCTTCTGCATAGCAGTCTCGTTGACGCCTTCGGACAGGGCCAGCACCCGCAGATTCGCGATCAGCTCGCGACGTCGACGGATGACTGCGGCTTCTGCCGCGACGAGACCCTTGCGCGTCGAGGTGAAGCCAGTCATCAGTGCGTCGATGTCGCTGGTCTGCACGAGCAGTTCACCGAACCGCACGGAGGTCAGCCCACTTCCCTCCCTGAGCTCGCCGACCTGCGACACGTGACTGGTCAGGGCCGAGAGAAGCCCCTCCATGCCCATCTGCGGACGCGGCTCGAGCTGGTCCGCGTCCCCGGCGATGTTAGGGGTGGCGTAACAGATCCCGTCATAGAGCTCATCAACGAGGAAGCGTTGGAAGGCATCCTCGAACCTCTCCTTTACGGACGACGGGCGTCGAGACCCCGGGGCGGTTCGTCGTCCCCCCGCGATCGGCCTGGTCGTCTGCTCACTGTCTTCGAGGATGAAGATCAGGCCGAGGAAGGGCTGGTAAGGGTCGAGGTCGGGTGATCCATAGCCTCGGCGGACGTCGAACGCCGAGGCCATGAACTCCTGGATGCGGTTCGTCACGTTCTTGGAGGATCCGCTACCGGACTGTGCCTTGATGATGATGGCCGCCAGCGGGATGTCGTCCCGAACGATGGTGATGTCCCAGGGGCGCCCGACGGCGTGGAAACCTGGTAGTTCTGCGCCGCGGCCGGTGCGGATCCAGGCAGGGTCAATGCCTCGTTCGATGAGTTCGTCGACCAGCGCCTTCTCAAGGTGCTGGTGCGCGCCAACGGCGAAGCCTGACCGAGACATCCAGCCGGCGCCTCCGTCGTCTTGCCGGCTTCTAACAGCAGCTTCAGCCTCCCGCCAGAAGCCCTTGATGAGGTCGTCAATCCGCTCGGTCATCGATCCCCCTTCGAGTAGCGACGGTCGGGGACAACACTATCGATCGCCTGCGACAGTGTCCTCGATGTAAGCAGCGGACCAGAACAAGCTCAGCGACGCTTGATCTTCCGCAGCACCTTCTGCCCTGGCAGGTAAGCCTCCGGCATACTGCGGTCACTGCGCAGGACTCCGAGCATTGGCTGCCCTGCTTCGCAGCTGAAGTAGTCGTCGATCCCCACACGTGTGACCCGCGCCGATCGATAGTTGCCGTAGGCCGACTCGATCAGAATCGTGTCACCTTCGCGGAGTTCGCTTGCTGACACGCTCTCAGCGTTTCGGAGGACCGGTGCATTGCGCCGCTCCCGCTCCCGCTGCCGTTCCTCAAGCATGGCTTCCATCGCCGTTGTCTGGATGCGGATCCGCTCCAGGCCAGCACGCTCTACCTCAATGGCCTGGCGGGCCTCGCTAACCAGCGCCTGGACTTCGACTGGGGAAGGCCAGCCAGCAGGACGGCTCGGGTTTCCAAGCTCGCGCGCGAGGTGATCAGCGAGCGAAGCCATGAGGTCTAGGAGATCATCTTCGCGGCTCATGTCGATCATTCTGCCGGATATCAAGCCCCTCGAAGGCCAGAACGGACCCGACCCTCGAGCTTCATGGCTACGCAGCGAGCAAGCATTCCACCGAGCCGGTGGACGGCCCAGTCCGATCAATCGACAGCAGCCCTCAGGTCCTCGACGGCTGCGCGGATCGTCTCGTCCTCCGTGAAGGCCCGCCAGTTACCGGAGTCGTGCACCCGTCGGTCGGAGTCCGGGAGCTCGCGCAGAAGGCGCGCTGCCGGGCGTGCGGCCGGGCCGATCCGGGTCAGGTGGCGTACGGCGGTGAGCATGACCGGGCGGTAGGTGCCCTCGGCGAGTGGTCTAACGGCTGTCAGCAGCGCAGGTACAGCGGCCTCTGCGTCCCCGGTCGCCGTCCAGAGGGCGTGTGCCGCCTGCACGCTGGCCCAGGGATCCTCCGTCGCAATGGTCATCGCCCGCAGCCGGTCCGCGTAGTCTGCCGCATGCGGGCCGAGGTCGGCGAGCCTTCGCAGGTCGGGATGCGGGAAGCGGCCTTGCGTGGCGGCCGGGCCGAGGACCGCGAGGGCGCGCTCCGGCTCGCCGCCGACCTTCCAGTACGCCCAGGCGGCCAGTGGGGCGCCGGGGCCACCTGCGTCGGCGCGCGCCAGCAGCAGTTCCTTCGCGCCGTTGCCGGCGGGGCCGATGCCGCCGAGGGCAGTCGCTGCCGGCTGCCAACCGTGGTCATCCTCCAGCAGGGCAAGCAGTTCCGGGACGGCGGCCTTCGCCGCCGGCCCCCAGGCGGCGAGCACCTCGCCGAGCCGGTTGAGCAGCAGGGTTTCCGCGTCGGGGCGCAGGACCTCTCGGATGGCCGGCAACAGCGGCTCGGTGTGATCCTTCGCCAGGAGCAGCATCTCGTCGAGGGCCGGCAGGTGCGGCCAGTAGGGCATACCGCGGCTGACGTGCGAACCGCCCAGGCCGAATCCGCCCCTCGCGCCCGTGAGCCGCTCGGTCAGTCCCGGCACGCAGCGTGGGTCGTTCATGCGGACCAGTGCCCACAGGGCGGCGTCCGCGACCGTGTCCTTGCCGCTGCGCGTCGGCCGGACCGCTGTGTCACCGAGCAAGCCGGCCACCGCGTCCGCATGCCCGGCGGCCAGGGGGCCGAGACACGCCAGAAGGTCGACCGCGCGGTAGCGGACCTCAGTGTCCGGGTCGGCCAGCCGCTTCCCGAGAACGGGGAGCAGCACGGTCGTGGGAGAACGCCACTCCGAAAGCAGAGAGGCGGCCTGCGCGAGGGAACCGATCCGCTGCTCAGGGTCCGGGTGATCGGCCAACAACCCGATCGCGTAGTCCGGGTCGGCGCCCGGAAACAACTTTCCGTTCCACAGGTGGACTCCCAGGACTCTGGTCCCGACCCACGCTGAGTGCTTCCAGAGCTCGACACTGCGGTCTCGTGCGGCCGCCACGACGAGTTCCCGGCACCGTGCGGGCAGGTCGGGGTCACTCACGGCCCGCGCGTGGACCGCCGCCAACCGTAGCTGGGGCTCCCCGTTCTCCAGCAATGCTTCGAGGAGTTCCACGACCTCGTCGGCGGGCTCGGTTCCGGCGGCCCGTCCGATCGAGAGCACCAGGTCCAGGCGGTTCACCTGGTCCTGCTCAGCTTCGAAGGCGCGGAGCAGTGCGGGCAGCAGCTGTGCCGCCGTGCCGCCGCAGACGCCCAGTAGATAGGCCGTCATGCGCCTGATCGAGGGGGACGAATCAGCCAGCAGAGCCAGCACCTCGGGCAACACGTCGGCCCAGGCCGGATGCCACCCCGGATCGACGTACTTCGGAACGGCTTTCACGGAGGTCGACGCCAGGTGGGCCAGCGTCTCCAGCGCCTCATGTCGGCTCGGCACCTCGGCCCCAGCCGCCAACCGCACCAAGAACGGCAACGCGGCGGTGGCGGCGTCGCAGACCCAACCACCCTGGTGAAACAGCAGATTGTCCAGTTCCGAGGCCGCTTCCTGCGCGTCCTCGACATCCGGCCCCTGGCATCGGCGCAACAGGGCCGGTACGTCCTCGGCCGATCCGTAGTTGTGCCTCAGCCCCGCCCAGTCGACGGCGTCCAGTCGCTCCCACATGCACGGGACGCTAGCGCCGACCACCACGCCGGGGCGATGCCCTCTTCAGCGGCTGTTCGGACCCAGTCGTCTGCGACACGATCACTCGTCAGCCTCGCACCCGCCCACCACCCCGCCTTGCAGCACGGTGATGTCACGCCGCCAGAACCGTGATCGGTCGCTCCCCGAAGGGTTCTCCCGTTTTAGGATCACGTGCGTTTCCGAGGACGACGTTGGCGGTCTTGCGGCCGACACCAGGCAGCGATGTCAGGTCCTCCAAGGTCTTCGGCACCTCGCCACCGAAGTCATCCCGGAGCCTAGCCGACAGGCCGAGCAGGGACTTCGCCTTGTTCCGGAAGAACCCGGTCGGGCGGATCAGCTCCTCCAGCTCCTCCGGCACCGCCGCCGCCATGTCCTCCGGCGTCGGGTACTTCGCGAACAACGCCGGCGTCGTCTGATTCACCCTCAGGTCGGTGGTCTGCGCCGACAGCACCGTCGCCACCAGCAGCTCGAACGGGTTCTCGAAGTCCAACTCCGGATGCGCGTACGGGTACACCTCCGCCAACGCCCGGTTGATCTTCCGCGCCCGCCGCACCATCGCCAGATGCGACTCCGGCTTCCTCGGCTTCCCCACCGCCGTCTTCGCCGAGCTGGCTGCGGCCTTCCGGACCTTGCTCTCTGCCATGCACGAAGGCTACGCCGTTGAGGTAGCCGCACAGGGACGATCGGCGGACCTAGGCCGGTCAACTAGCCCAGGGCCAAGCCCAAGACGTTGGCGATCCTCACCGAACACCCCCCGATTGGCGGAACCTCCGGACAGAGATAGCGTTATCTTAAGAAGATTTTCCGTATAGCAAAATTTTCATCCTTGAGAAAGGGTCACCCAGGACAAAAAAGGGGTTATTGTGGACTACTCCAAGCTTGCACCGTCCTTGATTGCGGCCTACGACCGGTACCAGAAAGGCGAAATAGATCCTCTTCGCCGACAGGCCAAGAGCTTCGGGTGGACAGCGCTAGACGAACCAGCAAAGCCAGCCTCGGCCATCGTCTCCCTCAAGTGTGATCCCGATGCCAATTTGGATGATCTGAGAAAAGACGGGATCCGAGTCAATGGCGGCGGCAAGCGCATACGCACCGCCAGCGTGAAATTCGAGGACCTAGAGATAGTCGCCAAGCACGGCGAAGTCAATCGCATAGTATCCGCACACCGCCTTCATCCGTGCCTGGATGAAGCTTGCAAGAATTCCGGGATATCAGAGCTTCGAGAAGGGACCAAACTCTCCGGCAGTGGGGTACTAGTCGGTATAGTCGACACTGGGATTGATCCCCATCATCCTGCCTTCGAAGGGCGGATCGAGAGAATATGGGACCAGACAATAATCGGAGGCGAAGGAGTCGATGAAGGTCGGTATGGGCTTGAATTTTCCAGCTCCAGCGCAATCCTTCCGCAAGACACCGACGGACATGGGACGCACGTGGCCGGGATCTGCACTGGATCAGGAAGCGAATACGAGGGCGTAGCACCAAATGCTCAAATAGCCATCGTTAAGACAGGATTTCTTGATACTCAAATCATCGATGGGGTCCAGTACCTCTTTAGGCTGGGCCAAGAGCTCGGCTTGCCTACTGTAGTGAACTTGAGCCTCGGGGGCCACAATGATGCACACGACGGCAGCGATTCACTGTCTGAGGCGGTAGACGACGAATGTGGACCGGGGCGAATCGTGTGCTGCGCCGCCGGAAATGAGGGCGACATCGATATCCATGCCCGCGTTTCAACCAAGGCAGGACAGTCTCAATCGATCCCCTGTATTTCGGGCACCCTGCAAGGGCTCCCGGAGCCATTTTGGCTAAACGGATGGTACGCGCCGGATGCGAAGGTCGAGGTCGCAATCGCATCACCTGACGGCCAGGCAACACCATTCCAGTCGGCAACAACCGATCCAAGCATCTCCGCGTCGACACTTTACACCCTTTCAAGCGGGCGAGTTGAGATAACAACCCCGCCACCCGACCCATCGAACGGCGACTTCAATTTCCACGTCCGAGTGGAGCCGTCGCCGATTTCCCCGTTTACCATTCTTTCCACATGGCAACTCCTTCTGCGATCAACGAGCGACGCCAATATAGTTGACATCTGGATCATCAGTGAAAGTGACCGCGCGCGCTTCGATGGGCCTTTCAATTCGCCGGAGATGAAGGTTGGATCACCAGGGGTATCCTCGTCCGCCATTACCATCGGGGCATACACGACAAAGACGAATTGGGTAGATATCGATGGAAATCCGCAGTCAGCGCCGTGGTTGCAGGCCGACGACATAGCGAGCTTCAGTAGCCCTGGTCCCAGACGCGACGGTGCACACAAGCCAGACTTCACCGCTCCCGGCGCAATGATCGTCGGCCCTCTCGCAGTGAACTCGTCACCTAACCGATGGCTGACCCTAGACACCCATCACGTCGCCCTTCAGGGCACCAGCATGGCCTCACCGTTTGTTGCCGGCATCTGCGCACTGCTACTAGAGCGTGATCCAGAACTCGATCCGACTAGACTAAAGGAGCTTCTGCGCGCACACTCTGTTGTCCCAGGCTCCGCGACAGGCAGCTTCGACCGTAGATGGGGCTACGGGCGCATCCGCGCGATGAACCTATGAGGGGTGGGACGATGGACTACCGCAAGCTCGATGCCGCCCTTGCCCGGACGGTCGACAGTGTGGGCGATCCGAAGGCCAGAAACATCGCGGTCGTCATCCGGCTGGTCGAGGCGGCCTCTGAACAGCAACAAGTGCTGCTCCGAGCTGCCGGGGTCGTCCGGAGTGCGGCAGGCCGCAGGGTGCTTACGGCGAACATGTCCCGCGAGGACGTAGAGGCCCTTTCTGCTCTCCCCTGGGTCCGCGCCCTCTCGCTGTCGGAAAGCCGCCAGCCGTTGACCGCCCCCCTGTAGTCGCATCGCCTGCCTCGCGAACCAAGACGCCTCACCCAACGCCCCTCTGCAAGCGGTCTCGTCCTGCGCTCTGGCAGCGGACACGGCATGAACGTGGCGGGCGAACTTCGGGATGAGTAGCGCGACCGGGCGGCCCGTCGGCACCGCCACGCACCAAACTTCGGGCTGGACCGGTCAGATCCCTGTCGTTCGGCTCCGGAGCCAAGGCACCGGAGCCGGGTGACGATGGCTGGTGTGACCTGGTGCAAGCCGGCTGATCCACCGGGCCCGCAAATCCGGGCCGCCAAGACGAGCCGAAGGGCTTCGACTGGCGATGCCTCCGTGACCTGATCGCCCGCCTACCCCTGACAAGCCGCTGCGGGTGTTCATCGCCACCAAAGCTGACTGGTTCACGCCAGGTCAGCCACGCGTCGGAGCACCAGACCGTGGATTTCGATGCTCCGACTCGTGGTGGCGATAGATCCGCTCTACTGGGGACGTAGCTGCAGCCTGGTTCAAGAGTGGGATGGAGATCGGCGAGTGCTGGCCATCCCTGCGAGCCCTGGTTCCTCAGCTATACCGAGCCACTCCCGAAGGGCCAGGCCGAGACCTCGACTGTGAGGCGACTCCCGTCTTCTCCTGCCATGATCAAGGCCACTACCGGCAAGGCCGCCGCAAGGTCCGTTCCGTTGTCCTCAGCCTGCCGCCTCGCCTCAGCCCGTGCCCGTTCCATCGCCGGCACCCAGGGCTCCGGCACCACCACTGGTTGCGCCAGTAGCAGGACCTGGCCCCCGTTCGCGAGAAGGATCCGGCCGACCTCGGTCAGGGCTGTGTCCCACCCCACGGGCGGAGCGGATGCGTCCCCGAGCAGCACCATGACGGCGACGGCGCGACCTGGCCCAGCAGCCGGGAGCAACGTGGTCTTCTTCGCCTCGGCTGGGTAGTTCTGGAGCTCCGAATCAGGCATGACGATCGTGTACCCAAGTGTCCAGCCCGGTGCCATGGGCTCGCCCACGGGTTCGAACTTGTCGAAGGCTCGATCGGCACCGGTCGCAAGGAACCCAGACGCAGCCGCTTCGTTCAGGAAAGCATGCCGCCACCTGCCTGATTCGTGGAGGCTCACCTTGATCCGTCCCGCTATGGGGCGCGCGGCGATATAGACGTCCGAGGTCCCGGAGTTGGCGAACACCGTCCATGAGGACGACCTGCGCCCGTCCGCGGCCACGGTCTGGAACCGAAGCTGTCCGCCTGTCTTCGTTGCCACTTCCGACGCCAACTCGCCATCTCCCCAACTGCTTGCACCAGCCACCGCAGTCACGAGGGCTTCGAGCGATAGACGAGCGGGGCCGCCGTCCAGTGCCCCGGGCCGACAAATCTCGGCCATCCTGCCCACCTTTGACGCATCGGAGCCGACGAACACCAGGCCATCGAGGTGTCGGCCTGGCGCCATCGGCTTTCGCCGAGGCGGCCGAGCTGCCGGTCCTCGGTGAAGTCCCAGAGTGCCTCCCGGATCTGTAGGGGAGCTGGACGAGGTGCTCACCGAGTTGGGCAAAGTGGAGGTCGTTCCGCTACGGCACTACATCGCCTACCAGCGGCTCCAGGTCGTAGGTCTGGGCCGCGCAGCAACGAGGCCCAGCAACCATCGCAGCTTGCCGGGCCTCTGACCGGTCGTCAGTCGACGAGGTAGTGGGCCTCGATGTAGGCCACGGTGGAGTCGTACGGCTCTCCCACCGGCTTCAGCGTGTACCGCCGGAAGACCGCTGCGGTGGCACGGCGGGCGCCCCTGTTGCGAGCGTCAGCGTTGTCCCACGAACGGGCAAGGGTCTGGGTGACCACCTGGTCGATCTCCTCGGCCAGGTTCCTCTCCGTGACGGTCACACCGGGTGGTGCGTGGTCGTGGATGATCCGCGACAGCACGCCCACGCGATCGTCGTCCAGCACGATGACGGCTTCGTTGGGGTGCTTCTCCGCGTCCACAACAGCGCGGGCAACCCGGAGTGCATCGGCTAGGAAGTCCAGGGCGTCCTGCGCGTTCTGGATAATCCGGTCCCGCAGCTGCCTTATCCGCTCCGCGAGGGCGGTGTACTTCGCGGATTCTGGTTCGACGCCCTTGTCGAGGGCGGCCTTGATGCGGTCGAGGATCTCTGCTGCGGACGGCGGCTTCTCGCTCTTGCTGTCGTCGTTGCCGGGATTGGGGCGGACAAGAGCGAGCAGTTCCTTGAGGATGGCGATGCCCTGGGCATCCAGGACGAGGGCTTCCTCCTGGGAGCGGACCACGGAGAAGGAGTGGACGTGGGCGTTGATGATCTCCAGGACCATCGGCCCGAGCTCAGCCAACCGCTCCTTTCGCTCGTCGTCGGAGGACTTCTTGAACAAGGTCGTGTACACGGACCCGAACAGGCCGAAGCCGTCCCGGTACTTGGCAACTCGATTGTCACTGATGATGAGCGGGTACAGGCGGGCTAGAAGCCGGTAGTCCTTGGCGAACACCTCAGCGATGTCGGGCCTGGCGTCCAGGAAGTTGTTGGCGGCTCGCACGGACGCGTATCCGTGCGCTGTGAGGTCCAGGCCTTCCACGTACGCCAGTAGGTCTTCGATCCGGGCAAAGACCTTTCGGAACTCCTTGACCAGGTCGGACAGGTCGGCAACGAACCCGCCGCCCTTGACTCTGCCCTTGGCAGTGGGGTCGGCGACGGCCCGCTGAACCTCCTCTGCCAGGCTGATGAAGTCCACGACCACACCACGAGTCTTCACGAACCCGGTCGGGGAGACCCAGGTGCGGTTTGGGCGGGTGATCGTCTGGAACAGGCTGTGTGCCTTCAGCGGCTTGTCCAGGTAGAGGACGCCTTCGTTGGGGGCGTCGAACCCGGTCATCAGCTTCGCAGTAACCACCAGGAAGCACAGAGGGTCGTCCGGGGCGAGGAACTTTCGCTTCTGTTCCTCTTCCTGAGCCTCCGAAAGCTGGAACGGCCGCATGGCGGGGTCTTCGTCCTTGGAGTCAGAGACGGAGATGTTCACTTCTGCGGTGATCTGGGCGTGCCTACCGACCTTGGCGAGCACTTGCGACGCCTCGTAGCCGGCGAGCAGCTCGTTGATCTTGTCCGTGTAGGCCACGGCTAGCTCGCGGTTGTAGGCGACGACCTGGGCCTTGAGGCCGTTGCGGTAAGCGCTGGCCAGGTAGTGGTCCACGATGTGCTGACACACCGTGTGGACTCGCTCGGGGTTGGCGAAGACCGAGGTGAGGCGCCCGAACTTGCGGGACAGGGCTTCGCGGTCGGGGTCGTCGAGGTCGAAGGTGTCGGCAAATTCGTCGAACTCGTCCTGCAGCGCCTGGTCGTTCATCTCAAAAGAGACCGGGTAGGGGTCCAGCACCACTGGAACGGTCGCCTCGTCCACTAGGGAGCGAGATACCGAGTAACGGTGCAGCACTCTGTCCGGGTCGCTCTCTTCACCGAAGAGCGCGAAGGTGTCAGTGGCGAGGTTCCTGACCGGGGTGCCAGTCATGCCGAAGAACTTGGCGTTCGGCAGAGCTGCGCGCATCTGCCAGGCCAGGGACTTCTCCTTGGTGGACTGGGTGCGGTGCGCTTCGTCGACCAGCACGATGATGTTGTCCCGGGTCGACAGGTCCTTGCCGGCGTCGGCGAACTTGTGGACGGTCGTCGAGATGACTCCGCGCACGTCGTCGGCCAGCAGGGCGCGCAACGCTTGGCCTGTAGCTGGCCGGTGAAAGTAGGAGTCGCCCATAGCGGAGGTATAGGCCTTGGACGTCTGCCGAACGAGCTGGGTCCGGTCCGAGAGCAGGATGATCGTGGGTGACTCAGTGCGGGAGTCAGCCAGTAGCAGCGAGGCCGCAAAAACCATGAGCAGCGTCTTGCCCGAACCCTGGTGGTGCCAGATCAGACCCTTCGAGCCACCTGCCAGGACTCGCGCGTGGATCAGGTGCGCAGCCTCCATCTGCGGGTAACGGGGCAGGAACTTCTTGTCCGCCCCACCCCCGGAGGTGGCGAAGAGGACGAAGTTGGCGAGCATGTCCAGGATGGTGGCCGGCTTCATCAGCAGTTCGACGGATCGCTGCACGTCGGCTTGCCCAGACAAGTTCTCGTCGTCGGAAGTAGACCGGAACGGCTGCCACAGGTTTGTGGGCGCGCCAGCGGCTCCGAACCGCAGCTTCAGCCCGTCGGAGGCCACGGAGAATACGTTGGGGGTGAAGAACCACGGGTACTCGGTCGCGTACACGTCGTTGATCTCGTGCGCAGCGTTGATCCACCCGGACTTCGCGGTGGGGGATTTCACCTCGACCACGACCAAGGGCAGACCGTTGACCCAGTACACGAGGTCGAACCGGCGGGAGGTCTTGCCGGGAACGGTGATGGTCACTTCGTCCGACACGATCAACGTGTTGGCGGCTGGGTCTTCGAAGTCGATGACCTTCAGGGCGTGCCAGACGCCGTCGGTGTCCCGGAACTCCTTGCGCCCACGTAGTAGGTGCAGCACCTGCTCGTTGGCCCGCACCAGACTGCCGTCGACGGCATTGACCGTGGCGGTGATCTCCTCAACCACCGCGTCCACGTCGAACCCGTCGATCAACCCAGGGTTGAGTCGGATGATGGCGTCCCGCAGCTGGCCGATGATCACCGTCTGCGTCGGCTCACGCGGCAGTGACCTACCCGCCGTGAAGCCCCACCCCAACGGGAGGGACCACTGGATCATCAAGTTCTGGAACTCACGCTCCCGTACGCCCTTCGCCACAGCCAAGACCCCCTACTCAGCGGACTCAATATCGATCGTGCGATCCAATAGCCCCGCCAGCAGGCTTGCCCGCGCCCGGCGGAGACGATCAGCTTCGGTGCGGGTAACCGCGTAGACCTCACTCACCGCGTCGAGTCGTGCTGTGATGCGTTCCTGTTCGTCCAGACTTGGGAGGCGAACTCCCATGCGGACTGCCCGCTTGGACCCGATGTGTTTGATGTTGGTCCCTCCAGCGACTTCGCTGAACTGCCCAGACTCATATGCCCAAAGACACCAGTGCTTGACGAATTCTGGAATACTGACGCCCTCGACAGCACGGTAGCGAAGTAGAGTATTTTGGAAGCAGATCGGACCGGCAATCTCATCCCGCCACATAGCCGGCATGCCGACTGCGCTCTCGCTTGCGCTTCCTTCGGAGACAAGGACGTCACCCCATCGAAGAGCAAAGTTCTCGCGCTCGGCTGGATTGAAATCCATTTCCAGGACGTCGGAGAGTTCGAGCGTGCCATAGCCGACATTTGCAGACCGCAGGTAGGGAGTCATGTGAGGGCCAGTTGCACGTTGCGGTGAGCGCTGGCGCCCCATAGTGATGCTAAATGCCTCGTCCGCTCGGACTTCAGCAGCAGGTCCTTCTGTCATCGAATCGTCACGAAGTCGACGGAGAACGTTGAGAATCGCTCCCGCTTCGTCTTCAAGTGCGGCGATCTGGACGTCAACCGCGTCCAACACCTCAACGATCCGCGCCTGTACTTCGCGAGGCGGGACCGGGAATTCAATCTGCAAAAGTTGCTCTGGGTTGAGGCGCTTACGCCGTTGAACTGTCCCGCTGACCCGATTCTTCATTTCCGCCCACAGTCGCGGCGAGCGGCAGACATGACTCATCCATCGAGGCTCCAACTCTGGAGTAAGCGTGAATGTCGGGAACTCGCTGCTGACGACGAATCCGTCGAAATCTGCGGGCACTACAGTGATCGGACCCTCCCACGCAGTGAGCTTTCGCATGACTACCTGGTCGACGCGCAGCACGTTCATCGCCGCGTACTCTGTTTCTCCGCCGTCGAGTTCACCTTTAGCGATAAGGCCCTGTCCCGCATTCAGGACCCCAGCCAGACGATAGGCGGTCCCAGGAACCATCGGCGTGCGCTGAATGTCGAGGCGCATCAGCGAACCGAGTGAACGAAGCGGGTAGCCATCACTCATCGAAGCCCTCGATTCCGGCCTCCGCCAGCACAGTGAGCATGCGCTCCTCGGCCCGCTGACGCTCTGCCCTGGCGAGGTTATAGGCCTTAATAAGGATACCCAGATCTTCCTGCTCGGCGGCGAACTGCTTGATGTAGCGACCAATCTTGAGGTCATACCCGTTCGCCACGATCTCCGTGATGGGGACGAAACGCGCCGCGAGGCCGCCATCTCCTCCAGGATCCACGGGGTTGTTGCCCGCGCCGATTTCGGAGTGGTAGGCGGTCACGACATCGGCAATGTCCGCGTCGGTGAAGACGTTGCGATTCTTGGCCTTGGCGAACCGCTTGGAGGCGTCGATGAACAGCACGCCATTCCTGCGCCCCTTGACCTTAGTCCCACGAGCACGGAAAACAAGGATGCAGGTCGGGATATCGGTCGAATAGAAGAGGTTTTCGGGCAGGCCGATCACGGCTTCCAGGAGGTCATCGTCCAGGACACGCTTGCGGATGGCTGCTTCCTGCCCTCCCCGGAACAGGACGCCATGGGGAAGGACGACGCCGGCACGCCCCTTCTCCGGATCCATGCTGGCAATCATATGCTGCACGAACGCCCAGTCTGCCGACGACCGCGGCGCTACTCCGCCGATTGCGCGCGGGTCGTTACTCCAGGGCTTCCAACTCTGACTGTAGGGTGGATTGGCGACAACTACGTGGAACTGCCGGACGGACCCATCCGGCTTCTTGAAGCGTGGGTCCTTCAGAGTGTCGCCGACTTCGATCTTGAACTGGGTGAGGTTGTGCATGAAGAGGTTCATGCGCGCCACACCTGCGGTGTCCCCCACAGTCTCCTGCCCATGCAGGCTCAGGGTGTAACCGCGCTTGCCGCGGGCCTTCAGAAGGCCAGCAGAGGCGATGAGCATGCCGCCCGATCCACACGTCGGGTCGTACACCGACTCATAGTTCTGAGGGTTAAGGATCTCGATGATCAGCTCTACTACCTCGCGCGGCGTGAAGAACTGGCCAGCACGGGTGCCGGATCCATCGGAGAACCGCTTCAGCAGATACTCGTACGCACCGCCGAGCACGTCGTAGGACATGTTGCCCTCGTGCATCTTTGGGACGCGGTTCATCGCCTGCATGACCGCTGCCAGCACGTCTCCCGGCAGAACCTCTTCAGAGGTCCAAGGCATGTTCCCGAAAATGCGTGAGAACTTGTCGGGGTTGGCTGTCTCGATGGCTCGCAGAGAGGTACGGACCCGCTGGCCGAGGCCAGGCTGCGCGACGGTGGCGAGCTGGGCCGACCAGGAGGCGCGCCGCTCCCGGTCCGTGCCGCGGAGGACCAACGGGATCTCGAACGACTGGTAGTCGCGGTACTCGATCTGGTGAGCTTCCTCGGCGGTAAGGCTGTCCCAGCCCTCGTTCTCAGCCAGGAATTTCTGGTGCTCGTGGTCCCAGGTGTCCGACAGGTACTTCCAGAACATCAGCGGAAAGATCACCGAAGAGTACTGTGCTTCCGGCATCGCCACGCGCAGCTCGTCGGCGGCGGCCCACAATCGGTTCTCGATCTCCTGCTGGGTCACTGCCATCAGTCGGTGTGTCCTTGCTCGTCAACGGTGGCCACGTAGGCCGCGGTATTCCTGCTGGTCCCCCAGGGTTCGGGCGTGCTCGGCACGTGCAGGCGGGCTCGTCCTGCCGAGCGAGGGCACGCCGCCGAAACCCCTGTGCGGGCGACTCGCCAACGATAGCCCTCCAGCAGGACAAACGAACGGCATCACCGATGGCGTCCAGACAGCTCTGCTGAACCCTCATCGCTTCAGCCAACTGCCGACTTGAGCTGGGCGTTCGGGGCACTGGCCGCCAGGGCAGCAAGCAGCTTCCCCAAGCAAGTACTGCGAAGAGGCCGTTGGGGACTGTCGTCGCCGGGTTCAGCCCGACCGGAGCCACAATGGCGGGGTCACCCTTGGTCAGGGAGACGCCAGAGCTCCATCCAGGTACTGCTGCACCGGCTCGAACAGGCCATACGGTACGTACTCGGCGATCTGCTCGTGCGTGATCCACGCCAGCTCGGCCAGTTCCTCGGTGTCGACCACCGTGGCGGTGCCGCTCACGATCTCGCAGGCGGTGTAGCTCATGTGCCGACCGGTCTTCGGGTGAACGCGCTCGCCGAGCAGCTGCGTCGCCTTCACTGTCAGGCCGACCTCCTCCGCGGTCTCGCGGACGGCAGCCTCCTCGGCCGTCTCGCCGGCCTCAACTTCACCGGCTGGGAACTGCCACGACAGCTCGCCCTCCTTGACCCGACGCTGGACCATCAGCACGCGGCCGTCCTGCACCACGATGGCGGCGGCGATGCCCGGCTTGTCGGTCTGCTCGGTCATGTCTGCGACTCCTCCAGGGCGGCCAGGATGGGCGGGAAGATCGTATCGACGGGGATGAACCGCGGCACGGCGTTTCTCGGAACCCACATGACGTCGGCGTTCTCGATCGTGTCCTG
The DNA here is from genome assembly GCF_044763225.1 of Kitasatospora sp. NPDC096147. Classification (NCBI taxonomy): domain Bacteria; kingdom Bacillati; phylum Actinomycetota; class Actinomycetes; order Kitasatosporales; family Streptomycetaceae; genus Kitasatospora; species Kitasatospora sp. NPDC096147. The sequence continues at coordinate 618,156 of NZ_JBIWFX010000002.1, read as the reverse complement.
GTTCTGGGCTTCGCCGACCAGGTACTCGGCGAGGAAGTACTGGCACCAGACGCCGGTGGTCGGGTGGAGCCGGCCGCCGAGGTCTTGGCGGACGGCGCAGTGGACGCCGGTTTCGGCGAGCGTCTCTCGGACGGCCGCCGACGCCGGGCTGCCTCCCGGCTTGATCACACCAGCTGGGAACTGCCAGCGGATGCCGGCTGACTCGTCGTCCCGGCGGCAGACGAGCAGCACCTCGGCCCCGCGCACCACGACCGCGATGGCGACTCGCAAGGCCTGGGCCGTGGCGAGGCTGCTGTTGGCCTCGGCGGTCAGCAGAGCGAACCGCTTCTGGGTGGCAGACGGCGCCTTCTCCAGGATCTGGTCGAGCAGTTGCCGCATCTCGGTGCGAGGGACGAGCTCCGGGTTCTGGTGCCAGCTGGCCACCGTTCGCAGCCCGATGCCGAGCCGGCCGGCGAAGGCCTCGTTGGTATCGCGCAGCGCCTCTTGGAGCTGGCAGGCTGACTTGCCGGTCCAGGTCTCGACGACGTCCACGCTGTCCCCACTCTGTTGGGTGCTGCTGCCGCGCTGCCATCAAGCTGCACCGCGGCTGCACTGGCAGTGCATGGTGACGGGGCTCGGATGCGGCCAGACTTTGCCCCGTGCCGATGAACACTCCGACCCCGAGCGCCAGTTGCGAGCGCTTCGCCCACCAAGGACGGGCGGGGCCGCAGCGATTCTAGGCGAGCTCATCGGGTACGTCTGGTCCTTCTTCAACCTGGTGACAGCCCTGCCAGCCCAACGCGCAAAACCGCTTCACTCGCACGGGTAACCTCAGTGCCGGACGTGTTTGATGCACCGTCAAATCGCCACTCTGGCAGGGGAAAGGGAACAAATGACCGAGGAGACCCAGGGCCAGATCGAGCGCACGCTCGTCCTGCTCAAGCCCGACGCAGTGGCCCGTGGTCTGTCCGGCCGAGTCTTGCAGCGGTTCGAGGACGCCGCGCTCAAGGTCGTTGGCACGAAGATGAAGTGGATGGACGCCGAGTTCACCCGCAAGCACTACGCGGACCTGGAGGAGCGCCTTGGCTCCGAGGTCTACAACCTGACCGCCACCTTCATGCAGCAGGGGCCGGTCATCGCCTTGGTGCTGGAGGGCTACGACGCCATCGCCACGGTCCGCAAGATCGTCGGCAGCACCTACCCGGACCAGGCGCCCGCCGGCACCATCCGCGGCGACTTCTCGCACATGAGCCGGGGCGCCAGCGTGGCCGTCGGGAAGGCGGTGGCCAACCTGATCCACGCCTCCGGCAACCGCGAGGAGGCCGCGCAGGAAGTCGATCTCTGGTTCGCCAAGGACGAGCTGTTCGACTACAAGACGCTGGCCGAGACGTACATCTACTGATTCGGCGGCCTCCCGGGCGTCACTCCGGTGACGTCGGCCAAGTTCACCACCACGAGAACGACTGGCACGAAACGAGGAGAAGGCACCGATGACGAACACCATCCGTCTGGCTTCGCCGACCGAGCTGGAGGCCGCCTTCCAGCAGGAGCTGGCGACGGACCGCTGGGCCGCGGCCGAGACGGCGTACGCCCTGACGCTGCTGCTGCGGGACGCCGGCGACTGGAGCAAGTCCCGCGAGTGGGTGACGCAGTGTCTCCAGCTGCTGGAGGGCTTCCCGGCCGACACCGAGGACCAGGTGGCGACCAAGCGCACTGCCGTCGGCGGCGTGCCGCTGCCGAACTACCTGCACGCGGGCGTGATCCGCGAGCGCTTCGGTGAGCAGGCCTGACGTAGAGAGCTGCTGGCGGTGCAGCCCGGGAGCAGAGACCGGCCGCACCGCCAGCGCACCACCAACTTCATACCGATCACCGCACCGGCCAGGGGGTACCTGACGCCGGTGCGGGCCATCAACCATGCCCGAAACAGGAGAGGACGACTGCCTTGGCCGTCGAGATCGAGATGCGCGCCCGGTTCGACAAGGACACCCACGACGCCCTGGTGGAGCGGCTCGTCCGCGACGGCGAGGACCTGGGCCAGGACAACAAGCTGATCCACTTCTTCGTGCTGCCGGACCAGCTGCTGAAGGTCACCGACAACCAGTCCGCCGGCACCGCGAAGATCACGCTCAAGGACAGCAAGATCGGCCGGGGCGCCGCGTTCGGCGAGACCGAGTTCCCGATCGCCCAGGCGGACGTGGCCGCAGCCGTCCAGCTGTTCGGCGCGCTCGGCTTCGAGGACACCCGCCACGAGGCCTTCAACTTCCGCCGCAACTTCCGCTTCCACGGCGTCGAGATCGCGGTCAAGTGGAGCGAAGCGTGGGGTTACCACGCCGAGTTCGAGCGGCTGCTGGACGACGGTGCCTCCGACACCGATCGCGACGGGGCTGCCGCCGAGATCATCGATGTCGCCGCCGAGCTGGGCGTCACCGTCATGACCGAGCAGGAGCTGGCCGACTTCACCGCCGCATTCGAGGCCGAGGAGGCCGCGCGCAAGGCCGCCCAGTCGGCCGAGATCCGGTAGGACACCTACCGTCCCGACCACCGAGGGGGTGGGCTGCACGATGAGCACGAGCACGACCCACACGGACAGCTTGGTCGAGTTGGCTGCCCGCAAGGAACTCCCGCTCCACCAGTTCACCGACACCGCCACGGTCGAGTGGATCAAGGCCAACCGGCCCGACTTCCCGCCGGCCTGGCCGCCGCCGCTCCGGTCCTCCACCAAGGCCCTGGTGGAGCAAGCCGCCATCCCCACGCGGTGGTTCGCCGAGCCCCAACTCACCGACTCCATCCACGGCTACCGCCACGGTCTGCGGACGGCCGTCCTCGCCGCACTGCTGGCCGACTGGCACGGCTTGAACGAGACGGACACCGCCGCCACGGTCATCGCGGCGGCCGTCCACGACTGCCAGCGTCAGCACGACAAGGACGACCAGGACCACGGCAGCAGAGCCGCGGTCTGGCTGGCGGCCAACGCGGAGTTGGCCTGGTCGCACTTCCGCCGCACGCCCAGTCCGAGCGAGATCATCCGCGCCGCCACCGCGGTCCGGCTGCACGAGGTGCCGTACGAGGCGTTCACCGCTGACGATCGCGCCGACTACAGCCGGGCCGAGCGGATCTGCGACTTGGTGAAGGTAGCGGATGCACTCGACCGCTACCGGCTCCCGAAACGCTCCTGGTGGCCGAACAGCCGGTACGTTCGCGAGCCGGCCTTCGACCAGTTGCTGCCGCTCGCCTTCGACCTGGTGGTCGTCTCCGAAGAAGCCTTCCTCGCCGGTGCCTCCGGCGTGGCCGCCGTCCGCTACGCCGTGGCCGAGAAGGGGCTGGTGTAGCACCGTGGACTTCACCGACTCCTACGAGAGCTGGGCCGACGCCCACGCCTTCTTCGGCACCAGCCTCGTGCCGGCGACGCCCAACCCGGACGATCCACTCGGCATCCAGAAGGTCGCCTGGACCGACCGGCTGTCTCTCGGCACCCCCAACGGCCACCTGCTTCGGCGCAACGCTCTGTTCGACTCCCTGGCCACCGGCGGCAAGCTCCACCTGCTGCACGTCACCCACGCCCTGGAGAAGATCAACCAGGACGGCGTGCTCTATCCCTCCGGCGGGTGCCTGGTCGGCAGCATCTACTGCGCGCCGCTCACCGCGACCAACCACGGCTTCCGGCCGCACAACCTGGGCTCCTACATCCTCGACCGCGAGGCGCCGGCCTTCCTGGCGAAGATCGGGCGACCGGACCACCGGCCCACCCCGCTGGTCTTCGAGCTGGACCTGCCACCGCAGGCGTACCAGGGGCTGGCCGGCGTGGACTACCTCCGACTCGGGTCGATCCACCTGGCCATCTACACCCACCTCGAGTACCTGCTGTCCAAGGCCGAGCGGCACCAGCTGCGCGAGACCGTGGTCAGCCGGGTGAAGAACTCCACCGCCTTCCTGGCGACCGCCGCCGCCATCGCCTACCAGGGCGCAACCGTCGCTCCCGTCGACTTCCTGCGGCAGCTCGACGCCACCATCCCGCGGCTGCCGATCCTCGGCTACCTGTTCTTCGAAGCCTTGTCCGAGTACGCGATGCTGCACTCCACCAGCCCACGCACGCGCCGGCTGGCCGAGCTGGGCGAGTTCAACAACTGGCTCTACAAGGAGCTGCTCTTCGCCGTCCCCGGGATGATCGGCCGGTTCGACCTGGCGAAGTTCCACGTCCCCGACCTCGCCGACACCCTGGTGAAGGTCGACTCCACCCTCGACCCGACCGCCGCGGCTGCCTACCTGACCGACCGCATCAGCCACCTGGTCGCTGCCCGCCTCTTCACCCCCGGCCAGATGCCGGACCGCTGGCGCCACACCAAGTGGGAGTTCGACAGCCTCGCCACCCAACTCGGCCCGCTGCTCGGCCACCTGATCCACCGTGAGCTGCGCACGTTCGGACGCTCGCCCGACTTCTACTTCTACTTCGACCAGGTCAAGGCACTCCAAGCCTGGAACTACTGGAACCACCTCGACATCCCGGTGCCCTTCAACGGCACCATCCCCAAGGGCGAGATCGGCATCAACCCGGCCTACCCCGACCTCCAGTACCGCGTCTGGCGCGCCGACGCCGACGAAGCCGGCAACCTCCACCCGACCGAGCAGCTGGAGCTGACGGTCGCCCCGCGCCTGGTCGACCTCCGGTCCACCCTGATGCGCAACAACCAGTGGTCCCAGCCCGCGCCCAGCGCCGCCTGATCACTGCTCAGCTCACGCAACTCGGTACTCCACCCAAGCCACCACGCCCAAGGGAGACGTCTGCCATGCCCCGAGACATTTACGGCATACCGTCCATCGACCTGCTCGGCGAGCACATCACGGCCGCCCTCGCAGAGCCGACCACCACCCACGGCCTGGCCCGGACACTACGCGCCGCCGCCAAGGAGATCGAGCTCACCCGCTACCACCGGGCGAGCCAGCGGGCCTACCCCAACGGACTCGAGGAGCGGCCGACCAAGGTTCAGATCGGCGGTGGCAGCCACCAGCTCGACGGATTCTTCAACATCGACTTGGTGCCGCCGGCCGACCTGCTGTGGGACGTGCGAGAAGGCCTGCCGCTCCAGGACAACACCGTCGAGCTGCTCTTCAACGAGCACTTCCTCGAGCACATCGACTACCCGCGGTCGGCCAAGGGCTTCGCCCGCGAGGCCCACCGCGTGCTGGCGCCGGGCGGCCAGGTCGTCACCGGCGTGCCGGACGCCGCCTTCGTACTGGATGGTTACCCGGCCGCGCCGGACCAGGCCACCGAGATGGTCGAGCGCTGGTACGCCAAGCGCGGCTGCCAGGGCGACATCAACACGTACCTCGATCTGGTCAACTACGTCTTCCGGGACCAGGACGACGACCCGAAGTACACCCCACACCTGTGGGCGTACGACTTCGAGAAGCTCGTCCAGTTGTTCAGCGAAGCCGGCTTCACCACGGTCGAGCCCTGGCCCTTCGATGCCACCCTGGCCAACCCCAAGCGCGAATGGGCCAGCGTCTACGTCATCGCCACCAAGTAGGAACTCGGCCCCAACCAGCGCGGTGGTCGAGCTGGAGCTCGGCCACCGCCTCGCCGGGAGGCGTCCGCAATGTCGCAAGTCCCCACCGCGCGCAGCCACCTGCTGCTGGCCGACACCCCCAACGCTGTCGGTTGGGCCAGGCGCCACACCCGTGACGTGCTCAGCCGCTGGCAGGTGCCTCCCGACCTGATCGACAGCGTGCTGTTGGTGGTGTCCGAGCTCGCCACCAACGCCGTCCGGCACCCCGCTGCGAAGCAGCCCGAGAAGCTGACCTCGGCGGTGCTGTCCAAGGTGCAGACCTTCGCGCTCGACCTGCAGCTGCACGGCCGGGCCGTCGTCGTCCAGGTCGCCGACCACGACCCGCAGCCGCCAGTGCTTCAGCACGTCGGCGAGGAAGCCGAGGGCGGACGCGGCATCTTCCTGGTCGAGCACATGAGCAGCAGGTGGGGCCACTACCAGCCGCCGGGCGGCGGCAAGGTGGTGTGGGCCGAGCTCCGCCTCGGCATGCAGAAACTGGCGGCCCCGTCAGTGACAGTGGCTCTGCGGCCGACGTCGAATCGGACGGGCAGGCCTCGACCGTTCAAGCCGATCACCGACGAGCAGCTCGCAGTTGATGATCCCCAGCTCATGGGCCGAGTGTTGGTCGGCCTGCGGGGGCTGTAGAGAGGGGCACCTGTGCAGCGGCATCCGCCATGCCGATCCCTTCTCTGGCATCCCGATGGCCCGCCGGTAGGCCGTCATCCAGCTACCTCACAAGCTGCTCCGGGAGAACCGGCCGTAGGCAACTTCGACTGGCCTCGGTAGCGCGACGCAGCCTTGGCAGCCAGGAGAACCGCCCGTGCTCGGGCAATTCCACCTGGAGTGGCGGCTTCACCACCGCCGACGGCAGGTATGCGGGTTCCGAGGCCCGCACAGGGGCGGCAGATACCGGGCCGCGGCACTGGGTCGTGGCACTTGGCGCACTCGGCATACCGAGCCGCTGCCGGTCGCACGGGCGCCTGGACGGGCGGCATCTTGCGCTCCAATCGGCTGCGGAGCACCGCAGCGGGCGAGTGCATCGGGGTGGGCAGGCCCGGCAGTAGTGCGGCGGTGAGATCGGCGTGGGTGCTGCCGCGTTCCAGCCACTGGGCGACCAGGGGCGCGAGGTCCTCGGCTTCTGCGGCGCCGAGCCTCAGCCGGGGTTCTGGGCGGATCGCCCGGAACAACGTGGCGACCGCCTCGCGGGCGGGGCCGTCTGGCATCGTCACGGGCTGCCGGTCGGCTTCCTCGTCGGGATCTTCCTCCCGCCCTCCCTCCATCGCCTGCGTCTCGTCGGCGAGAGCGGTCTGCGGATCGGGGAGGGAGGGTTCTTGGTACCGGTCCTTTGGAAGGACGTCAGCACCGCCGGTGGTCGCTTCACCGGAGTCCGGACGGGTGGCACCCGGCAGGGCGCGCTGCGGGGTGTCGTAGACGTGGGTCTCGGTGCGGATGGTGCCGTCGGGCATCCGGATCTTCTCGACCCGGTAGAAGCCGGCGTCGGCCAGCTCCTTCAGGGCCTTGCGGATCGCCCCGCGTCCCTGGGGGCTAGTGTCGGCCATGTGGCGGCCGTCCTCGCGCCAGCCGTCGGGACGGGAGAGAAGGTCCGCGAGCAGGCCGCGGGCGGTGTAGGACAGCTGCCGGTACTGCAGCACGCAGTTGGGCAGCACCGTGAAGTTGCGCACGTGGGCGCTACGATGGACACGCATCGGGAGGTTGCACTCCTGTTGCCGGACCCCGGGGTGTTACCAGCACCGCCGGGGTCGCCTATTTTCGGTTGGACTTCGGAACGTAGCACACGCACCGTCCGAAGATCGACTCGATCGGCGAGCGGTCACTCTCACACTTCGCTGATGGCAGATCGTGCTACGGCCAGGTCGCCAAGTAGCGGGACTGCCTTTCCACTTCGGATCACTGACGCACAGTCGGGCAACTGCTCTCGACTGCCTCGTAGCAGGTCGGAGCACCGCCTCCGGCACCCCGCCCGGGAGGCAGTCGCGCCTCCCGGCCGGTTCGACCCGTTACAGCCAGATGGTGCCGGCGAGGAGGCCGTCGAAGCCGAGTCCTCGGTACATCTCCTCGAAGGACGCCCACTCGCGTTCTTCGAAGGAGTCGTCACGGGCGTCGTGGACGTGGGTGGGCTCCAGGTCGTGTTCGAGCCATTCGTGGGTGCAGCGGCAGCGGACGAAGACCAGGTCGGGGTGGACGTGGATCAGCAGCCAGTCGCGGGCGGCGTTGCAGGCGGCGCAGGTGATGGTGATGCCGCGGGGGTTGAGGGGGCCGGGGTGGGGGACGGCGAGGGTGGTGTTGCGGTCGGCGGGGTTGGTCATACGGTGCCCTTCCGTGTCGGTTGCAAGCACCACAAGACGACCGGCGGGCACACCCTTCCCGGACTTCGAAGAAGACATCGAACCGACACCACACCTTCCCCGCAAGCCAGTTGGCGGTGCCTCCATGGGCGGTTGGCTTGGCTGTCGTCGTCTCGGGGTCCGACCGGCACGACGATCGGTGCGCCCTTCCAGGCCCGCACGGCTGCCGCCCTGGTGGGGTGGCAGCCGTGCGGGGGGCCGGCTACTGGCGTTCTGTGGCCTGGTAGTTGATGACGCCTTGGCGGGCGAGGGCGGGCAGGTCGGCGTGGTCGCTCAGTCGCTGGCCGACGAGGATCGGGACTGCGTCCGTCCAGGAGAGGGAAGGACGATGGGTGTGGAGTTGGGCGACATCGGTTGAGCTGATGGCGGTGATCTGGTCGGTGTCGAGGCCCTCCAGGATCTCGTCGATGATCCTGTCCTTGGGGATCATGGCGTCGATCGCCGCACCGACAGCTGCGGCGACGCGGTGGCGCAGGGAGCCTTCGGCGTTGACGGACAGCCAGCTGTCGGGGGGTATGACCTTTCCGGTGGCGTGGTGGCGGGCGAGTCCTTCCTCGATGTAGGCGATGAGCTCGGGGGAAGAGAAGGCGTTCAGCTCGACGCGCTGGTAGCGCCAGCTGGCGGGCTTGCCGTCCGGCTTGCGGGCGATGGGCTTGCCGGTGAACCAGGCGCGGGCGGTTGGGGTGAGGTGGGGGAGGATGCGGGCGGGCAGGGCGGACTCACGGGTGTCGGGTTCGGCTTCCAGGCCCTTGGCGATGGCGTCGTCGACGCTCAGGCCGAGGTCGATGACCTCGATGCGGTGGTCGGGCATGCGGGCGGTCGCCTCTCCGAGGGTGCGGGCGATGTTGTAGCCGGCGGGGTCGGCGTCGTGGAGGACGAAGATCTGCACCTCGCCGGCGGGCATCCTGGCCAGCAGGTCTCGGCACGCCTCGGTGCTGTAGCCCTCGTTGGTGATGACGGCCATGTCGTACCGGTCGGCGATGCCGGACTCGCGCACCGGCGGCCACAGGCCCGTCTTCTCGATGACGAGGATCTTGTTGTAGCTCCACTGCGGCGGCTGGTACTCCCGGACCTCGCGGGTGCCAAGGCGTACGTCCTTCGTCCCTTCTGGGTCGTGGGGGTGGTGGAGGGTTCCGCGGGGTTCGCGGTACAGGCCCCGGATGGGGCCGTTGGCCCGTTCCCACATGGGGAGCAGGGTCTGCTCGACGTAGGGCGCCGTGACCTTGGAGCCGGGAGGCAGGAGCTTCAGCGCGAGCGGGCGGATCTTGTAGAAGAGGGTGTGGGAGGAGAACGACAGCTCTTCGGTGCCGCGGGCCTGCGCGATGGCCTCGCGGATGACCGCGAACACGGCGTCCTTCAGGGTCACCTTCGGCTCGGCCGAGGTGGCGGCCTCAGCGTCGAGCTCGCGCATCGCCGCCCGCATCTCGCGCCGATCGGCGCTCTGCTTGGAACGCTTGTCCTTGAGCAGCACCCGACTCGCCTCGGTCAGGGCCTTGGCGCAGGCGTCGGCGACCTCGCGCGGGACGACGAGCGTCGTCTTGCCCTTGTCGGTGAACTGCGGCACCGGGCAGACCAGATGGACGATCGCGGCCCGGAGCGACTGGTTGGCGGGGACGGGGGCCGCGTCGGCCTGAGTCAGGAACGAGAGCGCCCCGTACTCGGAGATCTTGTCGCCGGCCAGGCGGGTGCGCGCCAGCGGCTCACCGAAGGTCGCCGAGTAGTTCACCGCGAAGCCGACGTCGCCGGGGCTCTTGGTACGGGCCACCGTGACCTCGATGCTCCACGGGATCCCGGCCGCGTCGGTGAGCTGCTTGCGCGCGAACCACGACTCCTCGACGCCGAACGCCTGGTCCAGGACGTGGTGGTAGTGGTCGCGGGGCACCTTGCCGAGATAGGAGGGCGTGGGCGGCTTGCTGTGCTCCTTCAGGGCGGCCAGCAGCACCGGCACCTGCTCCCGCTTCTCCTCGAACCCGGACAGGTGCGTGATCTGGGGGAGCCGTTCGGCGACCTTCTTGGCCTTGGCCGAGCCGGACAGCCCGGTGAAGGTGTTGGTGAACGCCCGAACGGTCAGGTCCGCGCCACCCTGGCGGTGCTCGCGGATGTGGGCGAAGACCAGTTTCTCCATCGCCGCGTTGTCGTAGTGGTGTGCGCTGGTCGGGTCGGTAGGCCAGGGCTTGCGCCATCCCTCGGGAGCGGTGGGCTCGTAAATTCCGGCCCCCTCGCCGCCCGAGGCCTGACCGTGGTCAACGAAGCGCGCGTGCGGGTTGACGAGCGCGAACTTTCGCAGCCACCCGGCCGCCTTGGCGGCGGTGACCCGGTCTGCCGGCAGCGGCACGGTCACCGCCGTGCCGGTGGTGCGGGTGGAAGAGGTCTTGGCGTGGCGGATGGCGAGCTCGGACGACGGGTCGGTGGACAGGGCGATCTCGTGGCGTACCCCGTGCGCCTCGATGACCACCGACTCGGTGACGCCGAGCGCGTAAGGGATGCCGAGCAGGGTCTTGAAGGCGTTGCCCTGCATACCGCGGGTCGGCGAGCGCAGGCTCTCCTTGTCGGAGACGTTGCGGGTGAAGTCCAGGATCCGCTCGATGACGGCGGCCGGGATGCCGGGACCGTTGTCGCTCACGCACACGCGCGCCACGTCATCGGCCGACGACACCGTGAGGCCGATCTCGGGGGCGACGCACTCGGACTCCGCCGCGTCCAGGGCGTTGTCGAGCAGTTCCTTGATCACGACGTCACCGAACCGATCGTGGGACTGGCCGGTCTGGGACTGCAGAGCCTGCCGGTCCAGGAACTCCGCGGTGCGGGACGTCGAGAACACGGTGCGCGGCACAACAGGGATCGAACGCAAAGAAGAAGTCTCCAGTACTGGGTTGGGGGTATGCGGATCTGCCCAGCCACCGTCGGGTGGCGGGCGAACAGAGGGGAAGGGGCTGCCGGCCACATCGGTACCGGCAGAAGGGCCCCGGTGGGCGGGGACGGGAAGGGGCTTCCCATCCCCGCCCACCGGGGTTGGTCACCGCGTGCGACGCGAAGTCTCCGGCGCGGGCGGGGGCGGCGGGGTGACTGCAGCGGCCGGCGTGCCGGTGCTGCGGTGGGTGACCGTGCGGGACAGCGCCGCACCGGTGCGGCGCTCCTCCGGGGTGACGATCGGCGCGGGTGCCGGGAGGTGGGCGCCCCGGCGGATGCGCCAGGTGAGCACGGTGGCCGGGGAGTCGGCGCTGGCCAGCTCTCTCTGCCCTGCGGCCTGGGCGAGCAGAGCCTGTGGGTCGTGGCCGGCTTGCCCGGCTTCGGCCAGGGTGGCGGCGAGCGCCGCCCAGCCCTGGTCCGCGAGCACCCTGGCTGCCAAGTCGGCAGGCAGTGCCCGGCGGGCCTGTGCCTCGTGCCGGTCACGGGCGGGCCGGGGCAGTTGGCGGCCCTGGGTGTCGAGGACAGCGATCGGCCGTCCCGCGTGCCTGCCGTAGGCGGTCCGCAGGTGCTGTGCCGCCGCTCGTGCGGCCTCGGCCTGGTGCCGGTGGCCTTGGGCGGCGTGCCACTTGGCGATGACGATCGCCAGCAGGATCAGGCTGGCCAGGATCGTGGCGGCGGCCGTGCCCTCCTCACCCCGGCCTCCGGCAGGGCCGGTGTAGAGGAGTTCGCGGGCCACCGAGCGCATCGCCCGCGCCTCGGCCCGGGCGGCTCGGGTGCGGGCAATCGCGGTGAACTCCAGTGCCCGGGCGGCCTGGTTGATCTCCTTCCTGGACAGGACCGGGCTGGTGAGGGCGAGGGCGTCGAGGACCTCGATCGTGCCGCTGACCACCGCGCTGACCTGACCAGCGCGCGGGTCGTCGTCGACGGTGGCGGTGGCACGCTCGATGCTGGCGCTGGCCCGGTACCGAACCGTGGCCGGCCGCCTCTGGCCGACCGGGTCGCGGGGCGCGGGCTGGTCGATCCCGGCCGCGAACCGCTCGTGGATCTTGGGCAGGGTCAGGTCGGCCGCGAGTTGGCTGCCGGAGAACCACACCACAGGGCCCGGTTCGCCGGTGGGCAGGGCGAACTTGTAGCCCCTGGCGTCGCCGGAGGGCAGGCGGCGGACCTCGCACCGGATCCCCTGCGCGGCTAGGCGGGCAAGGAACTCCTCCTCCCCCACAGCCCCCGCGAGGGCCCGCCGTACCCCGGTCCGCAGCCGGGCCCGCCCCGGCTCCTCCTGGCCCAGGCGCTCGGCCTTGCGCAGCTCCGGGCTCTTCGGGCGCTTGGGGATCCCCGCCCGGTAGTCGCGGGTTCGGGTGTCGGACCAGTCCTTGAGCCCGAACTCGCGCTCGATCTTCGTTACTTCGGCCTCCGTCCGGTACTGGTCGCCCCGCAGGCGGGCCTGGGTCAGGTCGGCGCGCACCACGGTGGCGAGGATGTGGATGTGGTTGTCCCCGTGGTGGACGGCGACCCACCGGCAGCCGTCCGAGTCGCCGTCGGGGGCGATACCGGCGGCGGCCACGACCCGGCGTGCGACCGCGCCCCACTCCTCGTCGCTCAGGTTCCGGTCGGTGGGGTCGGCGCGGACCATGCGGTGGTAGACGTGCTTGGCGACCGGCCTGCCGTACCGGACAACGTGCAGGTCCAGGGCGTCGCGCAGCTGGGCCAAGGTGGCCTCGCCGTCGCGGCCCGGGTCGGGGGCGAAGCCGTCCCAGGAGGCCACCAGGTGCGGGTCGGTGTGCTCGTTGCGCCGGCCCGGACCGTATAAGTACTTGAGCGCCTTGAGCGTGTCCGCCCCGGAGCGGGCGGTGGTGATCACCGGCGGGCGGCCTTCGCCGCCCGCATCGCAGTGGCGTCCACCCCGGCCACCGCCCTGCGGACCTCGACCACCGCCTCCCTGGCCCTGGCCAGGGTGGCCTGTGCCGGGCCGTGCTCGATGCCCATCTCGGCGTTGAGTTGGAAGGCGATCTGGTTGACGTTGACGCCGAGTCGGCTGACCTGGAAGCGTGCAGCGTCCAGCGCCTGCACGGCTTGATCGAGCTGCTCGTCGCGGGTCACCGTCCCGGCGCCGCCCGGGGTCAGGGCCTGGCGCTCCAGGTAGTCGGCCACGTTCAGGCCAGCCTCCTGAGCGAGCCGCTTGATCTGCGCTGCACGCTCCGCGGTGCACCGGAAGCCGAGCTTCTTCGTCTTCGGGTTGTCGTTGTCACGCCGGCGGCGCTTGGCACAGCGAACGACGGCACGCGGGGCGCGCTCGGCGGATCGAGCGGACGGGTGCGGCTCGACGGCGGGCGTCTCCTCCTGCTTCGCCGCGCCCCCGCGGTGAAGCTCCGGTGCTGCCGCCCCCGGCAGCACCGCCACGTCCACGCCCCCCTGGGCGTGGACACCCGCGTGCGTGGCCCCGTAGGGGCCCCGCACGCACTCGCTTGCTCCGCCGTTGACGTGTGGATGGTCAACTCCGGTGCGGTCGAGGGAGGTTACACCACCGGCAGAGCGGTGGTCCGGAACGGGAAAGATGTCGGTCAGGGCATGCTCCAGGGGTTGTCGGGATCAGGTTGGTCAGCGTCCGGACCATGCCCAACACGAGGGCGGAAGGCTTCGCGCGCAGGCCGCCATGTTCCGGAGGCGGGATGGTCCGGTGTGCGCACGGCGAAGGGATGCGGTCCGTCCGCAGCGACCGGGTCAGCTGCGGACGGACCGAATCGGACCAGGGAGTTCTGCGCATCGGCAGAAGTCGGAGCGGACGCACCGGACGGTGGACCGGTTCGCCGGGGTGAGGTCAGTCGACCGGTGGGTGCTCGCGGTCCGGACCGTGCGGGAACTCCTTGCGGAGCTCGTCCATCAGGACCGTGAAGCGGGTACTGCCCATGGGCAGGTTGGCCTCGCGGACCGCGCGCTCGACAACCGGACGGCTCGGGCGGCCATGGGCTCGGACCGCAGGCCGGCTGACCTCCAGCAAGCGCGCCATCGACGCCCCCGCCGGACGACCCGTCCGCCGCCCCGGACCACCCCCAGCAGCAGGAGGCGGCTCGGCTACGCCATCGGCATCCGGACCGCCGCCGTCCGTCCGCACCTCGGAGCCGGGGAGTTCTGCCGACCCCGCCCCCGGACCACCGGAGGCCCGGACCAGCACCGAGTCCGCGACGAACGAGAGCGGACCACCGACTTCGTCGGGCGCGGAGGAGGCGGACGGCGCGGACCGGACCGCAGTCTCGTCCGGACCCTCCGGACCCTCCGGACCCTCCGGACCCTCCGGACCCTCCGGACCGCCGGAGACGGACCGTCCGGTCGCGGCGGACGGCCAGGCGGGTGCGACCGGACCATCAGACGGCCGGTCCGGCGCACCGGGGGTCCGGGAACATGGGGTCGGCAGAAGTCTCGCCGTACGCTCCGGCCGGGGCAGGCTGCGGGGTGACGGCGTGGCGGGCGATGAGGATGTAGAGGTGGACGGCGCCGCCGAGCGCGAGCGGGGAGAGCATCGACAGGACGGCGACGACGCCGTCGCCGAGCTGCAACCCGTCGCCCTGGTCGAGCACCTGGTTCAGGCGCACAGCGTGCAGGGCGTTGGCCCACACGCTGGCGGCGGTCGCACCGGCGAACAGGAACCAGGCGTACAGGCGCGCCTGCCACGGCGCGGCCCGCAGGACCAGCAGGGCGCGCACGCCGTAGGCGATGAACCCGTCAACGGTGAGCGGGAAGACGTACGCCAGCGGGCCGCGCACGTGGATGGCGACGGCCATCTGCTGCAGCGCATCGAAGGACAGGGCGAAGCCGGCCACGCCAATCAGGGCGACGGCGAGCCGGTCCCAGGCGGTCACCCGGACAACCCGGGCAGGGGACGGAAGGCGAGCAGGGAGTATCGCGGTAGCGGGGGTCGTGGTGGGCTCCGGGGGCTCGATGGGATGATGCATTTCGGATGGACTTGCCATCCGCCAGGGATGACTGTAGCTTCACTCTAGCGACGATGCAAGAACGAGCCGACTTCGATGCGAGGTGAATCGAGTGACCGACCAGCCAGGCCAGCCCGAGAACTCCCCTGCAGCTCCCGCGCTCAGCGAGGAGCACGCCGCCGAGCGGGTCCGCCTGGAGCGCGAGTACCTCGGCTGGAGCACCGGCGAACTCGCCAAGCGCATGACCGCCGCCGGCTATCCCATGAACCAGTCCTCGGTCTGGCGGATCGAGAGCGGCGAGCCCCGCCGGCGGATCAACCTCGACGAGGCGATCGGCTTCGCCAAGGTCTTCGGCCTCACCTTGGAGGAGTTCCTCGGCCCGCCCGAGTCCTCCTCCAAGCGGCACATGGCCGACATGACCAACGCCGTGGCCGCCATGTACCGCAGGCTGCTGGACCTGATGAAGAACACCGACGCGGCCTTCCAGATCGTCGACCAGTACAGCCAGACGTTCCCCCAACATGCCAAGGAGCTCGAGGACCGCATTGCCCGCGCCATCACCGAGGAGAACCGCCGACGCGGCCCGATCGGCACCAGCCCCCTGATCTTCCTCCGCTTCCCGGCCTTCCAACGGTCCAAGCAGCAGGCAGACCAGCCACAAGGCCCTGCATCCCTGGGATAGCCACCGGCCAGCCCGCAGAAGGCCAAGATCGTTCTACGGCCCGAGTGGTGTGTCGTCTACTGTGCCGACCTCGTGGACGGCGGTCCGCCGCTCGATCACTACCGGGAACAGAGCCCCCTCCCCAGCCCAGCCACTAACCACCAAGAAGGGAGCCGCGCGCCATCCACCCCTACCGTCCCGCAGCCCTGCCCCGCGTGACTGTCCAGCCATCTCGGCCACAGCACGGCCCCACCGACCCGGCTTCCATCGCCGAAGTTCACAGACCGATCTGACGGTCTTCCCCAGCTGCCGCCCGCACGCGCAGAGCTCCACCCTGCTCTGCTCCGGGCCCAGCTTCCTCCGCCGACCCACCGCGCCTCCGGCGCGCGGCCCGGCTCCGCGGCGCTGACGCCTTGCTCGCGCCGCCACCCCTGCTCCGGTTCTGGAGCGAACACCACCTCTTCCTTCACCAACGGCGCGCGCTGCCCGCCCATCAGCCCGAGCGCCGACTGCCCAACAGGAGACCCATGCCCATCACCGCCATCGCGCGGAAGTCCCACGTCGTCACTACGTCTGCGCCGAGCCCAGGCGCAGCGGATCGGCACACCGAAGCGGAACCAGCCGCGGGGCAGTTCTACATGGGCCGCAGGCTCGACAACCGCCCCGAGTCCCTGGCCACGTGGCGCATCGAGACGTCCGATGTCGCAGTTGGGTCCGGCGTCGCCGAGCTGCTCGGCGCTGCTCCCGCGCCGAGCGCGCCCGGCGCCATCGGTGCAGTAGAGGTGCAGACCCGCGCGTCCGAGGTGCGGATCGTCCTCGCCGCCAACAGCGCGGTCACCACCGACATGCGGCTCTGGGGCCAGGGCCGGCTCACCCACCACTGCGACGGCATCGTGCATCTGTCGCCGGCGCCGGTCTCCGGGGAGCTCTGCGGCTGCCCGACGCTGATGGCGGAGCGTAAGGCGCTCGCCAAGGCGGGACGTGGCCCGCACCCCAGTGCGACCGTCAGGTTCCGCCTGGCCCAGGCGCCAGCCTTCGGCCAGTTCCGCTTCCAGTCCGCTTCCTGGAAGTTCGCCGAGTCCCTGCCCGGTGTGCGGGCCGCGCTCGCGGCCATCGAGGGAGCAGCTCTCTGTGAGCTGGCCATCCGGCGCGTGGATGTCCCTGTCGGCGGCGGGTCCTGTCTTGCCTACCGAATACCGGTCCTCACCGTGCTCGGCCCTTGGGGCTGACAAGGAGGGCAGCCCCGTTCGGGGCTGCCCTCCTTGTCGTTCACCGGCGGCTACTCCTGCTCGGCGAGGTGGTCGTCCTCACCGTCGCCGGTGGCCCGCACCCAGTCCAGGTCAACGCGCGGCTCGACGTCGTACGCCGCTGTGCGGGAGTGCCCCCAGCGGCTCTCGGCCTTGGAGACGACGATGCTGCGGACGAAGAGGCTGACGAAGCTCCGGCGGGCGTTGCGGTCGGCACCCTGCCACCATGACCCCTCCCTGACCGGGTCGGCTTCCGGATCGGTCGGCAGCCACTCGGAGAGCGGCAGGACTACCTCCTCCGGTACGCGCAGGCCTGCCAATCGGGTCTCGGCCGCGTCGATGCGGGCTTCGACCTTGGCCTTCTTCGAGAGGAACCGGTCGCGGCCCATCCTGCCGCTGTAGACGTTGGCGTCGAGGTCGTCGTACAGCTCTACCAGTGCCCTCGTGGCGTCCGCCCGCTCCGCCACCAGGGCGTTGCGCTCGGCAGCGATCTCCGGGCTCTCCTGCGATCGCGCGAAGGTCTTGGTGGCAGCCGCGATCACGGGCAGCACTTCCGGGTCGTCCTCGGACGCCAGGATCAGCGCGAAGATGCGCCGGGCCACGAACTCGTCGAGGTGCCGCATCATGATGGCGTTGCCGCCCTGGTGCTCTTCCTCGGTGGCCGCCCCCGGCGCCCGGGTGCAGCGGTAGACCGGCTTGACCTTCGGGTCTGTGGCCGCGGCGTTCAGGCTGGTCATAGGGCGTCCGCACTCGCAGGTGAGGATCGGCTCCTTGTCCTCGTTCTTCAGGCTGGCCAGCAGGGAGGTGCCGCGCGAGAGCCCCTGCCCGCGGCCTCGGCCGGCGAGCCAGTCCTGCAGCTCGTACCACTCGGCCGGCGGGATGATCGGTTCGCAGATCATGATCGGGCGGCCTTCGTCGTCCCGGTTGATCCGGTAGCCCTCGACCGTCTTCGTCAGCGTCCCGTCCTCCTTGACCTTGTAGAGCGTCTCGTAGCTCATGCCCGCGATCGCGGGGTTCAGGAGGATGCCCTTGAGGGTTCGGCTGTGCCACTGCGAGTCGGCCCGCTCCTTGCCGGTGCGCTGCCCCCGCGTCGGGACGCCCTTCTCGTTCATGTCGGTGCAGATGCCTGACAGGGAGCCGGGGTGCTTCTTCCCGGGCTTGATCGGCTTGTCCTTGTGGAGCTTGATCGTCGACCAGATCTGACGCAGGTTCTCCGTCTCCTCGTTCTCGTGGAAGAGCCGGTAGATCGCGAGCTTGCCGTGGATCTCCTTCTCGGCGCGCAGACCGTACGGCGGGGCACCGCCGAGCCAACTCCCCGCATCACGCTGGGCGGCCTTCACGTCCCGGACGGCCTGGCTCTTGTTCTCGGACTCCTGGTGGGAGGCGTCGAGGCGCATGATCAGGTAGATCAGCGCCATGCTGTCCCTGGGCGCGAAGACGCCCTCCATCACGCTGACGATGGTGATCCCGAGGCGGTGCAGCTCCGCGACGACCGGGATGGCGTCGGCCACCTCGCGCCGCGAGAAGCGGCTGACGTTGTACACGATGAGGACCTGGAAGAGGCCGGCCCGCGCGTCGGCGAGCATCGTCTCGAAGCCCTCGCGCTCGGCGTCGGCGTCCCAGCCGGAGATGCCGATGTCCTCGTAGTGGCGCCGGAAGGTGCCCCAGCGCAGGGACTCCTCCTCGTTCTTCGTCCGCTGGGTCTCGGGTGAAGCCTCCGTACTGTCCGCCTTGGCCGACGACTGCCGGACGTAGCTCACGGCGATGCGGTTGATCGCCTCGATGAGCTCGGGGTCGATCTCGACTCGGCGGCCAGGGATGGTTCGTACAGGAGCGTTCACCCGCGAGAGTCTATCGACCTGATGTACGAACCCCCTGGGCCTCCCCGAGGATGCAGCGCCAGGCCCGGGCCGGGCGGCCTGCGCGGTTGCAGATGTGTCGTGCTGAACTGTGAACACCGAAGACGTTGCCCAGCACCACGTTGGCAGTCTTCCGGCCGACGCCCGGCAGCTTCACCAGGTCGTCCAGGCGCCCCGGCACCTCACCGCCGAAGTCGTCCCGGAGTGCGATCGACAGCCCGATCAGCGACTTGGCCTTCGACCGGAAGAACCCGGTCGGCCGGATGATCTCCTCCAGCTCCTCCGGCACCGCCGCCGCCATGTCCTCCGGCGTCGGGTACTTCGCGAACAACGCCGGGGTGGTCTGATTCACCCTCAGGTCCGTCGTCTGCGCCGACAGCACCGTCGCCACCAACAGCTCGAACGGGTTCTCGAAGTCCAGCTCCGGATGCGCGTACGGGTACACCTCCGCCAACGCCCGGTTGATCTTCCGCGCCCGCCGCACCATCGCCAGGTGGCTCTCGGGCTTCTTCGGCTTCGCCGCCCGCACGGCCTTGATCTCTGCCATGCACGAAGGCTACGCCGGGCGGTCGGCCGTCCGCCGCGCTTCCGGGCGGTCGGCCGTCCACGGCGTTCCAGGGCAGTCGGCGCCACCTGCACCTCCCGGGCCGACGGCCACCGCACCGGCCGGGGAGAGGACGACGTACGCCAAGTCCGCCACGCCGCCTCCGCTGCGGCGCTAGCCTCGGCCGAGGGGGTGCACGGACGGCCGAGGCGGGGGATGGCAGTGGGGGCGGAACGGACCGCGCTGTACGAGCGC
Organism: Kitasatospora sp. NPDC096147; assembly: GCF_044763225.1. Lineage (NCBI taxonomy): Bacteria > Bacillati > Actinomycetota > Actinomycetes > Kitasatosporales > Streptomycetaceae > Kitasatospora > Kitasatospora sp. NPDC096147. The sequence continues at coordinate 598,866 of NZ_JBIWFX010000002.1, read as the reverse complement.
GAGGCGGAGACCGGGGCGGCCGAGGAGGCGGTCCGGGCGCTCGGGGCGGGGCGGGACGGAGCCGGGACCGGCGGGCTGCTGGTCTTCGTGGGGCAGGCCGGGCTGGGCAAGACGGCCCTGGTCACCGAGGTCCGACGGCTGGCGGTCTGGGCCGGCTGCACCGTGCTGTTCGCCCGGGGAGGTGAACGGCGTCGGCACGAACCCTTCCACGTGGTGCGGCAGTTGCTGCAACCCGTGCTGGCCGGGTTGGGCGAGGAGGGCCAGCGGCAGGTGACCGGCCGGTGGCACGGCATCGTCGGCCCGGCCGTCGGGCTGCTGCCACCGACCGGGGCGCTCGATCCGCAGGGGGTGCGGGACGGCCTGGACTACGTACTGGTGCGCCTGGCCCGGCTGTTGGAGCCGCTGGTGGTGGTGGTCGACGACCTGCACTGGTCCGATCCGGAGTCGCTCGGCTGGCTGGCCGCGTTCGCGGAGCGGGCCAGGGAGCTCCCGGTCCTGCTGGTCCTCGCCTGCCGCCCCGGGTTCGACCGGACCTCCACCGACCCGACCTTCACCGACCCGACCTCCGCCGACCCGACCGGCAGCGCCCCTGCCACGCTCCCGGGCCCGCTTCCGGACACGTTCGACCAGCCTGACCGCCCCGGCCCCACCGGCCTCACCGGCCCGGCCGACCAGCCCGATCGGGGCCCGGAGTCACTGCGGCGCATCCACGGCCTCGCCGACCGGGTGCACCGACTCCGCCCGCTGCAGCCCGACTCGGTGGCCGGTCTGGTCCGGGCCTCGCTCGGGCCGGAGGCCGAGGAGGGCTTCTGCCGCCAGGTGTGGACGGTCACCGGCGGCAGCCCGTTCGGGACCAGCGCGCTGCTGCGCGAGGTCGGCGACCAGCAGCTGGAGCCGGTCGAGGGCAACACCGAGCAGCTGCGCGAACTCGCCGCCAAAGCCCTGGGACTGACGCGCGATCACTGGCTGGGACGGCTGGGCCCGAGCACCCTCGGCTACGCCTGGGCGGCCTCGCTGCTCGGCACCGACATCCGCCCGGAGCTGGCCGCCGCGATCGCCGCCCAGGGTCCGGACGCCGCCGCCCGGTCGCTGCGGGAGCTGCGCCACCACCGGGTGCTGATCGGCACGGCCGACGGCCGGCTGGAGTTCGTCCACCCGCTGATCGCCACCTCGGTCTACCAGTCGGTGCCGCCCGCCGTCCGGACCGCGATGCACGGCATCGCCGCGACCGAGGTGGAGAACGCCGGCCTGGGCCTGGCGGCGGCCTCCCGGCACCTGCTGGAGACCCGGCCGGACGGCGACGAGGAGACGGTGCGCAAGCTCCGCCGGGCCGCCGCCGAGCACCTGGCGACCGGCGCGCCGGAGGCGGCCCAGCGCTGCCTGCGTCGGGCCTTGAGCGAGCCGCCCGACGACCGGGACCGGGCCGAGGTGCTCTACGAGCTCGGCTGCTCGGCACTGCTCACCGACCCCGCCACCACGGTGAACCAGCTGCGCCTGGCCCTCGACGCCCTCGACGAACAGCCCGGCCTCGCCCCGGGGGAGCGCCGGGTGGACGCGACCTTCCGGCTGGCCCAGGCCCTGGCCCACAGCAACCGGCTGCGCGAGGCCGCCGAGGTCTGCGCCGAGGAGGCGGCCCGGACCCCGTCCGGGCCGGGGCGCGGTCGGCTGGAGGTCGCGCACTTCATGTTCTCGGCCTTCCAGGCCGAGGAGCCGGACAGCCGGGACCGCTTCCGGCGGCTGGAGCGGTACGCCCGCAGCCTGGCCGGGCCGGACGGTACCGCCGCTGCCGTGTCGGTGCTGCGCTGCTGGGAGTTGGTGCTGCGGGGCGGGACGGCCGACGAGGCGATCGCGCTGGCCGAATGGGTGCTGGAGGAGGGCAGGCTGCCACCCGAGCTGGGCTGGACGAACACCACCTGGGGCTTCGAACTCCCGGGCGTGCTCGGCATCGGCTACCTCTACGCGGACCGGGTGGACCGGGCGGAGGCGCTGTTCGACGAGGCGGTGACGGCGTACCAGGTGGCGGGGTGGAGCGGTGGGCACCTGGGGTTCGCGCTCTTCCTCAAGGGCCTGCTCCGGTTCCGCTGCGGCGCGCTCGCCGAGGCGGAGGAGTTGCTGCGGCACTCGCTGCGGACCGCCGAGCGGATCGCGCCCGGCATCCCGCTGCAGTGGTTCGCGGTCGGCGTGCTGGCCGACACCCTGCTCGCCCGTGGCCGCCCCGAGGAGGCCTGGGAGCTGGCGCAGCACTACTCCTTCGGGCCGCCCTTCCCGACCGTGATGGTGCTGCCCGACGCCCCGACCCTGTACGGCCGACTGCTGCTGGCCCGGGGCGACGCCGCCGGGGCGGCCGAGGCACTGGCCACGGCCGGGGCGGCCCTGGACGAACGCGGCTGGCACAACCCGGTCTGGGCACCCTGGACCGGCCACCTGGCCCTCGCGCTGCTCACCCAGGACCCGCCCCGGGCCCGGGAGTTGGCGGAGGAGTCGGTACGCCGGGCCGAGCGCTTCGGCCCCGCCTCGGCGGTCGGCAGCGCACTGCGGCTGGCCGCCGCCGTCCACGACGGTCCCCCGGCGACGGCCCTGCTGGAACGGGCGGTGGAGCGGCTGGCCGCCTCCCCCAACCGCTACGAACACGCCTTGGCCCTGGTCGAGTTGGGCGAATCCCTGACCACGGACGGCCGCCCGGACGAGGCCGGGACGCGGCTGTCGGAGGGCCGGAAGCTGGCCGTGCACTGCGGAGCCGACGGACTGGCCGAGCGGGCCGGCACTGCACTCGCCGCACTCGCCGGGCCGGAAGGGCCGGAAGGGCCGGAAGGGCCGACCGACACCGCATGACGACCCGTCAGACCGTCGCCCCGAGGCGCTCCTCCACGGCGGAACCGCAGCCGTGGAGACCGGACGGAAATCTCCTGCGGAATCCCGTCACAACTCCGGACGCGCATCCGTCGGTGTGGTGAAGCAACCGCAACGGACCGCAGGAGGAACCACCATGACGCAGCAGTCGATCTCCCGGATGCCCGACCCCGGCCGGTACGTCCCCGAGCTGGCCGAGGTCAGCGCCGCCCTGTTCAAGGCCACCGGCAACCGCTCGGTGCCCCGGACCACCATCAACCTGGTGCACCTGCGGGCCGGCCAGATCGTCCGCAACACCTACCTGACCACCCTCAACACCGGCTTCCTCCGCAAGGCCGGCGAGACCGAGGAGCGCATCACCGCCGTCTCCTCCTGGGTGGACGCGCCCTGCTTCACTCCGGCCGAGCGCGCCGCCCTGGCCCTGGTCGAAGCCACCCTCCAGCCCGCCCCGGCCGGGCAGGAGCGGGTCACCGACCGGCTCTACGCCGAAGTGGCCGAGCACTACGACGAGAAGGCGATCGCCACCCTGACCATCGCCATCGGCCAGATCAACTTCTTCGTCGCGCTGGCCGTCATCGGCAAGCCGCAGCCGGTCACCTCGCTCGCCGACCAGCAGTGGGACTGACCCCGGGAGCGGCTGCGGGCCCCACCCGCGCCGAGGGGCCCGGCCGACGGACCGTCAGGGCACCGGGACCGGCATCACCAGGGTGGTGAAGCTGCCCTGGTCGGCCGAGCGCAGCACCACCGGGTGCTGCGGGCCGACCAGTTCGAGCAGCACGTCCGGCCCGATCCCGGCCTCCAGGGCCGGCCCGAGCACCTCGGGGTCGAAGGCGATCCGCCACGGCGGCGGGGTGCCCTGGCTGACGGCGGGCAGCTCCCCGGCGCCGGCGGTGAGGCGGTCCGGGGCGAAGGAGAGCACCGTCACCGGCTCGGCCAGCGCGTCCCGGAGGGCGAGCCGGTCGACCAGGACGCGGTGCGCGGGCTCCGGGAAGGCGTCCAACATCCGGCGGTAGTCGGGGTACTCGCCGTCCCGGACCGGGAGCGGGCGGGCGGTGCCGTCGGCGGCCCGCAGCCCGCCGCCGGTGAGCACCAGTTCGTGCGAACGGGCGGCCCAGCGGGACAGCTCCAGCAGTTCGTCCACCGCGAGCAGCAGCCGGCGCGGGGTGCCGCCACCGGCGGTGCGCAGGGTGCGCATCGCGAAGCGGTACCGGTCGGTGGCGACCAGCCGGACCTCGGCCGGGTCGACGTCCAGCAGGATGCGGGTCAGCTCCGGGTGCTCCGCCGTCCGGGCCACCGCCGGGGCGACCTGGCGGACGGCGGCGGCGAACTCGGCCCCCGAGATCCGGATCTCCTCCGCCGGGTCACCACCGACCTCACCACCGCTCCCGTCGCTCCCGTCGCTCCCGTCCAGGGCACCCAGCACCGCGTCCAGCGCGGCCCGGGCCGCCGCCGCCCGCTCACCGAGCCGCTCCCGGTGCTCGGCCAGCACCGTCCGCGCCTCACCGGGCGTGCCGTCCAGCACCACCGCGACGTCGGCCAGCGGCACCCCGGCCTCGCGCAGGCCGCGCAGCAGCCGGGCCCGGCCGGCCTGGTCCGGGTGGTACTGGCGGTAGCCGGTGACCGGGTCCACCCGGGCCGGGAGCAGCACCCGGCAGTCGTCGTAGAAGCGGAGCGCGCTCGGGGCCAGTCCGACCGAACGGGCGAAGGCGCTGATGCTGAGGAGATCGAGGTCCATGCGGGCGATGCTGCTCCTTCAGGCCGCTCGAAGGTCAAGCCGGGGACCGGCCCGCGCCCTCCCGAGCCCGCCACCACCCTTGCGGCGAACGGGTGAACGAACCCGCCCGGCGGTACCCGGGCCACCGCGATGAGTACAAATGGCCCCGTACCGTACTCCCTGCCCGCACCCCTCCTCATATGATCGGAGCGACATGCGTCATCCTTGGTGATGCAAGTCATGACCGGAAGCACCACCCACCACCAGCAGGAGGAAGCACGTGGACGACGTTCTGCGGCGTGCCGCGCTGTTCGCGGCTCTCGATGACGAGCAGGCCGGCGAGCTGCGTGCCTCCATGACCGAGGTGACGCTCGCCCGCGGCGAGTCGCTCTTCCACGAGGGCGACCCGGGTGACCGGCTGTACGTCGTCGCCGAGGGCAAGGTGAAGCTGCACCGCGCCTCGCCGGACGGCCGGGAGAACATGCTCGCCGTGCTCGGGCCCAGCGAGATGATCGGCGAGCTCTCGCTCTTCGACCCGGGCCCGCGCACCGCCACCGCCAGCGCGCTGACCGAGGTCAAGCTGCTCGGCCTCGGCCACGGCGACCTCCAGCCCTGGCTGCACGCCCGCCCCGAGGTCTCCATCGCGCTGCTCCGGGCCATCGCCCGCCGCCTGCGCCGGACCAACGACGTGATGTCCGACCTGGTCTTCTCCGACGTGCCCGGCCGGGTGGCCAAGGCGCTGCTCGACCTCTCCCGCCGCTTCGGCGTGCAGTCCGAGGAGGGCATCCACGTCGCCCACGACCTCACCCAGGAGGAGCTGGCCCAGCTGGTCGGCGCCTCCCGCGAGACCGTGAACAAGGCCCTCGCCGACTTCGCCGGCCGCGGCTGGCTGAAGCTGGAGGCCCGCGCGGTCGTCCTGATGGACGTCGAGCGCCTCTCCCGCCGCTCGCGCTGACCCGCCGACGCACGACGCAGGCCCCGGACCGTTCGGTCCGGGGCCTCCGTCGTTCCCGTCGTGCCACGACCCGTCAGATCAGGCCGTGGTCCTCCAGGTAGGCGAGCTGGGCGCGGACCGAGAGTTCGGCGGCCGGCCAGAGGGCGCGGTCGACGTCGGCGTACACGCGGGCCACCACCTGCTCGGCGGTGCGGAAGCCGGCCTCGACGGCGGTCTCCACCTGGGCGAGGCGGGCGGCCCGGTGGGCGAGGTAGTAGTCGACGGCGCCGAGGGCGTCGGTGAGCACCGGGCCGTGGCCGGGGAGGACGGTGCGCACGCCCTGCTCGGCGGCCATGGTGTGCAGGCGGCGCAGCGAGTCCAGGTAGTCGCCGAGCCGGCCGTCGGGGTGGGCGACCATCGTGGTGCCCCGGCCGAGCACGGTGTCGCCGGTCAGCACCGCGCCGTCGGCGGGCAGGTGGAAGGTCAGCGAGTCGGCGGTGTGGCCGGGGGTGCCGACCACCCGGATCTCCAGGCCGCCTACCTCGATGACCTGCCCGCCGTGCAGCCCCTCGGAGCCCAGCCAGTGGGCCGGGTCGAGTGCGCGGACCTGAGTGCCGGTCAGTTCGGCGAAGCGGGCGGCGCCCTCGGCGTGGTCGTGGTGCCCGTGGGTGAGCAGGGTCAGCGCGATCCGCTTGCCCTGCCGCTCGGCGGTGTCGACGACCCGGCGCAGGTGGCCCTCGTCCAGCGGGCCCGGGTCGATCACGACCGCGAGGTCGGAGCCGGGCTCGGAGAGCAGCCAGGTGTTGGTGCCGTCCAGGGTCATCGGACCGGGGTTCGGCGCCAGCACGCAGAACGCCCGGGGGGTGGCCCCGCCGCCGATCCCGTCGGCGGGGTCACCCGGGAGGAGACCTGTCACCGGCCGCCCTCGCTGACCCGGTGCAGGCTGCGCAGGGGCAGCTGCCGCTCCAGGCTCCGCAGGGTCGGCTCGTCCGGCACGCGGTCGGCCACCCGGCCGGCCAGCGAACGGAGCGTCAGCGGACGCGCGGCGAAGGTGGTGTCGGTGAGCGCCGACCGGCGAGCCACGTCGTTGTGGGTCATCGGATCGTCCTTCCTGGGTATGAGCTGCTGCTTCTGATCGGATGCGGGCGAGCGGCGTCGGGCCCCCCACGGTCCCGGTGGGAGATCGTGACGGCCTACTCGGGAGGAAAACTACCGTCGATGGTCAGCTCTTCATACCCCGGCCAGCGAACTGTCAGCCGGTCCCCCGCGATCTCCGCCCGCCCGAGCACCGGAGTCACCTTCCGATCGGCTCCGGCGGCCACCGCCTCCGCCGCCGAACGGACCGTCAGCAGCTCCCGCTGCACCGTCACGGTGGGCGGCAGCATCCGGTACCGGCCGTCGCCGTACCCCTCGACCACCTCGGCCGGGGTGAGCCAGGCCACCCGGTCCGCCTCGCCCACGGTCTCGGCCGCCACCTGCCCGGACGGCATCGCGGCCACGAAGAACCAGGTGTCGTAACGGCGTTCCTCGAACTCCGGCGTCACCCAGCGGGCCCACGGCGCCAGCAGGTCGGAGCGGAGCACCAGGGCGTTGGCGGCGAGGAAGTCGGCGAAGGCCAGTTCGTGCCGCTCCATCGCGGCGCGCTCGGCGGACCAGTCGCGCGGGTCGGCGGTGCGCTCCGCGTCCGGTCCGGCCAGCAGCACCCCGGCCTCTTCGAAGGTCTCCCGGACCGCCGCGCAGACCACCGCCCGGGCGGTCGGCTCGTCGGTGCCCAGCCGTTCGGCCCACTCGGCCGGCGAGGGCCCGGCCCAGCCGTAGCCGCCCTCGGAGTCCCGCGGGTCCACCCCGCCGCCCGGGTAGGCGTACAGCCCGGCCGCGAAGGCCATCGAGGTCCGCCGGCGCAGCAGGTACGCCTCCGGCCCGGACGCGCTCCCGACGGTGTCCCGCAGCAGCACCACGGTGGCGGAGGGCTTGGGTACCGGCGGGGTCAGTTCACCCGCGGCGACGGCCCGGATCCGGGCGGGCCACGACGGCGGCATCGGCATCATGGCCGGATGCTACCGGCCGTCCCGCCCGCCCCGGCAGGGCGCCGCCCGGGGCGGAAGGCACCGAGGGCGGGAACCAGCAGGGGTGCGGGGAACCGCACGAACCGGAAGGCGGCCCACCGGCAACCGACCCACCATCAGCCCGTTGCCGGGGCGGCCTTCCCACCCCGCGCAGTTCCCCGCACCCCTGATCGCCTGCCCCGCCGCGCCTCCGGCCCGAGCCGGACCGGCACGGCCGGGCCCGCGCGGCGAGCGCCGCCGAGCACGTGCCCGGCCGGCGCCCTCGCGCATTCCGGATCAGTCCCGGACGCGCACCTGGAACTCGATCTCGACCGGCGCGTCCAGCGGCAGCGCCGCGACACCGACCGCCGAGCGGGCGTGCACGCCCGCTGCGCCGAGCACCTCACCGAGGAACTCGCTGGCACCGTTGATCACCAGCGGCTGGCCGGTGAAGTCGGGGGCGGAGGCGACGAAGCCGACCACCTTGACGACCTGCTCCAGCTTGTCGAGGTCACCGATCACGGACTTGATCGCCGCCAGGCCGTTGAGCGCGCAGATCTGCGCCAGCTCCTTGGCCTCCTCGGCGGTGACCTCGCCACCGACCTTGCCGGTGGTCGGCAGCTTGCCGGCCACCATCGGGAGCTGACCGGACGTCAGCACGTACTCGCCGGAGCGGATCGCCGGGACGTACGCGGCGACCGGCGGCACCACGTCGGGCAGGGTGAAGCCGAGCTCCGCCAGCTTCTCCTCCACCTTGCTCATCAGATCTTCTCCCGCTTCAGGTAGGCCACCAGCTGCTCCGGGTTCGGGCCCGGCACGACCTGGACGAGCTCCCAGCCGTCCTGGCCCCAGGTGTCCAGGATCTGCTTGGTGGCGTGGACGAGCAGCGGCACGGTGACGTATTCCCAGTTGGTCATGGCCCCGACTCTAGTGCCATGTCACCCACGGACGGTCGCCCGCCGGTGGTTCTCCGTCAGGGGTCACCCGTCCGGGAATCCCGTCATCCGGGGCGGCGGCTGGTTACCCTCGCGGGAGAGCACCTCGGCAACGGCAGCACAGAGCGGCACCTGAGAGACGCACGGAGGCGGAGCGTGGAGCAGCAGGACCGGCAGGGCCCGGACTGGGAGGGGGTCCGGCTCCACGTGGTGAGCGGCAAGGGCGGTACCGGGAAGACCACCGTCGCCGCCGCCCTGGCACTGGCGCTGGCCGCCGAGGGGGGCCGGACGCTGCTGATCGAGGTGGAGGGCCGGCAGGGCATCGCCGAGCTGTTCGGGATAGCCGCACTCCCCTACGAGGAGCGCAAGGTGGCCACCGTCTCGCCCTCCCGGCTCGGGCTGCCCGGGCGGGGTCCGGCGGGCGAGCTGTACGCCTTGGCGATCGACACCGAGCAGGCGCTGCTCGAGTACCTGGACATGTTCTACAAGCTGGGCCGGGCCGGGAAGGCGCTGCAGAAGGTCGGCTTCGTCGACTTCGCCACCACCATCGCGCCCGGCGTCCGGGACGTGCTGCTCACCGGCAAGGCCTGCGAGGCGGCCCGCCGCAAGGGCCCGGACGGCCGCCGGGCCTACGACGCGATCGTGATGGACGCACCGCCGACCGGACGGCTCACCAGGTTCCTGAACGTCAACTCCGAGGTGGCCGGGCTGGCCCGGTTCGGGCCGATCCACGGGCAGGCCCAGGCGGTGATGCGGGTGCTGCGCTCGGCCGAGACGGCCGTGCACCTGGTGACCCTGCTGGAGGAGATGCCGGTGCAGGAGACGGTGGACGGCTTCGCCGAACTGCGCGAGGCCGGGCTGCCGGTCGGCGGGGTGCTGGTGAACATGGTGCGACCGCCGGTGCTGGACGCGGCGGCGGTCGCGGCGGTGGACGGCGACCACCGCGAGGAGGTCGCGCTGGCCCTGGTCGAGGCCGGGCTCGGCGGGCGCTCCCGGACGGCCGCCACCCGCCGGGCGGCGGTCGAGCCGCTGATCGACCCGCTGCTGGAGCAGGCCCGGGAGCACGCCGAGCGGGTCGAGCTGGAGCGTGAACAGCGCGCTGCGGTCCGGCAGTTGGAACTGCCGACCTACGAACTCCCGCTGCTCGGCGGTGGGGTGGACTTGGGCGGTCTCTACCGCCTGGCCGGTGAGCTCAAGCGGCAGGGGGCGGCATGACCGGGCTGGACATCGACGCGCTGATCGGCGACCCGGAGACCCGGATCGTGGTCTGCTGCGGCTCGGGCGGGGTCGGCAAGACCACCACGGCGGCGGCGATCGGCCTGCGGGCGGCCGAGCAGGGCCGCCGGGTCGTGGTGCTGACCATCGACCCGGCCCGGCGGCTGGCCCAGTCGATGGGCCTGACCGAGCTGGACAACACCCCGCGCGTGGTCAAGGGCGTCCGGCAGGCCGACGACGGGCGCTCCGAGGGCGAACTCCAGGCCATGATGCTGGACATGAAGCGGACCTTCGACGAGGTGGTGATCGCGCACGCCGACCCGGAGCGGGCCCGGACCATCCTGGAGAACCCCTTCTACCAGTCGCTCTCGGCCGGCTTCGCCGGCACCCAGGAGTACATGGCGATGGAGAAGCTCGGCCAGCTGCGCGCGGCCGAGGAGTGGGACCTGATCGTGGTGGACACCCCGCCGTCCCGCTCGGCGCTGGACTTCCTGGACGCCCCCAACCGGCTCGGCTCCTTCCTGGACGGCCGGCTGATCCGGATACTGACCGCCCCCGCCAAGGTCGGCGGCCGGAGCGCGATGAAGTTCCTGAACGTCGGGATGGGCCTGGTCACCGGCACCCTCGGGAAGATCTTCGGCGCCCAGCTGCTGACCGACGTGCAGACCTTCATCTCGGCCACCGACTCGATGTTCGGCGGCTTCCGGGAGCGGGCCGACCGCACCTACCAGCTGCTCAAGGCGCCCGGCACCGCCTTCCTGGTGGTGGCCGCCCCGGAGCGGGACGCGCTGCGCGAGGCCGCCTACTTCGTGGACCGGCTGGCCGCCGACGAGATGCCGCTGGCCGGGCTGGTGCTCAACCGGGTGCACGGCACCGGCGCCCCGCAGCTCACCGCCGAACGGGCCCTGGCCGCCGCCGAGACCCTGGAGGAGAACCACCCCGCCGAGGTACCGACCGGCACCGACACCGGCTCGACCGCCGATCCCGGCCCCCGCCCCGGCACGCATCCCGACCCCGAGGCGACCGCGAAGACCCTGGCCGCAGAGACGCTGGCCGCCGGACTGCTCCGGCTGCACGCCGAGCGGATGCAGGTGATGGACCGCGAGCGGCTCACCCGCGACCGCTTCGTCTCGGTCTACCCGGACGTGCCGATCGTCGAGGTGCCGGCCCTGCCGGGTGACGTGCACGACCTGGACGGCCTCCGGGCCATCGGCGCGCGATTGGGCGGCGAGCCGACCGACTGACCGTCAGCCCGCCTCTGCGACACGCCCGTTGAGCACACGGCACCTCGGATTCTCCGACACCGCGGTACTCAGCGGGCGTACCCCCACACAGCCGTACGGTCGCGATCTCGGCTCGGGCTCCCCCACCCGGGCGTCGGCGCGTCCGACGGATCCTTCGATCTTGCGGTCCTGCAGTCGTACGGCCCTGCGGTCGTACCGCCATGCAGTCGAACGGTCCTGCGGTCCGACTAGCCCGCCTGGGCGTAGTCGGTGAGGATGACGCCCGTGGCGAGCGACTCCTCGTACTCCGTCCTGGCCGTCTCCAACAGCCTGCGCCAGGACATCACCGTCGGCCGGCGGCGGAGCAGTGCCCGCCGCTCCCGCTCGGTCATACCGCCCCAGACACCGAACTCCACCCGGTTGTCCAGGGCGTCGGCCAGGCACTCCGTCCTGACCGGACAGCCACTGCAGACCGCCTTCGCGCGGTTCTGCGCCGCCCCCTGTACGAACAACTCGTCCGGATCACTCGTGCGGCAGGAAGCCTGCGCACTCCAGTCGTCCACCCAGCCCATCCCGGCGCCGTCCTCTCCCGAATCGGGGCTCCCCCACGGCGGCAACGGCATATTCACCGCTGCCAGTTGAGGACGTTACGGAAGAACGCCAGGACGCAACAGCCCCTTCGGGCCCAATCTCAAATGACCCGATCGGACTATGGGTATCCGTCTTCTCACTCGTTGGAGTGATCGCAGGTCGGGGGCCTTGCCAGGCCTCGTCCGACCACTTTCGTCACCCTCTGCCACGCCAGCGCCGATGGACCCGCCAGTAGAACATCTGAAAGCGGGTCAATTCGGACAAATCTCATCACTCACAAGAGTGATGAGCATGAACGGAGCGAAGCTGTCGCAGTGTTGTGACAAGCGTAGGCGAACACCCGCCCCGTTGTGCGGGAATCAGCGACGTAGTGTTCTCCCCATGGCACCTCAGCGACCCGCGGGATCTCCGCTTGACAAGGCCGGGCTCGGAATCAAGTTCCTGGGCATCAGCGTGCTGTCCGGAGTCCTGGTGGCCGGGATGGCACTGCCGGCGATCGGCGCCCTGGGCCTCACCGCGAAGGACACCGCCGAGAGCTTCGACAACGTCCCGACCGACTTCAAGACGCCGACCCTCTCGCAGGCCTCGTTCATCTACGACGCCGGCGGCGGCCTGATCGCCAAGGTCTTCGACCGCGACCGCACCATCCTCTCCAAGGAGCAGATGGCGCCGATCATGCGGCAGGCCCAGGTCGACATCGAGGACGCCCGGTTCTACGAGCACGGCGCCGTCGACCTCAAGGGCGTGGCCCGCGCGATCGGCAAGAACGCCGAGTCCGGCGAGGCCACCCAGGGCGCGTCCACCCTGACCCAGCAGTACGTGAAGAACGTCTTCGTCGAGCAGGCCGGCGACGACAAGGAGGCCTTCGCGCTCGCCACCCAGAAGAGCCTCGGCCGCAAGATCAAGGAACTGAAGATCGCGGTCAAGCTGGAGGAGGAGCTGAGCAAGGAGCAGATCCTCACCAACTACCTGAACATCACCTTCTACGGCCACCAGGCGTACGGCATCGAGTCGGCCGCCCAGCGCTACTTCAGCAAGAGCGCCAAGGACCTCACCATCCCCGAGGCCGCGATGCTGGCCGGCCTGGTGCAGAACCCCTCGGCCTACGACCCGGTGCTGCACCCCAAGGCGGCCCAGATCCGCCGGGACGTGGTGATCGGCAAGCTGCTGGAGAACAAGCACATCACCGCCGAGGAGGCCAAGGCGGCCACCGCCACCCCGCTCGGCCTCAAGTACAAGGAGCCGTTGAACGGCTGCATCACCGCGCAGAACGGCATGGGCTTCTTCTGCGACTACGTCCGCCACGTGGTGAAGCAGGACCCGGCCTTCGGCAAGACCGCGACGGACCGTCAGAAGCTCTGGTCCCAGGGCGGTCTGAAGATCTACACCACCATCGACCCGAAGAACCAGGCCGCCGCCAACAAGGCCGTGACCACCAAGGTCTACCCGACCGACGACGTGTCGGCCGCGATGACCATGATCAAGCCCGGCACCGGCGAGATCCTGGCGATGGCCCAGACCCGCCCGTACGGCCTCGACGGCAACCAGAAGCAGACCGTGCTCAACCTCAACGTCGACGCGGCGATGGGCGGCGGCAACGGCTTCTCCCCCGGCTCGACCTTCAAGCCGATCCTGGCCGCCGCCGCGCTGGACAACGGCGTACCGGTGACCCAGGCCTACCCGTCCGAGTACAAGATCCCGTACCCGCAGATGACCACCTGCAGCGGCGTCTGGAAGAACCCCTCGGGCGACACGGTGGAGAACGAGAGCAAGTCGGAGGTCGGCCCCTACCAGCTCAAGGAGGCCATGGCGAAGTCGGTCAACACCTACTTCGTCCAGATGGAGCAGCAGATCGGCCTCTGCGCGTTCAAGCAGATGGCCAACAAGCTCGGCATCAAGAACCTGGCCAGCGGCAAGCCGCTCCAGGAGGTCGCCTCCATGGTGCTCGGCACCCAGGAGGTCAGCCCGATGACCATGGCGAGCATCTACGCCGCGTTCGCCGCCCGGGGCAAGTACTGCACCCCGGTCGCGATCAAGTCCGTGGTCAACAACGCCGGCACCCAGCTCCCCGTGCCGCAGGCCAGCTGCACCCAGGCGATGAGCGAGACCACCGCCGACGGCATCAACACCCTGCTGCTCGGCGTGACCGAGAAGGGCACCGGCTCCTCGCTCCAGCTGGACGACGGCCGCCAGATCGCCGGCAAGACCGGCACCACCGACAACCGCTACGCGGCCTGGTTCAACGGCTACACCCCCGAGCTGGCCACCGCCGTCTGGCTCGGCGGCCCGACCACCTACGTCTCGATGAAGAACATCAAGATCGGTGGCAAGCGGTTCTCGGCGGTCTACGGTGCCGACGGCCCCGGCCCGATCTGGCAGATGGCGATGAACGAGGTCCTGATGGGCACCCCCAAGGGCACCTTCCAGACCGTCGACATCCCGGACCCGCAGCCCAAGCCCGACCCGAACGCCACTCCCGCCCCCGGCACCCCGCCGGGCACCCAGCCCACGGTGCCGTCCAACGACGGCGCCCAGGCGGCCGGCGGTCTGATCGGCGGCAACTTCACCTTCCCGCCCGGCATGATCGGCGGCGGGAACGGCGGCAACGGAGGCAATGGCGGAAACGGCAACGGCTGGGGCAACGGAGGCCACCGCTGACCCGCCCGGACTGATCCGACGTCAGAGGGCCACCCCCGTGCCGGGGGTGGCCCTCTGACGTTCGTCGGCACCGTCCCTCGGCGCCGTCCCACCGTCCTGCTACGGCAGCAGCGCGGCCTTCACGGCGGCAGCCACCCGGCCGCCCTCCGCCAGGCCGTCCACCTTCGGCTTCACCAGCTTCATCACCGCACCCATGCCCTGCGGCCCGGTCGCCCCGCTGGCGGCCACCGCCTCGGCCACGATCGCGGTCAGCTCCTCGTCGCTCAGCTGCTTCGGCAGGTAGTGCGCCAGCACCTCGCCCTCGGCCCGCTCCTGCGCGGCCGACTCCGCACGCCCGCCCTGCTCGAAGGCCTCGGCCGCCTCCCGGCGCTTCTTCGCCTCACGGGCGATCACCTTCAGCACCTCGGCGTCGTCGAGCACCCGCTCGGGCTTGCCGGCCTTCTCCTCCACCGTGACGGCGGCGAGGGTGAGGCGGATGGTGGACGAGCGCAGCGCGTCCCGCGCCTTGATCGCGGCGGTGAGGTCCTCCTGCAGCTGCTGCTTGAGCGTAGTCATGCAGCATTCCTACGCCGCCACCCGCCGCCCGGCAAACCCAATTTCCCGCACGCCGGACCCGAGGAGTCCGCCCGGTGGCCGGTCGGCAGGTGCTCGGGAAAATTCCTCCGGCTCACCTGCAACCCCTCGGGGGGATGCACGTCCATCAGAGTGTGAGGGCGGCGAGGAACCCCCGAACACCCGGCGGCCCGGTTCAACGGACGCCCCGTCAGAAACCACAGACCACCTCTCGGGGGATCACCATGACCAAGCTGGTTCGTACTCGCACCATTGCCGCCGCGCCGACCTCCACCGCCCTCTCCACCACCGCTGCCACCGCCGCCGTACTGCTCGCCGTCGCCGGCCCGCTCGTGCTCGCCCCGGCCGCCTTCGCGGCGGACGGCGGCACCGACGCCGCCGGGTCCGTCGCCCTCTCGGTCCAGGCCCCCGCAGCCATCGGATTCGCCGGACAGCCGGTCGAGTTCACCGAGGCCGTCACCAACCGCGGCGACACCGAGCGGAAGCTCACCCTCGCCTTCTCCGCCGACGTCAGCCAGGGCGCCCCGCAGGACTCCCTGGTGATCGACTACCGGGACCAGGCCTCCGGCACCTGGACGGCCGTCCCGCTCACCTTCAGCTCCGGCATCTACTCCGGCACCCTGCCCACGACCATCACCGTGCCGGCCCACGGCGAGAAGACCCTGAAGCTGCGGATCGGCGCCCCGATGGGCCTCCCCGGCGAGGGCGCCACCAACGGCGGCATCGCGTCGATCCCGCTGCACTCCGTGCTCACCACCGAGGGCGCCACCGCACCGCTCGCCGACGAACTCCGCACCATCGGCGTCCAGGGACCCGAGGTCGGCATCGGCACCGTGCCGGGCACTGCGGTGGCCGGCGGCGCCCCGATCGAGTTCGACACCACCCTGGTCAACGACACCCCGTCCGCCTACGTGAACCTCGCCGACCTGATCCTGGTCGACGCCCGCGCCACGGTCGAGACCCGGCTCGCCGACGGCTCCTGGCGGCGGGTGACCCAGCTGCCGACCGAGGACCTGACCCGATCCGGCGCCTACCTGGACGGCCGCAACTCCAGCCTGAAGGTCGGCGCCACCAGCAAGCACCGCGTCCGGGTCTCCTACCCCGCCGACTTCACTCCCGGCACCACCAAGATCGGCCGCTGCCTGATCGTCAACGAGCGCCCGGCGCAGCCGATGGTCGGCACCACCATGTGCGCCCACGGCGCGACGGTCAAGGTCACCGCCGCCGCCCCGACCAAGCCCTCCCCCTCCCCCGCCGCGACCGCCACCTCGAAGGCCCCGACCGCCCCCGCCACCAGCCCGGTCGCCGTGGTCCCCACGACGGGCACCTCCCCCGCCCCCACCCCCGTCAGCGCCTCGGTCGACACTCCGGTCGCCCCGGTCACCCCCGTCGCGGCCGACCGGCTGGCCGAGACCGGCGCGGGCCGGACCACCACCCTGGCCGCCATCGGCGCCGCCCTGCTCGCGCTCGGCGCCGGCGCCCTGCTGACGCTCCGTCGGCGCAGCTCCTGACCCACCGTCCCCTCCCGCCGGGTCCCACCGGCCTCTCCCACCAGCCCGATCCGGGCCCACCGTCCCCTCCCGCCGGGTCCCACCGGCTTCTCCCACCAGCCCGATCCGGGCCCACCGTCCCCTCCCGCCGGGTCCCACCGGCTTCTCCCACCGGCCCGATCCGGGCCCACCCGACGAACGTGCCCGGGCCACCCCGCCCAGCCGTGCGCCACTCCCCCGGGCGCCCTCCTGACCCGGGGTCAGCCCGGGCACGTTCTCGATGCGATCAGCAGTCTGAGAGCATGGACCGATGCGACCGCTGTACTCCGTCCCGCTCGGAATCGCCGCCACCGGCGCCGCCTGCCTCGCCTACTCCGCCGGTTACGAGGTCCGCTCCTTCCGGCTCCGCCGGGTCGAGGTGCCGGTCCTGCCCGCAGGGGCCCGGCCGATCCGGGTGCTCCAGGTCTCCGACATCCACATGGTCGACGGACAGCAGAAGAAGCAGCGCTGGCTCCAGAGCCTCGCGGGCCTGCGCCCCGACCTGGTGGTCAACACCGGCGACAACCTCTCCGACCCGCTCGGCGTCCCCGCCACCCTCGACGCCCTCGGCCCCCTGCTCGACTTCCCCGGCGTCTACGTCTTCGGCTCCAACGACTACTACGGCCCCGCCCGGAAGAGCCCCACCCGCTACCTCAAGGCCCTGCGCACCGGCGTTCACGGCCTCAACAACCCCGACGGAACCGGCCGCCACGGCATCACCGGCGCCATCCACAACCCGTGGACCGATCTCCGCGACGCCTTCGACGCGGCCGGCTGGCTCGACCTCACCAACACCCGCGGCCGCCTCAAGATCGCCGGCCTCGACGTCGAGTTCACCGGCCTCGACGACCCCCACATCCGCCGCGACCGCTACAACGCCGTGTCCGGCGGCCCCTCCCCCGACGCCGACTTCTCCCTCGCCGTCGTCCACGCCCCCTACCTCCGCGTCCTCGACGCCTTCACCGCCGACCGCTACCCCCTGATCCTCGCGGGCCACACCCACGGCGGCCAGCTCTGCGTCCCCTTCTACGGCGCCCTGGTCACCAACTGCGACATCGACGCCCGCCGCGTCAAGGGCCTCTCCGCCCACCGCGCCGGCGGCCACCAGTCCTACCTCCACGTCTCCGCAGGCTGCGGCACCAACCGCTACACCCCCGTCCGCTTCGCCTGCCCCCCGGAAGCCACCCTCCTCACCCTCACGCCCCGCCGCTGACCTCGCCCGACGCCCACCCGAAACCGGATTTCGCATCTCGGCGCACGTCCGATAGAGTTCTACTCGTTGCACCGGAGACGGAGAGCAACGAAGCAGGACCGGGGTGTGGCGCAGCTTGGTAGCGCGCTTCGTTCGGGACGAAGAGGCCGTGGGTTCAAATCCCGCCACCCCGACCCAGTGCAGAGGCCCTGCCGGAGAAATCCGGCAGGGCCTCTGTCGTTTGCATGTGACTGCGCACCTGGGTGACTGCTCGTCAGGACAGCTTGAAGAGGGGCCCACCGGATCTCCGGTGGGCCCCTCTTCGTCATGGGTGCGGGCGGCGGCCGGGGAGGCGGAGGGCGGGGAGGAGGGCCAAGGCGAGGAGGAGGGTGGCGGCGGTGTAGGCGGTGGGGAAGGTGGCGGTGGTGAGGAGGGTGGAGATGAGGGCGGTGCCGACGGCGGACCAGAGTTGGGAGTTGATGCTGAGGGCGGTGCCGGCGGCGGCGAGGCGGTCGGTGGGGAGGGCTCGGGTGGCGGTGGTCATGGTGGGCATCAGGACGGTGCCGGCGCCGATGCCCATGAGCATGGCGGAGGCGACCAGGCGCCAGGCGGGGGTGGTGGGGTCGCCGATCTGGAGGGCGGTCAGGGCCATGCCGAGGGCGCCCAGGGTGATGCCGGCCGGGATCAGGCGGCGGGGAGAGGTGCGGTCGATGCGGCGGGCGGCGAGTTGCATGGTGAGACCGACGGTGAGGCCGACGGGGGCTCCGAGCAGGCCGGCCGTGGTGGGGGAGAAGCCGCGGACCTGCTGCCAGTAGACCGGGCCGAGCAGCATCGAGCCGAAGTAGCCGGCCGCGAACAGGGCCAGGACGCCGATGGAGGCGGCGAAGGTGCGGTCGCGGAGCAGGCGGAGGTCCAGCAGGGGCTGACGGGTGGTCAGGGCGTGCCGGACGAAGGCGGCGATCAGGAGGGTGCCGGCGAGGGCCGGGAGGAGGGCGCCGGGGGTGGTGAAGTCGCCGCGTTCGCCGCCCAGGGTGAGGCCGTAGAGGAGCAGGGCCAGGCCGGGCGAGAGGGTGAGCAGGCCGGGCAGGTCCAACCGGGGCGCGGTGGCGGCGGGGACAGGGGCGTCCGGGTGGAGGAGGCGGGCGGCGAGGGTGAGGGCGAGGGCGCCGACGGGGAGGTTGACCAGGAAGATCCAGCGCCAGTCGGCGGTGTCGACCAGCCAGCCGCCGAGCACGGGGCCGAGGACCGGGCCGATCATGATGGGGAGCCCGGAGAAGGCCATCGCCCGGCCGAGGTGGTCACGGTCGGCGGCGCGCATCACCATCGTCATGCCGACCGGCATCAGCAGGCCGCCGCCGAGGCCCTGCACCGCGCGGAAGGCGATCAGGCTGCCCACGTCCCAGGCGCCGGCGGCGAGCAGGGAGCCGAGGGTGAAGACGGCGAGGGCGGTCAGGTAGGTGCGCTTGGCGCCGATCCGGGCGATCGCCCAGGGGGCGGTGGGGATGACGGCGGCGAGGGCCAGGGTGTAGCCGGTGGTGGCCCACTGGACGGTCTCCAGTGGTGCGGCGAAGGCCGTGGTGAGGCTGCGCAGGGCGACGTTGACGATGGTCATGTCGAGCACCGCCATGACCGAGCCGGTGATCACCACGGCCAGGGTGCGGTTGAGCACGGCGGAGGAGGGGGCGGCCGGGGTGGGGACGGGACGGGTGGTCGTAGGCGTGGGAGGCATGACGGCACCTCAGCCCTGGTAGGGGTGGGTGGCCCGGGCGGTGCGCAGGGCGTGGGCCCACCAGGCGAGTTGGCCGAGCATGCCCTTCGCGGCGCCCTCGGTGACAGCGGTGTCGCGCGGGGCGCCGTCGGCGCCGAGGCCGGACCAGGGGCCGTGCAGGCTGACCGTGTCGCGGACCGTCACGGCGTGCAACTCGGCGAGGACCAGACGGAGTTGCTCCACGGCGCGGAGGCCGCCGCCGAGGCCACCGTAGGAGACGAAGCCGACCGGCTTGGCGTGCCAGGGGGCGGCGTGCCAGTCGAGGAGGTTCTTCAGGGCGGCCGGGAAGCTGTGGTTGTACTCGGGGGTGACGATCACGAAGGCGTCCGCGGCGGCCAACCGGGGCGTGAGGTCGGCCAGGGTGGCGGCTGCCTCAGGGGACGGTTCGGTGCCCCAACCCGGCATGACCAGGGGGAGGTTGACCTCGGCCAGGTCGAGGAGGTCGAACGACAGGCCACCCTGACGGGCCGCCACTCCGAGGAACCACTCGGCGACGGCGGGCCCGTGGCGGCCCTCGCGGACACTGGCGACGATCACGGCGACGCGGAGCGGAGCGGATCCGGGCGCGAGGGCGGCAACGTCAGGCGCGAAGGCGGTGGAGCCGGCGTCCTCCGGCGAGGAAGTGCCGACGGACTGGGGCGTGGTGATGGCGGTCATGGGTGTTCCCCTCCCTGGCGGACCGCCCCGTGCGGCCCGATGTGGAGTAAAGTACAACGAGCGTTGTAGAAGCAACAACGGTCGTTGTACCTAGGCCGGAAGTAGGAGCAGGAGGCGGCGGGCGTGGGCAGCAGCACGGACGGACCGAGCGGCGCGGTGTCGGCACGGAGGCTGGAGAAGCAGATCGCGATGGCGAGCGCCGCCTGCACGGTGTTCGGTCGCGAGGGGTACGCGCGGGCCTCGGTGGACGTGCTCGCGGCGGCCGCCTCGGTCTCCACCCGGACGCTCTACAACCACTTCCCGGGCGGCAAGGCGCAGCTCTTCGAGACCGTCATCCGGTGGACCGCGAGCCAGGTGAGGGAGGCTCAACTCAGCCGACTGAGCGCGCTCCTGGACCCGGAACGGCCGCCGCACCCGGAGGATCTGGAGCGCGACCTGACGGCGCTGGCCCGGGCCTTCGCCGAGCTGATGACCGACTATCCGGACCACTTCGCGCTGGTGCGGCACATCCACGCCGAGGCCGGCCACGTACCGGCGGAGGTGCTGGCCGCCTGGCAGGAGGCGGGGCCGGCGCCCGTCAGTCGGGCGCTGGCCGAGTCGCTCGACGCACTGGCCGCAGCAGGACTGCTGGACCTGCACGGGGACGCCGCGCTGGCCGCGACGCACTTCATGGCGCTCGGCTCGCAGCCGATCGTGCACCTCTCCCACTACGGCGTCCTGCCGCTACCGCCCGAGCAGGTCGAGCACCTGGTCACCGGCGGCGTCGCCGCCTTCCTGCGCGCCTACCGGGCCGGAGCGGCCACCGACGCGGGCGCCTAGGCTGAGCCGGACAGCAGCCGGGAGGAGAGGGGTACGGACATGGCGGAGGCACTGATCGTCGGGGTGGCCGGGCGCGAGCCGCAGGTGGATCCGGGCGCGTTCGTGGCCCCGAACGCGGTGGTGGTCGGGGCGGTCACCCTGGGGCCGGGGGCGAGCGTCTGGTACGGCGCGGTGCTGCGCGGGGACGCCGAGGCGATCACCGTCGGGCCGGACACCAACATCCAGGACAACTGCACCGTGCACGCCGACCCGGGCTTCCCGGCGGTGCTCGGGGCGCGGATCTCGGTCGGCCACAACGCGGTGCTGCACGGCTGCGTGGTGGAGGACGACGTCCTGGTCGGGATGAACTCCACCGTGCTCAACGGGGCCCGGATCGGCACCGGTTCGCTGGTCGCGGCCGGGGCGGTGGTGCCGCAGGGGATGCAGGTGCCGCCCGGTTCGCTGGTGGCCGGGGTGCCGGCGAAGGTGAAGCGCGAACTCACCGAGGAGGAGCGGGCCGGGATCAAGGCGAACGGGGAGGGCTACCTGCTGCTCGCCCAGGCCCATGCCGGTATCGAGGCGGGCCCGGACGGGCCGCACCGCGCAGAGACCCCGAACGCCTGACACGCCGCGCGGAGGCCCCGAGGGCCTGACGCACCGTCCGGCGGACCGACCCCCGCCCGCCCCGCGTCACCGGAGGCGGGCGGGGGTCGTTGGACAGACCATGCGCCTCCTCCTCCAACTCAGGGACACCAACCACCCCGCCTTCTACACGGGCCACCTCCTGGAGACGGTCTACCTGCACCGTCTCGACGACGAGCACCTGATCGGCATGGTGACCGTCGAGCAACTGGCCGGCCTCGGCACCGCCGTCGACGCGGCGCAGCAACTGGACGCCCGCCGTGGCTACTTGGCCGACTCGGCGGAGAACACGGCGCTGGAGCAGCTGATCCGGGAGCACCCCGAGGAGTTCGGCCGGATCGGCAGCATCGCGCTCGGCGCCGAGGAGTTGCTGTGGATCCCGGACCCCTCCCGGGGCAGCGGCACCGTCCAACTGATGGGCGCCACCTGCCTGGACGGGCTCCAGCGGATCAAGCTGCTGGCCCACCTGTCGGGCGAGGCGGGCTTCCAGCGGATCGCCCACAACCAGGTCGAGCTGCACATCCACATCGGGGCGAGCCGGGCCCCGATCCAACGGGCCTACGACCACGAGCACCTCTACCGGAACGGGGCGACCGCGCAGGACCTGCTGATCCGGGAGCCGGAGATGCTGCGGCTGATCGGCGAGTTCCTGACCGAGGAGGTGCACCTCGCCGTCCTGCGGGGCAGCCACCGGGGGCCGTACGCGGACGGGTACACGGTGGAGGAGGCCACCGAGGCGCTGGCGCTGTTCCGGCCGGGGGACGATCCCGGGCTGGCACACCTGGCGCTCAGCCCGGCCGGCCGGGAGCTGATCTGGGGCAGCCCGGCCTCGGAGCCGTACCGCTCGCTGTTCCACCCGGGCACCACGGCGGTCGGGGTACGGCGGGCGATCCTGCTGCGGCGTCAGATGCGGGAAGGGCTGCGGAAACTGGCGGCGGCCGGCGTCCGGGCCCACCGGCACCTGCTGGCCGACGTACCCGACCTGATCGTCTGGGAGGCGGCCAGGCGGCTCCCGCTGGCGGAGCTGCACGCACCGGCGGCCGACTGGCACCCGTTCGAGGCGGCGGCCACCGCGCTCGCCGAGGACGCGGCCGAGCGGCTGGTCGCGGGCTACCGGGCGTACCGGCCGAAGAAGGTGCGGGACCGGAAGGAGGTGCAGGAGCTGGCGGTCTGGCAGCGGTTGCTGAGCGAGGCCCGGAGCGCCGGGCGGGCGGCGGAGCATGCGGCCGGACAGGGAGCGGAACGGGGAGCGCCAATCGAATAGGTGTTCGCATTCATGGGCACATCTGGGTAAGGTCCTGTCCGCAGCACCGCGGTACAGCGCCCAGCAGCAGGAGGCACCGTGTCCACGCCGAACGACTTCTTCGGTGTGCCGATCCACCGCAACCGCCACCCCGCCGCCACCCGGGTCCCGCAGCGACCGCTCTCCGCGCTCCGGCCGCTGTTCGAGGCGGTCCTGCAGGACCCGGAGATCGCGGCCTTCGGCTGGTCGCAGTCGGGCCCGGTGCCGAGCGGGGACGGGCGGACGGCCGGACTGCGGATCGGGCCGCCGTGGTTCCGCACCACCACCGACCACGCCGTGCGGGACCTCCGGACGCTCTCCCTCGAACACCAGCACCCCAGCCTCGGCGGCCACCGCTACGACGAGTCCGGAGGCGGGACCGCCCGGCGCCGGCTGCCGTACCAGGGGCCGGACCGGGAACGGTACGGCCGGGCCAAGCGGCTGGCCGAGGCACTGGAGTCGGGCGCCTTCGACCGGGCCCTGGTCGAGTTCTTCGGCGGCGGTCGGGGCGCCACCGAGGTCACCGTCTGGCCCGACCGGATCCGGGTGGTCGAGCACACCCTGGCCTGAGGCCCCACCCCGGTCCGAGGCCCCGCCCCGGCCTGAGGCCCCGCCCCGGCCCGAGGCCCCGCCGTCCCGCCCCGGCCCGAGCACACCCCGCCTCCCGGCACCCGGCACGCACCTGACGACGGCTCGGATCACCCGACCCCTGCTGCCGCGCCCCGCCCCCGTGACACCCTGGGGGGATGACTGACGAGACGAGTGCCGTACCGGCGTGGGAGCAGCGGTTCCGAGCAGCGCGGGTGTCCCTGCCGGACTGGGCCGAGGAGGCACCCGACCGGGCGCTGTACGTGTCGAACTCCACCGGCACCTACGAGGTCTACGCCTGGGACCGCTCCACCGACACCCACCGCCGGGTGACCGACCGGCCGAACGGCACCACCGACGCCGAGCTCAGCCCGGACGGCGAGTGGATCTGGTGGTTCGACGACACCGACGGGGACGAGCTGGGCGTCTGGCGGCGGCAGCCGTTCGCCGGCGGACCGGACGAGCCCGCCGTCCCGGGCATCGAGGCCGCGTACGGCGCGGGCCTGGCGCTGGGCCGGGACGGAACGGTGCTGGTCGGCACCTCGGAGGACGACGAGGGCACCACCATCCACCTGCGCCGCCCGGGATCGACCACGATCGAGACGGTCTACCACCACCAGGAGTACGGCGGGATCGGCGACCTGAGCCACGACTCCTCGCTGCTCGCGGTCGACCACACCGAGCACGGCGACGCGATGCACTCGGCGATCCGGGTGCTCCGGCTCTCCGACGGCGCCACGGTGGCCGAGCTGGACGAGGTGACCGGCCGTCAGGACCCGCGCGGGCTGGCCTGCCTGGGCTTCGCCCCGGCCGACGGGGACACCCGGCTGCTGGTCGCGCACCAGCGCCGGGGCCGCTGGGAGCCGATGGTCTGGGACGTGGCCACCGGTGCCGAGACCGAGCTGGTGCTCCGGGACGAGCAGGGCCGGGAGTTCCCCGGCGACCTCTCCGCGCAGTGGCGCCCCGGGGCCACCGCGCTGCTGGTGGAGCACGAGTACGAGGCCCGCAGCGAGCTGTTCTCCTACGAGCTGGCGAGCGGCGAGCTGACCAGGCTGGCCACCCCCCGTGGCACCGTGTCCAGCGCGACCGCCCGGCCGGACGGCACGGTGGAGTTCCTCTGGTCCTCCGCCGCCGAGCCGGCCGCCGTGCGCTCCACCGCCGGGCACGTGGTGCTGCGGGCGCCCGGTCCGGTACCGCCCGGCTCGGTGGCGGTGGAGGACGTCTGGGTCGAGGGGCCCGGCGGCCGGGTGCACGCGCTGGTCCAACGACCGGCCGGGGACGGCCCGTTCCCCACCGTCTTCGAGGTGCACGGCGGTCCGACCCACCACGACAGCGACTCCTTCGCGGCCGGCCCGGCCGCCTGGCTGGACCACGGCTTCGCCGTCGTCCGGGTCAACTACCGCGGCTCGACCGGCTACGGGCAGGCCTGGACGGACGCCCTCCAGGAACGGATCGGCCTGATCGAGCTGGAGGACATCGGCGCCGTCCGCGACTGGGCGGTCTCCTCCGGCCTCGCCGACCCGGCGCAGCTGGTGCTCTCCGGCGGCTCCTGGGGCGGCTACCTCACCCTGCTCGGCCTCGGCACCCAGCCGGAGAGCTGGGCGCTCGGCCTGGCGGCCGTGCCGGTGGCCGACTACCTCGCCTCCTACGAGGACGAGATGGAGGCGCTGAAGTCGCTGGACCGCACGCTGTTCGGCGGTTCGCCGGAGGAGGTGCCGGAGCGCTACCGGGCCTCCTCGCCGATCACCTACGTCGAGCGGCTGAAGGCGCCGGTCTACATCAGCGCCGGGCTGAACGACCCGCGCTGCCCGATCCGGCAGATCGACAACTACGTCGGCCGGCTGGAGGAGCTCGGCAAGGAGCACGAGGTGTACCGCTACGACGCCGGGCACGGCTCGCTGGTGGTGGAGGAGCGGATCAAGCAGCTGCGGCTGGAGATCGGCTTCGCGCTGCGGCACCTGGGCCGGGCTCAGTAGCTGCGGAGGTGACCCGGGGTCAGGCGCCCGTCTGACTCCGGGTCAGTCCGGGCCCGGGGCCCGACGAGGGCCGGCCCCGACCCTGGGCCGGAGCCGGTACCGGGGCCGGACGAGGAGCCGGGCCGGAAGAGGAACGGGATCAGTCCAGGACCGGGTCCAGCCCGAGGGCCCGGTCCCTGGCCCGCTCCGCCTCGCGGCGGGCCAGCCGGAACCACATGAAGACCACGAAGCCGCCGAAGACGAACCACTCCAGGGTGTAGCCCAGGTTCTGGAAGGCGCGCAGGCTCAGGCCGTTGCCGCCCTGCGGCTGCACGGTGGGCACCGGGGCGAGGCCGGCCGGCACCGTGTCGGCCGCCAGCCAGCCGTCGGTGGTCGGGTAGGGCAGGACGTTCACCAGCGAGGCCGGACTGATGGTGCCCAGCTGGCCGGCCGGCAGACCGCCCGTCACCGCGCCGTCGCTACCGCTGTTCTCCGGTGCCTGGAGGCGGCCGGCCACCGTCACGGTGCCCTCGGGCAGGGCCGGCGGCTCGGCCGGGGTGCCCGGCGCCCAGCCCCGGACCACCGGGACACAGGCCGGGTCGGCTCCGCTGGCTCCGTCGGCTCCGTCGGCTCCGGCCGGGCAGAGCGGGGTGAGCACGTAGTGGCCCTGACGGCCGTCCACGGTCCGGTTGGGGACCAGCAGTTGGTGCTCCCGGTCGTACCGGCCGGTGACGGTCACCGAACGGCCGACCGTCTCGGTGGTCACCTTCGCCCCCGGGCCCGGCAGCAGGTCGGCGAGCGGGACGGCCGGGCCGGTCGAACCGGCGGTGGCGGTCCTCGCGGCGTCCTCGTGCCGGTCGACCTGGTCCTCGAAACGGCTGAGCTGCCAACTGCCCATGAGGACGCAGACCACGACCGCCAGGACGGCGACCGCGGTGCCGCCGAGCCAGCGCGAAGTCAGGAGGAACCGGTACACACGCACCACGGTAGCCGTCCCTACACCGCTCCCCGGCACCGGGCCAGCGGCTGGGACGGGCACCGACCGGGCCGCCCCGGCATGCCCCTGGCCCCACCCGTGCCGGGTGCCGCCGCCGTGGCTACGGCGTGGAGCCGGCCGCCGGCTGGGCCTCCGCCTCCGGCGCGGTCCGGTAGACCGTGCCGCTGCACGCGTTCGGGACGGCGGCCGAGACCGACTGGCCGCCCGGGTCGGGGACGTGGGTGAGCAGCAGGGTGGTGCTCTCCGGGGCGGCGGTAGGCGAGGGGCTCGGACTGGGACTCGGTGTCGGCTCCGCGCCGGGGGCCTCGCTCGGGGCACCGGTGCCCGACGGACCGGGGACGGCGGCCCCGGCCGGGACCGCCTCGCCCTTCACCGGGACCGACTCGGCTGCGGGGGCGGTGGACGGGGCCGGGCTCGGCGCCGCCGGGCAGGCGGTCTCGGGGACCCAGCCGAACCGGACCAGGTACGCCGCCGAGGGCGCCAGCAGCAGCGGCCCGCCGCCGGAGGGTGCGGGCAGGGCGGTGGCCGGGCCGCCGGCCGTGTGGCCGGTCACCCGGATCCGGGCCCGGTCGGAGTTGACCACTCCGCCGCCGGTCAGTACGCAGGCTCGCCCGGAGACGTTCTGCACCCGGAACCAGCCGTAGACGTTCCCGGCCGCGTCGGGCTGGCCCACTCCTGCGGTGAGGCGTCCGAGGTCGGCGGTGGTGCAGGCAGGCGTCGCCGGTGTCGGGGTGGCGACCGGGCCGGACGGCGCCGCGGCCGTGGCGCCGGAGGTACCGGCCGAAGGCACCGCGACGGCGCCGGCCGAGGGCGAGCCGGATTCGGCGGGCAGGCTCGGGGAGGCACTGGGCTGCGCGGGCTGCGGCGCGGGCTCGGCCGGCCGGCCGGCGCCGCTCCGGCTGGGCCTGACGCTGCCGCTGGGCTTGGCGGAGGCGCTCGCCGTCGGGGTCTCCACCGGGCCGCCGGACAGGTCGAGTCCCTGCACGCCCTGGATGGTCGGCCAGGCGGCGGCGCTGAGCAGCACCGCGGCAGCCGCCGTGGTCCACAGCGTGCGGTGCCGGGCCCGGCGTCTGGGCACCTCCTGCCGCAGTCTGGGCAGGGCGGTCGGCGCGGGCTCGACCCGGGCCACCGCCCGGTGCAGCCGGGACCGCAGTTCCTCCTCCAACTGACTGTCCCCCGAAGGCAGTTGGTGGTCAGTCATGGTCCGCCCCGGCACTCTGGTCCATCCGCACCCGGAGCGCGGCCAGCCCGCGCGAGCCGTACGCCTTCACCGAGCCGATCGAGATGCCGAGCGCGTCGGCGACCTGCGCCTCCGTCAGGTCCGCGTAGTAGCGCAGCACCAGCACCTCCCGCTGACGGCGTTGCAACCCCCGGAGCGCGGCCTTCAACTCGTCGCGCTCCAGCGCATCGTAGGCGCCTTCCTCTGCACTGGCCATGTCAGGCATCGGCTTGGGCAGCAGGCGCAGGCCCATGATCCGACGGCGCAGCGTGGAGCGGGAGAGGTTGACCACGGTCTGCCGCAGGTAGGCGAGCGTCTTCTCGGGCTCGCGGACCCGGCGGCGGGCGGCGTGCACCCGGATGAACGCCTCCTGCACCACGTCCTCGCAGGAGGAGATGTCGTCCAACAGCAGCGCGGCCAGCCGGAGCAGCGACCGGTAGTGCGCCCGGTAGGTCTCGGTGAGTTGGTCGACGCTGGCCCCCAGCGCCTCCGGGGCGGTGCCCACCAGGCTATCGACCGGACGCGCCGCCACGCGCACCGTACCCGGACCGGCACTTCTGCCCGTGCCCATGCCGGCACGCACGCGTACCGGGCCGATCTGCACCGCGCCCACGCGTACTGCCCCCACCACGTTCGCCACGCCTGTTGGACACTCGATCCCCTGTCATGGTTGCCCCGGACTGCGGGCCATTCTCGCCTACCGGACCGAGGCCCTCCAGTGCCCCGGGAGGGGAATCTGACGGAACGTCCGGTGACGCGCGGGCCGGGGAGGTGCCGACCGGGCCACCCGGAACGAGCCGGAGCGGCCGGGGCGGCGCGGGGTCAGCGCAGGGCGGCGGCTTCGGCCGCGACCAGCTCGGCGGTCTGCAGCAGGTTGAGCGCGGCGCCCTTGCGCAGGTTGTCGCCGCAGAGGAAGAGGTCGAGCGCGGTGGGGTCGTCCAACGCCCGCCGGACCCGGCCGACCCAGACCGGGTCGGTGCCCACCGCGTCGTTCGGGGTGGGGAACTCGCCGGCCGCCGGATCGTCGTAGAGCACCACGCCGGGCGCCCCCTGGAGGATCTCCTGCGCCGCCTCGCGGGTGACCTCGCGTTCGAAGACCGCGTGCACCGCCAGCGAGTGGGTGGTGAGCACCGGGATCCGCACGCAGGTGGCGGAGACCTTGAGGTCCGGCAGGCCGAGCACCTTGCGGGGCTCGTCGCGCAGCCGCAGCTCCTCGGAGGACCAGCCATCCTCGGCCGGGGTGCCGACCCAGGGCACCGCGTTCATCGCCAGCGGAGCGGGGAACGGACCGTGGTCGCTGACCACCGCTCGCAGGTCACCGGTCAGCTCCCCAACGCCGGTGCCGGCGATCTCGCCCAACTGCCCGCGCAGGGTGGCCATCCCGGCCCGGCCAGCGTCGGAGGCGGCCTGGTAGGAGGACACCACCAGCTCGCGCAGCGCGTACTCGGAGTGCAGCGCGGCCAGCGCGCCGATCATGGTGAGGGTGGTGCAGCCGGGGGTGGCCAGGATGCCGCGCGGCCGGATCATGGCGGCCGGGGCGTTCACCTCGGGCACCACCAGCGGGACGTCCGGGTCCTGCCGGAAGGCGGCCGAGCCGTCGATCACCACGACGCCCTTGGCGGCGGCGACCGGGGCCCAGCGGGCGGCCACCGGCTCGGGCACCGCGAGCACCGCGACGTCGACGCCGGCCAGCGCCTCCTCGGTGAGTTCGAGCACCTCGGTCTCGATCCCACGGACCGTCAGCTTGCGGCCCGCCGAACGGGGGGAGGCCAGCAGCCGCACCTCGCCCCAGACGTCCTGCCGGACGGAGAGGAGGCCGAGCAGCACCCCGCCGACGACGCCGGTGGCGCCGATCACGGCCAGGTTCGGCCTCCTCCCCGCCGAGGTCATCGGCCGGTGCCGCCGTAGACGACCGCTTCGTCGCTGTCGCTGTCCAGGCCGAAGGCGCTGTGCACGGCGCGGACCGCCTCGGCGACGTCGTCGGCGCGGGTGACCACCGAGATGCGGATCTCCGAGGTGGAGATCAGCTCGATGTTCACGCCCGCCTCGGAGAGCGCCTCGAAGAAGGTCGCGGTGACCCCGGGGTTGGAGCGCATGCCCGCGCCGACCAGCGAGATCTTGCCGATCGCGTCGTCGTAGCGGAGCGACTCGAAGCCGATGCCCTCCTTGACCCGGCCCAGCGCGTCGATGGCCTTCTGGCCCTCGGTCTTCGGGCAGGTGAAGGAGATGTCGGTGAGGCCGGTGGACGCGGCGGAGACGTTCTGCACCACCATGTCGATGTTGACCTCGGCATCCGCGATGGCGCGGAAGATCCGGGCGGCCTCGCCCGGCTTGTCGGGCACGCCGACGACCGTGACCTTGGCCTCGGACGTGTCGTGGGCGACTCCGGAGATGATCGCCTGCTCCATCTCGCCCCCTTCGGGCTTGGTCGGATTGGTCCTGCTGACAATGGTCCCCGGCAGGCCGGAGAAGGACGAGCGTACGTGAATCGGGATGTTGTAGCGCCGCGCGTACTCCACACAGCGGTCGAGGAGCACCTTGGAGCCGGAGGACGCCAGCTCCAGCATGTCCTCGAAGCCGATCCAGTCGATCTTGCGGGCCTTCTTCACCACGCGCGGGTCGGCGGTGAAGACGCCGTCCACGTCGGTGTAGATCTCGCAGACCTCGGCGTTCAGCGCGGCGGCCAGCGCCACCGCCGTGGTGTCCGAACCGCCCCGGCCCAGCGTGGTGATGTCCTTGCTGGCCTGCGAGACGCCCTGGAAGCCGGCCACGATGACGATGTTGCCGTCGTCCAGCGCGTCCCGGATCCGGCCCGGCGTCACGTCGATGATGCGCGCCTTGTTGTGCACGGAGTCCGTGATGATGCCAGCCTGACTGCCCGTGAAGGACTGGGCCTCGTGGCCCAGCGACCGGATCGCCATGGCCAGCAGGGCCATCGAGATCCGCTCCCCGGCGGTCAGCAGCATGTCGAACTCGCGCCCGGAGGGGATCGGGGAGACCTGCTCCGCGAGTTCGATGAGCTCGTCCGTCGTGTCACCCATGGCGGACACCACGACGACGACCTCATGGCCGGCCTTCTTGGCGTCTACGATCCGGCGGGCGACGCGCTTGATGCCCTCGGCATCCGCAACGGATGAGCCGCCGTACTTCTGCACGACAAGGCCCACGTGCGCTCCTCGACTAGTGTCGGTTTCGGGGGGTGGTGGCCCCCGCACCCCCGGTGAGCGGGGGTTCTGCGGTCGGGCGCCAGTCTAGCGAGCGGCCCGGCGCCGACCGGCGGATTCCATATGATGAGACGCTGATCTCGTCCCCTGGGCGGACCGGACCGGCGAGTCTGCGGGTCCGGCCGGGCCGCCCCGGAGATTTGCCGGGGCGGAGCCCGTCCGGCTGCCGTTTTCCCGCCCGGACGGCGCGGATGACTGGTACGTCACACCCGCCGCCCGGGCCGGCCGCCGGACGCGGCCCGGTCGCCTACAGACCGAGCTCGGCCGCCATCAGATCGCCCGCCTGCTTCTCCAGCTGCTCGTCGGTGAGGCCGTCATCGTCGGTGTCCGCACCGTCCGGCACCGCACCGATCGGGCTGTCCAGCCGGACGTGCGCGATCAGCGACTGGAGCGCCCGCAGCACCGCGCTGCAGGTCGAGCCCCAGCTCGACAGGTAGGAGAACTGCCACCACCAGAGCGCCTCGCTGACCCGGCCCTCCTGATAGTGCGTCAGGCCGTGCCGCAGCTCGCTGACCACGCCCGCCAGGTCGTCCGAGATCCGGAACGCGTTCGGCTTCTCCGGCGGCCCGTACGGGTCGAAGACCTCGTGGTAGACGTCGATCGGAGCGAGCAGCTCGGCCAACTTCTCGCGCAGCTCGATGCCGTCCGGCTCCGGGCCGGCGTCCGGCTCGAACCGGTCCTCCGGCAGCACGTCCTCGATCGCGCCGAGGCGCCCGCCGGCCAGCAGCAGCTGGGAGACCTCCAGCAGGAGCAGCGAGACCGCACTGCCCGGTTCGTCGCCCTTGGCGACCTCGGTCACGGCCAGCACGAAGCTCCCGACCGAATCCGCGATCTGCACCGCGAAGTCGTCCGGCTCGTCCGCGCCGTGGCTGATCCGGTTACCGCTGCTCTGGTCAGACATCGAGAAGTCGTCTCCCTTCGAAGGCCCGTCCGAGGGTGACCTCGTCGGCGTACTCCAAGTCCCCACCGACCGGCAGGCCGCTGGCCAGCCGGGTCACCTTCAGGCCCATCGGCTTGCAGAGCCGGGCCAGGTAGGTGGCGGTCGCCTCCCCCTCCAGGTTGGGGTCGGTGGCCAGGATCAGCTCGGTGACCGTGCCGTCCGCCAGCCGGGTCATCAACTCGCGGATCCGCAGGTCGTCCGGGCCGACCCCCTCGATCGGGCTGATCGCCCCGCCGAGCACGTGGTAGCGGCCCCGGAACTCGCGGGTGCGCTCGATCGCCACCACGTCCTTGGGTTCCTCCACCACGCAGATCACCGCGAGGTCGCGGCGCGGGTCCAGGCAGACCCGGCACTGCTCGCTCTCGGCGACGTTCCCGC
Organism: Kitasatospora sp. NPDC096147; assembly: GCF_044763225.1. Taxonomy (NCBI): domain Bacteria; kingdom Bacillati; phylum Actinomycetota; class Actinomycetes; order Kitasatosporales; family Streptomycetaceae; genus Kitasatospora; species Kitasatospora sp. NPDC096147. Next base: position 566,959 of record NZ_JBIWFX010000002.1, on the reverse strand, counting down.
AGGTCACGCAGAACCGGACGCGCTCCTTGACCTCCAGCAGCGCGTGCGCCAGCCGGCGGACGTCCACCGGATCGGCCTGCAGCACGTGGAAGGCGATCCGCTGCGCGCTCTTGGGCCCGACGCCGGGCAGCCTGCCCAGTTCGTCGATCAGGTCCTGAACCACGCCCTCGTACAACGTCGCGCCTCTCTTCGGCCCGGGCCGGCGGCCGTGCCGCCGACTCCGGTGCCATCATCCAACGAGTCGGGCGCCGGACACACCGTCCGACGCCCGACTCACGATAAATCCCCGCAGCGCGTTCGAACCGGCGCTCCGGATCGTCCCGGCGAGCGGCCCGGGCCCGGCCACGGCTCCCGCTCGGGCTCCCCCTACCGCTGCGGCTCCGGCCGTGGGGCTCAGAAGCCGAGGCCGGGCAGACCGCCGCCGAGACCCTGGGCCAGCGGGCCCATCCGCTCGGCCTGCATCTTCTGCGCCGTCGCGTTGGCGTCCCGGACGGCCGCCAGCACCAGGTCGGCCAGCGTCTCGGTGTCCTCCGGGTCCACGGCGGCGGGAGCGATGGTCAGCGCCACCAGCTCACCCGCGCCCGTCACCGTCGCCTCCACCAGACCGCCGCCGGCCGAGCCCGAGACGTGCGTCTCGGCCAGCTCGCGCTGTGCCTTGCCCAGCTCCTCCTGCATCTTCTGCGCCTGCTTGAGCAGCTGCTGCATGTTGGGCTGGCCACCACCAGGGAACACGGGTCACTCCTGAGATCTCGGGTCGTTCTTGCTCGTTCCAACGCTCCGGACCGAGCCTACGTGCCCGGCCCCGCGGGCAGGTGGTGTCAGCGGTTGTGCCGGATCTCCTCCAGCACCGTGGCACCCAGCTCGCGGACGATCAGCTCGGTCGGGTCCACGCCCGGCTGCTGGGCGTGCACGGGCGGACCCGTGTACACCTCGTCACCCTCGATGTCGTAGTCGTCCGGCGGGTAGTCGTCGTGCGGGGGCTGCTCGGCGGCGGGCGCCGGGGGCGCAGGCTGCTGCACGGGGGGCGCCTGCTCGGCGGCGGGCGCCGGAGGCTGCGCGGCGTACCCGGGCGCGGCGTACCCGGGCGCGGCGGCCGGGGCCTGCGGCTGCTGCATCTGCGGGGCCGGAGCCGGCGCTGCCGGCACGGCCGGGGCCTGGACGGCAGCCGGGCCCGGCTGCGGCGCCTGCGGCGGAGCGGCGGGCTGCGGGGGGCGGGCCTGCTGGAACGCCTGCGGCTGCTGCGGCTGGGCACCCCAGCCACCACCCGCCGGCGCGGCCGGCTGCTGGGGCGCACTCCCGCCGCCACCGCCCGGCCCGTTCGTCCCGCCCGAGGGGTCGACGATGCACTCGACCCGCCAGTCCACCCCGAGGGCGTCGGACAGCGCCTGCTTCAGCACGTCGTCGCTGTTGCTGCTGACGAAGCTGTCGCGGGCACCCGCGTTGATGAACGAGACCTGGAGCACGCTGCCGTCGAACCCGGCCACCTGCCCGTTCTGGCTGAGCAGGATCCAGGTGAACCGGCGACGGTTCTTCACCGCCTCCAGGATCTGCGGCCACAACTGCCGCACCTGACCGGCTCCCTGCTGCGCCGCCACCGACGGCTGACCGGCAACGGACGGCTGCTGCACCTGCGGCGCTGCGGCCACGGCCGGGGCGGGCTGCGGCGGCTGCTGGACGGCTGGGGCGGGCGTGGCCGCCGGCGCGGGTGCTCCACCGCCGGCCGGGAAACTGCGCGGGATCGGCCAGGCACCGGGCGCGGGCTGAGCCGCCGTCACCCCGGCCTGCGGGGCGGGCTGCTGAGGCGCCGTCGGCTGGGGCTGCGCCGGCGCCGCCGGCATCTCCACCGGGGGCGCCGCGTGCTGCACCGGCTGCTGGACCGCCTGCTGGGCCTGGTGCTGCACCGGGGGCGCCATCTGCTGCACCGGAGGCAGTTGCTGCGCAGGTCCGGCCGCGAAGCCTCCGGCCGTCGCCCGCCGCTCCAGCTTGTCCAGCCGGGCCTGCAGCGACAGCTCGTCCCCGTACGCGCCCGGCAGCATCACCCGGGCACAGATCAGCTCCAGCTGCAGCCGAGGCGCCGAGTTCCCGCGCATCTCGGTGAGGCCGGTGTTGACGATGTCCGCCGCCCGGCTGAGGTCGGCCGGGCCGAAGCGGTCGGCCTGGGCCTGCATGATCGCGATCCGGTCGGCCGGCGCGTCGATCAGGCCCTTCTCCCCCGCGTCCGGCACGGTGGCCAGGATCACCAGGTCGCGCAGCCGCTCCAGCAGGTCGGTGACGAACCGCCGGGGGTCGTTCCCGCCCTCGACCACCCGGTCGATCACCTGGAACACCGTCGCCCCGTCGTGCCCGGCGAACGCGTCCACCACCTCGTCCAGCAGCGCCGAGTCGGTGTACCCGAGCAGCGCGGTGGCCATCTGGTAGGTCACGCCACCCTCGGTGGCTCCGGCCAGCAGCTGGTCCATCACCGACATCGAGTCACGGACCGAGCCCGCGCCCGCCCGCACCACCAGCGGGAACACCGGGTCCTCGACCTGGATGCCCTCCCGGCCGCAGACCTCCGCCAGGTAGTCCCGCAGCGTGCCGGGCGGCACCAGGCGGAAGGGGTAGTGGTGGGTCCGGGACCGGATGGTCCCGATCACCTTCTCCGGCTCGGTGGTGGCGAAGATGAACTTGAGGTGCTCCGGCGGCTCCTCCACCACCTTGAGCAGCGCGTTGAACCCGGCCGAGGTCACCATGTGGGCCTCGTCCAGGATGAAGATCTTGTACCGGCTGTGCACCGGAGCGAAGAACGCCCGCTCGCGCAGCTCGCGCGCGTCGTCCACACCACCGTGCGAGGCGGCGTCGATCTCGATCACGTCGATCGAGCCCGGCCCGCCGGTCGCCAGGTCCCGGCAGGACTGGCACTCGCCGCAGGGCGTCGGGGTGGGGCCCTGCTCACAGTTGAGGCAGCGGGCCAGGATGCGGGCGCTCGTCGTCTTCCCGCAGCCGCGCGGCCCGCTGAACAGGTACGCGTGGTTCACCCTGTTGTTGCGCAGGGCCTGCTGGAGCGGAGCGGTCACGTGCTCCTGCCCGATGACCTCGGCGAAAGTCTCGGGGCGGTAGCGGCGGTACAGGGCTAGGGACACACCCCGACGATATCGGGCCAGACGGACACCCGGGCCGCCCCCGGAAACGCAAGGACCCCTCGTGCACCCGCCAGAGCCCTCCTACCCTTGCTGCCTTCCGGCCCTGGGGGGGTTCAGAGAGATGACGCCACACGAGGGGCTGGCCCCCACACTAGCGGATCCCGGACCCGGGCCGCACCACCCCACCCACTCCCCGATCCGCAGGCACCCACCCTCGACCACCTGCGGAAGGTTGGTCGCGAGCACCCCCGGACATGTACTAAGCTCTCCCACGGAGGATTCGCCTAGAGGCCTAGGGCGCACGCTTGGAAAGCGTGTTGGGATAAAACCCTCACGAGTTCGAATCTCGTATCCTCCGCCTTCACGAAGGCCCCGGACCGCGCAGCGGCCCGGGGCCTTCGTCGCTCCCGGACACCGTCCGGAACGGCAGGGCTCGACGACGCCAGGGATACGGGCAAGCCGGATGGGTCGGCGAGGGCCTGCGCGCGACGGGCGCTCGGCCATATCGTCGTCCTCCGAGGACCGAACCGGTCGGGCGATGGAGGACGGACACCGAGATGCGGGCTGAGGAAACACACTTCGCCGACCTGGTCCAGGGACGGGCCCAGCAGTTCCAGGTCCCGCTGTACCAGCGGACGTACTCCTGGACCGAGAAGCAGCTGACGCAGTTGTGGAGCGACATCCTCGACCAGGCCGAGCTGGTGGGCACCGACCCGACGGTGCACACACACTTCCTCGGCTCCGTCGTGCTCGCGCCGTCGCCGCAGAACGAGGCGACGTTCCCCCGCTGGCTGGTCGTCGACGGCCAACAACGGCTGACCACCCTCTCGCTCGCGCTCATGGCCGTCCGTGACCACATCGCCGGCACCCATCCGGACGAGGCCGAGCGCATCGACGAGGACTACCTCATCAACAAGCGCAAGCCGGGAGAGCAGCGCCTCCGTCTCCTCCCGACCCAGGCGGACCGGCCGCAGTACGCCGCGCACGTGAACGGCGCGCCGCCGGTACCGGCGGCGGGCGACCGGGTCTCGGAGGCGTACCGCTTCTTCCGGATCAGGCTCCTGGAGCTCTCCGGCTCGGAGGAGCCCTCGGCGACGCAGGAAGCACTCCGGATCGAGCAGGCCATCACTTCGCGGCTCACGCTGGTCGCCGTCACGGCGGAGCGCGGTGACAACGTGCACCGCATCTTCGAGTCCCTCAACAACACCGGCCTGAAGCTCAGTCAGGCCGACCTGCTGCGCAACTACCTGTTCATGCGCCTGCCGACCCGCGGTGAGCAGGTGTACCAGCACCACTGGCTGCCGCTTCAGAACAGCCTCGGCAACGACGAACTCGAACAGCTCATGTGGCTGCAGCTGGTCCTGGACGGCGACGACCGGGTCCGCCGTCAGGATCTGTACACCGCTCAGCAGCGACGCTTCGAGGACGGGGCGGTGAGCGGGACACCGGCCGAGGCGGACATCGAGGCGTACATCAAGGAACTGCACCGCCGCAGTGCTCATTTCCGAAGGATCATCCGTCCGGAGGAGGAGCCCGACCTCGTGGTCCGCGGACACCTGAAGCGGTTGCAGGACTGGCAGGCGGTGGTGACGCACCCCGCGCTCATGGTGCTGCTCGACCGGCGCGATCGGGGAGACGTGGACACCGGCGAGGCGGTCCGCTCGCTGTCCTACATCGAGAGCTTCCTGGTGCGGCGGACTATCTGCCGGGTACCGACGAACAACCTCAACCGGATCTTCCAGTCCGTACCCGCTCAGCTTCCCCGGGACGAGGGGGTGGCCGACGGACTGCGCCGGGTCCTTTCTGCCGAGAACCGGTCCTGGCCCGACGACGACGAGCTGCGCGAGAAGATCCGCACCGCGCCGTTCTACCAGTACGGGCGGTCGAACCAGCGCAAGCTCGTGCTGCAACGCCTGGAGGAGAGTTACGGGCATCCTGAGCCGGTCGACTTCGCCTCGGCACGTCTCACCATCGAGCACGTACTGCCGCAGACGCCCGGGAACGAGTGGCTGCGCATGCTCGAGGACGACGCCGCCGACGGCGAGAGTGCGGAGGACCTGCACTCCCGGCTTCAGCACACCCTCGGCAACCTGACCCTCACCGCCGTGAACTCCGAGCTGTCGAACCACCCCTTCGAGCGCAAGCAGGGGCTCCTGAACGGCAGTCACCTGGAGATGAACCGTCAGATCGCCGCCACCGACCGCTGGGGTGCCAAGGAGATCCTGGCGCGGGCCGACGACCTCGCCGACCGGGCCGTCCACCTGTGGCCGGCCCCGCTCGGAGGTGTGGGGCGTGCCGAGCGGAGCCGCGACTGGCAACTCGCCCACCGAGCGCTGGCCGCGCTCCCGCACGGTACCTGGACGTCCTACGGAGACCTCGCCGCGTTCATCGGCTCGGGACCGCAAGCGGTCGGCACCCACTTGGCCAACGCCGAAGGGCTGACCAACGCCTACCGCGTCCTCAACGGCGACGGCAAGATCGCGGAGGGCTTCCGTTGGACCGGGCCGGACGGTGGCGACGTACGCGCCCGGTTGAGCGCCGACGGCATCCACTTCACTGCCACCGGGGCCGCAGACCCGGCTCAACGCCTCGACGTCGACGACCTCTCGTTGCTCCTGGACCGGACGGAGGGACGGTCGGCGGAGGAGACCTCACTGGCCGGCCCGGAGCAGGAGGGGGAGGAGACCCGGGCCGCACGCTTCCTGCGCCAGCTCTCCGCCGACGACTCCCCGGCCACCGTCGCCGCCGTCCGGGAGCTCCTCACCCGGTGGGAGGGGCTCGGAGGCTGGATCGGCTACGGTGCCGGCAAAGTCACCACCAGCGCGTTCCTCATGCTGGGCCGTGCGGGAGCACCGGGGCAGGGCATCTGGCCGCTCACGCTGTACCCCGGGGGCGGGCGGGGCGGCACTGCCGAGGTCGTCTTCGCCCACATGGCGAACCGCGAACCGTTCGTCGACCGGGCACGCCGCGCCGAACTGCTGGACCGGCTCAACGCCCTGGACGGCGTCACGATCCCGGAGGGCAAGTTGGAGCTCCGCCCCAACTTCCGTCTCGCCGTGCTGGAGAAGAGCCAGGACCTGGAGCTCTTGGAGGCTGCACTGCTGTGGTTCCGGGACCGCTGGGAGGAGCACCGCCGGGGCTGACGGCCCCGGCGGAGCACTGGTTCGTCGGCGCACGCCCCTAAGGTCGTCCTGGATACGGACTGCGGAAAGGGGTAGGTGTGGCCGTCATCGACGACCAGTACAGCGACATCCTGGACAGGCTCCGGGGCAGGATGCCGGGCTTGGCCGACCAGGTGGAACAGGAGGTCCGCCACGGCCGCGTCGTCTCCGGGCAGGAACTCCGGGACGAGGGCCAGTACGAGGAGCGGGCCAGCCGCCTGGCCGCGACGGAGCTGCCACCACTCGGCAAGAGCGATGTCGCCGTGATCCCGTACACCGGCGAGGAACGCCTGGAGCTGGTCCGCGAGGCCCTGCTCACGCTGGCCGAGACGATGTACGCGACGCGGAGGTCCGCGCTGAGCATGGCCCTGGCACGCGGGATGGAGACGGACGTCGAGTTCGGGGATCCCGAGCTCGAGGAGATCTCCCACATCGACCTACAGGCGGAGACGGAGCAGGCACACCAGGCGCTGCTCGTCGTCCGGCAACTCCTGGATTCGGACCCGGACGCACCCACGGAGGTCGTGCGATGACCAAGGCCGAGCTGGTGGCCGCCATCGAGAAGGCGATCGGCACCTTGCAGCAGGTGTACCGGAACGGCGCGGACGAGTCCGACCTCTACGAGGCGTCCCTGCTCGCGCTGTGCCTCGATGCCGCAGGGGCCGCCGGCGGGACCGTCCTGCTCACCCAGAACGGCATCGATCCGGCACCCGCCCTCCGCTTCCGCCGGGCTCCGGGCAACATCTGGTCCGGCAACTTCACCTACGCACTGGTCAGTTTCCCCGGTACCTCGAAGCAACTCGAAGTGCACCTGGGCGTCTTCGTCGTCGCCGGCCGGTCGAAGGTGGCTCACGAGTGCGATGTCGCGATCCTCGATCACCAGGAGGCCGAGCGCAGCCGGCAGGGTTTCGTCCACCCCCGGAACAGCAAGCTGGTCGCGGCGATCGAAGCCAAGCACTACAGTGCCTCACCGTCCCTTGGCATCGGCCGGGCCTTCCTCGGCCTCGCGCAGGAACTGGGCGAGAAGAACAGCTCGTTGGTGTATCCCTCGAAGAGTTCGGCCAATCTCGCGGGGCTCATCGCCAAGCGCCCCAGCGAGGCCTACTCCGAGCTCCTGCCCGGGACGCCTGCGGCCGACCGGCTGCGGTCACGCCTCGACCAGGCGATCCGGAACTGGAAGGACCGCATCTGACCACTCGCGGGCTCCGCACGGTGCGGCGACCGGAGAGCCGCGTCAGAGCGGGCCCTCCGGTCGCCTTCACCGAACACCGTCCGGTCGAACGTGTCGCATCAGCTGAAGTCCATCGCGTGGTCGGTGGTCCACTCGGTGTACGGGCGGGGCTGACGGCCGGTCAGGGTGTGGATGGTGTCGTTGACCAGGGCCGGCTTGCCGGTGGTGTCGGCCATCAGGTCGAGCAGGGCGGCGACGAAGTCGGGGTCCATGAACCGGCTGAGCTGGGCGCGGACGGCCTCGTGCGGGACCTCCTCGAAGGTGAGCGGGCGGCCGAGGGCCCGGCCCAGGACGGCGGCCTGCTCGGTCTGGGTGAGCGACTGGGGGCCCGTCAGCTCGTAGACCCGGCCGGCGTGGCCGGAGGCACCGAGGACGGCGGCGGCTGCCTCGGCGACGTCGCGCTCGTGCACCAGCGAGGCGGCGGCTGCGGCGTGCGGGCCGCGGATCACGTCACCGGCGCCCAACTGCATCGCCCAGGCGAGGGAGTTGATCGCCGGGAAGAAGAGGCGGAGGAAGGTCCAGTCGAGGCCGGTGGCGCGGATCTCGCGCTCGACCCGTGCGTGGTACGCGGCGATCACGTCGGGCTGCGGGTCCGCGCCGTCGCCGACCACGGCGCCGGAGGAGAGGAACACCACCTGCCGCACCCCGGCCCGGACCGCCTGGTCCAGCAGCGGCCGGGCGTCCAGGCCGTAGGGCAGCACCAGGAAGAGTTCGGTGACGCCGTCCAGTGCCGCACCGAGGGTCGCGGCCTCGGCCAGGTCGCCGCGCACCACCTCGACGCCGGCCGGCAGCCCGGCCCGCTCGGGGGTACGGGACAGGGCCCGGACCGGCCGCCCGGCCGCCGCCAGCGCCTCCACCGTCTGCCGTCCGAAGTGTGCGGTCGCGCCGATCACCAGAATCATGAGGGTTCCTCCCCGGAAATCACCGTGCTGGTCAGTGCCTACGAGAAGGACAGTAGAGGCCATCTAGGTCAGGAACCGTCCGCTATGCCCGACCACGAGGGCCGTCCTGACTCCATAGGTAAATCATCGACATATGGCGAAGCTCCACCTATGCTCGGCCCCATGACGGAACGTCAACTCCAGGAACCCACCCGACTGGTGCTCACCGCTCTGGCCGACGCCCCGCGGCACGGCTACGCGATCATCCAGGAGGTGCTGGCCATCTCGGCCGGCCGCACCCGGCTCAGCACCGGGACCCTGTACACCGCGCTCGACCGCCTACTGCACCAGCACCTGATCGAGGTGGAGAGCGAGGAAGTGGTCGGCGGGCGACTGCGCCGGACCTTCGCCCTCACCCGGCAGGGGCAGGACGTGCTGGCCGAGGAGACCGGCCGGCTGCGCGCGGCCGTCACCGAGGCCGAACGGCGGCTCGCCGTCCGGCTGCGCCCGAACGGAGCCGGCGCATGAGCGGCAGCCACCCGGACGGGCCGACCGCCCGCGCCGGAAGCCGTACGGCCCCGCAGGCCGGACGCCTGCTGATGGGGCTCTACCCCGCCGCCTACCGGGCCGCCCACGGCGAGGACATCGCGGCCGTGTTCGCCGAGACCACCGAGGGGATGACCCGCCGTCAGATCCTGCGGGAGCGGACGGACCTGGCCAGGCACGCGCTCCGGCTGCGGCTGCGGATCAGTGCCGACGACCCGACCGGCCGGGTGCTGGCCGGTGCCGCCCCCGTCACCCTCGCCGTCTCGGCCGGCCTGGCCCTGTACCTGGTCATGCCCCGGATCCCCGAGCTGGTCCTCCGGCTCCGCCAGCCGTACCCGAGCCACGACCTCGGCGCCGACCTCCTCGCTGTGGCCCTGTTCACGGCGGTCGCCGCACCGTGGCTGGTGGCCCTGGGAGCGGCCGTCATGGGCCGGTGGCGGGTGGCCCGGAAGGCCGGCCTGCTGGGCGCGCTGGTGCACGGCACGATGCTGCTGACGCTCTTCGGCCCGCCCCGGGCATCCACGGTCGGCGAGGCCGCCGGGCCGGCCCTCACGGCCCTGGTGCTGCTGCTGGCTCCGGCCGGCCAGGTCGACTCGGGCCGCCGCGGCAGGTGGGAGACGGCCGGCCTCGCGCTGGCCGTCGCACTGCCGCTGACGGCGGCGGACCGGTTCGGGGTGCTGCTGACCGGTGGCCCGATCGGCCTGCGGCAGCCGACCCTGCAGTGCGCGGCGGCGGCGGTCCTGCTGGCACTCCACCTGTCCGCCCGTCGGCCGGACCTGCTGCGGGCGGCCGGGATCGCGCTCGGGGTGCTGCCCTGGCTGCTGTTCGTGCCGACCGCACTGCTGTTCGGCCGCTCAGAGCTGGGGCACCTGCTCCGAATCCTGGAGACCGCGCTCGCACCGTTCGGCCTCGCCCTGACGATCGGCCTGGTGGCCCAATTCGCCCGGCGGGCCCGGCGGACGACCGAAACGTCCGGCCCGGGCGGCCTGGCCTGAGGAGCCGTCGGCTCCACTCACCGGCGGGCACGGTCCGGCACCGTACGGCCGAGCATGCCGGCGGTGGTCGACGGACCGGTCGGTGGCGGCCCCGGCCGCTCCACCCGGCTCGACCCGTGGCCGCCGGCCCGGCCCGCCCGCGGCCCCCGGGCGCTCCCGGGCCCCACCGCGGTCCCCCCCTCCCCCCCCCCGGCCAGCAGGCCCCGGCGCGCCGGGGGGGGCGGGGGGCCCCCCCGGGGGCCCCCCCCCCCCCCCCGGGGGCGGGGCCCCCCGGGGGGGGGGGGGGGGGGGGGCCCCCCCCGCGGGGGGGGGCGCCCCCACCGCCGGCCTCGTCAGAGGTCGAGCAGGGTCCGCTCCGCCCGGCGACCGGCCCGGAGCGGGCGGACGGCGAGGCGGAGCAGGGGGAGCGGGTTGTCGTCGCCGGCGATCCGGTTGGCGCTCAACTCGCCGCAGGAGAGGCACTGATGGATGATCAGCCACTCCCCGTCCGCCCGGACGGACAGGCCCAGCGCCTCCATCCGGCCCCGGCAGTCGGCCGCCCGGTCACCCGGGACCCGGCGGTCCACGTGGAGACTGGCCAGGCAGTTGGGGCAGTGGTTGCGGTGGGCGGTACCGGGGGCGGCCAGCGGGACGTCCAGGCGGCAGGAGACGCACCGGAAGTCGTTCGCCCGGTGGCCGCTACCGAGGCCGTGCAGCACGTCCTTGTGGCGCTGGGGGCGCTGCGGGCGCCGGTTCGCGTTGCCGTGTCGTGGCATGCCGACCTCCTCAGAGCGCGCCGAACGCTTCCAGCGGGAACGGAGGTTGGGCCAGTGGCCGGACCGCCGTGCGCATCAGGATGAGCTGGTTGTCGTCCGGGCAGACCGGGTTCGAGGTCAGCTCGTCGCAGCGGACGCAACGGTGGACGACCATCCAGTCGCCGGTGCGCAGCACCGCGATGGCGATCGGTGTCATCCGGCCGTGGCAGTCGCTCGGGCCGCCCTCCGCCTGGTCGTGGACGTGCCGGGACTGCAGGCAGGACGGGCAGTGGTTGCGCCGCGTGCCGTCGGCGGTGAAGGTGGTGACGGTCAGCCCGCACCAGGCGCAGCCGAAGGTGGCCGTCTTCATGGTGCCGGAGACGGTGATGGGCGAAGTGGTGCAGTGGGAGTGGGAGTTGGACACCCGGGGTGCTCCTTGCCGATGAGTCGGTGATGACAGCAAGAGCAGGCCGAGCGGCCTCGACAGGGGTACCCCGTCCGGTGCTCGCCGGTCCTCAGGACGGCGACGGGGAGCGGGAGTTACGCGTTACCGCGAGGCGCACTCGGCGCGGTCCGGGTCATACACTTCCCCACTTTCCGGCCACGGTGGCCACTGGACGTCTCCGACGGAGCGGCCACGCTAACAAGACCCCCGCGCCGGGCACCAGCGATTTCCGGTCGCCCGGGACGCCGCAGGTCGGATACGGTGCGCAGCCGGACCGGGCGCGAGCCCGGCGGACGCGGAGAGGGACGAACCGATGACCGGGGTAGTCGCAGTGACCGGACTTGCGGAGCACGTCGTGACGGCCGCCATGGCCCGCGTCCTGCCCCGCGGAGCCGAGGCGCGCGACCCGCTGGTCCGGCCCTCCGAGCACGCCGACTTCCAGTCGAACGCCGCCCTGGCGCTGGCCGGTGAACTCCACCGGGCACCGCGGGAGTTGGGTGCGGAGCTGCTGGCCGCCCTGGACGGCGGCACGTTCACCGCCGAGCTGTCCGGGCCGGGCTTCCTGAACCTGACGGTGGCCGACGCCGCGCTCTGGGGCCAGCTGGCCGAGCGGCTGGCGGACGACCGGCTCGGCGTCGGCCTGCCACTGGCCGGCAGCCGGACGGTGATCGACTACTCCGGGCCGAACATCGCCAAGGAGATGCACGTCGGCCACCTGCGGACCACGGTGATCGGCGATGCGCTGGCCCGGGTGCGGGGCTTCCTGGGCGGCGAGGTGATCCGGCAGAACCATCTCGGCGACTGGGGCACCCAGTTCGGCATGCTGATCCAGTACCTGGACGAGCATCCGGAGGCGGCGGCGACCTGGCAGGGCGGCTCGGTACGGGGCAGCTCGACACCGGGCGGCCCCGTACCGGACGACCTGGCACCGGACGACCCGGCAGCGGACGACCCGGGGCGGCAGGTGTCGGCGCTGGACGCCCTCTACCGGGCCGCGCGGCAGGAGTTCGACGGCGACCGGGAGTTCGCCGAGCGGGCCCGGCTGCGGGTGGTCGCACTGCAGTCCGGCGACCCGGCGACCCTCGCGGTGTGGCGGGAGCTGGTCGCGGTGTCGTCCCGGGCGTTCCAGCAGCTCTACGACCGGCTCGGCGTGCTGCTCACCCCGGCGGACTCGGTCGGCGAGTCCGCGTACAACGACCAACTGGCCGATGTGGTCGGTGATTTGGTCGAAGCCGGGATCGCGGTGGAGAGCGATGGAGCACTCTGCGTCTTCTTCGACGGCCTGACCGGCCCGGACGGCCTGCCGCTCCCGCTCATCGTCCGGAAGCAGGACGGCGGCTACGGCTACGCCGCCACCGACCTGGCCACCCTCCGGCACCGGGTGCGGCAGCTACGGGCCGACCGGATCCTCTACGTGGTGGACGCCCGGCAGGCCCTGCACTTCCGGATGGTCTTCGAGACCGCCCGGCGGGCCGGCTGGCTGACCGATGGGGCCGAGGCGGTGCACGTCCCGTTCGGCACCGTGATGGGCCCGGGCGGGAAGCCGTTCAAGACCCGGGAGGGCGGCACCGTCCGGCTCGCCGGACTGCTGGACGCGGCGGTGGAGAGCGCCCGGCAGGCGGTGGCCGACAAGGTGCACGGGCTGTCGGCGGCCGAACTGGAGCAGGTGGTCCGGGCGGCCGGGATCGGCGCGGTGAAGTACGCCGACCTGTCGACCTCACGGGCCAAGGACTACGTCTTCGACGTCGACCGGATGGTCTCGCTCCAGGGCAACACCGGCGTCTACCTCCAGTACGCCCACGCCCGGGTCCGGGCCATCCTCCGGAAGGCCCCGGCCGACCGGCCGGAGACCGGTGTGGACACCTCACTCCCGTTGCACCCGGCCGAACGGGCGCTGATCCTGCGGCTCGACGGATTCGAGGCGGTGCTGCGCGAGGTGGCGGCCGAGTCGGAGCCGCACCGGCTCTGCGGCTATCTCTTCGCCCTCGCCAAGACCCTCACCGACTTCTACCGCCACTGCCCCGTCCTCCAGGCCTCCACCCCGGAGCTCCGGGCCAACCGGCTGGCCCTCTGCCGGCTGACCGCCGCGACCCTGGCCCGGGGCCTCGACCTGCTGGGCCTCCGGGCACCGGACCGGATGTAGCCGCATCCTCAGAGCGCTCCCGAGCTCTCAGAGCGCGTGCCGGGCCAGGAAGCCGGTGACCAACTCCTGCCATTCGTGCGGCCGTTCGGCCATCAGCAGGTGGCCGGTCGCCAGCTCCGCGTACTCCGCGCCGGGGATGGCGGCGGCCAGGGCGCGGGAGTTGGCCGGATCGACCAGCAGGTCGCGGGTGGCGTTGACCACCAGCACCGGGACGGCGAGGGCGGCCAGGTCGGCGGTGGTGTCGGCCTCCGCCACCAGTCGGGCCTGCGCGGCGGTGCCGGGCGGGACGGCAGCGGCGATCTGCTCGACCAGCGCCGGGAAGCCCTCCTCGGGAAGCGAGTTGACGAGATCGGCACCGAAGCCGAGGACGAGGGCGATCCGGGCGAACGCCTCCCGGTCGCCGCGCGCCAGGGCGTCCTGCCAGACCCGCATGCCCAGGCGCAGGCGGTTGTCGGCGCGGGCGAAGCCGGCCGCCAGCACCAGCCCGCGCACCCGCTCGGGGTGCCGGGCCGCGGCCCGGACGGCCACGGCGGTACCGAGCGAGTAGCCGATCACGGTGAAGGCCTCCACCCCGGCGTCGACGGCACTCGCCACCACCGCGTCGGCCAGCCGGTCCAGGTCGAGCGGCCGGTCGTCCCCGGGGTAGGAGGGGCCCACCACGGTGTGACGGGTGCTCAGCTCCGCCGCGAGCGGGCCGAAGTTCTCGGCCACGCCGCCGCCCGCACCGTGTGCGAGCAGAACACCGGGGCCGGTGCCCGTGACGACGGTGGACAGGACGTACGGGGCGGAGTGAACGGCGGAGGGGGCAGTGTGCGTGGACGGGACAGCGGGCGCGGAGTGGGCCTGGGCGGCCGGAATAGCGGTCATGGCGGCCACGCTAGGTACTCACACCAGTGTGAAGGTCAACCCGAAGGGCGCGGCATGCGGATCGGTGAACTGTCCCGGCGGACCGGAGTCCCGTCCCGGCTGCTCCGCTACTACGAGGAGCAGGGCCTGCTGCACCCCACCCGGGACCCGAACGGCTACCGCGCCTACGCCCCCGAAGACGTGCCCACCGTCCGCCGCATCCGCGACCTCCTCGCCGCCGGCCTGCCCACCGAGGCGATCGGGCGGCTCCTCCCCTGCGCCCACGACGAGGCTCCGGGCGTCACCCCCTGCACCCGGTCGCTGAACGTCCTGGACGACCGCCTCGACAGCCTGGCCGAACAGATCACCCGGCTCCGGCACCAGCACGAGCTGCTGACCGCCCAGCGCACCGCGACCGCCGACCGGGCCGGCTGAACCCACGCCCACGCCCCCGGCCACCTCGGCCACCCCGGCCACCCGTGTCCGGATCTGACAGGGAATCGTCATTGCCGCCATCCGGGAGCGGGGCCAGGATGGAGCCATGTCCACTCCGCACCGCGTCGTGATCGCGGTCTTCCCCGACGTCGACCTGCTCGACGTGACCGGTCCGGCCGAGGTGTTCGCGCTGGCCAACCGGGAGACCGGGGGGCGGGCCGGGTACCGGGTCGAGCTGGCCGGGCCGGAGCCCGGGGAGGTGCGGACCTCCGCGGGGGTGAGGTTGGCCACCGACCTGGCGTTCGCCGAGGTCACGGGGCGGGTGGACACGCTGCTGGTGCCGGGGGCGGTCGAGGTGACCGCCGACGGGCCGGTGGCGGCGAACGATCCCCGGGTGGTGGCCTGGGTGCGGGAGACCGCGCCCCGGGCCGGCCGGGTGGCCTCGGTCTGCGTCGGCGCGCACGTGCTGGCCGCGGCCGGGCTGCTGGACGGGCTGACCGCGACCACCCACTGGTCGACCGCTGCCCAACTGGCCGCCGAGCACCCGGAGGTGACGGTCGATCCGGACCCGATCTTCGTCCGGACCGACCGGGGCCGGATCTGGACCGGCGCCGGGATCAGCGCCTGCCTGGACCTCACGCTGGCGCTGGTCGCCGAGGACCAGGGCGAGGAGGTCGCCCTGGCGGTGGCCCGGCAGCTGGTGATGTACCTCAAGCGGCAGGGCGGCCAGAGCCAGTTCTCGGTGCCGCTGTCCCGGCCGGCCTCGGCCCGACGGGACCTCGACGAGCTGCGGCTGTGGATCGCCGACCACCTGGACGAGGACCTGTCGGCCGCCGCACTGGCCGGCCGGATGTGCCTGAGCGAGCGTCACTTCGCCCGGGTCTTCAAGCAGGAGACCGGCACCAGCCCGGCCGACTACGTGCAGGCCGCCCGGGTGGAGGCTGCCCGCCGCCTGCTGGAGAGCACCGACGAGCCCTTGGAACGGCTCGCCTCGGCGGCCGGCTTCGGCTCGGCCGAGAGTCTGCACCGCGCCTTCCGTCGCCAGCTGGCCACCACACCGGCGGCCTACCGCCGCCGCTTCCGCACCGACTGACCCCCACCACGCGCCTACCGCGACCACCACGCACCACCGGGCGAGGACCGCCGCGCCCTGCCATGCCCTTTTTCTCACGGAAAGTCAGGAATCCACCATGTCCGCAAGCACCGCAACCCCCTCCACCACCCTCCGCGACGTCATCGGTCTGGACGGCGCAGCGCCCCGGCTGAGCGAGTCCGTCCTGGTCCTGATCGACTTCCAGAACACCTACCGCTCCGGCGTGATGGCGCTGGACGGCGCCGAACCGGCCCTCGCCGCCGGCGCCCGGCTGCTGGCCCGGGCCCGCGAGCTGGGCACCCCGGTGGTCCACGTCGTCAACGACGGCGGCGAGGGCACCCCGTACGACATCCGGGCCGAGATCGGCGCGATCAGCCCCGAGGTCGCTCCGGCGGCGGGCGAGCCGGTCGTGGTCAAGCAGCTGCCGAACGCCTTCCACGGCACCGAACTGGAGCGCGTGCTGCGCGAGTTGGGGGCCACCCCGGAGGACGGCAAGGCCCTGGTGCTGGCCGGCTTCATGACCCACATGTGCGTGAACTTCACCGCCCAGGGCGCCTTCAACCTCGGCTACCGGCCGACCGTGGTGGCCGAGGCCACCGCGACCCGCGCGCTGCCGGGACCGGACGGCTCCGTGGTGCCGGCCGGGACGCTGCAGGCCGCAGCGCTGACCACCGTCGCCGACCTGTTCGGCACCGTGGTCCCGACCGTCGAGGCGCTCCCCGCCTGACGGACCACCAGGACCATCAGGACCGCCAGGAGCACCAGTCCGGCCAAGGCGACGGGCCCGGCCGGGCCACCCGGATCTACCGTGCGGCCGTGGCAGCCGCGCGGTAGACCGGGTCCTCGGCCAGGTCGGCCAGCAGGGCGTCCAGCTTGGCCCGGTCCACCGAGGGCATCAGGAAGACGTGCACGTAGTCCCGCCGGGAGGCCGGATCGCCGGGCACGGTGAGCAGGCTCTCGGAGGAGAGCGACCACTTGGCCACCAGCTCCGGCCCGGGCCGACGGAACCGCACCGTCACCGCGCCGGGCGTGCGCGCCGTCCACAGCTCGGCCCCGGTCTCCCGTTCCAACTCGCCGAGCCGGCGCTCCAGGTAGGCCGCCAGTTGCTGCGACTCCCGGATCCGGTCCACCTGGTCCTGGTAGGAGTGCCGGGAGAGGTGGTCCCAGAGCACCAGCGGGGAGAAGCCGTTGCGCGAGCCGGCGAAGGTGGAGTCGGGTGCGCCGATGTACTCGGGCCGGGTGGGCGGCTCCAACTGGTACTTGGTCCGGGTCATGAAGACCCCGCAGGGCCAGGGCACCCCGGCCCACTTGTGGCCGCTCATCGCGATCGAGGAGACGAAGTCCAGCTCGCCGTGCGCGGCGGTCGGCAGCCGCAGCCCGAAGTCGAACTCGGGCAGGTCGTGCTCCGGCCGCCAGCCGTACGTCTGCGGGTCGGCCGCCGCCATCCGCAGGAAGGGGGCGTACCCGCCGCCGAGCGCACCGTCCACGTGGATCCAGAAGCCCCGGCGGACGGTCCCGTCCGCGAGCCGGCGCTCCATCAGCCCGTGCCGCTCGAAGACCGGCAGCAGCAGCTCACCGGCGGCGCGCACGTCGTCGTGCGCGCCCTTGAAGGTGCTGCCCAGGTTGAAGTTGACGAAGACCGGATGGCCCTTGGCCGCGAAGAACTCCACCAGCAGGGCGAGTCGCTCCGGGTCCATCGCCCCCGGCCCGTCCCAGGAGTGGCCGGAGGGCCCGGCCAGCGAGGGCACCTCGGTCGGCCAGGCACCGCCGAGCGGGCACTCGTCCGGGTAGAGCTCGGAGCCGACGGCGTGGAAGGTCGCGACGCCGAGCACCCGGACGGCCTTGGCGAAGGAGTAGTGGGTGTCCTCGGAGTAGAACGCCACCGGGGCGGGCGAGCCCGGCACCGTCAGGTAGTCGCGGGCGTTCCAGAGCGCGTACATGTTGCCCTCGGTGGAGCCCATCGAGAGCATGTAGCCCCAGTACGAGTCCGGGTCGGCCGGGTCGTACGGGCGGCCCGCGTGCCAGAGCCCGGCGTAGTAGTCGAGCACCGCACGCTCGACCACCTTGGTGTTGGGCTTGTAGCCGCCGCTCTGGAACGGGTCCCCGAGGTTGTTGATGTTGCTCATCATGAAGCGGGCCAGGTCGAGCGCGCTGCCCGCCATCGACTGGGTCGCCTGGTAACCGACCAGGTGCTGCCGCTTGCGGGTCAGGTAGTCGTCCATCGAGTCCAGCGCGCGCAGCCGCTCCGCGTCGGGCAGCCCGGCGGCCGGGATCGCGAAGTCGGCGGCCTCGGGCTCGGGGTCCGGGCCGGTCGCGGGGTCGGAGTGCCGGGCGACGGCGGGGCTGCTCATACGGCCAGGATGGAGTTTTCCGATGATCCACCGAAAGTGATCCGAACGATATTCGGAATCCGGTCGTGGGAGCTTGCGGATCAGCGGCCGGGCCCCCGACCCTGGGGGGCGTGCCGAATTATCGTCAGCCCGCCCGGGGCCCCGTGGACGCGGTCGACCAGGCGATCCTGCGGGTCCTGGTGGAGAACGCCCGCACCCCGAACAACGCGCTCGCCGAGGCCGTCGGGATCGCACCCTCGACCTGCCTGGCCCGGGTCCGCTCGCTCCGCGAGCGCGGCATCATCAAGGGCTTCCGGACCGAGGTGGACCCGGCCGCGATCGGGCTGCCGCTCCAAGCGATGATCTCCGTCCGGCTGCGCGCGCACACCCGCGAGCAGAACGAGAGCTTCCGCAACGCCGCCCCCGGCCTCCCCGGCGTACTGGCCGTCTTCCACATGGCCGGCTCCGACGACTACCTGCTGCACGTCGGCGTGGCCGGCCCCGAGGGGTTGCGCGACTTCGTGGTCGACCACCTGACCACCCATCCGGCGGTGGCCCAGACCCGTACCAACCTGATCTTCGAACAGATACCCGGCCGCCACTACCTCACCCCGGAGGACTGACCGACCGTCAGCCCTCCGGACCGCCCCCGCGACGGGCGCCGGCGCGGCTCGGACCGCAGGGCGTCGGCGTCCTCCGGCCGGGCCCCGAGGAGTAGTCCCGGTTTCGCGGGGTCCTCCGTGACCGTATGGTCCGATTGGTGACGGTTCGTCCGGTGGAGAGGGAGAGCGATGGCGCTGCACGAGGTACGGGAGCCCGGCACGTACGACGGGGCCACGGACGTGTTCGCCTCGCCGCTGAGCGAGGCCGTGCTGCCCAAGCACCACCTGCCCGCCGAGCACTCCCGGCCCGAGGTGGTCTACGCCCTGCTCCACAACGAACTGCTGCTGGACGGCAACGCGGCCCAGAACCTGGCCACCTTCTGCACCACCTGGACCGATGACGAGGTCCGGCGGCTGATGGTCGAGTGCCTCGACAAGAACCTGATCGACAAGGACGAGTACCCGCAGACGGCGGAGATCGAGGCCCGCTGCGTCAACATCCTGGCCGACCTCTGGCACGCCCCGGCCGACGGCACCGGATCCGGCACCGGATCCGGATCCGGCACCGGCACCGCCGTCGGCTGCTCCACCACCGGCTCCAGCGAGGCCGCGATGCTCGGCGGGCTGGCCCTCAAGTGGCGCTGGCGGGAGCGCCGCCGCCGGGAGGGCAAGCCCACCGACCGGCCGAACCTGGTGGCCGGGCCGGTGCAGGTGTGCTGGGAGAAGTTCGCCCGGTACTTCGACGTGGAGCTGCGCCAGGCGCCGCTGGAGCCCGGTGCCACCGGCCTGCGGCCCCACCAGCTCCGCGAGTACGTCGACGAGAACACCATCGGCGTGGTGGCCATCATGGGCGTCACCTACACCTGCGACTACGAACCGGTGGCCGAGCTCGCCGCCGAGCTGGACCGCATCCAGGCCGAGACCGGCCTCGACGTGCCGGTGCACGTGGACGCGGCCAGCGGCGGCTTCGTGGCCCCGTTCCTCCATCCCGACCTGGTCTGGGACTTCCGACTGCCCCGGGTCGCCTCGATCAACGCCTCCGGCCACAAGTACGGCCTGGCCCCGCTGGGCGTCGGCTGGGCCGTCTGGCGCACCGCCGAACTCCTGCCGGAGGAGCTGGTCTTCCGGGTCTCCTACCTCGGCGGCGACATGCCGACCTTCGCGCTCAACTTCTCCCGCCCGGGCGGCGCGGTGGTCGCGCAGTACTACGCCTTCCTGCGACTCGGCCGGGGCGGCTACCGCCGGGTGCAGCAGGCGTGCGCCGACACCGCTCGCCAACTGGCCGGGGAGATCTCGGAGTTGGGCCCCTTTACGCTGCTCTACGACGGCACCGGTGCACTGCCCGCCGTCTCCTACACCCTCACCGACCCGGCCACGGCCGGCTTCAGCCTCTACGACCTCTCCGACCGGCTACGGATGCGCGGCTGGCAGGTGCCCTCCTACCCGCTGCCGGCCGACCGGCAGGAGACGGTGATCCAGCGGGTGCTGGTCCGGCACGGCGTCGGCCGTGACGAGATCGCCCTGCTCGCCCGGGACATCCGCGACGCCGTGGCCCACCTCACCCAGGGCGGCCCGGCCGACGCGGACCGGAGCGGCTTCCGGCACTGACGCGCGCCCGGCCGCGTTCGGCACCGCCGCTGGCGCTACGGCGGGCGCGGGCACGGCTACGGCTACGGCTACGGCTACGGCTACGGCTACGGCTACAGGTCAGCGCAGCAGGTCCGACCAGCGCAGCCGCAGGCGCGGCCAGCGGCGCTTGACGGCCTCGGCGCGCCGCTGCCGGCCCGACCACGGCGCGGTCGGCAGCCCCGCGCCGGCGATCACCGCACGCAGGTGAGCCTCCATCAGCACCCGGTCGAAGGTGACGTACCCGGGCCGCTCCGGGTGCGGCAGGCAGCCCTCCCGGAGCACGGCCGGCACCTCCGCCGAGCCCAGCACGGCGGCGTGCTCGGCCCGGTAGCGCAGCCGGGCACCGGAGCCGTCCACCGTCAGGTCGCTGCCACGCGTGTCCTGGTACCAGCGGCCGTGGACCGGGGCGAGGAAGAGCAGCACCTCGTCACCGGGCTCCGGAGCGTGCTGCGCCCAGGCGGTCGACCGGTGGACGAACTCGAAGTCCTCCCCCGGGCGCAGCCAGAACTCCCGTGCGGAGTAGACCTCCTGGACCACTGCCCGGAGGTGCTGCGGCCGCGGCCGCCCGGTGACCAGGACCCGCACCAGATCGTGCCGAGAGGTCGGCTCCACCAGGAAGGCCACCCCGGTCAAGCGCCCTTGGCCCGCCCGCGCAGCGCCTCCTGGCAGGACACGTAACGGAGCATCAGCCGAGCCAGCTCGACCCGGTCCCGCTCACTCCAGTCGGCGGTGATCTGGTCGTAGGCGGCGCGCTGGTGACGGCGGAAGCGGGCCATCAACTCCCGTCCCTGATCGGTGAGGTGCAGCACGCTGCGGCGGCCGTCCTGCTGCGAGGCACCCCGCTCCAGATGGCCCGCGCCGATCGAGTCGGAGACCATCCGGCTGGCCACCGACGGGTCCACTCCGAGGTGCTCGGCCACCGCCCCGACGGTGACCTCGCGGCCGTCGTCCTGCTCGGCCTCCAGCACGATGTTGAGCACCAGCGTGCGGGACAGGTCCTTGGGGGAGATCGGCTCGGCGACCTCCAGCAGGGAGGAGCGCCGCAGCTTGCCGAAGGCCGGGCCGACCGCGTCGAGCAGCGCTTCGGCCTCGTCCGCCTGGTGCTTGGTCATGGCGCCATCGTAAACCGGATGCCCTCGTGAAGGAATGTGTTGACCCACAGATACATGCATGCAAGCATGCATATGTCTTCAGCGAGCAATCACCAGGGAGCCCTCATGTCCACCGTCCTCGTCACCGGCGCCCGCGGCAGGGTCGCCCGCGCCGTCACCGCCCGCCTGGCCGCCACCGGCCACGTCGTACGCGCCGCCGGCTCCGTGCCTACCGAGATCACGGCCCCCGCCGGCGTCGAGACCGCCGAGCTCGCACTGGACCGGCCGGAGACCTTCGAGGCCGCGCTGCGCGGCGTGCGGCAGGTCTTCCTCTACCCCGAGCCGGCCGGCATCACGGCGTTCATCCGGGCCGCCGAGTCGGCCGGGGTGGAGCACGCCGTGCTGCTCTCCTCATCGACCGTCACCGGCCCAGACGCCGCCGCCGACCCGCTGGCCGGGCACAGCCTGCGGGTCGAGCAGGCCCTGACGGCCGCCGGGGTCCCCAGCACCTTCCTGCGTCCGGACGCCTTCGCCAGCAATGCCCTCGGCTGGGCACCCCTGGCCGGCCGCGCCCTCGCCGTACCGCTCGCCTACCCGGACGCGGAGACGGCCCCGATCCACCCGGAGGACCTCGCCGACCTCGCCCTCGACGCCCTCACCGGCGGCCCGCTGGCCGGCCGCTCCGTCACCCTGACCGGCCCCGAATCGCTCAGCTTCCGCACCCAGCTCGCCGTACTGGCCGAGGCCGGCGGCCACCCCATCGAGATCGAGCGCGTCAGCCGCGCCGAGGCCGAGGCGCAGATGTCCCGGTACCGGCCGCACACCATGGTCTCGGCCCTCCTGGACCTCTGGGCCGCCGCCGACGGCCGGCCGGCCACCGTCCACGACACCACCGCGACCCTGCTCGGCCGCCCCGCCCGCACCTTCCACCAGTGGGCCCGGGAGAACGCCGCCGCCTTCGCGCCGCACTGACACACCGACACCTGCACGCACCGACGCACCGACGCAGCCGGCCCCGACCGACACACCCCGACACACCCCGTACGGACCGACCTCCGCATCGACCGCTCGAAGGAGCCCCCCGTGAAGCCGATCGGCTACTGGCTCAACCGCACCGACCGGGCGCTCACCCTCCGGATGGACGAACTGCTGGCCGACCACGACCTGACCCGCCTCGGCTGGCAGCTGCTCGGCTCCGCCCGCGAGTCCACCACCGACCGGGCCGTGCACGCCGAACTGGCGGCCAACGCCACCCCGAGCGAGCTCACCGAGACCATCGAACTCCTGCTCCGCACAGGCTGGTTGACCCGGCCGGCCGCAGGGCACCTCGCCCTCACCGATACGGGGAGCCGCTGCCTGGCCGAGGCGGGCACCCGGGTGGCGGCGTTCCGGGCCACCGCCACGGCGGGCGTCTCCGACCAGGACTACCGCACCACGGTACGGGTGCTGGAGCGGATCGTCGGCAACCTGAGCCGAGCGGGACACCAGGAGGACGGGGGCGGCGTCAGCCCTCGGCGGCAGCAGCATCCAGAGCGGTCGTGACCTTGGCCAACTGGGCGTGCAGCGTGGCGAGTTCGGCCACCGGAAGGCCGGTGGCCGCGAGAATCCGGCGCGGCACCTCGACCGCCTTCGCCCGCAGCACCGCACCGGCCTCGGTCAGGCTGACGGTGACCGAGCGCTCGTCCTCGGGGCTGCGCTCACGGCGGATCAGCCCGGCCGCCTCCAGCCGCTTGAGCAGCGGGGAGAGGGTGCCGGAGTCGAGCCGCAGGTGCTCGCCGATCCGCTTCACCGGCAGCGCGCCCTGCTCCCAGAGCACCAGCATCACCAGGTACTGGGGGTAGGTGATCCCGAGGTCCTTGAGGATCACCCGGTAGACGCCGTTGAAGGCACGCGAGGCCGCGTGCAGGGAGAAGCAGATCTGGCTGTCGAGACGGAGGAAGTCCTCCTCCGGGAGCTCGGCGGGCGGCGTGTTCATGGGTCCAGCGTAGCGCCACTCCGCGCGATTCAGTTGCGCACAATTTAATTGCGTGCTCTACTTGAACCCGTCAGGAGAACCGCCGGACCCCACCGGCAGGACAGACCGAAGGGACCTCGACATGAGCGCGCTCTACACCGCCGTGGCCACCGCGAACGGCCGGGAGGGCCGGGCCGTCAGCTCCGACGGCCGGCTGGACCTCGCCCTGGCCATGCCGCCGGCCCTCGGTGGCACCGGTGAGGGCACCAACCCCGAGCAGCTCTTCGCCGCCGGGTACGCCGCCTGCTTCGCCAGCGCCCTCGGCCTGGTCGGCCGTCAGGCCCGGGTCGACACCGGCGACATCTCGGTGACCGCCGAGGTCGGCATCGCCAAGGACGACTCCGGCTTCGGCCTCTCGGTGGTGCTGCGGGTCGAGCTGCCCGACACCCTCGACAACGAGACCGGCCACCAGCTGGTCAAGCAGGCCCACGAGGTCTGCCCCTACTCCAAGGCCACCCGGGGCAACATCCCGGTCGAGCTCGTCGTCGAGTGACCGGCCGTCACCCTGCCGGAAGGCCCGGACCGCCTCTGCGGTCCGGGCCTTCCGGCGTCCGCGCCCCCGGGCCCCGGCCCCGCAGCATGCTCAGGACTCCACCCGCAGCTCCTCCACAGCCCGGGAGAGGCTGGCTGCGGCGTGGCCGGCGTCCAGCTGACGGAGGAACAGCTCCTGGAGCGGGGCGAGCAGGGCGGTCGGGACGCCCTGCCGCTCGGTGGCGGTGAGGATGTTCCCCAGGCCGGTCGCGTTGATCGCGAGGTTGGAGGTCTCGGTGGTGTAGTCCCGGGCGTCCATCTCGGCCGCGAAGTGCGGCAGGGCCGGCAGCAGCGCGGTCAGCCAGCGCACGAGCTGCCCGGTGACCTCGACCGCCGAGAGCCCGGCCGACCACCCCAGCGCCACCGCCTGGAAGTGCCCGGCGAACAGCCCGTACATCCCGCTCAGCAGGGCCACGTCCTGGAGCAGCGCCAGCCCCGGGTCGTCGCCCAGGTGCTTGGGTTCACCGAACAGGGCGAGCAGCTCGCGGTGCTCGTCGTACGCCTCGGGCGAGCCGCTGTAGAAGACGAACGCCTCCGGGGTCCCGATGGTCTGCGGCACCGCCATCACCGCGCCGTCCAGGTAGCGGACACCGTACCGCTCGGCCCAGGCGGCCATGGTGCGGGCCTGATCGGGAGTGCCGCTGGTCACGTTGACCACGGTGCGACCGGCCAGCACCTCGCCCAGGGGTTCGAGGACACCGTGCACGGTCGGGAAGTCCAGCAGCGAGACGACCACCAGCTCGGCGCCGGCAACCGCCGACGCCGGATCGGTGGCGTGCCGGGCACCCCGCTCGGCGAGCCCGGCGGCCTTCCCGGGCGAGCGGTTCCAGACGGTGGTGGAGTGGCCGGCGGTCAGCAGGGTGGCGGCCAGGGCCTGGCCGAGGTTGCCGAGGCCGAGCACGGTGACGTTGGTCATGGGAGGTCCTCCGGATCGATCGGGCGGCTGTTCCGTCCGCTGGGACCACCGTCGCGGCAGCCGCTTGCGGTCCGCTGTCGGCCTGCTGTCGGTCCGCTGTCGGTCCGTGTCGACCCAGCCGTCGCGGTGCTGCCGGTGCGTCAGCGCCCCCTGGGGCCCGACCACCTCGGGGTGCGGACCGGCGCCCCGCGCCCCGCCCCGGCTAGGGTGGCGATCATGAGATTCGGGGTGCTCGGGCCGCTCGCGGTGTGGACCGCGGACGGCGTGCCCGTCCACGTCCCCGAGGCCAAGGTCCGCACCCTGCTGGCCGTCCTGCTCACCGAGCCCGGCCGGCCGGTCCCGCCGCACGTCCTGGTCGCCCGGCTCTGGCCCGACGAGCTGCCCGTCCACCCGCTCAACGCCCTCCAGGGCAAGGTCTCCCACCTGCGCCGTGCCCTGGACCGGGCCGAACCCGGCGCCCGTGCCCTGCTGACCTCGGGCCCGGCCGGGTACCGACTCACCCCGGATCCGGCCGAGTTCGACGCCGCGCTGTTCACCGCCCGCGCCACCGAGGCCCGGGCCGCCGCCGACCCCGCCGAACGGGCCCGGCTGCTGACCGAAGCCCTCGGGCTCTGGCGCGGCCCGGCCTTCGCCGACCTCGCCGACCACCCGTCCGCCCTCGCGGCAGCCGCCGGTCTCACCGAGGCCCGGCTGACCGCCGAGGAGGAGCTGGCCGAGGCCCGGCTCGACCTCGGTGAGCACCACCAACTCCTGCCCGTGCTGGCCGAACTGACCGCCCGACATCCGCTCCGCCAGCGCCTGGCCGCCGCCCGGCTGCGCGCCCTGTACCGTTCCGGCCGCCAGGACGAGGCCCTGCACGCCTACGCCGAGCTGCGCCACTCCCTCGCCGAACAGCTCGGCCTGGACCCCGACCCGTCCCTCACCGCCCTCCACCAGCAGGTCCTCCGCCGTGATCCGGCCCTCCTCCCCCGTCCCCGCACCGCCCCGACGGTCGACCACCTGCCCGCCCCGATCACCGAACTCATCGGCCGCGACGCCTCGTTGGCCGAGATCGGCGCGCTGCTGACCACCGAACGCCTGGTCACCCTGACCGGCCCCGGCGGCATCGGCAAGACCCGGCTGGCCCTGGGCGCCGCCCGCGCAGCCGGCCCGGCGCACCGCGACGGCGTCCGCCTGGTCGAACTCGCCTCCCTTCCCCCGGCACCCGCCTCCACCGCCGACACCGTCGCCGAGGCCGTCCTCGCCGCCCTGCGGATCGAGGACGAGCGGACCACCACCGTCAGCTCCCCCGGCGCCCGCCTCCACGAGGCGCTGCGCGGACGCGAGCTGTTGCTCCTGCTGGACAACTGCGAGCACCTGACCGAGGCCGTCGCCGAGCTGCTCGGCCCACTGCTGGCCGCCACCCCCGGCCTGCGCACTCTGCTCACCAGCCAGGACCTGATCGACCTGGACGGCGAACTCCCCTACCCCGTACGGCCACTCGCCCTCCCGGCCGACGACGGCCTCGCCCAGGTCGGCGGTTCGGCCGCCGCCCGGCTCTTCCTGCGCCGCTCCGGTGCCGCCCTCGCCGAGGAGAACGCCCCCGCCGTCGCCGAGCTCTGCCGCCGCCTGGACGGCAATCCGCTGGCCCTCGAACTGGCCGCCGCCCGGGCCCGCACCCTCGGGGTGCACGGCCTGCTCGCCCGGCTGGACGACCGCCTCGGCCCGCACTCCACCCCACTGCCCGACCAACAGCCCGACCAGCGCCTCGACCTGCTCACCGGAAGCCGCCGGGGCGTACCGGACCGCCACCGAACGCTCCGCGCGGTGATCGACTGGAGCTGGAGCCTGCTCACCCCGCCCGAGCAGGCCGTCCTACGTCGCCTCGCGGTCACCGCCGACGGCTGCACCCCCCGCACCGCCACCGCCCTCTGCACCGGCCCCGACGTACCGCCCGAGGACGTCCCCGACCTGCTCGCCCGGCTGGTGGACCGCTCGCTGCTCACCCTCGCCGACCGGGCCGACGGCCCGCGGTACGGGCTGCCGGAGTCCGTCCGGGCCTACGCGCTGGAGCAACTGGCGGCCCACGGCGAACAGGCCGCCACCCTCGATCGCCACCTCCGGCACTTCACCGAACTCGCCCTGGCCACCGACCCGTTGCTACGCGGCCCGGAGCAGCTGCGCGGGCTCGCCGTCCTCGACACCGAGACCGGCAACCTCCGCCGCGCCCTCGCCCACGCCACCACCCCGGGGGCCGCCCACCCGCTGGTGCACGCCCTCGCCTGGTCCTGGGTGCTCCGCTGCCGCTACGCCGAGGCCCGCCGTGCGCTCACCGCCGCCCTCGCCCTCGGCGACCACCCCACCAGCGCCGTCTGGCTGGCCGGCTTCCGCCTCCTCGAAGGCGGCGCGGAGGCCGACGGCCCGCACCTGCGAGAGCTGCTCGCCCGTCACCCGGAGTCCCCCGATCTCCCCTTCCTCACCTGGTTCCTGGGCTGGGCCCAACTCGGCAGCGGAGACGCCGCCGAGAGCGAGCGGCTGATCGCCGCCGCTCTCGACACCGCCACCACCGGCACCGCCACCACCGACTCCGGCTCCGACCGCTGGACCACCGCCGCCGCCCTCAGCGTCCGGGCCCGGCACGCCCTCGGCCGGGGCGATCTCACCGGAGCCCGCGCCGACGGCGAGCGAAGCTCCCTGATCTTCCGTGAACTCGGTGACAGCTGGGGCGAGTTGCAGAGCGTCTTCCCGCTCGCCACGCTGGCCGAGATCGCCGGCGACTACCGCACCACCACCCGCCTGCACCGCACCGGCCTGGCCACCGCCGAGCGGCTCGGCCTGCGCACCGAGCAGGCCAAGCGCCTCACCAGCCTCGGCCGCACCGCCCTGCTCACCGGAGACCTGGCCGACGCCCACGCTCTGCACGAGCAGGCCCGCCGCCTCTTCGCCGAACAGGGCCACCGCGCAGGCGAGTTGAACGCCGAGGTGGGCCTCGCCCTGGGCGAGCGCCGCAGTGGCGACCTGCCCGCCGCCACCACCCGCCTGCACCACCTGCTCACCGCCTACGGCGGCCGTGCCGGCTACGCCCCCGTCACCACCCTCCTGCTCGCCGAACTCGGCTTCGCCGCCGAACAGTCCGGCGACCCGGACACCGCCCGCCGCCACCACCTCGACGGCCTCGCCATCGCCCGCACCCTCGGCGACCCGCGCGCCATCGCCCTGGCCCTGGAAGGCCTGGCCGGCACCGCCGCCGCCACCGGCGACCACCCCACCGCCGCCCGCCTGCTCGGCTGCGCCGCCGCCACCCGCGCCGGCGTCGGCGCCCCCCTCCCCCCGGCCGAACGCACCGACGTCGACCGCATCACCACCCCCACCCGCGCCGCCCTCGGCCCCACCCTCTTCACCACCCACCACACCGAGGGCACCCACCTCCCGCACACCGCCCTGGTGCCCTGACCGACCCCCACCGGGTGCGACGCCGCCGGAGCGGCAGCCGGGCGGGGCCGGTGGTGCCGCCTACGCTGGGCCGCAGCGACGGAGGAGGAGGCCGCGATGGCGACCGAGGTGCACCTGGCTCAGCAGGTGGAGGCGGACGAGCTGCTGGGGCGGAGCCCGTTGGCGGCGCTGGTCGGGATGCTGCTGGACCAGCAGGTGCCGATGGAGAAGGCGTTCGGCGGGCCCCGGGTGATCCTGGACCGGATGGGCGGGGAGGACCTGGACGCGCACGCGATCGCGGTGTACGACCCGGAGGCGTTCGTCGCGCTCTGCGCGGAGACCCCGGCGGTGCACCGGTACCCGGGGTCGATGGCGAAGCGGATCCAGCAGCTCTGCCAGTACCTGGTGGCGGAGCACGACGGGGACGCGGCGGCGGTCTGGCGGGGCGCGGCGACCGGGGCCGAGCTGCTGAAGCGGCTGGAGGCGCTGCCGGGCTACGGGCGGCAGAAGGCGCAGATCTTCCTGGCGCTGCTGGGCAAGCAGTTCGGCGTGCAGCCGGAGGGTTGGCGGCAGGCGGCGGGGGCGTACGGCGAGGAGGGGGCCTACCGTTCGGTGGCCGACATCACCGGGCCGGAGTCGCTGGTGAAGGTGCGGGCGCACAAGCAGGAGATGAAGGCGGCGGCGAAGGCCGAGAAGGCCGCCAAGGCGGGGAAGGCCGGCTGACCCTCCGGTCAGGGTGGCGGCGGGTCAGCCGACCCTGCGGTACGGGTAGCGGTCGCGGATGTGCGCGTGGAAGTACCGGCCGAGGCTGGGTGCGGCGAGCAGCGCGCGGTACTCGGTCTCGGGCACGTCCGCGTAGGCGTAGACCGAGCCGCTGCGGAACTCCAGCTCCAGCGTCGTGCCCTGGTGGCCGGCGGAGGAGAGGCAGCTGGATTCGACGGGTCGGCGTTCCACGGTGTGCTCCGCCTCCCAGTATGGGCCGGTGGCCACCGCCCGGCAGACGTCCGGCGCCGGACGGACGCCCGGAACGGGCCGGTGGCACCGGGGCGGCGGCCAGGAGTACGCGGTGCACCCCGACCGGCCACCCCCGCGCGCGAACCCCGGCCGATGAAGGTCCGGGACACCGTCCACGGCGGCGGCGGCGCCGCACGCCACCACCCGCGACCCCGAGCAGGCGGCGCGGAGCGCGGCGATACTGACGGCATGTCACCCATGACGGACACCGGGCACCGGCTGCTGGCCGATCTGCTGGCGCTCGGCACCCGCTTCCCGCTGGTGCTCGGCGGCGACTGCGCCGCCCTGGCGCACGGCCTGCCGGACCGCCCGGTGCGGACGGTGGAGCTGGCCACCGCGAGCCCGGTGCCGCTGGCGGAGCTGACCACCCGGGCGGCGGCCGAGCTGGAGGCCCGCGGCTGGGCCGTCCGGGTGCTGGTGGACGATCCGGTGGCCTCGGCGCTGACCGCGGCCGATCCCGGGACGGGCGAGCGGTTCGGGGTGGAGCTGCGGAAGGAGAGCTTCTGGCAGCCGCCGCACCAGGGCCCGGACGGGCCGGTGCTGGCCCTGCCCGACCTCGCCGGGACGAAGGTCCGCGCGCTGGTCGACCGGGGGCTGCCCCGGGACCTGGCGGACCTGTTCGCCCTGGCGGACCGGTGGTCCTACCCGGAGCTGGAGACGCTGGGCGACCGGCACACGGGGGAGCCGGGGCTGGACCCGGCGGAGCTGCAGGCCCGGCTGGCCGAGGCGGGCTGGCGCGAGGCACGGGACCTGGCCCGGCTGGGGCTCACGGCGGAGGAGTCCGCCGCCCTGCGCGACTGGGCGCAGGGCTGGCTGGACGACCTCACGGAGCGGTTGATGGAGCGTCAGGCCCCGGCGGACGCGGACGCGACCGAGGATGAGGACGAGGACGAGGAGAGCGGGGACGGGGCCCCGGGGGCCTGAACCGCCGTCACTTGTAGAACGGCGCGTCGTCCGGGCCGACGTACTCGGGCCGGTACCAACGGGCCGGGCGGAGCGAGTCGGCGATCTCGTCGGCCACCCCGAGCACCGAGGCGAACAGCGCCATCCGGGTCGGGATGCCGGCGTCGGTCTGCCGGAAGACCGCCAGCCGGGGGTCGCGGTTGAGGTCGGCGCTGAGGTCGTTGGAGCCGGGGCGGGAGTCGCGCGGCAGCGGGTGCATGATCACCGCGTCCTCCCGGCAGACCCGGTTCACCAGCGCGCTGTCGATCCGGAACTCGTCGCTGTACGGGACCGGGCGGTCCTTGAAGCGCTCGGTCTGCAGCCGGGTGGTGTACACCAGGTCGGCGTCCTTGAGGCCCAGCGACGGCTGGTCGGTGACCTCGATCCGGTGGCCGCGCTCCTCCGCCAGCTCCAGCAGGTAGGAGGGCATGCCCAGCTCCTCCGGGGCGACGCAGACGATCGTCATGTCCTGGTAGCGGGAGAGCAGCTTGACCAGCGAGTGCACGGTGCGGCCGTGCTTGAGGTCGCCGACCAGGGCGATCCGGCGGCCGTCCATCGGCTTGCCGAGCCGGTCGAACTCGCGGTGCAGGGCGAACATGTCCAGCAGCGCCTGGGTCGGGTGCTCACCCGCGCCGTTGCCGGCGTTGACCACCGGGACGTTGGTGGCGGCGGCGAACTCGTGGATCGAGCTGACCTCGGGGTGACGCATCACCACCAGGTCGGCGTAGCCGGTGACCACCCGGCTGGTGTCGGCCAGCGACTCGCCCTTGGCGATCGAGGTGACCTCGGTGCCGGTGGTGGAGGTGACCCCGCCGCCGAGCCGCAGGAAGGCGGTCTCGCAGCTCAGCCGGGTGCGGGTGGAGGCCTCGAAGAACAGGCTGGCCATCACGGCGCCTTCCAGCACCCGGGTGACCTGCTCGCCCCGGGCGACCGGCACCAGCTGGTCGGCGAGCCGGAACAGCCGCTCCAGGTCCTGCCGCTCGAACTGGTCGCTGGAGAGGATGTGCTTCCCGGTCAGTGACATGGCGGCTGGGTTCTCCCTCGGGCGACGCGCTGGACGCCGCCAGTTTACTGGCCGGTCCCCGGCCGCCGCCCGGGCCCTCCGGGAGCCCGGACGGCGGCCGGGCGCAGGTCAGGGCTGGGCGTACTCGACGGTCAGCAGCGCCCGGCCGAGCGCGTGGTGGGTGAGGTGGAAGCCCACCACGGCGGCCGGGGTGTCCGGGGTGAGGTCCAGCTCGGCGACGTCCAGCGCGTGCACCACGAAGGCGTACCGGTGGGCGGGGCCGGGCGGCGGGGCGGCGCCGTCGTAGCGGTGCCCCGGGAAGTCGTTGCGGACGTGGAACGCGCCGCCGGGCAGCGTGCCGTCCGAGGCCCCGGCGCCGGCCGGGAGCTCGGTGGTGCCGGCCGGGATGTTGACGGCCAGCCAGTGCCACCAGCCGCTGCCGGTCGGCGCGTCCGGGTCGTAGCAGGTGACGGCGTAGCCCAGCGTCCCGGCCGGGGCGCCGCTCCAGGAGAGCTGGGGGGAGGTGTTCCCGGCGGCGTGCACCTGGGCGTCCGGCATGGTGCCACCGTCCGTCAGATCGGCGCTGGTGAGCGCGAACGACGGGACGGGGGGCAGGAATTCGTACGGCAGCGGCGGGCGCTGGCTCATCGCGGAACCTTCCTCGACTTCGACGGCGGGGGTCACTTCGCAGCCTAGGACCTCTAGAGTCACAGGCATGGCAGCCGAACAGACTCCCGCTCCCGACTACGGCCGGATGGTCACCGAGGCCCGACGGGCGTTCTACGTGATGTTCGGGCTGCTCTGCCTGGTCTGGGGGCTGCACCTGGTCAACTGGCTGACCGACTACCGGCTGAGCATCGAGGGCGGCATCCTGCCGCGCGATCCGGAGTCGCTGCCCGACCTGCTCTCCTCCGCCTTCCTGCACTTCAACTGGGAGCACCTGGAAGGCAATTCGGGGCCGCTGTTCATCTTCGGCTTCCTGGCCGCCTACCGGGGCGTCAAGCGCTTCCTCGGCCTGACCGCGCTGCTCACCCTGACCAGCGGTGCGGCGGTCTGGCTGTTCTCCCCCGAGCAGTCCCTCACCGTGGGCGCCAGCGGGCTGGTCTTCGGCTACTTCGGCTACGTGGTGCTGCGCGGTCTGATCGACCGGAACCTGATCGACAGCCTGATCGGCGTCGTGATGGGCGCCTCCTTCGCGTACATCCTGGTCACCGCCGTCCCCGGCACCCCGGGCATCAGCTGGCAGGGCCACCTCGGCGGGCTGGTCGGCGGGCTGGCCGGCGCGTGGATCTTCCGCGAGCGCCGCCGGAAGGCCCCGGCCGCCCCCGGTACCACCGGCACGCCCGGCACCGACGCGCCCGCCCTCCCCGCACAGGCCGCGCCCACCCAGAGCAGCGCCGCGCTGACGGAGCGCCAGCAGCTCCTCAAGGAGCTGGACGACCTGGGCCTTTAGGCCGGCCGGAGGAGCGCGGCCCCGGATCGACGGACCACCGTGCAGGTATAGACCATTGCCCGCCCCCCGGTTAGCGTGGTCGCACCCGCCCGCACCACCGCCGCCCGGAGCCGCCCCGTGGACTCGTCCGTCCTCGCCTTCGCCACCGACCTGATCGACGAGGGCCCCGACACCTTCTTCGGCAACCTCACCGACCGCGCCGGGGTCGGCGGCGTCACCCTGGCCTCGGTCTACCACGAGGCCCGCGACGTCTTCCCGCACAACCCGCACCGGGTGATCCGCTACCTGGAGCCGGGCGCGGCCTACTTCCGCCCCGACCCGGCCCGCTGGGCCGGCCGGCGCCTCACCCCGCTGCCCTCCACCGCGATCGGCGACCGCGACCCGTTCGCCGAGGCGGCCGAGGAGGCGCAGCGGCGCGGCCTGAAGCTGCACGCCTGGACGGTCTTCTGCCACAACGACCGGCTCGGCTTCCGGTACCCCGAGGTCTCCCCGGAGAACGCCTTCGGCGACCGCCACCTGACCGAGCTCTGCCCGGCCAACCCGGAGGTCCGCGCGTACGCGACCACGCTGGTCGGCGAGTTCGCCCGCTACGGGGTGGACGCCATCCGGGCCGAGTCGCTGCACTTCCACGGCCTGCGCCACGGCTACCACCACGAGCGCTACTTCGAGCAGCTCGGCCCGGCCACCGAGGCGCTGCTCGGCCTCTGCTTCTGCGAGCACTGCCGGGCCGCCTTCGGCGACGGCGCCGAGGCCGTCCGCGGCACGGTCCGCGCCGAGATCCGGGCCCGGCTCGCCGACGAGCGGCGGGCCGCCGTCCCGCTCCCGCTGGACGAGCTGGCCGACGGCGCGGTGGCCGCGTACGTGGACGCCTCCGCCCGCACCGTCACCTCGCTGGCCACCGAGGTCGCCGAGGCGGCGGCGGCCGACGGCATGCGGCTCAGCTTCATGGACGGCGGCGGCCCCGGCACCGGCTGGCTCTCCGGCATCGACCTGCCCGCCCTGGCCAAGGGCGTCCAGCAGATCGAGACCCTCGGCTACGCCCGTACCCCCGAGGAGGTCCGCGACAAGGTCGCCGCCTTCGCGGTGCACGGCGTCCGCCCCGAGGAGATGGCCGTCATCCTCCGCCCGATGACCGAGGACTGCGACGGGCCCGCCAACCTGGCCGCCAAGATCGCCGTGCTGCGCGAACTCGGCGTCCCGGAGGTCGAGTTCTACAACTACGGCCTGATGCGGCTCAGCTCGATGGACCGGATCGGCCAGGCCCTGCGCGGCTGACCTCCCGTCACCACCCCGCCGGGAGGGCGCGCCGCCGCGCCGCGCACCCTCCCGGCCCCGGGCCCGTCCCGCGGATCACGCCGGACGCTCACCCACCGGGACACCCGCCGTGCCGCCTCCCGCCGGCCGCCGGCGATCCGCACCCGCTCGCACCCGCCTCCGGCCGGGAGGCCCCGCTCGCGCTCCGACGACGCCCGCCGGTCCGGTGGCCGGGCCTCAGCGCTTGCGCCGGGAGGTCCCGAAGATGCTCCGGGAGATCTCCCGCCCGAGCTGCGTGCCGGCCGAGCGCGCGAAGGACTTCAGCATCGGGTTGTTCAGCAGCGAGTCCATCAGCCCGGGCTCGGGCTTCGGAGCCGGCGGCGCGGGGGCCGGCACCGGCTCGGGCAGCGCCTCCGCCGGCGGCACCGGCTCGGGCTCCGGACGGGCCGTCAGCTTCTCGTACGCGGACTCGCGGTCGATCGCGTCCCGGTACCGGCCGATCAGTGCGGAGCCGTCCACCGCCGCCCGCAGCACCCCCGGCTCCACCGGCCCCATCAGCGACTGCGGCGCGCGCAGCCGGGTGGCCGCGACCGGCGTCGGCGCGCCCTTCTCGGAGAGCACCGTCACCACCGCCTCCCCCGTCCCGAGCCCGGTGAGCACCTCGCCGAGGTCGTAGGCGGCCGACTTCGGGAAGGTGGAGACCGTCGCCTTCAGCGCCTTGGCGTCCTCGGGGGTGAAGGCCCGCAGCGCGTGCTGCACCCGGTTGCCCAGCTGGGCCAGCACGTCGCCGGGCACGTCCTTCGGGGTCTGGGTCACGAAGAAGACGCCCACCCCCTTGCTGCGGATCAGCCGCACCGTCTGGGTGATCGCCTCCAGGAAGCCCTTGGACGCGCCCTTGAAGAGCAGGTGCGCCTCGTCGAAGAAGAACACCAGCTTGGGCTTCTCCGGGTCCCCCACCTCCGGCAGCTCCTGGTAGAGCTCGGCCAGCAGCCACATCAGGAAGGTGGAGAACAGCCGGGGCCGGTCCTGCACGGCCGGCAGCTCCAGCAGCGAGACGATCCCGCGCCCGTCCGGGGCGCACCGCAGCAGCTCCGCGATGTCGAACTCCGGCTCGCCGAAGAACGCCCCGGCCCCCTCGTTCTCCAGCACCGTCAGCGAGCGCAGGATCACCCCGGCGGTCGCGGCCGAGAGCCCGCCGATCCCCTTCAGCTGCTCCTTGCCCTCCGGCGAGGTGAGGAAGGTGATGACCGCCGAGAGGTCCTTGAGGTCGTAGAGCTCCAGGCCGTTCCGGTCGGCGAAGTGGAAGATCAGCGAGAGCGAGGCCTCCTGGGTCTCGTTCAGCTCCAGCACCTTGGACAGCAGCAGCGGCCCGAAGCTGGTCACGGTGGCCCGCAGCGGGACGCCGTCGCCCAGGCCGCCCAGGGCGTAGAACTCGGCCGGGCAACCCTGCGCCGACCAGACCTGACCGACCTCGGCGGCCCGGCCGGCCACCTTCTCGTTCGCCTGCCCGGGGGCCGAGATGCCGGAGACGTCGCCCTTCACGTCGGCCAGGAAGACCGGGACGCCCTGGGCGGAGAGCTGTTCGGCGATCAGCTGGAGGGTCTTGGTCTTGCCGGTGCCGGTCGCCCCGGCGACCAGGCCGTGCCGGTTCAGCGCGCCGAGCGGGATGCGGACCGGCGCCGCGGGGTGGGCGGTGCCATCCAGCAGCACCGCGCCGAGCTCCAGGGCCGGCCCGGTGAAGGCGTACCCGGCCGCGATCTCCCGGACCGCTCCCGGCAGATCGTCGTCGGACGGCACGCCGGCGGTCCGGCCCGTGGTCTGGTCCGTGGTCATCTCGGCAGGCTCCCCGCAGTGCGAACGGATCGTCAGAAGGACACCCCCATAAAAGGGATCTTTCCTATGTAATCCCGATGAATCACCGAACGCAGGCCGGGCGGCGCTTGCTGTGCCCGGGGGCGGCGTGACGGTAGGCTTTCCGTGTGATCTTCAAGCGCATCGGCAACGCACGGCCGTACCCGGATCACGGCCGTACCACCACCCGCCAGTGGGCGGACGTCGCACCGCGCCCGGTGCGGCTGGACCAACTGGTCACCACCAAGGGCCAGCTGGACCTGGAGACCCTCCTGGCGGAGGACTCCACCTTCTACGGGGACCTCTTCGCCCACGTGGTGAAGTGGCGCGGCGACCTCTACCTGGAGGACGGCCTGCACCGCGCGGTCCGGGCCGCGCTCCAGCAGCGCCAGGTGCTGCACGCCCGCGTCCTGGAGATGGACTGACCCTCCGTCACCCCCCCCGGGGCGGCTCGCTGCCGACGTCCGTTCGGGCGCCGGTACATCCTTTCGAGTGCCCGGGTACTCCAGATGATGATCATTTAGTACCTCCGGGCCGGGAGTGGCACTAATCTGCTGATTACGGCCGCAAGCTCCGGCAATCCGCCCCCGTCGGCCGTACCCGCCGATGACCCTTGCCCTGGCACGAGGGGGAGACCGACCCGTGAGCATGTTGACTCCCCAGGGACTGAAGGGGAAGCAGTACCGGATCACCGGTAACTCCTACCCCCGCCTTGGACGCCCGCCGAAGAAGAGCCGCAAGATCCTTGCCGCGATCGGCGCCGCACTGGCCCTGGCCCTGATCGCCCTCGGCGGCGTGCAGCTGGTGGACATCTTCTCCGGCAAGAAGGGCGGCACCGCGCAGGCGTGCGCCTCCCCGAACGCCACCGTCTCCGGCAAGCCGCTCGCCGCCCCCGAACCGGCCGGCTCGCCGGCCGCCACCCCGGCCGCACCGGCCGCGGGGGCCACCTCCACCGCCGTACCGCAGCCGAACGCCGTGACGGTGAACGTCTACAACGCCACCGCCAAGTCCGGTCTCGCGGCCCGCACCGCCGAGGAGTTCAAGAAGCGCGGCTTCACCATCGGCAAGGTCGGCAACGCGCCGGCCAACGTCGAGAAGCTGCCCACCACCACCGTCCAGGTGATCAGCGGCCCGGCCGGCCTCGGCAGCGCCACCCTGCTCGCCTCCCAGGTCGGCGGCGCCACCAAGTCGGCCGACACCCGGGTCGACGGCTCGGTGGACGTGGTGGTCGGCGACGCCTTCACCGCCCTGCTCGAACCGGCCCAGGCCGCCGAGGCGCTGGCGCTGGCCACCAAGCCCTCGCCGAGCCCGACCCCGGTGCCCGGCAACTGCTGACGGCAACTGCTGACCGGCAGCTGCTGACCGGCCGTCAAGCGCGAGGAGGGCCCCACCCCTGGCCGGGGGTGGGGCCCTCCTCGCGTCCGTCGGGCTGCCCGGCTCAGCCGGCCGTGCCGTACAGGCGGTCGCCCGCGTCACCCAGGCCCGGCACGATGTAGCCGTTCTCGTTCAGCCGCTCGTCCACCGCGGCGGTCACCACGGTGACCGGCAGACCGGCGAGCTCACGCTCCATCACCTCGACGCCCTCCGGCGCCGCCAGCAGCACCACGGCGGTGACGTCGGTGGCGCCCCGCTCGATCAGCATCCGGATCGCCGCGACCAGGGTGCCGCCGGTGGCCAGCATCGGGTCCAGCACGTACACCTGACGGCCCGAGAGGTCGTCCGGCATCCGGGTGGCGTAGGTGGAGGCCTCGAGGGTCTCCTCGTTCCGCACCATGCCGAGGAAGCCGACCTCGGCGGTCGGCAGCAGCCGGGTCATGCCGTCCAGCATGCCGAGACCGGCCCGCAGGATCGGCACCACCAGCGGGCGCGGGTAGCTGAGGCGGGTCCCGGTGGTGACGGCGACCGG
This sequence comes from Kitasatospora sp. NPDC096147, assembly GCF_044763225.1. Taxonomy (NCBI): domain Bacteria; kingdom Bacillati; phylum Actinomycetota; class Actinomycetes; order Kitasatosporales; family Streptomycetaceae; genus Kitasatospora; species Kitasatospora sp. NPDC096147. The sequence goes on along the minus strand of NZ_JBIWFX010000002.1, from coordinate 529,380 downwards.
GGTGGTGATCTCCACCGCGTCGGTCCGCACGTCCCGGGTGGCCTCGTAGGCGAGCAGGGTGACCAGCTCGTCGGTGAGGCGACGGAAGGTCGGGGAGTCGGTGCGCTCGTCACGCAGGGTGGAGAGCTTGTGGGCCACCAGCGGGTGGTCGACGACATGGAGACGCATGTTCCGACCATAACGGGCATCGGCACACCCGTACGACCAGCCGGGCCGCACCCACCCCCACCTGCGGGCTTCGGCACCCGTCCGCCCCTCCCCCGGTGACCCCGGGGGCCGGAACCGCGTTCCTGCTGTGGTATTTACCGGACACATCTGGGAAAGTCGGACCCTATGAAGAGCAGCACCCCGGCACCCGGGCCTCGCTCGACAGAGGAGCCCGAGGTCCCGCACGAGACCGAAGCCGAACGCCGCCGCCGGCGCGCAGTCTTCCTGCGCGAGCTGGCCGAGGCCCGTGAGCTCCGCGCCAGGGTGCAACCACGGCGCACCAAGGAGCGCAGGATGCGCGAAGCCCTCCGGATGCGAACCTTCCGAATCTGACGGTGCGCCGGTCATTCCGACACGACCTGCGAAGACGCGCTGCCGAACACTCCCCGCAGCGCCGGGCTTTCTGTCACGATGCCGGAGGGACGGTCCGCACACGGGCCGCACCCGGCGCGGGGGCGGCCAGGCCGCGCCCGTTCCGAGATCGCCGACAGCCGAGACCAATCTTGGGAGAGTCCCTGGTGGCGTACTTCGCTGCAGTGCTTGCTCGCACCTCCGGCGGGTGGGACGTGAGCGAGACAGAACTGGACGACGTCGAGACCCTGACCGACCTGGCCGACCTGGCCCGGGAGGCCGCCCAGGACGACGACAGCGTCCTGATCTTCATCGAGCAGGAGGACGCGTGGTTCGCCGTCCTCCGGGTGGACGGCGAGGAGGATCCGCGGATCTTCGTCTCGGACGGGGCCGCCGCCGCCCGCAGCTCCTACGGCTCGATCCTCACCGACGAGCTCCTCGACCGGGGCGCCGACGACTTCGACGAGCTCGACCGCCTGGTCGACCTCGACGAGGACGCCGAGGCCGACGCCGAGGACTCCGACGACGAGGACTCCGCCACCGGCCACGGCGGCGTCCCGATCGGCCCGCTCGGCGACCCCGAGCTGCTCGCCGACTTCGGGCTGGCCGCCGACGGCCTGCGCGAGCTCAGCGGCGAGGGCGCGCTGCCCGGCGACGCCCTCGGTGAGATCGCCGAGGCGATCGGCTGCGGCGAAGTCCTGGAGGCGGTCCGCTGAGGCCCTGAGGGCCGCATGCCCGACACTGGTCCCATGCAGATCGCCCCGCTCCCGGCCCCCGTACGCCCCGACCCGGTACGCGACCGCTGGACGGACGCGATGCGCCTCGCCATCGACGAGGCCGCACTCGCCACCGCCACCGGGGACGTACCGGTCGGGGCGCTCGTGCTCGGCCCCGACGGCACCGTCCTCGGCCGCGGCCACAACGTCCGCGAGGCCCTCGGCGACCCCACCGGCCACGCCGAGGTGGTCGCCATCCGGCAGGCCGCCGCCGCCCTCGGCGAGTGGCGCCTCAGCGGCTGCACACTGGTGGTCACCCTCGAACCCTGCACCATGTGCGCCGGCGCCATCGTCCTCTCCCGCCTCGACCGCGTCGTCTACGGCGCCCACGACGACAAGGCCGGCGCCGCCGGCTCCCTCTTCGACGTCGTCCGCGACCGCCGCCTCAACCACCGCCCCGAGGTCATCCCCGGCGTCCTCGCCACCGCCTGCGCCGACCAGCTCCGCACCTGGTTCGACACCCACCGCTGAACGGATTTCGTCCGAGCCCGCCCCGTCCGGTAGAGTCTCGTCTCGGTAGCGTGTCCGAGCGGCCAAAGGAGCACGCCTCGAAAGCGTGTGTGGGGGCAACTTCACCGTGGGTTCGAATCCCACCGCTACCGCCAGAAGCCCGAAGGGCCCCGATCCACCGGATCGGGGCCCTTCGGCGTTCCCCACTTCCGAGAGGCGTGCACCGATGCCCTCTTCGCTGACGTCCCGCATCGACGGCCTGTCGATCCAGCACCCGCACCGGCCGCTTCTGCTGCTCTGGGCGATCGACCAGGCCCTGCGAGGACGGCCGAGGCTCCAGCACTGGTCGGTCATCCGGGAGGAGACGGACGCCCTGCTGGCCGAGTACGGGCGGTCGGACGGAGCGCTCTACCCGTTCTGGGTGCTGCACCTCAACGGCCTCTGGGAGATCGAGGGTGCCGGCACGCTGCCGCTCACCAGCGGCGGCCGGCGGCCCTTGGTGAGCGCCTTGAACGCGCCGGACCCGCTCGCCGGGCTGCCCCCGGAGGACCACGCCCTGCTACTGGCGGACCGTCAACTGGCCGACGAGATCACCGAGTCCCTGCTGGAGCGCCACCTCGATCCGGTGCCGGCCGGGGTGGCGGCACGCATCGGCTGGCACGGCCCGGGGCCGGCGGACGAGGTGGTGGTGTCCCCGTCGTCCCCCGAGCAGACGGCAGCGCGCTACCGGAGCCTCAAGCGTTCGGCCCACGCCTCAGCCGAGCGGCGGGGCGAGGACCGCAGCGCACCGGTCGGCGGTGAGCGCCCGAAGCGGACGCGGTCCGCCCGGCGGGCCGTGCTGCTGCGCTCGGGCGGCAGGTGTGAGAACCCGGGCTGCCTCGGCCACCCGGACGAACTGACGGACCGCGGGGCGCCCCTGCTGGAGGTGGACCACCTCAACGGGCTGGCGGCGACCGGCGAGGACGTCCCGGAGCTGATGATCGCGCTCTGCCCCAACTGCCATGCCCTGAAGGGCCGGGGCCGGCACCGGCACCGGCTCCTGGAGGTGCTGGCAGCAGCCGTCGCGGAGAAGGACGCCGCCCTGGAACGCCTGGGCGCGGGCATGCAAGAGGCCCCGCACTCGGGGCTTTGACCACCGTGGCCCGGGGTGAGTGCGAGGCCTGTTGAGGGGGCAGCCGTCCCGGGGGGACGGACGGCTGCCCCGGGCGGAGGTCCCACAACCGGGGTCGTGTCGGGGGGAAGCCACGACGCCCGGTCCCACAGCGGGGAGCTCCGGTCCTCGTACCGCGGATTCCTGCCAGATCCCTCGGTACGTGTTCCATCCTGCTGGACGGGGTGGGGGCGGGCGAGCGGAGAAGGGCCCGTCTTGGGGGGACCTTCGTCCCGGAGGGTGAACGGGGTGCCGACCTGATGGGCCGTCCGGTCGATAAGCTGCTCGGGGATTGGGCCGGGCGGGCTAGCGGGAGGCGGCGAGCAGGGTGGCGCAGGCGAAGAGGATCGGGATGTGGCTGCTGCTGATCTTCGTGATCTACACGGTGATCACCTCCCCGACCAGGGCGGCCGAGCTGGTGCAGTCGGGCTTCGTCGGGATCTCGGACGCGGCCAAGGCGATCGGGACGTTCATGACCGGGCTGGTCAGCTAGCGGACGCGCGGACGGGGCCGGACGGGCGGCGGCTACGGTGGGCGGGCAAGCAGCACACACCCTCGACCGCTGGGAGCGGCATCGTGATTCGGCATCTGGTCCTGTTCAGGCTCAACGACGGCGTCGGCAAGGACGACGAGCGTGCGGTGGCCGGCGCGAAGGCGTTCGAGGAGCTCGGCGGGCTGATCTCCGAGCTGCGCGAGTGGGAGTGCGGCTGGAACACCACCGAGCGGGACATCGCCTACGACTACGCGATCAACAGCCTGGTGGAGGACCGCGAGGCGCTGGCCGCGTACCTGGGCCACCCGGCCCATCAGGCAGCCGCCGGACAGTGGCGTGAGTTCGCCACCTGGGTGATCGCGGACATCGAGGTCTGAGCCCGTCCGACCGAAAGGTCGTACCGGAAGTACCCTTCGGCCCCCTGGCACGCACCGTGCCAGGGGGCCGTTCCGCACCCCGACAGCTCTCCCGACCATCCGCCAACACGCCTAAGACGGGTGCTTGCTCACGATGTGCACGACTTGTGATGCTATGACCGTTTTTGCCGGACCTGGCGCGAGGTGATGACGGGCAGCGGACCACGACCGGTGGGACGGGCCGCAGGACGTGGGAGGGGTGGCGTGGCCGTGCGGACGCAGGACAGTCAGGACAGCAGTGCGCCGGAGGCCGTCGAGCAGGAGCCCCCCGTGGCGGAGGGCGGGCCGGTGGAGGTGCGCGGCGGCACCGGCCGGGGCCAGGTCGACGTCCGGACGCTGACCCGGGTGCTCTTCGAGCGGCTGGCCGAGCTGCCGCCGGGAGCGCCGGAGCGGGACCGGGTGCGGGCGGCGCTGATCGAGGCGAACATCCCGCTGGTGCGCTACGCGGCGACCCGCTTCCGCAGCCGGAACGAGCCGATGGAGGACATCGTCCAGGTCGGCACCATCGGCCTGATCAACGCGATCGACCGCTTCGACCCGACCCGGGGCGTGCAGTTCCCGACCTACGCGCTGCCGACCATCCTGGGCGAGATCAAGCGCTACTTCCGGGACAACGTCCGGACCATGCACGTGCCGCGCCGGCTCCAGGAGCTCTGGGTCCAGGTCAGCGGCGCGATGGAGGAGTTGACGGTCACTCACGGGCGCTCGCCCAAGGTGCCGGAGATCGCGGCCAACCTGCGGATCCCGGAGGAGGACGTCCGGGCCTGCCTGGCGGCCGGGCGGGCGTACAACGCGGCCTCGCTGGAGGCGGCGCAGGAGCACGAGGGCGGACTGGCCCTGCTGGACCGGCTGGGCTACGAGGACTCGGCGCTGGCCGACGTGGAGCACCGGGACATGGTGCGGCACCTGCTGGTGCAACTGCCCGAGCGGGAGCGGCGGATCATCATGCTCCGGTTCTTCGCGAACCTGACGCAGTCCCAGATCTCCACCGAACTCGGTATGTCGCAGATGCACGTCTCCCGGCTACTGTCCAGAATCCTGACCCGCCTGCGGACCGGGAACTCCTGGGAGGAGTGACGTCCGGGTGGGTAGCCGTGCGTCACTGCGGCGTGACATCTTGCGACGTTCGGGTTTGCCGGGGCTCCTGGGCCGGTATGGAGCTGGAGGGGTAGTCCGACGGCGGGAACTGTCGCTGGGTAGTGCCCGTTGTACAGTCGGTCACGAGGGGGTGGAGCATGTCCGCAGAACTGGGCAGCGCGGAGGGCCACGGCACGGCCGTCACGCTCGCGTCGGTGGCAGTGCCGCAGCCGGGGACGGCACCCGGGCCGGAGACGGTCGTGGTGGGCATCCCCACCCAGCCGACCCAGGCCCACCCGACCCAGGCCCACCCGGCCCAGGCCCACCCGGCACCGGCCCACCCGACCGCCGGGGAGCCGACCGGGCAGGACGCCCCCGCGCAGGACACCGCCGGACAGGACGACCCCGGACAGGCGGCCGCGAGGGCTCCCGAGAAGGGCCTGGACACCCGGACGCTGTCCCGCTCGCTGTTCGCCCGGCTGGCCGGGCTGGAGGCAGGGAGCGACGAGCACACCTACGTCCGAGACACCCTGATCGAGCTCAACCTTCCGCTTGTCAGGTACGCCTCCGCCCGCTTCCGCAGCCGGAACGAGCCGATGGAGGACATCGTCCAGGTCGGCACCATCGGCCTGATCAAGGCGATCGACCGCTTCGACCCGGAGCGCGGGGTGGAGTTCCCGACCTTCGCGATGCCGACCGTGGTCGGCGAGATCAAGCGCTTCTTCCGGGACACCAGCTGGTCGGTCCGGGTGCCCCGGCGGCTCCAGGAGCTGCGGCTGGCGCTGACCAAGGCCGGCGACGAGCTCTCGCAGAAGCTGGACCGCTCGCCCACCGTGGCCGAGCTCGCGGTCTTCCTCGGCGTCAGCGAGGAGGACGTGGTCGAGGGCCTGGCGGTGGGGAACGCGTACACCGCCTCCTCGCTGGACTCCACACCCGGCGAGGAGGACGGCGACGGGCCGCTGGCCGACCGGCTGGGCTACGAGGACTTGGCGCTGGAGGGCGTCGAGTACCGCGAGTCGCTCAAACCACTGCTGGCCAAGCTGCCACCGCGCGAGCGCCGGATCATCATGCTCCGGTTCTTCGGCGGGCTGACGCAGTCTCAGATCGGCGAGGAGATCGGCATCTCGCAGATGCACGTCTCGCGGCTGCTCACCAAGACCCTGACCCAGCTGCGGAACGGGCTGATCAGCGAGTAGCCGGGCTGCCCGCCCGGTCGATCCGCCGGGCGGGCGGGCCCGCTCAGGCCAGCAGGTTGGCGCGCAGCCCGGCCAGCACGGCGTCGTCCAGGCCGAGGCCGTCCCGCCAGAAGTGCCCGAAGTCGTCCCAGCCGGCCTCGACCTCGGCGAAGGCGGCGTCCAGGAAGGCGCGATCGGCCCGGAGCACCGGCAGCAGCAGCGAGGGGTCGGCCATCAGGCCGGAGGTGCCGAAGCTCTCCATCAGGTGGTCGACCACCTTGGCGGAGCGCTCGTTGGTGAGCAGGTAGTCCTGGTAGACCGTCTCGCGGTCCACGCCGAGCGCGGTGAGGGCGAGGGCGGCCACCCAGCCGGTGCGGTCCTTGCCGGCCGAGCAGTGGAAGAGCAGCGGCACTCCGTCCGGTGCGGCCAGCAGCCGGAGCACCTCGGCGAACCGCTCGCGGGCCACCGGGGAGGTGACGAACCAGCGGTAGAGGCCGATCATGATGCCGGCCGCCCGGCCGTCGCCGAGCAGCTCCCGCTGGCGGGCCGGGTCGCGGTCGGCCAGCGCGTCGCGCAGGGCCACGTAGACGTCGAAGTCGGCGGCGAAGACCGGCAGGTGGTGGAGCGTCAGCTCGCCGTCCACGGTGAGCGCGGTGGCGGACAGCTCGGCCTGCTCCAGCTCGGGCAGGGCGGCCACCGGCAGGCCGGGGATCCGGTCCGCGCCGGCCTCCCGGACCTCGCCGAAGCTGCGCAGGTCGACCACCCGGCGCACCCCCGCGGCCAGGAGCGCGGCGCCGTCCTGCTCGGTCAGCCGGTGCAGCGCGTCGGCGCGCAGCGCCACGCCGGAGCGGACCAGCGAGCCGTCCTCGGTGCGGTAGCCGCCGAGGTCGCGGGCGTTGGAGGCACCGGCCAGTCCGAGGCTGCGGGCTTGCTCGATCGACTGGGTCACGGGGGCCTCCGGGGCATGCTGGAACAGGCGTACGGGTCTTCCGCGCCAGTCTAGGCTGGCGCGGCTCCGTACCCCGGAGGGTGCCCCGGCCGTCGGCCCGGCGGGAAGGCGGGCAGGACGACCGGGCCGGTGCGCGACGGCAGGCCGGTGCGTAGCGGCACGACCGGGCCGGCGGGGCGGCCCGTGGAGCGACGTGCCGCTACGCGGAGGTCACTTGACGGCCAGCCAGATGACGGCGCCGAGGATCGCGAGGCCGAGCACGGTGAGGCCGATCACCAGGCCGGTGCGGCTGCTGCCGCCCGAGCTGCCGTAGGTGGTCACCGAACCGGGGGCCTGCGGCGCCGGGGTCTCGTCGACGAAGGCCCGGAACATCTGGGTGCTGCCGGCGGGGTCGTAGTCGTTGTCAGCCATGGCACGGACTCTAGCCAACTCCGCAGGTCGTGGGACACCCCGGACCCCCTCGTTCGTGGCGGCCGGTGGGTGCACTGCTACGGGCGTACGACGGCCCTGTGAAGAGGTGTGGAGAACCCGCGCGGACCCGGGCGCGGTGGGGTTGGATCGCCCCATGACCGACATCCTCAGTGACGCTCCCCACCGGGTGACCCTCGGTGCCTCGGACCTCTCCGTCTCCCGGCTCGCGCTCGGCGGCAACGTCTTCGGCTGGACCGCCGACCGGGACGCCTCCTTCGCCGTGCTGGACGCCTACGCGGCGGCCGGCGGCAACTTCGTGGACACCGCCGACGTCTACTCGGCCTGGGTGCCGGGCAACACCGGCGGCGAGTCCGAGGTGATCATCGGCGAGTGGCTGCGCACGCGGGGCGGCCGGGACGGCGTGGTGGTCGCCACCAAGGTCGGCGCGCACCCGGAGGCGGAGGGCCTCTCGGCGGCCACCGTGCGCTCGGCCACCGAGGCGTCGCTGCGCCGGCTCGGCCTGGACCACATCGACCTGCTCTACACCCACCGGGACGACCTCGGCACGCCGGTGGCCGAGATCGTCGGCGTGCTGGACGAGCTGGTCAAGGAGGGCAAGGTGCGGGCGGTGGCCGCCTCCAACATCGGCGCGGACCGGCTGGCCGAGTCGCTGGAGCACTCCGCCGCCGAGGGCCTGGCGGCCTACGTCGCGGTGCAGCCGAACTACAGCCTGGTCTCGCGCGGCACCTACGAGGGCGGGCTGGCGAAGGTGGTGGCCGACCACGGGCTGGCCGCCGTGCCGTACTACGCGCTGGCCTCCGGCTTCCTGACCGGCAAGTACCGGCCGGGTGGCCCGGAGGTGGCGAGCGCCCGCGCGGTCGGCGCCTCCCGCTACCTGACGGAGGGTCGGGGCCTGGACGTGCTGGACGCGCTGGACCGGATCGCCGGGGAGCGCGGGGCGGAGCTCGCCAGCGTGGCGCTGGCCTGGGTGGCGGCGCAGCCGACCGTCGCGGCGCCGATCGCCAGCGCCCGGACGGTGGAGCAGCTGCCGGCCCTGCTGGCGGGCGTGCGGCTGGAGCTGACGGCGGAGGAGCTGGAGCTGCTGGAGGCCGCGTCGGCGGTCGGCTGAGCGGTCGGCCGATCGGCCATGCGGCGGTCGGCCATGCGGCGGTCGGCCGGGCGTGGGGCGGCTGGTGCCCCACGCCCGGCCGGGTGCTCGACCTGCCGGGCGCTCGACCGACCGGGTGGTCGACCGACCGGTCAGGGACGGCCGAGATGGGTCGGGAAGTAGCCCTTGCTGAGGGTGGAGATCCGGATCGTGGTACCTGGACGGGCCGCCTCCAGGAACGTACCGTCGCCCAGGTAGATGCCCACGTGGTGGATGCCTGAGGCGCGGCTGCTGTTGGACCAGAACAGCAGGTCACCGCGCCGGAGTTGGCCGGCGCTCACCGGCGTGGTGGCGGCGTACTGGTCGTCGGCCACCCGGGGCAGCGAGACGCCGGCCCGGCGGTAGGCCTGCTGCACCAGGCCCGAACAGTCGTATCCGGAGGGGCCGTTGCCGCCCCAGACGTAGGGCTTGCCGAGCTGGGCGGTGGCGTAGGCGATGGCCGTCTCGACCGAGGAGGACGCGGGCGGCTGCGGCGTCGGCTGTGGGGTCGGCTGCGGCGTCGGGGGCTTCGGCTGCTGCGGCTGGGACGTACCGGTACGGGAGGTGTAGACGGAGAGGTGGCTGGTCCAGCGCCACTCACCGGCGGCGTTCTTGAACCAGTACCTGGAGCCGTCCCAACCCTGCTTGATGCCACCGGAGTTGACCGTACGGTCCGGGGCGCTGCCGGTCCTGGCCTGGTAGACGGAGAGGTGGCTGGTGTAGCGCCACTCGCCCGAGGCGTTCTTGAACCAGTACTTCGAGCCGTCCCAACCCTGGGTGCCCGCAGCCGCGCTGGCGTTCGCGGCGCCCAGACCGAGGCCGACCGTGCCGGCACCGGCCAGCACCGTGGTCGCCACGCAGGTGGCGCGCACCGCCCGGTGTATTCGCCCCGGATCCGCCGCCGACCGGGCGGCGGCCTCCTGCCGCCGGGCCTGCTGCCGGCAGGGCGGACACCCGCACGCGGCGTCCTCCACGGCGACCTCGGAGAAGCCGATCAGGTCGGGGTCGGTGGCTGTCTTCACGCGCGCTTTCCTTCCTTGCGCCCGGCCCGGACGGCCGGGGACGGCACGGGGGCGGACACCCCGGCGGGGGCCACGAAGGCGACCAGCAGGTGCTCCATCAGCGCGCTGCGAGCCGCCTCGTCCAACTCGTGGGCGGTGGCCCGCTCCAGGCGACGGACGGCCAGCGCGGCGGCCTCCACCGCGTCGTCCACCATCACGGTGCGCAGCCCCGCGTCCAGGTCGGCGAGCCGGCGGCGGCGCATCGAGTCGGCCACCTCGGGCGCGTAGTCCAGCGAGATCGGCTGCACCGAGTACGCCTCGATCCCGGCCGGGGCCACCTCGGCGGCCAGCGCTCGGGTGAGCTCGTCGGCGAACCAGTGACCGTCCCGGAGGGCGGGCCCCGGCGCGGAGTTGGAGTCACAGGGCAGGGCACTCGCGGTCCGGGTGAGCACCGCGTGCACCTGCTCCCGCAGGTACGCCTCGTGCTCGGCGATCCCGAGGGCGGCCCGGGCGGTGTCCCGCACCCGCCAGACGATCAGCAGCCGGACCACGATCGGGGTACCGGTGCGGTCGGTGACGTGGACCGGCTCGCTGCGCCAGTGCCGGAGCCGGACGTCCACCCGGCGGCGGCGGAACAGCGGGTTGACCCAGAGCAGGCCGGTACGGCGGACGGTGCCCCGGTACCTGCCCCACCGGGTCAGCACCCGGGTCTCGCCGCCCGCGTTGGCCAGCAGGCCGGCGAGGACGAGGACCACCGTCAGACCGGCGGCGGCGACCGCCGCCACCGAACCGGCGGTGACCTCGGGACTCCCGCTCCGCCTGGCAGCCTCGCTGCGGAGGTCCGGCAGGCCGGCCAGGTGCGGGAGCACTCCGGCCCGGGCCAGCACCAGCAGGACCCCGGCCACCCCGGTCAGCAGCACCAGCAGGGCGAGCCAGCCCGGCAGCGAACGGGCCCGGAACTCCCGGAGATTGGCATCGGCACGGGGCGGGCGACGGGCGGCCCGACCCTCGGTGGCCACCCCGGTGACGGCTGCGCCCTCCACGGTGGGCGGGTCGGCGATCGGCGTGGCGGCCGGCGCGTCGACCGGCGTGGCGACCGGCGTGGCGACCGGCGTGGCGATCTCCACGGTGGGCGCCTGCGGGTCAGCGGTCGGCGTGGCGTCGGCCGCCCGGTCGGCGATCGGCGCGGCGGGGGACGGCGCGGCGGCGGCCTGCTCCTCGGCGGCGACCGGATGCACCTTGATCAGCGGACGGGCGACCGCACCGGCCACCGCCCGGCTGAGCGGCGTGGCGCCACCGCTCCGCAGCAGTTCGGGACGGCCCGGGAGAGCGGGCGGCCAGCTCTCGGGGCGCGGGGAGGGTTCACGGGTGACGTCCATGCACGGGTTCCTTGAGGGTCGGTGTGTCGCGCAACGGGCGGCCCGGAACGGGTCGGGCGGTGCCGAGTTCAGGCTAGGTTGATAAGTCATCAAATGCGACATAAGCGGCGTGGCGTGTCGAGCATATCTGACGGCGCGTCGGGCGACGCGCCGTCAGATTCCGCAGCTCAGCGGCGTCGTCGCCCGCCGCTGCCCCGGCTGAGCACTCGCTTGGCCAGCAGACCCAGCGCGGTCGCCACGAGCAGCAGCCCGAAGGCCCCGGTCCGCCAACTCTCCGCCTCGCTCATGGCGCCGACCGGCGGGGCGGCCAGGTTCCGCGACTCGGGCCCGGTCTCACTGGGCGAGGGTGCCGGCTCCGCAGCCGGTGCCGGCGGCCCGGCCGCCTCGATCACCGGGGCCTCGTCCGCCGGAGCGCCGCCCGGCTCCGGGGACACGGCCACCGAGGTGGCACCGGCGGCGGAGGCCGACACGTGCGGGGACGGAGAGGCCGACGGGGACGGGGACGAAAGGGTCGAGGGGGAAGGCGACGGCGACGGGGTGGCCGATGGCGACGCCTCGGCGGAGGCAGCCGGAGATGCGGGCGGAACCACCGCCACGGATGGCGTAACTGACGGCGCGTCGGTCCGCGTGTCGCTCGGCGCGGACGGAGTCACCGACGGCGACGGCGTGGAGATCGTGGGAGTGGCCGACACGACCGGGGCCGCTGGTTCCGACGAGGGCGCGGCCACCGGAACGGCCGACTCCGAGGAGACCGGGCCACCCGGTTCCGGGGTGGTGGACGGAGAGGCCGAGGGCTTGGCCGAGACCGGGCCGCCCGATTCCGATGGCGTGGCGGACGGGGAGGCCGAGGCCGACGGCTCCACGGGGACCGCAGGCGACGGTGCGGCCGGAGCGGACACCGTCGGCACGGCGGGGGAGGCCGACGGGGAAGCGTCCGGCGGCGAGGGGTCAGTACCGCCCCCGGGCACCACGATGGGCACGATCACGGCCAGCTCGTCGGGGGTCAACACCGGCTCGGTGAAGGGAGGTTCGACCGGCTCACCGGACGGGCTCGGCTGAGCGGAGGCCGGCACCATCGGGAGCAGCGACGGCGAACCGGACGGCAGCGGGAGGGTGCCGGCTTCGGTCGGCCCGGACGGCGAGACGGACGGCGAAGCGGGGGGCGCCTCGGGAGAGGTCGAGGCCGACGGGGACCCGGCGGCCACGGCGGAGGCCGAGACGGACGGTGAAGCCGACACGGACGAACTCTCCGAGGGTGACGCGGAGGGAGTCGGCTCCGGTGAAGGCGACGGAGACGAAGACGGAGACGGCGAGGGCGACGGGGACGGCGAAGCGGACGGCGAGGGCGAGGGCGACGGCGCACCGGACGGCGAGGGCGACGGCGACTCGACCGGAGCCTCCGACGGCGACGGCGACACCGCCGTCGGACGGACCGTCAGGTCGGCCGCGTCCGCCGAAGCCGTGTTCCCCGCCCGGTCGGTGGCCGTGACCACCACCGACCACGCGCCCTCCGCGAGGTCCCGGGCCGCCGTGCAGCTCCAGGCCCCGTCCGCCCCGGTGACGGCGGTGCAGAGCACGAACCGCTCTCCCGCCGCCCGGGGCCGGGCGGTGACGGTGACGGTGGAGCCGGGCTCGGCGCGCCCGGTGAGGCGGGGGCGGGCGGTGTCGAGGACGGCTCCGGAGGCGGGGGAGCCGAGTTGGGGGCGGGGCGGGGCGACGGTGTCGACCACCAGCGGGACGGGCTTGCCGGCCGTGCGGTTGCCCGCGCCGTCGGTGGCGGCGGCGGTGAGCTGGTGGGGGCCGTCGGCGAGGTTCTCGACCGGGAGGCAGGACCAGGTGCCGTCGTCCTGGGTGGCGGAGCTGCACAGCTCACCGGCCGCCCGGTCGGCCCCGGGCCCGCGGGGGGCGTCCACCACCGAGACGGTGGTGCCGGGGTCGGCGGTGCCGGTGAGCAGTAGGCCGGGGTCGTTGGTGTACTCGGGCAGGGTGAACTGCGGGGCGCGCGGTGGATCGGTCTTGACGGTGAGTCGGATCTCCTCGCCGCGCAGCACCACCCCGCCCCGGGTGGTCTCCACCGGCACCAGGACGTGCTCACCGCTCCGGAGCGGCTGGTCGGGCCGGCAGGCCCAGCCGCCGTCCCGGGCGACGGTGGCGCGGCAGAGTTCGCGCTCGCCCTCCAGCACCGCGACGGTGGCCCCGGCGACCCCGGCCTCGCCCCGGATCTCCGGGCGGGCGTCGGCCAGCACGCTGCCGCTGACCGGTCCGGTGATCTCCGGCCGGGCGGCGCCCACGGTGAGCCGGACCTTCTGGTCGAGCACCTCGCCGGAGTCGGCGAAGCCGCCCGGGTTGACCACCTGGGCCGCCGCGTGGGCGAGCCGGAGCCGGGCCCAGGTCTCCCCCGCCGCCGCGTTGCCCGGCACGATCCACTCCAGCCGGGCGGCCCGCTGACCGGGCGTCACCTCCGCCTGCACCCGCTCGGTGGCGTCGAACCGTCCGTTGTGGTCGAAGTCGATCCAGCCCGCCAGGGTGGCCGGCCCGGAGGCGGCGGCGACCGGGACGGTGGCGGTGTAGTAGCGCCCGATCGCGGCCTCGGCGGGGAGGTCCACCGTCGGGTCGGGGCCCTGGTAGTCGCCCCGGCCGGGCTGCGGGCCGCCGGCGCTCGGCCGTTCGAAGGTGCTGCGGCGGGATTCGCCGCCGTCCAACTCGACCATCGGCTGGGAGCGTTCGAGCACCGCCTCGGGCTCCTGCGGGCCGGCCGGGCCCTCCGGCACCAGCGGCCGGGCCACGGTGGCGGTGGCGGGCCGCGCCCCGGGGGTGGCGGTGCGGCCGAGGAAGAGGTCGGAGACCAGGTGCGAGGCGTTGGTGTAGCCCTGCGGCGCGCTGCCGACGCCCTCGTCCAGGGTCACCGTGTACGCCTGCCGGAGCGCGGCGGGGGCGGGCGCCGAGCCGCCCCGGGCGGTGCTGCGCTGCTCCAGTCGGAAGGTCACCGTGGAGACGGTGCCGGAGAGTTCGACGGTGCCCTGCCCCGGTCCCTGGGCGACCTCGGCCCCCTCCCCGGCGTCGGCCGGGGTGAGGGCGTTGTCCGAGACCGTCCAGCCCGGCCAGTCGGTGCGGGCGACCAGGCTGGGGGCGCTCGGGCTGCCGCCCGTGACGGTCAGCCGGCTCACCGTGGAGGTGCTGCCGTTCCGTCCGGTGGCCTGCGCGGCCAGGCCGCTCAGGTGCAGCCGGGGATTGCGCACCGGCCCGGAGAAGGACAGCTGGAGCGTTCCGAGGGTGCGCCAGGAACCGTCCGCGGTGGGCCGTTCCAGCCCGAGTTCGAACGCGGTGGCCGGATCACCGCCGCGCAGTCCGTCGGCGTACCCGCCACCGCCGGTGGCGAGCTTTCCGGTAGCGCCTTTCGCGGTCACTCCCGGGAGGGGGGAGAAATCCAGCTGCACCCGCAGTCCGGAAGGCAGTGCGGCCCGGCGTTCGGCGGACCACGAGTCGGGTGTCTGCTGGGCCACGGCCGCCGGGCCGAGCAGGGGTGAATTCCAGCCGATCAGCAGCCCGGTGGCGAGCACGGCGGCCATTCGGCGGCCGATTCCGGCCCGGCGGGAGCGGCCTGGCACCGCAGGTGCGGCGGGTCGGCCCGAGCGGGTGGCTGACGACGCGTCGGCGGGGCGGAGCTGTCGGCTCATCCGGCTCTCTCCTTCGGTGTCGGCCGCCAACCGGCGCGGCAGGCATAAGTTCTGACAAAACGGAATCACGACATGGAGCCCGTCGTACCGTGACACCTCGGTGAACGCCCCGGTGCAACCCGAATGGCGGTCACTCGCCCGGCAGTCTCGGGCCTACCCCGACCACACGGATTCCAGCGGTCGTACTTGTCCGGCAACGGGCCGTCCCGGCCCGTTCACTGACCATTCGTCACCGATTCCCGTTCGAATTGATCTCCGGGTGAGTAGAGTCGGCGCGGTGTCCTTCGACCCCGCGCTGCTGCGCGCCAGCTTCGCCGTCGTCGAGTGCCGGGCCGATCAGCTGGTCCGGTTCTTCTACGTCCACCTGTTCGCACACCACCCGGACCTGCGCCGGCACTTCCCGGCCGACCTGACCGAGCAGCGCGACCGGCTGTTCCGCGCGCTCGCCCACGTGGTGCGGCAGCTCGACCAGCCGGCCCGGCTCACCGAGTACCTGCGCGCGCTGGGCCGGGACCACCGCAGGTACCGGGCCGCGGCCGAGCACTACGCCGCCGTCGGGGCCAGCCTGGTGGCCGCCGTCCGGCACTTCTCCGGCCGCACCTGGACCCAGGAGACCGAGCGGTCCTGGACCGAGGCGTACGCGGTGGTCTCCCGGACCATGCTGGAGGCCGCCGAGGAGGAGGACGGCGCACCCGCCTGGTGGGAGGCCGAGGTGACGCACCGTCGGCGGGCCGCCCCCGACCTGGTGGTGCTCACGCTCCGCCCGGACCGGCCCTACCGGCACACGGCCGGCCAGTACCTGACGCTCGGCTCGCCCCGGCTGCCGCAACTCTGGCGCCCGTACTCGATCGCCAACGCCCCGCGCCCGGACGGCACGCTGGAGCTGCACGTGCGCCGGGTGCCCGGCGGGCGGCTCAGCCCGGTGCTGGTGCACGACGTGCTGCCCGGCGAGCGGCTGCTGCTCGGTGCGCCGCAGGGCACCGCCGTGCTCGACCCGGCCTCCCGTCGCCCGGTGCTGGCGGTGGCCGGCGGCACCGGCTGGGGCGCGGTCAAGGCGCTGCTGGAGCAGCTCGCCCGGGGCCCGGCCCGGCCGGTCACCGTCTACCTGGCCGCCCGGGACGACGCCGACCAGTACGACCTGGCCGCCGTGACCGCGCTGGTGGCCGAACACCCTTGGCTGGAGGTGGTGCTGGCGGCCCCCGAGTACGGCACCGACCCCGCCGAGGCGGCTGCCCTGCTCCGCACCGGACTACGGCGGCACGGGGACTGGTCCGGCCACGACGTCTACCTGAGCGGCCCGCCCGCGCTGGCCCCCGAGTTGACCCGGCTGCTCACCGGCCTGCACGCCGATCCGGCGCTGATCCGCCACGACCCGGTCCCGCCGCCGCCCCGCCCGGGCGGCCACCTCAGCCCGGCCGAGTGGCTGCTCGGCCCCCCGCCCGACCCGCTGCCCGGTCGCTGAGGCGGGAACGACGAGAGGCCCCGGGATCTCCCGGGGCCTCTCGGTTGGTGCGCTCAGCAGGATTCGAACCTGCAACCTCTTGATCCGTAGTCAAGTGCTCTATCCGTTGAGCTATGAGCGCTTGCGCGGCCCAACTCACGGGCTGCGAAGCGGTGGTGCGTGGTGCGCTCAGCAGGATTCGAACCTGCAACCTCTTGATCCGTAGTCAAGTGCTCTATCCGTTGAGCTATGAGCGCTTGCCCCTGACGGGGCGTTGCGGGGACAACATTACATGACCCGCGACCTGGGGCGAAATCGATTGCCCCGGGGGTGCGACGCACAGGAGCCCCGACGGTCAGTGACCGCCGGGGCTCCCGGTTGAGCGGAGGCTGAGGGATTTGAACCCTCGATCAGGAATAACCCCGAAACCGCATTAGCAGTGCGGCGCCATAGACCGGACTAGGCGAAGCCTCCTCCGCAAGGACCACACCGGCGCAGCCGGTGCACTCCGTGCGAGTGTGATGATGCCACAGCCTGGGGCCCCGACACCAACCGCCGCCCACGATACTGGGCGGGTCGTCCGCCGTGCAAAGAAGAATGAGATACTCCAGTCTCCCGAGAGAGCGCGAGCCGCCGGTCGCACGCCGTGACGCAAGCCGTGAGGAGACCTGTCGACATGAGCAGCAGGCCGATCCGAGGCGCTGCTCGCCTCGCCGCGATACTCGACGCGCTGCCGGACGCACTGCTCCTGGTGAACAGCAACGGCACCGTGGTCGACGCCAACGCCGCTGCCGTGCAGGCGATGCAGACCCCCGGCACCTCCCTGGTCGGACGCGGGGTGCTCGACCTGCTGCCGGAGTTCGACCCCAGCCGGATCCCCGGGTCGATGCGCCCGGCCCCGCGCGAGCCGGAGGGCCTGGACCGGCCGGTCCGGATGACCGCCCGGCGGACGGACGGCACCACCTTCCCGGTCGAGGTCTCGGGCAACGACTTCACCGACGAGGGCGAGGGGCGCGGCGGGGGCGGCTACTCCTTCTATCCGGACGGCGGCTCCTCGGCCGGCGAGCTGCTGCTCCTGCTGGTCCGCGACCTGAGCGGACGGCTCGGGGTCGAGGCCGAGCTGCGGCGCCAGCACAAGCAGACCGAGATGATCCTGCGGGCCGCCGCCGAGGGCGTGCTCGGGGTGGACCTGGACGGGCGGGTGGTGCTGGTCAACCCGGCCGCCGCGCACATCCTGGACTACCGGGCCAGCGAGTTGGGCGGCCGTGAGCTGCACCCGCTGGTGCAGCACTCGCAGGCCGACGGCACCCCGCTGGCCCTGGAGGGCTCGGCACTGCTGGACACCCTGCTCTCCGGCCGCAAGCACCGGGTGCGCGGCGCGGTGCTCTGGCGCAAGGACGGCACCCCGGTGACGGTGGACCTCACCACCGCCCCGGTCCGGGACGGCGACCAGCTGGTCGGCGCGGTGATGACCTTCACCGACCGCACCAGGGAGCTGGCCCTGACCGCCCGGAACGAGCACCTGACGGCCGTTCTGGAGGGCGAGCTGGGCGGGGCGTTGGCCGACCTGCGGCGCCGGATCGACGGGCTGGCCGAGGACCCGGCCGGCTCGCTCTGGCCGGAGGCGAACTGGACGCTGCGGCGCCTCGCCGACGAGTGCCGCCGCTTCGGCACCCTGATCGACGGGGTGCTGGCGCACCAGCGGTTCGAGGTGGACGCCGAGGCCGGCCGGGAGGCGCTGGACCGCGAGCCGGTCCCGCTGGACGAGGTGGTCCGGGACGCCGTCGAGCAGGCCGGCCTGCTGGTCGGGGCCGGCCGGGTGCGCTACTCGGTCCACGCCGCCCCGGTCGAGGTGGTGGCGGACCGGGAGCGGCTGGCCCGGGCACTGGCCCACCTGGTCGCGGACGTCAGCGGCGTGTCGCTCTCGCTGGACGGCGACGACGGCCAGGCCCCGATGGTCGTGCTGGCCGCCGCCCAGCGCGGCGAGGTGGCCCGGATCGAGGTGCGCGGCCCCGCCCGGGCGGCCAACCCGGTGCACCTGCCGATCGCCCGGGGCACCGTGGAGCGGCACGGCGGAGTGCTCCAGCGGCACGAGCTGCCCGCCAAGGGCGGCACCACGTACGTGGTCGAGCTGCCGCTCGACCCGGCCGTCACCGCCCTGCACCGGGGCCGGCCCAGCGTCCCCAAGGAGACCGACACGGCGATGCTGCCGGACCTCCCCGAGGTGCCGCCCGCCGAGGAGGCCAAGGGCCCCGCCACCGGGGGCGAGCCCGCGGAGGCGGCCGGGCCGGCGGGCCCGGGCACCGCGCCGGGCGACGCCGGGACCGGCGCGGCGGACGGCGCCGCGGTGGACGGCGGGGCGCGGGACGGCGGGGCGACCGGCGGGAAGCCCGCCGGGGAGGCCGTACCCCGCACCCCGATCGCGCTCGGCTCCGGTGCTCCCGGCACTCCCGACGCTTCCGGTGCTGACGCGCCGTCGGTCCCTGACACCCCGTCGGGCGAGGCCGCCGAGCGGGCTGCCGCACCGGCTGCGGAGGAGGGCGGCAGCGGACGGCTCGGGCGGCGGCGGCGCGGCGCGCCGGCGGCCGGCGAGGCGCTCGCGCTGCCGGGCGTGCCGGACCCGGGCACTCCCGTGTACCCCGGGCTGGAGCAGTCGCTGGCGGAGTCCCGGCCCCCGGCCGAACCGCCGGCCACCCCGCCCACCGGCCGCCGCCGCCGGCTCGCACTGCCGAGCCAGGCCGGCCAGGGCCAGGACGACCGGACCGGCGACCCCCAGGACCGGGGCCCGCACGACCAGGCCCTCGGACACCGGAACGGCCAGGACCCCCAGGCCGCCACGCCCCGGGGCGCGTTGGAGCTGCCGGCCGGATCGGACGCGCCGTCAGCCGACCTGCCCGCCCACCTCCCCGAGCCCCCGTCGGCCCCGCCCACCGCGCACCTGGTGCCCTCCGGTGAGGACGGCCAGCCGAAGCCGGTCGGCAGCGGTCTGGGCGAGCTGGCCCCGCCGCGCCCGCTGGGCGGCGGCTTCGCCGGAGCCTTCCCCAGTGCCTTCCCGCAGCCCGGTGCCTTCCCGCAGCCCGGCACCTTCCCGCAGCAGCCGGTCGGCCCCGGTGGTGCCGAGCGCCAGGCGCTGCCCGCGCTGGCGGCTGGCTCCGACCCCGCACCCGGCGACCCGACCCGGCAGGACGGCTCGCTGCTGCCCGCCACCACCGGCGGCGCGCCCGCCGCGCCCCGCACCCCGCCCCGGCCGACCGCCGAACTCGCCCTGGCCACCGGTCCGTCGGGCCCCGGCCCGGACGGGCAGCCGACCGTGGTGGGCCCCGCGCTGGACGGCGGCCCGCGCCGCCTGCTGGTCTGGCCGGAGCCCGAGCCGGCCACCGAACGGGCGCTCCAGGAGCGGGGCTTCCAGCCCGTCACGGTGCACTCCCGCGAGGAGGTGGACGCCGAGCCGCCCGGCTACCCGGCCGCGCTCTTCGTCGATCCGCTGACCGGCCCGATCACCCGGACCGCGCTCCAGTCGCTGCGCACCGCCGCGCTCAACAACCGGGTGCCGGTGCTGGTCACCGCCGGGCTCGGCCAGGCCGGCCGGGACGCCGCCTACGGGGCCGAACCGGCCGTGCTGCTCCGGGCGTTGGCGCCCAAGGACAGCGAGAACCACGCCTCCCGGGTGCTGCTGGTGGAGTCCGACCCGGACGTGGCCGCCGCGCTGATCGGCGGGCTGGAGCGGCGCGGCATGCACGTGGAGCACGCCACCGACGAGAACGACGCGGTCTCCCGGGCCAGCAGCGTGCAGCCCAACCTGGTGGTGATGGACCTGCTGCAGATCCAGCGCCGCCGGGTCGGCCTGCTGGACTGGCTGCGGGCCAACGACCGGCTGCACCGCACCCCGCTGGTCGTCTACACCTCGGTCGGCCTCGACCCGGCGGAGCTGCCCCGGCTGCGCACCGGGGAGACGGTGCTCTTCCTGGCCGAGCGCTCCACCGGCGAGGACGTGCAGGCCCGGATCGTCGACCTGCTGGCCCGGATCGGCTCGCTGGCCGAGCCGGCCGCCACCGCCCGGTACTGAGCCCGGCGCGTCTCCCGACGCGGGGAGGGGCCCGGACCGCCGCACGCGGTCCGGGCCCCTCGCCGTTCAGGGCTGACCCGGCGTCACTTCCCGAGGGTGGTGACGTCCAGTTGGTCGGCCGCGTACTGGGCCCGGATCACCTTCTTGTCGAACTTGCCGACCGAGGTCTTCGGCACCGCCTCGACCAGCGACCAGCGCTCGGGCAGCTGCCAGCCGGCGATCCGGCCGGCCAGGAAGGCGCGCAGCTCGGCCAGGTCGGCGGTGGCGCCGGGGCGCAGCACCACGGTGGCCAGCGGGCGCTCGCCCCACTTCTCGTCCGGCACCGCGACCACGGCGGCCTCGGCGACCTGCGGATGGGCCATCAGGTGGTTCTCCAGCTCGACCGAGGAGATCCACTCACCACCGGACTTGATCACGTCCTTGGCCCGGTCGGTCAGCGTGAGGTAGCCGTCGGGGGTGATGGTGCCGACGTCACCGGTGCGCAGCCAGCCGTCGGGGCTGAACTTGTCCTCGGGGCGCTCCGGCTCCTGGCCCGCGCCGCCGAAGTACGCCCCCGCGATCCACGGACCGCGCACCTCCAACTCGCCGGTGGCGGCGCCGTCGTGCGGCATCCGCTCGCCGCCCGGGCCGATCAGCCGGGCCTCCACCGAGGCCGGGAAGCGGCCCTGGGTGTAGCGGTAGGGCCACTCCTCCTCCTCGGTCAGGCCGCCCGGGGGCAGGCCGAAGGAGCCGAGCGGGGAGGTCTCGGTCATGCCCCACGCGTGCACCACCCGGATGCCGTGCCGCTCCTGGAAGGCGCGCATCAGCGCGGGCGGGCAGGCCGAGCCGCCGATCACCACCATCTTCAGGCTGCTGGTGTCGTAGGAGCCGGCGTCCAGCTCGTCCAGCAGGCCGTTCCAGATGGTCGGCACGGCGGCGGCCACGGTCGGCCGGCAGCGGTCGATCATCTCGGCCAGCGGCTTGGGCTGGAGGAAGCGGTCCGGCATCAGCAGCTTGGCGCCGGACATGAAGGCGGCGTACGGCTTGCCCCAGGCGTTCACGTGGAACATCGGGACCACCGGCAGCACGGTGTCCACCTGGCTCATGCCGAAGCTGTCGGCGGAGAGCACCTGCAGGCAGTGCAGGTAGACCGAGCGGTGGCTGTAGGCCACGCCCTTCGGGTCCCCGGTGGTGCCGGAGGTGTAGCAGAGCGCGGCGGCCCGGCGCTCGTCGATCTCGGTCAGCCAGGGGTAGTCCGCCGGGCGGTCGGCGATCAGCGCCTCGTAGTCGTGCACCCGGCCGGCGAAGCCGTCCAGCAGCGAGCGGTCGCCCGGGCCGTTCACCACGATGTGACGGAGCGTCGGGTTGAGCTGCGGCAGCACCCCGGCGAGCAGCGGGAGCACGCTGCCGTCCACCAGGATCGCGTGGTCGGCGGCGTGGTTGATGATGTACGCCAGCTGCTGCGGGGGCAGCCGGAGGTTGAGGGTGTGCAGCACCGCGCCCATCGAGGGGACGGCCAGGTACGCCTCCAGGTGCTCGGCGTTGTTCCACATCAGGGTGCCGATCACGGACTCCTCGCCCGCGCCGAGTTCGTCCCGCAGCGCGTGCGCGAGCTGACCGGCCCGGGCGCCGACCTCACCGAAGGTGCGGACCACCGGGCCGGTGCCGTCCCAGGTGGAGACCGTCGATGCGGCGTGCAGGGTCGATCCGTGCGTCAGGATCCTGGCGACGGTGAGCGGTACGTCCTGCATGGTGCTGAACACGCGGGTCCTCCTTGACCGGGCGGGGGGACGAGCAACCGTGCCAGTGACTACTGGCAGGTAGTGAGATGCTGCTCGGCCGGGATTGCGTCGTCAAGGGAATGGACCGTCAGCGACGAAGGTCACGCCCCGGACACCGCCGGCCCCGCCCGGTCCCGCCCGGCCCGACGGGCCGTCAGGTGGCGACCGGGGCGTCCGCCGCGTTGTGGTCGATGGCCAGGGTGGCACCGCCGTGGGTCTCGGTGGTGTTGCCCCGGTACTGGTGGATCCGGGCGTGCGGGGACCACTGGCCGGGGTCGAGCGCGGTGGTGGAGGTGGTGTCGGCCCGGTCGTCCCAGCGGGCGTACCAGAGCGCGTCCGGCAGCGGGGAGGCGCCGGCCCGGGCGGCGGCGGCCAGGTCGGCGATGCCGGAGTCGGTGCTGGAGTAGAAGCCGGAGCGGAAGCCCGCGGCGTGCAGGGCCCTGGTCCAGGAGAGGGTGAAGTCCACCACGCCCTGGGAGCAGCGCCGGTCGCCGCGCGGGTAGGACTCGATGTCCAGGTAGACCGGGCTCCCCGGGCCGAGGCCGAGGGCCCGCAGGGCGGCGGCGGCCTCGGCGGCCTCCTCCTTGCCCTGGCGGACGGCGGCGGCCGGGTCGATCCGGTGCGGCTTGGCCCCGAGGGTGGCGCACGGGGCCTGGAGGCCGACGTGGGTGGGGATCAGCTGCCAGCCCATCGCCCGGACCTCGCGGACCCAGCCGGCGGTCAGCCGGGGCTGGGCGCAGCCGCGCTGGCCGCCGCTGACGTAGATGCCGACCGCGCCGTACGGGGAGTCCTCCTTCCAAGCCCGCATGGTCTCCAGCGGGGGCGCGGTGCAGGCGTCGAAGGCGGTGCCGGTGAAGATCCGGGCGGGGGCCAGGGCCCGGCGGCCGGGCTTCTCGGCCAGCCGGGTGCCCCGGATCACCACGGGCGGTGGAGCGGGCTTGGCGGGCGCGGGCGCGGGCGCGGCTCCGGCGGCGGGGCGGGCGGGCGCGGCGGCCCCGGCGGTGGCCGGGAGCACGGCGGCGACCGGGGCGGCGGCGGGGATGCCCCCGGCGGTCGGGCCGGGCATCCCCTCGGCGGCCAGCAGCAGCACGAGGGAGGAGGCGGTGAGGGCGGCCGGGGCCAGGTAGCGCATCACATCCGGGATACCTGACCATCCGTCGGCCGGACTCGACCCCGGAGCGGGAAGTTCATCCGTTCGCCGTCACCCTGTCATGGGTTTGCCCGGCCTGCGGTCCTTACGTCACACTCCTTGGATGTCCACCGCCGACCTCGCCGCAGCTGCGGTCACCACCCCTGCCACCAGCACCGCTCCCCCGTCCGGGGGCCGCACCGCCCGCATCCCCGCCCCCCTGCTCTGCGTGGTGGCGATGTTCACCGTCCAGCTGGGCATCGCCCTCTCGAAGCCGCTGTTCGGCCAGCTCGGCGTGGGCGGCGCGACCTTCCTGCGGATCTCCTTCGCGGCGGTGCTGCTGCTCGCCCTGACCAGGCCGAGGCTGCGCGGGCGCAGCCGCCGCGACCTGGGGGCGACGGCCCTCCTGGGTGCGGTCTCGGCCGGGATGACGCTGCTCTTCGCGGGTGCGGTGGACCGGCTGCCGATGGGCACGGCGGCCACCATCGAGTTCCTCGGCCCGCTCGCGGTGGCGCTGGCCTTCTCCCGGCGGCTGCCGCACCTGCTCTGGGCCCTGCTGGCGGCCGGCGGGGTGGCGCTGCTCACCCTGCTCGGCGAGGGCGGCGGGGAGCACGGCGGCGGACTGGACCCGGTCGGCCTGCTCTGCGCCTTCGGCGCGGCCGCCTGCTACGCGGGCTACATCCTGCTGACCGACAAGGTGGGCGCCGCCTTCCAGGGCTTCCAGGGGCTGGCGGTCTCGATGGCGTTCGGCGCGGTGCTGCTGGCCCCGATCGGCCTGGGCGGCGCGTGGTCGGGGCTGTCGGGCGCGGAGTCCCCGTGGCTGCTGCTGCTCGCCTCGGCGGGGGTGGCCCTGCTGCTGCCGGTGATCCCGTACGCGCTGGAGATGACGGCGCTGCGGCGGATGCCGCAGCGGGTGTTCAGCGTGCTGGTGAGCCTGGAGCCGGCGGTCAGCGCACTGATCGGTCTGCTGGTGCTGGGGCAGCTGCTCGGCGCGGTCCAGCTGGCCGGGATCGCCTGCGTGGTGCTGGCGAGCCTGGGAGCCACCCTGACGAGCCGTCACTGATCCTGCCGTCGAACGCGCCCGTGGGCGGTGCCGCTACTGCGGCACCGCCCACGGGCGTCTGCGGAGCGAGTGACCCTTCCCACTCCGGGAGGTCCGGGCGCCGGGGTGCTCAGCTCACCCCGTGCCCGGCGACGCTCAGTGGAACACCGGCGCGAAGACGAAGTTGAAGTCCCGGTTCCCCTGGTCGCTGAAGATGAAGCCGTTGTTGTCCTTCGCCTGCAGGTTGTTGTTCTGGTTCGACGCACCGGAGCCGGTGGCCACCTGCTGGGTCGAGTTGTAGTTGCCGTTCACGGTCCCGAAGATGTTCCCGCTGCCGACGTTGGACACCACGCTGCTGTTGGAGCCGTGCCCGGCCAGCGCGCCGTTGTCGGCCGAGGCCGTGCCGGCGCAGACCACCAGCAGGCCGGCCGCGAGCGGGGCGGCGGCCAGCAGGCCGACCAGTCGGGAGGTGCGAGAGCGAACCATGGTGAAAGCCTCCAGATAACCGCACAGATAACTGCACATCGGGTACTGCGTGCGGGAGTTCGCGGCCAGACGAACTCCTGCGGGCTGCGACGCCGAGGAACAGGTTTCCTTAACAAATCGACAAAGTGCCAGTACCTGGAGGGGTTTTCGCCCATTAGCGTGATCTCGCGGCCGGTTCGCATAGTCCGCGCGGAGCTGGTTCGTAGGCCGCCACACCGCCCGCGACCAGCACGTTCCCCCGAACGGCAGCAGCTCGCCCGACCGATCGTCCCCGCGCGAACCGACACGCGGGGACCGGCAGTTCACCACCACGGCGCGCATGGCGGGGGAACGCGCTGGCGCGCGTACGACAGTGATTTGAATGACTGTCGGACGCCGCCGGATCAGCCCCGGCCGTGCGGGGTGAGGAAGATCTCCGGATCCGGACCGATCGCCACGATCCGGGTCGGGTTCAGGTGCTCGTGGGTGGCGTAGTAGTGCCGCTTGATGTGGTCGAAGTCGACCGTCTCGGCGAAGCCCGGGGTCTGGTAGAGGTCCCGGGTGTAGCCCCAGAGCGCCGGGTACTCGGTCAACTTCCGCACGTTGCACTTGAAGTGGCCGTGGTAGACCATGTCGAACCGCACCAGCGTGGTCCACAGCCGCAGGTCCGCCTCGGTGTACTCCGCGCCCAGCAGGAAGCGCTGCTCGCGCAGCCGCTCCTCCAGCCGGTCCAGCCGGTGGAACAGCGAGACCACCGCGCGGTCGTAGACCTCCTGAGTGGGGGCGAAGCCGGCCCGGTACACCTGGACGTTCACCTCGTCGTAGACCACCGCGTTGAGCGCGTCGATCTCGGCCCGCAGGTGCTCCGGGTAGAGGTCGGGCACCTCGGTGGCGGTCTGCAGGTCCTTCCACTCGGTGGCCAGGTCCAGGGTGAGGTTCTCGAAGTCGTTGCTCACCAGGTGGCCGGTCCGGGTGTCCACCAGACCCGGCACGCTGACCCCGCCGGTGTAGTCCGGCTCGGCGGCCAGGTAGGCCTCGCGCAGCGCGTGGATGCCGAGCACCGCGTCCCTGCCGTCCGGGTCGCCGTTCCGCTCGCTGAACACCCAGTGGTACTCGCCGTCGATCATCTCCTGCACCGGGTCGGTGACGGCCAGCGTGATGGCGTCCTGGAGACCGAACAACTCCCGTACCAGCACGACCCGGTGGGCCCACGGGCAGGCCCGGCTGACCACCAGCCGGTACCGGCCGGCCTCCACCGGCCGGCCCTCCCGGCCGTCCGAGGTGAGCCGGGTGGTGAAGTGCTGCGGAGCCCGGACGTGCTCCTTCCGTCCGGTCTGCCCGGTCTGCTGCTCGGTGCTCATGCCCGTCCCTCCAGGTGTGCGGTCACTCCAGGCCCAGTGCGGCCAACTGCTGTGCGAACGGTATGAGTTCGGCCTCGGCCGGTGCACCGGCATTTCGACCGTCGGACACCGAAGGGGAGCCGGACGCACCGAGGGCGGCGGCCAGTTCGGCCCCGGCACGGTCGATCCGGGAGGCCAGCTCCTCGGTGCCGCCCTCCACCCCCGCGCCCCAGTCCGCCGAAGCGGCGTAGACCGCCGTCGGCAGCACCACGGCGCGCAGGTACACGAACATCGGGCGCAGCGCGTGCTCCAGCGCCAGCGAGTGCCGGGTGGAGCCGCCGGTGGCACCGAGCAGCACCGGCTTGCCGGCCAGCACGGTCGGGTCGAGCACGTCGAAGAAGGACTTGAACAGGCCGCTGTAGGACGCGGTGAAGACCGGCGTCACCGCGATCAGCGCGTCGGCCCCGCCCACCGCCTCCTGCACCTCCCGCAGCGCCGCCGAGGGGAAGCCGCTGACCAGGTGCTTGGCCACGTCCACGGCCAGCTCGCGCAGCTCCACCACCCGGCTCTCGACCGGCCGGCGGCGGGCGGTGGCGGCGGTCAGCCGGTCGGCCAGCAGCCGGGTCGAGGACGGGTCGCTCAGCCCGGCCGAGACCACCACCAGGCGGCTCACCACTCGGTCCGCCCGGTCATGACCACCCGGTCCTCGTGGATCGGACCGGCCGGCACCTCGACCGGGCGGCCGAGCGCGAACTCCTTGCGCAGCACCGGCAGGACGTGCTCACCGAGCAGGTCGAGCTGCTCCAGCACCACCTTCAGCGGCATCCCGCCGTTGTCCATCAGGAAGAGCTGGCGCTGGTAGTCGCCGAAGTGCTCGCGGAAGGTCAGGGTCTTGTCGATCACCTGCTGCGGGCTGCCCACGGTGAGCGGGGTGGCCTCCAGGTAGTCCTCCAGCACCGCGCCCCGGTAGACCGCCGTGTTGCCGAAGTACGGGCGGTAGTCCCGGACGGCCTGCCGGGAGTCCTTCCCGATGAAGATCTGCCCGCCCAGGCCGACGTACGCCTGCTCGGGGGAGCCGTGACCGTAGTGCGCGTACCGGGTCCGGTAGAGCTCGATCAGCTTCCGGAAGTGGTCGGTCGGCCAGAAGATGTGGTTGGCGAAGAAGCCGTCGCCGTAGTACGCGGCCTGCTCGGCGATCTCGGGGCTGCGGATCGAGCCGTGCCAGACGAACGGCGGCGCGTCGTCCAGCGGCCGGGGCACCGAGGTGAAGCCCTGGAGCGGGGTGCGGAAGCGGCCCTTCCAGTCGACCGCCTCCTCGCGCCAGAGCTTGTGCAGCAGCGCGTAGTTCTCGATCGCCAGCGGGATGCCCTCGCGGATGTCCTTGCCGAACCACGGGTAGACCGGGCCGGTGTTGCCCCGGCCCATCATCAGGTCCACCCGGCCGTCGGCCAGGTGCTGGAGCACCGCGAAGTCCTCGGCGATCTTCACCGGGTCGTTGGTGGTGATCAGCGTGGTGGAGGTGGAGAGGATGATCCGCTCGGTCTGCGCGGCGATGAACGCCAGCAGCGTGGTCGGCGAGGAGGTGACGAACGGCGGGTTGTGGTGCTCGCCGGTGGCGAAGACGTCGAGGCCGACCTCCTCGGCCTTGCGGGCGATCGCGACCGTGGCCTTGATCCGCTCCTGCTCGCTCGGCAGGCGCCCGGTGTGCGGGTCGGCGGTCAGGTCGCCGACGGTGAACAGACCGAACTGCATGTCTCTCTCCATACCGACAATCGTGGATCCGGGCGGGAGGGGGCCGTGAAGCGCGGCCCGATACTTCGTCAACTCCGGTGCGGGCCCGGCCCGGAGGGGGATTCCGGGCCGGGCCGCGCGGCACCACCGAGGAGGCGGTCCCTAACGGATGGTCAGGGCGTCCAGGTAGCCGGAGAGGTTGCGGGCGGTCTCCGCGACGCTGTCGCCGCCGAACTTCTCCAGCACCGTGTCGGCCAGCACCAGGGCGGTCATCGCCTCGGCCACGATGCCGGCCGCCGGGACGGCGCAGACGTCGGAGCGCTGGTGGTGGGCCGGGGTGAACTCGCCGGTGCGGACGTCCACCGTGCGCAGCGCGTGCGGGACGGTGGCGATCGGCTTCATGGCCGCCCGCACCCGCAGGGTCTCGCCGGTGGAGATGCCGCCCTCCACCCCGCCGGCCCGGGCCGAGGCCCGGCGCAGGCCCGCCGGGGTGGGCACGATCTCGTCGTGCGCCTGTGAGCCGGGGAGGCGGGCCAGGTCGAAGCCGTCGCCGACCTCGACGCCCTTGATCGCCTGGATGCCCATCAGGGCGGCGGCCAGCCGGGCGTCCAGGCGGCGGTCCCAGTGCACGTGCGAGCCGAGCCCGACGGGGAGGCCGTAGGCCAGCACCTCGACCACGCCGCCCAGGGTGTCGCCGTCCTTGTGCGCGCGGTCGATCTCGTCCACCATCCGGGCCGAGCTCTCCGGGTCCAGGCAGCGCACCGGATCGGCGTCCAGGTACGGCTGGTCGGCCGGACGGGGCGTCAGCCAGGACGGGGCGGTGGCCCGGCCGAGGCCGACCACGTGCGAGACGATCTCGATCCCGGCGGCCACCCGCAGGAAGGACCTGGCCACCGTGCCGAGCGCGACCCGGGCGGCGGTCTCCCGGGCCGAGGCCCGCTCCAGCACCGGCCGGGCCTCGTCGAAGCCGTACTTCTGCATGCCCGCCAGGTCGGCGTGGCCGGGGCGCGGACGGGTCAGCGGTGCGTTCCTGGCCAGCCCGGCGAGCACCTCGGGATCGACCGGGTCGGCCGCCATCACCTGCTCCCACTTGGGCCACTCGGTGTTGCCGACCATGACCGCGACCGGGCTGCCGATGGTCTCGCCGTGCCGGACCCCGCCGAGCAGGCTGACCTCGTCCTGCTCGAAGGCCATCCGGGCACCCCGGCCGTGGCCGAGCCGGCGCCGGGCCAGCTCGGCGGTGACCGCGTCGGTGGTCACCGGCACGCCCGCCGGCAGGCCCTCCAGGGTGGCCAGCAGGGCCGGGCCGTGCGACTCGCCCGCGGTCAGCCAGCGCAGGCCGCCCACGGTCAGTGCTCCCCGGCGGTGGCGGCCCGACGACCGATCACCGGCGGCTCGATGACGGTGCCGTCGCCGACCCGGCTGCCGTGCAGCCACTCCACCTTGTCGTACAGCTGCTCCGGGGTGAGCGAGGCGAGCAGCGCGTTGCGCGCCTTCGCGGCCTCGCCGACCGGGTGGTAGAGCTGCTTGCCCATCTCCCGGGCGACCAGCTGGGTGGCGGCGGTGCGCTGGCGCCGCTCGCCGTTGAACTTCTCGAAGCGCTGCGGGAATTCGCACGCCTCGGTGCCGATCACCTGGCCCAGCACCACCGCGTCCTCGACCGCCTGGCAGGCGCCCTGGGCGGCGTACTGGAGCATCGGGTGCGCGGCGTCGCCGATCAGCACCACCCGGCCGTCGGTCCACTGCTCGACCGGGTCGCGGTCGCAGAGCACCCAGGCCTTCCAGTCCTCGCCGAGCTCCAGCAGCCGGCGCGGGATCTCGCCCAGGTCGGGGAACTCGTTGAGCACGAAGTCCTTCTCGGCCGGGGCGCCGATCACCGCCTCCCGGGCGTCGTCGTCCCGGGTGGCCGCCAGGTTGAAGTACTTGCCGCCGCCGATCGGGTAGTGGACGAAGTGCCACTTGGGGCCGGCCCAGAGCGTCACGGTGTTCCACCGGAGCTCCTCCGGCACCTTCTCCATCGGGATCACCGAGCGGTAGATGGTGTGCCCGGAGACCTGCGGGAAGCCGTCGCCGACCAGCTGCTTGCGGACGTAGGAGTTGATGCCGTCCGCGCCGATCAGCGCCTCGCCCCGGACCTCCTCGCCGGAGGCCAGCACGGCGGTGACGCCCTCGGCGTCCTGACGGTAGCTCAGCAGCTGGGCGTCGGTGCGCAGTTCGATCGCGTCCGAGGCGCGGGCCGCGTCCAGCAGCGGGGCGTAGATGTCGATCCGGTGCACCACCGCGTACGGGTTGCCGAAGCGCTCCCGGTAGGCGCCGGTCAGCGGCATGGTGACGACCAGCTCGGAGGTGGTGCCGTCCATGAAGCGCAGCTCGTCGATGTGCACGGCCCGCGAGCGGACCTCGTCGCCGACGCCGAGCACGTCCAGCGCGTGGAAGGCGTTCGGGCCGAGCTGGATGCCGGCCCCGAGCTCGGTGAAGGTGTCCCGGCTCTCCAGCACCACCACCTGGTGGCCCCGGCGGGAGACGCTCAGCGCGGTCGCCAGGCCGCCGATACCACCACCGGCTATCAGGATCTTCGCCATCTGGCTGTTCTGCCTTTCGGAGGGGTCGAGTTGGTGCTCTGTCGGCCTTGGTGGTTCGTTCGGGACGGCTGGGACCGGTGCAACCGACCCGGCGCGTCGGGTGGTTGGGGCCGGTACGGTGGAGCGGGCCCGGTCAGCGGCGCGCGTCCGCCGCCCGGTGCCCGGCCGTCCGGTGCCCGGCCGTCTAGTGCCCGGCCGGCGGAGCCCCGGCGTCCTGGAGCTCCGACTCCCGGACCTCGGTGAGCCGGGCCAGCACGGACTCCAGCAGCTCGGTGCGGGTCCGGCGCAGGCCGGCCAGCGACTCCCGCTCCAGCCCGTCGAGCAGTTCGGCCAGCTCCAGGCCGAACCACTCCAGGTAGCCCAGCACCCGCTCCGCGTCGGCGTACCCGGCGGCGAACCGCTGGGCCCGGGCCGGGCGGCCGTGCTCGGCGACGGCGGCCAGGGTCCGCTCGGTGACGGCGGTGACGGTGTTCGGGGCGACCAGCTCGTCCACGTACCGGGTGTCCCGGCGGCCGGGGCCGCCGTCGGTGCCGGTGTGGCTCCAGAGCAGCCGCTGCGGCCGGGCGCCGAGCGCGGCCAGCGCCGTCCAGCGCGGCGAGGCGAACTCCGCCTCGTAGCGCCGGTAGGCGAGCCTGGCCAGCGCCGGGCCGGCCTGGCCCCGGAAGGCCCGGGCCTCCTCGGTGCCGATCGCGTCCAGCGCGTGGTCCACCACCGCGTCCAGCAGGCCGACCGGCACCGCGGCCACCGAGTTGATCCGGGAGACGTCCCGGCCCTGCTCGGCGGCCAGCTCCAGGCCGGTCAGGAAGGCCTCGAGCACCTGGCCGTACCGCTCGGGCGAGAGCACCAGCGAGACGTGCACGCCGATCCCCTCGGCCAGGCAGCGGGTGACGGCGGGCAGCGCCTCGACCGTGGCCGGCAGCTCGACCAGCAGGTTGGGGCGGTCCACCGCCCGGTACAGCGCCCGGGCCTCGGCCAGCGCGGCCAGCGTGCCCCGGGCGAAGGCCGGGTCGACCGCGGCCGAGACCAGCCCGTCCGAGCCGGCCGTGCAGCGGTGGATCGGATCCAGCAGGGTGCAGACCCCGTGCAGGTCACGGACCGTCAGCTCGCGCAGCGCGACCGCCGCCGAGGCACCCCGGGCGGCCAGCTCCGCCAGCTGCCGGTGGTAGGCCGGGCCGGCCGACGGGGTGGCCACCACCCCGACCACGGACCGGTCCCCGGCCAGCTCGGCCAGCCGTCCGTCGGCCAGCCGGTCCCGGCCGAGGCCGTCCAACCAGAGCGAGACGCCCTCCTCGGAGAGCCGCCGCAGGATGCCCGTCATCAGGCCGTGGCCCCGCCGTCCAGCACCAGGTCGTGACCGACCACGAAGCTGGACTCGTCGCCGGAGAGCCAGAGCACGGTGTCGGCGATCTCCTCGGTCCGGGCGACCCGGCCGATCGGCACGCCGCTGCGGACCCGCTCGTCCCGCTGCTCCTCGGTCTCGTTGTAGCGGCGGCCCTGGTCGGTGTCGACCGTGCCGGGGCTGATCGCGTTGATCCGGATGCCCTCCCGGATGTACTCCCGGGCGGCCGTCCGGGTCAGCGTGGAGAGCGCGGCCTTGGAGGCCGCGAAGGCGCCGAAACCGGGGATCCGGCCGTGGATGCCGATGTTGGCCGCGGTGTTCACGATCACGCCGCCGCCGTGCTCGCGCATGTGGGCGATCTCGTGCTTCATCAGCAGCCAGGCACCGGTCAGGTTGGTGGACAGGATGTCGCCCCAGACCGCCTCGCAGACCTCGGCCAGCGGGCTCGGACGGCCCATCACTCCGGCGTTGTTGAAGGCGATGTGCAGCCCGCCGTGGCGGTCCACGGTGGACTGCACCAGCTTGATGACGTCCATGCCGTGCGTGACGTCGGCGCGGATGCAGTCGGCCTTGCCGCCCGCCTCCTCGATCAGGGCCACGGTCTCCCGCAGCTCGCTCGGCTCGCGGCCGGCCACCATCACGGTGGCCCCCTCCCGGGCGAAGGCCAGCGCGGTGGCGCGGCCGATGCCCGAGCCGCCACCGGTGACCAGGGCGACCTTGCCGTCGAATCGTGCGGTCATCAGGTTCCTCCTGTGGATGTGCAGCTGCCGGACGGTCAGGCGGCGTTGGTCAGCTCGACGGGGGAGACGGCGGCCCGGATCTCGTCGATCACGGCGCGCAGCGCGTCGGTGAAGTAGGCGTCCGCGGCCTCCAGGAACCTGCTCTCGCGGACCGCGCGCTCGATCCCCTCGGGGGCCAGGTCGACCGAGATGGTCAGCGCCAGCGAGCCGTCCTCGGTGCGGTCGATCCGGTTGCTGATCGCCCGCACCTCGCTGTCGCCGGGCTGCCGGTAGACGATCTCGTCCCCGGGCTCCATTTCGATGCGCTGGAACACGGTGCGGCCGTCCCGGACGATGCTCCGGTGGAATCCACCGGGAAACCGGTCGAGTACGGTGCACTCGGTGATCGCGGGGACGTAGGGCACGGGATTCTCGGCCTTGGCGACCAACTGCCGCCACAGCCCGTGCGCGTCCATCCGTGCAGGCCCGGACTCCGTCCCGGAATTGACCGGTACCGTCCAGGAGATCGTCACCGTCGACATCCGCTGCCCCTTCGCCGGGTAATTCGAAGCGTTCTCCTTCCGAGAACTCTGGGGCAGCCGCGCGGAGTGCGGCAATGAGGGTCGGCTGACTTCGTCAGTTGCACGTAATACGGGCAGCGCAGCGGATTACGGGAATTCCCGCATCCACTGCGCTGCCGTCGGGGTGACGCGTCGTCAGGCGGCGGCGAGGCCGGCCTTCAGGGCGGTGGCGATCTCCACCGTGCGGCGGGCCTGGTAGCCGATCGCGGCCAGGTTGTCCTGGTCCGGGGTGCCGACGTGGTGGTGCGAGACGTGGCTGGTGCCGTACGGGTTGCCGTTGGTCGGCGCGAACTGCACCTCGTGCGCGTAGCCGGGCGGCACGATGATCGCGCCCCAGTGGTAGAAGGTGTTGTTCAGCGCCAGCAGGGTCGACTCCTGACCACCGTGCAGGGTGGAGGTGGAGGTGAAGGAGGAAACCACCTTGTTCACCAACTTGCCCTGGAACCACAGGCCGCCGGTGGTGTCGATGAACTGCTTGAGCTGGGCGGCGGGCAGGCCGAACCGGGTCGGGGTGCCGAACAGCAGCGCGTCGGCCCACTCCAGGTCGGCGAGCGTGGCCTCGGGCACCTCCCGGGTGGCCTCGTGGTGCTCGGCCCACTCCGGCTTGGACGCCACCACGTGCGCGGGGGCCAGTTCGGCGACCTTGCGCAGTCGCACCTCGGCGCCCGCCTTGGCGGCGGCCGAGGCGGCCTCCTCGGCCAGCTTGTGCACGTGGCCGGTGGACGAGTAGTAGATGATGGCGACGTTGGTCACGGCCGCTCCCCCATTCCCCGAGTTCGTCGTGCGAGCGCGTCGCGCACGACTCTCCCGCGCGGGCGTGCGGACCGGCAACCGTGGCCGGGCGACTCCATCACCTCGTCCCGATCTGCCACTGCCGGTGGCACGGTCCGTCAGATCGCCCGTGGATCCGGAAGTACCGACCGGCTCTCCCGGAAGTCTCAGTAGATCTCCATCTGCCCCATCATTCCCATCGCTCCGTGGTCGAACATGTGGCAGTGGTAGGCGTACACGCCCCGGTAGCTCCGGAAGCTGATCAGCAGCTTGACCGTCTCCCCCGCCAGCACCCGGACGGTGTCCTTGAGTCCGGCCTCGCCCGGGGCCGGCGGCTGCCCGTTCCGCTCCAGGACGCGGAACTGCACCAGGTGCAGGTGGAAGTTGTGCGGGGCGGTGGTGTTGGCGTTGGACACCGTCCACACCTCGGTCGAGCCCCAGGGGATCCGGACGTCGATCCGGGCCTGGTCGAAGCTCCGTCCGTTGATGTACGCCTGCGGCTCGGCCCGGCCGTCCTCGTCCATCCGCAGCACGAAGCTCCGGCTGACGGTGGCCGGCAGCGGGGTGGGCAGGGTGGCCAGCCGGGCCGGCACGGTGGAGTCGTCGGACGCGGTGCGGACCACGTCGAAGCGCATCACCTTCCCGACCTGCTCGACCGGCCCGGGCCCGAGGGTGTTCTCCAGCACCAGCTGGGTGCCGACCGGGTAGCGGGAGAAGTCGATCACCACGTCGGCCCGCTCACCGGGTGACACCGGCAGCACGGCGGTCTCGTGCGGGGCTTCCAGCAGCCCCCCGTCCACCCCGATCTGGGTGAAGGTGCCGCCGTTCGAGAGCCGGAGCGAGAGGAATCTGGTGTTCGCCGAATTGAGCACCCGGAAGCGGTACTTGCGGGCCGCGACCCGGAGGTACGGCCACGGGGAGCCGTTCACCGTGATGGTGGTGCGGTTCCTGAAGTCGTCCATGATGTAGACGAGTTGGCCGTTCTCGTCGTACCGGCCGTCCCGGATCACCAGCGGCACGTCGTACGGGCCGGACGGCAGGCCCAGCGACTGCTCGTTGTCGTCGCCGATCAGGTAGACCGAGGAGAGCCCCCGGTAGACGTGCTCCGACTCGTGGTGGTGGGCGTGGTCGTGGATCCACAGCGGCGCGGCCGGCTGGTTGTTGGGGTACGTATAGACCTTGCTGCCACCGGGGGCGATGGTGTCCATCGGCGCGCCGTCGCTGTCCACCGGCACCTCGGCGCCGTGCAGGTGCACCGAGACCGGCGTGTCCAGCAGGTTGGTCTGCCGGATCACCACCCGGCGGCCCTTCCTGGCCCGGATGGTGGGGCCGGGCACCAGCCCGTTGTAGCCGAGGAGTTCGGTCCGCTTGCCCGGCACCACCTCCTTCGACAGCTTCTTCATGGTCATCAGGTAGTAGTCGGTGGTGCCACTGGAGAGCAGCGGCGAGAGCACCGGCGGCACCGTGAGCGGGACCGCGAACTGCGGGATCACCGCAGGTGCGCCGATCGCCTCGGGCCCCGCGCCGCCGGCCGGCTCGGCCGCCTCCGCGTCCCGCCGGCCGAGCACCGGGCTGGCCAGTCCGGCCGCTCCGACCACCCCCGTGGTGAGCACACCGGTCTTCAGGACGTTCCTACGTGACAGCATCGGCTCCCCGTTCCCGTACCGTCGACGACACGTCGACTACGCTCGGGCGATCGTTCGATCAACCCGACGGGAAGCCTGCGGATCCTTTACACGACCTATCAAACGTAGGTTCGGGACCATGTCAGCTATCCGATTACCAGGCAAATAGCATCGTGGGCATGTCATTCCACGGTGCGTGACGGAGTGTGCCGGGAATCCCGTCAGGTCGTCCTCGAACGTGACTCTGTGTCAACCGGCCCGCCCGTTCCGGCGGGGTGCTACCTAAGCTGGGCTGACACCGGGACAGTGAGTGGAACCTGCCCGTCCGGTAGGCCGTTCCCCCCTGGCGAAAGGAGTACGACGATGCGCATCGCACAGCCCCCCGTGCTGGAGAGCAGCACGCCGCCCCGCCAGGCCGCCCGCCGCACCGCGGTGCTCGGCTCCCCCGTCGGCCAGTCCATCACCGCCGCCCTGCACCGGGCCGGCCTGACCGCCATGGGCCTGGACTGGT
Organism: Kitasatospora sp. NPDC096147; assembly: GCF_044763225.1. NCBI lineage: Bacteria > Bacillati > Actinomycetota > Actinomycetes > Kitasatosporales > Streptomycetaceae > Kitasatospora > Kitasatospora sp. NPDC096147. The sequence goes on along the minus strand of NZ_JBIWFX010000002.1, from coordinate 493,619 downwards.
CGTACCAGAACATCGAGTGCGACGAGACCGAACTCCCGCACGTGCTCGCCGGGTTGGAGGGCGGCTGGGCCGGTCTCGCGCTCGGCATGCCGCTCAAGCGGGCCGTACTGCCGCTGATCGACGAGGTCTCCGACCTGGGGCTGGACGTCGGCGGGGTGAACACCGTGGTGTTCCGCCGCGGACGCAGCCACGGCGAGAGCACCGACGTGTACGGGATGCTCACCGCGATGCGCGAGGCCGGGGTCACTTCACCCGGCTCGGCGGTCGTGCTCGGCGGCGGCGCCACGGCCTGCTCGGCGCTGGCCGCACTGCGCGAACTCGGCGTGCTGGAGCCCTCGGTGGTGGTCCGCGAACGCAGCCGGGCGGCCGAGGCCACCGCCGCAGCCGGCCGGCTCGGCATCGCCGTGGACGTGCACACCTTCGGCAGCCTGGAGCAGCTGCTGCCCGGCGCCGGACTGGTGATCTCCACCCTGCCGGCCGGCGGAGCCGACGCCTTCGCCGCCGCAGTGATGCACTCCCGGGCCGCCGTCTTCGACGTGGTCACCTCGGCCTGGCCGACCCGGCTGGTCAAGGCGGCCGGCTTCGCGGGCTCCACCGTGGTGGACGGGGTCTCCTTCGCGGTCCACCAGGCCGCCCGGCAGCTGGAGTTGCTCACCGGCCGGAGCGACGTGCCGGTCGCGGCGCTGCGCCGGGCCGCCCAGGAGGAGCTGCTCCGCCGCGCGGACTGACCGCGCCGCGGCCTCGCCGCCGCCCTCGGAGCCGCCTTGGCGGCCGAGGCCCTCATGACGACCCTGGCTCGCCTGACCACCCGAGCCCTCCCGACCGCCCGAGCCCTCACGGCGGCCCGAACTCTCCCGATAGCCGGTGCTCTCACGGCCTCCCGAGCCCTCACGGAAGCCGGTGCCCTCACGGAAGCCGGTGCCCTCACGGCGTCCCGCGTTCTTCCGACGGCCGGCACCCTCACGGCCGTCGGCACCCTCGCCACCGCCGAGCGGGACGGCGGCCGGGGACCGGCCGGCGCACACCCGTGCACCGGCCGCCCCGGCCGTCCTCGTCTCCCGCCCCCGGATCGCCATCAGGCCGACAGCTCCTGCGACTTGTCGAAGCCCTGGCGCCGCGCGGTGGAGAGCACCGAGATCGCGTGCGCCACCGAGCAGAGGGTCGCGTGCCGGTGCCAGCCGGCGTAGCTGCGGCCCTCGAAGTCCCGCATCCCGACCCGGCCGGAGACCTCGGCGAAGTCCTTGGCCACCCGCCGGGTGAGCCGCCCCAGCCGGAGCAGGGCGACCGGCGGCACGTCCACCAGGTTGGACAGCCAGAGCTCGGCGGGCTTGCCCTTCGAGCCGGACCATCCGCCGACCAGGGCCAGCGCGCGCTCCGGCGGGACCAGCATGCCGGGCCTGCGGACCGTCGGCATGGTCACCCGGGTACCGCTGACCAGGATCGAGCGGGTGATCGAGTAGTCCGGGTCCACCCAGCCGACCGGCCGGGAGAACCGCTTCGCCCACTCGATCAACTGCTGGGCCTGGAAGACCCGTTCACCCCGACCGGGCAGGCTGCCGTCGAAGCCGACCAGCCTGGTCGAGCCGCTCACCCGCATCACGAACGGCACCCCGCGCCGGCAGAACTCCTCGACCAGGGTGGCCGCGTCGAGCTCCCGGGCGTCCAGCACCGCCGGACGGCGGCGCAAGCCCCAGTCCGGACCGGCCAGTTCGACCACGCTGTTGACCGCGCAGAGCTCCGGGGTGGTGGCCGAGACCTCGTCCGGGATCTTCGCGCGCTTGCGCCGTTCCTCGTTGGCCAGCCAGTCGGCCGGCAGCACCAGGCCCCAGTTCACCGGAGCGCTCATGTCCTCGCTGGCCAGCCAGACGCCGTACGCCTGCTGGCTGTTGACCACCCGGCCGAGCTCGGTCCGGAAGGACTCCTCCACACCGACCGAGTGCTCGCCGGCCTTCGGGATGGCCATCGAGTTGAGCACCCAGGCCTGCGGGAGCAGGACCCGGTCCAGGTGCTTGGCCAGGGCCTGGCGGACCGGAGCCCAACGCCAGGACGAGTCACTGATGAAGTGGTGCAGACTCTGCTCGGCGGCCCCGTATCCGGCCACTGCGGCTAAGGCCCGCATGGACTTGCGGCCCTGGACCGAGAGCAGCCCCGAGATGTACCACTCTCCCCGCGCCCGCTGGTCGCGCCGCTTCAGCGAGGCCAGCATCCGGCGGGAGAACTCGGTGACGAAGTCGTCCGCCACGTCGCCCCAGATGTGCTCAGGAACGTTCTTCTCGCTAACACCTTCCACAGCCCCCGTCCCCTCCTCCGTGTCGCCACCTGGTGGCAGCCGGGCGCCGGACGGCGCCGCAGCCAGGCAGCGAGATGCTGGTGATGGATAACAGTACAGAACCGACTGGTTGGTTTTAGAGACTCCGTCATCTTACGCGCAGGCAGCGCAAGGTCACCAGGGGGAACATGACAGACCTTAGAAATACCGGGTAAGCGGTTTGTTACGCTACCCCCGGAGATGAACACTCAGCAAACCGGGGTCTTCGCGCGAGGCCGCCGTGGGCCGCCAGGGAGGATCCTCGATGGCCCGTCAGGAACGCGCCGAACGCACCCGCAAGCTTCTGATCAGGGCCGCTGCCGCCTCATTCGATCAAGTCGGCTTCGCGACGACCGGTCTGAACGACGTGACCCGGCCGACCGGGATCTCCAAGGGCGCGCTCTACTTCCATTTCGGCTCCAAGGAACTCCTGGCCGAAGCGGTCATCGCGGAGTCGAGGCGCGGACTGCGTGAGGTCGTCCGCCGGGCCCGGCACTCCGCCGGATGCCCGCTCCAGTACTTGATCGACCTCAGCCACGGCCTGGCGCACCTGCTCGCCACCGACATCGTCTTCCGGGCCGGCCTGCGGCTCACCGACGACAACGGCCTGCCCGAGGACCAGCGGCCGAATCCGCACCCGGCCTGGGTGCGGCTGGTCAACCGCGAGCTGACCCGCTGCTCGACCGCCGGACGGCTGCACTCCGGAGCCGGCGTCGAGGAGGCGGCCGGTCTGCTCGCCGCCGCCACCGCCGGGGTGGAGATCATCGCCCGGCGGGACCGGAACTGGCTGGACCCGAAGGTGATCACCCGGCTCTGGGAGGCCGTCCTCCCCTTACTGGTCCCGGCCGATCAGCTGGCCGGTCTGCGGGTGACGCCCCGCTCCCCCGTGGACGGCCCGGCGCCCTGCTCCCCCGTGGACGGCCCGGCGTCCTTCTCCCCCGTGGAGTGACCCGCCGTGAACGCCCCGGCCGGGGGCCCGGCCTGACGGAGTGTCCGCCCCTCCGCCGTCCGGGCACCGCTCCCCCGTGCACCACTCAGCCGACGATCTGCTGCACCACCTTCGCCCCGCGCCCCGGCTGGGCATCCAGCCGCACCAGGGTGGCCGGCAGCGCGATGGTGGGCAGCAGGTGGCGCCAGAGCACCGAGACCCGCTCCTCCATGTCGCTCAGCCCGGTGGTCGCCTGCGAGAAGGTCTGCACCCCGGCGAAGCTGGCGACCAGCATCTCGGCCGTCTCCTTGCCCTCCACCTGGGTCAGCACCTCGCCGCGCAGCTTGGCCTCCTCCAGCAGCTCACCGCAGATCCGCGCCCAGGCGAGCAGCGGATTGCTCTCGGAGAAGTCCACCGAGCCGCGCTCCATGGCCAGGCGCAGGCCGGCCCGCAACAATGGGTCGACCGGCAGCATGTGCGCCACCGCCATCGTCAGGTCGATCAATTCCTGGAGCTTGGAGACGTTATCCGGAATGTCCAGATAGACCGTCTGTTCCTGCAGGACTCCGCGGGCCAACTCCTCCTTCGAAGGAAAGTGGAAGTAGAGCGCCCCCTTCGTCACCTGCGCCCGCGCCAGGATCTCCTTGATCGAGGCGGCGTCATATCCGTACTCGTCGAACACCTGGGCCGCGCCGAGCAGGATGCTTCTCCTGGTCTGAACTGCACGTTCCTGCTGTGCCATGGCTGGTCTCTCCCGTCTTGCATTGATCTGTTCATGACAGGCAGGTCAACTACTGCCGGAGTTCGAGGTATCAGGGTCTACAAATAAACCGGCTGCCCTGTATTGTAAGTGCCTGTTGCGCGTCGTCGCCGTCCGTTGACAGTGATCCTTTGGGGGGGACCATGTCCGACCTGCTTTCGACCACCGCACTCGGAGCCGAGGCGGTGCACCATCCGACAAGCACCACTTCCCTGCACTCCCTACTGGCCCCACCTGCGTCTTTCACCACCACGGTGCCCAAGGAGCTGGTGCACCGCGCTGCCGTGGCCGAGGTGCTGCTGACCCGTTGGCGCCGGATCGACGACCGGTTCTTCTCGGTCTCCGCCCAGTGGCCGCGTGGTCACAGCTTCTTCAGCTCGCCCGATGGACTTCACCACGACTCCACTCTCATAGCAGAAACCATCCGGCAGGTCGGTACTCTACTCGCCCACGCCGAGTTCGCCGTACCTCTCACGAGCCGATTTCTGCTGCACGACCTGGAGTTCACCGCCGTCCTGCACCAGCTCACCGTCCGGGACACCCCGGCTGAGCTGGAGGTCCTGGTCAGCACCACGGTGACCAGGCAGCACGGCCGCCGGGTGGCCGGCCTGCGGTACCAGATGACGATCCTGAGGGACGGTCAGATCGCGGCGGTGGCCAACGTGAGCGCCACCTTCATGAGCCCCGAGGTCTACCGCCGGGTGCGGGACAACCGGATCACCCCGCCCGCCGCGCACCTCCAGCCGGCCCCGCCGGTGGAGCCCGCGCTGGTCGGGCGGCTGACCCCGCAGGACGTGGTGCTCTCCGGCATCGGCGAGACGAACCGCTGGCAGCTGCGGCTGGACACCCGGCACCCGGTGCTCTTCGACCACCCCGGCGACCACGTGCCCGGCATGGTGATGCTGGAGGCGGCCCGGCAGGCCGCCCGGATCCTGGTGCCGGAGGCCACCCTGGTCTCCTCGGCCGACTCCGAGTTCACCCACTACGTGGAGTTCGACTCGCCCTGTTTCATCGAGGCGACCGAGCGGCCGGCCGAGCACCCGAACCGGCGCACCGTCGCGGTCCGCGCCGAGCAGGAGGGACGGACGGTCTTCACCAGCACCCTGACCGTGCCGACCTGCCTGCTCAACGGCACCCGGAGCAGCGGCGACGCCTACGGCCAGAGCCGGGCGAGCGCCGAGCTCAGCCACCCGTGGGTCTGCAGCCCGGCCTGACCGACCGTCGGCACCTCTGCCCGTCGGGTCCGCCCGGTCTGCCCGGTCCGCCTGCGGCAGTCAGCCCCAGAGCTTCCCGTTGGCGGACTCCTCGTCCACCGTGCGCACCAGCCACTCGTCCACCCCGGCCGGCGAGGCCGCCAGGTGACGGACCCCGGCCGCCCTCATCAGCTGCGGCTGGAAGCCGTGCTCGAACCCGCTCGGGTGACCGATGAACGCCGCGCCCAACCCTCGCGCGGTCTCGGCCACCCGGGCCACGTCGTCGATGAAGAGCACCTCGTCGAACTCCAGCCCCAGCACGTCCGTGACGATCTCCCGGACCCCGGGACGGAAGGCGTCGGTGCAGACGTAGACCGGATCGTCGAACAGCCCGGCGTGCTCGCCGAGGAAGCGGTCGAAGTGCGGCCGGGCCAGGCCGCCGTAGCAGACGGTGCGCAGCCCGAGGGCTCGCAGCCGGGCCACCATCGCGGGGGCGCCGTCCAGCACCCGGAGCGGGTGGCGCTCCAGGTACTCGGCGCGCTCCTGGAAGTAGACCTCCAGCACCTGCTCGACCGGCCAGTCCAGACCGGCCGCCTCGGCGGCGACCTCGGCGGCCTGCCGCTGGTTCTGCGAGAAGATCCGGCGCTCCACGTCGGCCGTGTAGGCGCCGCCCCGGCTGGTGACGAAGTGGTGGATCACCGGGCTGAAGGTGTCGTCCAGCATGACACCGTCGATGTTGACGGCGGCTGCCCGTAGCCGCCGGAGCGGTACTGCCGCCATCGGCCCTCCCCGGTTCGGAACGAGTGCCATCCTAGTGCCCGCCCACTGGAGCCTCGCCAGAGCGGGGCCAACCCGGCGGTGGGCTACGTTACTTCGACGGATCCGCGCGGAACGGGCAGCGACGGGAACCGACATGACGGAGCGTCAACTCTCCGGATCGTGCGCCAGCCCGAGCCCGGGCAGGGCTGCCAGCAGGTGCGCCGCACCCTCCACGGTGGCCTCCACGTCGAAGGCGGCACGGTGGGTGGGCGGGTAGCCGATCAGCTCCACCGCCCGGGGCGGGAGGATCGGCCGGTCGGCCGCCTCGGCGGACTCCCAGAGGAAGACGGCGCCCCAGCGGTTCGCCGCCCGGTCGGAGATCCAGGTCTTGCGGACCAGCCCGGGGTGGCCGGTGAACCGCTCGACCGCCTCCTCCCGGAGGAAGGCGCGGAGTTCGTCCAGGCCCGCCTTCGAATCGGCGAGGTCCCACCAGACGATCACGACTCGCATGTCGGTGCTCCAGCTCGGGCCGGTGGTGCGGGCGGAAAGGTCTTCGTGCGGGGCGGCCGGGGGAGGAGGGGCCGCCCCGCACGGGTCGGGGTAGTCGTCGCGGCTCAGGAGGAGAGCAGCGAGACCAGGGTGTCGGTGATGATGTGCAGGCCGTCCTGGCTCAGCACCGACTCGGGGTGGAACTGCATGGAGCGGAAGCCGGGGCCGCGCAGCGCGTGCACCTGGCCGGAGAGCAGGTCACGGCTCACCTCGACCTTCCCCAGCGGGAGTTCCAGCACGTCCTGCTCGGAGTAGCCGGCGAAGGTGTTGTAGAAGCCGACCAGCTCGGTCCGGCCGAACAGGTCGATCTTCCGGGCCACCCCCTGGTTGGGCATGTCCCGGCGGACCAGGTCCAGCCCGAGCACCGCGCAGAGCACCTGGTGGCTGAGGCAGACCGAGAGGAACGGCGTGCCCCGGTCCAGCAGCTGCCGGGTGGCGCCGTGCAGGTGGGCGATCTTCGGGTGGCCGGTCTCCTGCGGATCACCGGGGCCGGGGCCGAGCACCACCAGGTCCCATCCCTCGTCCAGCGCGTACTCCTGGTCGAACCGGCGCAGCGTCACCTCCAGTCCCAGGGAACGGAGTTGGTGGTCCCACATGGCGGTGAAGGTGTCCTCGGCGTCCACCACCAGCACCCGGCGGCCGGCCAGCTCGGGCACCGGGCGCTTGCGCTGCTCGGTGTCCTCCAGCCAGAACGGCGCCAGCGCGAGGTTGCGCTGTGCCAGCGCGGCCAGCACGTCGGGGTGCTGCGCGAAGCGCTCCGGCTCGGCCGGGGCCGGAGCGTCGCCGGCCCGGGCGGTGAAGGCGGCCAGCAGGCCGGCCGCCTTGGCCGCGGTCTCGGCCACCTCGGACTCCGGCTTGGAGTCGCGGACCAGGGTGGCGCCGACGCCGATGCTCAGGCGGCCGGCGGCCGAGATCTCGGCGGTGCGGATCAGGATCGAGGAGTCCAGGGTGCGACCGCCCTCGGCGTCCCGGCCGATCAGCGCGACCAGACCGCTGTAGTAGCCCCGGCCCTGCGGTTCGTAGCGCTCGATCACCTTGGCCGCGCTCTCCAGCGGGCTGCCGGTGACCGTGGGGGCGAACAGCGTCTCGCGCAGGATCTCGCGCGGGTCCCGGGAGGTCTCGCCCTCGATGAAGTACTCGGTGTGGGCCAGCCGGGCCATCTCCATCAGGTGCGGGCCGCGCACCCGGCCACCGGACTCGGTGATCCGGGCCATCATCTTGAGCTCTTCGTCGACCACCATGTAGAGCTCGTTGGCCTCCTTGGGGTCGGCCAGGAAGGAGAGCACACCGGTGAGTTCGGGCCCGCCCGCCGGGTAGCGGTAGGTGCCGCTGATCGGGTTCATCACCGCGACGCCGCCGGCCAGGCTGATGTGCCGTTCGGGGGTGGCACCGACGAAGGTGCGCTCGCCGGTGTGGATCACGAAGGTCCAGTAGGCGCCGCGCTCGCGCTCCAGCAGCCGGCGGAAGAAGGTCAGGGCGGCCTGCGGGCTGTGGCCGGTGATGTCGGCGGTGAAGGCCCGGCGGATCACGAAGTTGGCACCCTCGCCGTTGCCGATCTCCTCGGCCAGCACCTGCCGGACCACCTCGGCGTACGCGGCGTCGTCCACGTCGAACGCGCCGTTCGCCAACTCGATGTCGTGGTTCGGCAGTTGCGCCAGTACCTGGCCGAGCGGGAGCGAGGCCTGCTCGCGCACGGTGAGCGCCAGCAGCGGCGCACCGTCGTCGGCCGCCGCGTAGCCGCGCTCGGCGATCTGCCGGTACGGCACCAGGGCCAGCACCTCGTGCTCGGCCCGGCCGGTGCCGGCCGGGGCGGCGGTTCCGGCCGACGGCTCGGCCAGCGGGATGTCGGCCAGTCGGGCCACCTCGGCCACCTCGCCGCCGAGCAGGTCGATCCGGCCCGGTCCACCGGCCTCCGGCCGGTGCAGCAGCGCGTAGCCGGACTGCCGCCCGGACAGGATCCGCTCCAGCAGCTCGTGGCCAACCTGACTGTCCGTCATGGTGCACTCCTCCGTGGTCCGTTGTCGGGGTGGTGCGGGTGCCGCTCAGTCCAGGTCGGCGAGGACGGCCTTGGTGGTGACCGCCATGGCGCAGCGCTCGGCCGCGTACTTCAGCGCCAGCCGGTGGTAGTCGAGGGTGAAGTCGGCGATCGCGTCGCCGACCAGGAAGGGCTGGATGTCGTGGGTGTAGGCGTCGAGGGTGGTGGCCAGCACGCCGATGTGGGCGTAGACCCCGCAGACCACCAGCTGGTCCCGGCCCTGGTCGCGCAGGAACTCCAGCAGCTGGGTGCGGTGGAAGGCGCTGTAGCGCCACTTGGTCAGCACCAGGTCGCCCTCGGCCGGCGCGATCGGCTCGACCACCTGCTTGTCCTCGGGGCCGATGCTCATCCCCGGACCCCAGAAGTCCTTGAGCAGGCCGCGCTGTTCGGGCGTCATGCCGCCGGGCTGCGCGGTGTAGGCGACCGGGATGCCGAGCGTGGCGGCCCGGTCGCGCAGCAGGGTGGCGTTGGCCACCAGCTCGGTGACCGGGGACTCGCCGGCCGGGAAGGGCTTGAGGAAGTACTTCTGCATGTCGTGGATCAGCAGCACCGCGCGGGCCGGGTCCACCGTCCAGCTGACGGTGTTCTCCGGCAGGTCGCCCTGCTGGGGCATCGGGTACGGGCTGATGGTCGGGATCCCCATGACCGTGGTCCTCTCAACTCTGCTGGGCGGTGGGGCTGCTGGGCGGTGGGGCTGCTGGGTCTTCGGGTGCTCGCGTCGGCTGCGGCGGGCGGCGGTGGGCGACCGGGGCGGCTGCGGGCCGGTGGGGCGGCCCGCAGCCGGAGCGGTCAGTGCCCGAGGGCCGCGCCGCCGTCGACGGTGAGGTCGTGCATGGTGATGTGCGCCGCCTGGTCGGAGAGCAGGAAGAGCACCGCGTCGGCGATGTGCGAGGGCTGGGCGATCCGGCCGAGCGGGATGCCCACCCGGAAGACCTCGGCCACGCCCTCGATCGAGGCCCGGGAGGCGCTGTCGTCACCGTCGGACCAGAGCGCGGTGAGCATCGGGGTGTCGGTCGAGCCCGGCGCCACCACGTTGCAGCGGATGCCGTACTTGGAGACCTCCAGGCCCAGGCACTTGGTGAACATGGTGGCCGCCGCCTTGGAGGCCGCGTACGCCGACATGTCCACCCGGGCGGTGCCGGCCGCGTTGGACGCCACCGTGACGATCGCGCCCCGCTGCCCGCGCTCCACCATCCGGTTGACCACCGCACGGGAGATGAAGAAGACCCCGGTGGTGTTCACCGCGAAGGTGCTCGCCCAGTCCTGGTCGCTCAACTCCTTGGCCGGGCCGAGCCGGAGCACGCCGGCCCCGTTCACCAGGTAGTCGATCCCGCCGAGCTGCTGCTCGATCGCGTCCACCACCGCCTCGACGTCGGTGCTGCTGGTCACGTCGGCCGCGAACGCCTCCGCCCGTCCGCCCGCGTTCCGCAGCTCCTTGGCGACCTCCTCCAGCCGATCCCCGTTCCGGTCGACCAGGGCGACGGTGACGCCCCGTTCGACCAGGCCCCGGACGACCGCCTCGCCGATGCCGCCGGCCGCGCCGGTGACCATCGCGACCTTGTTTTCCATTCCGTGAATGCTCATGACGACCCCAAAGATCGAGGATGATCGACCGTTGTCGGCCGGTAGACGAGGGGGCGGTGGGCCTTGTCAGCCCCGCCAGGCAGCCGCGACTTCAAGGGCCTGCTCCGGGTTGAGCCGGGGGTCGCAGAAGCTGGTGTACTTGTCGCCGATCCGGGCGAGCTGGCGCTCGTCCCGGGCGCACTCGGTCACGTGGTCCGGTGTGGTCTCCAGGTGCAGGCCGCCCGGGATCGCGCCGACGCTCAGCAGCGCGTCCTGGAAGCCCCGGACCTCGCGCACCACGGTCTCCACCAGACGGGTCTTCAGCCCGCCCGGCCCGTTCACCGTGTTGCCGTGCATCGGGTCGGTCAGCCAGACCACCGGGTGGCCCTCGGCCCTGACCGCCGCCGCCAGCGCGGGCAGCTTCGCCGCCACGTTGTCGGCGCCCATCCGGGCGATCAGCACCAGCCGGCCCGCCTCGCGCCCGGGGTCGAGCGTGCGGCAGAGCGTCAGCAGGTCCTCGACGCTCATGTTCGGTCCGACCTTGGACGCCACCGGGTTGGCCACCGAGGCGAGCAACGCCACGTGTGCGTGGTCCAGTTGGCGGGTCCGGTCACCGATCCAGGGCAGGTGGGTGGAGGCCAGGTAGGAGCGGCCGTCGTCGGTGCGGCGCAGCAGCGGCACCTCGTAGTCCAGCAGCAGCGCCTCGTGGCTGGTCCACACCGGGGCGCCGGCCGCGGCCAGACCGGCCGTGCTGCGCTCGCGCAGCGCGCCGAACGCCTGCGCGGCGGCGTCGTACCCGGCCAGCAGCCGGGCCGGGTCCGGGCGGCGCAGCTCCGGGTCGGGCTCCGGGCTGTTCACCATGTGGCCCCGGTAGACGGGGAGTTCGACCCCACCGACGTTCTCGGTGGGCTTGGAGCGCGGCTTGCCGAACTGGCCGGCCATCCGGCCGATCCGCAGCACCGGGCGCAGGGTGTTCATCGAGATCACCCCGGCCAGCGCGTCCAGCAGGCCGACCTTGCGGGTCACGTAGCCGGGCTCGCACTCGGCCGGGTCCTCGGCGCAGTCGCCGGCCTGCACCACCTGGAGGCGGCCGGTGGCCACCTCGGCGAGCAGACCGCGCAGCTCGGTGAGCTCCGCCGGGGTGACCAGGCCGGGCCGGTCGGCCAGCTCGGTGGTGACCCGGGACAGCTGCTCGGCGTCCTCCCAGGCAGGCTGCTGCTGGGCCGGGAGCGATTTCCAGTACTGGAGTTCGCTCCCGGAGAGCGGCGGGCCGACCGGGGCCGGCTGCGCCGCCATGACGTCGCTACTCACTCAGAACCTCCGTGGTCATGAATTCTTTTCCATTTGCCCGGAAAGAGCGGCTGCCGGATATCCGGCCAATGTTCTGGATTCAGTGCGGAAGGCAACCTTTACTTGAGTTTGGGTAGCGCAAATCTCCTGGTCAACGGCGTGTTTGACACTCCGTCAGATACACGGAACCGTGTCATTAGGAACCGTCCGGTTGGATTGTTTTTGAAATTGGCCCATCGCGCGCGAAGTGTCGCCGTGTCAGGTCGGGGTGATTTCCGATGGTCAGCGCACCACTCCGCCAGATCACGCCCGATCGACAGGCCGGGCCCGGTACTGCGTCAGATCCGCGCCGGGGGGCGGAGAACGGCGGAGCGCCGCCCGGCCAAGGCCGGACGGCGCTCCACTGACTCCGATCTATCCCGCGGGCCGCCCGTCAGGCGGCGCGCTCACGCCCCTCGACGAGACGCTGCCGGGCCTGCGCGGCCACCCGCTCGGCGGCGAACGCCACCTGCTCGTACAGCGTCTGGTACGGCGCGGACAGCCCCGCGCCGGCCAGGCCGACCGGCGCCCCAGCCTGGCCGGCCAGCGCGTACCAGCCCAGCGAGGAGCCGGCGCCGACCGAGACCCTGGCCACCCCACGGGGCAGCACCCGCTCGCGGTACTCCGCCGGCTGCCGCTCGAACCGGGCCGGACGGGGCATCGCCACCACCCGGCTGGCCACCCCCGCCGCCTGCAGGATCTCCCGGGCCCGCAGCGCGACCGGCTCCTCACCGGCCGCCGCGATCAGGACCACGTCGGGCGGCCCGCCGACCGCCTCCGCCAGCACGTGCCCGCCACGGGCCGCCAGGGTGTCCTCCCCCGTGCTGCTCATCGCCCGTGCCCTGCCTCTCCGTCGAAGCCGCACCCGACCCGGCGCGCTCCGCTCGGGATGCGACGGGTGTCCATCCCATGACTCTCCGCCCACTCCGCGGAGCGGACAATCCCGCATCTGTCACTCCGTCACATGCCGGTCACCGCGCTGTGGTTGGATCTCCGCGACAGGTTTCCGACCGGGGAGGGGGCTCCGATGGGAGCGCTGGAGGGCAAGACCGCACTCGTCACCGGTGCCAGCCGGGGGATCGGCCGGGGCATCGCCCGCAGGCTGGCCGCCGACGGCGCACTGGTGGCGGTCCACTACGGGGTGAACGAGGCCGCCGCCGACGACACCGTGCGGCTGATCGAGCAGGACGGCGGCAGGGCCGTCACGGTCGGCGCCGACCTGACCGCGCTGGACGGGGCCACCGTGCTCTGCGACGCGCTCTGGAAGGCGCTCGCCGGAGCCGGAGCCGAACGCGGCCTGGACGTCCTGGTGAACAACGCCGCCCTGTCCGGCGGCGGCCACCTGGCCGAGCTCTCGGTCGAGCACTACGACCGGCTGCACCTGGTGAACACCCGCGCACCGCTGCTGCTGATCCAGCAGCTGCTGCCCGACCTGCGCGAGGGCGGACGGATCGTCAACATCTCCTCCGCCGCCACCCGGGTCTCCTTCCCCGAGTCCATCGGCTACGCGATGACCAAGGGCGCCCTGGAGGCACTCACCCTGGCCCTGGCCAAGGACCTCGGCCCGCGCAACATCACCGTCAACACCGTCGCGCCCGGCTACGTCGCCACCGACATGAACGCCCGCCGCCGCACCACCCCCGAGGCCACCGCCTCGATGGTCGCCCTGAACGCCATCGAGCGGCTCGGCTCCCCCGAGGACATCGCCGAGATGGTCGCCTTCCTCGCCTCCCCCGCCGCCGGCTGGACCACCGGCCAGCGCCTGGAGGTCAGCGGCGGCCTGCTGATCTGACCCGTCGTCACCACGGCCACCGCCGTCTCCGGAACCGGCCTCCCACCGGGCGCGTCCGGTCCCGGAGACGGCGGTGATCGACGGACGGGGGCGGACATGGACGGACGGACGAGGGCCGACGGCTGCGGCTGGACGGCGGCGCGCTGGCTGGTGGGGTTCCTCCTCGCGACCACCGCCCTCTTCACCGCCTCCGACCGGGTCCAGGAGACGTGGCACTGGTGCCTGACCCAGGACCACGAGGTCGACCCCGACGCCTTCCCCGCCATGATGGCCGCCTGGGGGATCGCCGTCGTCACCGTGCTCTCGGTAGGCGCGGTGGTCCACCGCCTCCCGTACGGGAGTTGGTACGTCCTCCCGGTGATGGCCGCGGTGGCCGCCCTGCTCGGCTGGCTCTACCTGATCGGCATGGGCTCCCCCGCCCCGGTCGCTCCGGACGGCTATCCGGAGGACGCCTGCCGGACGCTGCGGGTCTTCCCCTTCCTCGACTGAGGAACGCCACAGGGCGGGTACCGGAACCGGTACCCGCCCTGTGCGGGGGAATCCCCCTCCTGCGGAGAGTGTGGGATTTGAACCCACGGTGACGGGTCACGCCACGACAGTTTTCAAGACTGGTCCCTTAGGCCGCTCGGGCAACTCTCCAGGCGGAGGTCAGCCTAACGGTTCCCCAGGGGTTCCGCGCACACCGTTTCGCGGTGGCCCGTCAGTTGTCGCCCTTGCGCTCGCCGAGGGTGACGGTGGTCTTCGCGTTCTTGCCGTCGCGGGTGTACTCGACCTCGACCTTGTCGCCGGGCTTGTAGGTCCAGATCTCGCTGACCAGGGTGGGGCCGCTGTCGATGACGTGACCGCCGAGCTTGGTGATCACGTCGCCGGGCTTGAGGCCGGCCTGGTCGGCGGGGCCGCCCGGGGTGACGGCGGGCTTGCCCTGGACGGAGGAGGTCTGGATCTGGGCGCCGTCACCCTTGTAGTCGTCGTTGCGGAGCACGCCGAGGATCGCGTAGACCGGGGTGCCGTTGGCGATCAGGTCGCCCGCGACGCGCTTGGCCTGGTTGATCGGGATGGCGAAGCCGAGGCCGATCGAGCCGGCCCGGCCGGAGCCGCCGCTGTTGGACTGGATGGCCGAGTTGATGCCGATCACCGCGCCGGAGGCGTCGAGCAGCGGGCCGCCGGAGTTGCCCGGGTTGATCGAGGCGTCGGTCTGCAGGGCGTTCATGTAGGACGCCTGGGCGCTGGTCTCGTCGCCGGAGGCCACCGGGCGGTCCTTGGCACTGACGATGCCGGTGGTGACGGTGCCCTCCAGGCCGTAGGGGGCGCCGATCGCGATGGTGGCGTCGCCGACCGCGACCTTGTCCGAGTCGCCGAGGGCGAGCGGGACGAGCTTGTCCTTCGGCGGGTTGTCGAGCTTGATGACGGCCACGTCGTAGCCCTGGGCGCGACCGACCACCGAGGCGGGGTAGGAGGCGCCGTCGGAGAACCTGACGGTCAGTTTGCCGCCGCTGGCGGCCGGGGCCACCACGTGGTTGTTGGTGAGGATGTGGCCCTCGGTGTCGAAGACGAAGCCGGTGCCGGTGCCGGACTCGCCGGAGCCCTGGGCCTTGATGGTGACCACGCTCGGCAGCGCCTTGCTGGCGATGCCGGCCACCGACTCCGGGGCCCGGTTGACCGCCTGCTGGTTCTGGCTGGCCTGGACGGTGGTGCTGGAGTTGCGGCTGCCCGAGGAGGAGACGGAGCCGTCGCGGTCGGCGACCGAGACGCCGATCGCGCCACCGGCCAGGCCGGCCAGCAGGGCGACGGCCGCGACCAGGGCGATCAGACCGCCGCGCTTGCGACCGGGCACCGGGGCGGGCGCGCCGGGGAACTCCGGGTAGCCGGGCAGACCGGGCCCGCCCGCACCGCCGGCCGGAGCGGCCCAGCCGCCGAGCGGGGTGCCCGCACCGAAGGGGTGGTGCGGCTGGTGGGGCTGGGGCTGCGGCTCGCCGAGCGGGGCGGCCGACACGGCGGCCGGCGGCGCGGGGGCCGGGGCCGGCGGCGCGGCGGCCGGGGTCGCGTACGGGTTCTCGGCGGCGACCGGCGCAGGGGCCGGAGCGGAGACCGGCGCCGGAGCCGGAGCCGGGACGGCCGGCGGCGGCGCGTCCAGGTAGGACGGAGCGGGCGGCGCGGCCGGGGCCGGGGGCAGGACCGGGGGCGGCGCATCCAGGTAGGAGGGGGCGGCCGGCGGCGGCGCGACCTTCCCGAAGACCACCGTGTCGGCGGGCGCGGGCGCGGCGGCTGACCCGGCGTCAGCCGGCTCCACCGGACCGTGCCCCGTGGAGGTGCGCTCCTCCTCGGGACCGGTGGCCCCACTCACGTGCTCGGTGCTCACGGACGACCTCCATAGCTGACAGGACCTTGGGCCACAGTTTTCCGCATGTCCGATTCAGTTGTCGTAAGGAGCGTCCTGAAGGATTGGTGAGAATCCTTAGCCGTCCCCGACATCCCACTCCTCGGGCCCCGCCTTGGTGTTCGACGGCCCGGCGGCTAGCCTGGCGCTCCAAACTGACACGCGGGAGCTTGGACCGTCCAGGCTGAGAGTGCGCGGAACGACCGTACGCCATGCAGACGCTGGCCGTGCGGCGAGGGAGCGCAGACCGCTCGAACCTGTCCGGGTAATGCCGGCGTAGGGAGCTACGGCCATGACGGCTGCTTCGCCTTCCCCTGTCCACGACGTCCCCGCGAGAGCCGAGGCGCCGCTGGTCCTCGACACGGCGCCGCCGCGCACGCTGGACTTCCGCGCGCTGTTCTCGCTCTGGGCCAACCTCGGCGTCAGCCTGATCGGCTTCACCAGCGCCGTCACCGTGATCGGCGTCAAGGGCGCCGAGCTCTCGCTGGCCGCCGCGATCACCGCCACGGTGGCGGGCACCGCGATCGGCACCTCGATGCTGGGCGTGGCCGCGCTGATCGGCGCCCGGACCGGCGCCCCGGCGATGGCCCTGCTGCGCGGCCTGTTCGGCACCAAGCTGTCGTACCTGCCGACGGTGCTGAACATCGCGCAGTGCATCGGCTGGGGCGTGTACGAGCTGCTGGTGATCGCGATGGGCGCGCAGGAGGTGACGGGCACTCAGGGCTGGCACTGGCTGTTCGTCCTGCTGGCCGGGGTGCTCACCACCGTGCTGACCATCTGGCCGCTCGGCTCGATCGCGGTGCTGCGCAAGTACGTGACGATCGCGGTGGGCATCGCGATGGTCTACTTCACCGTCCAGCTGGTGCGCCAGGGCGTGCCGAACCCGGGGGCCGGGAACTGGAGCGGCTTCCTGACCGCGACCGACGCGATCATCGCGGTCTCGATCTCCTTCGTCCCGCTGGCCGCCGACTACACCCGGCACGCCCGCACGCCCGGGGCCGCCTACTGGGCCACCTTCTCCGGCTACTCGCTGGCGCAGGTCTGGTGCTACCTGCTCGGCGTGGTGGCACTGCTGCAGTCGGACGGGGACGCCACCCGGATCTTCTCCTCCTTCACCGGGGTGGCGGCCGGCTGGGCCTTCCTGCTGGTGCTGGTGGTCCGGGAGACCGACCAGTCCTTCGCCAACGTCTACTCCACCGCGATGTCGGTGCAGAACCTGCTGCCCACGGTGGACCGCCGCCTGCTGACCGGCGGGATCGGCGCGCTGGTGACGGTGCTGGCGCTGAACATCGACGAGTTCACCGCCTCCTACTACGCCTTCCTCGGCCTGATCGGCGCGGTCTTCGTGCCGATGTTCGCGGTGCTGGCGGCCGACTTCTTCCTCGGCTCGGGCCGCCGCGGCTGGAACCTTGGCGAGGACGCCCCGCCCCGGCCGCTGATGCTGGTGGCCTGGGCGCTCGGCTTCGCCGCCTACCAGTTCATCGCTCCCACCGCGGTCGGCGGCTGGCAGGAGTTCTGGCAGGACCTGCAGTCCTCGGTCGGCTTCACGGCCCAGCCGTGGACCTCGGCCTCGCTGATCTCCTTCCTGGTGGCCGGGCTGGCCACCCTGGCGGTCCAGCCCCGCAGGTAGCCGGCCGGTACCGCCGCCACGGGGACTTCACCGGGAGTTTCCCGTGGCGGCGGTCGGGCGTCACCGGGCGCCTCGTAGGGTGGCCGGGTGGACACCCGTGACCAGCCCTCGACCTCGACGAACGCCGCCGACCGCAGCGCGGTGCGGGTGATCGCCCACCGCGGCTCCTCGGCGGCTCAGGCCGAGCACACCCTGGCCGCCTACCGGCTGGCGATCGAGGAGGGCGCGGACGGGCTGGAGTGCGACGTCCGGCTGACCGCCGACGGGAAGCTGGTCTGCGTCCACGACCGCACTGTGCACCGCACCTCCGACGGCCGGGGCGCCGTCTCCGCCCTGACGCTGGCTCAGCTGGAGGCGATGGACTTCGGCTCCTGGAAGCACCCCGAGGCACCCGAGCCCAGCCCGGTGCTCACCCTGGAGCAGCTGCTGGAGCTGACGGCCGACGCCGGCCGCCGGATCGAGCTGGCGATCGAGACCAAGCACCCGACCCGGTACGCCGGGAAGACCGAGGCCGAGCTGCTCCGGGTGCTGGCCCGGTTCGGCCTGCTGACGGACCGTCCGGAGGAGTCCACCGTCCGGATCATGAGCTTCTCCGAGCTCTCGCTGCGCCGGGTCCGCCGGGCCGCCCCGGCGGTGCCCACCGTCTACCTGCTGGAGCGCCGACTGCCGCTGCTCGGCCGCACCCGGGTGCTGCCCGGCGGGGCGCCGATCGCCGGTCCGGGCATCGAGCTGGTCCGGGCCGACCGGGCCCTGGTGCCGGCCCTGCGCCGGGCCGGGCACCGGGTGCACGTGTGGACGGTGGACGAGCCGGCCGACGTGGAGCTCTGCCTGGAACTCGGCGTCGAGGCCATCATCACCAACCGGCCGCGCATGGTTCTCGGTCAACTCGGCCGATAACTGTGTCAAGTCGGCTCGAATTCGCCCGCGCGGGGTTGTGAACGGGCGTGAACTGCGGCGCATCCCACCGGGAGTGGCCAATTCCGACCGCATTCACGACGTTCCGTGAGCGGCCAATCACCATCTGCGCACCACCCGTTACGGCGCCCGTTAATGTCGCGCCGCGATCGGTGAACGCCCGTTTCCGACGTATTGCCGAGGGGCATCCATCCATCGGCGAATGCTGAAGGAGGTCCGGGGGTGGCGTTGATGATGGCACACGAGGTGCCGACTTCATCGACCATGGCGGTGCCGCACGGGCCCGCCGGAGTCGGAGCGGCACGACGCCGGTTGCGCAGTGATCTCGGTGACCGCTCGGTGGACGAGACGGTGATCGACGACGCTGTCCTGATCCTGTCCGAACTGCTCAGCAACTCCTGCCGGTACGCCCGCCCGCTGGGGCGGCTGGCCGACCTCAAGGACGACGTGCCGGGCGGCTACCCGGCCCCGGTCCTGGTCGGCTCCGGCGGCGAGGACGGCGAGCCCGAAGGGGTGACGGTCCGCTGGCAGCTCCCCGGGGACGGCTCGCTCACCCTGGAGGTCACCGACGGCGGGGCCAGCACCCGGCCGCTGCCGGCCCGGCCCTCGCTGACCGCCCGGGGCGGGCGCGGCCTGACCATCGTCGGGCGGCTCGCCACCGACTGGGGCGTCCGGGACACCCCGGGGCAGGTCACCGTGTGGGCCGAACTACCACTGCACCCGGGCCGTCCGGGCCACGGCGCGCGCAGCGCCTGACGGCCCGTCGGCACCGACGGTGCACGCCCCGGCGCGGCACCCGCCCCGGCCCGGAGCGCGGCACCGACGGCGGCACGGGCACCGCACGGACGCGGTACCCGTCGAAAGCTCAGTAGGCTTCCGGGGCAAGCAAGTCGCCGTACCGGGAGCCGCACCATGGCCAAGAAGGCCGCGAAGAAGTCGCCGCAGCGCCGTCCGTCCACCGCCGTGACCTCGGGTGAGATCCCCGTGGTGGGGGCCCGCGAGGACTGCCCCTGCGGTTCGGGCCGCCGGTACAAGGCGTGCCACGGCCGGGAGGCCGCACACGCCGTCCAGGAGCTGGTGCACCGCCCGTTCGAGGGCCTGCCGGGCGAGGCCGACTGGGTCGCGCTGCGCGAGCTGGTGCCCGCCGCCACCGTCCCGCTGACGCTGGCCAAGGGCGTGGCCGACAGCGCCAACGGCCCGGTCCCCTCCGTCACGCTGGCCACCGTGCTGCCGCTGGCCTGGCCGGCGCTGCGCCGCCAGGACGGCTCGATCCTGCTCGGCCTGCAGACCCAGTCCTCCTCCGGCGACCTGAGCCGTGACCTGGCGGACGCCCTGGAGCTGGCCCTGGCCACCGAGCCGGGCACCCCGGTGCCGGCCCGCCGGACCGTGCCCGGCGGCCGCCGCCTGCAGGAACTGCTGGACCTGGAGGCCGAGTTCACCCCCGAGGTGTTCAGCGGCTTCGAGTTCTGGCTGGAGGACGCGGAGGCCGCCGAGGGCGAGGTGGCCGCCTCCCTGGAGCGGGCCAACGCCTCGGCCATCCCGACCGAGAAGATCTCCAGCGTGCCGTCCTCGTACTGGTGCGCCGCCGCCGACAAGAACCACCTGCGCTGGGTGATGACGGTGCCCGAGGAGCAGCTGCTGGACGCGCTGGCCCGGCTGGACACGGCCGGCGAGTCCTCGCTGGGCGAGGACACCCGGCTGGTCGGCTCGTTCCGCGCGCACGGTCTGACCGTGCCGGTCTGGGACCTGCCGCAGTCGATGACCGCCGCCGACTGCGAGGCCCCGGCCGCCGCCTTCGCCGAGCGGCTGGCCGGCGCGCTGGCCGCCGAGGCCCCGCTGACCGTCGAGGAGCGCAAGGCGCGGGCCAATCTGGTGAACCGTCAGGTCACTCTCAACTGACGCCCGTCCGGGCCGGAGTGACTCCGGTCACATTCCGGCCCGGACGGAAGAAATCCCAGGTGACAGAGTCCTCGGACAAATTGGCGCGCACGAGGATCTTTGTTACCATTTAAACAGTCCGGTCGCTGGTGCATCCCCCGTCGCCAGCGGCCGGATTTACTGTTTCCCCAGGGAAGTTGAGGCGGCGTCAGCCGAACTCGCCGCGATCAGCGCGCCGAGCAGGCCTCCCACCTCGGGCAGCCAGGGCCGCTCCCCGACCGGCGGCCGGACCCACCGTACCGGCCCCGCACCGGTCCGCGAGGGCGGCAGCACCAGGTAGCCGTCCGGCCCGTGGTAGCGCATCACCCCCGGCACCGAGGGCTGCTCAGCCAGCAGCTCACCCAACTCGGCCAGCGAGTACGGCGCGACCAGCAGCAGGTACCTGCCCTGCCCGGCCAGCACCGGCCCGACCGGCAGGCCCATCAGATCGAACCAGGCCAGCGCCCGCGCACCGGCCCGGGCCGGCACGCTCACCGCGCTGACCGACCGTCCGGTGGCCAGCAGCACCGGGGCGTCCGGCGAGCGCTTCTCCCACCACCAACCCACCATCCGGGCATCGGTGGTGGCCGCCGCCAGCGGCGGATCGTGCGGGTGTGCACCGGGCACCGGGCAGGACGGGTCCGCGCAGGAGCACGGCCCGGCCGGGCCGGACAGCGGGCGGGCACCCGGCAGTACCGGCCACCCCCGGGCGACGGCGGTCAGCGCGGCCTCCCGCAGCGCCGCCCTGACCCGGCGCCGGCTGCCCGGCCAGCGGAGCCAGACCCGGCCGGCCGCCGGGGCGCGGTCTCCGGCCGGGGTACGGCCTGAGGCGCTGCCCCGTCGGGGACGTGACCATGGCATCGGCGCTCGTTCCTTTCCGCTTCCGCGACCGCTTCCGGGGCCACTCGGGCTCGGGGACCGCTGATGGACCGGCCACGTCGGCGGTGCGCGGGCCACGTCGGGGTGCGGACGGGGCGGGGGTGACGGGGAGCGGCCGGAGGGCTGGGCCCGGGACGGAGGGGCCCCGGAACGAGAATCCCGCATACGACCGGACGGACGCGCATCGGAAGCCCTCGGTTCCACCGTACGGGTGAGTGACGGGCGGCCCGGACGGCGGCCGGACCGCCGAACCCTACGATCGCCGACGGCAGCTGACGGGCCGTCGGGCGCTCCGGACCCGTTCGGCCGCCGCACCCCGGCCCCCACCGGGGCCCGGCCGGGGGCGCGTCCGGGCAGGTCGGGGCGGTCGAGAACCAGCCATCCGGCCTTGTCCCGATTCTGGACATGCCCCTTTCGGCCTGTGTACAAGTGGTGGATTGATGCCGAGTAGTGACATAGCAATCCTTTTGGGCGGTCCTGAGGGTCCTGCGTGACACGTACCAATGTGTGGGGAGTTGGGACATGACCGACGCCAAGCCACCGGCAGCGGCGACCACCGCCGTGCTGCCCGACCTCGGCTTCCTGGCCACCAGTGGGACGGCCGACCTGCAGGACCGGCTGGCCGGACAGCTGTCCGATCTGACGGTGCTCCAGGAGCACACCGAGCTGCTCTCCCGGGCCCGGGGCCTGGCCGACACGCTGGCCACCGTGCTGGAGTCCGGCGCGGCCCTGCTCGGTGCCCGGCGTGGCCTGATCACCACCACCGCCCGGGGCGCCGGCCGGCCGGTCGGGCTCGGCCTGGACCGGGCCGAGCTCGGCGCGCTGGAGACCGTCCCGGCCGAACACGGCCCGTTCGCCGGGCTGTTGAGCGAGCCCGGCGGGTCCGGGCAGCTGCTGATCACCGACCTGGCCGAGGACCCGGCGGCCGGGCCGCGCTTCCGCGAGGTGGCCGGGCAGCTCGGCCTGGGCGCCTGCTTCGCCCTCCCGTTGGCCACCGGGGCGGACGGACCGCTGGGCGCGGCGGCCTGGTTCTACGACGAACCGGCCGAGCCCGACCCGGGCCGTCGGCTGCTGGCCCGCCGGTACTGCGAGTTCGCGGCCGAGCTGCTGGCCCGCCAGCTCGACCAGGACCGGGCCGAGCAGCAGGCCGAGGCGCTGCGCCGGGGCCTGCTGCCGGACCGGCTGCCGGTCGGCGCCGGTCTGCGGATGGCCGCCCGCTGCCTGCCCGCCGCGCTGGAGCACTCGGCCGGCAGCGACTGGTACGACGCCATCCCGCTGCCCGACGGCACCTTCGGACTCACCGTGGGCAGCGTGGCCGGCGACGGGCTGGGCGCCGGCCCCGGCTCCGCACCCGGCGCCGCCGCCGCGATGGGCCGGGTGCGGGCGGCGCTGCGGGCGTACGCGGTGCTGGAGGGTGAGGACCCGGTCTCGGTGCTCGGCGATCTGGAGCTGCTGCTCAAGACCACCGAACCGGCCCGGACCGCGACCGCGCTGTACGCCTGGGTGCAGCCCGAGGAGCGCCGGATCACCCTGGCCGGGGCCGGGCACTGCCCGCCGGTCCTGCTGACCCGGCAGGGCGCCGAGTTCGTGGAGACCTCGCTGTCCGCGCCGCTCGGCATGCTGAGCTGCTGGGAGGCGCCCGGCATCGAGGTGGAGGCGGCGGTCGGCGACGTGCTGGTGCTCTACACCGAGGGTCTGGCCCGCCGGCTCGGCCCGACCCTGCACGCCGGGCAGAACGCGCTGCGCCGGGCCGCCGCCGACGCGCCGCGCGAGGTGCGGGCCGATCCGGACCGGCTCTGCGCCCACCTGCTGGCCGCGGCCGGACCGGACGGCGGCTCCGACGACCTGGTGCTGCTGGCGGCCCGCTTCGACTGAGCGGCCGGCCGGGAGGCGAAAACTCCGGCGGCACCCGGTCAGCAGTTCGGTGGCGATCCGTACCATGGGGGCCGACGGCCGCCCACGTGCGTCGCGATCCGACGCGCCGAGGCGGGACCACATCGCAAGGAGGCGACGTAGTGACCGAGGACCGCAGCCCCGCAGCAGCCGAGAACCCCGAGGGTGCCGTGGGCGAGGACACCGAGGAGCAGCCGGTCAAGGGCCGGAAGAACGGCCTCTACGGCGACGTCTCGGACGAGCTGGCCGCCTCGATGAAGTCCGGCTGGGCCGACACCGAGCTGCGCGGCCTGGAGCCCGTCGCCCAGGCCCCGTACGCGGCGGCCCGGCGCGCCGCGCTGTCCGCCGCCCACCCGGGCGTCCGGCTGGTGGTCCCGGCCGGGAACCTGCGCACCCGGGCCAACGACACCGAGTACTCGTTCCGCGCCGCGAGCGAGTACGTGCACCTGACCGGTGACCAGACCGAGGACGCGATCCTGGTCGGCGAGCCGCGCGAGGGCGGCTCCGGCCACGACTTCCACCTCTACCTGCTGCCGCGCTCCAACCGGGAGAACGGCGAGTTCTGGCTCGACGGCAACGGTGAGCTCTGGGTCGGCCGCCGGCACAGCCTGGCCGAGGCCGAGCAGCTGCTCGGCCTGCCCTGCCGCGACGTCCGCAAGGCCGTCGAGGAGCTGCAGGCCGCCCCGGCCGCGCCGACCGTCCTGGTGCGCGGCTACGACGCCGCCCTGGAGAGCGCGCTCGCGGAGGTGACGGAGGAGGAGAAGGACGCCGACTTCAAGACCTTCCTGAGCGGCCTGCGGCTGGTCAAGGACGACTGGGAGATCGGCGAGCTGCGTGCCGCCTGCGACTCCACGGTCAACGGATTCACCGACGTGGTGCGGGAGTTGGGCCAGGCCGTGACCACCTCCGAGCGCTGGATCGAGGGCACCTTCTGGCGCCGCGCCCGGGTCGAGGGCAACGACATCGGCTACGGCTCGATCTGCGCCGCCGGCCCGCACGCCACCACACTGCACTGGGTCCGCAACGACGGCGACGTCCGCCCGGGCGAGCTGCTGCTGCTGGACGCCGGCGTGGAGACCCACACCCTCTACACCGCCGACGTCACCCGCACCCTGCCGATCAACGGCACCTTCACCCCGCTCCAGCGGAAGATCTACGACGCCGTCTACGACGCCCAGGAGGCGGGCATCGCGGCGGTGAAGCCGGGCGGCCGGTTCCGGGACTTCCACGACGCGGCCCAGCGGGTGCTGGCCGAGCGGCTGCTGGCCTGGGGCCTGATCGACGCCTCGGTGTACGACGTGGAGAAGGTCCTGGAGCTGGGCCTCCAGCGCCGCTGGACCCTGCACGGCACCGGCCACATGCTCGGCCTGGACGTGCACGACTGCGCGCACGCCCGCCGCGAGGAGTACGTCGACGCCGACCTGGTGCCGGGCATGTGCCTGACCGTCGAGCCGGGCCTGTACTTCCAGCAGGACGACCTGACCGTGCCGGAGGAGTACCGGGGCATCGGCGTCCGGATCGAGGACGACATCCTGGTCACCGCCGAGGGCAACGAGAACCTCTCGGCCGGCCTGCCCCGGCAGGCCGACGAGGTCGAGGCCTGGATGGCCCGCCTCACCGGCTGACGCCGCGTCACCCATGACCACGGCGACCGCGCCCCGGACGGAGGTGCGGTCGCCGTGGTGGTTCAGCCCAGGCCGATACTGACGTACGGGGACTCGCCCGCCGAGCCGACCGTCTTGAACTCGCCTCCGGCCGTGGGCAGATAGGCTCCACCGACCATCTGGATGCTCTGGAGGTCCGACACGTTGGTGAGCTTCATCCGGTAGGTCACCGTGCGGCTCTTGCCCGGGGCGAGCGGGAAGGCCGCGTCCTTCCCGGTGCTGGCGTAGTCCATCCCGCCGCCCACCCGGAGCATCGGCAGCTGCTTCCACTGCTCACCGTCCTTGCGCTCCAGCGTCCCGTTGGGCTGCTTGGCCATCGCGTCGGAGTCCGCAGGCTGCCGACCCGCCACCACCGGCTCGATCGAGGCGTAGGCGGTGGAGCTGACGTTGGCCCAGGTCACCGGGAAGGTCACCACCCGGGTGTCGCCCTCCTGGGTCACCGTGGACTCGCCGAAGGTGACCTTCACGTCCGTGGTGTGCCTCGGGTCCGAACGGCCGCTCACATCCAGGCCGGCCACGATCGACTCCAGATCCGCCTGGTACTTCGCCGGCAGGCCGTTGGCGTTCACAAAGACCTGCTCCTTGTGGAAGCTCCACATCTGGGCAGTGAACTGCGTCGTGGCGTCACAGGCGACCCGCCAACGGACCTTGTTCACGTACCTGGAGCCGATCTTCAGCAGCGAGCGTTCCGGGGCACCGATCAGACGCTGGGCGGTCGGCATCGTGCCGGCCTTCTCCGGTGCGAAGCAGATCGGCTGGTGCGCCCAGCCGCTGTCGGAGTCCGCATCCGCCTCAAGGGGCCAGTTCAGCTCGTCACCCACGTTCCAGGCAGTAATGAAGACACCGTTCGGGAGGCACTCGCCGACGGTGACCGGCACGTCCGGCGTGCGCAGACAGAGTTTGTTCGTGTCCGATTTACCGACGGTCCACCCGGCTGGCACCAAGACCTTGATCTTCTGGAAGTCCTTGAAGGTCGGGGGTGGTGTGCTAGGGGGCTGGCTGGTGGTGGCCGATGCGGCGCCGCTCGGGGACGGCTCGCCCCCCGGGAGGACGTCACCGGTCGGGGTGGCGCTCGGGCTCGGGCTCGGGGTGGGGGTGTCGGTCGGGCTCGGGCTGTCGGTGGGGGTGAGGGAGGGGAAGGGGGACTGGGAGAGGGTGGCTGCCGGGTTGGCGTCGGCGACCGTCTCGGTACGGGTGGTGAGCAGGCCGACCACCAGGCTGGCGGCCAGGCCGAACATGGCGATGGTGGTGACCACGTGGAACGGGCGGATCCGGCGCATCCGCTTGGTCGGCGGGTCGGCGGGGCGCAGGCCCTGCGCGGTGACCTGGTCGGCGCGGGCGGCCAGGGCGGCCCGCAGGAGTTGCTCGGTCGGCGATTCGAGCCTGTGGGGATCACTCGGCTTATCGGTCATCGGGCCTTCTCCAGTTGCTTCTCCAGGGCGTCCAGGGCCCGGCTGGCGGTCGACTTCACGGCACCCCGGGAGAGCCCCAGGGTCTCGGCGATCTGCGCCTCGGAGAAGTCGGACCAGTACCGCAGCACCAGCACCTCACGCTGACGGGGGGTCAATTCCTGCAGTGCCACCAGCACCCGGCGGTGCTCGTCGTTGAGCACGGCCTGCTCCTCCGCCGAGGCGGCGTCGGCCTCGTGCGGCGGCACGTAGTCACGGGCGGTCTTGCGGCGGCGCAGCACGGAGCGGGCGCCGTTCACCACGGAGGTGCGCAGGTAGCCGAGCGCGTTCTCCAGGTCGTCCAGGTTCTCGCCGTGCCGCTGGTAGAGGGCGGCGAAGGCGTCCTGCACCACGTCCTCGGCGATGTCCTGCCGGTCCACCAGCAGGATGGCCATCCGGACCAGGCCGAGCCGGTGCGCATGGTAGAGCTCGGTGAGGGTGGGGCGTTCGGAACCGGGGGTGCCGACGCCCCGGATCACCCGGAGCTTGGGGCTGGTCTCCGAGGAGGAGTACGGTTCGGCGGCCTCCGTGCCGAACAGCAGCTTCCGGAACCCCCTGAGCACACCCGCGCCGGAGGATCCCCGGGCGGGTGCGATCGCTATGGACATGCTTCTTCGTCCGTTTCCCCCGAGGCGCCCGTCGATCGGCGGGCGCCGTAGTCAGTGTCTTCTCGGATGATCTTCGACGTGCGCGATTGTGCCACCGGGCGCGGTGGGGGCCGCTGCCCGGTGGCAGGTTGTCGTGCCGGGGGGGTCAGAAGCGGATCGGGGCGCTCGGGTGCTGGTCACCGACGGCGCCGACGGTGTAGTCGAGGACCCGGGCCCGGCCGGTGCCGATCCGGAAGACGTAGTCGTGCTGCGCTCCGGCGGCGGGCGGCGCAGCGGGGGCGGGCGGGGCGACCGGGGCGGCGGCCGAGGGGGCCTGCGGGGCACCGACCAGGGCCGTGGGCTGCGAAGCGGAGCAGCCCGCCAGGCCGAGCGAGGCCGGGACGGCCGACGAGACGGTGATGTTCTTCGCGAAACGGCTGAAAACGGGCGCGTTCACGGCGCAGTCCCCCCCAGGGCGGTTGATGCTTCGTCAGTGGATGAGAGCCGCCGGGCTCGGCCGTACTCCCGGCTCCCCTTGCTCCCACCCTGATAGACGCGCATCCCCCCGGGGGGTTGCAGGTGACCTCAGAATATTTTTCGGCCGACTGCCAGAGGCGGCATCGCCGCAGTTCAGCACACCAGACCGAGGTCGTTCGGGGTGGCCTTGGCCGGGTCGATCGCCCGCCGGCCCTCGGTCGGCCAGCCCTCGCGGACCCAGTACTCCAGGCCGCCGATCATCTCCTTGACCTCGCGGCCGAGCGCGGCCAGCTTCATCGCGCCCTTGGTGGAGCCGTTGCAGGCCGGGCCCCAGCAGTAGACCACCAGCAGGCCGGCCGGGAGCTCGGCCACCCGCTCGGCGGTGATCTCGGCCAGCGGCAGGCTGATCGCGCCGGGGAGGTGGGCCTTGCGGTGCGAGCCCTCGGCCCGGACGTCCAGGACGGTGAAGTCCTGCTTCCCGTCCCGCATCGCGTACCAGACGTCGGCCGGGTCGGCCTGGCAGCCGAGCCGCTCGGCATGGAAGGCGAAGGCCCGCTCGGGGGAGATCGTGGCGCCCAGCGAGCCGGCGTAGGTGGCGGTGCTCATCGCGGCCTCAGTGGCGATGACGGCCTCAGCGGCGGTGGCGGTCACGGAGGTGGTGGCGGTGGTCATCTGCGGGCTCCTGGTGGGCTGGTGTGCGCTCTTTCCGACATGACGATCTTCCGATCCGGACACCCGCCCCCGACAGTGGCGCCCACGACTACACTCGCCAAGATCCCGCCAACCCGCACCGCCGCGCCAGGAGCACCGATGGCCGACCACACCCCCTCTCCCCGCCCCGTCGTGCCGGTCAGCATCGGCCCCCGCCCCGAGCCGGTGCACACCATCGCGGTGTACGCCTTCGACGGCATGGCCCCGTTCGAACTCGGCGTGGTGGTCGAGGTGTTCGGCCTGGCCCGGCCGGAGCTGGCCGGGCTGCTGGCCGCTCCCTGGTACGGGCTGAAGATCTGCGCCGACCGGCCCGGGCAGCTGCTCGGAGCGGTCGGCGGCTTCTCGCTGATGGCCCATCACGGGCTGGACGAACTGGCCGCCGCCGACACCGTGATGGTGGTCGGGGTGCCGAACGCGTTCAGCGGCGAGGTCTCCCCCGGGCTGGTCGCCGCGCTGCGCACCGCGCACGAGCGCGGGGCCCGGATCGTCTCGATCTGCTCGGGCGCCTTCGCGCTGGCCGCCGCCGGGCTGCTCGACGGCCGGGAGGCCACCACCCACTGGCGGTACGCCGAGCTGCTCCAGCAGCGCCACCCCACCGTGAAGGTCAACCCGGACGTGCTCTACGTGGACAACGGCTCGGTGCTCACCAGCGCCGGCAGCGCGGCCGGCATCGACCTCTGCCTGCACCTGGTGCGCAGTGACCACGGTGCCAAGGTGGCCAACACGGTGGCCCGCCGGTTCGTCGTCCCGCCGCACCGGGACGGCGGGCAGGCGCAGTTCATCGAGGCGGCGGTGCGGCCGGTGGAGGAGGAGGACGACGGCATCGCCCGCTCCATGCAGTGGGCGCTGGACCACCTGGCCACCCCGCTCACCATCACCCGGCTGGCCCGGGCCGCCCGGATGTCCGACCGCTCCTACCTGCGGCACTTCACCGCCCGCAACGGCACCAGCCCGATGCGCTGGGTGATCACCCAGCGCATCGCGGCCAGCCTCGCCCTGCTGGAGTCCCCGGAGGGGACGGTGGAGGAGATCGCGGCGGCGGTCGGCTTCGAGTCCGCCGCCACCTTCCGGCACCACTTCGGCCGCACCATGCGGACCTCCCCCACCGCATACCGGCGGGCCTTCGGCCGGGGCGTGGCCTGAGCCCCGGCCGATTCCCGGCCCGGACCCTGGCCCGACTCGTGGCCCGACTCCTGGCCCGACCCCTGGCCGGGGACGGCTCCGACTCCGCCCCGGACCTCGGTCAACTCTCCTTGTGCGCATCCGCGTTGGCGACGATGGCATCCCGCAGCCAGTGCGCCAGGCCGGGGGCCACCTTGTCGTAGGTCGCCGTGAAACGGGGATCCGCGACGTACATCTCGCCGAGGCAGCGGTGCATCTCGTGGCCGCAGTCGTAGAAGGCACCGGTGATCTGGAGCCGGTGCTCCTCCGCCAGCGCCATGCCGTCCGCGCCGGCCGGGTCGACCCCCGCGTTCATCGCGGCGGCCAGTCGCTCGTTCAGCGCGGCCTGCTCCTGCTGG
Source organism: Kitasatospora sp. NPDC096147 (assembly GCF_044763225.1). Classification (NCBI taxonomy): domain Bacteria; kingdom Bacillati; phylum Actinomycetota; class Actinomycetes; order Kitasatosporales; family Streptomycetaceae; genus Kitasatospora; species Kitasatospora sp. NPDC096147. The sequence goes on along the minus strand of NZ_JBIWFX010000002.1, from coordinate 464,385 downwards.
AGCGTGGCCCAGTCCTCCTTGGTGTACCGCGCGGTCCGGCGCTGCGACTCCTTCCAGGCGTCGGTGCCGCCCCAGCGCTGCTCGGCCTCGGTCTCCCAACTCTCCTGGTAGTCCTGACCGAAGACCTCGAACTTCTCCTCCGGGGTCAACTGGATTCCCATCGTGCTCGCCTCCATGGCTCGTTCCACTGCCGCCGCCAGCTCCTGGAGCCTGCCGATCCGGCCCTGCAGCAGCGCGTGCTGCCGACGCAGGTGCTCGGTCGGCCCCGCCGAAGCGTCGTCCAGGATGGCCGCGATCTCGTCGAGGGAGAAGCCGAGTTCGCGGTAGAACAGGATCTGCTGGAGCCGGTCCAGGTCCTCGTCCCGGTACCGGCGGTACCCGGCCGGGGTCCTGCCCTCCGGCGACAGCAACCCGATCTCGTCGTAGTGGTGCAGGGTCCGCACCGTCACCTTGGCGACGGCGGCGACCTGCCCCACCGAGTACGCGCTGCCCATCTCGGCCGCTCCCTCCTTCACTGGCCCCAGCCTCCGGCCTCACGTCGCGTGAGGGTCAAGCCGGTACGCGGGCGCACGCCGTACGAGTCTCCGAGCGGAGCCCGCGTACGGCCGCTGACCTTGGCCTACCGCCCTATTGTCCGGCCGCCGGGGCGCCCCGATCATGACGCCATGACCACACCCTCACTCGCCCGGCGGCTGGCCGCCGAGGCGTTCGGCACCGCCGTGCTGGCCGCCGTCCTGATCGGTTCCGGCATCCGGGCCGCCGAGCTGAGCCCCGACGGCGGCGTGCGGTTCCTGGCCAACGTGCTGGCCTCGGTGCTGGCCCTGGCCGTGCTGATCACCCTGCTCGGGCCGGTCTCCGGTGCCCACCTCAACCCGTTGGTCTCGGCCGCCGCCTGGTGGACCGACCGGCGCGGCTGCACCGGCCTGACCCTGGCCGAGTTGGGCGGCTACGTGCTCGCCCAGCTGCTCGGCGGCGTGGCGGGCGCCGCCCTGGCCAATCTGATGCACCGGCAGCCGGTGCTGGCCGCCGCCGCCCGGCCGCTGGCCGGCCCGCACCTCTGGCTGGCCGAGGCGGTGGCCACCGGCGGCCTGGTGCTGCTGGTCTTCGGCCTGCTGCGGACCGGCCGGGAGCGCTACGCACCGGTCGCGGTGGCCGCCTGGATCGGCGCCGCCTGCTGGGCGGTCTCCTCCGGCAGCTTCGCCAACCCCGCGCTCACCCTGGCCCGTTCGCTGAGCGACAGCTACACCGGCATCGCCCCGGCCTCGGTGCCCGCCTTCGTGCTGGCCCAGGGGGCGGGCGCCGTCCTCGGCCTGGCGCTGGTGCCGGTCCTGTTCGGCCGGCCCCGGCACCGGGCCCCGGACGACGCCCGCGAACTCGTCCCCGAGCTGCGGGGCTGAGCCCGCCGGATCGGGCTGACGGACCGTGAACGGGACGGCAACGGAACCGAGGCGGCGTCAGGCCCCCTGGAAGAAGCCCTTCGCCTCGGTGAGGGCCAGCTCGTCCCGGTGCACGTCACCCGGGCGGGTGCCGTTGCCGAGCAGGGCGCCGCCCCAGGGCATGCCCATGTAGCCGGCGGTCAGCTTCAGGGTGCCGATCAGCGGGTCCACGTCGGAGCGGTCGCCGGAGTGCGAGGTGACGCTCCAGAGCGTGGTGCCCTTCATCCGTGCCCGGAAGTCCGAGCCCGGCACCCGGAACCAGCCGGACCAGTGGTCGAAGTAGAGCTTGGTGCTGGTGGAGACGGTGTACCAGTACAGCGGCGAGACGATCACCAGATCGGTGGCCCGGGCGGTCGCCTCGAAGAGGGTGAGGGCGTTGCCGGTGAGTGCGGGGTAGGTGCCGTCGCCGGTGTGCCGGACGTCGGTGAAGGGCTCCAGCGGGAGGTCCGCCAGGCGCAGCCAGGTCTGCTCGACCCCGGCCGGAAGGTGCTCGGCGGCCAGCCGGGCGAGCTGCTCCGAGTTGCCGTCCTCGCGGACCGAGCCGAGCAGGAAGAGGAAGCGACGGTCCGTCAACGGGGCTTCGGGAGAAGCGGGTTCGGTGGTCATCCGGCGATCGTACGGCGGGCCGCGCCCGGCCTGGTCAGTCGGCCACTCGGCTGACCGCGATCACCTTCTCGATCGCGATCCGCACCAGCAGCTCGCCGGGCACGCCGTTGCGCGCCCCGTACTCCTCGGCCCGGTCCTCGCCCATGTAGCGGGCGGCGATCCGGCCCGCCCAGAGCCGCACCTCGTCGAGGTCCTCGCTGAGCTTCGCCCGGCCCCGCACGGTGACGAAGTCGAACGGCGGCCGGTCGTCGTCCACGCAGAGCACCGCCCGGCCGTCCCGCGCCAGGTTGCGCCCCTTCACCGTCTCCGCACCCGTGTTGAACACCAACTCGTCCCCGTCGAGCAGGAACCAGACCGGCGCCACGTGCGGGCTGCCGTCCGCCCGGGTGGTCGCGAGCTTGCCGGTACGGGTGCCGGCGGAGAGGAAGGCGCGCCACTCGGTCTCGGTCATCTGAGGCATGGCCCCATCCTGGCCGAGCCGCCCCGCCGGGGCCAGCCCGGCAGGGCAGGCGGGTCAGGCGGGGCCGGGTCGACGGGTACGCGGGCCGTGGGAACGGCTCCGGGTCAGCCCTCGATCGCGTAGTAGTGGAGCGTCCCGTCCGACCCGGTGCGGTGCAGGCCGCTCTTCTCCAGCACCCGCTGGGAGCCCGTGTTGTCGTGGGTGGTGTCCGCCACCGCGCGACGGACTCCTTCCTCGGCGAACGCCCGGTCGAGCAGGGCCCGGACCGCCTCGGTGGTGTACCCCTGCCCCTCCGCCTCCGGGGCCACGCCGTAGCCGAAGGCCACCGTGCCGGTCTCCCCGTCCGGCGGCCCGAAGAGCCCGAGCCCGCCGATCACCTGACCGGTACTCAGCAGCACCATCTGCAGCGGCGCGTACAGCGGATCGCCCGCCGGCAGCCCGAGGACCATCCGGGCCACGTCCCGGTCGTCCTCCCTCGGGTACCCCGGGCTCCACTCCGCCGATCGCTCGGTGCCGTCGGCCACCAGGCGGGCCTGGGCCGTGGTGAACGGGCGCAGGCGCAGCCTGGCGGTCTCGATGGTGAAGTCGGTCATCTCTGCTCCGTCGTCCGGTGATGGGAGGACGCCAGTATGTCGGCCGCCGTGGACGGGCCCACCCGCGGTACCCGCGGAACGGACGGCGGCAGGCGGCACCGCCACCGGCCCGGCCGCCACCGAGCTCCGCCACCTACCTCCGCCACCGAGCTCCGCCGCAGGGGCCACCCGGATCCCGACCGGCTCCACCGCCCCTGCCCCGCCGAGGCCGCACACCGTCACCCCCGGGCCCGGCGTGGGCGGGTGTCAGCCGATCGGTTGACCTCCTTCCCCGCTGCTTCGGGTGAGGATGGAACGGTGAGCGAGACGAGTGGGACCGAGCGCGGCGGTGGGCGGCTGACCGTGGTGATGTACGGGGCGTTCCTGCTGCTGCTGGGCGCCTCGCTGACCCGGTACCTGCTTCGGCACGGGGACAGCGGCCGGGCCGGCTGGGTGATCGGGCTGAGCCTGGCGCTGGCGCTGGCGCAGCTGCCCGAGGTGCCCGGGGCCGGCGGGCTGCGGGGCGGCCGGGCCGTCCGGATCGCCCGGCTGGCGGTGGTGGCGGGGCTGTGGACCGTGCTGGTGCTGCTGGCGCCGAGCTTCGCCTGGTGCGCGGTGCCGTTGATCTACACGGCGCTGCGGACGCTGCCGGCCAGGGCCGCCGTGCCGCTGGTGGCCGTGCTGACCGGGCTGGTGATGTACGCGGAGCAGCAACTCGCGGACGGCATCGATCCCGTCACCCTGCTCGCACCGCCCGCCGTGGCCGGCCTGGCCACCGTGGTGTTCCTCCAGATGGAACGTCAGGCGGAGCGCCAGCGCGCGCTGATCGCCGACCTGGTCTCGACCCGCCGCGCGCTCGCCGAGACCAACCGCCGGGAGGGCGTCCTGGCGGAGCGTCAGCGGCTGGCCATCGAGATCCACGACTCCCTGGCCCAGGGCCTGTCCAGCCAGCGGATGCTGCTCCAGGCGGCGGACCGGGTCTGGGACAGCGACCCCGCCACCGCCCGGACCCACGTCCGGACCGCGACCTCGATCGCCGCCCGCAGCCTGGCCGAGGCCCGCCGCTTCGTCCGGGACCTGACCCCGGCCGACCTGGCCGACGGCGTCGGGCTGGACCAGGCGCTGCGCACCCTCGCGGACCGGGAGGCGGCGGAGAGCGGCCTGACGGTCCGTTGCCATCTGGAGGGGACCCCGGCCCCGCTCCCGGACGCGGTCCGCAGTGCACTGCTGCGGATCGCCCAGGGTGCGCTGGCCAACGTCCGCGAGCACGCCGGAGCCCGGACCGCCGCGCTCACCCTCACCTACCTCGGCGACCAGGTGGTGCTGGACATCGGCGACGACGGCCGGGGTCTGCCGCCCACCGCCGAGGCGGCCGACGTCGACCCGTCCCGGGGACACGGACTGCCCGCGATGCGGGCCCGGGTACGGCAGTTGGGCGGCACGCTCACGGTGGAGTCGGCTCCCGGTGAGGGCACCGTGGTCACCGCCGCCGTCCCGCTCTCACCCCCTGCCGACGTCGCGTGACCACGCCCGGCACTTCCACGCCCGGCCCACCAACCCCCGGCCCGCCCCACCGCCGACGCCCCCACGGACCAGCACACCCACCACCGGAGGACCCATGACCGAGAGCACCCCCGTCCGCCTGCTGGTCTGCGACGACCACGCGGTGGTCCGGGCCGGGCTGCTGGCCCTGCTCGGCAGCGCTCCCGACATCGAGGTGGTCGGCGCGGCCGGCAGCGGGGAGGAGGCGATCGCGCTGGCGGCCAAGCTCCGGCCGCAGGTGGTGCTGATGGACCTCCAACTCGGCGACGGCATCGACGGGGTGGAGGCCACCCGCCGGATCGCCGGCCGGCCGGGCGCGCCGTACGTGCTGGTGCTGACCACCTACGACACCGACGCGGACATCAACCGGGCGATCGCGGCCGGGGCGACGGGCTACCTGCTGAAGGCGGAGCGGCCGGAGGAGCTGTTCGCGGCGATCCACGCCGCCGCCGAGGGCCGCACCACGCTCTCGCCGCCGGTGGCCTCCCGGGTGATGGCCCAGCTGCGCGCCCCGGCACCCCAACTCACCGACCGGGAGCAGGAGATCCTGGCCCAGCTGGCCCAGGGGCTGGGCAACCGGGAGATCGCCCGGGCGCTGTTCATCAGCGAGGCCACCGTGAAGACCCACCTCGGCCGGATCTACGACAAGCTCGGCGTGGACACCCGCTCGGGCGCGGTCGCGGTCGCCAAGGAGCGCCGCCTGCTGCGTTGACGCCCCGGGCGGCGGACGCGCCCCGGCCCCCACCACGGCGGGGATCCGTGGTGAGGGCCGGGAGGGGCGGATCGGTCCGCCCGGGCAGAACGGTCCGGCCGGACGGGGCGGCTCAGAGCCGGTCGAACAGGTCGCCCACGCAGCGGTGGGCGTCGGCCAGCGCGCGGTTCGGGCCGCCGGGCGAGGGCACGTAGTGGTTGTAGAAGGTGGCGCCCTCGCAGAGCGGGCCGAGCACCCAGAGCCGCCGGTCGACCGTGCCGTCGGCGCCGATCGGCTGGTTGCCCCGGTCGACGTCCACGCCCCGGCTGCTCGGCGAGGCCGCGCGGTGGCGGCGGATCCGTCCGCTGTCCCGGAGCTGGCGCAGCAGCGGGCTGGCGGTGCGCTCCACGTCGGGCTGGCCGGAGGTGGCCAGGCAGAGCCAGTCCACCCACTCCTGGTGCGGGGTGGCCAGCTCGGTGGAGGAGACCACCCAGCCGACACCGTCCCACTCCACGGTCGGCGCCGGGCCGAACGGGATCCTCACCACGCCCGCCTCGACCAGGGCCAACAGCTCGGCGTGCCGGTCGAGTTGGGGTCCGGTGACGTTCCGGTTCAGCACCCCGGTGTAGCTGCCGTAGAACTCCTCGTGGGACTTCTCGTCCAGCCCGCCGAAGTCCACCGCGTAGCGGATCACGTCGCGCAGGTCACGGAGCACCTCCAGGGCGGACTTCACCGGGCTGCCGGCCAGGCCGAGCCGGGCCTGCGCCAGGTCCTCGTCGATCCGGCCCAGGTACCAGTCCTGGTACGCGTCACGGCCCTCGGTGCCACCGACCGGCGGGTGCAGCACCTCGACCGGGTCGAAGTCGCCCTGCTCGCGGTCGAGTCGGTCCAGCTCGGCGCCGATCCGGCCGGCCGCGTGGGCCTCCCGGAGCGCGCGCTCCACCGCCGCCTCCCGCTGCTCCCCGCCGCCGAGCGCGGCCGCGCGGCGGTGGAAGGCGATCCGCATCTCGGTGAGGATCAGCGGCTCCACCTGCCCGCGCAGGTCCAACTCGGGCCGGGCCTCCCGCAGTCGGTCGATCGCCTGCCGGGTGAAGGCGATCGGCAGGTAGCCGCCGCGCCGGTTGTTCTCCGGCCGGGCCCGGAACGGCAGGCCGGTGCGGGAGTAGAGCAGGATCTGCGGCTCCCGGCCGCTCGGCTGGTAGCAGCGCCGGCCGTCCGGGCCCGGCACGTGCTCGCCGCCCCGGCCGACGGTGAGCGCGGCCAGCGCGTCCATCGCGGACAGGCCGGTGCCGCCGAGCGCGACCGTCTGGCCGGGCTCGATCCGGGCCAGCCGGCTCGGCAGCGGGTAGATCTCCCGCAGGTACCGCTCACTGCCGGGGCCGGGCGGCGGCTCGGCCGGCGGGGTGTGACCGGTGGTCAGGAAGACGTGGTCCACCTCGACCCGGCGGCCGTCCTCCAGGGTGATCGTCCGCCCGCCGTCCGGGCCGTCGTCGAGGGCGATCGCGGTGGACCGGTGCAGCTCCACCGTGACGTGCTCGGGAGCTCGGGCCAGCGTCCGGCGCAGGCACCAGGCCAGGTACTCGCCGAGCACCCGCCGGGGCAGGTAGTCGTCCGGGGCGACCGGGCGGCCGAAGGCACCCAGGGTGAAGCCGTCCTCGGCCAGCCGGAGGCTGCGGCCGGTGGCCCAGGTGTAGAGGTCGGTGCCCCGGTCGCCGACCGCCGCACCGACGGTGGCCTCCTCGGGGAAGTGCGAGACCTGCGCGGCCACCGTGTTCAGCAGCAGGTAGTCCGGCTGCTCCGGGTCGTGCAGTCCGCTGCCGTCGCCGACCGGGTCCACCAGCTCGACCCGGACCGGGCGCTTCCCCCAACTCTCCTGCGAGGCCAGGGTGATGATGCGCTCTAGCACCCCGAGTCCGCGGGAGCCGAGCCCGATCACGCCGATCCTGGCCGCGGCCCGCTCGGGCGTCTGCTCCTGCGTCTGCTCCGGTGCCGGTGCCTGCGTCTGCTCCGTGTCGGCTACCACCGCTTGGTCTCCCCGAAGAAGTCGGCGATCTCGACCGCCTGGCCGGACTGCTGGGCCTCCTGGTGCACGAACCGGCCGACCGCGAGGTCCAGCACCCCGAGGCCGAACGGCGAGAAGATCACCGGCTTGTCGTCGCCCACCACCGCATCGCCGTTGATCACCTGGGCCAGCGTGCCGGTGACGAAGTCCCGGTTCCCGGTGAGCTGTTCGGCCAGGTGGGGAGAGGTGTTGGCCTTCATGCAGTGCTCGACGTCGTCCAGCACGTTGTACGAGCCGAGCACCAGCTCGGGAGCGATGTCGCGCAGCGAGATGTTCAGCACCAGCTGCCCGGGGGCGAAGCTGTCCGGAGCGGTCACGTACGGCTCACCCGCCGTGGTGGCGAAGACCACCAGGTCGGCACCCTTGAGCACCGGGGCCAGCTCGGCGGCGAACTCCGCCTCCCAGCCCAGCTCGACGGCCGTGTACTCGGCCAGTGCCTCGCCGTACTGGGGGAGTTGGTCGTGCACCTGGACGCTGCCGAACTCCCACTCACGGGCCCGGAAGAACTCCAGGATGTTCCGGGCGATGATGCCCGCGCCGACCACCACCACCCGCTCGGCCCGACGGCCGCCGGAGAGCACCTCGGCCGCCAGCACCGCCGAGGCGGCGGTCCGGGCCGCGCTGATCTGGGAGGCCTCCAGCACCGCGTACGGGTAGCCGGTGGCGTAGTCGTTGAGCAGCAGGGCGGCCGAGGCGCGCGGGATGCCCTGCTCGATGTTGGCCGGGAAGCTGCTGATCCACTTGATCCCGGCCACCTCCTGGCCGCCGCCGAGGAAGGCGGGCAGCGCGATGATCCGGGCGTCCGGCTTCTCCGGGAAGCGCAGGAAGTAGCTGTCCGGGTTGACCGACGCGCCGGCCTCGTGGGTCAGGTAGGTCTCGCGGACCTGCTCGACGATCCGGGGCCGGTTCCGGCCGATGATCTCGCGGGCGGCCTTGCCGCCGATCACGCTGAACTCGAACACGCTGCTGCTCCTTGCCACGTGGGCACTGGGGAAGGGTGGGTGAGGTGCGGATGAAGCGGATGACGCGGGTGGAGCGGGTGGTTCAGTGGTGTGCGGGGGTGGCCAGCGCGCGGAGATCGCCGAACCGGTCGGCCACCCAGGTGTCGTCGTAGACGGTGTTCAGGTAGCGCTCGCCGAGGTCCGGGCCGATGGCCACCACCGAGGCTCCGGAGGGGAGTTCGAGCCGCTTGCGGTCCACCGCCGCGAGCACCGAGCCGGTGGAGCCGCCCATCGCCAGTCCGCGCTCGGCGGCCAGTCGGCGGCACATCACCACGGCCTCGGCCTCCGGCACCATCACCACCTCGTCCACCCCCTCGGGGCGGAGGATCTCCGGGCGGCGGCTGGTGCCCAGTCCCGGGATGTGGCGGCGACCGGGCGGGGTCCCGAAGGTCACCGAGCCCTCGGTGTCCACCGCGATGATCCTGGTGTTCGGCGAGTGCACCCGGAACCACTCGACGCAGCCCATCAGGGTGCCGGTGGTGCCGGCTCCGACGAACAGCACGTCCACGTCGAGGAACTGCTTGCCGATCGCGGCGGCGGTGCGCTCGCGGTGGGCCGCCGGGTTGGCCGGGTTGGCGTACTGGTTCGGCCAGACCAGCTCCGGGTCCTCGGCCAGCCGCTCCTGGATGTGGTCGATCCGGGACTGCAGGAAGCCGCCGTTGGCGTCCCGGTTCTCCACCATCGCGACCCGGGCGCCGAAGGCCCGCATCAGGCCGATCGACTGGATCGAGGTGTTGGGGTCGATCACGCAGGTGAACTCGTAGCCCCGGGCCGCGCAGACCGAGGCCAGCGCGATCCCGAGGTTGCCGGAGGAGGACTCGATCACCCGGCCGCCGGGGCGTAACACCCCGCGTGCCTCGGCGTCCTCCAACAGGCCCACCGCGGCCTTGAGTTTGATCGATCCGGCCGGGTTCAGGCCCTCGATCTTCAGGGTCAGGTCGACGCCGGGGACGAAGCCGTTGAGGTCCAGGAAGAGGTCGTCGAGCACGATCTCGTAGGCATGCCGAAATATCATCACGGAACCTGTCGGTCAGTGGGATGGGGTACGGACAGGTACGGCAGGTACGCGGCCGGGGCGGCGGGGCGGACCGGCTCAGGCGCCGGTCATCCTGACGACCTGCCAGCTGTCCGCGACCGGCGCTCCGGCGGTGTCCAGCAGCAGCGCCGAGCGCTCCCGCACCGCCGCGGCCAGCTCCACCCCGGTCACCCCGGGGCGGTCGGTCAGGGCACCGGCCAGCGCCGCCAGCGCGGCCCGGACCCTGGGCGCCCGGCCACCGGCCGGGCGGCAGAGCAGCGCCCCGGCGGCGGCCGTACCGGCCAGCCGGGCGAACTCCGCCAGTTCACAGTCGTCGGGGAAGGCCAGCTGCCCGGTGTACCCGGACTCCCTGAGCCCCCTTGCCAGTTCGGCCGCCTTGTGGAACCTGGCGGCCACCACCACGGTGCGCAGCGCGGTCGGCACCGGGCCGACCGGGCCGACCGGACGGACCGGACGGCCGGGCTCGTCGGCGCCCAGCAGGTGGACCCCGAGCCGGTAGCCGTAGGCACTGCCGTCGGTCAGCACGCCGACCCCGGAGGTGCCGAGCGAGTCCAGGGCGGCCAGCAGGGCCTTGGCCTGGCCGGCCTCGTCCGGCGCCCAACTCAGCGCCAGTGACTGGCCGTCCGCTCCACCGCCGCCGCCGGCACCGCTGCCACTGCCCGCACCGGGCAGCAGACCGCCGACGGCGCCGAGGCCCTCGCCGGGCAGGGCCGTCACCGGCAGCAGACAGGGCAGCCCGGCCGCCCGGTACAGCGGCAGCGCGGCGGCGGCGCCCCGGCTGCCCAGGTGGCCGACCACGGCCCGGTAGCCGCCGCTCTCCACCACCTTGCGGGCCACCCGCCGGGCCCCGTCCAGGGCCGCCGACTCGTCGTGCAGCACCCACTCGATCGCCGGCCCGGTACCGCCCCGGGCCACCGCTCGCAGCGTCCGGCCCCAGGCGGCCCGGGGGCCGGTGGCCGGCAGCACCAGCGCGACCTTGGGGCCGGCCTTCGAGCCGGGGCCGCTGAGGCCGCTGAGGCCGGCCCGCACGGCATCCGCTCTCGCGAATTCCATCGGGACTATCCCCAGATCGCCGAGGAGCGGGCCACCCCGGCCGACTGCGCCGCAGCCGTCTGCACCGGAGCCGACTGCACCGCCGTGGCCGTCTGCACCGGAGCCGACTGCACCGCCGTGGCCGTCTGCACCGAGGCCAGCAGCACGGTGCTCAGCAGCAGACCGGTCAGCACCAGCAGACGGCCGGTGGCGGACCCGCCGCGGCGGCCGAACCTGCCGAGCCTGCCGAGCTTCTGACCAAGAACGGCACCCAGTCGGTCAGATCGTGGCATGGCAAAGCCTCCTCGTCGGACAACTCGCTAGGGGATCCGGCCTGTTCAGCGCCCTGCGCTCGCCGGTGGATCCATCGTCACCCGGGCACCACGACTTGGAACAGTAGCTACGGCTTTCCTGTACAGGCCACGACCGGTCGCGGACACTTGCTCGGGTGATCCAACAGAGCGCTCAGAAGGCGGCCACCCCGCCCCACCAGCGCCGGACCGCCGACCGGGACAGGCGGCCCACCGGCGCCGACCAGCCGTACGCCCCCCTCACCGAGGACTGCGGCACCCTGACGGCCGCGCTGGCCGAGGACAGCACGGCGCTGGCCGACGCCCGCGAGCTCTACCGCCGGGCACTGGCCGACCCCGAGTGGGATCCGTCCCCGGCCCGGGCCCGGCTCGGCTGGGACGACGACCGGTTCATCCGGGCCATCGAACTCCTCGACACCATGGGCCTGTTGACCCCCGCCGCGAGCACCCCCAGCGGCTGGACCACCCTCTCGCCGACCAGTGCGATCGGCCGGCTGCTCGCCGACGAGGAGCAGCGGGTGGCCACCCGGCTGGCCGAGGCAGCCGCCGCCCGGCACACCCTGGCTCGGCTGCTGACCGACTTCCACCCGCTCCACGTCAATCAACTGTCCGGCACTGCCACGGAGTTGGTCGTCGGCCCGGCCCGGGTGACCGCCATGCTGGAGGACGTCGTCCGGCGGGCCCGGACCGACTTCCTCACCCTGCACCCCGGCCCGCCGGTCCCCCGCGAGATGCTGGCAGCCGGGCTGGCCCGGGACAGGCTGCTGCTGGAACGCGGGGTGACGATCCGTTCGGTGCACCTCGGCTCCTCGGCCGCCACCCCGGGGCTGCACGGCTACCTCGCCGAACTCTCCGCCGCCGGGGCCCGGGTGCGCACCGCCCAGACCCTGCCGATGCGGATGATCCTGGTCGACGCCTCACTCGCGGTGCTGCCCGCACCCGCCGTCCCCGACGAACTGGCCGCCCTGGTGGTGCACGGTGAGCAACTCGTCGCGGTGTTCCGCCAGCTCTTCGAGCACTGCTGGTCACTCTCGGCCGATTTCGCCCCCGTGCACGCCGGCCCGGCCGCCGTCGACCCGGATCTCACCGAGCGCCACCACGAGATCCTCCGGATGCTCGCCTCCGGCCTCACCGACGAGGCGATGGCCCGCCGGCTGGCGGTCTCCGAACGCACCGTCCGCCGCCTGGTCGCCGAGATCACCCAGCGCCTCGGGGCCGACAGCCGCTTCCAGGCCGGGGTGATCGCCACCCGCCTCGGCTGGCTCGACTCCCACCCGCTCTGACCCGGTCCGGCCACGATCGCGGTCGGCCACCACGTAGTCGGGCAGCACGTGGTCGGGTAGCACGACGGCCAGGTGCTCGCGCAGCCGGGCCGGCTCGACGGTCTTCGGAATGGTCAGCCGGACGTCACCGCCGGCCACCGTCACCGAGGACGGGCTCCTGGTGATCCCCGCCGTGACGTCCCCGGTCTCCGCCGTCAGGCTGACCTTCGACGTCCCCGGGCTCTCAGCCACGATCCGCCCCGACCCGGTGCTCGCCTCGACCTCCCCGGTCAGTCGGGAGAGCTTCAGGCCCCCGGTGCTGGCGCTGACCTGGCGACCAACGCGGCCCACTGCTCGGCGGGCAGCCCCGGACCGCCCGCCGCCACCGCAGCATCGAGCCGCCGCCCGTACTCGGCCGAGCCCACGCCGGTGAGATCGGGCAGCACCGCCCCGTGCGACTCCCCGAACTCCGGCCGGTGGACCCAGTGGTGAGGGATGGCCTCGACCACCCCGCCGACCTCCGCCAACCATCCGGGGCCGGTGGCGGCGTGCGGTGATTCAGCCCCGAGGGACGGCGAACCAACAGATCTCGTCGGCGATCGGTAGTTCGTCGAGTTCGTGCAGTTCCGCGTCGATCCGGGCGAGGGCCGCCCGGTCGTCGAGCGGCCACGGGACGAACGGCGTTTCGCTCCCCAGGTCCAGTTCCCCGGGGCGGACTCCAGCCGCGAGCAGGTCGGCGACCAGACGGAGCGTCAGTTCGATGTCCTGCTCGCGCTCGGCGTCCAGCCCCAGCAGCCCCGTGGCGGAGCCGACCACGACGTGGAACCCGACGAGGTCCTCACGGGCGTAGGAGACCAGGTAGTCGAGTTCCTCGGCGTACTTGGACGGGTCTACCGCGATCATGGATTGCTACTCCTTGATGTGGATCCGCTTGACCTGCTCCAGGCCCGGAACATTGGTGAAGTCGATGGTCCGGTCGCCACCGCCACCGGAACTGCTGAAGTCCCGGTGCGTGATGTTGATCTTACGACCGCCCAGGAACCACGTCTCGATACTGCCCTTGTCGGCACCGGTCGTCTTGTCCTTGATCGGGGTGATCTGCCCCGGCCCGAGGAGGTCACGCAGTCCCTGGTGCACCCGGTCCAGTTCGTCCGCGGTGACCTCCCGCACCCGGGGGCTGCCCTCGCGCCCGAGGGGCGTGCCCTGGTCGTCCTTCAGGAGCTTGTTGACGGCCTCGTGCTGTTCCTCGGGGGTCAGCTCGTGCGGGGACAGGCCGAGCGCGTCCGTCCCGGAGTGCGGGTTGAGCACGTAGGTGTCGGGGTTCGGGTCCGGGACCAGCCCGAGTGGGTCGGGGCTGGTGTAGCGACCGGTCTCCGGGTCGTAGTACCGGTGGACGTTGTAGTGCAGTCGACTCTCGGGGTCGAAGTACTGGCCGGGGAACCGGAGCGGGGTGTACGTCGTACTGGTACCGGGCCAGCTGGTGTTGCCCCACAGGGTGGGGGTGGCACGCCAGGCGATGCTTCCGGTGGCGGGGTCCAGCAGTTCGGTGGGGGTACCGACCAGGTCGGTGACGATGGCGAAGAACCGCCGCTCAACCTCGACCTCGGACAGGTCCGGGGCGGGGCGGGGCGCGATGGCCTCGGTCTGGGCGATCGGTCGGAGGCCCCGGTGGTCCCAGCTGAGGGTGTGCGGGCCCGGCAGATAGGAGGCGTGGACGGTCTGCTCGGCGAGGGTCATGCCGTCCCAGACGAAGTCGGTCCGCTCGACGACGGACTCGCCGTCGTCACCGAGCTTCGCCTTGGCGATCCGGCGCCCGAGCGGGTCGTACAGATAGCGCCAACGGGTGCCGTCGGGGGTGACCAGCCCGTTGAGGCGCCCCTCGGCGTCCCAGGTGTAGTACCAGGTGTCGGGCTTCTTCGAGAGCCGCTGCTTCTGACGGAGTGTGACCTGCCCAGCCGCGTCGTACTCGTAGCGGAGCTTCCCGGCCGCAGTGAGCCGTCCGTCGGTGTAGCTGCGCTCGCCGGTCGCCGCTGCGGTGGCGGCGGTGGCCGGCCAGTCCGCGTGGGTCTGGTTGCCGGCCAGGTCGTAGGCGTAGGTCTCGGTCCAGGATTCCGCGCTGATCCGGGTGACCCGCCCGATGGCGTCGAGCTCGATCGCCCGCCGGCCGGCCAACCGGTCGTCCACCCCGACCAGCCGACCGTCCGCACGGTACGAGTAGCCGCGCTGTTGGAGCAGGTCGTCGCCGACCCGTACGGACTGCCCGACCAGACGGTGCAGATCGTCCCACGCGCTGGTCAGGGTCAGGCCGGCTCCGACGGTGCGTTCGTGCTCGCGCCCGGCGGCGTCGTAGTGGAAGCCGAGATCACCCGCGGGGGTGGTCAGCGTGACCGGCCGACCGGCCGGGTCGTAACTCCAGGCGCTGGTGTGCCCGGCAGGGGTGACCCGCCCGGTGCGACGGCCCAACTCGTCCCAGGAGTTGGTCAGCACCCGGCCGTTGACGGATTCGCCGACCAGCCGGCCGAGCACGTCGAAGGAGCGGAGCAGTTCGCAGTCGGGGGAGGACGCTGCCACGATCCGGCCGGCCACATCGTGGCGGAACGTGGTCGTGCTGCCGTTGGTCTCCCTGGCCGTCACACGGCCGAGTACGTCGTGCTGGAGCGTGGTGCGGCGCCCCTGCGGGCCGGTGAGGTGGACGAGCTGCCCAGCCGCGTCGAGGCCGTAACCGACGGTCCGTCGCTGGAAGTCGGTCTCGCCGATCAGCCGACCGGCCGGGTCGTACTCGTAGTGCCACGTACGTCCGAGCGGGTCGGTGACCGCCACCAGCTGCATGTGAGCGTCGTGGGTGAAGGTGACGCGCGCCCCGTCGGGGGTGGTACGGGCCGCGAGGGTCTCGAAGTGGGTGTACTCGTAACCGGTGACCTGGCCGAGCTGGTCGGTGTGGGTCAGACAGTTGCCCTCGCCGTCGTACGTCCACGTCTCGGTGTGCCCGTCCGGTGTGGTGCGGGACGCGGGCCGGCCCTCGGTGGTCCACCCCAACCGGGTGACCGCCCCGAGCGGGTCGGTGATCGTGCTGGTACGGCCGAAGGCGTCGTACGTGTACCCGGTCGTGGCACCCGTCGCGTCGGTGATCGACAGTGGCTGCCCGGCCGGATTGCAGACCACCCGGACGACACCGCCGAGCGCGTCGGTGACCGAGGCCAGGTGTCCCAGGACGTCGTGGGAGTAGCGGGTCACGGACCCCGCGGGGTCGGTGAGTGAGGTGCGGGACCAGGAGTCGTCGAACTCCTGCTGCCAGGTCGCCCCGTCCGCCTCGACCAGCAGGGTCGGCCGACCGTGCCGACCGGTGTACGCCGCGCTGCTGCGTGCTCCGTCCGGGCGGGTGACGGCGATGAGGTCGCCCGCGCCGTCGTACTCGTAGGTGGTGGTGCGGCCGAGCGGGTCGGTCTCCGTCAACAGGCGGTCGTACTCGTCGCGTTCGTGGGTGGTGGTGTGGCCGAGGGGGTCGGTGATGGTGGTGATCTGGGCGTGTTCGTTGACGGTGTAGGTGGTGGTGTGGCCCAGGGCGTTGGTCTCGGTGTGGGTCCTGAGGCCGGTGGCCGGGTCGGGGTCGCCGTAGGTGAAGGTGAAGCGGAGGGCGCCGGTGGTGCCGCCTTCGTCGGTGACGCGGTCGTGGGCGTCGTAGGTGTAGCGGTACTGCGAGTCGTTGCGGTCGGTCCAGGAGAGGACGCGGCCGGTGGCGTCGTTGGCGAAGCGCATGGGCTTGCCGGAGGAGTTGTAGACGGCGGTGAGGTGGCCGTGGGTGTAGGAGTAGCGCATCAGCAGGGCGTCGCCGCCGGTCTCGCCGGCGTCGGCGAGGCGGAGGGCGGTGATGCGGTCCTTGTCGGCGGTGACGAGGAGTCGGTAGCCGCCGGAGTGGGTGAGGGAGAGCGGGGTGCCGTCGGCGTCGTAGGCGAGGGTGTAGTGGCGGCCGTGACGGTCGCGGACCTCGGTGAGCAGGGCCTCGCTGCCGTCGGGGGTGGGGGTGAAGGTGCGGACCAGGCCGGTCGAGGGGTCGGTGACGGTGAACAGGCCGTCCACCAGCTCGAGTTCGTGGCGCGAGCCGGCCTCGGCGTGGACCGGGTCGCCCGGCTCGGGGTGGGGGTAGGACTGGGTGATCCGGTCGGCGCGAACGTGGACGACACCGTGCTCGTCGATCTCCAGTCGCTCGTCGAAGGTGCAGATCCAGCGCGGGCCCATCCAACGCCCGGTCAGCAGACCGGATTCGAAGCTGCGGGTGAACTCCAGCGGGAGCGACCCGGGGAGGGAGGCGTCGACCTGGTCGATGTACATCCGGCCGGTGGCCATGTCGACGGGCTCGCCGCCGCCGCAGCGGGTGTCCTGCGGGCGGCCTTCGGTGCGCGGGCTCTTGACCTGTTCGCGGCCCTTGCCCTTGGGGTGGGAGCCACCGCGCGGGCCCCCGCCACCGCCACGGCCGGGCTTGGCGGGGGTGTTCCGGTCGTTGGCGCCGAACTTCTTGAGGTCGTCGAGGATCTTCTGCTCGTTGGCCCGGTGGTTGCGGCTGGTCATGTCCAGGCCGCGGCCGATGTCCTTGAGGTGCTTGGTCAGCGCCTTCTGGCCCTGCTCCATCGAGTCCATCAGCTTGCTGATGCCCTGTTCGGCCGCCGCCGCCAGACCGCCCTTGCCCTTGGTCCGGCCGAAGGCGGAGCGGGCCCGGCCGTGGTGGCGCTTGTGGGAGTCCTCCAGGTTCCGGGAGTGGCGGTCGAACCGCTTGGCCAGGTCGTCGATCGAATCCGGGTCGTGCTTGAACTCGCCGCTCATGCCGCGTTCCCCCCGCTGCCCGCCGCGTCCTCCAGCAGGTTGATCACCAGGCTGCCGGCCATGCTGCCGAGCGCCTCGATCACCGCCCCGGTCGCCATTTCCATCAGCTGGTCGATGATCATCTGTTCGGCTTCCTTGAGCAGCCGTTTCACGATCACCCTGGTCACCTGCGTCGCGCCCAGTGCACCGACCTCGGAGAGCCCGAAGGTGAACGGCGCAGCCGCCTGAGCTGCGATCACTTCGGCTGCCATGATGCCGAGTTGGACGATCGCGGCGATCTTCGCACCCTCGATCACCACCGCCACGCCGTCCAGGCAGAACGCCACCACCCTGCCGCCTTCGGCAAGTTGATGCAGGTGCGTGCCCGAGACCTTGCCCCAGTGCGCCTCGAAGGCCTGCACCGCGAGCCCGGCGTTCGCCCCGAGCATCTCCTGCACGGCCCCGTGCGCATCGGCCACGCCGGAGTCGATCTCCGAGGCGAACTCCCTCAAGGAGTCGGCCATTTCACGGTAGTCGTCCTCGTCCACGTTCGGCCAGTTCACGCCGATCAGGTCGAGGACCCACGCCAGTTCGTCGGGCAGCACAACGCCCATGCCACTTCCCCCCGTTGCATGACAACTTCGGCAGGCTAGCGGAGAGCGGCCGACACCGGAACCGCCGTCCGGACCCCGACCCCGACAAGGGGTCGATTTCAGCTGGTGCACCAACGGGTCCGCGCCCGCGTCGAGCACGTCCTCGCGATCTACCGGGTCCACCAGCATGCGGCAGGGGCCCGGCGGGACGGCGCCGCCCAGAAGGAGCCGCCGGGCAGCGTGGGTGACGAGCCGGCGGACCATGGGTTGGGCCGGTCACGCGGCGGCTTCACCACCAAGATTCATCCAGCGTGCGAGCAGCGGCAGGAGCCGTTGCCCCTGATCGTCACAGCCGGTCAGCGTGGCGACTCACGGGAGTTCGAGGCGGTGCTCGAAACGATAGGTGCGCCCCGTCCCGGCCCGAGCCGGCCTCGCACCCGGCCTCTTCGGTTGCAGGGTGACAACGCGTATTCGTCCAAGGTCAACCGCGCCTGTCTGCGCAGACGCGGCATCCGGTGCCCGATTCCGGAGCCGGCGGACCAGATCCGCAGGCGACGGGGTGCGAGCGGCGGGCGTCCGCCTGCCTTCGACTGTGAGGACTACAAGCGCCGCCACACCGTCGAGTGCGGCATCAACCGGTTGAAGCAGCACCGGGCGGTGCCCCCCAGTGCGACAAGCTCGCGGTCCGTTGCGAGGTGGCCGTCCTCGTCGCCGCGATCAACCAGTGGCTGCGAGACCCGACGTGTCGGGCTCGCGTGCCATGCTGACCGCGGGCCCGGAGCCGGCGTCACAGAATGGGAGAGTCTGGTGGCCGCTGACTACTGCAGCGCCGACAGTGAGACCGGCGACCACATCGACGACCCGTCCGAGGACGCCATCTTCATGCTGGTCGACGACCTCAACGACACCGACAACACCTTCATCGTCATCCAGCCCGACGAGGACGATCCCGCGTGGTTCGCCTCCGTCGCGGTGCGGGACGAAGGCGGCTTCGAGGTCGTCCTGAGAGACAGCCAACGCCGCGAGCACGAGGTCGTCGTCGAGGAAAGCATCGACCGCATCGCCAAGGGACTGACCATGTGGATGGCGGGCCGCAACCGCTCCGGCGGCCCGACCAGACAGTTCCACGACATCTAGAACACGGACTTGGCGGTGGCTTGGCGCTGCTGTCCCCGCACTGTCCCCACAGAGGGACATATCGGGCGCATTACGGGGCCGGCAGCGGGCACAGAAGGGGTGTCAGAAATGAAAAGACCCAGGTCAGTTGGGACACGACCTGGGTCTTCGAGGGGTGGGCCGCCAGGGGTTCGAACCCTGAACCTACGGATTAAAAGTCCGCAGCTCTGCCAATTGAGCTAGCGGCCCGCCGGACCGCGCCACCGTGGTGCCTGGGCGCTGCCACGGTGATCCTACCCGGTGATCCCTCGGCGGCCACCACCCCTTTGCCCCGGGCGGTTCGCCCGGCGCGCGGAGGCGGCGGACCGTCAGCGGGCGGGCGGACCCCGGCTGCGGACGGCACCGGATCAGGCTGCGGCAACCAGGTGGGCGGCGCGGACCCGGCGCAGCCACGCCTCGGCCGGCGCCTCGTCGGGCGCCTCGGGCAGCACACCGGGGCGGGCGAAGCGCTGCTCCGCGTCGGCGAGCAGCGGGAGGGCCGACTCGGCGTGGTCGGCCAACCGCTCGGCCTCGGCACGGACCGCGTCCGGGTCGGGCAGCCGGATCTCCAGGTGACCGGTCTCGTGCAGGGTGACGCCTTGGCGGACCAGCCGGATCAGGTGCCGGGCGTGCTTCGCCGCCCGGGCCCGGCCGGCCACGTCGGACGGGTCACGGGTGGTCAGCTTCCGGAACTGCTGGGTGGCGTAGCCGAGGTAGGAGTTGCGGACCGCCCGGGTGGAGAGGAAGGAGGTGCGGATCGCGATCAGCTCCTCGCCGAGCGGGGAGCGCACCTCGTAGAGCTCCTCGGGCAGCCAGACCAGCTCGGAGGCGGTCGGATTGCCGCCGAGCGCGAGGCGGCACCATTTGGCGGCCTCGTGCAGGGTGCGGTCGGGCGCGGTGGTGACGTGGGACTCGGCCGGGCGGTGCAGGCCGTGGAACTCCTCGGTGGGTGCGGCGAACAGGCCGAGCCGGTCGAGGTCCGAGCCGGCGTGGGCCAGGCCGTAGGCGGTGGAACCGACGATGCCGGAGAGCAGGACGTTCACGGGCAGTCGCCTCCTCGGCGGGTACGCGGGCCGCTGACCCGTCCAGTCTGATGACCCGTCCAGTCTGACGGCGGGACTCCCGGCCGGTCGAACGGTTATCCGGTGCCGCCCCGTCCCACGGCCGACTGCCGCGACCCGCCCGGGCCCGGCTCCGCCGCACCGCCGATCCACCCGCCGATACTGACCCCATGGCGCACCCCGACCCCTCGCCCGCACCGCTCCCCAAGCTCCGCGCCTGGTGGGCGCACCGGCAGTGGCTGGACGGCGCGCACCCCGGTGCCACCCCGGCCGAGGTGCTGACCGCCACCGGCTGGGCCCGGTCGGTCGGCGGCGCGGCCCCGTACCTGGGACTGTTCGCCCGGGCCGGGCTGGGCCGGGAGGCGGTGGACGCGGCGGTGGCGGCCCTGGAGGTGCACGAGCTGCCCGCCGCCCGGGGGTGCACCTACCTCCTGCCGGCCGGCGACTACGCGCTCGGCCTGGCGGTCGGCGCAGGCGCCCCCGAGGGGGAGCTGGCGGCGGCCGGGAAGCACCTGGGCGTGACCAGGGACGAGATCGAGAAGCTCTGCCTCGCGATCACCCAACTCCTCTCCCAGCAGGGCCCGTCGGAGCCCTCGGCGATCCGGGCCGGGGTCGGCGGAGCCTCCCGGAGCCTGGGTGAGGCGGGCCGCCGGCGCGGCCAGTCCACCACCCTGCCGCTCGCCCTCGGCCTGCTCCAGGCCCGCGGCCTGATCCGCCGGGTGCCGCTCAACGGCCGTCTGGACCAGCAGCGTTACGCCTACGCCGGGTGGGACCAACCGGTGGTCGGCTCCGCCGCTGAGCTGGCCGCCCGGTACTTCTCCTGGGCCGCCCCGGCCTCGGTGCAGCACTTCCGCTGGTTCTCCGGCTTCACCGCCGCCACCGCCAAGGCCGCACTCGGCCCGCTCGACCTCGTCCAATTGCCCGGCACCGATCTCCTGATGCCGGCCGAACTCATCGACGAGTACCACGAGTTCGTCCCACCCACTGCCTCCCACCCGACCCTGCTGGCGGGCATCGACGGCATCCACCTGCTGCACCGCGACCTCCCCCGCCTGCTCGACCCGACCGACGCCGCCCGTCCCTCCCCGATTGTCAAGGGGGGCCGCAGCTTCGGCTCCGAGGCCGACCCGCAGACCCACGTCATCCTCGACCGCGGCCGGATCACCGGCATCTGGGAGTACGACACCGAGCAGGAGCGGATCGTCCACCAGCTCTTCGTCCCTGACGACGAGCCGCTGCGCGGGGCCATCGACCGCACCGAACGCTTCATCCGCGAACAGCTCGGCGACGCCCGGGGGTTCAGCCTGGACTCACCGAAGAGCCGGGCCCCGAAGATCGCCGCCATCCGAGCGGCGTCGGCGACCGGGCCCGGCCCCGCACCCGGCTGACGCCACGCCGCGCCACACCGCGCACGCGCCCCCGTGCCCCGCGCCCCCGCACCCACGCCACCGGACCGGCACCGTACCGGTTCGCACCCGTCCGCTACGGTCGCCCCATGAGCGACGACAACGTCATCCTGATCACCGGCGCCGGGCGCGGCATCGGCGCCGCCACCGCCCTGCTGGCCGCCGAACGCGGCTACCGGGTCTGCGTCAACTACCGCTCCGACGAGGCCGCCGCCACCACCGTGGTCGAGCGGATCACCGAGGCCGGCGGCACCGCACTGGCCGTCCGGGCCGACGTCACCCGGAGCAGCGAAGTGGAGCGGCTGTTCAGCACCGTGGACCGTGAACTCGGCCCGCTCGCCGCCCTGGTGAACAACGCCGGCACCCTGGAGCGGCAGTGCCGCCTGGAGGACCTGGACGAGGAGCGGCTGGCCCGGATCTGGACCGCCAACATCACCGGCCCCTTCCTCTGCGCCGGCGCCGCCGTCCGCCGGATGTCCACCCGGCACGGCGGCAAGGGCGGAGCCATCGTCAACGTCTCCTCCGCCGCCTCCCGGATCGGCTCCCCCAACGAGTATGTCGACTACGCCGCCTCCAAGGGCGCCCTGGACACCATGACCACCGGCCTCTCCCTCGAGGTCGCCGCCGAGGGCATCCGGGTCAACGCCGTCCGCCCCGGGCTGATCCACACCGACATCCACGCCCTCGGCGGCGAGCCCGGCCGGGTCGACCGGGTCGGCCCCAAGCTCCCGATGGGCCGGGGCGGCCACCCCGAGGAGGTCGCCGAGACCATCCTCTACCTGCTCTCCCCGGCCGCCTCGTACGTCACCGGCGCCTTCCTCGACGTGGCCGGCGGTCGTTGACCCGCCGACTCGGCCGCACACCTGACACCGCCTCACCCCCCACCCGGATAGCGCCGCTACCAGGTGCCACCCGCCCGCTACCGTACGACTCATGACCGCTCGTGAGTTCGACGCCGCACCGCCCACCCTCACCGTCTCCGACGTCCTGAACTTCCGGGACGCAGGCGTCGCCGGCCTGCGCCCGGGGGTCCTCTACCGCTCGGCCTCCCTCAACACCCTCACACCCGAGGGTGCCCACCGGCTGGAGCAGTTGGGCATCCGC
Organism: Kitasatospora sp. NPDC096147; assembly: GCF_044763225.1. Lineage (NCBI taxonomy): Bacteria > Bacillati > Actinomycetota > Actinomycetes > Kitasatosporales > Streptomycetaceae > Kitasatospora > Kitasatospora sp. NPDC096147. Next base: position 442,258 of record NZ_JBIWFX010000002.1, on the reverse strand, counting down.
ACCGTCATCGACCTGCGCACCGCCTCCGAGCGCGCCATCCGGCCCGACCTGCACCACCACCTCGAACTGGAGGACCTCCACCATCCCCTCCTCCCGGACCAGGGCGCCGAGTTCAGCTGGCCCAGGACCATGGAGGGCACCTACCAGGCCATGGCCGAACTCGGCGGCGCCTCCCTCGCCGCCACCGTCCGCCGCCTCGCCGCCGACGACGGCCTCCCCACCCTGATCCACTGCGCCGTCGGCAAGGACCGCACCGGCCTCACCATCGCCGTCCTCCAGTCCCTGGCCGGCGTCCCCGAAGCCGACATCCTCGACGACTTCATCCGCTCCAACCCCCACCTCGGCCTCGACACCGACGAGCCCGTCTACTACTACGACGAACACGGCAACCGCCACCGCTCCCACCCCGTCACCCCCGCCCTCCTCCACCTCGCCCTCACCCACCTCCGCACCAGCCACGGCTCCCTCCACGGCTACCTCCGCCACCACGGCGTCACCCCGGCAGAACTGTCGGCGGTCAGTGCGAACCTTCGTCCGTGAACCAACTCCAACTCCTGGACACCCTGGCCGACCTGCGACAGGACCGGTCCTGCGGCGAGCCCGCCCCGCACAAGCCGCTGCTCCTGCTCACCCTGTTCGGACGGCTCCAGAGCACCCGGACCAGCCGGGTCGACTACGCGGAGGTCCGTGGACCGCTCTCCGCACTGATCACCGAGGTGATCGGCGACGGTGCCGAGGTCGAGCCCTCCACCGTGGCCGGGCGCGCCAAGCGTCCGCTCAAGCACCTGGAGAGCACGCTCTGGGATGACCGGGGCAGCCACGGCGTGCTCCGCCCCGAGGTGGAGCGCCTGCTGCTCGACCCGGAGAACCTCGACGACGCCGTCGCCCTGGTGCTGCGCCGGTACCTGCCCGAGGAGTCCTGGCAGCACGTCCTCGAGGCGACCGGGCTGGGGACGGGGTCCCCGTTCGAGCGCGCGCTCCAGGAACTCTCCCCCCGGTACCGGACCTCGACCACCACCGAGCGCGTCCGGGAGACGGCGTTCCGCTCCGGCGTGCTGCTCGCCTACGCCCACACCTGCGCGATGTGCGGCTACTGGGGACTGATCGCGGAGAAGCCGGTCGGGATCGAGGCCGCGCACGTGCGCTCCCACGCGGAGCAGGGGCCGGACACCGTGGACAACGGCCTGGCCCTCTGCTCCCTCCACCACACCCTCTTCGACCGCGGCGTACTCGGGCTGACCCCCGCCCGGACCGTGCTGGTCTCACCGGACTACAGCGCCCGGGGTGACCTCGGTCGGGCCGTCGAGGCACTGCGCGGCGCGGCACTCGCCGTCCCCCGGGCGTCGTACCCGCCGGTCGCCGAGCCGTTCATCCGCTGGCACACCGAGCACGTCTTCCGCGGCTGACGGACGGCAGGCACCCGATCCGCCGCCCGGACGTTGGTCATGGTGTACCCCACCGACAGAAGGTCCGAGGAGACGAGCGACATGGCGACGTACCCCAGCAGCACGGCGAGCACGGCGATCGCGGCGGCTGGCCTGATCGGCGGCTACGGGGCCGCCCGGTGGAGCGGGCGGCGGGAGTTGGGCGGAGCGGTGCTGGCGGTGGCCGGGGCGGCTGCGGCGGTGGGGTGGAAGCGGCAGGCCGGGGCGGGGGTGGCGGCCGGGCTGACGGGGCTGTACGTGGCGGCGTTCGGGGGCTCGCACCCGTTGGCGAAGCGGATCGGGGCCTGGCCGGCGGTGTTCGCGGTGACCGGGGTGGTGGCCACCGCCTCGGCCGTGGCCGGGGTGGTGACCACCGAGCGGTGAGCCGCCCGTGACGGGGCGTCAGGCGGAGGGGGTCAGGCGGAGGGGGTCAGGCGGAGCGCGCCCGGCGGACGGGGTCAGGCGGAGGGCCGGGCTCCGAAGCGGGCCTCGAAGGCTGCGCGGTTGGCGGAGACGGGGGTGCGGTCCCAGACGGCGAAGACCACCCGGGTGAAGGGGGCGCCGTGGGTGGCGAGGGCCTGGTCGAAGGCGTCGGCCACCTCGGCCGGGTCGTTGCGGAAGACGCCGCAGCCCCAGGCGCCGAGCACCAACTCCCGTACGCCGTGCGCCGCCGCGACCCCGAGCACCCGCCCGGCCCGCTCCACCAGCTCCGCCCGCACGTCCACCGCCGCTCCGCCGGCTCGCAGCGCGAGCTGCCCGGCGTTGGGGGCGGGGGAGGTGAGGAAGGAGACCGTGTAGGGGTCGGCCCGGAGGTCGCCGCGCGCGTCGCGGATCACCGGCACCTCGGGCGACCAGATCACCCGGTGGCTGTAGCGCAGGTCGGTGGAGGCGCGGTGCGCCTCGTAGTAGTCGGGGGCGGCCAGCAGGCAGTGGTAGAGCAGGGCGGCGCGGCAGAGGTCCTCCTCCTGGGCCCGGGCTCCGCGCAGGTAGCCGCCGCCGGGGTTGCGCGCCGAGGCGAAGTTGAGCACCGCCACCGGGCCGGGGCCGCCGGAGCTGCCGGACCGACCGGGGACCGAGAGCCGCTCGGCCGCGGCCATGCTGCCTTCGGCGGTCACCTCCACCACTCCGCTGAACGGGCCCGTCGGGGCCGGCCGGTGGTCCGGCCCGTACGAGACCGTGCCGGCCCGCGCGGCGGCCAGCACCGCCCCGATCTCCACCGGCTCCGCCGACCCGGCCGGCCGGTACTCACCCCGCTCGACGATCTCCTCGTTCACGACGGCGACTTGGTGCATTCGGCTACTCATACCGATCGACGCTAGGGGACGCCCGGGCGGCCGTCACCCGATTAAGGGAGACCGGCGGACCGACCGGCAGGAAACGCGGACGGGCCCGCCCCACCGAAGTGGAACGGGCCCGTCCGGGCGCCACCGGGCGCCGGAGCTACGGAGTGTCAGCTCTTCCAACGCGGCTTGCGGTCGCCGCCGTTGAAGCTGCCCGAGCGGTCGTCACGGTTGAAGCCACCGGAGCGCGGAGCGCGGTCCCGGTCGCCACCGAAGGAACGGCCGCCACGGTCGTCACGGTTGAAGCCACCCTGCGGACGGCCACCGGAGCGGTGGTCGTCGCGGCGGGCGAACGGACGGCTGCCGCCGCCCCGGCTGTCACGGTCGCCACCGAAGGACGGACGGTCGCCACCGAAGGAACGGCCGCCACGGTCATCGCGGTTGAAGCCACCCGAGCGGTTGTCGCGGTCGCCACCGAAGGAGCGGCCGCCACGGTCGTCACGGTCACGGTTGAAGCCACCGGAGCGGTTGTCCCGGTTGAAACCACCCGAACGGTCATCGCGGTTGAAGCCACCGGAGCGGTTGTCCCGGTTGAAACCACCGGAGCGGTCATCGCGGTTGAAGCCACCGGAGCGCGGGGCGCGGTCGCGGTCGCCACCGAAGGAGCGGCCACCACGGTCGTCACGGTCACGGTTGAAGCCACCGGAGCGGTTGTCCCGGTTGAAACCACCGGAGCGGTCATCGCGGTTGAAGCCACCGGAGCGCGGAGCGCGGTCCCGGTCGCCACCGAAGGAACGGCCACCACGGTCGTCACGGTCACGGTCCCGGTTGAAACCGCCGGAGCGGCTGTCCCGGTCGCCGTAGGACGGGCGCTCGGAGCGCGCCTCGCGGTAGGACGGCGCGCGCTCGGCCTCGACGGCCGGAGCGGCGTCGGCCTCGACGGCCGTGCCCTCGGCGGTCTCGCCGGCCTCGGCGTCGGCCTCGACCACCGGCTCGTCCTCGATGCCCAGCTCGGCCCGCTCCCGCGCGGCACGGGCGGTCAGCCGGTCGGCCTCCTCGCGCAGCTCGGTGGCGCGGCGCTGCGCGCGCTCCAGCTGACGGGTCATCTCGGCGACCTCGCGCTCGGCGGCACCGGCGATGCCGGAGGCCGACTCGGCCTGCACCTCGACCAGCGAGCGGGCACCGGTGATCTTGGCGACCTCGGCGTCGAAGGCGTGGTCCAGGATGTGGCGCGAGGCGTCCACGCCCGCGTCCTCCATCAGGCGGAAGACGCCGCGGCGCTGGTGCGGCAGCACCAGGGTGACGACGGCACCGGAGCGGCCGGCCCGGGCGGTGCGGCCGGAGCGGTGCAGGTAGTCCTTGTGGTCACCGGCCGGGTCGACGTTCAGCACCAGGTCGATGCCGTCGACGTGGATGCCACGGGCGGCGACGTCGGTCGCGACGACCACGTTGACGTAGCCGTCCTTGAAGTCGCCGAGCACCCGGGTACGGGCGCCCTGGGTCATCCCGCCGTGCAGCGCGTCGGCCTTCACGCCGGCCTCGATCAGCTGCTCGGCGACCCGGTCGGCACCCATCTGGGTGCGGACGAAGATGATGGTGCGGCCCTTGCGGGCGGCGATCGCGTTGGTGATCGGCGCCTTGTCCTTGGGCTTCACCACGAGGATGTGGTGGGTCATGGTGGTGACCGCACCGGCCGACGGGTCGACCTCGTGGGTGACCGGGTTCTTCAGGTAGCGCTTGACCAGGGTGTCGATCTCGTTCTCCAGGGTGGCGGAGAACAGCAGGCGCTGGCCGCCGGTCGGCACCTGGTCGAGGATCTCGGTGACCTCGGGCAGGAAGCCCATGTCGGCCATCTGGTCGGCCTCGTCGAGCACCACGGTCTCGACCTCGGCCAGCTTGGCGCTGCCCCGGTTGATCAGGTCGCGCAGACGGCCGGGGGTGGCGACCAGGATGTCGACGCCGCGCTCCAGCGCGTAGATCTGGTTCGACATCGAGGTACCGCCGCAGACGACCTTGAGCTTGAGGCCGAGCACCGAGCCGAACGGCTCCAGCGCGTCGGCGACCTGCATGGCCAGCTCGCGGGTCGGCACCAGGATCAGGCCGCGCGGGTGCTTGGGCTTGGTGCGCTCGCCGCCCGCCAGGCGGGTCAGCAGCGGCAGGCCGAAGCTCAGGGTCTTGCCGGAGCCGGTGCGGCCACGGCCGAGGACGTCCTTGCCGGCCAGCGCGTCCGGGATGGTGGCGGCCTGGATCGGGAACGGGGTGGTGACGCCGCGCTTGGCCAGCGCCCGGACCACGTCGTCGTGCAGGCCCAGGTCGCCGAAGGTGATGGTGGGCTCGGCGGCCTCGGGGGTCTCGACGTCGCCCTCGATGGCGGCGTCGGTGGTGTCGATGGAGTCGGTGGCCTCGACCTCGGTCTCGAGGGAGGCGGTGTCGGCGGCGGCGGAACCGTTCGCGGGCATGCTGAAGCGGTCGTCGTCAACGAGAGACATGCAAAACCTTCCGGAAGTGGCACGCGCCAAAGTCCGGGGTTCTGTTCACAACCGCCTCTATGCGGTCAGCCACGGATCGCCGGAACGCGCCAAGGGCGCCAGATGGAAATAGGGCGCCAATCAAATGGATCAAACTAACGATCTACCACCATACGGGAACCTCCGGATCAAAGGCAAACGTGCTGGCCAGGCCGGTATCAGCCAGCCGGACTGGCGCTCGGGGCAGTGGTTCCGGGGTCGGTGGGTGTGGGTTCGGCGGTGGGCGAGGCGCTGGGGGTGTGCTCGTGGGTCGGCGACGGGCTCGGCGAGGGGGCGGCGGGGGTGGGCGAGGGGCTCGGCTGGGCGTGCTCCCCGCCGCCGGCGGTCCGGGAGGCCGAGGGCGAGGCGGCCGGAGCCCCGGGGCTCACCGGGACGCTCTCCACCGGTACCGGCACCGGCGCGCTCTGGCCGACGGCCGCCGCCTCCGCGCCCGGCGTGGCCCCGGGGCTCACGACTCCGGACTGCGCCGGGGCGCTCGCGCCGCCGACGTGCTCCACCCGCTGCCCGCCCACGGCCTTCCCCGAAGGGTGCGACCCGACGGCGCCCTTCGCGGGCGTCCCCCCGGTCTGGCCCACCGGACGGCCCGTCACCTGGGCGTCCGAGGAGGCCGACCCGCCGACCGACATGCAGCCGGTCATCCCCACCCCGGCCAGCGCCAGCACCGCCCCGGCCCGGACCGCCCGCACCACCCGCGTCCCCCGGCCCGCCATCTGACCCGCCGTCACCTGGGCACCTCCCCTGCTCGGCGGCACACGCCGACGCGGCACCCACCGCGCCCGGTCCACCTGCGGTGACCAACGCGCTCCGGTCGGCCAGGACACGGGCGTTCCCCGAACGCCCCGCCAGGGCCCCGGCATCCGACCGACCGTCAGAACACCCGTGCGCAACCGGAGCTGCGCCCGGGGCTCGCGCGAACATCCGTACGCCCCCGGTGCGCGCTGCCGCCGACCACCGCGCGCTGCCCCGAGCCGCCCCGAGCGGCCTGGAGCCACCCGGAGCCGCCCCTCACCGACCTCGAAGCCACCACGGATCGTCCCGGGTCGGCACCCCGGCCCCTCGGACGGCTCAGAGCGCCTGCGCCAGCCCCGCCCCGGCCCAGACCGCCGCCAGTCCGGCCACCAGCGTGCCGAGCACATTCAGCAGCGCCGCCCCTCGCCACGGCCCGGCCTCGGCCAGCCGCAGCGTCTCCCAGGAGAAGGTCGAGTAGGTGGTCAGCGCCCCGCACAGCCCGGTGCCCAGCAGCAGCTGCCCCCGGCTGCCGCAGGCCCCGGCCACCAGGCCGAGCAGCAGCGAGCCGGCCACGTTCACCGCGAAGGTGCCCCAGGGCAGCTCCGCCCCGTACCGCGCCTTCAGCCCACGGTCCGTCAGGTACCGCAGCGGGGCCCCGACCAGCGCGCCCGCCGCCACCAGCAGCCAGTTCACGAGGACCTCCTCCCGCCGGCCAGCCGCCGGGTCACCCCGGCCGCCGCCCACACCGCCCCCAACGCACCCAGCACGGTGGCGGCGGCGTACGCCGCCGCGAGCGGCAGCCGGCCGCCGTCGGCCAACCGGTGCACGTCCAGCGCGTAGGCCGAGAAGGTGGTGAAGCCGCCGAGCACCCCGGTGCCCAGGAACGGCCGGACCAGCCGGTGCCGCTGCCGCACCTCGGTGACCAGCACCATCAGCACGCCCATCGCCGCGCATCCGGTCACGTTGATCCCCAGCGTGCCCCAGGGGAAGGCCCCCGCCGCCACCGGCCGGCACAACCCGGCCCCGTACCGGGCCAGCGCCCCGAGCACCCCGCCGAGGGCGACCACCAGCACGACCGGGCCCTCGCCCCGCCGCCACTCCCGTCGCTCCACCCTCTCCCGCACCACCCCAGTCAAGCACCACCGTCCCCGGCCGCCGCCGGAACCACCGACGCGGATGATCTGGCACACCGTCACCCCACGCCCGACAATGGTCCGGTGGACATGACCCGGGACGAGTTCGAGACGCTGGTCGCCGACGCCCTCGACCAGATCCCGCCGCAGCTCGCGGCGATGATGGACAACGTCGCGGTGTTCGTCGAGGACGAGCCCGACCCCTCCGACCCCGACCTGCTCGGCCTCTACGAGGGCACCCCGCTGACCGAACGCGGCGAGTGGTACGCCGGAGTGCTGCCCGACCGGATCATCGTCTACATGGGGCCGACCCTCCGGATGTGCGGGACGCACGAGGAGATCGTGGCCGAGGTCCGCACCACCGTGATCCACGAGATCGCCCACCACTTCGGCTTCGACGACCACGAGCTGCACGAACTCGGCTGGTCCTGACCCTGCGACCGCCCCCGCGACCCGCCCACCCCCGCCCGAAACCGTTTTGGCGTTCCCGACCGGCATCCCATATGCTTCTCACGTCCCCGACCGGTGCGAGTCACCCGGGCGGGCCGCAAGCCCTCATCGTCTAGTGGCCCAGGACGTCGCCCTTTCAAGGCGGTAGCACGGGTTCGAATCCCGTTGGGGGCACGCAGTACCCGTAGTACAGTCAGTGCAGCAAGACCGGACATCAGTCCGACCAGGTCCTGTGGAGCAGTTGGTTAGCTCGCCACCCTGTCAAGGTGGAGGTCGCGGGTTCAAGTCCCGTCAGGATCGCTCGTCCCGTAAGGGACGGTGCAGTACGGCCAGGTAGCTCAGTTGGTACGAGCGTCCGCCTGAAAAGCGGAAGGTCGCCGGTTCGACCCCGGCCCTGGCCACAGTCGAGAGCCCCGCAGCGCGAGCTGCGGGGCTCTTCTGTTTCCCTCTGCGCGCCGGAGCGGCCCGGGGCCGCGAAGGGCCCCGGGCCGGGAAGGTGCTGAGGGTGGGTCAGAGGTCCTTGCGGCGGTAGAAGCCATACTCGGTCCCCATGGTGGCCACCCGCGAGACGGTGCCGGAGCGGCTGGCGTTCTCGATGGCTATGTACTTGGTGTGGGACTCGTCCACCCAGCCGCCGAAGAGGATGGTGTGGCCGTTGTTGATCAGGGCGTCGCCCGGCTTGAGGTCGTTCTTGGAGATCCGCTCCGAGACGCTCGGGTCCATCAGGGCGGTGGTGTTGAGCCCGCCGTAGCCGCCGGGGGGCAGGCCCCAGGCGGCGCTGACGAAGCCGGAGCAGTCGACCCGGTACTGGTCGGTGATGGCGCCCTGGCTGTAGCCGAGCTTCATGTCGACGCGCTTCATGGCCCGTTCGAGGATGTCGTGGCGCTCGTCGGAGAGGCCGTCCATCGGGGGGCGGACCAGGGCGCCCTTGCCCTCGCCGTTGCGCGGGTGCTGGCCGTAGGAGTCCTTGCCCCGGGCCCAGTCCTCCCAGCTGTTGCCGTTGATGTAGCGGACGTTCTTGTCGCCGGTGGTGTGGTCCTTGTACTTGCTGTGGTCACCGTTGCCGTCCGGGCGGGTGCTGCCGCCACCGCCTCCGCCGCCGGTGTCCCCGCCACTGCCGCCACCACTGCCACTGCCGCTGCCGTGGCCGCCGCTGCCACTACCGCTGCTGCCGCCACTGCCGCTGCCCTTGTCCCCGACGCCGTCGATCCCGGTGGAGGGGGGCTGCTTCTTCTCCTTGTCCTTCATCTCGTCGTGCACCTTCCGCTCCGCTTCGGTGTACTCCTTGATGACCGACTTGATCTTCTCGGCGTCCTGGGCGATGCCCTGGCTGAGCTTCTCCTTGGTCTCCATCAGGTGCCGCGCCCGCGTCTCCACCTCCTTCGCGTCGCTCAGCACGTCGTAGGCGATGGCGAAGCCGGCTATGCCCGCGAGCGGGCTGACCGACAGGTCGACGGCGACCGCCTTGGCCAGGGTGGACTGGATCTTCCCGAGCTTCGCCTGGAGCTCGGCCATCTTCCGACTGGCCTCCTGCCAGTCCTGCTGGATCCTGCCGAGCTCCTGCAACTGGACGCCGAACTGCTCACCGGCCATGGTCCCCGTACCCCTTGTCGTCCTGGTGAATGCGCTGTCGGAGCGTTCCGGGCCCTACGGGCACCGGCCGCACAGGCTCAGAAGCTGGCGAGCCGCTTGACCGACTGGCTCAGCCCGTCGAGTTCGTCGGCGACCCCGGAGATCTCCCGGACCCGGCCCTGGGCGTGGTTGACGAAGGCGTCGGCCGCCGGTCCGTGCCAGGTCAGCTGCCCGAGGGCGGAATTGATGTCCTGGCCGAGCTTGTCGAACTCCTTGCCCAGCTCGGCCAGTTCGGCGGCGATCTGGTTCAGCTCGTCCTCACCGCCGCCGAACATCTCGCCGAGCGCCCAGCGGGCGATCTCGGCCGGGGCCATGATGATGTCCTTGACCAGCTTGGCGCCCGAAGTCACCAGACCGACGGCGTCGTCCCATGCCGCGCTGAAGAAGTTCAAAGCTGCTCCCCCGGAACCTCGGATCGAAAAGAAAAGGATGACAATCCGTCAAAAGGCTATCGGACCACCCCGACGGGGCGGACCCCGCCAGGACGACCCACCGGGACCGCCCACCGGCCCGGCACAGCTACAACGAGCGGACCCCGCCGGCCAGCACGGCGACCGCCTCCAGCGCCAGCCGGCCGTCCGGGCCGGCCTGCTCGCCGGCCAGCCGGTCGTACTCCCGCTTGAGCCCGGCCACCCGCTGGGCCGGCAGTCCGGTCACCACCAGGCCGATGTTGGCCACCCCGCCGGCCGGACCGGCCCACCAGTCCTCCGGGTCCACCCGGTAGGTCCAGGACAGCTCCCGGCCGGCCGGCTCCGCCCAGCCCGCCTCGGCGAGCAGCCCGGCCAGCCCGTCCGGCGTGCGCTCGAAGGCCACCGGCACCGGCGGGAAGACGGGGCGCTCCACCTCTCCGGCGTCCAGCACCCGGCCGAAGAGGTCCATCGCCCGGTTCCCCTCCGCGTGCCAGAGCGTGACGGCCACCCGCCCGCCGGGGCGCACCACCCGGCGCAGCTCGGCCAGCGCAGCCACCGGGTCGGCCACGTGGTTGACCACGAAGTTGGCCACCACGGCATCGAACTCACCTTCACCGAAGGGGAGTTCCGGAAGCCTGGCGAGCGAGACGGGCACCCCGGGCAGTCGCTCGGCGGCGGTCTTCACCATCTGCGGTTCGGCGTCCACCGCCGTCACCCGGGCGCCCAGCGCCAGGGCGGCCGCCGCCACGTTGCCGGTGCCGGTGCCCACGTCCAGCAGCCGCACCCCGGGGCCGGCCCCGGCCGCCTCCAGCAGCGCGGGCACCGCCCCGGCGCAGAGCCCGGCAAAGCCCCGCGCGTACGCGTCGGCGACCCCGGCACCGCCCCACATCCGCCGCTCGTGCACGTCGAATTCCTGCACGTCATCCCCTCGTCCCGGTTCGCCACCGCTCGGTTCATCACCGCTCGGATCCTCACCGCTCAGGACGCCGCCCAGGCCCGTTCGGCTCCACCTGGACCGGCGGCACCACGGCGGACGGAGATCGCGCCGGGCGGTCTGTGACACTGGAGGGGCTCGAAAACCGAGGTGCGTCCGCCCGCTCCTCCTTGCGAACCTAGAGGGATGTCCGCAGTGAGTTCTCCCGTAGCCCAGCCCGCCGAAGCGCCGAAGGCACCCAGCATCGGGGAGCTGGCCGCCCGGCTGCCCGAGCTGACGCTGCGTGACCAGCAGCGGATCGGCCGCCGGCTGGACGGTGCCCGGCGGGTCCGCAAGGCCGAGGCCCGGGAGGCGATCGCGGCCGAGCTGGCCGTCGAGATCGACCGGGCCGAGCAGCGGATCGCCCAGCGCACCGCCTCGGTGCCGGTCATCCGCTACCCCGCCGAACTGCCGGTCAGCCAGAAGAAGGACGACATCCTGGCCGCCGTCCGGGACCACCAGGTGGTGATCGTCGCGGGCGAGACCGGCTCCGGCAAGACCACCCAGATCCCGAAGATCTGCCTGGAGCTGGGTCGCGGCGTCAAGGGCCTGATCGGCCACACCCAGCCGCGCCGGATCGCCGCCCGGACGGTGGCCGAGCGGGTGGCCGAGGAGCTGGACACCCCGCTCGGCGAGGCGGTCGGCTGGAAGGTCCGGTTCACCGACCAGGCCGGGCCGAACACCCTGGTGAAGCTGATGACGGACGGCATCCTGCTGGCCGAGATCCAGACCGACCGGGACCTGCGCCAGTACGACACCCTGATCATCGACGAGGCGCACGAGCGCAGCCTCAACATCGACTTCCTGCTCGGCTACCTCAAGCAGCTGCTCCCCCGCCGCCCCGACCTCAAGGTCGTGATCACCTCCGCGACCATCGACCCGGAGCGGTTCGCCGAGCACTTCGGCGACGCCCCGATCATCGAGGTCTCCGGCCGCACCTATCCGGTCGAGGTCCGCTACCGCCCGGTCATCGAGGAGGACGAGGACGGCGAGGAGATCGACCGGGACCGCGACCAGATCCAGGCGATCTGCGACGCGGCCCAGGAGCTCCAGGCCGAGGGCCCCGGCGACATCCTGGTCTTCCTCTCCGGCGAGCGCGAGATCCGGGACACCGCCGACGCGCTGGAGAAGCTGAAGCTCAGGTTCACCGAGGTGCTGCCGCTCTACGCCCGGCTGAGCTCGGCCGAGCAGCACCGGGTCTTCCAGCGCTCCACCTCCCGCCGGATCGTGCTGGCGACCAACGTCGCCGAGACCTCCCTCACCGTCCCGGGCATCAAGTACGTGATCGACCCGGGCACCGCCCGGATCTCCCGCTACAGCCACCGCACCAAGGTCCAGCGCCTGCCGATCGAGGCGATCAGCCAGGCCAGCGCGAACCAGCGCAAGGGCCGCTGCGGCCGTACCTCGGACGGCATCTGCATCCGGCTCTACTCGGAGGAGGACTTCCTCTCCCGCCCCGAGTTCACCGACGCCGAGATCCTGCGCACCAACCTCGCCTCGGTCATCCTGCAGATGACTGCGGCCGGCCTCGGCGACATCGCCGCCTTCCCGTTCCTCGACCCGCCGGACTCCCGGAACATCAAGGACGGCGTCAGCCTGCTGCACGAGCTGGGCGCCCTCGACCCGGACGAGAAGGACCACCGCAAGCGGCTCACCCCGCTCGGCCGCAAGCTGGCCCAGCTCCCGGTCGACCCGCGGATGGCCCGGATGGTGATCGAGGCCGACCGCCTGGGCGTGACCCGGGACGTGATGGTGATCGCCGCCGCGCTCTCCATCCAGGACCCGCGCGAGCGCCCGGCCGAGAAGCGCCAGGCGGCCGACGAGAAGCACCGCCGGTTCAACTCGGAGACCTCCGACTTCCTGGCCTTCCTGGCGATCTGGCGCTACGTCAGGGAGCAGCAGCGCGAGCTCTCCTCCTCCGCCTTCCGCCGGATGTGCAAGTCCGAGTTCCTCAACTACCTGCGGATACGGGAGTGGCAGGACCTCTACACCCAGCTGCGCACCGTCGCCAAGCAGCTCGGGGTCTCCTTCGACGAGCCGCACCCGGACGCCGAGCCGGACGGCGACCGGATTCACCAGGCACTGCTCACCGGCCTGCTCTCGCACCTCGGCCTGTACGACGTGGAGAAGCGCGAGTACGGCGGCGCCCGGGGCGCGCGCTTCGCGATCTTCCCGGGCTCCGGCCTGTTCAAGAAGCCCCCGCGCTGGGTGATGTCCGCCGAGCTGGTGGAGACCTCCCGGCTGTGGGCCCGGATGAACGCCAAGATCGAGCCGGAGTGGGTGGAGCCGCTGGCCGGCCACCTGATCAAGCGCAGCTACAGCGAGCCGCACTGGGAGAAGAAGGCCGGCGCGGTGATGGCCTTCGAGAAGGTCACCCTCTACGGCGTGCCGATCGTCGCCCAGCGCAAGATCAACTACGGCCGGATCGACCCGGAGCTCTGCCGCGAGCTGTTCATCCGCAACGCGCTGGTCGAGGGCGACTGGGAGACCCACCACCGGTTCTGGGGCGAGAACCGCAAGCTGCTCAGCGAGGTCGAGGAGCTGGAGGCCAGGGCCCGCCGCCGCGACATCATGGTGGACGACCAGACCCTGTTCGACTTCTACGACGCCCGGCTGCCGGAGGAGATCGTCTCCACCCGGCACTTCGACGCCTGGTGGAAGAAGGCCCGGCACGAGCAGCCGGACCTGCTCAACTTCGAGAAGTCGATGCTCATCAACGACGCGGCCGGCGGCGTCACCGAGGCCGACTACCCGGACTACTGGCAGCAGGGGAAGCTGAAGTTCAAGCTGACCTACCAGTTCGAGCCCGGCAGTGACGCCGACGGCGTCACCGTCCACATCCCGCTCCCGGTCCTCAACCAGGTGACCGCCGAGGGCTTCGACTGGCAGATCCCGGGCCTGCGGGCCGAGCTGGTCACCGCGTACATCCGGGCCCTGCCCAAGGCGATCCGGCGCAACTTCGTGCCCGCCCCGGACTTCGCCGCCGCCGCACTGCGGCAGGTGAGGGACCGTCAGGAGCCGCTGCTGCCCACCCTGGAGCGGATCCTCAAGCGGATGACCGCCATCACCATCCCGCCGGAGGCCTGGGACGACGAGCGCGTGCCGGACCACCTGCGGATCACCTTCCGGGTGGTGGACGGCAAGAAGAAGCTGGCCGAGTCCAAGGACCTGGAGGACCTCCGGCTCAAGCTCAAGCCCAAGCTCAAGGAGACGCTCTCCTCGGCCGCCTCCGGCCAGGGCATCGAGCGCACCGGCCTGACCTCCTGGCCGGCCGACCTGCCGGTGCTCCAGCGCACCTTCGAGCAGCGCTCCCGGGGCCACTCGCTGCGCGCCTACCCGGCGCTGGTGGACGAGGGGACCTCGGTGGCCATCCGGCTCTTCGACACCCCCGAGGCCCAGCAGCAGGCGATGTGGGCGGGCACCCGGCGGCTGCTGATGCTGACCGTCAACTCCCCCGCCAAGGCCATCCAGGGCCGGCTGGGGAACCAGGCCAAGCTGGCCCTGTCGCACAGCCCGCACGGCTCGATCGCGGCGCTGTTCGAGGACGTGGTCTCGGCTGCCACCGACCGTCTGATGACCCTGCACGGCGGCCCGGCCTGGGACGAGGCGGCCTTCACCAAGCTCTACGACAAGGTCCGCGCCGACCTGTACGAGTTGTCCGCCGACACCACCCTGAAGACCGCCACCGCCCTGATCGCCTTCCACAAGGCGTCCACCCGGCTCAAGTCGGTCTCCAGCCCGGTGCTGCTCTCCGCCGTCAACGACGTCCGGCTGCACCTGGCCTCCCTGGTGCACCCCGGCTTCGTGACCGCCACCGGCTGGCAGCGCCTGCCCGACCTCAAGCGCTACCTGCTCGCGGTGGACCGCCGGCTGGAGGCGCTGCCCAACCACCCGCAGCGCGACCTCCAGCACCTGGCCAAGGTCCAGCAGCTCCAGGACGCCTACGGCGAGCTGCTGGCCAAGGTCCCGGCCGGCCAGGAGCCCTCGCCCGAGCTGCGGGCGGTCCGCTGGATGATCGAGGAGCTCCGGGTGAGCTTCTTCGCCCAGGGTCTCGGCACCCCGACCCCGGTCTCGGAGAAGCGCGTCCTCAAGGCGATGGAGGCGGCCTCGACGACGCTCTAGGGGCCCGGGCGGAGCCGGTTTTACCTGGACCCCGCACATGCAGTACGATCTGTCTTGTTCGCAAGCGAGAGCAGGCGAACAAGACAGATCGACCAAGCAACATCCTGGTCCTGTGGAGCAGTTGGTTAGCTCGCCACCCTGTCAAGGTGGAGGTCGCGGGTTCAAGTCCCGTCAGGATCGCAGTCAGGGGAGACCCGGAACCGCAAGGTTCCGGGTCTCTTCGTTTTGCCCGGCTGACCGGGCGTCAGCGGTACGCCAAGCAGGTCTAGACCACAAGCCGACGCCCCTGTGAGCGTCGTCACTTATCTTTTCTTGAGACCGGACAGCCACACCCCCCTCCCTCCCCCGCCTAATTTAATATGTAAAATTGCACATGTAATTACCCCCAATTCCCCCACCTCACTCCAGCCCCAATGGGAACACTGCATTCCGGACATGCCGAAGGGGCCGCATCCCTGACCCGGCGGAGTCAGGGGCACGGCCCCTTGCGGTGAGCGTTCTACAGGGCCCCCAAGGGCCCCTGTCAGGCTTCGGTACGCTGCGCCGGAATACCGGCCAGCAGGGCACGCACCTCCGCCTCGCGGTACCGGCGGTGGCCGCCGAGGGTGCGGATGGACGTGAGCTTGCCGGCCTTGGCCCAGCGAGTGACCGTCTTCGGGTCCACGCGGAACATGGTGGCGACCTCTGCCGGCGTCAGCAGGGGCTCGGCGTCAGGGGTACGAGCGGTCATGAGCGGCCTCCTCGGGAGAACCGAACCAGGGCGGTTCTATCCTTCAAATTCTGCACCTTGACCCGCGATGCCCGAAATGGCATAGCCGGGCCGAGTCGGTAATAGGACGAACGGCTTGTCCTGGTGTCTACAACTACACCATTCGTCCAGTCCCATCGGCCAAACCGCCAAAATTGACCCCTCACGGGTTCAAGCACGACGGATGGCCATGGACTACCCCATAACGGACAGTCACCAATTGGTGACAAGCGGTTATGAGGGGACCAGTCCCACTGTTTCCCCACAAAGAGCGCACTGCCGTCAGATCCACTCAAAAGTGGACACACCAGAGTTAACTTGGGCTGGTTGTCCCATTTTTACACATAGGCGTAAGTAAGCGTCAACGGTGAGTAGTGTCACGTTCGAGGGGTATTGACCCGAACCGGGACCTAGGTCCCGATCATCGACACCAAAGGTCCCAACCATCATCACCCGCCCTGCTGACATCAGTGCCCGCTCCGGGGCCTGAACCACCGTCAGCTGGCGTACCGGAGCGCGTGGACCCGCCGCCACCGCTCGGTCACCGACTCGTACATCCGGGCCGCCTCCCGTCCGTCCCCCGCCCGCAGCGCGGCCACCCCGGCCTCGATCTCCCCCACCGAGTCCTCCTCCGCCAGGGCCGCCCCCAGCAGGTGCACCAAGCCCCCGTAGTCCAACTCCACCAGCGAGCGCGGGTGGAACTCCTCCAGCCAGCGCCCGAGCTCCTCCACCCCGCCCGCCAGCGCCGCGCTCGGCACCCGCTCGCGCAGGGCCCGGTACCCCCGGGCCACCCGGCGGCGGGCCTGGGCCATCGGGGTCAGGTAGAAGAGGGCGGCCGGTGCCCCGCCCGGCTCGGCAGGCAGGTGGCAGCGGTCCTCGGTGCCGAAGGGCAGGAACCAGCGGACCGGCACCTCCCAACGGTTCGTCAGGATCCACGGCCGGGCGTCCGGATGGGCCGCCCGCCAGCGCTCCCGGTCGGCCTGCGCGGCGGCCCGCACGGCCGGCGGCAGCACGGTGTCCAGCAGCGCCGCGGGCAGCTGCTCGGTCAGCTCCTCCAGCGCCTGCCAGCTGCGCAGCCGGGTGGCCCAGGGACAGACGTAGGTGACCCCGTCCACCACCCGCACGAAGGCCCGCTCGGTCTCCCGCTCGGGCAGCGGCCGGGGCGTCCGGGCCAGCAGCTCGGCCAGCGCCCCGCGCTGCTCGGCCAGCACCGCCGGGGCCACCGCCTGGCCGGGCTCCGCCGCGTCCGGGCCGTAGCGGGCCGCGTAGGACTGCCAGCGGGTCCGCTCCGGCCCCGCGTAGGCGGCCAGCGGCTCGTACACGCGCAGGTGCGCGGCGTAGGGCGGGAGCACTGATGTGCGCACGGCGGTCACGTCTCGCATCGTCGCACGGAGGCCCCCTCCGGGCCCGGGAACGCCGCTGATTCCCCGCGCCCCGTGACGGCCGGATTGCGCCCCTCCCGAAGGGCAGCCCGGCCCCCTCCGCCGCACTACGCTTTCGGCAGGCGCCCACACCACAGCAGTGGGCCACAGATACTGGAGTCACCACAGTGACCGACGTACAGACCGCGTCCGCCCCGCACCCCGCACCCGGCGTGCTGAGCAGGATCTTCCGCACCGAGCAGGACGGCGCCCCGGGCGACGGCCACGAGCAGGTCGTGCTCTGCCACGACCGCTCCTCCGGCCTCAAGGCCATCATCGCCATCCACTCCACCGCCCTGGGCCCGGCCCTCGGCGGCACCCGCTTCTACCCCTACGCCTCCGAGGAGGCGGCGCTCGAGGACGCGCTCAACCTCTCGCGCGGGATGAGCTACAAGAACGCGCTGGCCGGCCTCGACCTCGGCGGCGGCAAGGCCGTCATCATCGGCGACCCGAACACCGCCAAGAACGAGGCGCTGCTCCGCGCCTACGGCCGCTTCGTCGAGTCGCTGCGCGGCCGGTACGTCACCGCCTGCGACGTCGGCACCTACGTCCAGGACATGGACGTGATCGCCCGCGAGACCGAGTACGCCACCGGCCGCTCGCCCGAGCACGGCGGGGCCGGGGACTCCTCGGTCCTGACCGCCTACGGCGTCTTCCAGGGCATGCGCGCCTCCGCACAGGCCCGCTGGGGCCAGCCCACCCTGCGCGGCAGGCGGGTCGGCGTCTCCGGCGTCGGCAAGGTCGGCCACTACCTGGTCGGCCACCTGGTCGCGGACGGCGCCACCGTGGTCGTCACGGACGTCTCCGAGGCCGCCGTGAACCGGGTCCGGGCCGCCCACCCCGACGTCGAGGTGGTGGCCGACACCGCCGCCCTGCTCGGCTCGGCCCTGGACGTCTACGCCCCCTGCGCGCTCGGCGGCGCGCTGGACGACCACACGGTGGCCGCGCTCGGCGCGGCCGGCACCTCGCTGGTCTGCGGCGCGGCCAACAACCAGCTGGCGCACCCCGGCGTGGAGAAGGACCTGGCCGGCCGCGGCATCCTCTACGCGCCCGACTACCTGGTGAACTCCGGCGGCGTGATCCAGGTGGCCGACGAGTTCGAGTCCATGCACAAGGGCGGCTACGACTTCGAGCGGGCCAAGAACAAGGCCACCAGGATCTTCGACACCACCCTGGAGATCTTCACCCGGGCCGCCGCCGACGGCGTCCCGCCGGCCGTCGCGGCCGACCGCCTGGCCGAGAAGCGGATGCGCGAGATCAGCGCGCTCCGCTCGGTGCTGCTGCCCGGCGCCCGCCGGGGCTGAGCCCCGCCCGGGGCTCAGGGTCACGATGTGGAACCGGATTCTCGTTCGGTAGCCCGATCGGGCGATCCTGAGCCCCCCGCAGGGGGATAATCGGTGCTGGAACAACGGACCTGGGCAGGCTCTGAACGGCCTGCGAAAGCCCGAAATCCCCCTCGTGACCTGGAACGACCTCGTTTCGAGGGGTGGAGCTGCGCGCCACGTCACACGGGTGACGTACCGTTCGGCGACGGAAACAGGTACCGTTAATGCTCCAAGGGACGGTTCTCCCACTTCGGGCAGGACCGCACCTGATCATGGATACGTGTCAGACTCGGGGCCGTGAGCCCCATCGTTGAGGGGGTCGACCCATGGGGCGCGGCCGGGCCAAGGCCAAGCAGACGAAGGTCGCCCGCGAGCTGAAGTACAACAGCGGCGGGTTCGACGCCAACCGTCTGTCCAGCGAGTTGGGCGTATCGACACCTCCACCGCCTGCTCCGGTCAAGCCGGAGCCGGTCGAGGATGACGACCCGTACGCGGCGTACGCGGATCGCTACAACGACTACGACGACGAGGAAGCCGACTCGGGCACGCAGCCCGGTCGTCGCTGACCACGTCCTCGGAAGACCGGCTCGGCCACCCGC
Organism: Kitasatospora sp. NPDC096147; assembly: GCF_044763225.1. Classification (NCBI taxonomy): domain Bacteria; kingdom Bacillati; phylum Actinomycetota; class Actinomycetes; order Kitasatosporales; family Streptomycetaceae; genus Kitasatospora; species Kitasatospora sp. NPDC096147. The sequence goes on along the minus strand of NZ_JBIWFX010000002.1, from coordinate 423,484 downwards.
CAGGGTGCCGAGCCGGTCTTCGGCGTTCCCGGCGGCGGGCCGGCCCCCGACATGCCGAAGGGCCCCCGGAGGGGCCCTTCGGACGGACGGTCAGAGCAGCTCGAAGCCGTCGTAGGCGTTGTACAGCGCCGCGCCGTCCGCGTGCTCGTCGGTGCGCTCCACCACGTCGCCCAGCAGCCAGGCCTCGACGTCCCGGTCCGCCAGGATCGAGAGCACCACGTCGACCGACTCCGGCGGCACCACGGCCACCATGCCGACGCCCATGTTCAGGGTCTTCTCGATCTCCAGGGCGGCCATGTTGCCGACCTTGGCCACGGTCTGGAAGACCGGCAGCGGGGACCAGGTGCCGCGGTCCAGGCGGGCGTGCAGGCCGGCCGGCATGACCCGGGCCAGGTTGGCCGCCAGGCCGCCGCCGGTGACGTGCGAGAAGGCGTGGACCTCGGTCGCCCGGGTGAGCGCCAGGCAGTCCAGCGAGTAGATCCGGGTGGGCTCCAGCAGCTCCTCGCCGAGGGTGCGGCCGAACTCCTCGACCCGGCGGTCCAGCGACCACTTGGCCTGGTTCAGCAGCACGTGGCGGACCAGCGAGTAGCCGTTGGAGTGCAGGCCCGAGGCGGCCATCGCGATCACCACGTCGCCGGCCCGGACGCGCTCGGCCCCGAGCAGCTTGTCGGCCTCCACCACACCGGTGCCGGCGCCCGCGACGTCGTAGTCGTCGGGGCCGAGCAGGCCCGGGTGCTCGGCGGTCTCGCCGCCGACCAGCGCGCAGCCGGCCAGCGTGCAGCCCTCCGCGATGCCCTTGACGATGGCCGCGACGCGCTCCGGGACGACCTTGCCCACGCAGATGTAGTCGGTCATGAAGAGCGGCTCGGCGCCGCAGACCACCAGGTCGTCGACGACCATGCCGACCAGGTCGTGGCCGATCGTGTCGTGCTTGTCCATCGCCTGCGCGATGGCCACCTTGGTCCCGACCCCGTCGGTCGCCGAGGCCAGCAGCGGGCGCTCGTAGCGCTTGAAGGCGGAGGCGTCGAAGAGCCCGGCGAAGCCGCCGAGGCCGCCGACCACCTCGGGGCGGTCGGCCTTCTTCACCCACTGCTTCATCAGCTCGACCGCACGGTCGCCGGCCTCGATGTCGACACCTGCGGCGGCGTAGGTGGCACCGCTCTGGTTGCTGGTCACGTGCTGTGGCCCTTTCGGGTCAGGGGTGGGGGTGTACGAGAACTGCGCCGCCCCGGCCTGGGAGGGCCGGGGCGGCGGGTGGATCAGGGCCTGCGGAGCGCGTCCGCCGCGCCGTGGCCGCCGAGCAGCGACTGGACACCGTCCAGGTCGGAGCCGGTGGCCTTGCCCCGGACGGCCGGCTGCTGCTTGCCGCCGGCGATCTCCGCCTCCAGCAGGAGCTTGCCGAGCAGCGCCGGGTCCGGCAGCTCCATCGGGTACTCGCCGTCGAAGCAGGCCCGGCAGAGCCGGTCCTTGGGGATCGTGGTGGCCTCGATCATGCCGTCGATCGAGATGTAGGCGAGCGAGTCCGCACCGAGGGTGCGGCCGATCTCCTCCACCGTCATGCCGTTGGCGATCAGCTCCGCGCGGGTGGCGAAGTCGATGCCGAAGAAGCAGGGCCACTTGACCGGCGGCGAGGAGATCCGGATGTGGACCTCGGCCGCGCCGGCCTCGCGGAGCATCCGGACCAGGGCGCGCTGGGTGTTGCCGCGGACGATGGAGTCGTCCACCACCACCAGGCGCTTGCCCTGGATGACCTCGCGCAGCGGGTTGAGCTTGAGGCGGATGCCGAGCTGGCGGATGGTCTGGCTGGGCTGGATGAAGGTGCGGCCCACGTAGGCGTTCTTCACCAGGCCGGAGCCGTACGGGATGCCGCTGGCCTCCGCGTACCCGATCGCGGCGGGGGTGCCGGACTCGGGGGTGGCTATCACCAGGTCGGCCTCGACGGGCGCCTCCTTGGCGAGCCGGCGGCCCATCTCCACCCGGGAGAGGTGCACGTTCCGGCCGGCGATGGTGGTGTCCGGGCGGGCCAGGTAGACGTACTCGAAGACGCAGCCCTTGGGCTTGGCCTCGGCGAAGCGGGAGGTCCGCATGCCGTTCTCGTCGATGGCGATCAGCTCGCCGGGCTCCACCTCGCGGATGAAGGAGGCGCCGCAGATGTCGAGCGCCGCCGTCTCCGAGGCGACCACCCAGCCGCGCTCCAGGCGGCCGAGCACCAGCGGGCGGATGCCCTGCGGGTCACGGGCCGCGTAGAGGGTGTGCTCGTCCATGAAGACCAGCGAGAAGGCGCCCTTGACCTTGGGCAGCACCTGCTTCGCGGTCTCCTCGATGGAGAGCTCCGGGTAGCCCGCGAGCAGCGCCGTCACCAGGTCGGTGTCGTTGGTCGCGGCGGACCGGCCGGAGCGCGAGACGTGCTCCTCACCGGGCAGCTCGGCGACCATCGCGGCGAGCTCCGCGGTGTTGACCAGGTTCCCGTTGTGACCGAGCGCGAGCGAGCCGTGCACGGTCGCCCGGAAGGTCGGCTGGGCGTTCTCCCAGACCGAGGACCCGGTGGTCGAGTAGCGGGCATGTCCGACGGCGATATGCCCGTGCAACGACCCCAGGGAGGTCTCGTCGAAGACCTGGGAGACGAGCCCCATGTCCTTGAAGACGAGAATCTGGGAGCCGTTGCTCACTGCGATGCCCGCGGATTCCTGACCGCGGTGCTGCAGGGCATAGAGGCCGAAGTACGTGAGCTTGGCGACCTCCTCGCCGGGAGCCCAGACCCCGAAGACGCCGCAAGCGTCCTGAGGGCCTTTCTCGCCGGGAAGAAGATCGTGGTTGAGTCTTCCGTCACCACGTGGCACGTCAACGAGTCTAGGGCAGTTCCGTACGCCTTCCCGAACGGAGGACCGGGTGGATATTGGGCGATCGGATAGCAACGCGCGTAGACGAAACCCCTTACCGGGTGGGGCCTTTCCCGGACACAATTCGTTGAATGCACGGCCCGCCTAGGCGTACGCGGACGGCGGCCAATTCCGGTCACCGACGGTGACGGCCGGACGGGCCCTCCGACGTGACGCTGCTCACGCGGCCGGGACGAGCAGCTGCCACGCGCCCGGATGGACGGTCCAGACCCGGCTGCGGACCGGGCCGACCCGGCAGCCGTCGGCCTCGTACCCGAAGCCCCGGCCGGCCACCGTGAGGCGGGCGGCGCGCAGGGTGCACGGGCCCTCGGAGGTGCGCAGCCGGAGCTCCATCTCCCCCGCGCCGGCCGGGAGGCTGACCAGCAGGCGGTGCACGGCGTGCGGGAGGTCGGCCAGCAGGCGGCCGTCCGCCTCGATCCGCAGGCGGTGACCGTCCGGGACCGGTGGGGTCCCCTGCTCGGCCGCAGCCAATTTCGCCCATAGCGAACGCAGTGCCCCCGGGCGTTCGAGCAGGCCGCCCTGCACCCGGACCTCGCCGAGCACCACCCCGCCGCCGTCGTCCACCAGCAGGTCGAGCTTGCGGGCCGCACCGCAGAGCACCGCCCGGGCCGCCGCCACCGGCTGCACCGGGACGCCGAGCGCACGGGACGCGGCCACCGCCTCCGGGCGGCCGACCGGGACCACGCCGAGCGGGTCGGCACCGAGGTCGCGCTGACGGTGCAGGGCCTGCAACACCCGCTGCAGGGCCAGGTCGGAACCGATCACCACCGGTCGGCGGCGGCCCCGGTGCGCCAGCACCCGGTCGAGTTCGGACGGACTCTCGGGCAGCGCGAGCTTCACGTCGGCCCCGCCGGCCAGCACGTCCCGGGCGATCCGGACGGACTCGCCGTCGGCCCGCCGGGCGGCCGGGTCGAGGAGGAGGAGCAACTGACCGGGCCCGCCCGGGTCGGCGGCACGGCCCTCGGGCGTGGACAACGACGACACGACCCGTCCTTCCTCAGGTAATCTCTCGGTGCAAGAGCCCCTTGCGCTATTGCGCCAGGGGCTTCGTCTATCTCGGGGCAGACTGCGGCCTACGCAGGATGCCCCAACCCGAAGGGGTGTACGCCTGTGCCGGCACTCGTGATCGTTGGTGCCCAGTGGGGAGACGAGGGCAAGGGGAAGGCGACGGACCTCCTCGGCGGCTCCGTCGACTACGTCGTCCGCTACCAGGGCGGCAACAACGCCGGTCACACGGTGATCATCGGCGATCAGAAGTACGCCCTGCACCTGCTGCCTTCCGGCATCCTCAGCCCGAACGTGGTGCCGGTGATCGGCAACGGCGTGGTGATCGACCCGGGCGTGCTGCTCTCCGAGCTGAACGGTCTGAACGAGCGCGGCATCGACACCTCGAAGCTGCTGATCTCGGGCAACGCCCACCTGATCACGCCGTACCACCGGACCCTGGACAAGGTCACCGAGCGCTTCCTCGGCAAGCGCCGGATCGGCACCACCGGCCGCGGCATCGGCCCGACCTACGCGGACAAGATCAACCGCGTCGGCATCCGGGTCCAGGACCTCTTCGACGAGTCGATCCTGATCCAGAAGGTCGAAGCGGCGCTGCACGACAAGAACCAGCTGCTGGTCAAGCTCTACAACCGCCGCGCCATCCCGGCCGACCTGGTGGTGCAGGAGTACCTGGGCTACGCCGAGAAGATCAAGCCCTTCCTGGCCGACACCACCCTGGTGCTGGACGAGGCGCTGAAGGCGAACAAGGTGGTCCTGCTGGAAGGCGGCCAGGGCACCCTGCTCGACGTCGACCACGGCACGTACCCCTTCGTCACCTCGTCGAACCCGACCGCCGGCGGTGCCTGCACCGGGTCCGGCATCGGCCCCACCAAGATCGACCGGGTCATCGGCATCCTGAAGGCGTACACCACCCGGGTCGGCTCCGGCCCGTTCCCGACCGAGCTGCTGGACGCGGACGGCGAGGCGCTGCGCCGGATCGGTGGCGAGCGCGGTGTCACCACCGGCCGTGACCGCCGCTGCGGCTGGTTCGACGCGGTGATCGCGCGCTACGCGACCCGGGTGAACGGCATGACCGACTTCTTCCTCACCAAGCTGGACGTGCTGACCGGCTGGGAGCAGATCCCGGTCTGCGTGGCGTACGAGATCGACGGCAAGCGCGTCGAGGAACTCCCGTACAACCAGAGCGACTTCCACCACGCGAAGCCGATCTACGAGAACTTCCCCGGCTGGACCGAGGACATCTCGAAGGCCAAGACCTTCGCCGATCTGCCGAAGAACGCGCAGGCGTACGTGAAGGCGCTGGAGGAGATGTCGGGCGCGCCGATCTCCGCGATCGGCGTCGGCCCCGGCCGGACCGAGACGATCCAGATCAACTCCTTCGTCTGACCGCACGGTCGAGCGCAGGGCCCCACCTCCGGGTGGGGCCCTCTGCTTTTGCACTAGTGCAGAGAGTGCTTGCTGCTAGTGCAAAGCAGGGCTAACGTACGGGGGCATGACGACGAAGCTGCCCTCCCCCACCGTCCTGACCGGCCGGCACGTCCGGCTGGAGCCGCTCACCACCGCGCACGCGGCCGACCTGTTCGAGGCGGCCGGGGGCGACGAGGAGGTGTTCCGCTGGATCATCGGGCCGGTGCCGTCGACGCCGGACGAGATGCTGGCCGAGGTCGGCAGCCTGCTCGGGCGGGAGGACATCGTGCCGTTCGCGGTGGTGCTGCCGGAGACCGGGAAGGCGGTCGGGGTGACCTGCTACCTGGCGGTGGCGGCCCGGGAGGAGACCGTGGAGATCGGCGCCACCTGGTACGGGCGGCCGGTGTGGCGGACGGCGGTGAACACCGAGTCGAAGCTGCTGCTGCTGACCAGGGCCTTCGAGGAGTTCGGCGCGGGCACGGTCTGCTGGAAGACCGACCACCTCAACGAGCGCTCGCAGAACGCCATCCGGCGCCTGGGCGCGCAGTACGAGGGCACCTTCCGGCGGGCCCGGCAGCGCCGGGACGGCAGCTGGCGGGACAGCGTCTGGTACTCGATGCTCGCGGACGAGTGGCCGGCCGCGAAGACCCGGCTGACGGACCGTCTGCTGGCGGGCTGACGGTCCGTCGGGCCGGGCGGCGGGGCTACTCCATCCCGGCCAGCACCAGCGGCAGCCGGGTGGCGCCGCCGGCCACCAGCTTCACCGGGACGCCCCAGTCCTGCTGGTGCACGTGGCAGGCCGGGTACTCGATCTCCGGATCGTCGTCGCAGGAGGCGGCCATCGCCGAGACGTGCAGCACGCCCTCGGTGAGCTCGCCGTTCAGCACCAGCTCGCGGGAGAGGTCGCTCTCCGCACCGGCCCCGGAGAGCAGCAGCTCGGGCGGGGTCGAGGAGACCAGCAGCCGGGTGGACGGGCCGTAGCGCTCATCCAGCTTCTGCCCGGCCGGGGCCTGGAAGACCACGTCCAGGCGGAGCGCGCCCGGCGCCACCTCGGTGGCGGCCCGCTGCGTGCGGTGGGCCACCGCCTCCACCCGGACGGCCTCCTCGGGCAGCCGGAGCCGGGTGAGCCGGTGCCGGGCCGACTCGACCACCACGATGTCCTCGCCGACCAGCACCGCGCCCGAGGGCTCGCGCAGGTCGGTGGCCAGGGTGGAGACCTCACCGGTGGCCGGGTCGAAGCGGCGCAGCGCGTGGTTGTAGGTGTCGGCGATCGCGACCGAGCCGTCGGGCAGCACCGTCACCCCGAGCGGGTGCTGGAGCAGCGCCTGACCGGCCTCGCCGTCCCGGTGTCCGAAGTCGAACAGGCCGGTGCCGACGGCGGTGTGCACCGTCCCGGTGGCGCGGTCGACCCAGCGCACGGCCGAGGTCTCCGAGTCGGCGACCCAGAGCTTCTCGCCGTCGGCCGAGACCGCCAGGCCGGACGGCTGGGCGAACCACGCCTCGGCCACCGGGCCGTCGACCAGGCCCTCGTTGGTGGTGCCGGCCGCCACCGCGACCTCGCCGGACACCGGGTCGTAGGCCCAGAGCTGGTGCACCCCGGCCATCGCGATCCACACTCGGCCGTCGAAGAAGGCCACGTCCCAGGGCGAGGAGAGGTCCACCTCCCGGCCCGGGCCGGAGGTCGGCGAGCCCTGCCACCACTGCCTGCCGGTGCCGGCCAGCGTCGTCACCGAGCCGTCCGCCAGCTTCACCCCGCGCAGCGCGTGGTTAACCGTGTCGGCCACCACCACGTCGTAGCCGAGCCCCTCGGGGGCCAGCGCCAGACCGGACGGCTCGCTGAACCGGGGGGCGGTGCCGTCGACGAAGCCGCGCTCGCCGTCGCCGATCCGGCGCACCACGGTCTCGCCGTCCTCGGCCAGCTCGACCAGCGAGTGGTGGCCCGCGTCGGCGACCAGGTAGTGCCCGTCCGGCAGCAGCACCGCCTTGCCGGGGAACTTCAGGTCCCCGGCCACCGGCTCCGGCGCCACGTACGGGCCGTCGCCCCGGCGCAGGGTGCCCTTGGCCGCGTGCTCCCGCTCCAGCTCCTCGACCAGCCGGGCGATCGCGTGTGCGTGCCCCTCACCGGCGTGCTGGGCGACCACGTACCCCTCCGGGTCGATCACCACCAGGGTCGGCCAGGCCCGCACCGCGTACTGCTTCCAGGTGGTCAGCTCCGGGTCGTCCAGCACCGGGTGGTGCACCTCGTAGCGGGCCACCGCGTCCACCACGGCCTGGTGGTCGGCCTCGTGGACGAACTTGGGCGAATGCACGCCGACGATCACCAGGGTGTCCCGGTGCTTCTCCTCCAGCTCCCGGAGTTCGTCCAGGACGTGGAGGCAGTTGATGCAGCAGAAGGTCCAGAAGTCGAGGACCAGGATCTTGCCGCGGAAGTCTGCCAGCGACAGGTCCTTGCCGCCGGTGTTCAGCCAGCCGCCCTTCCCCACAAGTTCGGGGGCGCGGACACGAGCACGAGTAGCCATGCCCCCATCCAACCGCATGGGGGCATGGCTGCATTCCGTCGGACGGGTGTGGGTCAGGCGCCGGCGGCGATGGTGCCCCACGGCGTCCAGCCACCATTGCCGTCACCACCCGCCCACAAGTACGCAGTCGTCGAACCGTCGTTGTTCGACACCAGGTAGTCCGCACTCGCGTCCTGGTTCACCTGCGCGAAGTTCACCCGCCACGCCTCCGCCGTCAGACCCGACGCGACCTGACCCGAACGACCCCAACCCCCATGACCATCACCACCGTTGTTCACATACGCCTGCACCGAACCATCACCATTGATCACCACGTAGTCCGCCTTCGCGTCCCCGTTGAGATCCGCCAACCGCACCCGCGAACGATCCGCCGTCAACCCCGACGCCACCTGATACGACTCACCCCACCCACCATGACCATCCCCACCGTTGTTGATGAACACCTGAAGCGCACCACTGTCCGAGAACACCATGTAGTCAGCCCTGCCGTCCCCGTTCCAGTCCGCGAACCGCACCTTCGACTGATCCACCGTCATCCCCGACGCCGCCTTGAACGACGCACCCCAACCCCCATGACCATCCCCACCCCGGTTCGGGAACACCGTCACCGAACCATCCCCGTTGACCAACAGGTAATCCGCCCTGCCGTCCCCGTCCCAGTCCGCGAACCGCACCCGCGAACGATCCGCCGTCATCCCCGACGCCACCTGATACGACTCACCCCACCCACCATGACCATCCCCACCCCGGTTCAGGTACACCTGCACCGCACCACCGTCCTGCACCACCAGATAGTCCGACACCCCGTCACCATCCCAGTCCGCCCACCGCGCACGACCCGCCTCACCCGACTCCGTCCCGGCACGCCGGACCGTGCCGCCCCCCGGGTAGGGGTCGACGCCGTCGCGGGTCAGGCCGGCCTTGACCGAGCAGACCGGCCAGGCGCCGGGGCCCTGGGCCGCCAGGACCTTCTCGGCTATCAGGATCTGCTGCTGCTTGGTGGCCAGGTGGGCCTGCGGGGCGTAGGCGATGCCGCCGTACCCGACCCAGGTGGAGCTGCTGAACTGCAGGCCGCCGTAGTAGCCGTTCCCCGTGTTGATCGACCAGTTGCCGCCGCTCTCGCAGTCGGCGACCTTGTCCCAGGTGGCCACCGAGGCGGCGGAGGCCTGGCCGGTGGCGAGCACCGGGGCGATCAGGGCCGGGAGGACCGCGCCGAGCAGGGCGGTGCGGAGGGTACGACGGCGGGAGGACAGGATGGAGCGCATGGCGGAGGACCTCATGTCTGGGTGAAGTGAAGTGAAGGGGGGCAGGAAAGCCCGGGGACGTACGGGCCGGGCGGGCGTCAGCTGCCGGAGGTGATCCGGCCGTACGGGTTCCATCCGCCCTGGCCGTCGCCGCCGTTCCAGGTGTAGGCGGTGGTCGAGCCGTCGGGGTCGGTCGTCAGGTAGTCGGCGTGGACGTCCGCGTTGACGTCGGCGAAGTGCACCTTCGTCTGATCGGTGGTCAGACCGCTGGCGATCTGGCCGAGGCCCTCCCACCCACCGTGACCGTCGCCGCCCCGGTTGAGGAACGCCTGCACGGAGCCGTTCCCGTTGATCACCGCGTAGTCGGCCCGGCCGTCACCGTCGAGGTCGGCCAGCCGCACCCGGGAGCGGTCCGGGGTCATCCCCGTGGCCACCTGGCCCTGCGGCCCCCAGCCGCCCCGGCCGTCGCCACCCCGGTTCAGGTAGACCTGGAACGCGCCGCTGTCCTCGAAGGCCAGGTAGTCGGCCCTGCCGTCCCCGTCCCAGTCCGCGAACCGCACCTTGGTCGGGTCGTTGGTGACACCACTCGCGACCTGGTAGGAGTCCTTCCAACCACCGTGGCCGTCACCGCCGTTGCTGACGTAGACCTGGACCGATCCGTTGCCGTTGATCACCAGGTAGTCGGCCCTGCCGTCTCCGTCCCAGTCCGCCAGCCGCACCCGGGAGCGGTCCGAGGTCAACCCCGAGGCCACCTGGTACGACGGCTTCCAACCACCGTGACCGTCACCGCCGTTGCTCGGGGTCACCACCACCGAGCCGTTGTCGTTGATCACCACCCGGTCGGTCTTCCCGTCCCCGTCCCAGTCCGCCCAGCGCACCCGGTCGGCCTCACCGGATTCGGTGCCGGCCCGCCGGGCGTCCGGCCTGGTCGCCCAGCCGTCGCGGACGGCCTGCTGCAGACCGCCGAAGTACGCGTCGGCCATCCGGCGGAAGCCGGCGTCGTTCGGGTGCAGCCCGTCGGGGAGTTCGCCCGAGGTGAGTGCCGGCGGCTCGGCGTAGCGCACCTTCTTGCCCCCGGCCTGCCGGTCGGCCACCGCCTGCCGGACCGCCGAGTTGTACGGGCCGGTCAGGCTCGCCACCCTGGGCGTGGTGGGGATGACGCCCTGCACGACGACGGTGACGCCGGGCCGGTCCGCCAGGATGCGGTCCACCAGGGCGGCCAGCCGGGCCGGGGCCCCGGCCTTGTCGGTGCCCCGGTCCAGGTCGTTCACTCCGATGTGCAGCAGCACCACGTCCGGCTGGGCGGCGGTCAGCCAGCCGTCGACGCCGTTCCGGATGTCGTCGATCATGAAGCCGCTGTGGCCCTCGTGGTCCCGGTCGGCCAGCCCGCCACCCTGCTGGGAGCCGACGTAGTCGACCCGGTAGCCGTTCTGACCGGCGATCAGTTCGGCGAGCGGCTTGCGGTAGCCGTCACCGGTGGAACTGCTGTAGCCGTTGGTGATGGAGTCACCCAGCGGCATGACCCGCAGGGTGGGCGGCGGGGTGACCACTGCGGCCGAGGCGGTGGGGGCGGTGGCGGCCAACGCGGCCGTGCCGAGGAGGACGGCCAGCGAGGCCGTCAGGATGCGTCGCACTGTGGGGCTCCTGAGAGGGGTGAGTGGCTTGCTTCGGGTGTGCGCCGGACGGGTGTGGGTCAGGCGCCGGCGGCGATGGTGCCCCACGGCGTCCAGCCACCATTGCCGTCACCACCCGCCCACAAGTACGCAGTCGTCGAACCGTCGTTGTTCGACACCAGGTAGTCCGCACTCGCGTCCTGGTTCACCTGCGCGAAGTTCACCCGCCACGCCTCCGCCGTCAGACCCGACGCGACCTGACCCGAACGACCCCAACCCCCATGACCATCACCACCGTTGTTCACATACGCCTGCACCGAACCATCACCATTGATCACCACGTAGTCCGCCTTCGCGTCCCCGTTGAGATCCGCCAACCGCACCCGCGAACGATCCGCCGTCAACCCCGACGCCACCTGATACGACTCACCCCACCCACCATGACCATCCCCACCGTTGTTGATGAACACCTGAAGCGCACCACTGTCCGAGAACACCATGTAGTCAGCCCTGCCGTCCCCGTTCCAGTCCGCGAACCGCACCTTCGACTGATCCACCGTCATCCCCGACGCCGCCTTGAACGACGCACCCCAACCCCCATGACCATCCCCACCCCGGTTCGGGAACACCGTCACCGAACCATCCCCGTTGACCAACAGGTAATCCGCCCTGCCGTCCCCGTCCCAGTCCGCGAACCGCACCCGCGAACGATCCGCCGTCATCCCCGACGCCACCTGATACGACTCACCCCACCCACCATGACCATCCCCACCCCGGTTCAGGTACACCTGCACCGCACCACCGTCCTGCACCACCAGATAGTCCGACACCCCGTCACCATCCCAGTCCGCCCACCGCGCACGACCCGCCTCACCCGACTCCGTCCCGGCGTTCTTGCCACCGTCGACGATCTTGTTGTAGCGGTAGGCCGTGTAGAGACCGTTGGCGTGGCCGTCGAAGGTGGCGGCGTTGATCGAGACGCCGGTGTAGTGCTTCACCGGGGTGGAGCCGAAGGAGTAGTAGGAGAAGGTGGTCTTCGCCGCGTCGTCCCACTTCTCGAACAGGATCACGTGCTTGGCCTCGTAGTCGAGGATGTCGCCGGGCTTGAGCTCGCTGCGAGGGATCTCGGTGGCGATCTCCGGCAGCGTCTGGGTGGTCCGGCTGTAGCCGAGGTGCCAGGCCATCGAGACGTAGCCGGAGCAGTCCTTCCGGTAGTTGCGGCCCGAGGAGTCCGGGTACGTCTCACCACTCGTGGTGTAGGGGATGCCGGCCCGGTTCTGGTACCAGTAGTCGGCGCGGGCTATCACCTCGGAGCGGGTGATCGAGCCGTCCACCGCCGAGGCGGCCTGGGCGACCGTGGCGGTGGCCGTGGTGAGCGCGGTGCCGGCGACCGCGCCGGTGAGGCCGATGGCGGCGGCGAGCGCGATGCGGGTGAGCTTCGAGGCGTGCGAGGACATGACGGTGCTCCTGAGGAGGTGTGCGCTTGACCCCGGGGGCGTTCCCCGCTCGCGTTCTCCGCGGCGTCCCGGGCTGACGCACTCATCCTGGCGGCCGTCCAGTCGGCTTTGAAGGCCTGGCCCGTGGACCCATGCGTCCATGGCCGCAAGCGTCCTTCGTGTCCGACCCCTTCGACCGGACCGGGCCGAACCGGCCCGGAGGTCTGACACCGGGTCAGCGCAGGGGGACGGCGTCCGGGCAGACCGCCGACCGGCCCGTGGCAGCCGGGGCGTGGACGTCCTGGACGCCGGCCTCGCCGACCCGGTCGAGGTCCGGCACGCGGGCCAGGTCGTGGTGGAGCTCCGTGGCGGCGGGGCCGGGCCCGCCGCCGTGCTCCGGGCGGGCCGGCACGGTCTCGCCCCGGTCGGCCGTCCAACGGTCGTTCGGCAGCCCGTCCGCGCCCTGGTGTTCGGTGGGCCGCCGGTTCTCGTTCCGGGCCGCGAAGTATCCGGTGGCCGGGTACCGGGCCCGGATCGCCGTCAGGTCCGGCGCCGCCCCGTCCGGCGCCCTGCCTGGCGGACCGTCAGCGGATCAGGTGGGGCAGGAAGCGCGCGCCCTGGTGGGTGATCGGGGAGTCGTCGGTCTCCCGGATGCCGAGGCCGGCCGACTCGCCGTCGACCACCCAGGCGCCGAGCACCGGCCGGTTCCCGTCGAAGTCGGGGAGGTGGCAGAGCTGCTGGTAGCAGAAGCCCTCCTTGCCGTACCGGTCCGGGTCCCCGGCCCACTCGGCCAGCCGGGTCTCCTGGCCGTCCGGCTCGACGATCCGCACGCCCGCGCCCTCGCGGCCGAGCAGCGGCTTCATCGCGTAGCCGGTGGCGGCGAGTTCGCGCGGGCCGTCGAGGTAGGCCGGGAGCAGGTTGGGGTGGCCGGGGTTGAGCTCCCAGAGGACGGCGAGCAGGGCCTTGTTGGAGAGCAGCATCTTCCACGGCGGCTCGATCCACAGGGTGCTGCCGGTGGAGCCGCCCAGGTCGATGCCGGAGAGCATGGCCGGGGTGAACTCCTCCTCGGTGAGCCACTCCCAGGGGTAGAGCTTGAAGAGCGAGCGGATGTAGCGCTGCTCCAGGTCGACGAACCGGCCGCTCAGCCCGTCCAGGCCGATGTCCTCCACGGCGATGCCGACGGTCTCCAACCCGGCCTGCTCGGCGGTCTCCTGGAGGTAGAGGGTGGTCATCCAGTCCTCGCCCTCGGTGTCGCCCCGGGAGTGGGCGAAGTGCACCGGGCCGGGCGGCAGCAGGTGCTTCTGCCGCTGCCAGGAGGCGACCAGGCGCTCGTGCAGCGAGTTCCACTGGTCGGCGCCGGGGAAGAGCTGCTCCATCCAGAACCACTGCGGGCCGGCCGCCTCGATCAGCGAGGTGGGGGTGTCCGCGTTGTACTCGAACAGCTTGGCCGGGCCGGTGCCGTCGTACGCCAGGTCGAACCGCCCGTAGACGGAGGGCTGTTCGTCCCGGCGGCGCCAGGACTCGGCGATCACCGCGTTCACCCGGGGGTCGGTCAGCCCGTAGTCGGCGTACCGCTCCGTCCGCACCACGTGGTCGGCGGCCTCCAGACAGAGCTCGTGCAGCTCCTCGACCACCTCCTCCAGGGCCTCCACCTCGGGCAGCGAGAACTCGTAGTAGGCGCTCTCGTCCCAGTAGGCGTGCGGGCCGCCCTGGTTGCACGGGTCCTGGCAGACCGCGTAGATCAGGCCCTGGGACTCCACGACGGGCTGCCAGTCCGGGCGCGGGGTGATGGTGTGACGGCGCATCAGGAGCTCACCCGCCGCCGGAGCCGGAGGAGCCGGACGGGCAGCCGAAGCCGCCGCGCTTGGTGTCGGCCTGGACGAAGGTGCCGCCGTTGGCGGTGAGCGAGCCGGAGCCGCAGTAGTACCAGCGGCCGGCCGTGGTCTTGCTGTCGGTGCAGGAGTGGTTGTCCAGCACCTTCAGGCTGCCCGGGTCGACGCAGCGCCGGGGGGCACTGCTGTTCGACGAGCAGCCGCTCAGTGCGAGGGCCAGCGTGCCGACCATGCCCAGCGCGACGAAGCCCGATCTGCGGCGGTCGGGAACCGGAGTGGAGGTCATGGCGGGAGATGCTACTGGGCAGGGCCCGGAAAGGAACTCGATGGGATATCTTTTGCCGATCCTTGAGCCAGGGATTCCGCCTCTTCCACCCCGGGGGACCACCCAATGAACGACATCGTCAACGGTCTCGGCGCGGCCGCCGTCTTCGGCGCGGTCGGCGTCGTCCTGCTGCTGCTCGGCGTCGGCCTGGTCGACCTGCTGACCCCCGGCAAGCTGAGCCGGCAGATCTGGGTGGACCGCAACCGCAACGCCGCCGTGGTGCTCAGCTCCGCGCTGCTCGGGATCGGCGGGATCGTCTTCACCGCGATCATGTTCACCTACGACGACTTCGGCAAGGGCCTGGCCACCACCGCCCTGTTCGGCCTGCTCGGCCTGGTGCTGATGGCGGTGGCGTTCTGGCTGCTGGACGTGCTGACGCCGGGCAAGCTGGGCGCCATCCTGGTCGACCCGGAGCCGCACCCGGCGGTCTGGGTGACGGCCAGCATGAACCTCTCGGTGGCCGCGATCATCGCCGCCTCGATCGCCTGAGGTCGCCCGCGATCACCCGAGGTCACCCGAGGTCGCCCGCCCCGTCTCGGCCCCCGAACCCCCTGGAGCCCGCTCCAGGGGGTTCTGTCGTCCCGTCAGCCCTCCAGGAACGCCTTCAGCGCGGCGGCCAGCAGGTACGGGTCCTCGGCTCCGCAGAGCTCGCGGGCGGAGTGCATGGAGAGCGCGGCGATGCCGCAGTCCACCGTGGTGATGCCGAGCCGGGCCGCCGTGATCGGGCCGATCGTGGTGCCGCAGGGCATCGAGTTGTTGGAGACGAAGGTCTGCCACGGCACGCCGGCCTTCTCGCAGGCGGCGGTGAAGACGGCCCGGCCGAGCGCGTCGGTGGCGTAGCGGTTGTTGACGTTGACCTTGAGGATCGGCCCGCCGTTGGGCACCGGGTGGTGGCCGGGCTCGTGCCGCTCGGTGTAGTTCGGGTGGACGGCGTGGCCCATGTCGGAGGAGAGGCAGACGGTGCCGGCCAGCGCCCGGGCCCGGTCCTCCGGGGTCCCTCCCCGCGCGTAGACACTGCGCTCCAGCACGTTCCCCAGCAGCGGACCCTGGGCGCCGGTGTCGGACTCGCTGCCGGTCTCCTCGTGGTCGAAGGCGGCCAGCACCGGGATGCAGCCGAGCTCGCCGCCGGCCGCGGCCACGGCGGCCAGCGCGGCCGTCCCGGCGTGCACCGAGAGCAGGTTGTCCAGCCGGGGCGCGGCCAGCAGCTCGCGGTCCTTGCCCAGGTAGGCGGGCGGCTGGACGTCGTGGGTCATCAGGTCCCAGCCGATCACGTCGGCGGCGGCCAGCCCGGCCCGCTCGGCGACGTACTCGATCAGCGAGCCCTCGGTCACCTTGCCGAGCCCCCAGATCGGCGTGAGGTGGCGCTGCTTGTCGAGCTTCATCCCGTCGTTGACCTGGCGGTCCAGGTGGATGGCCAGCTGCGGCACCCGCAGCAGCGGCTCGTCCAGCTGAACCAGCGTCACACTGCCGTCCCGCAGGGCGAGTCGGCCGGACAGGCCGAGGTCGCGGTCCAGCCAGGTGTTCAGCGGGACGCCGCCGTAGATCTCCACCGCCACCTGCCGCCAGCCGGCCGCGCCGGTGTCCGGGGCGGGCTTGACCCGTAGGTTCGGCGAGTCGGTGTGCGTGCCGACCACCCGGAACGGCGTCTCCGGGCCCGCGCCCTCCGGCACGTACCAGGCGATCAGCGCGCCGCCCCGGATCACGTACCGGCCACCGGTCGAGGAGTCCCAGGCGTCGGTCTCGGCCACCCGGCGGAAGCCCGCCTTCTCCAGCCGCTCGGCCGCGCTGGCCACCGCGTGGAACGGCGACGGCGATGCGCTGAGGAAGGCGATCAGGTCGTCGGTGTGCGTTCGGTCGAAGGAGGCCGGGCGGACGGCGGTCGACATGCTGCTCCTGGGTCGAGGGAGGGCCGAAGCCGGATGGGGGACCGGTCTTCGCACCCGAGCATATGCCCGTACACGGACATGACGCTGTGAACTCAACAACGGTGACACAACGGTGAAGCGCTCGTTGCGTTTCCCTCAGTCCGCTCCCCGGAATCCGTCGCTCCCGCCTCAGGAGAGCACGCAGCGGCCGTCCAGCCGCCGGGCCAGTTCACGCAGCGGCAGGTCCGGTTCGACGGCCAGCACGGCGCCGGCCACCCGCACCGCCGCCGCGGAGCCCGCGCAGGCCCTCAGCAGCGCGTTCCGCACCTCCGGGTCCCAGCCGCCCGGGTCCACCCCGCCGAGCACCTCCAGCAGCAGCAGGGCCTCGGTGTCGGACAACCGCCCCTCCCTGCCGTCCCGTTGGACCGGCACCCGACCGCCCACCGAGCCCGCCGAGCCCGCCGAGTCCGCCAACGGCCCCGCCCACGGCCAGTCCGCCGACCCGGCCGCCACGGTCATCGCCACCGCAGCCGTCCCGTCCAGGCCGAGCGCCACCACGATCTGCCGCACCGAACCCGCCCGAGGCCGGCTCCGCCCGCGCTCCAGGTTCCCGATCGCCCGGGCGCTGAGCCCCGAACGGTCGGCGAGCTCCTCCTGGCTCAGCGCGGCGGCCTCCCTCAGCCTGCGCAGTAGTCGGCCGAACCGCTCCTCCGACTCGTGCATCAATCCGTTCCCCCCCGGGCGCAGATGAATCCGCTTCTCCCTCACCATAGGTAACCCGCCCACCACACAAGGGCATTGTGATGCACGTCACCACGCCATACGGGGGCCAATGGGACAGACCGCCGCGGGGTGGGCTCCGGGTCGCACGGCCCGGAGAACTTCCGGTCGAAGTTCCTGTCCGCACGGCCCCGACCTGACAGAGGATCAACTCCGGCGCGGCCCGCTCAGGGCCTACGCAACGGCGGCCCCGTCGTCCAGGACGGGACCGCCGCGCATGACTCCGTCGCACCACAGCACGGTCATCAGCCACACCAGTGGAACGAACCAAGGAGCTGTCCCCATCATGGCACTTCGCAAGCGCATCGCCGGGCTGGCCCTGGCCGGCACCGCCACTCTGGCCCTCACCCTGGCCACCGCGGGCCCGGCGGCAGCGATCTACCGGGTCGACACCAACACCTGCAACGCCCGCTCGGACTTCTTCACCCTGTGGAACTACCCGCCGAAGGTCTGCTTCGCCGACAACGGCTCGACCAGCGTGGCGATCTACGACGTCTACCAAATCAACTCCGGCAACAACAGCGGGTACTTCAACTTCACCCAGAACGGCTACGGCTACCAGGCCTACCAGGCAAGCTGGGTGCAGTCGAACTACAACCCGAAGATCAAGGTGACCTGGATCAACATCACCGGTCGCTGATCCGACGGGGCCGGCGGGCGCCACCGCGCCCGCCGGTTCCGGCAGCACCCGTCGAACAGCGAGACGAGAGGACACAGTTGTGGCGACCCGAGTCCGAGTGATCACCGCGGCCCTGGCCGTCCTGACCGCAGCCGGCTGCAGCAGCTCCGGAGCGGACCGGCCCGCCGAGCCGCCGCCGGCCCTCGGGACGGTCGCGACCATCACGGAGCCCGGCCAGATCGCGCTGCCGATCGACGACTACCTGGTCACCACGGCCCAGGTCCGGCAGATCGTCAAGGCCCAGGACCTGCTCGCCGCGGAGTGCCTGCGCGGGTACGGACTCACCGGCCGGCCGACCGTGCTGGTCGGCCTGGAGGACATGGTGGCCGGACGCCTGACGCGCAGTCTGGTCTACGGCTACTTCGACGTGGCGAACGCCGGGTCCAAGGGGTACGCGGCGGTACGGAACGCGACCCCTCCCCCGCCCGGCGCCCCCTTGGACGAGGCCACGGCCGATCGGAACCACATCGCGCTCACCGGGGCCGACCCCAGAACCGGCCAGCCGGTGACCACCCTGGACGGCAAGCCCGTCCCGGCGGGCGGGTGCCAGCAGAAGAGCCGCGAGGCGCTCGGCGGGGCCACTCCCAACCCCGACACCGGCGACCTGCCCGAAGGCGGCCCGAAGGTCCCCGCCGGTGACCCCCGGCTGGTGGACGCCTTCGCCAAGTGGTCCGCCTGCATGAAGGAGAAGGGGTTCGAGTACAAGGACCCCGGCGCGGCGATCGGCGACCCCGCCTGGCAGCAGCAGACCGCCCAGCCGAGCCCGCAGGAGATCGCGACCGCCTCCGCGGACATCGCCTGCAAGCTCGCCCACAACACGGTGGGCATCGCGGTGGCCGTCCAGACCGCCTACGCGAAGCGGTAC
Source organism: Kitasatospora sp. NPDC096147 (assembly GCF_044763225.1). NCBI lineage: Bacteria > Bacillati > Actinomycetota > Actinomycetes > Kitasatosporales > Streptomycetaceae > Kitasatospora > Kitasatospora sp. NPDC096147. The sequence goes on along the minus strand of NZ_JBIWFX010000002.1, from coordinate 405,011 downwards.
GTCGAGGCCAACGCGGCCAAGCTCACGGCCTACAAGCAGCGCACCGACGACATGCTCCGCAAGGCCGCCGAGCTCACCGCCGCGGCACCTGCAGTCGGCTGAGTCCGCGAATTCCCACCCCAACTGACCGGCCATCAACAACAATTCACCCGGGACGGCGCGCGCACTCGACCGCGGCCGCACGGGGGGACGACGGTGCTCGTGATGCGTAGGAAGAACCTCCGGAACGTCGCCGAGGACGGCGAGCAGCCGCAGGCTCCGGCCCCGGGGCGGTCGCGGTCGGCCCGGCGGCAGCGGGTGGTGCTGGTGGTCGCGGTGGTCTCCGCCGTGCTGTCGACCGGAGGGCTGGCGGCCACCACCCTGGTCAAGTCCCCGGCGGAGCGCGCCGCCCGGACGGCCCCGCCGCCCAGGACCCTGCTCACCGCCTCGGTGGTCAGCCGGGCACTGAACCCCTCGGTGACCGCCCGGGCCTCGGTGTACCCGCCGACCAGGTACGACGTGGTGCCCACCGCCGCCTCCACCGAGGTGACCCAGCTGTTCCTGTCGAAGCTGAACGGCAAGGCCGGTGACGGGGTCTCCAGCGGCCGGCTGCTCGCCGAGGTCTCCGGGCAGCCGCTGTACGTGTTGAAGGGCGCGGTGCCCGCCTACCGCGACCTGAAGCCGGGCGCCAGCGGCCCGGACGTCATCGAACTCCAGGATGCCCTGAAGGAGTTGGGGTACCCGAGCGGCTCCGACGAGAGGGGCGTCTTCGGCCCCGGGACCAAGCAGGCGGTGACCGGCTTCTACCGCGCGCTCGGCTACCCGGTGCCGGTCACCGGAGCCGCCACCCAGCAGGCGGTGGACGCCGCCCAGAAGACGGTGGACACCGACCGGCAGACCCTGGAGGGCCTCCAGGCCCAGAAGAACGCCGGTCAGCCCCCAGCCACGCCGCCCGACCAGCCGGCCGGGAGCACGGCCGTCCGGCCGGCCACCGGAGCCGGCCTCGACCAGCAGATCACCGCCGCCAAGCGGCAGTTGACGGCCGACCAGGCGGCACTGGCCCGGGCCGTGGCGGTGAACGGCCCGATGGTGCCGGCCGCCCACGTGGTCTTCCTGCCCGCCCTGCCGGCCACCGTCACGGCTGTGAACGGCTCGGTCGGGGCCCCGGTGTCGGGCACCCTGCTCTCGCTCACCAGCGGCGGACTGACCGTCACGGGCCAGCTGACCCCCGCCCAGGCGGCTGCGGTCAAGGCCGGCATGGCGGTCGAGGTCCTGGACGAGGAGACCGGCACCAAGCTCACCGGCAAGGTCGCCGAGCTGGGTGCGCCGACCACCACCCCGCCGGCCGGCAAGGTGATCCCGCTCGGCGGGGCCGCCGCCGGTCAGAACGCCGGCGCCGCCCCGGCACCGGCCCAGGGCGGCGGGGCCCCGGCCGGGCCCTCGTACATCCCGGTCACCGTGACCCCCGACACCCCGCTGCCGCCCGCGCTGAGCGGCCGGAACGTCCGGCTCACCATCCTCAAGGACACCACCGTCCAGCCGGTCACCGCCGTCCCGGTGGCGGCGGTCTTCACCGACGCGGCCGGACGGACCGCCGTCACCACCGTGGGGGCCGGCGGTCTGCGGACCGACGTGTCGGTCACCACCGGTGTCACCGCCGACGGCCTGGTCGGCGTCGTCCCGAACATCGAGGGTGCCCTGAAGCCCGGCGACCAGGTGGTGGTCGGCTCGTGAGCCCGGGCACCGGGACGGCCGAGGCCGGACCCCCCGTCATCCGGCTGGCCGGTGTCGGCCGCAGCTTCGCCGGGCAGCCGCCCGTGGTCGCGCTCCGACCCGCCGACCTGACGGTCCGCCAGGGCGAGTACGTCTCCGTCACCGGCCCCTCGGGCTCGGGGAAGTCCACCCTGCTGCACCTGCTCGGCCTGCTCGACACCCCCACCGAGGGGCGGTACGAGCTCGACGGCATCGACACCGGGGCGCTGCGCGACCGCGACCGGTCCACGCTGCGCGGGCGCCGGATCGGCTTCGTCTTCCAGTCCTTCCACCTGCTGCCGCACCGCACCGCCGAGGAGAACGTGGTGCTGGCCCAGGTCTACAACCGGGTGCCCCGTGCCGCGCGGGCCGCGGCGGCCCGGGAGGCACTGCGGCTGGTCGGGCTCGGCCACCGGCTGGACGCGCTGCCGACCACCATGTCCGGCGGCGAGCGCCAGCGGGTCGCCGTCGCCCGGGCCCTGGTGAACCGGCCCAGTCTGCTGCTCTGCGACGAACCGACCGGGAACCTGGACTCCGCCAACGCCGAGGCGGTGCTCGCGCAGTTCGACGAGCTGCACGGCCAGGGCTACACGTTGGTGGTCATCACCCACGACCCGGCGGTGGCGGCCCGGGCCGGCCGGCAGGTGGCGATCCGGGACGGCGTGCTGTCCGAGACCTCGGAGGTGGCGCGCTGATGGCCCGTCACGTGCTGCCGGAGCCGGGCTCCCGGCTCGGCCTGCGGGACCTGTGCGCCGAGGCCCTGGCCGGCATCCTCCAGCGCCCCGGCCGGTCCGTCCTCACCATGCTGGGGACGGTGCTCGGCATCGGCGCCTTCGTGGCGGTGCTGGGCCTGACCGCGACCGCCTCCGGCCAGATCGGCGAGCAGTTCGACCTCACCAGGGCCACCACCGTGAACATCGCCGACCGCCCCCGGACGGACGGCGTCCGCCCGGGGTCCAACCCGCCACCGAGCTTCCCCGAGGACGCGGACGCCAGGCTCTCCCGGATCGACGGCGTCACCGCGGGCGGCGTCTGGTGGCCGCTCCCCGTCAACCCGGTGCTCTCGGCCCGTCCCACCGAGGCGCAGGGCGCCGGCACCGGTCTCACCGTCTTCGCCGCCACCCCCGGCGCGGTCGCCGCGATGGCGCCCACCCTGGTGGGCGGCGTGACCCTGGACGCCTTCGCCCACCGGACCGCGCAGCCGGTGGTGCTGCTCAGCCAGGCCGCCGCCAAGCGGCTCGGGGTGAGCCGACTGGACGTGCAGCCGTCCGTCTTCCTGGACGGGCTGCCGTACACGGTGATCGGGATCTACTCGGACGTCCAGCGGCTGCCCGCCACCCTGCTCGGGGTGATCGTCCCGGCCGGCACGGCGCTGGAGCGGTACGGCAACCCCGGCACCGAGCCCGACCGCAGTGCCCAGGGCCTGGTGGCCACCCGCACCGGCGCCGCCACGGTGGTGGCCGCGCAGGTCGCGACCGCCCTGCGCCCGGACTCCCCCGCCTCCTTCACCGTCACCCCGCCGCCCGACCCGCACGGCCTGCGCGACCGGGTGACCTCCGACCTGACCGGGCTGTTCCTCGCGCTGGCCGGGATCTGCCTGCTGGTGGGCGCGGTGGGCATCGCCAACACCACCCTGGTGGCGGTGCTGGAGCGCACCGAGGAGATCGGCCTGCGCCGCGCGCTCGGGGCCAGGACCCGGCACATCGCGGCCCAGTTCCTCACCGAGTCGACCGTGCTCGGCACCCTCGGCGGCCTGGTCGGCACCAGCATCGGCGTGCTGACCGTGCTGGCGGTGGCGGCCGCCCGGGACTGGACGGCCGTGATGCACCCGGCCGCCACCCTGCCCGCCCCGCTGATCGGCAGCGTGACCGGCATCCTCGCCGGGCTGTACCCGTCCGTCCGGGCGGCCCGCACCGACCCGCTCAAGGCGCTGCGCAGCGGCTGACGGAGCGTCCGGACGCACTGCGGGGCCCGGTCCGATCGGACCGGGCCCCGCAGTGTGAGGGTGTGTCAGGCAGTCATCGGGGCGGAGGCTAGAACGCCTCCTCCGCCAGCTCCATGAGCTCGTTGTCGATGCCCTCGGCGATCAGGCGCTGCGGGGTGACGGTCGGCAGCACGTTGCGGGCGAAGAACTTCGCGGCCGCGACCTTGCCCTGGTAGAACGCCACGTCCTTCTCCGAGGCGCCGGCCTCCAGCTTGGCCAGCGCGACGGCGCCCTGACGGAGCAGCAGCCAGCCGACCACCACGTCGCCCGAGGCCATCAGCAGGCGCGTGGTGTTCTGGCCCACCTTGTACATGTTCTTGACGTCCTGCTCGACCGAGGAGAGGTCGGCCAGCAGCTTGCCGACGATCGCCTCCAGGTCACCGGCCGCCTTGCCGAGCAGCTCGCGCTCGGCCGCCAGGGCCTCGCCGCCCTCGCCGCTGGCCAGGAACTTCTTGATCTGCTCGGAGACCACGGTGAGCGCCTGGCCGCCGTCCTTGACGATCTTCCGGAAGAAGAAGTCCAGGCCCTGGATGGCGGTGGTGCCCTCGTACAGGGTGTCGATCTTGGCGTCGCGGATGTACTGCTCGATCGGGTACTCCTGCAGGAAGCCGGAGCCGCCGAAGGTCTGCAGGGACTGGGCGAGCTGCTCGTAGGACTTCTCCGAGCCGTAGCCCTTGACGATCGGGAGCAGCAGGTCGTTCAGCCGCTCGGCGGCGTCGTCGTGCTCACCGCGCAGGCGGGCGGCGACCACGTCGTCCTGGACCGAGGCGGTGTAGAGCACCAGGGCGCGCATGCCCTCGGCGTACGCCTTCTGGGTCAGCAGCGAGCGGCGCACGTCCGGGTGGTGGGTGATGGTGACGCGCGGCGCGGTCTTGTCCAGGAACTGCGAGATGTCGGCGCCCTGCACGCGCTCCTTGGCGTACTCCAGCGCGTTCAGGTAGCCGGTGGAGAGGGTGGCGATGGCCTTCGTGCCGACCATCATCCGGGCGAACTCGATGATCTTGAACATCTGGCGGATGCCGTCGACGGTCTCGCCGACCAGCCAGCCCTTGGCGGGGTGCTTGGCGCCGAAGGTCATCTCGCAGGTGTTGGACGCCTTGAGGCCCATCTTGTGCTCGACGTTGGTCGCGTAGGCGCCGTTGCGCTCGCCGAGCTCGCCGGTCTCCCAGTCGAAGTCGAACTTCGGCACGATGTACAGGCCCAGGCCCTTGGTGCCCGGCTTGCCGCCCTCGGGGCGGGCCAGCACCAGGTGGATGATGTTCTCGGACATGTCGTGCTCGCCCGAGGTGATGAAGCGCTTGACGCCCTCGATGTGCCAGGAGCCGTCCTCCTGCTTGATCGCCTTGGTGCGGCCGGCGCCGACGTCCGAACCGGCGTCCGGCTCGGTCAGCACCATGGTGGCGCCCCACTGGCGCTCGACCATGTGCTTGGCGACCTTCTGCTGCTCCTCGGTGCCCTCGTCGTAGACGACGCCGGCGAAGGCCGGGCCGGAGGAGTACATCCAGATGGCGGGGTTGGAGCCGAGGATCTGCTCCGCGTAGGCCCAGATCAGCGAGGACGGGGTGACCTGGCCCCCGATGCCCTCCGGGATGCCCAGGCGCCACCACTCGGCGTCCATGTACGCCTGGTAGCTCTTCTTGAAGGTGGCCGGGACCGGCGCGGTGTTGGTCTCCGGGTCGAAGACCGGCGGGTTGCGGTCGGCGTCGGCGAAGGAGGCGGCCAGGTCGTTCTCGGCCAGCCGGGAGATCTCGCTGAGGATGTTCTTCGCGGTCTCGACGTCCATGTCGGCGAACGGACCGGTGCCGTACACCTGGTCGCGGCCGAACACCTCGAAGAGGTTGAACTCCACGTCGCGCAGGTTGGACTTGTAGTGACCCATGACCGTTTCTCCGGTTCGTCGCTTCCGGGGGTCCGCCGCGTTCGAGCGCCCCACTTACCCACCAGTAGGCACCATGATGCTACTCATAAGTAACATGTTCAAGCCCCCGGAGCCGAAAGGGCTATGAACAGGGTCACGTCCGCCGATAACCTTGACCCCGTGTACGGCTACGAGCAGACCGGGTACCAGGGCGATCCCTACCAGCAGCAGGCGCAGCAGCAGCACGCCCAGCAGCAGGGGATGAACGGCATGCCGGGCCCAGGCCAGTACGGCGAACAGCCGCCGCAGGCCGCCCCCCAGCAGTCTCTCTACCCGGAACCCTCCCCGCCATCCCTCGCGGACGCGGTGCGGGCCTTCACCACCGGCGCGATGCCGGTGGAGGACTTCCAGGCCATCTTCATCACCTCGAAGGTGCACTGCCCGCGCGGCGACCGTCCGGGCTTCCTGGCACTGCACAACACGCCGACCCCGGTGATCCCGATGTTCAGCTCGCTCAAGGAGCTGCGCCGGTACGCCGGCAAGGACTCCAAGCACTTCAGCGTGACCGGCGCCGAGGTGCTCGACCTGCTGCCCACCGGGTACGGCTTCGCACTGGACATGGAGGGCGAGCACCGGATGGTGTTCGACGCCAAGGCGGTGGAGCAGATGGTCGACTTCACCATGCGCCGGATGTACGGCTGAGCTCCGCCCCCGCCCGTCGCGGGGCACCCATGACCCAATGGTTCAACTTTCAACTTGCTTGTTGTTGAGGATTGAACTACATTGGTCCGCGTAGGCCGGAGAACCCCCGAAGAAGGAGGCCGACATGCCCGCCGTGACCGTCGAGAACCCGCTGACCCTCCCCCGCGTCGCCACCCCCGACGCCGCGACCCACACCCCCCGCCAGGTGCTCACGGTGGTCACCGCCCCCGAGGGCTACGAGGGCGAGGGCTTCCCGGTCCGCCGGGCCTTCGCGAAGATCAACCAGAAGTACCTCGACCCGTTCATCATGATGGACCAGATGGGCGAGGTGGAGTACGCCGCCGGGGAGCCCAAGGGCACCCCCTGGCACCCGCACCGCGGCTTCGAGACGGTCACCTACCTGATCGACGGCGAGTTCATCCACAAGGACTCGCACGGCGGCGGCGGACACCTCGGCGGCGGTGACACCCAGTGGATGACGGCCGGCTCGGGCATCCTGCACATCGAGACCCCGCCGGAGTCGCTGGTGCTCACCGGCGGCCTGTTCCACGGCATCCAGCTCTGGGTGAACCTGCCGGCCGCCGACAAGATGACCCAGCCCCGCTACCAGGACATCCACGGCGGCCACGTCAAGCTGCTCACCACCCCGGACGGCGGCACCGTGCTCCGCCTGATCGCCGGTCAGCTCGACGGCCACGAGGGCCCCGGCATCACCCACACCCCGATCACCCTGCTGCACGCCACCGTGACCCCCGGCGCCGAGCTCACCATCCCCTGGCGCAAGGACTACAACGCGCTGGCCTACGTGCTCAACGGCGACGGCACCGTCGGCGCCGAGCGCCGCCCGATCCGCACCGGCCAGGCCGCCGTCTTCGGCGAGGGCGACACCCTGACCATCGCGGCCGACCCCAAGCAGGACTCCCGGCACCCCAACCTGGACGTCATCATCCTGGGCGGGCAGCCGATCCGGGAGCCCGTCGCCCACTACGGCCCGTTCGTGATGAACAGCCACCGCGAGCTGGAGCAGGCCATGCGGGACTTCCAGTCCGGCGCCTTCGGGCAGCCGACCGACTGACCCGCCGTCACGCCGGAGGCCGGCCCCCTGCCACAGGGGGCCGGCCTCCGGCGTTCCGTCAGATCCGGGCGTAGAGGGCCGAGGCGTCGTCGTGGGCCTTGCCCCGGGGCCAGCGGCGACAGTGGGCGTCGGAGTGCTCGGTGGCGCGGACCTGGGCGATGAGCTCGGCCGGGCCCTGCTCGGCCAGCAGGTGGACGGCGTCGGACCAGCTGCCCAGGCCGAAGCGCTCGGTCCAGCGGGAGGCGCCGTCGCTGAGGGCGGCGACCGCGCGCAGGGCGGTGAGGCGGACGAAGCCGGTCTCCGCATGGCCGGCCGCGCGCGGGGAGGCGGCGGCGATCCAGGGGCCGTGGCCAGTGTTCCGGGCGGCCCGGACGGCCTGGGCGTAGCGAAGGTGGAGCTCGGCGCGTTCGGCCGAGCCCGGGACGGTGGACCAGATCTGACGGCGCAGCAGCTCCCCGCCGGGGAAGCGCTGGTTGTCGCCGATCACCCGGGGCGGCGCGTCCTTGAGGTCGAGCACCAGCAGCGAGTCGCCGAGCACCAGGTACTCCAGCGAGCTGCCGTGCAGCCGGGCGGCCACCACCATGGCGGCCGGGGTGTTGGGGTGGGCCAGGTCGCACCGGCCGCCGTGCAGCGCGGCCGTCTCGACGATGGCGTCGGCCAGGCACTCGGCGATCGAGCGGTCCGCCCGGTCGGTGAGTCTGGCCAGGAGGTGGACGCCCAGGCGCCGGACGTACCAGGGGGTGCCGTGCCGACAGCCGGAGGCAAAGTCCTCCGGGCTGCTCGACCCGTCCAGCAGTACCAGTGCCTCCGGACTGGCGGCGGCGAAGTCCTCGCTCTCCCGGCCCGGCTTCTGCGGTTCGCCCGCGAGCTCTACCTGCATCCCGCCAGTGTGGCGGCGGAGCGGGCGAGCGGACAGGGTGCCGACGGGATAGCGTCGGGAATGTCCTGGTCCGTCCGCTTTCCTGGGAGCCCGACGTGATGGTGCTGGAGTTCTTCGTCCTGCTGGTGGCCGCGATCGGCTTCCCGACCCTCGCCCTCTTCTACCTGATCGGCGGGCCGCACTACCGCGACCGGCAGGACTGAGCGGGCGGGACGGGTGCCAGGCGGGCGGGGCGGGTGCGGGGCGGGCTGCGCCACCACGACCGGTACGCGCCCGGCGGCGCGGGTGGCCGCGGTGGAAATGGTCGGACGGCGGGGCCGGGGCGTGACATGGTGAGCCGGTAACACCGGTACCGGTTCCTGGAGGTCACACATGAGCGCCACACCCGAACCCGTCGAGCCGACGGCGGGCGAGGAGCCCGTCGCCGAGCCCGACGACCAGAAGGCGAAGTTCCTCGCCGCGCTCGCCCGCAAGCAGGGCGCCAAGGGCGGTGCCGGTGGCGGTCAGGCCGGGGAGTCGAAGATCCACGGCACCCACGCGGCGGCCGGCGGCAAGCGGAACTTCCGTCGCAAGAGCGGCGGCTGACGGCGCGTCGCGGTAGCGACGGCCGACCTGCGAACGGCGGCCCTCCCCCCGTGGGAGGGCCGCCGTTCGCGCGTCAGCGGGCCGGGACGGGGGCCGGGGCCGGGATGGGCTCGGCGAGGAAGCCGAGGACGTTATCCAGGACGGCCGGCTCGGAGAGCACCCGGCTGTGGCCGAGCCCACGGGTGGTCAGCAGCCGGGCGCCGTAGGGCTGGTGGGCCGCACGGAGCGGCTCGGCCTGGGCGTAGGGGATGACCCGGTCGTCCTGATCGTGCACCAGGAGCACCGGAAGGGCGAGCTCCTCCGCGCGGTGGGCCGGGCTGAGGCCCTGGTAGTCGAGGCCGGGCGGGAGCATGGCGGTGATCCGGCGGCGCAGCTCCGGCAGGGCCCAGCCGCCCAGGCCCAGCCCGGCGGTGAACGCCCTGGGCAGGAGGTCGAATTCGGCCGGACCGGCGAGGGCGACCAGCCGGCCCGCCTTGGCGGTGTCGCGCAGCGCGAGCACGGCCGCCGCCACCGAGAGCGAGTGGGCCACCACGGCCTCGAACGGGCCGTAGCGGTCGTGCAGCTGACGGATCGCCTCGCGGTAGTCGAGGATCGTGGTGGTCCGGCCCGCCGACTCGCCGTGGCCGGGGGCGTCGAAGGAGATCACGGTGAAGCCGAGCGCCCGCAGGCCCGGTATCAGGGCGGCGTAGCGGGAGGCGCGGGACCGCCAGCCGTGCAGCAGCAGCACGGGGCGCTCGCCGTCGCCCCAGCGGTAGGCGGTGACGGCGGCGCCGTGCACGTCGAGCCGCTCGGTGACGGCGGCGGCGTGCGTCTCGCGCTCCTCGGGGCGCAGGCGGCTGCGGCGGAGCGGGCGGAGGAAGAGGGCGAAGGCGGCGCGGCCGGCCAGCCGGGGCGACAGGGCCGCCGTGGCGTCGAGGGTGGTGCGGATCAGGACGGTGGACAGGCCCATGGTCACTCCCCGGTCGGTCGGGCCGCGACATGGGTGTGCGGCCGTTCTCTGGGGAAATATTAGCACGACCGTTCGTGCAGTTTTTGGGATCGGGCAGGGCGGGGTGGCAGCGATGCTGATGCCTGTGGGGGTGGCGGTGGCGGTGCGCGGCTCAGGTGGTGAAGGCGTCCAGGGTCTGGCCGATCGCGGCGGCGGCCCGGTCGAAGCGGGTCGGGTCGTCGAGCAGGAGGCTCTGGGCGTTCGCGGTCTCCATCGCGGCGACCAGCAGGAAGGAGAGCTGCTCCGGCTCGGCGGCGGGGGTCAGCTCACCGGCCGCGCGGGCAGCCCGGACCAGCTCGATCAGCAGCCCCTCCCAGTCACGGGCCGCCTCGGCGAGGGCGTCCCGGATCGGGCCGGGCTGGGTGTTGAACTCGGCCGAGACCGACTGGAAGAAGCAGCCGCCCGGGAAGACCCGGTCGCGGGCGTAGCCGACCCAGCTCGCGCAGAGGGCACGCAGCTTCGGCAGGCCGGGCGGAGCGGATTCGTTCGGGGCGATCACGGCGTCGTAGAAGATCCGCCGGGCGGCCCGGACGGTGGAGAGCTGGAGCTCCTCCTTCGACCCGAAGGCGGCGAACACCCCGCTCTTGCTCAGCCCGAGGTCGGTGGCGAGCCGGCCGATCGACAGTGCCCCCAGCCCCTCGACCGAGGCCACCTCCACGGCCCGGCCGAGCACCGCCCGACGGGTCTCGTTCCCCCGCTGCACCCGGCCGTCGGCCACTGCTCCCACCTCGTTCCCGCCTCACTGCGCGTCAGGCCCCAGGGTAGAGGGCAGGCCGGGGGTGCTGTCGATCGACGGCCTTTCTCACCGGGCCTCGGGCTGACGGCTCCTCAGCGGCCAGCGGTCGGAGCGGACGTGGCCGGGAGCGCACGCGACGGGCCTTGGACGGGCCCGGGGCGGGGCTTCGCCACGAGCGGTAGGCGCGGGCCGCCGGGCCGCCCCACACTCGCCGGACGGCTGGAGGCGTACACCCGCCGCGTGCCGCGCGCGTGATCGGCCACCGGCCGGCGAGGTGGCACCCCGCACCCACCCCCGACGGGCCCGGCCGCCGGACGCCCGGTGTCAGCCGGCCCCCGCGCGCCCCGGGGCCGCCCGCCCGCCCGTGCCGGGCGCGATCGCCGCCGCCCAGGCCAGGAGGTGCTCGTCCCGGAGGGTCGGGGCGATGAGTTGGAGGCCGAGGGGGAGGTCGCCGAGGGGAGCGGTGGGCAGGGTGACGGCGGGCCAGCCCGCAGCACTCCAGGGGGTGGACATGACGGGGTCACCGGTGGATTCCAGGCCGGGTGGGGGCGGGCCGGTGGCCGCGGGGGTGGCCCAGAGGTCGATGCCCTCGGCAGTGGTCAGCTCGGCGAGACGCCGGCGGTGACGGGCCAGGTCGCGGAGGGCGGCGGCGTACTCGGGGGTGGTGATCTCCTGGCCGTACCGGATGGCCGCCGCCGTCGCGGGACGGAGCAAGCGGCCGAAGCGCTGGAACAACTCGCGGTGCTCCCGGGCGAGTTCGTACCGGGTGACCACCTCGACCGCCTCGACGACCGACTCCAGGCCACCGGGCGGGTCCAGCCGGCGGACCGTCAGACCGAGCCCGCCGAGGACGGCTTCGAAGACCGCCAGGGCAGCCGGCTCCACCGGAGCCAGGTACGACTGCGGGACACCCAGCACCGGGGCGGGCAATCCGCCCGGCCCGGGCAGCGGCTGCCAGCCGTCGCAGAGCAGGGCCGCCGCCCGGGCCGCCTCGGCCGGGTCGCGGGCCAGCACGCCGACGGTGTCCAGGCTGGGGGCGCAGGCGACCAGACCGTCCGGAGGGATCCGGCCGTAGCTGGGGCGGAAGCCGACCACCCCGCAGTAGGCGGCCGGGCGGATCACCGAACCGAGCGTCTGGGTGCCGAGGGCCAGCGGCACCAGCCCGGCCGCCACGGCTGCCGCCGAACCGCTGCTGGATCCGCCGGGCGTACGGCCCGGGTCGTGCGGGTTCCTGGTCGGTCCGGGAGCGCCGAGGGCGAACTCGGAGGTGACGGTCTTCCCCGCGATCAGCGCACCCGCCCGGCGCAGCCGCCGCACCGCCGTCGCCTCCGGCCCGGCCAGCACGCCGGGGGGCAGCGCTGAGCCGGCGTGCGTCGGGAGTCCGTCCACGTGCAGGACGTCCTTCACGCCGACCGGGACGCCGTACAGGGGACGGTCCCGGCCGCCGGAATGCGGGGCCGGAGCCGGGGTCAGGGCCGAGGTCGAGGCCAGGGCGCGGGCCTCGGCGACCAGGCGGGCGTAGCGGCCGGGCTCCGGCGTGAAGGTCCGCAGCATCGGGTCGAGGCGGTCGATCCGGGCGCACAACTCCTCCACCACGACCGCCGGGTCCACCGGATGCCGGGGTGGCGCTGCGGCCGGACCGACCGCCACCGGACCGGCCGCCCCCGGGTCGGGCGGAGCCGGGTCACGCGGGGCCGAGCCGGTCGGAGGCGGGTCGGTCGGGGCCGGGTCCACGGGCGCGGCGGGCTACGGCTGCTCGGTGTAGGTGTGTTCGCCGGGCAGGTACGGCGCCTCGCGGAGGAACAGCGCCCCGCAGGTGTGGCAGTTCAGGTCGGGCTGCTCCGTCCACCTGGTCGGCTCGCGGCGCTCCGCACCGTCCTCCAGTTCGTGGCCGCACATCGCGGTGGTGGCGGACCCCGTGGTGATGTGCCAGCTCTTCACGCCGCCGGACTGACCGTCAGGGCCGTACTCGGCCCGCATCTGGTGCTCCATGCCCCAAGGCTGCGCCGACCGGCCCGGCCCGGCAATTCCTGAGCGCCCGTCAGGACTCCGGGCCCGCCCTCACGGGGGCGGCCCGGGGAGCCGCCCCCGAGGCGGCTCCCGGCACAATGGACAGGCCCTTGACCGTGAAGCGGTCCGACGCCCGGGCCGGGCGCGGACCGCCGATGCCGGGGGTGCCGATCACCGGTCACGGCCGCCGCCCGGTGACCACCGCCCCGACCACGGAGGAATCCGCATGACCGCCGCTCTCCGCCCCGCCCCCACCGTGCACCGGCCCCGGCCGGTGGCCGCGCCCGTCCTGCGGCTCTTCCTCTTCCACCACGCCGGTGGCTCGCACCTCTTCTTCCGGGAGTGGTGCGACCTCTTCCCGGTCGACTGGGAGGTGGTGCTGGTGGAGGCGCCCGGGCGCGGCTTCGGCGGCACCGAGCCGGCGTACACCGAGCTGGCCCCGCTGGTCGAACGCTTCCGGACCGACCTGAGCAGTCGGCTGGACGTGCCGTACGCCTTCTTCGGGCACAGCATGGGCAGCCTGGTGGCCACCGAGCTCGCCCGGCGGATACGGGCGGCCGGGGAGCCCGGCCCGCGCTGGCTCGGCCTCTCCGCCTGGGCGGCCGACCAGGAGCGGCCCGGGGACGGGCGGCCGCCCCGGCACCTGCACTCCGACGAGGAGCTGCGGGAGGTGCTGGTCCGGATGGGTGGCACCCCGGCGGAGGTGCTGGACGTACCGGAGCTGTGGCAGCTGTTCGCCCCCGCGATCCGGAGCGACTTCCAGCTGGTGGACACCGCCCCGGCGGAGCTGCGGGCCCCGCTGCCCGAGCTGCCGCAGTCGCTGTTCGCCGGTCTGGACGACGCGGTGACGCCGGCCGCGGCAGTGGCCGCGCTGGCCGAGCGGCTGCCGCACCTCACCGGGCTGCACGTTCACCCCGGTGACCACTTCTACCTGCGCGAGCACCGCAAGGTGATCGCCCGTCAGATCGTGGAGGACCTCGGCGGCGTGCTCCGGGGGTCCGCCGCCTGACGCCCCGGGCCGGAGCGGCCGACGGGGGAGCTCCCTCGCCGGCCGCTCACCCTGACGCCTGACCCGCTCACTGCACCCCTCACTGCACCCCGGACCCGATCAGCTCCCGCTCGACCGTGCGCAGGGCCGCCACCGCCGCCAGCAGCACCTCCGGCTCGGCCGACAGCCCGCCGAGGGCCGCCTCCACCCGGGGCCGGTAGCCGGCCGGGGTACGGGGCATCGCGGCGGCCTCCGCGAGGGCGCCCTTCTCGTTCAGCAGGAAGCGGCCGTTGCGGGCGAAGACCACCTGGTTGAGGCAGGCCACCGCGCGGTGCAGCAGACCGGTGACCTGGTGCAGATCGCCCCGGCGGGCCGGTGAGAGGGCCCCGTCCAGCGAGAAGCCGGCCTCCCAGCCGAACCGGCCGGTCACCGCCTCCGCCAGCGCCGCCGGGTACGGGTCGACCAGGGCGCGCAGCCCGGCGAGCCGGCCCTCGGGGTCGTGCAGCGGCAGGTTGTGCCGCACCTCGCCCGCGTAGACCGTGGAGACGAAGCCGTGCGGGTGCCCCGGCTGGTAGTCGACGGTGAAGCTCCCGGCCGCCGCCTCCCGGACCACCCGCTCCACCCGGCCGTGGTCGCGCAGCAGGATGTCGGTCTTCAGACCGTCGACCCGGAGCCAGACCCCGCCGTTGATCCACGGCCCCCACTCGCCGTATCCGCCGTACCCGGCCGGCTCCCCCCGGTCGTCCAGCTCGGCGGCTGCGGCCAGCACCTGCTCGAACTCCGGTGCGGCGGCGGGGTCGTAGTACAGCCCGATGTCCAGGTCCGAATCCGGCCGGGCCGCGCCCCGGGCCCGGGAGCCCCCGAGCACCACCCCGGTCACCCCGGGCAGCCGGGCCAGCCGCTCCCCGATCCGCTCGATGGTCCGGACGGGCTCGGGCACCTGTGCGTTCGTCATCCGGTCAGCCTAGGACCGGCGCTGACGGGTGGTCGGAGGGCGGTGGGCTCAGGAGGCGGCCCGGAGGAGGGCGTCGTCCTGCCACTTGAGGACCGATTGGCCGACAAGGTCCGGTGACCTGCGGGTTTGTCGCGAAAACGCCGCTGACCAGGGAAAACTGCCTTCGGCAGTTGGCACTGGTCAGCGGCGTTTTTGGTCCCCATGTGACCCAGATGTGCCCTTACATGCGCGGCTCCTGCGGGCCGAAGAGGGCGTTCGGAACTGGCACCCACTACCTGACCCACCAAGGCTCTGCTCGCGGATCAGATCACTCCGGGCGGCCGACCGGCAGCGCCAGGGTGGGGCTGCCCATAGAGTTCGAGGTGAGCACGCACCTGCTGCCGAAGCGGCTCTGGTCCGCCAGGCTGGGCCGTCATGCCATCGGCCCAGTCGACTCCGGTATGCACCTCATGCCACTTGGGACGAAGTTGCTTGCCTTCTCGCCCCGAGCCTTGACGGTTGACACCAAAGCCTTCGAGTACGACGTTCCAGACCGGCCGCAAGTCTCTGATCATCAGGCGCTCGGCCATCGGGGTGAAGAGGTCATCAGCGGGGAGGTACCTCGCGAAGAAGTCCTGCACGTTGAGGTCGGACGCCTTATCGATCTTCCGCGAGTGGTTCCCGAGCCTGCTCCAGAGCGGGTTGCCCTCCCATGCCTCCCCCACCGTCACGCCCTTACGACCGCCGCTTGGATCGGCCTTGCCAACGTAGATAGGGACTTCGAACTGGTCGGATGAGATCGGGCCGTAGAGCTCGTGATCCCCGGCATAGTAGAGCGCGTAGATCCCACACCCGTTGAAGCGGGGAACTCGGTCCAGCTGGACGGCGTCACGCGAGGTCAACGCCCACAACACGCTGCGTCCGATGTTCTCACGGCGCAACGGGTCATAGATGATCTCAGGGCCGGCTACTGACCCTTCGGCGAAGCCGTCAAAGGCGGGCTGCGTGGTCACTCAGGCTGCTCCACTCTGTTCGAAGGACGACTGACTGGTCGGGTGTGGGCGCGAGCGTGCGCGCTGTCGCGACGGCGATTCCCAGCCTCGGGCCGTCGGCAACTCAAGAGGGACTCCGGCACCACTTGACCTTCCACTCTCGGCCAGTCGATGGGATGGGTGCCGGCGCGGCGGCACTCCTGCCGACTTTCGGGCTACACCTCACGCGACACCCCCGGGAAGACCCACAGCGGCCCCTCAGATCGCATCGCCGTGCTGCATCTCTCTTGATCGGCGTGATCACCAAAACCCTATCGGCGGCGTACACGCGAGGACGAACTTTCTTGGCAAGTAGCTTGAAGATCGACAGCTCCGCGGTATGCTTTCACCATGGCTGAGCTGTATGAAGAGTCGAAGAAAGACCGCACCAGCGTCGAATTGTTCGCCGGTGCTGGCGGCTTGGCCATGGCCGTACATGGCGCGGACTTCCGGCCACTGCTCTTCAACGAGTTCGCCAAGCGGGCCTGTGAAACCCTGGCGGCCAACGGAGCCAAGCCGCTGCCTGACGGACAGGCACCAGTACGGGCTCCCAAGCCGGGCGAGCAGGTGCCCTTGTTTGCTGGTGACGTCCAGGACCTGGAGATGGACTACCTGAAGGGCCAGGTCGACATCCTGGCCGGAGGACCGCCCTGCCAGCCCTTCAGCCTCGGAGGCGTCGCCAAGGGCGACGAGGACAAGCGGAACATGTTCCCGCAGATGTTCAAGGCCGTCCGCCAGATCCAGCCGAAGGCCGTGATCTGCGAGAACGTCCGCGGTCTGCTCAGGCCGTCGTTCAAGTCCTACTTCGATTACATCCTGCGCGAGTTGGCGCTGCCCTTCGAGGAGCGTGCCGAGGGCGCGGACTGGACGCAGCACGACCAGTACCTGCAGACGCGACTACAGCAGGGTGACGAGCACCTGCAGACGCGACTGCAGCAGGACCCGGAGTACCTCAAGAAGCGGTATCGGGTCGTCATGACGCCTGTGAACGCGGCGGACTACGGCGTGCCTCAGATCCGCAACCGCGTGATCATCGTGGCCTTCCGCCGCGACCTTGATGTCGACATTGAGCTGTTCAAGTCGCTCGTGAAGCCGACGCACTCCGAGGCTGCACTCATCCGATCCATGATGGACGGGGGAAGTTACTGGGAACGTCACCCGGAAGTCCCCACGCACGTGCGCGAGTGGGTCCAGGCACGTCTCCCGAAGGTCGCGCCGAAGGACGACGGCCTTCTGCCCTGGTACACCCTGCGAGACGCGATCGCGGGTATCGGCGACAACAAGCCCTTGCCGGAGGTCCCGGACGAGTGGCTGGATCGCACCGAGCACTTGCTCGGCGGCTTCACCGAGCACATCGGTTGGCCCGGAGCCCGCATCTATGACGGTCACACTCCGAACGAGCTCGACCGGCCGGCCAAGACCGTCAAGGCTGGCGTGCACGGAGTACCTGGAGGTGAGTCGGTCATGTTGCTCGACGAGCTGGTCGCCGACAAGGCCGCACAGGGCGGTCGCAGGTATAAGCACCGCTACATGACGGTACGAGAGACAGCTCGTGTCATGACCTTTCCGGACACCTGGGAGCTCAAGGGCCCGCGTGGCGAGAAGATGCGTCAACTCGGGAACGCCGTACCGGTCGTTCTCGGAGAGGTCTTCGCCAAGGCCGTCGCCACCGTCTTGGACGAGGCGGAGAAGCGCCAGCGTGCCAAGGACAGCTAGCGTCGCGCAGGGCCGCTGGAAACACGACCCGCCGCCCAACCGCGCGTGGAAGGGACGTCCGGGCCGGAGTCGCGAGACTCTGGCAGCCGAGCAGGACCGGGCCGCCGGCGGCCGCCATCGGCGCTCCGTAGACCTCGGTGACGGCCGATTCGCCCGCGCCTCCGTGGAGTTGAAGGTACTGCCGGACACACGCCGCATTCGCGCCTATTTGCGCTGGTCCGATGCCGGCAAGTCTCCTGCCCGCTACCTCGGAGAAGTCGAGCAGGGCACCCGTGCGGCGAACCTCGCCGAGGGCTGGAGCCTCGCCCGGCAGAAAGGGCTCCTGACCGAGGAACCTCCGGCGGAGGGGTCCTGGGCCTCCTCAGCGGCGGTCCGGGCCTCGATGCAAGGCAACCGGAACAAAGATACGAAACCAGAGCTGCGACTGCGTTCACTGTTGCACAAGCAGGGGCTCCGGTACCGCGTCGCGGCTAGACCGCTCCCCGAACTGCGGCGCACCGCCGACGTGCTCTTCCCACGGGCCAGAGTGGCAGTCTTCGTCGACGGCTGCTACTGGCACGGCTGCCCCGAGCACCTTCGGCCCCCTTCCAAGAACGTCGAGTTCTGGCAGGCGAAGATCGACGGCAACCGGACCAGGGATGCGGAGACCGACCACCGTCTCCGGGAAGCTGGATGGACCGTCATCCGGGTCTGGGAGCACGAGGATCCGGTCGAGGCCGCCGCGCGGATCGCGGACATTGTTCGAGCCGCAGCGTCGGTCTGAATCGGAGGTCGCGACCTACTGACCTGACCGCCATCGCAACCGATCGCGTGTCCGCCAACCGCAGTACGGCGATCGGTACCATCCGCGCCGGGTACTGCCCGGCGCCCCGCCAGAGCAGAAGTCCGCGCCCGCGTGCCCCAGCTGCGCCGTGGCGGCCTTACACCTCGTCATGGACGATCAACCCCGATATTTAACTCTCCGCACTGAAAGGCGAGTTACCTCAGGAGGCGGCCCGGAGGAGGGCGTCGTCCTGCCACTTGAGGACCTTGTCGAAGCTGACGATGGCGCCGCGGAGGGGGTGGTTGCGGAGCTGGACGTGGTCGGTGAGGGCGTGGATCAGGAAGAGGCCGCGACCGCTCTCGGCGGTGAGGTCGGGGAGGGCTTCGAGGTCGACCGGGCGGGCGGAGGTGGGGCGGCCGGCCGGGAGGACGTGGGTGTCGTAGGGAGCGGGGCGGCCCTCGGGGCGGGAGTGCTGGGGGGTGAGGGCCGGGAGGGTGGCCCGGCCCCGGCGGGTGCGGCAGCGGGTGCGCGGGCGGACGGGGGCGGCGGGCCGGCGGACGGTGGGGAGGGGAGGGGTGCGGGTGGGTGCGGTGGCCGGGGGGAGGCCGGGGCCGGAGTCGGTGACCTCGATCCGC
Source organism: Kitasatospora sp. NPDC096147 (assembly GCF_044763225.1). Classification (NCBI taxonomy): domain Bacteria; kingdom Bacillati; phylum Actinomycetota; class Actinomycetes; order Kitasatosporales; family Streptomycetaceae; genus Kitasatospora; species Kitasatospora sp. NPDC096147. The sequence continues at coordinate 386,395 of NZ_JBIWFX010000002.1, read as the reverse complement.
AGGGTGTCGCCGGAGATGGAGGCGGTCACCTGGAAGCCCTCGTCGGGGCGGGAGCAGGTGGCGTGCTCGACGGCGTTGGCACAGGCCTCGGTGAGGGCGATGCCCAGGTCGAAGGCGATCTGCGGGTCGACCCCGGCGGAGTCCATCGCGCCCAGCAGGATGCGCCGGGCGAGCGGCACACTGGCCGGGTCGCGCTTGAGGTGCAGAGTCCACCAGATGTCCACGGGAGGTCCCTCCTGGCTGCGGCTCCACATACAACTAGGTATCTCCGACGCATTCGCGGGTGAACCGTGCCCGAGCCCCGGGACCGCCCGTTCGGCGGATGGACTGGTGCAGCGGGGTGTGCCGGGCAGCGCACTGCACGGCGCGCACGCCGGGGCCGAACGGGGCATTGTGATGTATTTTCCGCCCCTCCCCGGGGCCCGCCCGTAGGCGGTGAGAGGATGGCTCCCGCCATGACCAGCCATCAGCCCGCCCCGCCGCCGGGAGCCGCCACCGAGGGCCGCCGCGCCCCGGCCGCCGCTGCCGTGGCCGCGTGGGACCTGCGGCTGGCCAGGGCGGTGCCGTTCGCGCTGGTCTGCACGCTGATCGCGGCGGCCGGTCACACCGTGATCGGCAGCGGGGACGTGCCGCTGCCCGCGCTGGTGCTCGGCTTCGCGCTGGTGTGCGCGGCCGGCGTCGCGCTCGGTGGCCGGGAGCGTTCGCTCGGCTCGATCGCCGGGGCGCTCGGGGCCGGGCAGTTGGCGCTGCACCTGCTCTTCCACTCCGCCTGCGGAGGGTTCGCCGGAACGGCGATGGCCGGGATGGCCGGGATGGGCGGGACGGCCGGGACGCACCACGGCGGGCTGACGCTGCCTCAGGTGGCCGGCCGGCTGGTCTGCAACGAGACCGGGCTCCCGCTGGCCGGGGACCCGGCGCAGCTGGTCCGGGCCGCCGGGCTGGACCCGTTGGCCTATCCGGTGTCCACCGCCGCTCCGGGCGGGGGCTTCCTCGGGATGACCGTCCCGATGCTGCTCGGCCACCTTGCCGCCGCCGTGCTGGCCGGCTGGTGGTTGCGCCGGGGCGAGGCCGCGCTCTGGCGGCTGCTGCGGCTGACCGCCCGGGCGGCCCAGGAGTGCGCGGCCCCGCTGCGCACGGCGCTCGCCCTGGTGCTGGCGCTGCTGCTGGGCCCGGCCGCGGAGCCGTGCGCGCGGCGCGCGCCCCGCGCGGGCGACTGGCGGCTGCCCGCCGCCGTCTCGCTGCGGCACAGCCTGCTCCGGCGCGGCCCTCCCGGGTACGGGTTCGCGCGCTGACCGACGGCCCGTCCGGGCCGGTGCGGCGTGCGCAGAGTGCTGACCGTCCGTCAGCTTCCGACCTCCCGTACCCCCGGGTCCGCCCGCCGTCCGAGGACGGCCGAGCGCGGCACCCGCCGTCTCCGTCTGGAGCCCACACCCATGCGCATCTCCCCTGCCCGTCGTCTCGTCGGTGCCACCTCCGTCGCCGCCGTCGCCGTGCTGGCACTGGCCGCCCCCGCCTCCGCGCACGTCACCGTGCAGCCGGGCTCGGCCCAGCAGGGCGGCTACACCGCCGTCGACTTCCGGGTGCCGAACGAGAGCGACACCGCCTCCACCGTGAAGCTGGAGGTCAACCTGCCGCTGGACCACCCGATGGCCTCCGTCCGGGTGCTGCCGGTGCCGGGCTGGACCGCCGTGCTGGAGAAGTCCAAGCTCGACAAGCCGCTGAACTCGCACGGCAAGGACATCACCGAGGCGGTCTCCAAGATCACCTGGACCGCCGAGGGCGGCGCCAAGATCGCGCCCGGCCAGTTCCAGGAGTTCAAGGTCTCGCTCGGCGCGCTGCCGACGGACACCGAGAAGGTCACCTTCAAGGCGCTCCAGACCTACGACAACGGTGACGTGGTGCGCTGGATCGACGAGGCCAAGGAGGGCCAGCCCGAGCCCGCCAAGCCCGCCCCGGTGCTGACCCTGACCAAGGCACCGGCCGCCGCCGGCGCGGACCACCACGCGGCCGGCTCGGCCGACACCGCGAAGGACGCCGCGAAGGACGGGGAGAAGACCGGGCACGCCGTGGCGAAGGGCGACGACTCCACCGCCCGCACGCTCGGCGTGGTCGGCATCGTGGTCGGCGTGATCGGCGCCGCCCTCGGCGTCCTCGGCCTGCGCCGCAAGAGCAGCGCCTCCTGAGCCCGGGCCCGGCCGGGCCGCCACCGCGCATCCGCCGGTGACGGCGGCCCGGCCGGGCCGCAGTACGCCCCCGCCCCACGAACGGATCACCCCATGGCCACCCGCACCCCCCGACGGACCACCCCCCGGCTGATCGGCGCCGCCGCCCTCGCGCTGACCGCCGCCCTCTCCCTGACCGCCTGCGGCTCCTCCGGCAGCAGCTCCGAAGGCCCGGCCAAGGTGTCGAAGGAGAAGAGCACCTCGCCGTACCAGGCGACCGTGCTGACCAAGCAGTTCGAGAAGCCCGAGCTGGTGCTGAACGACACCTCGGGCCGGCCGTACGACCTGCGGGCCAAGACCGCCGGCCGGGCCACCCTGCTGTTCTTCGGCTACACCAGCTGCCCGGACGTCTGCCCGACCACCATGGGCGACATCGGCGTGGCGATGTCCAAGCTGCCGGTCGAGGAGCAGCAGAAGATCGACGTGGTCTTCGTCTCCACCGACCCCGAGCGGGACACCCCGCAGGTGCTGCGCACCTGGCTGGACTCGATGGGCAAGAGCTTCACCGGCCTGACCGGTGACCTGGAGAAGGTCAAGGCCGCCGCCAAGACGCTGGGCGTGCTGGTCGAGGACCCGATCGTGAACAAGGACGGCACCGTCACCTCCTCGCACGGCGCCCAGGTGCTGGGCTTCCTGCCCTCCGACGACAAGGCCCACCTGCTCTACCTGAGCAGCACCTCGACCCAGACCTTCGAGCACGACCTCCCGCTGCTGGCCAAGGGGGTGGCCGCGTGACCGGCTTCGGCCGCACCGCCCTGATCGGCGCGGGCGTGGCCGCCGCGCTGACCGCCGGCACGATACTCGTCGGCTGCGGGTCCGACGACCCGTCAGCCGGCTCCCCGTCGGCCGACGCCGCGCCCCGGCTCAGCGTGGTCGACTCCTACATCCCGCTGCCGGCCAGCCCGAACGGGATGGGCGCCGGCTACCTGACGGTGCGCAACGAGGGCGGCGCCGACGAGTTGGTGAAGGTCTCCAGCCCGTCGGCCAAGTCGGTCACCATGCACCGCTCGACCGAGCGGACCATGGAGGAGGTGGAGTCCTTCACGGTGCCGTCCGGCGGCGAGCTGCAGCTGGCCCGGGGCGGCAACCACCTGATGATCATGGGCTGGGAGAAGGCGCCCGCCGTCGGCGACCAGCTCGAACTGGACCTGACCTTCAAGAAGGGCGGGACGGTGGCCGTGAAGGTGCCCGTCCAGCCGCTCACCTACCGACCGGGAAGCTGACGGACCATGAAGAGGCTCGGTGCTCTGCTGGCGGTGGCCGGCGCGGTCCTGGTGCTGCTGCTCGGCGGGGCCGGGACGGCCTCCGCCCACGCCGCGCTGGTCTCCACCGACCCGGCGGCCAACACGGTGCTGCCCACCGCCCCCGGGACGGTGACCCTGACCTTCAGCGAGGGCGTCTCGCTCTCCCCCGACTCGGTGCGGGTGCTCGGACCCGACGGCGCGTCGGTGGACTCCGGCTCGCCCGGCCACGTGGACGGCAAGGCCGCCACCGCCCGGGTCGGCCTCAAGTCCGGCCTGCCGAACGGCACCTACACGGTGGCCTGGCGGGCGGTCTCCGAGGACTCGCACCCGATCGGCGGCGCCTTCGTCTTCTCGATCGGCGCCCCGTCCGCCACCAGCGTCTCGGCCACCGCCCTCCAGGACGTCAAGGCCGACTCCACGGTCGCGTTCCTCTACGGCACCGGCCGGGCGGTCGCGTACGGCGCCTTCGCCCTGCTGGCCGGAGCAGCCGCCTTCGTGCTGCTCTGCTGGCCGGCCGGGGTCGCCGTCCGGGCGGTGCAGCGGCTGCTGATGACCGGCTGGGTCGCGCTGCTGGTGGCCACCGTCGGGGTGCTGCTGCTGCGCGGCCCGTACGAGCGGGGCACCGGGGTCGGGCAGGCGCTGGACCTCTCGCTGGTGCGGGCCACCCTGGACGAGCGGATCGGCACCGCGCTCTCGGTCCGGCTGCTGCTGCTGGCCGCCGCCGGGGTCTTCCTCTCACTGCTGGTCGGGCAGTTGGGGCAGCAGCGGCCGGTGGCGGCGGTCCCCGAGACGGGTGACCCGGAGGAGGACGAGCTGCGGCGGCTGGAGCGGAAGGCCGCCGAACGTCCGCTCCGGGACGCCCGCCTGGGCCTCGGGGTGGCCGGGCTGGTGCTCGCGGTGGCGCTCTCCGCCACCTGGGCCGGGGCGGATCACGCCTCGGTCGGCGAGCAGGTCTGGCTGGCGCTGCCCACCGCGATGGTGCACCTGCTGGCGATGGCGCTCTGGCTGGGCGGGCTCGTCACGCTGCTGATCGGCCTGCGGTCCGGGATCGGGCTGCGGGCGGTCGAGGTCTTCTCCCGGCTGGCCTTCTGGTCGGTCGCGGTGCTGGTGGCCACCGGGCTCTACCAGTCCTGGCGCGGGCTGGGCGGCTGGGCGCCGCTGCTCGACACCGAGTACGGGCGGCTGCTGCTGGTGAAGACCGGTGTGGTGCTCGCGATGGTCGGGGTGGCCTGGTTCTCCCGGGGCTGGGTGGCGCGGCTGCGGACCGAGCCGGACACGGCCGCGGTGGCGGCGAGCGGGGAGGCGGCGGAGGTCGGGGCCGGGGTCGAGGCCGGGGCCGAGCTGCGGGAGGCGGCGGTGTCCGCGCCGGGCGCGGCGTCGGGCGGTGCGGGTGCCGCAGCTGATGTCGGTGCGGGTACGGGTGCGGGTGCGGGCGGGACGGAGGACGAGGACCCGGTGCGGGCTGCGCAGTTGGCGTTGCAGCAGGCCGCGCGGGCGAAGGCGACGGAGCGTCAGGAACGGGACGGCACCCCCGCCCGGGCCGGGCTGCGCCGCTCGGTCCTGGTGGAGGCCGCCGTGGCCGTGGCCGTGCTGGTGGTCACCACCATGCTGACCAACACCCCGCCCGGCAAGGTCGCCGAGGCGGTGGCCGCCTCCCCAGGCGGCGCGGCCGTCCAGAACCCGAACGACCGGAACCCGGTGCGGGACGGCGCGGTGCCCGGCCGGACGGTGGAGCTCAAGCTCCCCTACGACACCGGTGGCCGCACGCCCAACGCCAAGGGCACCGCCACGGTGGTGCTCAGCCCCGCCGGGATCGGCCTCAACTCGGCCAAGCTCACCCTGACCGACCAGGCCGGACAGCCGGTCGAGGTCCCCGAGGTGCAGCTCGCCGTCACGTTGCCGGACCGCGACCTGGGCCCGCTCCCGGTCACCACGCAGTCGGTCGGCCCCGGCAGCTGGACCGGTGACGTCCAACTCCCGCTCGCGGGCAACTGGGTGGTGTCGGTGACCGTGCGGTCCTCCGACATCGACCAGGCGACCGTGGTGAAGTCCCTGAAGATCGGCTGAGCACGATGACCGCCACTCCCCTCTCCCGCCGTGCCCTGCTGGGTGGCGTCGGCGCGGCCGGACTGACCGTCGGGGTGGCCGGCGGCGCGCTCGGGCGGGAGGCCCTGGCCGCCGATCCGACCGCCGACCGGGCCGGCGCTGACGAGCGGGCTGCCGGTGCACTGGGGCGGGCGGCCGTGCCGTTCTTCGGCCCCCGGCAGGCCGGGATCACCGAGGCGGCCCAGGCCCGGGTGCAGTGGGCCGCCTTCGACCTGGCCCCCGGGGTCGGCCGGGACGGGCTGCGGCAGCTGTTGCGGCAGTGGTCGGCGACCGCCGCCCGGCTGGCCCGGGGGGAGACGGCCGAGGCGGCGGAGAACCAGATCGCGCTGGACGCCGGGCCGTGCGGGCTGACCTTCACCTTCGGGTTCGGCGCGGCGGTCTTCGAGAAGGCCGGCCTGACGGACCGTCGGCCGGCCGCGCTGGCGCCGCTGCCCGCGTTCCCCGAGGACGCGATCGATCCGGCGCGGAGCGAGGGCGACCTCTGGGTGCAGATCGGCGCGGACGACGCGCTGGTGGTGTTCCACGCGTTCCGGGTGCTCCAGCGGCAGGCCGCCGGGCTGGCCGGCCTGCGCTGGCAGATGGCGGGCTTCAGCCGCACCCCCGGAGCCACCGAGCGACCGATGACACCGCGCAACCTGATGGGCCAGATCGACGGCACCGGGAACCCGAAGCCGGCCGACGCCGGATTCGAGGAGAAGGTCTTCGCGGGCGGGTCCGACTGGATGCGGGGCGGGACGTACGCGGTGGTGCGGCGGATCAGGATGCTGCTGGACAACTGGGAGGCACTGCCGACGGACCGTCAGGAGCGGGTGATCGGGCGGCGGAAGTCGGACGGCGGCCCGCTCTCGGGCGGCTCCGAGCACACTCCCGTGGACCTCACCGCGACCGGGGCGGACGGCGGGCTGCTGATCCCGGCGGACGCACACGTGCGGGTGGCGGCGCCCGCCGCGAACGGTGGTGCCACCATGCTGCGGCGCGGGTTCTCGTACGCGGACGGGATGGCGGCGGACGGGGCGCCGGACGCGGGGCTGCTGTTCGTGGCGTACCAGGCGGACCCGGGGAAGGGATTCGTGCCGGTACAGCGGAAGTTGGCCCGGGGGGACGGGCTCTCGCGGTTCCTCCGGCACGAGAGCTCGGGGCTGTACGCGGTGCCGCCCGGGGCGCCCGAGGGCGGGTACGTCGGGCAGCAACTGCTGGACTGAGCCTGCGGCCCGGCCGAGGATGCCTTTGGGCGAGCGGGCCACCAGGCAGCCGCCCAGGGGCGCGAGGAACTGCGCGCAGCGG
>NZ_JBIWFX010000002.1:52617-379440 GCF_044763225.1 Kitasatospora sp. NPDC096147 | reverse complement strand
GAAGACGACAACCCGCATGCCGGGCACGGACACCCACCTGCAAATGAACCCCCGCACCCGGCATGCAGGTTCGGTTCTTCCGACTCGCGCAGTTCCGCGCGCCCCTGACTGCCCTCCGGGCAGCCCAGCGCCCGACACACAGCGAGTACCGACAAGCAGGCGGGCCACCAGACAGCCGCCCAGGGGCGCGAGGAACGGCGCGCAGCGGAAGACGACAACCCGCATGCCGGGCACGGACACCCACCTGCAAATGAACCCCCGCACCCGGCATGCAGGTTCGGTTCTTCCGACTCGCGCAGTTCCCCGCGCCCCTGACTGCCCGAAGGGCAGTCCTGGCGCGCCTCACCCCCGGCGGGCGGATCGCAGCAGGGCCCGGCCCGGGAGGGCGGTGGCGGTGAGGGCGAGGAGGATGACGGCGGCGGCCAGGGGGAGGGCGAGGGTGGCCGGGACGTGGGGGGAGCCGCCGGTGAGGCCGCGGGCGATGGGGAGCAGGGTGATCCAGGCGATGGTGCCGCCGAGCAGTAGGCCCGAGGAGGCGACCAGCAGGCTCTCCCAGCGGAGCATGCCGCGGACCTGGCGCCGGGTGGAGCCGGCCAGCCGGAGCAGGCCGAGTTCGCGGCGGCGGTCGAGGACGGTCATCACCAGGGTGTTGGCCGCCGCCACGGCTGCGAAGCCGCCGAGCACCGCGGCCATCACCGTGTTCGCCCAGCCGCTGGCCTCGCGGTCGCGGTCGGCCTGGGCGCCGTGCTCGGCCGCGTCGGTGACGGTGACCGCGCCGAGGCCGGTCAACTCCCGCGCCACGGCGGCCCGGTCGGCTCCGTCGGCGGCCCGGACCAGCAGCCGGGCGTCGTAGCCGGTGGTGACGTGGGCGGCCAGGTCGGTGCGGGGCAGGACGGCCTCGCCGAGGCCGAGGCCGCGTTCGTAGGTGGCCACCACGGTCGGGGTGACGGGAGTGCCGTCGCCCAGCCAGAGGCTCGCCTGCTGACCGACCGTCACCCCGAGTTCCTCGGCCACGCTGGTGGCCAGGGCGACCGTGCCGGGGCGGGCCAAGCCGGCCAGGTCGCCGCTGCGCAGGCCGAGGTCGAGGACCTTGGCGTACGAGGCCGGGTCACCGGAGAGGCCGAGGGCGGTGGCGGTGGCCGGGGTGTCGCCGGCCCGGAAGGCCACGGCGGTGTCGAGGACGCCGACGGCGGCGCCGACGCCGGGCAACGCGGCGGCCCGGGAGGCCAGTTCGGGGCTCAGGCCGGCGCCGGTGGAGCTGACCACGTGGTCGGCGACCAGGCCACGGCGGGCCTGGTCGCCGGCCGCGTGGGTGAGGGTGCTCTGCAGGAAGAGCAGGGTGCCGCAGAAGGCGGTGACCATCACGATCGGGGTGATCGCGGAGGCCAGCCGTCGGGCGTTGGCCCGGGTGTTGTCGGCCGCCAGCGAGGCGGCGGCGCCGCGCAGCCGCAGCGGCCAGCCCAGCACCGAGGCGGAGATCCGGGCCAGCAGCGGGCCGAGCAGGCCGACCGCCAGCAGCAGGCACATGACCACGCCCAGCGCCGTGTTGGCGGCGTCCGCGCCGCCGAGGTGGGCGGCCACCCCGGCCAGGGCCACGCCGCCGGCCAGCGCCAGCAGCCCGAACAGCAGCCGGACGGTGCCGAGCCGGGGACGCTCCGCTGCGGACTCGCTGAGCGCCAGCCCGGGCCGCAGCTTCGCCGGACGGCGGGCGGCCAGCCAGCCGCCGAACAGGGCGGAGAGCAGGCCGGCCCCGACGGCGGCCAGCACCGGGATCGGCCCGGTGCTCAGCCGCACGCCCTCGGCGACCATCCCCCGGTCCGTCATCTGCCCGAACCAACAACGGGCCAGGGCGAATCCGGGCAGCACCGCGAGCGCTCCGGCCAGCGGGGCCAGTAGCGCCGCCTCGGTGGCCACCGTCCGGCGGATCTGTCCCGGGGTGGCACCGACCGCCCGCAGCAGGGCGAACTCCCGGGACCGCTGGCCGGTGGCCAGCGCGACGGTGCCGAGCACCACGAAGACGGCGGTCATGGCGGTGATGCCGCCGAAGGAGCCGCCGAGCGCGGTCAGCAGTTCACGGGTGTCGGTGAGCCGGGGCTGCTCGGCGGTGGTGCGGTCGTCGCCGGTGAGGACCTCGGCCGGGCCGGCCACCGTCCGTACCTGGGACGCGAGTTCGGCGGTGGGGACGCCGGGCTTCGGCTGCACCGTGACGGCGTCCACCCGGCCCGGGTGGCCGGCCGCGCGGGCCGCCTCGGCCGGGTCGAGCCAGAGCCCGGTGCGGTCCGGCAGGGTGCCGAGGACGCGGTAGGTCCGCTCCCCGGTCGGTGTGGTGACGGTGAGCCGGTCGCCGGAGCGGTACGGGGTGTCCGCGCCGGCCAGCAGCCCGCCGGGAGCCGGCGACCGGTCGGCGAGCGCGCCGACGGTCGACGGACCGTCAGGGGTGGTGACCGGGAAGGAGAGCTCCGGGACGGCGGCGGCGACGCCCGGCAGGGTGGCGATCCGCTCGGCCAGCGCGAGGTCCACCCTGGCCCGCTCGGGGAGCGTGACCCGGGTGGTCTCGGGCCCCTCGCCGGGCACCGGGAGGGTCACCTCGGCACTGGCCCGGGCTGCCACCACGACGGGGGCGCCGGCGTACTTCACCGGCGGGAGCGAGGCGGTCAGGCCGGTCTGGAGCAGCGCACCGCAGGCGATGGTGACGACGGCGCCGAACAGCAGCGCGACGAAGCTGCCGACGAAGGCCGACGGGCGGGACCGCACCGAGGCGACCGCCAGACCGAGGGCGCTCATGCCGCCACCGCCGAACCGGCCTGCGCGGCACGGGCGGTGAGCCGGAAGAGGTGGTCGGCGACGGTCTGCGGGTCCGGGCGCTCCAGGGCCGAGACCAGCAGCCCGTCGGCCAGGAACAGCGCCCGGTCCGCGTGCGAGGCCGCCACCGGATCGTGGGTGACCATCACCACCGTGGCGCCCAGCTCGTCCACCGCGCGGCGGAGCAGGCCGAGCACCTCGTGCGCGGTGCGGGCGTCGAGGGCCCCGGTGGGCTCGTCGGCGAAGACCACCTCCGGGTCGGTGACCAGTGCGCGGGCGATCGCGACCCGCTGCTGCTGACCACCGGAGAGCTCGTGCGGGCGGCGTCCGCCGTGGTCCGGCAGGCCGACCCGGGCCAGCAGGTCGTCGGCGCGGCGGCGGTCCTGGCGGACGCCGGCCAGGCGCTGGGGCAGCAGGACGTTCTGACGGACGGTCAGCGAGGGGAGCAGGTTGAAGGACTGGAAGACGAAGCCGATCCGGCTGCGGCGGAGCCTGGTCAGCCTGTTCTCCCCCAGGGTGGCCAGGTCGGTGCCGCCGAGCAGCACCTGGCCGGCGTCCGGGCGGTCGAGGCCGGCGGCGCACTGCAGGAAGGTGCTCTTGCCGGAGCCGGACGGGCCCATCACGGCCGTGAACCCGCCCCGCGGCAGCACCAGGTCGATGCCGCGCAGCGCCTGCACGGCGCCGTAGCGGCGCTGCACGCCGCGCAGTTCGACGGCGGCGTCGGGGTGGGCGGGGTGGTGGTGCTGGGCGGCCATCACGGTCCTTCCGGGGCGGGATCTTCGGCACCTCCCACGCTAGGAACGGGACTCGCCGCGGACCATGGAGGCCACAGGCGTCCTCGGGGTGGGGATAACCCCCGGGGTGCGGCCCCGGGCCCGACCGGCCCCGACCGCCGACCGGCCCTGCCGCCGACCTGCCCTGTGCCCGACCGGCTCCGAATCCGACCGACTTCGAGCCGGCCCGGCCCCGGACCGGCCCCGGACCCGACCGGACGGGGCACCTGGGCGTCGCGAGCTGACCAGTCGGCGGACGGGGCGGTAGGGGCCCCCGGGACTGGCTAAGGTGGGTCGGTCTGGCCCATGCGATGCGTTCGGAGGCGGTATGTCGGCGACCCGGTACACCTACCTGGGGCCCGAGGGCACCTTCACCGAGGCGGCGCTGCGGACGCTGCCCGAGGCGGCGACCCGGGAGCTGGTGCCGATGGCCTCGGTGCCGGCGGTGCTGGACGCCGTGCGGGCCGGTGAGGCGAGCGGGGCGTTCGTGCCGGTGGAGAACTCGGTGGAGGGTGCCGTCACCGCGACCAGTGACGAACTCGCCAACGGCGGGCCGCTGATGATCTACCGTGAGGTGCTGCTGCCGATCTCGTTCGCGCTGCTGGTGCGTCCCGGCACCACCCTGGACGACATCAAGACGGTGACCAGCCACCCGGTGGCCCAGCCGCAGGTCCGCAAGTGGCTGGCGGCGCACCTGCCGGAGGCCCGCTGGGAGTCGGCGGCCTCGAACGCGGACGGCGCGCGGCTGGTCCAGGAGGGCCGGTTCGACGGGGCCTTCGCCGGGGAGTTCGCGGCACCGATCTACCAGTTGGAGCCGCTGGTCACCGACATCCACGACGCGGCCAACGCGACCACCCGCTTCGTGCTGGTCGGCCGGCCGGGCCGGGTCTCCTCACCGACCGGGGCGGACAAGACCTCGATGGTGGTCTGGCTGCCGGACGACCACCCGGGCGCGCTGCTGGAGCTGCTCCAGGAGTTCGCGGTGCGCGGCATCAACCTGATGCGGATCGAGTCCCGCCCGACCGGCGAGGGGCTCGGCCAGTACTGCTTCCTGATCGACTGCGAGGGGCACCTGAGCGAGCGCCGGGTGAGCGAGGCGCTGATGGGCCTGCGGCGGATCTGCCCGCAGGTGCGCTTCCTGGGGTCCTATCCGAGGGCCGACCACGGGGCGCCGACCGCGATCCGTCCGGGGACTTCGGACCGGGATTTCAGCGCCGCCGCCGACTGGCTCTCGCGCTGCCTGGACGGGCGCGGCGAACTCTGAGCCGGTTCTCCGGGCGTTCTGTCCGGAACTGATCCGCATCGACCGGTGACGACCGTTCCGGTCGTTTCACGACACGCGGGGCGCTTCACCCGCCCGGTGCAGTGACCGCCCCGGTCCGCCGTCCGCCCCGTCGGGGTGGACGGCGGACTTCGTCCACAGGCCCCCGGGGGCCGTCCACAGCCGGTTCTCCACCGAGTTATCCACAGGCCTGGGGATGAGTCGACAAACCGGCATATCCACTGGACTAGCTGGTCAGATCATCTTCTTAGGGTTGGTAGCCGACTAATCGGACCAGAGTCACCCCTGATCCGGCAAATCACCCGGCCGAGTGGGTAAATTCCCTTACCCGTGTGGCCGTATCGAGGTTTCAAACCTCAATTCCCAGGTGGATCACGGCCGGAAGCGTCATATCCGACTCATCCACAGGGCAGCCGGCGAGCCTGTGGACAGCGACTCCCGAGGCCGTTCTCCACAGCAGTTATCCACAGGCTCCGGGCAGTTATCCCCAGGTCCGCGACAGTGCCCCCGGGCCGCCCCGGAGGGTGCGCGGGGGCACACTCCCACAAAAACGGACAAAAATCCATGGATCGGACACGGGGCGCCACCCGGAAATCCGGTCCGGCCGGAACCCGCCGCCCCGGTAGGCTGGCCCCGTGATTGACCTTCGCCTGCTCCGTGAGGACCCCGACCGAGTGCGCGCCTCGCAGCGCGTCCGTGGAGAGGACGTCGACCTGGTCGACTCCCTCCTCGCCGCCGACGAGCGGCGCCGCTCGTCCTCCACGCGCTTCGACGAGCTGCGCAGTGAGCAGAAGACCCTGGGCAAGCAGGTCTCCAAGGCCCAGGGCGAGGAGAAGGCCGCCCTGCTCGGCCGGACCCGCGAGCTCTCCGCCGAGGTGAAGGCCGCCGAGGCCGAGCTGCGCGAGGCCACCGAGGAGGCCGACAAGCTCGCCCGGAGCCTGGCGAACCTGATCGACCCGGCCGCCCCGGTCGGCGGCGAGGAGGACTTCGTCACCCTGGAGGAGATCGGCACCCCGCGCGACTTCGCGGCCGAGGGCTTCGAGCCCAGGGACCACGTCGAGCTGGGGAAGATCCTCGGGGCGATCGACACCGAGCGCGGCGCCAAGGTGGCCGGTGCGCGCTCCTACTACCTGACCGGCGTCGGCGCGCTGCTGGAGCTCGCCCTGGTCAACATGGCGATCGCGCAGGCGACTTCGGCCGGCTTCATCCCGATGATCACCCCGGCCCTGGTCCGCCCGGCGGCCATGGACGGCACCGGCTTCCTGGGCCAGGCGGCGGAGAACGTCTACCACCTGGCGGAGGAGGACCGGTACCTGGTCGGCACCTCCGAGGTCCCGCTCGCCGCGTACCACATGGACGAGATCCTGGACGCGGAGAAGCTGCCGCTGCGGTACGCCGGCTACTCCTCCTGCTTCCGCCGCGAGGCCGGCACCTACGGCAAGGACACCCGGGGCATCATCCGGGTGCACCAGTTCGAGAAGGTGGAGATGTTCGTCTTCACCCGCCCCGAGGACGCCGAGGCCGAGCACCGCCGCCTGCTCCAGTGGGAGAAGGACTTCCTGAACGCGCTGGAGCTGCCCTACCGGGTGATCGACGTCGCCTCCGGCGACCTCGGCTCCTCGGCGGTCCGCAAGTTCGACATCGAGGCCTGGGTGCCGACCCAGGGCAAGTACCGCGAGGTCACCTCGACCTCGAACACCACCGAGTACCAGTCCCGCCGCCTGGCCATCCGGCTGCGCGACGAGAACGGGGTGCGCCCGCTGGCCACCCTGAACGGCACCCTGGTGGCCGTGCCCCGCACCATCGTGGCGCTGCTGGAGAACCACCAGCAGCCGGACGGCTCGGTGGTCGTCCCCGAGGCGCTGCGGCCCTACCTCGGCGGCCGTGCCGTGCTGGAGCCGGTGAAGTGACCCCGCTGCCCTACCGCCTGGTCGCGACCGACCTGGACGGCACCCTGCTGAACTCGGCGGAGACCGTCTCGGAGCGCAACCGCGCCGCGCTGGCCCTGGCCACCTCGGCCGGGGCGCGGCACATCATCGTGACCGGGCGGGGGGCGCGCTGGTCCCGGGGCGTGTTCGACGAGATCGGCTACACCGGCCTGGCGGTCTGTGCCCAGGGCGCCCAGGTCTACGACGCCGGTGAGCACCGGCTGCTCACCTCGCTCACCCTGGACCGGCGGCTGGCCGCCGCGGCGCTGGCGGTGATCGAGGCCGAGATCGGCACCCTGGCGGTCGCGGCCAGCCAGGACGGCCTGGACGGCGAGGTGATCACCGGACCCGGCTACGAGCTGGAGATCGGCACCGGTCTGCCGATCCGCCGGGTCGGCCGGGACGAGCTGCTGGCCGAGCCGGTGACCAAGCTCTACCTCCGCCACCCCGAGCTCACGGACGACGAACTGACCGCCGTGGCCCAGAAGCTGGTGGGCGATCAGGTCAGCACCGTGATGGCCGGCCCCGGCGTGGTGGAGCTGCTGCCGCTGGGCCTGTCCAAGGCGACCGGGCTGGCGGTGGCCGCCCACCGGCTGGGCGTGAAGGGTGCCGACACCATCGCCTTCGGTGACATGCCGAACGACGTCCCGATGTTCGGCTGGGCCGGGCACGGGGTGGCGATGGCCAACGCGCACGAGCAACTGCTCGCGGTGGCCGACGAGGTGACCACCGGCAACGACGAGGACGGCGTGGCCGTCGTCCTGGAGCGGCTCTACGGCTGAGCCGCCGGGCCGCCCCCGCCGAGGGGCAGCCCCCAGTCGTCCCAGGGGTCCGGTGCCACCCGCACCGGGCCCCTGGCGGCTTCCCCGACCGCTTCCCGCAGGGGCACCGGACAGCCGAGCGGCTCGCCGTCCAGCTCGGCGTACGCGCGGCGCAGGTTGCCCAGCAGCACCGGGCCGGTGGCGGGGCCGGCCTGCCGGGCCGCCTGCTCGGGGGTGAGGTCCCTGCTCCAGCCGTCCATCGCCAGGGCCTGCACCCGGCGCAGCTGACGCTCGGTCAGGTCGAACGCCTCGGTACCGGCCAGCGGGCCGTGACCGCAGACCACGGTGCCCGCGCCGAGGGTGCGCAGGGTCCGCACCGCCCGCCGCATCCCCTCCACCGAACCGTCCCGGGCGCAGACCGGCACGGTGCCGGCCGAGAGCACCCCGCCAGCGAACAGGATGCCGTCGGCGGGCAGCCAGGCGACCACGTCGTGGCGGGTGTGCGCGGGGCCGCAGGAGAGCAGCTCGATCCGGCGGCGACCGCTGTGCACCGTGAGCCGGTCCTCGAAGGTGAGGGCTGGGAGGGCGGCCGGCGGGCCGGGCTCGGCCTCGGCCCGGGCTCCCGCGTGCGCGACGGTGAGGGCCTCGGGGAAGGCGCCCCGGCCGGTGGGGGGCGCGCCGCAGGTGTGGGTGGCCAGCACCAGGCGGACCGGCCCGGCGCCGAGGGCGGCCACCGCCCCGGCCACCGCCCGCTCCCGGGCCGACGGCAGCGCCCCGATCACCGTCACGCCCTCCGGGCCGACCACCAGGCCGGTACAGTCCGGGCGGCCGTCCGGCCCGGGACGGACGAACAGGTGGACGCCGTCGGCGAGTTCGGTCAGCCCGGACGGGGTCGGCGGGGTGGCGGCCGGGCGGGGCAGGGGCAGGGCCCGGGGGGAGGTGGGCCCGCCGTGGCGGGTCTCCGGCCTGGTCATGGTGGGCCCCTTCCGACGGAGCTGCGTGAAGTGCGGGTGGTGTCACGGCGGCCGGAGGCCGACCGCCGGGGCGGGTCCGGGTACGGCAGTGCCCCGGGCGCCCGGTGGGGCGGGCGCCCGGGGTCGGGCCGGGGCGGGTGGTCCGGTGGGGCGGACCGGCCTCGGCGGGGCGGAGCTGACACGGGAGGAACTGACGCGGGCTCAGCCGACGCGGGCTCAGCCGGCCCGGGGCGGGCCGGCGGGGACGGCGCCGGGGGCGGCCCGGGCGGTCGGCGGGCCCGGTCGGGCCGGCCCGGTCAGGAGACCGGGGCCAGCACGGCCGGGCGGTCGTCCGCGACGGCCGACGCTCCGGCCCCGGGCCCGGCCTGGGCACCGAGCCGGAACTCGCGGTGCAGCGCGACCACCGACCGGGTGCAGTCGGTGTCCGGCACGGTGGCCGAGATCCGGGCCTGCGAGGTGGCGATGGAGAGCGGCTCGACGCCCGCGTCCAGCAGGGCGGAGAGCATCCGGCCCGCGCAGCGCGGGTCGCTCATCAGCCCGGCGCCGACGATGGAGACCTTGGCCACTCGGCTGTCCACGGTGATCGCGCCGCTGGAGGCGGCCAGCACCTCGGTGGCGGCGGCGACGTCCTTGCGGGCCACCGTGAAGTCCCAGCCGCACCGGCCCTCGCCGTCGGCGAAGCGGGTGACCACGTCCACCGTGACGCCGGCCTCGGCCAGCTTGGCGAAGCCCTCGGCGCCGAACGGATTGCCGTCGGCGGCCAGCGAGTCCACGGTGATCCGGGCGGTCTCGGCGTCATGGGCCACCGCGATGACCCGGTCGTCGGATTCCAGCATGTCGCATCCCTTCGGGTCCGAGGCCACGACGGTCCCCGGGCTCTGGTTGAAAGCACTGCGTACGTGGATGTCCGCCCCGGCCCGGCCGGCCAGTTCGACCGACCGGGTGTGCAGCACCCGGGCGCCGGCGTAGGCCATCTCGGCCATCACGCTGTTGCGGACGGTGGGGATGTGCCGGGCGTCCGGCACCAGGCGCGGGTCGGCGTTGTAGATGCCGTCCACGTCCGTGTAGATCTCGCAGGCGGCGGCGCCCAGCTCGATCGCCAGCGCCACGGCGGAGGTGTCCGAGCCGCCCCGGCCGAGGGTGATCACGTCACCGGCCGCGTTGACGCCCTGGAAGCCGGCCACCACGACCACCTCGCCCAGCGCCAGCGCCGCCCGCACCAGGGTCGCGTCGATCGCGCTGATCCGGCCGTCGGTGTGCGCGCCACGGACCTGGATGCCGGCCTGTCCGCCGAGCATCGAGCGGGCCGGCAGGCCCATCCCGTGCAGGGCCATGGCCAGCAGCGCGGCGGACTGCGCCTCACCGGTGGCCAGCAGCTGGTCCAGCTCCCGGGGCGGCGGCGCGGAGGTGGCGGTGTACGCCTCCTCGACCAGCAGGTCGGTGGAGTCGCCCCGGGCGGAGACCACCACCACAGTGGGGTGACCCTGGCGGCGGACCTCGGCGACGATCTCGGCGGTCCGGGTCAGCCGCTCGGGGGTGGTGCCCATCGAGGTGCCGCCGAACTTCAGGACACGGATCGGGATTTCCATCGGGGTTGACGTCCTCTCAGCTGTGCACCGGGGCCGGTGCGGTGGTCTCGGGGGCCTCGACGGCCCCGGCGTCCGGGCGGAGCCCGGTGGCGGACGGGTCGACCGCGGACGGGCCGTCGGCCGACGGCTCGGCGGGCACCGCCATCGCGGCGAAGTGGCGGCGGCCGGCGGTCACCAGGGCCACCACGGCCAGGCAGCCGAGCGCGCCGCCGAGGAAGGAGAGCGGCCCGAGGCCGGCTCCGACCAGGGCCAGCCCGGCCACCACCGCGAGCGACTCGGCCACGCCCCAGACGAAGGTCAGGGCGCCGATGGCCAGTGCGGGACGGCCACCGGAGACGTTCACCGCCAGGGTCTGGTAGACCGGGCCGTAGACCATCTCGCCGAGCGTGATGGCCAGCACCGCCACCAGCAGCACCGGCATACCGGTGCCGACCGCCACCAGCAGCCCGGTGCCGGCCGCCATCGCCAGATTGGCCAGCAGCACCAGGGCGGGCTCGCCCAGGCCCCTGGTCCACCGGGTGACCAGGGACTGCAGCGCCACGATGGCGACGCTGGCGACGGCGAACAGCAGGCCGATCCGCCGCACCCCCAACTCCGGTGTGGCGTACGCCGAGAAGACGCCGTAGAACTGCGCGTAGGCGAGTGTGGTGAGGAAGTTGGCGGCCAGCAGCACCGCCACCACCGGACGGGCGGCCCGGCGCTGCGCGGTGGCCCCGGCGGCGGCCGGGGGCGGGCCCGGACGCACCGCGAGCCGGGTCGCCAGCACCACGCCGACCAGGGCGAAGGGCAGCGGGGCCAGCGGGTAGAGCGGCTCGGAGACGGTCAGCACCAGTGAGGAGAGCAGCGGAGCCAGCCCGCCCGCCGCGTTCAGCGCGATGTTCTCGTAGCTGAACGCGCTGCGGGTCTGCGCCGGGTCGAACTGGTGCACGATCAGCGTGAGTTGGGCCAGCGTGGCGAGCGAGCCGGCCAGCCCGAAGACCACCGCGAGCAGCAGCCAGCCGCCGACCGCGCGCAGCCCGGCCAGACCCGCCAGGCAGAGCGCCCCGGCCACCGCCGCCATCACCAGCTGCGAGCCGATCACGAAGGCCCGCTCACTGCCCGGCCGCAGCACCTTGACGAAGAGCAGCGAGCCCAGCCGGTTGGCCAGCACCGCACCGCCCACCACCAGACCGGTCTGACCGGCCGTCAGCCGGTCGCCGGCGAGCAGCCAGACCGGCAGGAAGGGGTAGAGCACGCCCCAGGTGCCGTAGCTGAAGAACCGCAGCACGTACGGCGTCCAGCCGCCCGGCGGTCCGCCCGCCGGTGCCGCCGCCGCGCTCATGAGGTCGGCGTCCAGGCCGGGCGGCGCGGCCCCTCGGTGGTGTGCACCACGACGGCCGCCATGGCCCGCTCGGCCGGTCCGGTCGGGCCGGTCAGGATGCCGAGCCAGGCGGCGTCCCCGGTGCCGGCCGCGCCGACCCGGCCGCCGTCCGGGACCATCTGGGTGTGCAGCGAGACGCCGTCGTCCGGGGCCTCCACCGAGGTGATCACGGCCTCCTGCGCCAGCCCGTAGTAGTAGCAGGTGGTGGAGCGCGGCTCGGCGGTGCGGAACCAGTCGGGGGCGGGCGAGGTCGGCAGGTCGGGCACGCCCAGGGTGAGCACGTGGGCCAGGATCTCGCCCTGCTCCACCCCGAAGGCGATGGCCAACTGCTCGACGTGGCCCGCTCCGCCGAGCCGGCCGGCGTTGGCGTCGATCAGGTACGCCTGCTCGCCGGAGACCAGGAACTCGCTGTGGAAGTACCCCGAGCGCCAGCCGGAGCGGGCGGTCAGCGCGGCCACCGCGTCCCGGCAGCGCTCGCGGACCCGGGCCGGCAGCAGGTGGTCGGCGGGCAGCAGGTTGCTGATCTCGGTCCAGCCGATCCGGCCGCGCTGGGAGAAGCCGAGGAAGACCACCCGGCCGTCCTCGACGTAGCCCTCCAGGCTGACCAGGGTGCCCCGGACGTCGGCCTGCAGCACCCACGGGTGGTCGTCGGCGTCCGGCATGCCGGACGCCTCGACCGCCTCGCGCACCGTCAGCGCCGTCGAGCCGGGCGGGAGTTGGGCGATCCCGTGGGCGCCGGCCTGCTCGGCGGGCTTGAGCACGTGGCCGTACGGGGCGGGGCCGACGGCGGCCGG
Organism: Kitasatospora sp. NPDC096147; assembly: GCF_044763225.1. NCBI lineage: Bacteria > Bacillati > Actinomycetota > Actinomycetes > Kitasatosporales > Streptomycetaceae > Kitasatospora > Kitasatospora sp. NPDC096147. The sequence goes on along the minus strand of NZ_JBIWFX010000002.1, from coordinate 367,177 downwards.
ATCGACCGCCAGTCGGCGGGCCTCGCCGGTGCTGAAGCGCACCGTCGGCGAACCGAACTCCGGGATCAGCCGGGCCACTTCGGCCTTGTTGGCGAGCCGGGCGGCAGCCGGGTCCGGGCCGGACAGGCCGTAGGTGGCGGCCAGCTCGGCGATCAGCGGGAACTTCTCGTCGTACAGACCGGTGATCGCGTACGCCTCGGCCGCGATCTCCGGGTGCTCGGCGAACAGCCGCAGCACCGCCGCCCGGTCCTCGATGTCCACCGGGTGCACGGTGGAGCCGGCCAGCGCGGCGGCCGACCCGGCGGCGAGGGTGCCCGGATCGAGCAGGAAGACCGGCTGGTACCCGGCCGAACGGAGCGCCTGCGGAAGGTACTTGAGGCTCACCGCATTGGCCCCGAGGATGATGATCTGCTTCATGGGTGCTCTCCCTTGGGGACGGCCGGCGTGCGCGGGGTGGCTTGCGGGGCGGGGTCGGAGGCGGCCCGGCGGCGCCGGGCGGGTGGCGCTCCGGGCCGGTGACCCGGAGCGGGCCGGGGCGGAGCGCCTGCGGGCGGGCGGATGGTGGACGGTGGAGCGGTCTCGGCCCGCCGGGCGGCGACCAGCACTCCGGCCAGCAGCAGCAGGACGCCGAGCAGTTGGGCGGCCGAGGGGCGCTCGTCGAAGACCAGCGCGCCGAGCGCCACCGCCCCGGCCGGCTGGACCAGCAGCAGGGTGCTGGTCAGCGCGGCCGGCAGCACCGGCAGCGAGCGGGAGATCAGCAGCCAGCCGACCACCTGGGAGGAGGTCGCCAGCAGGGCCAGCCAACCCAGCGAGGCCGCCGGGGACGGCCCGAGCGCGAAGTCGCCGAGCAGCAGGGCCAGCACCGCCGCTGTGACCGCCCCGCCGAGGGTGGCCTCGAACAGCGGGGCCACCACACCGGGCCGGGCCCCCGCACCGCCCTCGGCCGGCCGCATGCCGGCCCGCAGGACCAGCAGGTAGACGGCGTAGCAGAGCGAGGTGACCAGCCCGTAGACCACCCCGAGCAGCGGGTCGTTGCCGTAGCCACCGCCCCCCAGGCCGCCGACCAGCACCACGCCGGTGAGCATCACCGGCATGGCGGCCAGCAGCCGCCGGGACGGCCGCTCGCCGAGGACCGACCAGGCGGCCACCGCGACGAACAGCACCTGGAGGTTGCCCAGCACGGTGGCCAGCCCAGCTCCGAGGTTCTCGATGCAGTGGCTCCAGGCCACCAGGTCGGCGCCGAAGGCCACCCCGGCGGCCCGGGCGTACCAGCGCGCCCGGCGGGTCAACCGCCCTGCCCCCGTGCGCCGTTCGAGCAGCAGGGCCAGGCCGAGCAGCGGCAGGGCGAGGGCACAGCGGAGCGTGGCCGCCGCCCCCGCCGAGGCTTCGGAGAGCCGGACCAGCACGGCCGAGGCCGCGATGCAGGACGCCCCCGCCAGGACGGCGGCGACGTGCTCCCCGGTCCCCCGCTGCGTGCCCACGGCCGCCTCAGCTCCCCGCCGGGGCGAGGGCCGGGCCGGCCGGAGTGTCGGACGGGGCCGCCGGGGAGGCCGGGCCCGCCGCGCGGGCCACGGTGGTCAGGGCGTCGAGGCCGAAGGCCACCTCCTCGGCGGTGGTGCGCGGCCCGACCGCCAGCCGGACGGCGGCGGGCACCCCGGCGCGCAGCAGGTAGCCGGGGGTGTGGGCACCGTCGATCAGCCAGCAGGCCACCCCGGCCAGACACAGCCGCTCCCACAACTCGGCGGCGGGCAGCCGCTCGTGGGTCACGCAGATGATGCCGGTGTGGTGCGAGCCGGTGGCGTGCACCCGGATGCCCGGTACCTGGCGGGCGCCGTCGCGCAGGGCCAGCGAGAGTGCGGTGATCCGGCCCCAGTCGTTCGACCGGGCCTGCCGCAGGGCGGTCTCCAGCCCGACGAAGGAGGCCACCGCCTTCTCCCCGAGCTCGAACACCCGGGCGCTCCGGTCCGAGCGGCCGATCCTGCCGTCCGGGGCGAAGCCGTGGGTGTGCACGTCCACGCTGACCGGCTCGGCCGCCGCCGCGCGGAACTTCTCCGAGATCACCGAGATCCCGGTGCCGCGCGGACCGAGCAGCGACTTCTTCCCGGTCGCGGTGAACAGGTCGGCCGGGGTGGCGGTCAGGTCGACCGGAATCAGCCCGGCCGCCTGGCAGGCGTCCACCACCAGCAGGGTGCGACGCCCCCGCAGCAGCTCGGCGACCGGGCCGAGCGGGGTGGCCGCGCCGGTGCAGGACGGCATCTGGGTGACCGAGAACAGCGCGACGTCGTCGGTGAGTTCGGCCGCGCACCAGTCCAGGTCGAGATCGCCCGCCGGGGTGAGCGGCACCTCGCGGATGGTGAAGCCGGCGGTCCGCTGGAGGTGCCGGAGCAGCAGCAGGTTCCCGGCCCACTCGAACGGGGTGGTCCAGACGACGTCACGCGCCGTCAGGTCCAGCAGCGCGACCGCGCTGTGCCAGGCCCGGGTGGCCGAGTCGGAGAGCGCGACGTCCTCCGCCCGGCAGCCGAAGAGGTCCGAAACCGCCTGGTACACGCCGCCGTTGAGCAGCTCGCCGTAGGCCCGCTCGGCGAAGTAGGAGCCGACCGTGGCTTCCAGGTCGAGGAAGTCGGCCACCGCCCGCCGGGTCTCGGGGGTCTGCAGGCCGGAGCCCGCCGTGTTCAGGTAGGAGGTCCAGGTGCTGGTGGGGTGTCCGAGTGCCACGGTCTGCTCCCGTCAGCGCTGTTCGCCGGAGTGGGCGTAGGTCAGGGCGGCGCCGTCACCGGCCGTGTGGGCCAGCGTGAGCACCTCGGCGAAGGTCCGCGAGGACGCCTTCGGATCGCCGCCGGCCCGGCGCCAGGCGCGGTACTTGGAGGCGTAGCTGATCATCGTCTCGGTACCGCGGCGGCCGTGGCCCCTGGTCAGCACGCCGCCCCAGAGGGCGTCCCAGCGGGCGTAGGTGGCGTCCTCCAGCAGGATCGCGTGGGCCTTCTTCATGTTCCAGAACGGGATGCTCATGTTCAGGTGGTGCACCAGGTGGTAGTTGTCGTGGTGCCGCCCGAGCAGGTAGTTCTCCACCGCCCAGCCGTGCCGGTTGCGGGTCATCAGGATCGGCGAGCGCTCGCTCTCCGGCATCGGGTAGTGCTCGGCCAGCTCGGAGAGCCAGCCGACCGCGATCGCCGTGGTGAAGAGCGGCACCAGCCAGAACAGCAGCACCAGGTGCCACGTCCCGGTGGCGATCGAGACGCCGGCGATCAGCAGCCACTGGATCGCCAGGGCGACCCGCTCGACCGGCAGGCTGACTGGCATCGAGAGATTGGTCTCGGCGCCCTTGTAGAACAGCCGGTCGCGCACGATGTACTTCACGTAGGTGAGCGTCCGCAGTCCGAGGACCGCACTCAGGATGTTCTCCAGGAAGAACCGGCGGTCCGAGACGCGGTGGTCGTATAGGCCCAACTCGCGGTGGAACTCGTAGTCCGGGTCCTTCTCCGGATCGCCCAGGTAACGGTGGTGGAATCCGATGTGGGTGGTCCGGTACGGCGAGTACAGGTGGAAGATCAGGTATCCCGAGAACACCGTCCCCAGCACCAGGTTGAGGAACGCATTGCGGGCCAGCACCTTGTGCGAGGACTCGTGCAGCAGATTGGCCATCGCACGGTGGGTGGAGCCGATCTGGACCAACGCCAGCGGGTAGAGCCACCAGGAGATCTCCAGGCAGGCCCAGACCGCCACCGCGACACCCGCGTAGTCCGCCAGCAGGGCCAGCGGGGCATGCCAGTTGTCGATCCTCCCGAGGCCGCGCAGACGCTTGCGGACCTCGGGGTCGATCCGGCTGAAGTCGTAGTCGACGTGTCCGCCGGGACGCTCGATGGTACGGACGGGCGGCGCCATGGTCCCTCAACTCCCTGTCGTCGGTGTCGCGTTCCACTGCACTCCGGAACCTAGGAGCGGGCGGACACCGAACGGGCCCGGCTACGACTTGAGTCACATGCCGTTGACCCCGAAGGCACACCCGGGAGAAGAAACGGCGAGGACCTGACACTTTCCGCCGTACGCGGCTGACGCGGCGTCAACACCTGGGTCACCGTGGATTGCAAGCGAGGGGGTAGGGCGCCGCGGAAACAGACCGGAACACCCGGTTCGGTTAACGCCCGCCCGACGAAGAGCGAACCGACCCGGTACCCGAGGGAGAATCCATGCTTCGCCCCTTGTCCACGTTCCACGAGACAGGAGCGCTCCCAGCCATGCCCGGTGGAGAAGTCCGTGTCCTGATTGCCGACGAGAACAGCCTGTTACGCGACACCCTGGGCATCCTGCTCGACGCACAACCCGATATCTCGGTCGTCGCCCAGACCGGCGAACTGGCCGCCCTTCCGGGCCTGGTGGCCGCCACCCGGCCCGATCTCGTGCTGTTCGACATCCACATGGCCCCGGCCGGCGAGCGCGAGGCGATCGTCAACCGGCTGCTGCACGGGGTGCCGGCCACCCGGGTGCTGATCGTCTCGATGCTGGACCACCCCGGGCTGGTGCGGGCGCTGCTCGACCTCGGGGTCCAGGGGTACCTGCACAAGAGCGTCGGCTACGGCGCGCTGGTGGCCGCCGTCCGGGCCCAGCACGGGCCCTACCAGACCGTGGCGGTGCCGATGCCGCGCTCGCGGCCGGTGGCCGCCGACGGGCCGTCGCTCTCCGGGCGGGAGGCCGAGCTGCTGACGCTGGTCGCGCTAGCCCTGAGCAACCGTCAGATCGCGCTGCGGCTGGGCATCAGCGAGGGCACCGTGAAGCGGCACCTGAGCAACATCTTCGCCAAGCTGGAGGCCGTCTCCCGGCTGGACGCGGTGAACAAGGCCGCCTCCCTCCGCCTGATCGACCCGGCCCCCGCCCCGGCTCGCACCCGCCCGGCACCGCGCCACCTGGCCGCCGCCCGCCTCTGACCGGGCGCTCCGCGCCCCCGGGCCGAAGGCCCCACCCGCACGCAACCCCGGACCGAAGGCCCCACCCGCACGCGATCCCGGGCCGAAGGCCCCAGGGGCGCGGGGAACTGCGCGCAGGGGAACGCCAGCACCTGCCACCGGCCCACCAAGCCGAACCGGCAGGTGAGCGGCCTCCCGCCCCGCGCAGTTCCTCGCGCCCCTGGGTCGCTGCAACCGAACGTCGCGCCGCACCGGCACGCCCCCGGGCCGAAAGCGCCACCCGCACGCGACCCCGGGCCGAAGGCCCCAGGGGCGCGGGGAACTGCGCGCAGGGGAACGCCAGCACCTGCCACCGGCCCACCAAGCCGAACCGGCAGGTGAGCGGCCTCCCGCCCCGCGCAGTTCCTCGCGCCCCTGGGTCGCTGCAACCGAACGTTGCGCCGCACGGCCACCACCGCACCGCCGACGGCCCTGCCGGGCACCTCTGCTGGCAGTTGCTCAGCCGAAGTGCCCCGCAGGGCCGTTCGCGTGCGGGGCCGGGCTCAGCAGGCGATGACCTCCAGCGCCTGGGCGATCGCGTTGGCCGCGTTCACCCCGGCGTGCTCCAGCAGGTAGGGCTCGCCGCCGACCAGGTCGTAGTGCACGTCCGGCACGCCGATCCGCCGCACCACCGGCCCGCCGATCTCGGCCACCACCTCGGAGACCGCGCCGCCGAGCCCGCCGGCCACCCGGTGGTCCTCGATGGTGACGAACACCTCGGCCTCGGCCGCCGCCGCGACGATCGCCGCGCGGTCCAGCGGCTTGACGGTGTGCACGTTCAGGTGCCCGACCGGCACGCCGCGCAGCTCCAGCTCGCGGGCGGCCTCGGCCGCCACCGTGTTCGGCCAGGGGCCGGTGGCCAGGAAGGTGATCCGGGCGGGCTCGCGCAGCACCCGGGCCCGGCCGAGCACGAACTCGCCGCGCTCGCGGTACAGCGCCGGGGTGGCGTTGCGGCCCAGCCGCAGGTAGACCGGGCCGGGGCTCTCGGCGACCGCCACGGTGGCCTGGACGGTCTCCCAGGCGTCGCCGGGGGCGACCACGGTGAGGTTGGGCAGCAGGCGGAGCATGCCCAGGTCCTCGGTGGCGTGGTGGGTCGGGCCGAAGTGGCCGGAGGAGAGGCCGCTGTGGGTGCCGACGATCTTCACCGGGAGGTTGGCCCCGGCCACGTCGATCTTGATCTGCTCCCAGGACCGGCCGCTGACGAACGGGCCCATCCCGTTGGCGAAGACCGGCGAGGCGCCGACCGTCATCCCGGCCGCGACCGAGATGAGGTTCTGCTCCGCGATGCCCAGCTCCACGTGCTGGCGCGGCATCTCGGTGGCGAAGTGGTCCTGGTAGTCCATGTCGGCGGTCAGGCAGGCCAGGTCCGGGTTCTCCCGGGCCAGCGCCAGCAGGGTCAGCACGTAGGCGTCCCGGGCCTGGATCTCGGAGCGGCGCTCCCAGACGTGGTCCCGGACCTCGTCCAGGGTGCGGGGGCCGGAGAGGACGGCGCTCATGACCGCTCACCCGCCAGGTCGGCCAGGGCCTGCTGACGGGTCGCCAGGTCGAGGGTGGCCGAGTGGCTCTTCTTGGTGTCGGCCAGGCCCGGCAGGCCGCGGCCCTTGATCGTGCGGGCCAGGATCACGGTCGGCCGGGCGGTCTCCACCGGGGTGGTCAGCGCGTGCCGGATCTGCCCGTGGTCGTGACCGTCCACGCAGAGCACCCGCCAGCCGAAGGCGGCCCACTTGCCGGCCAGCGGCTCCAGCGACATGACGTCCTCGGTGCGGCCGGTGATCTGCCAGTCGTTGCGGTCCACGATGGCCACCAGGTTGTCCACCCCGTGGTGCGAAGCGGCCATCGCCGCCTCCCAGTTGGAGCCCTCCTGGAGCTCGCCGTCGCCGAGCACCACGAAGGCGCGGCTGTCCCGGCCGAAGCGGCGGCCGGCCAGCGCGACCCCGAGGCCGAGCGAGAGGCCGTGGCCCAGCGAGCCGGTGGAGAACAGCACCCCGGGGAGCTTCTTCATCGGGTGGCCGGCCAGCCGGCCGCCCTGCTCCGCGTAGCTCGCCAGCTCGGCCTCCGGCAGCACGCCGGTGGCCGCCAAGGCGGCGTACAGCGCGGCGCTGGCCTGGCCCTTGCTCAGCACCAGGTAGTCCCGCTCCACCGGCGGGCCGGCCGCCGCCGGGTGCCGCAGCACCTCGGCGTGCAGCACCGCGAGCAGGTCGGCGATCGACAGGCTGCCGCCGACGTGCACGCCGTTCGGCGAGGCGGCCATCTCGATGATCATCCGCCGTAGCTCCACGGCGAGGTCTTCTGCCACCAGCTGCGGTGGCGCCTGAGTCAGCATCCTTGGTCCTTCGGTGAGTGGGCGGAGGTGGCCGCTACTGCTGGACGAGTTCGGCGGTCGGCCGGCCTTCGGAGGAGGCCACCACGGCGGGCACGGCCCGCTGGTCGGTGCCCCAGGTCCGGGGCGAGGCGCTGATCACGGCGGTGCCGGCCAGACCGAGCAGCAGCACGGTGCCGACCAGCGACCAGGAGGCGACCGGGCCCAGACCGGTCAGCAGCGGGAGGAAGACCAGCGGCGCCAGCACCACGCCGAGGTTGAAGTGCGCGGTGTAGAAGCCCATGTTCCGGGTCCGGCGCCGCTCCGGGGTGATGGCGCTGATGTGGTCCGGCATCACCGGGTAGACGATCATCTCGCCCACCGTCCAGACCGCCGTGGCCACCAGCAGCAGCCAGGTGGCGTAGTGGCCCAGGCCCATCAGCACGAAGCCGAGCACGGCGGCGGCGTAGCCGATCAGCAGGGTGGCCCGCCGGGTCAGCGCCAGCATCGCGTGGTTGAGCGCGATCTCACAGGTGATCACCAGCAGCGAGTTCACCGCGAAGATCGCACTGGCCCAGCCGGGCGAGGCCCCGAGCACCTCGATCACGTAGATGCTGGCCACCGTGGAGGGCAGTGCGTAGGCCAGGTGGATCGGCGTGGTGGCGGCCAGGAAGATCCAGAACCGGCGCCCCGAACGGTCCGGTCCGCCCTCGCGGGCGGTACCGGCCGCGGGCTCGGCGGCGCGGGCCGTGGCGCCCGCGCCGATCCGGGTGCGGGCCAGCAGGAAGGCCGAGAGCAGGTAGCCGACGGCGGTGCCCCAGGGGAGCAGCTCCGGGTCGATGCTGAACAGCAGACCGGCCAGCACCGGCCCGATCCCCATGCCGGCGTTGATCGCCAGCCGGACCGCCGAGAAGGCGAACCGGCGGCTCTCCTCCGGCATCACCCGGGAGACCAGGGTGTAGGCGATCGGATTGACCAGCTCGTAGCAGAAGCCCCAGACCACGGTCAGCAGGACCAGCGCCCAGAGCGCGGTGGTGAAGGAGATCACCGCCGCCAGCGCGGCCACTCCGAGGAAACCGGCCACCGCCACCCGCTGCTCCGGCAGCCGGGCGGTGAGTGCCCCGGCGAAGACCCCGGCGAGCAGCGCACCGACGCCGAACGCACCGACCACCAGGCCGATCAGATCGGCCGTCAGCCCGTACTCCGCCCGCGCCAGGTAGACCCCGTAGAACGGGTAGAGCACCACGGCGCAGCGGGAGACCGTCACGGTGGTCAGCAGGCCCCTGATCGGGCGCAGGCCCGCCAGGTTCTCCCGCAGACCGGGCTTCGCCGGGGCGGACATCAGGCCTCGCCGCCGATCGGGCGGACCCGGAAGACCTGCTCGCGGACCGACTCGATGAAGCGGAAGTCGGCGTCCACGGTGGCCTGGTCGGCGGCGGTCAGGAAGATCCGCAGCGGGCTGGTGAGCAGGTCGTGGGTGGGCACGATCCGGTCCCCGGCCCGGCGCTTCACCGAGATGTCCACCACCGAGGGCAGGTTGCGGATCGCCTGCACCAACTCCTCGTCCACCGAGACCACTTCGCCGTCCAGCTCGGTCGGGGTGTTGTAGACCACGGCGGGCTGCTGCTTGGTGTAGACGCCGTCCCCGTAGCGGGACAGGAAGTCCTCGGGCCGGACGTACGCCAGCGCGGTCAGGTCGGCGGTGTTGGCGCCGATCGCCAGGTCGTGGAAGGCCGGGTGCAGGTGCCCGTTGACCCGGGCGCCGACCTCGACCAGGGCCGGGCCGTCCTCGGTGATGATCAGCTCGCTGTGGGCCGGGCCGTTGTCGATCCGGACCGCGGCCAGCATCGCCCGGGTGTACGCGATCAGCGCCTTGGCCTCGGCCGAGTCCGGGTCCACCAGGATGTCCCGGTTGTAGATCGGCTTGCCGTTGGCCAGCAGCTGCTTCTCGTACTGCCAGACCCCGGCCACGAAGGCGTGGCCGTCCACGCTCACGGTGTCCACGATGTACTCGGTGCCGCGCAGGTAACTCTGCACCAGCACCTCGGTGTTGGCGAAGTTGAAGACCGTCTCGGTGCCGAGGATGGCCGGGAAGGCGGCCCGCAGCTGCCCGGCGTCCCGGCAGATGAAGACGCCGTCGGTGGAGGCCGAGGCGAGCGGCTTGGCCACGCACGGCCAGTGGCCGTGCCGCTCGGCCCAGGCGACCGCCTCCTCGGCGTCGCCGGTGGTCAGCTGGGCGGCGGTGCGCAGCCCGGCGGCGGCCACCGCCTCGATCATCCGGTACTTGTTGCGGCGGGCCTCGGAGTACGCGGTGCCGTTGCTGCGCACGCCGATCGCCTCGCTGAGCAGGTCCGCCAGCTGCACGCCCGGCTCCTGACCGGGGATCACGAAGGCCGCGTCGAGCTTCTCCAGGGCCCGCTCGGTGGAGCCGTCCGGCTCGTACACCAGGGCGTCCACGTAGTGGCTCCGCTCCCACGGCTGCATCCGCGCGATCGGCTCCCGGGAGCTCTGGACGTGCACCACGTCCACCTCCAGGCGGGCGAACGCGGCCGGCAGGAAGTTCCCCGTACCGTACGCGTCCACCAGCACGCCGACGGCCCGGGTGGTGCCCGGCTGCTCGTTCCGCGCCTGCTCGGAGCGCTTGTCTTCGGTCAGTTTCATCGAGTCCTCCACCTTGCTCGCCGGATCAGGCACGACCGTAGGAGCGGACCTCACCGACCGGGCCCCGCGTACGACTTGCGACACATCGGGCACCCCCCAAAGGCACACCGCTCCGTCGGTGGCGGCCACTAACCTCGGCGGATGGACACGGTGTTGGTGATCGGTGCGGGTGACATGGGCGAGCGCCTGGTGGACGGGCTGGCGGCGTCCGGGGCGGTGCGGCGGGTGCTGGTGGCCGGCCGGGGGGAGGCGGCGCGAGCGGTCGCGGCGGCGGTCGGGAGCGCGCGGGACTGCCGGGTGGAGTCGGTGCGGCTGGACGCCTCCCGGCCGGAGGAGGTGGCCGCACTGCTGACCGCCGAACGGCCCGTCCTGCTGGTCAACTCCGCTGCGGTGCGCGGCCCGTGGGCCACCGCCGGGAGGACCGACCCGGCGGCGGAGGCGGTCGCCGCCGCCGGGCTGGCGCTCCGGCTGCCGTACCAGCTGCCGCTGGTGCTCTCGGTGATGCGGGGGGTCCGACTGGCGGAGTACGCCGGCCCGGTGGTGAACCTGTCGTTCCCGGACGTCACCGGTCCGGTGCTGGCCCGGCTCGGACTGGCCCCGACTGTCGGGCTGGGCAATGCGGGGATGGTCCGGCTACGCGTCCGGGCCGCGCTGCGGGCGGGGCGGCCGGAGGGGGAGCTGCCGCTGGTCCGGGTGCTGGCCCACCACGCGCAGGTGTACGGGGTGATGCGCTCCGAGGCCCCGGCCGATCCGGCCCTGCGCTGCCGGGTGCACCTCGGCGAGCAGGGCGAACGGGCCGACGATCTCGCCTACCTGGCACCGCCGTTGGCCCCCGGGCCGCGGTACAACCTGGTGACGGCGGCGGCGGCCCTGCCAGTGCTGACGGCGCTGCTGCCCGGCGGCGCACCGCTGCGGACCTCGACCGCCTCCCCCGGCGGCCTGCCCGGCGGACTGCCGGTACGGATCGCCGACGGCACGGTGCTGCCCGACCTGCCGCCCGGACTCACCCTGGACGAGGCGGTCGCCTGGAACGAGCGGATGGCCGCCGGGGACGGCGTCGACCGGATCGACCCGGACGGCACCGTGCACCTCACCGAGGCCGTCCACCGGGCGGTGGCCGGGATCGACCCCGGCCTGGCCGCCCCGATCGGCGTGGCGGACCTCACCGAGCGGGCGGCCCGGCTGGACGCCGCCCTCGGCCTGACGGCCTGACAGCACCCGTACCCGGCGCGCGGACTGACCTGGCGTCAGCCGTAGGACAGGTCGGAACAGGCCGGTGCGTCGGCGGACCGGGCGGCCTCCGAGATGGTGCTCGGCAGGGCGGTCGGGGTGGCCGCCGCGCCACCGCCGGCGGCCGGGGAGCCGCCGTTGGCGGCGGCGTAGTCCTGGCCGAGCACCAGGTTGATCCCGGCCTTGGTGGAGGACTCCAGGGTCGCACCGGGGAACAGGTCGGCCACCAGCTGGGCGTTGGCCTTCTGCCCGGGGCCGTACTCGACGGTGGTCTCGGTGCGGTTCTGGGTGGCGGCGTTGGCGGTGCTGCCCACGGTGAACTTGGAGTCCTTGAGCTTGGCCACCGCCCCGGTGGCCAGCCCGGCGGTGGTGGTGCCGTTGTAGACGTTCACCCGCACGCCGGCCCCCTTCACCGGCGCCGGGGCGGACGGGGCCGGGGCCGGGGTGGACGGGGCGGCGGACGGCGCCGGGGCGGGCGAAGCTCCGCCCGCGGCGGGCGCGTTGGCGTCCTGGCCGTCCAGCGTGCGGCCGTCCTTCAGGGCCTTCCAGAGGAGATCCACGTCCGGCTTCTGGAAGGCCACCCGGGAGCCCTCGAAGCGCCAGGGCGGGGTGATGAACTTGATGTTCTTCAGGTCGATGTTCTTCATCTGCAGCGCGAAGGAGAGCAGCTTGGCCGGGGAGCCGAGCGCCTCGTCCACGGTGATCGACTTGGTCGCGGCGTCGGCCAGCGGGAGCAGCGTCCCGGCGTCCATGCCCTTCGCCTTGACGTCCTTGATCAGCGAGGAGAGGAAGGCCTGCTGACGCTTCATCCGGCCGATGTCGGAGCCGTCGCCGATGCCGTGCCGCAGCCGGACGTAGTCCAGCGCCTTCTGGCCGGAGACCTTCTGCTCGCCCTTCGGGAAGATCTGCTTGCCCTTGCGGTGCAGGTTCGGGTTGAGGTCGCCCTCGGAGATGGCGTTCGGCAGGCAGACGTTGACCCCGCCGACAGCGTCGGTGATGGCGGCGAAGCCCTGGAAGCTCACCACGATGGTGTGGTCGACCCGCAGGCCGGTGAGCTTCTCCACGGTGTTCTGGGTGCAGGCCGGGTTGCCCTCCTCGGTGCCGCCGACCGAGAAGGAGGAGTTGAACATGACCCCGGTCTCCTCCTTGGTCCACTTCCCGTTCGGGAGCTTGCACTTGGGGCGGGTGACCAGCGCGTCACGCGGGAACGAGACGCCCACCGCGTGCTTCCGGTCGGCGTAGACGTGCAGCAGGATCGTGGTGTCCGAGCGCGCCCCGCCCTCCTCGCCGCCGCCCAGGTTGGCGTTCTCGCCGGCCCGCGAGTCGGAGCCGATCAGCAGCACGTTGAGCGGGGTGTTGCCGTTGGCGTCCGGCGCGGCGGCGTCCGGGCGGTCCTCGTTCAGACCGTCGCTGCCGAAGGTGTTGAGGTTGCCGTTGAACTTCAGGTAGAGCGCACCGCCCGCACAGACCACCAGGGCCATCGCCCCGGCCGCCACCAGGGCGACGACCTTCTTCCGGCTGCGCTTGGCCGGCGCACCCTTGCCCGCCGCACCCTTGCCCTGTTGCCCGCCCTTCGCGGCGGCCCGGCTGGCGGCCCGCCCCGGCCCGGCCGGCGGCTGCCCGGCTCCCGGCCCACCGGGGCCGCCCGGCCCGCCCGCCCCTTCGGCGGCCAGGGCGGCGGCGGCTGCCGCCTGCTGGGCCCGGCGCGCCTCGGCCCGGCCACCGGTCGGCTGGAGCGGCACCGACTCCGGTCCGGCCTCCGGGGCCGGGGCCTGCGGCTGGGGGGCCCGCTCCTGCGGGGGCACCTGCTGCGGCACCTGCTGGTACTGCTGCTGGTAGGGATCGGGCTGCTGGTAACCCTGCTGCTGCCCCTGGTAGTACCCCTGCTGGTCCTGCTGCGGGTAGGGCTGCGGGTACTGCTGGGGCATCTGCTGCTGGGGGTACTGCCCCTGCTGCGGGTACGCCTGCTGGTAGGGGTCCTGATAGGCCCCCCCGTAAGCGGCGTCGTCGCGCCACCATTCGGCGTGGTCCGGGGACCCCGGCCTCTGGCCAGACATTCGCACACCCTCCACCAGCAGCCAGGTACTACTCCGTCAGCTTCGCCTCGGGGCCCCGGCGGCCCGGAAGGACCGCATACAGCCGGAGAGCGCTTCTGCGGAGCATATAAAGGCAACATTCCCGAGTCACGGGGCGGGCTCCCGATTGGACGGAACCCCGAGGCCCGCCGCCCCGCTCAGAACCGAACCGTACCCGTCCGGACGATCGCGTCCGGACGGGCCGACGGCCGCTCAGTCCTCGAAAACGTCCTCGAAGGCGTCCTCGAACGCCTCCTCCACCACCTCGTCCACGAACTCCTCGACCACCAGGGCACCGACCGCCCCGACCGCCGCCCCGGCGACCAGCCCGCCGCCGAAGCCGCCGTGACCACCGCCGTGACCGTGCCCGCCGCCGTGCCCGTACGAGCCCTTGGCCAGCGCCTCCTGGATCCAGCCGTCCACCAGCCCGGTCAGGTCCTGCCCGGCCGCCGCGTGCTCCACCACGTGGTGGTTGATCACGTCACTGCTCTTCCGGTCGAACTCCAGCACCACCTCGACCCGTTCGGCCGAGGTGATCAGGGTCAGCTCCAGCGCGCCGAACCGGTCCGCGTACTGCGGCGCGGCCAGGTACTCGATCTCCTGGTAGAACGGCAGCTGCTGCCCGGTGCCGTGGATCCGCCCGGCCTCCAGATCGGCGCTGTGGAAGCGGAAGCCGAGCGCGGCGAACGCCTCCAGCAGCCCGCGCTGCACCGGCAGCGGCTCCACCCCGAGCGGGTCCGCGTCGCCCTTGTCCCGGGCACCGGCGATGTCCACCTCGGTGCGCACGCCCAGCGCCATGCCGTGCAGGTGCTGCCCGGCCAGCTCGGTCACCGGGATCTCGTACGGCGCCGGGAAGGAGAACGGCAGGGCCCGCTGCTCGCCGGCCGCCAGCGTGAACGGGCCGGTGACCAGGTGCCCGGCGAACCCGGCCAGGCCGTTCGCCTCCCCCTCGGAGTGCTCGATCTCCACCCGGGCGACCAGGTCGAGGGTGATCGCGTTGACCTTCGCCTCCTGGCTGCCGCCGGTCAGGTGGACCTGACCCTCGATCAGGCCGCCGGGCCGCACCACGGGCGTGGACAGCACCGTGTCGACGGTCGGGCCACCGACACCGAGGGCACCGAGCAGCTTCTTGAACACCATGGGGTGGTACTCCAACTCCGGGAAGGGAAAGGGGAACGGCGAACGGAGAAACGCAGGGTACGGCCAGGCGGTTCCTTCCCGGTGAACCGTCAGAGTCCGACGCCGGCCGCCGCCAGCCGCGCCGCGACCACCTCCCAGGCCGGATCCAGCGCCGCCACCCGCTCGGCGCCCACCCGCAGGTCCTTGAAGCCGCTGGAGGTGGAGAGGACCACCACCGGGCCGTCGAAGGCGTCCGGCCCGCCCTGCTACCGCAGCCCGGCCAGGCCGATCGCCGAGGAGAACTCGCACCAGAGCCCCTGCGCCGCCAACTCCCGCTGCGCCGCCCGAACCTCCCGGTCCGTCAGCAGCAGCGCGCCACCCCGGCTCGCGGTGACCGCCCGCACGCCCCGGTGTCCCCCGTTGGTGACGTCGATGGCGTACGCCTCGGTCGGGCCGACCTCGACCACCGCCGCCGGGGCGCCGGTCCGCACCGCCGCCGCCAGCGGGCCGCCGGCGGCGGGCTCGCAGCCGAACAGCCTCGGCACCGAGGCCGCCACCCCCAGCCGGTGCAGCTCGGCGAACCCCTTCCACACGCCGTACAGCAGCTCCGCGTACCCCGTCGGCACGAACACCGCCGCCGGGGTGCCGACCTCGGCGTGCAGCTCGTACGCCACCGTCTTGTAACCCTCGGCGCCGAAGCCGTGGCCGGTGTGGGTGCGGGTGTGGTTGCTGACGGGGTGGTAGCCCGTCCGCTCGGCGATCTGCCGCAGCAGCGGCCAGCGGGCCTCGACCGGCACCGGCAGCACCACCGCGCCGTAGGCGTTCAGGAAGGACTGCACGGCGGGCGGCGACCCCGCCGAGGCCAGCACCACGCAGCGCAGCCCGGCCCGGGCCGCGTAGGCGGCGGCCGAGGCCCCGTGGTTGCCGGAGGAGGCCACCACGACGCCGGCCGCGCCCTGGTGCACGGCGGCGCTCACCGTGACGCGGTTGAGCCGGTCCTTGTGGCTCCAGGTCGGGTTCCGGGACTCGTCCTTGAGCAGGGTGCCGTCGGGGAGCGCCAGCAGCGGGGTGCCGCCCTCGCCGAGGGTGGGCGCGTCCAGCGGGGGCAGCAGCGGGGCCCAGCGGTCCAGCCCCGGGCCGACCGGCTGCTCGAACAGCCCGGCCGGGACGGCGGCGTAGTCGTAGTCGACCTCGACCGGGTAGCCGGTCTCCGGCGTACTGGTGACCGGGCAGCCCGCGGTGAGCGCGGGCCAGAGCGGGAAGCGGACCTCGGGGTCGCCGAGCGAGACCTGGGCGGTGGCCAGGGAGGCGTCAGCAGTCATGGCGCCAACCGTAGGCACCCGAAGGGTCCTTACGGGCGGCTTCGCCCCGACCCGTCCGCCGGACCGCACGCCGACCGTGTCAGGTCGGCGGCTCCCGCCGACCGCTCCCCCGCCGGAGCCCGACGGCCCGCGTCGGCGTCGCCGTGTTCGGTACCGGCACCGGCACCGACACCCCGACCGGCTACCGGCTACCGCGCTCAGAGCGTCTGGTTGCGCCCCGCGCCCCAGCCGGCCACCGCCGCCACCCCCGCCAGCACCAGCAGCAGCACCAGCGGCAGCTCCCACCCGCCGGTCAGCTCGTGCAGCGCGCCCGCGCCGACCGGCCCGGCAGCCGCCACCAGGTAGCCCACGGCCTGGGTCATGCCGCCCAGTTGGGCCGCGCCCAGCGCGCTGCGGGTGCGCAGCACGATGAAGGCCAGCGCCAGACCGAGCGAACCGCCCTGGGCGATGCCGAGCACCCCGGCGGCCAGCCAGGCCCCCGAGACCGGGGCCAGCAGCAGCACGGTGACGCCCACGCCGTTGAGCACGGCCATCGCGACCGCGAGCCCGCGCTGACGGGTCATCCGGCCGGCGACCATCGGCACCAGGAAGGCCCCGGCCACCTGCACCAGGTTGCTGAACGCGAAGACCAGACCGGCCTCGCCCTTCGCCATGCCGTGGTCCACCAGGATGGTCGGCATCCAGGCGACCAGCGTGTAGACCATCAGCGAGGAGACGCCCATGAAGACGCTGATCCGCCAGGACAGCCCGTTCCGCCAGAGGTTCGCGATCGGCGTGCCGGTCGGCGCCGCCGCGACCACGGCCTTCTCCTGACGGGACTTCAGCACCTGCGGCAGCCAGGCCACCGCCGCCACCGCCGCCAGCACCGACCAGGCCGCCAGCGAGCCCTGCCAGCCGCCGCCGAGCAGCCGCTCCAGCGGCACCGAGGTCGCCGCCGCCAGGGTGGCACCGACCAGCATGGTGGTGGAGTAGACGCCGGTCATGGTGGCGGCCTTCGCCGGGAACTCGCGCTTCACCAGACCCGGCATGGAGACGTTCAGCACCGCGATGGCGACCCCGATCACCATGCACCCCGCGTACAGCGCCACGACGTCGGGCAGCACCCGGAGCAGCACACCGGCGCCCAGCGTGAGCACCGCGCCGAGCACCACCTTCTCCGCACCGAAGCGCCGGGTCAGCCGGGGCGTCAGCGGCGCCCCCAGGCCCTGGAAGAGCACCGGCACCGTGGTGATCATGCCGCTGGCGGTGGCCGAGAGGCCGAAGGTGGCGGCGATCTCCTTGGAGATCGGCGAGACGGCGGCCAGGCAGGCCCGCATGTTGAGCGCGACCAGCACGATGCCGAACAGCATCAGCGCGGGGTGCGCCAGCCTGGTGCGGGTACGGAGCGTCGGGGCGGCGAACTGCGACTGGGCGTGGGTGACCGACATGACGGTGGTGTTCTCCGGGCAGGGCAGGAACGGGGAGCGGGGAATGGGGGCCGACGACGGCAACCGGGTCGGCGGAGGGTGCGCGGGCTACGGACCGGCCTGACCGGTCGTCACTTCCGCGCGGCGATGGCGGCGAGCAGCTGCTCCACGGCGGCCGTCGGCTCCGCGAGCAGCCGCCGACAGGCGGCCTCGGCGAGCTCCGGGTCCCCGCTCTCGATCGCGTCGACCAGCGCCTCGTGGGTGGCCACGACCACCTCGGGCATCTCGTGGTCGCCGAAGGCGGTCCGCATCGACTCGCGCACCGAGGCGCCGAAGTACCGGTAGACCTCGGTCAGTGCCGGATTGTGCGCGGCCTCGACCACCGCGGTGTGGAACTCCAGGTCGTGCTCGACGGTGGCCTCGCGGCCGGCCCGGTCGGGCTCGGTGGCGATGATCTCGGCCTCCCGGGCCAGCGCCGCCCGCATCCGGGCGATGTCCTCCGGGGTGTGCCGCACGGCGGCCAGCCGGGCCGCCTCGGCCTCCAGTGCGGCCCGTACCTCCAGCACGTCCCGCACGCCCGAGCGCTGCACACCGCGCAGCACCGCGGCCGGGTCGGTGGTCGAGGTCACGAAGGTGCCCTCGCCCTGACGGGAGACCAGCATCCCCGCGTGCACCAGCACCCGGATCGCCTCCCGCACGGTGTTGCGCCCCACCCCGAGCCGCTCGGCCAGCTCGTGCTCGGTCGGGATCCGCGCCCCGACCGGCCAGCTGCCGGCACTCAGCTGCTCCCGCAGCTGCTCGATCGTCACGTCCACCAGCGAACGCCGCCCGGCGGCCTGCAGCCCGTCCGCAGTCATCAGGGGGCTCCTTCCGGGGGTTCGCAGCAGTGGACGACAGTCATCCTACAACCTCTTGCCCGGTCATCCTACAACTGCCCCACCGAGGTCCCGCGAGACGGTTGACGAGGCCCTGCCCGCACCGCACCCGGCTTTCTCGGCACCCCTAGCTGACAGGTCGTCTAGCACGCCACTCCCCCCTCCACACCCCGCCGAACGGGGGTGTTGGCGGTGATCCACCCGGTGTGAGCATGTGCTTCACCTTCGGGGGCGCCGCGCGGCCGTCGGGGGAGGTGGCCCAAGGGCCGCCCCCGAAGGGTTCGGGTGGGTGCCCGAGCACACGAGAGAGGGGCCCCGGCTGATGCCGGGGCCCCTCTCTCGTGTGGTGCTCGCGGGTCACTCCTCGGAGGCCAGGGTCAGACCGGCCAGCTTCACCGCGGCCAGGGCCGTGGCCCCCAGGATGACCGCGATCAGCAGTGGTACCGCGACCGAGAGGGCGACGGTGGCGTCGATGGCGCCCTCGGCGGCCACCGACTCGGCCAGGCTGCGGCCCCACTGCTGGACGCTCAGGGTCTTGGCACCGTCCACGAAGTTGCCGATCAGGCTCTCCCAGATCAGCGCGTAGCCGAGGCCGGCCACCACCGCGTTCCGGGTGACCACCGAGAGCAGCAGGAAGATCGCGCTGTAGGCGGCCCCGGCGACCAGGGTGCCGACGGCGTAGCCGACCGCCAGGCCGTCCTCCCCGCCGACCAGCACGTAGCCGGCCAACAGGGTGGGCAGCGCGGCGAACGCCCAGGTGGTCACCACGGCCACCGCGAGCTTGGTGGTGATGATCTGCCAGCGCGGCAGCGGCTTGGCCAGCAGGTAGACGATCGAGCCGTCGTCGATCTCGGTGGCGATCACGCCGGTGCCGACGATCAGGCCGAGCAGCGGCACCAGGGTGCCCAGCGAGAGCTGGCCGAGGATGGTGGTGGCCAGTTGGTGCTTGTCCTCGCTGCCGCTGCGGGCGATCACGGAGATCACCAGCAGCAGCACGGGCGCGGCCAGCAGCAGGAGGCCACGGCGGCGCCCCAGCAGACCGCGTACGGTCAGCCTGGCGACGGTCAGGTTCACAGGGGTCAGCCTTTCGGGTGCGACGGGGCGTCAGTTGGCGACGAGGTAGGAGAAGACGCTCTCCAGGGACTCGTCGGCCGGGGAGACGGTGTAGAGCCGGATCCCGGCCTCCTTGGCGACCCTCGGCAGCAGGGTGGTGAACTGCGGGAAGTTGATCGCCTCGATCCGCAGCGCCCGCTCGTGCCAGTCCAGTTGGATGCCGGCCGTGGAGCTGTCCGCGATCAGCGCGGAGGCCAGCTTGCGGTCGTCGCTGGAGCGGACCAGGTAGCGGTGCGGACGGTCGGTCATCAGCCGGCGGATCTTCCGGAAGTCACCGGAGGCCGCGTGCCGGCCGGCCACCACCACCTCGATGTGCCGGGCCAGCTGCTCGACCTCCTCCAGGATGTGCGAGGAGAACAGCACCGTCCGCCCGGCCGAGCCGAACTGCCGCAGCAGCTCCATCAGCTGGAGCCGCTGACGCGGGTCCATGCCGTTGAACGGCTCGTCCAGCAGCAGCACCTCGGGGTCGTGCACCAGCGCCGAGGCCATCTTGACCCGCTGCTTCATGCCCTTGGAGTACGTGCCGGTCTTCCGCTCCTGGGCGTACTCCATCTCGACCAGGCCGAGCGCCTTCTTCGCCGCCGCGCCCGGATCGGCCAGACCGTGCAGCTCGGCGTTGGCCAGCACGAACTCCCAGCCGGTCAGGTAGTCGTACATCGACTCCCGCTCCGGCACCAGGCCGATCTTGCGGTAGACCTCCTGGTTGCGCCAGATCGGCGCCCCGTCCAGGGTGACCGCCCCGGCGGAGGGTGACAGGAAGCCGCTCATCATGTGGATGAGGGTGGACTTGCCCGCGCCGTTCGGCCCGAGCAGACCGGTGATGCCCGGCCCGATCTCCATGCTCACGTCGTTGACGGCGACCACGTTGCCGAACCAGCGGGAGACCTTGTCGATGGTGATGACGGCCATGACGTTCCCTCAGATCTTCCGGTAGCGGCGCAGCAGCGCCCAGTACGAGCCGGCGATCATCGCGGCCACGACCAGCGCGAAGACCACCACGCCGATCCCGCCCGGGGCGGTCAGCGGCCCGGCCGTCTTGATGTCCAGCAGCTGGTTCAGCATCGCCTCGACGGCGGAGCTCGGGGAGAGCAGGAAGGCCCAGTGCGCGGACTCCGGCGGGTCGATCCGGTTGCCGCCGATCAGCACGTAGACGATCGTCGCGATCACCGAACTCACCAGCAGCAGGCCCATGATGGCGGCCACGCCGAAGCCCCGGCGCGGGGTCAGCGCGGCGATCGCCAGGCCCAGCGCGGCGTAGAGCACCGAGGTGACCAGCGCGACGGCCAGGCCCTGGAGGAAGTGGCCGGTGTTCTTGCCGAGCGGCAGGCCGCCCAGGATCGAGCCCAGGTAGAGCACCAGCAGCGGGGTGACGGTCATCAGCAGCATGGCCGCCGTCATCGCGGCGAACTTGGCCCGCACGTAGTCGCCCCGGGTGATCGGCCGGGAGAAGTACAGCGGCACGGTGTGGTGCCGCAGGTCCCGCGACATCAGCACCGGGGACTGGGCAGCCACGAAGATCTGCACCAGCACGCCGAAGCCGGAGAGGAACTGCGCGTAGTCCACCGGCAGCAGGTCGGTGGCCAGGGTGTCCTGGAGGAACAGGCCGATCGCCACGATCACCAGGGCCGCGGCGGCCAGCCCGGCCGCCACCAGCATCGGCAGCACCTTGGACTTGCCGGAGCGGCCCAGCCCGTAGGCGGCGCGCAGGCTCTGCACGAAGAGCGACCGGGTCGCGTAGCCCCGGCCCAACCGGGGGCCCTGGTAGCTGCGGTAGCCGATGTTGTGGATCACCCCGGTGTCGGCGGGGGCGGTGCCCGGGGGCAGGTGCTCAGACATCGGCGCGGCCTCCGGTGGTCTCGCTGGCGTCGGTGACGGTGGCGGCGGTGGCCTCGCTCGTGGCGGTGGCGTCGGTGGTGAAGATCTCGGAGACCCGGTGGCGGCGCTGCTCCAGCCGGACCAGGCCGAGGCCGAGATCGGCCACCACGTCGCGGACGGTGTCGTAGGTCTCGTCCCCGGCGATCTCCACCAGCATGATCTTGGCGCCGTCCTGACGGACCACCAGACCGGCGGCGGCCAGCCGCTCGCGGACGGCCTCGTCGGCGTCGTAGGCCGGGTCGTCCGGACGGTCCGTCACCTCGACCGCCAGCAGCTGGGTCGCCTCGGTGAACGAGGCGGTGGAGGAGGAGCGCAGCAGCCGGCCGCCGTCGATCACCACCAGGTGGTCGCAGGTCCGCTCCAGCTCACCCAGCAGGTGGGTGGTGACCAGCACCGAGATGCCGAAGTCGCTGTGCACCCGCCGGATCAGGCCGAGCATCTCGTCCCGGCCGACCGGGTCGAGGCCGTTGGTCGGCTCGTCCAGCAGCACCAACTGCGGGTCGTGGACCAGTGCCTGGGCCAGCTTCACGCGCTGCTTCATGCCGGTCGAGTAGCCGCCCATCGGGCGGTAGCGCTCCTCGTACAGGCCGACGTGGCGCAGCGTGTCGGCGGTCCGCTCGCGCGCGGCGGCCGGCGGCAGGCCCGACATCCGGGCCATGTGCACCACGAACTCGGTCGCGGAGACGTCCGGCGGCAGACAGTCGTGCTCGGGCATGTAGCCGACCCGCTCGCGGATCGCCGACCCCTCGGTGGCGATGTCCAGGCCGAGCACCTGGCCCGTGCCGGAGGTCGCCGGGGCCAGCCCGAGCAGGATCTTGATGAGTGTGGACTTGCCCGCCCCGTTCGCCCCCACCAGACCGACCACACCGGGCTGCACCTCTACGGTGAGCTGGTCCAGTGCGGTGACCCGGGGGAACTTCTTGGTGAGGGCGTCCGTCTTGATGACAGTGGTGGACACCGTCCCAACCTAGTGGTCCGGCGCCCGGCGGGGAATGAGCTCGCGAGAGGACCGCCACCCCTACCCCAGGATGACGCGCGGCCGTCCGTCCCCTAGGGGACGGACGGCCGGCCGGCGCACGCGGCGGCTCAGCCGCCGAGCATCGCCCACTGCCCCGTGCCGACCTGGCGGAACGCCTGGCCCGGCACACCGTCCTGACTGCTCATCAACACCAGTCCCGCCACGTCCCCGCGCTGGAGGTACACCACCCTGGTGACCGGCTCGTCCGTCCCGCCCGCCTTGGCCGTGCTGACCTGCACCGTGGAGCCGCTCTTCATCGCCGGGTCGAGGACCTCGCTGCTCGCCTCCAGCCCGGGGTGGTCCTTCGGCTCGTGGTCGTTCATCTTCAGGTAGTGGGCGTTGGCCTCGTCCTCGGAGCCGAAGCGCAGCAGCCAGAGCTCGGTCCGGATGCCGTCGGCCGCCGTCCAACTGCGGTGCACCGCCTCGCGGCAGGCGTTCTGCAGCAACAGGCCACGCGTCTCGGCCGGCTCCTTCGACAGTGCGGCGTAGTCGGTGCAGCTCTTCCGGTCGGCCGGTGCGGCCACCCCGACGGGTGCGGGCAGCAGCAGCTGCCGCAGGTCGGCGTGGTGACGCCCGCCGGCCGTGCTCGCGCCCGGGGCCGGCTTGCCGGACGGGAGCGGAGGCAGCGTCAGCTCCGGGAAGACGTAGCGCCCGTCGTTCGGGGTGCGCAGGCCGGGCAGGTCGGTCCGCTCCTGGACCAGCACCCCGGCGGCAGCGGCGCCCCCGCCGAGCAGCGCCACCAGCACGGCCGCCACCCAGCGGGCCGGCACCTTCCGACGGGGACGGCGGGGCGCCGCCACCACCAGGTCGGCACCGGGTTCAGTGATCGGCTCGGATTCAGCGATCGGCCCGGGTCCGGTGACCGGCTCCACCGGGACTGTCGCCGGTGCGTCCGGCCGGGCCGCGTCGGGCTGCGGCGCGTCCGGCGTGCTCTGGTCCGTCGTCGGCTCGGTCATGCGGATGCTCCCGGGCGGGCCAGCCGGTCCAGCTGACGGCTGAACAGGTCCACGGTCTTCTCCTTCGGCAGCGGGGCCACGCCCTCCACCTCCATCTCGACCCGCAGGTCGCCTTCGGCCGCCGAGCAGATCAGGTGGTCGATCTCCGCACCGGGCTCGGCGGACGGCAGGAAGCAGCGGGCCTGGTCGTGCCCCGCCACGTTCGGCCCGAGGCGGTACAGCCCCGAGTCCGAACCCAGCACGTTCTGCCAGGCGGTGTCCGCCTTCACCGCCTCCTGGTGGTACCTCAGCAACCAGATGGTCACCACGTACGAACGGTCGGCCGCCACGTAGCTGCGCACCCCGGCGCCGGTCAGCGGCGTCTCCTGCCAGTCCTGGCGCAACCGGTCGCGGAGCTTCTCCGGGAGGTCGCGGATCTGGTCCTCGACCCAGCCCTTCCGCTGCTCCTCGGTCAGCTCGGTGTCGTTCCCGTAGGCGCCCGCGTCCGGCCCGACCCGGTGGTCGTCCGGCAGCGGCAGCAGCAGGTCGCGCAGCGACCCGAAGTGGCTGCCGTTCTCCCGGGTGCCGAACGACGGGCTCGGCGAGGCGCTCGCGGACGGCAGGGCGGAGGGCTGTCCGACCGGGGCGGCCACCACACTCCGCTCGGGGTACTGCGTCCGCAGGATGCCGATCCCGATGCCGACGCCCACCACTGCGGCCGCGACCACGGCGGCCCCGGCCCGCAGCGCGAACTGCCGACCGGCCTTCGGCTCCGTCGGCTTCGTCAGCTCCGTCAGCTGCGCCTGCTGCGCCTGCTGCGTCATCAACTGCTGGTGCTCACCCGGGAGTCCGGGGTCGTCGGTGATGCTCATACCAGCCGCTCCCACTGCTGCTTGGCGACGCTCGTGAGCTCGTCCCGGTTGATCGGGGACGGCGAGTACACGGAGATCCGCATCACCAGGTCGCCGCGCCGGGCGGATGCCAGTCCGTAGTAGTACTTCTCGGTGCTCTGCACGTACGTGCGGGGCTTCTCCGGGACCATGTAGAGGCCCCCGGTGATGTCCGGCAGCGGCAGCGGGACCCCGTCCGGCTCGAAGTCCTCGGCCTCGCGCTGCGCGGAGCGGGCCTTGTCCGAGTGGTACTGGATCAGCTCGACCTGCCACTGCACGTCGTTCTTCTCCCAGCCCACCACCGCGTCGCGCCGGAAGCCGGTCAGCAGCAACTCGCGGAAGTACGCGGCGGAGTCGCCGACCCCGTAGGCCTTCTCCCCGACCGAGTGCCAACCGGTGTTGGACCAGAAGCCGTCGTCCCACTCCTTCGTACCGTCCGGCCGGGGCACCAGCAGGGTGCGCAGGTCGCCGTCGATCTTCAGCGGTGTGACGGCCGCCTCGGCCACCGCGTTCGGGTCCGCCGGAGCGGTCGGGTAGACCGGCGAGGGGACCACCAGCGCGGGCAGCGGCGTGGGCGGGCG
Organism: Kitasatospora sp. NPDC096147; assembly: GCF_044763225.1. Lineage (NCBI taxonomy): Bacteria > Bacillati > Actinomycetota > Actinomycetes > Kitasatosporales > Streptomycetaceae > Kitasatospora > Kitasatospora sp. NPDC096147. The sequence continues at coordinate 342,838 of NZ_JBIWFX010000002.1, read as the reverse complement.
GCCGTTCTGCACCGCGTAGCCGACCGCACCACCGACCAGCGGGCCGACCAACAGGGCGGCCAGCAGCAGGACGGCGGTGGGGACGCGGCGGCGCGGCCCGGCGGGCTCGGCGGACTCGGATGCTTCCTGGGTGCCCAGGGCTTCCGGGGCGTCCAGGGCTTCCGGGGCTTCCGGGACCTCCCGGGCGTCCAGGGTCTCCGGATTCACCGACGGATCGGCGATCCCGGCGGCCCCGGGGACCTGCGGCAGGTCCGAACTCCCTGCCGCACCAGACGTGTTGCTCGGCTCAGCCACCGGAGGACAGCCTCTCTCGCTGACGCTTCATCGCGTCCTGCAGCGCCGCCTTGTCCGGCGTGCCCTTCACGTACACGGTGACTTCGTACTCGACGTCGCCGACCGACGAGATGCCGAGCATCTCCCCGGTCCACGCCTCCTGTTCGGGCTTGAGCATGATGCCGCGCCCGTCCGGATCGCCGTCGATGGCGAAGCTCTCGCCCCGGTCGGTCTCCATGCCGCCGGCGAACTCCTTCGCCATCTGCCGCGACTTGAAGCGCAGCAGGCGGACGTCCACCTCCTGCTGCCCGTCGGCGGTGCGGTAGCGGCGGAAGGCCGCGTCGTTCCGGTACCCGTAGGAGTCGAGCACCTCACCCATCTCCGCAGCGTTGGAGAACTGCTCCGCCACCTCGTCCTTGCTCAACTTCACGCCGTCCGCCGGGCCGTACGACTCGGCGCCCTCCGGCATCGGCAGCAGGAAGAACCGCAGGTCGCCGCCGTGCGTGGCACCGTCCACCGTGCCGTGCAGCGTCGAGGACGGCTTGGGCTTGGACGTCGGGCTCTGGCTCGGGCTCGGGCTCTGGCTCGGAGTGGCACTCGCGGACGCGGACGTGCTCGGCGAAGCGCTCGCACCCGGGGCGGCCGACCCGGTCGACGGGGCCACGGGAGCGGCCACCGCCTTCCCGCCGTCCGGCTTCCCGACCAGCACGGTGACGGTCGCACTGGCCGCCGTCACGGCGAGCAGCCCGGCCACCGCCAGGCCCACTCCGAGGGCGCGCGGCATCCGACGGCCGGTCCGCACCCCCTCGGCCACTCCACCCTCGGGCCCGACCCCCTCACCGGAGGCGTTCTCGGGCACGGGTTCCGACGCGTGCTCGGACGCGGACAAGTCACTCCCCGGGATGATGCGAACGCGCGGCCCCCGCTCCCCACCGAAGCGGACCGTCACGTGTGAATGCACGGATTATGGTTTGCCCTCCCCCCACCTCCAAGCCGGTTTCTCCGACCTTCCGTCACAATGCCCACCCAACCGGACACACCGTGATCGAACCGCAATCACCGGCCCGGTTTCAGCGCCCTCCGGGGAGCCCCGCCGCCATCCCGTCCAGCAGGGCCCGCAACCCGAACCCGAAGGTGTCGTCCGGCGCTCCGGCGTAGTCGGCCGCCGAGTCGATCCGGGCCCGGAGACGGGGAAGCCCGGCGGACGCCTCCGCCGCCTCCGCCATCACCTTGCCGAACACCTGCTCCGGGTCACCCCCGTCCCGCTCGATCCGGCGGGTGAGCGAGGCCGTGGCCGCGGCCGGCGCCGCGTTGCCCAGCACGTAGGTGAAGACGGCGGCGGCGGCCCGATCGGCCTGCGACCCGGCGAAGCCGGCCCGCTCGTAGACGGCCAGGGTGTGGTCGTCGTGCCGGGCCTTGCCAACGCCGTGGAACAGGTGGGTGGCGAAGGCCTGCACCAGCCAGGGATGGCGGCCGAACATCGCGTGCAGGTCACCCGCCATCAGCTCGGCCGCCTCACGCCAGCAGACCGCCTCGAGGTCCGGCAGCCGTACCTCGTCCCAGACCAGGTCACCGGCCAACACCAGCAGGTCGTCCTTGTTCTTGACGTGCCAGTAGACGGCGGTGGCAGCCGACTTCAGCCGGCTGCCGAGGGCCCGCATGTTGAGGCCCTCCAGGCCCTCTTCGTCGAGCAGCTCGACGGCGGTGCGGACGATCTGCTCGCGGGTCAGCGTGTTGCGTGGCATGGCCTCCACCCTAGGGCGCGGGCGTGCTCCTGCACAAAGTTCAAGAAGGTAGTTGCACAGCGTTCAAGTTCGGCCCTAGAGTACTGGCCATCGGGACTTGCACAGCGTTCAAGTCCGCCGCCACTCCACCCGGGAGCCACCGTGCACACTCTCGCCGCCGTCGCCGCCACCGCTCAGATCCTGGTCGCCGCCGCCTTCGCCTCCATCCCGCTGCTGCGCCACCGCTTCGGCGCGGCAGCGGGTGCCGCCGCCCGCGCCGAACTCCGCCGCCAGGGCGTCCGCCCCGAGGTGCTGGCCGAGAACAGGCTCCGCTTCGACGCCAGCGGCCACGAGTGGTGGGCGCCCGGCTCCTTCGCCGCCGCCAGCCTGCTCGCCGCCGGCCTCAACCTGGCCGGCCACCCGCTCGGCACCACCCTCACCTGGGTCTTCTCCACCATCGCCTTCCTGGCCAACCTGCTGATCCTGCAGAGCCAGCTCGGCGCCGCGAAGTCCGTCCGGGCCGCGTTCCGCCGCAAGGGCGACGCCGAACTCCTCACCATCGACGTCCCCGCCTTCCTCCGCGCCGCCGAATCCGCCTTCCCGGCCTGGACCCGCACCCTCCAGCACCTGCGCCACAGCACCGTCTTCGCCGGCTCCGCCCTGGCCCTCACCGCCGCAGCCCTGATCTGACCCGGAACGCCGACAACTCACAGGCGGCGAACGGCCGGTGAGCACCCACGCCGACGACGTCGCCACGGGGATCGCCGGCAAGCAGACCAGCGCCGCCGGACGTGTCATCGTGGCAACCTGAGCAGAGGACGGCCTGCCCGGCCCGCACGGCACGCGACCCGAGGGCACCTGCCCCAGGTGGACGCGTCCGTGCCTGCGACGAGTGAGAACTCCCGGTCGGCTTTACCACGGCCGACGCCGGACGGCTGTCCCGTGACCACCCCGACCTGATCGGCTCCAGCTTCCCGCTGGACGACGGCCAGGCCACCACCCTCGCCGCACTGCTGGGCACGACGCCGACACCTCCGGGACGGCCTACTTCCCGGAGACCCGGTCAGAAGCCTGACGGAGCGTCCGACCTTCCCCGCTTCTCCCGACCGTCCTGCGCAGGGCCGGTGCCATGCGACCGGGCGCCGTGCTCCTCCCCATCCACCAGCGGAGCAAGGGACGGAATACCCGGCGTCGAGCCGAGGACCTCGGCTTCCACCCGGCTTACGCCTACGGCCACTTGAGCCGGCGGAGCTTCCAAACGCGCACCGTGGTTCGGCTCACTGCCGACCCTGACGGCGGCCACCGCAGCCAAGCGGATCAGGCTCGGCACCCTGGTCACCTCGGTCGAGCCTCGTTCACCCATCGCATCCCGATCTGCGGAAATGCGGATCATGAATACCCTGACCCGCCCTCGGATCAGATGGCGATGAGCCGGATCCGATCACCGCAGAGCCTGGCCATGTCGTCGACGTCCGATGTCAGCATGACCACCGGGCCTGGCTGACGGAGTGCCATCTCGGCGACGGTGGCGTCGATGGCGTACTTGTGACCGTGCAGACCCGCCTGCTTGAGAAGCGCCGCGGAGGCTCTGGCCGCGTGCTCGGTCACGGGCTCGATCCTGACCTGTGAGAGCACCCAGTTCATCCGGGCGGTGTTCGCTCTGGCGTGCGAGACCTCCACGATGGTGTTGGCGCCGATGACCAGACCGGCCCCCATCGAGTGGAATGCCTTGATCATCGCGAGCAGCTCCCGATCCTGCGCGATCCAGGCGGACATTCCCTGGGAGTCCAGCACGACGGTCTCGATCCGCACACTCACGCGGCAGTCGCTCCGCTGCCCGGCTCGGACGAACCCAGAATCCGCGCGTGCGCGGCGGCAAGCTCCTCATCCGTGAAAGCGCCGTGCTGTTCCTCGTACTGGCGGAGTTCTTCCGCGACCAGTTGATGTCTGATCTGCCGGGCCACCGCTTCCGCGACGTAGCCGGAGACGTTGTCGGTGAGCTTCTTCAACTCAGCCACCTGCTCCGTGGGCAGGGTGACCGTGATGCGCGTGGTAGCTGCCATGAAGCAAGCATACCGCCGGTATGCACACTCCGGCCGGCCTCCTGCCGAAGGTTCTACCTGGCGCTTGGAGCGGACTCGACGGGCAAGCCCTCCGCCGTCTGCCTGCCGCGCGTCCGATCTGGGGCAGAGCCCACCTTGGCCAGGAAGTTGCTGGTGTGCGACAACTGCAAGGCGTGGACACCCGACTTGGGAGGAGAGGCCCTGACGGGATGAACCGCACCCATGGACGGCCGCTGATTCGTGCATCTGTCGGGAGCTGCGGAACTCGATGCGCAGACGGTGGATGTCGAGGAAGCCTGCCGACGCTACGCCGAGGACCGATACGAAGTCACGCCTCAGCTCCGGCAGTTCTTGGATAACTACGGTGAACTCACCGTGACCTGGCGCCGGCGAACCTCCGAGGTGGAGGTCACGACGTCGGTGGAGAGAACACTGGAGAGCGCGTAAGCCCTCGCCAGGACCATTCGGTTCTTCGTCGAACGCATCGGCCGGCCCGTCGTGCTGGTCGGCAGTGCCTTCGAGACGGAGGAGACCCTGCTGCCAGCGGACAACGGTGACGTCCTGCTCGCCGGGGACGCCGGGTACCAGCGGGTCGCGAACGGCTTCGGGAACGCGGTCCGAGGCCTCGTCACCGACGAGTGGGGACAAGACGTTCTTCTGAGGAGCCGTGTCCGCCGCGATGGCTCTTGACCTAGCCACCGGGGCGGCCGACGTACTGGCGGCGAAACCGAAGAGGTCGTAGCCCCACCGTGTTTCGCTCGGACGACGACTCGCCGTGCGAGCAGCCGAGCCCGTGGCGCTCGCGTAGGGTCGAGGCATGCGTCTGAGCACCGTGATCCTCCCCATCCACCGGTGGAGCGAGGGGCAGAAGATCTGGCGGCGGGCCGAGGAGCTCGGGTTCCATGCCGCGTATACCTATGACCACTTGAGCTGGCGGAGCTTCCGGGACGCGCCGTGGTTCGGCTCGCTGCCGACCCTGACTGCGGCGGCCACCGCGACCGAGCGGATCAGGCTCGGCACCCTGGTCACCTCGGTCAAGCCGCGTTGATGCATCACGCGCTGACCTGCGGAAACACGGCTTTGCCAGCGGTGTTTCGCAGAGTCGCGGCCCCGTGAACGTCGCGCTTCGTCCCCGACAACGGTGCACCCGAATAGGGACGCTTGGTTGAGGACGGAGTGCTGGGTCTCGCGGAGTTCGTAGGTTCACACCGCCTCGACTTTCGGCTGGCTGGCGCCGTCCGTATTCGCCCGGCTCTGTCGGCCCCTTCCCGTAGCGTAGGAACAGCATCGGCGAGTGGGAGGGCTGTCCGTGACTGAGGTGGGACTCGAGGACCTGCTCAAGGACCTTGACCAGAAGGCGAAGGACGAGTTCGCGTCCACCCCAGAAGTGGTGGACAAGGGACACGACCTCGATGTGTCGGCGCTTCCGATCACAGCGAGGAAGTGGCACAAGGTTGCCGACGCGGTCGCCGTGGTGGCGGACTTGAAGGGCTCAACCAAGTTGGGCACCGCAAAGTGGGCTGCGAGTACGGCCAGTATCTACGAGGCCAGCACCGGTGGAGTCGTAAGGATCTTCGACGAGTTCGAGGCCGACTTCCTGGCGATTCAGGGCGACGGCGCGTTCGCTCTCTTCTGGGGGGACCTCCGATACGAGCGTGCGCTGGCCGCCGGGATCACCGTCAAGACGTTCAGTGTTGACTTGGTGGAACGTCTTGAAGCTCGATGGCCGAATGACTCCCAGCTGCCCAGCACCGGATACAAGGTTGGCGTCGCCTCCAGCCGTCTCCTCGTCAAGCGGGTCGGTACGCCCCGTAACCTAAATCAGCAGGAGCCGGTTTGGGCTGGCAAGGCTGTCAACTACGCCGCCAAGGCAGCACAGTCGGTTGATCGACACCTCATGACTGTGACTGGCAGCGTGTGGGACCGCGTCGAGAAGAATGACTACCTGGCTTACACCTGCCCTTGCGGAGACGGACCGTCTGACACCCTCTGGGGAGACCACACCATCGATCGACTTCCTGACGGAGACCCAGAGGCTCAAGGGCGCGTGCTGTCCTCCACGTGGTGCGCCACCCACGGGGAGGAATATTGCGCGGCCGTTCTGCGCGGCGAGAAGAAGCGCAACGACGTCGATCATCTGAAACGGGCAGCCTCGTCGGCTCAGATGCGTGAGGCGATCTGGGTGAAGGCACAGCAGGAACGTCAAGCGCTGCGGGCGCGACGTGCTGGGTTGTCCTCGTGATGCCGCAGCAGGACCCCTCGACCGACGGGGAGGTCGGGGAGGATGTCCCCAGTCCGAATACCCTGCAGCCGGAGCACGCATGGAAGGCACTGAATCTAGTAAACGACTGGGTGAAGCACGCTGAGACCAAAAGCGCCGCGACTCTGGCCGCTGCTGGTGTTGCTGGTGGGGTCGCCTACAATTTGCTCAAAGACCAGAGCAACCCCGGCATCATCCTTGACGTCGTCGCAGTTGTCGGCGGTCTCATGATCTTTCTCTCCGGACTGTTTGCCATGGCCGCTCTTGCGCCTCAGCTGAAACCTCCATTGCCTGGTGAGCTGCGCGCGAAGTTGCGCGGCATGCGGCCGAGGCGCAATGCGCCTCGTAGCGAAGGCGAGACCGAGCCGGCACAAGCTGAGGCTGAGCACAGTCCAACGAACCTTCTATTCTACGGCGACGTCAAGCGTCAATACGAGTACGACGCGCCGACATATGCGCAGGTGCTGGCTGCGCTTACGGGAAACAGCGAAGAGATCACCAATCATATTGCGCTTCAGGTCCACGCAAACTCTCTCGTCGCGAATAGGAAATATGTGTGGGCGAACCGCGCAATACGAGCCCTACGTATTGGTCTCATCTGCCTTGCCTTGATCGCCTTGATCACCGCCAGTCACTAACCTCGATCTTTCGAGGCTAGCCCCGCTGCGCTGCCCGACTATCGCGGTGAAGCCAAGCTCGCGCTGGCGGCTGGAGCCCGGTGCGCGCCGTGCTCTCGATCTGCCCGCGCAACGCCTCCACCGCCCGCTACGGGGTGCCCGTCTCGTACTGCTTCGGGTCGCCCATCGTCAGCCATCCCTGCTCGTACTACAGGACCAGCTTCAGTCCGCGCAGGCCCGTCGCGGCCACGGCGAACGGCAATCTGGGAGCTTCCGGGCCTCCGCGGCCGTGCGGAAGGTGCCCCACGGTAAGATCGATCCCTCGCTGAGCACGACACGAGCACGTTGGTCCACCTGCTCCTTCGGCACCCACGCCTTGTGGCTGAGCGCCGTGGTGTCGAAGCCGCTACTGCCGGCGCCGATGCCGCTGGTGATCCGCCCCGCCGTCGCTAGGTACCTGAAATTAGGCGACGTAGTCAGGGTGCCCCGGCGCACTAAGGTCGATGCCATGCGACTGAGCACCGTGATCCTCCCCATCCACCGGTGGAGCGAGGGTCAGAAGATCTGGTGGCGGGCCGAGGACCTCGGCTTCCACGCCGCCTACACCTACGACCACCTCTCCTGGCGTTCCTTCCGGGACGAGCCTGGTTCGGGGCCGTCCCGACCCTGGCGGCCGCCGCGACCGCCACCGAGCGGATCCGCCTCGGCACCCTGGTCACCCCGGTCAATACTTTTTCACCTATCACAGTCTGACCTGGAACGTAGACACCTTGTGACCTTAGGTAGCGGCGCAGCTGCGCGGGTGGCGATCAGTCCAGTTCGAACAGGGGCTCCGGCTTCTGCGCCTTGTGGAAGTACCGCTGGGCCTTGGATGCTCGGCTTCGAGTGCGCCGCTGGCGCTCGATGGCGGTTTCCTCGCTGAACTCTGTGGCGACGACGACGCTGTGACCAGTGCTGACTCGGCGTTGGACGAGGGCCCGGAGTTGCTCGGCCGTGGTTCCGACCGTCCCGGCCAAGCCGTGCTTGACCAGCTCGACGAACTGGGTGCTGACCAGGTGGCGTTCCACCTGGTCGTAGCCGAGCAGGCGAGCTTCGCTTCCCTCCCGACCACGGGTGCAGTCGTCCTCCAAGAGCAGACGCACGTAGGAGATCGGGAGGTACATGCCAGGAGTGAGCCCTCCTGTGAAACTCTCTGGGTCCCGAGGCCAGTAAGCGAGTTTCAAGAAGCACGAGTCGCTTCCCAGTCGCCAGTCGCTGGGGCGGGACGGTGGGCTGCTCAGCTTCGCTACTTCGTCGAGCCGGTCGAGCTGGCTCCTCAACCGCTTGTCCACCCGGATCGACCCCTTGCGTGCATCGAGACGCTTGTACTGGACGAACGTGAAGCTCATGGTCGGCTCGTGGTAGTAGATCATGTCGGTGCCGAAGCGGGACTCGACCGGGGTGGCATTGACGTTCGCCACCTCCAGGTATCGGCCGCCAGCGTCTCGCAGCACATGCACGTCGCAGCGTGTTCCCACTCCGTCCTCCCACTCGCTGAACAGGCCGAAGGCCTCCCCTGAAGCGCGGACGTCATGGTCGATCAGGCTGTGCTCCACTGGCTGGGGAATGAGGCCGGCCAAGTACGGGTCGTGTCGTGAGGGCGGGCGCTGCCATGCTGCGAGGGCGGACAGGGGGAAATCGGAGATACGCACAACGCTGCGTGTCGCATCTTGTTGTTCCTGCCATGACCGGTCGGCCGCGTCACTGCTGTCCAGAACAGGCGGGTTCGCCTGGGCCGCGAGCCAGTCGAGCAGACCGATGACCCCCGGATGGGCTTCACGAAGCGCACCATCGATGGCCTCCCACAAGGTGTGACTGCACATGCCGACCACACCAGTCTGAGACGCCTGCTCGAACTCGTCCCGGAAATCGGGAGGGAGGCGGCTGAGAAGGCCGTAGTGCCCGTCGAGCGGAATCGTCTCCATGCACTCGCGGAGAGGGTCGATGGTGATGCTCCTGTCGACGGCACCGACCGTGTTTTGCTGCGCCACGAGGCCGAGCCACATCAGGTGCCTGATTCGCTGACCGGTCGTTGTGGCGGCCTCGCTCAGTAGCAGGACCATGGGCCGATTCAGAGACGGCTCAACCGGTCTGACCGCCCTGGGCAGTGCCTTCGTCAGCCGTTGCTCGATCCTCAACTTCTCCCGGATGGAGTTCAGCTCGCTTGCCGTCAGCGTCACGATGTAGGCCACGGCACGAGCCTATCGACGCCAGAGCTGGCACCTCATCAATTTACTCGGACTGCAATGCGAGCAGACCGTGTCCACGGCCGGGCGCTCCACCAGGTGGGTTTGAAACGCCCCGGTCAAGCACCTCAAGTCAGCTGGGCCAGACCCTCGGTGGCTATCTTTTCGAAGACCGCGAGGTCGTTGGCGAAGATCGAGTCGGGCACCGGCCAGTGGATCACCAGCTCGGTGATGCCGAGCTCCTGGTAGCGGCCGGCCCAGTCGACGAAGGCGTCCAGTGAGGCGAGCGGCCGCTCCGCCGTCGAGCCCTGCAGCAGCACCTTTTCCAGCGTCGCCACGTCCCGGCCCTGTGCCTCGCAGGCGGCCGCCAGCTTCGCCAGCTGCGCCTCGATCACGGCGGGCGCCTGGTTGACCGGCACGTCGGCTGGCCCGCGCGCGTCCCCGTACGTGACCCAGCCCTGCCCGTACTCGGCGGCCAGCCGCAGCCCGCGCGGACCGGTGGCAGCGACGTAGAACGGCGCCCGCGGGCGCTGGACGCACCCGGGGATGTTCCGCGCCTCGACGGCCGAGTAGTACCGGCCTGCCTCGGTCGTTGCGTCCTCGGTCAGCAGTTTGTCCAGCAGCGGCAGGAACTCCCCGAGCCGGTCCGCCCGCTCCTTCGGCGTCCATGCCTCCTGCCCCAGCACCGTCGCGTCGAACCCGTCCCCGCCGGCCCCGATGCCCACCGTGAGCCGCCCGCCGGAGATGTCGTCGACCGACAGCAGGTCCTTGGCCAGCGTCACGGGGTGCCGAAAGTTTGGTGATGTTACGAGGGTGCCCAGCCGGATCCGCTCAGTAGCCGTGGCAGCTGCCGTCAAGGTCGGAACAGCTCCGAACCAGGCCTCCTCACGGAAGCTCCGCCACGACAGGTGGTCGTAGGTGTACGCGGCATGGAATCCGAGGTCTTCGGCTCGCCGCCAGATCTTCTGGCCCTCGTTCCATCGGTGGATGGGGAGGATCACTGTGCTCAGACGCATGCCCTCGACCCTACGGGAGAGTGGGTTCCTTCTGCGGCTTGGTCATCATCGCTCAGCCGGATCTGCGGTTCGCGGAGGGCCAGGGGTAGTCGAAGGTGTTGCGTGAGCCGAGGTACGGCTCCAGGTTCTGCCGACTCGGTGGCGGGTCCGGAGACAGAGCCACACCAGTGCCCACCGGATCGATGGAATCGGCATGCGCTTCTGCCAACTGAAGCCACTCTGCGGTCTCGTCGTTAACGCCCCCGTTCGCGTGTTCGCGCACCGCGGAGCAGAGGCTGCGGATCTCGTCGGCCTTGCGGCGGGCTTCGAGCTGCCGCTCCAATGCTTTGAGCCTGTTGTCGTGGATCAGCTTCTGGTGGGCCTGGTCGATGGCCTCATACCAGCGCTGCTTTCGTCGCATGGACCGATTGTATGAACGAGGAATGACCTCGCCGAACTTCCGGCACCCGGTGGCCCTGGCCAAGGAGCTGATCACGCTGGACGACGTGTCCGGCGGGCGGCTGACGCTGGGGATCGGCGCCGGCGGAGCGGGCTTCGACGCGACGGCGCTGGGGCAGGAGGCGTGGTCGCCGAAGGAACGGGCGGACCGCTTCGGGGAGTTCGTGCCGCTGCTGGACGAGCTGCTGACGAACGATGCCACGACGCGCGAGGGGACGTACTACTCCGCCGTCGAGGCGCGGAACATCCCGGGCTGCGTGCAGACGCCCCGGGTGCCGTTCTACGTGGCGGCCACCGGGCCGCGCGGGCTGCGGCTGGCGGCCGAGCACGGGCAGGGCTGGGTGACCTACGGCGACCCGCGCGGGCCGGCCGAGGTGCCGGTGAGCCAGGCGCCGGAGGTGATCCGGGGTCAGCTGGCGAAGCTGACCGCGGCCTGCGAGCAACGCGGCCGGGACATCGGCGAGTTGGAGAAGGTGCTGCTGCAGGGCTCGACGGCGGAGCAGCCGCTGCAGTCGGTGGACGCCTTCGTGGACTGGGCCGGGACCTACCGGGAGATCGGCATCACCGAGCTGGTCATCCACTGGCCGGTGCCGGACTCGATCTTCGCCAACGACCTCGCGGTCTTCGAGCGGATCGCCACCGAGGGACTGGCCCAGCTGGGCTGACCCGGACCGGACCGCCGCCCGGCCGCCTGCGAAACCAGGGGTCGGGCGGCGGGCGTCCGTGGAGGTGGATAGCCTGTCCGGTCGTTGGTCGTCATGTGGGATGGATACGCGGGGGAGTCGTCGGTATGTCAGCTCGTGGACTGGTGACGGGTGTTGCGGTGGTCTCGGCCTTGGTGCTGGGGCTGACCGGGTGTCAGGACAAGGACGGGGGAAGCGGCAAGGCCGCCGTCGCTCCGGCCGACACGGCGAGCTCCGCACCGGTCGCGACGCCGGGCGCAGGCACGGGCGCGGGCGGCACCGCGAGCGGAACGCCGAAGGCCGGGGCGAGCAAGAGCCCGAGCGCGGCGGCGAGCAGCGCGACCGGCGAGGACCCGGACGCGGAGGCGTGCAGCACCCCGGCGCCGAAGGCCAACTGGAAGTACGTCCAGGCGGTCAAGCCGCCCAAGCAGGACACCCTGTACGTGAAGGACGCCAAGTTCGTCTGTGACCCGAACGACGGGCACTACGAGGGCGCCGGGGCCGAGAAGACCTACATGTTCGCCACCAAGGTGAAGGCCCAGATCTCGGCCGGCCCGGGCAACACCAAGGTGGTGCCGGTGGGCGAGCTGTGGCAGCACATCGGCGACTGCCTGGTGGACCGTGCCCAGGTCAAGGAGCCGTACAGCTGCTCGGGCGGGATCTACGAGATCGCGCTGGACGGCACCGGCAAGATCACCGAGATCCGCGAGGTCTGGCACCCGTAGGCGGCGGACCCGGCCACGGACCTGGCAGGTCCCGTTCCGGGCGGGGTGAGCGAAGATGGAGCGGTGACCGACTCCTCCCTCCCGCTGCCCCGCCCGCCCAAGCTGATCGCCACCGATCTGGACGGCACGCTGCTCTGCTCCGGCGGAGTGGTCTCGGCCCGGACCGCCGCCGCGCTGGCGGCGGCCGAGGAGGCCGGGGTGCAGGTGGTCTTCGTGACGGGCCGGCCGCCCCGGTGGATGGAGCAGGTCAGCCCGCACATCGGCGGCCACGGCATCGCCATCTGCTCCAACGGCGGCGCCGTGGTGGACGTCCGCCGGGGTCGGCTGCTGCGCACCTTCCCGCTGGACCCGGCCGACACCCTGCGGGTGGTCCGCGAGCTGCGGGCCGAACTGCCGGGGTGCGCCTTCGCCTTCGAGTTCCCCGGCGGCTTCGCCCGGGAGCCGGAGTACTCGCTCTTCATGTGGGACTCGCAGAACGAGCACCCGGTGGCGCCGGTCGAGCAGCTGCTCGCCGAGGGGCGGGTGGACGGGCTGTTCAAGGTGCTGGTCAAGCACTCCGAGCTGGACCCGGACGTCTTCCTGGACAAGGCCAGGGCGGTGGCCGGCCAGTACGTCGAGATCACCCGCTCCGCGCCGGTGGCGCTGCTGGAGATCAGCGCGCTCGGGGTCACCAAGGCCACCACGCTGGCCGGCCTCTGCGCCGAGCAGGGCATCGACCGCAGCGAGGTAGTGGCCTTCGGCGACATGCCGAACGACCTGGAGATGCTGGCCTGGGCCGGCTCCTCCTACGCGGTCGCCAACGCGCACCCGGACGTGCTGGCTGCCGTCGCCCGGCACACCGTCAGCAACGAGGAGGACGGCGTGGCCCGGGTGGTGGAGGAGCTGCTCGGCCTCTGACGGCCGCCCGGACACGGGGAGCTCTGCGGAGCGGGAGCCACGGGGCACCTGCGGGGTACGGGACTGCACCGGCAAGTGACCCTCCGCACCCGGCATCTGGGAGGGAGTCTTCCGCCTCGCGCAGTTCCTCGCGCCCCTGACCGCCCTCCGGCCCGAGCAGCAGCGGCGCGGCGGACACCGAACGCGGAGAGCTGTGCGGAGCGGGAACCACGGGCCACCTGCGGGGTACGGGGCTGCACCGGCAAGTGACCCTCCGCACCCGGCATCTGGGAGGGAGTCTTCCGCCTCGCGCAGTTCCTCGCGCCCCTGACCGCCCTCCGGGCAGCACCGCAGCGGCACGGCAGCGGCGCGGCGGCTCAGAGCCGGGCCGACCAGCGGACCCGGGTGCCACGACCCTCCGGGCCGGGCTCGTGCCAGGCGTCGCCGCCCAGGACCTCGGCCCGCCGGGTGAGGTTCTTCAGGCCGCTGCGCCGGCCGCCGTCCGGGATGCCCACCCCGTCGTCGGTCACGGTGAGCAGCACGCCGGGCCAGCCGGGCCGGTCGGCCGACTCCGGGTCGCCGGAGAGCGGGTGGCCCTCGGCGTCCAGGTGGACGGTGGCGTCGATCTCCACCCCGACCCGGGAGGCCCGGGCGTGCCGGGCCGCGTTGGAGAGCATCTCGCGCAGTGCGGCCAGCAGCTGACGGCCCGTCTTCTCGCCGACCAGGCTCTCCACCGGGCCGGTGAAGGTCATCGAGGGCTTGAAGCCGAGGGCGGCGGCGGCCTGGCTGCCCTCCCGCAGCACCCGGGTGCGGAGGTTGTCCGGTTCGTCGCCGTGGTCGTCGTGCTGGAGCGCGTAGATCGTGGTGCGGACCTCCTGGATGGTGGCGTCCAGCTCGTCCACCGCCTTGCCGATGCCGACCTTGACCTCGGGCACCAGGGCCCGCCGGGCGGCGCCCTCCAGCATCATCCCGGTGGCGAACAGCCGCTGGATCACCAGGTCGTGCAGGTCCCGGGCGATCCGGTCGCGGTCCTGGAAGACCGCCAGCCGCTGCTGGTCGCGCTGGCCCTCGGCCAGTCGCAGGGCCAGCGCGGACTGTGAGGCGAAGGCCTCGGCCAGCTGCTTCTCGGTCTCGGTGAACGGCGGGGCGCCGACGTTGCGCCAGACCGAGAGGCCGCCGAGGATCCGGCCGGCCGCCACCATCGGCACCGCCATCGAGGCGCCGAAGGTCCGGGCCAGCCGGATCACCACGGTCGGGTCGGTGGACATGTCGTCCAGGTAGACGCTCTCGCCGCGCAGCAGCTCGGACGCGAAGCTGCTCGGCGGCAGCAGCTCGCCCTGGACGAACTCGGCCTTCTCGCCGGAGGCGTGGGCCACCCGCATCTGGCCGTCGCCGGTCGGCAGCAGGATCATCCCGAGCGCGGCGTCGGCCAGTTCGCGGACCTGCTCGGCCGCCACCGTGAGGGCCACCTGGGCCCGGTCGGTGGAGAGCAGCGCGGTGGTGACGGCCGAGGCGCCGGCGATCCAGCGCTCGCGGCGGCGGCCCTCCTCGTACAGCCGGGAGTTCTCGATCGCCACCCCGGCGGCGGCGGCCAGGGCGTGCACCACCTGGGCGTCCTCGGGGGTGAAGGCACCGGTGGTGGACTTCTTCTCGGTCAGGTAGAGGTTGCCGAAGACCTCGCCCCGGACCCGGATCGGCTCGCCGATGAAGGACTTCATCGGCGGGTGGTGCGGCGGGAAGCCGACCGAACGCGGGTCGGCCGAGAGGTCGGCCAGCCGGAGCGACTCGGGCTGCTCGATCAGCGCGCCCAGGATGCCGCGCCCGGTGGGCAGTTCGCCGATCCGCGCGGCGGCCTCGTCGTCGATGCCGACGTGGATGAAGTCGGAGAGCCCGTCGTTGTGCGGGGAGACCACGCCCAGCGCGGCGTACTTGGCGTCCACCAGCTCGGCGGCGGCGGTGGCGATCCGCTGCAGGGTGGCGTGCAGGTCGAGCCCGGCGCCGACCGAGACCACCGCCTCCAGCAGCCGCTGCATCCGGTCGGTGACGGCGGCGGCCGACTGGAGGCGTTCGGAGACCTCGGTGACCAGGGTGTCCAGACCGAGCGAGGCGATCTCGGGCACCCGGTGCACGGTCGGGTCGGTGGCCTGGTCCGGGGTGTTCTCCATGGGTTGAGCCTAGTTTGTGACGGTTTGCAGTGCGGTCAGCGAAGGGTCGTGGCGGATCCCGGGAATCCGGGTGCCGTCCGGGACGGCCCCGTCCGCGAGCTGCTCGCACCGCCACATCGCGGTCAGCCGCCCGGCCGGATCGGCCGTCAACTCGTCCCACCCGCCGCGCTCCACGATCCGTCCGTGGTCCAGCACCAGGATCTCGTCCACCTGCTCCAGCCCGGCCAGCCGGTGGGTGATCAGCAGGGTGGCCCGGTCCCCGGTGGCGGCCAGCAGGTCGGCGGTGAGCGCATCGGCGGTCGGCAGGTCCAGGTGCTCGGCGGGCTCGTCCAGCACCAGCACCGGGAAGTCCGCGAGCAGCGCCCGGGCCAGCGCCAGGCGCTGCCGCTGGCCACCGGAGAGCCGCGCGCCGTGCTCGCCGACCATGGTGTCCAGGCCGGCGGGGAGGGTCTCGGTCCAGTCCAGCAGCCGGGCGGCGGCCAGGGCCGCGCGCAGCTCACTGTCGGTGGCGGCCGGACGGGCCAGCCGGAGGTTCTCCCGGAGCGAGCTGTCGAAGAGGTGGGCGTCCTGGGCGCACAGACCGATCGACCGGCGGACCAGGTCGGAGTCCATCCGCCGGGTGTCCACAGGCTGTGGACAGTGCAGTTCGATCCGCCCGGCGGCCGGCTCCAGGAAGCGCAGCAGCGCGAGCGCCAGGGTGGTCTTGCCGGAGCCGGACGGGCCGACCACGGCGACCCGGCGGCCCGGCGCGAGGTCGAGGTCGATCCCCTCGACGGCGGCCTCGGGGCGGCCCGGCCAACGGACCGTCAGGTCCCGGACCGTCACCCGGCCGCCCGGACCGGCCGGGACCACCGGCTCGGCGGGCTCGGCCACCGGTGCCTCGGCGGTCAGCAGCTCGTCCAGCCGGGCGGCGGCACCCCGGCTGCGGGCCCGGGCCTGCACGGCGAGCGGCATCCCGGCGACCGCCTCGAAGGCGGCCAGCGGGGTGAGCACCACCAGGGCGAGGCAGACGCCCGCCAGCGCCCCGGTGGAGACCGCGTGCACCCCGACGGCGGCAGCCGCCGCCACGGTGAGGCCGGTCACCGCCGCGACCAGCCCGCTGCCCAGCGCCAGCGACCCGGCCGAACGGGCCGCCAGCGCGGTCAGCCGCTCGTCGGCCCGCCGGGCCCCGGCCAGCCGGGCCGGCAGCGCACCCGCCACGGTCAGCTCGGCGGTGCCGGTCAGGGTGTCCACCACCGCGGTGGCCAACTCGCCCCGGGCCGGCGCCTGCTGACGCTCGGTCCGGGCCGACAGCCGGGCCGACAGGGTGGGCGCCGCCACCCCGGCCAGCAGCAGGCCGACCGCGAGCAGCAGGCCGGCGGCGGGCAGGAAGAGACCGAGGCCGACGGCGGCGAGCACCGAGACGGTGGCGGCCACCGCGGCCGGCAGCCGCCAGCGCAGGTGGTGGTCCTGCACCGCGTCCACGTCGGCCACCAGGCGGGAGAGCAGGTCCCCCCGCCGGAAGGCCGGCAGGCCGGTGGGGGCGAGGCGCTCCAGCCGTCGGTAGACCGTGGTGCGGACGGTGCCGAGGGTGCGGAGCACGGCGTCGTGCGAGACCAGCCGCTCGGCGTAGCGGAAGACGCTGCGGCCGATGCCGAAGGCCCGGACGGAGGTGACGGCCATCATCAGGTAGAGCACCGGCGGCATCTCGGAGGCGTACGAGATCAGCCAGCCGGAGGTCGCCATCAGGGCCACCGCGCAGCCGAGCGCGAGGCTGCCGAGCACCGTGGCGAGGGTGAGGCGGGGCCGGACCGAGGCGGTCCGCAGCGGCTCCGCCGTCGGCCCGGCAGGCTCGGTTTCACGTGAAACAACGGCCCCCGCCACGTCCGGAGCGGCCGGGTCGGCCACCGCCTCGACCGACCCGTCCGAGCCGGTGGAGGGCGCGTCCGAGTCTGCGGGGACCCCGTCCGAGCCCACCGGTACGGCCCGGACCACCCGGTGCGCACCCTGCCCGGCCCCGGCCCCGACCTCGGCGAGCGGCGCCTGAGCGGCCGTCAGGTGCTGGTGGCGGTCGGCGATGGCGAGCAGGGCGGGGCGGTGGGCAACGAAGAGCACGGTGCGGCCGGTGGCCGGGAGGGTGGCGAGGGCGTCGACCACGGCCTGCTCCCCCACGCCGTCCAGGTTGGCGGTGGGCTCGTCCAGCAGGAGCAGCGGACGGTCCGTCAGCAGCGCCCGGGCCAGCGCGAGCCGCTGGCGCTGACCGGCCGAGAGCCCGGCGCCCTGGTCGCCGAGCAGCAGCTCGGGGGAGGCGAAGTCGGTGGCGTGCGCAGCCGCCAGGGCGGCCCGCAGCTCGGCGTCGGTGGCCCCGGGGCGGGCCAGCCGGAGGTTCTCGGCGACCGTCCCGGCGAACAGGTGCGGGTGCTGCGGGACCCAGGCGATCTGGGCGTGCCAGCTCGCCCGGTCCAGCTCGGCCAGCTCCACCCCGCCGACCCGGACGGTGCCGCCGTCCGCCGGGACGAAGCCGAGCAGCGCGGCCAGCAGGGTGGACTTGCCCGACCCGCTCGGTCCGGTCAGGGCGGTCACGGTGCCGGGCTCCAGCCGCAGGCCGACCGGCGCCAGCCGACCGGCCACCGTCAGCCCGTCCAGCTCGATCACCGCCGACCGCAGGTCGGGGGCAGGCCGGCCGCCGTCGGCCGGCAGCGGGGTCTCCAGCACCTCGAAGACCCGGTCGGCCGCGCTCAGGCCCTCCACGCTGGAGTGGTAGAGCGCGCCGACCTGGCGGATCGGGAAGTACACCTCGGGGGCGAGCACCAGCACCAGCAGGCCGGTCTCCAGGCTCATGCTGCCGTTCACCAGCCGGAAGCCGATGCCGACCGCGACCAGCGCGACCGAGAGGGTGGCCAGCAGCTCCAGCGCGAAGGAGGAGACGAAGGCGATCCGCAGGGTCCGCAGGGTGGCCCGGCGGTAGTCGTCGGTGATCCGGCGGACGGTCTCGGCCTGGGCCTTGGCCCTGCCGAAGACCTTGAGGGTGGGCAGCCCGGCCACCACGTCCAGGAAGTGGTGGCTCAGCCGGGCCAGGCTGCTCCACTGACGGTCCATCCGGCTCTGGGTGGCCATCCCGATCAGCACCATGAAGAGCGGGATCAGCGGCAGGGTGCCGGCGATGATCGCGGCCGAGGTGAGGTCGGCACCCAGGATCCGCAGCAGCACCACGGCCGGCACCACCACGGCCAGCGCCAGCTGCGGGAGGTAGCGGGCGAAGTAGTCGTCCAGCGCGTCGATCCCGCGGGTGGCCAGGGTGGCCAGCTCGCCGGTGCGGCGGGTGGAGAGGTGGGCCGGGCCGAGCGCGGTGGCGTGCTCCAGCAGCCGCCGCCGCAGCTCGGACTTGACCCGGGCGACCGAGCGGTGCGCGGTCAGCTCGGTGAGCCAGGCCACCAGCGCCCGGCCCAGCGCGGTGGCCGCCAGCAGCAGCAGCGGAGTGGTGAGCCCGTACTCCTGCCGTTGGAAGGCCCGCACCACGATCTCGGCGATCAGGCTCGCCTGGGCCACCGTCAGGACCGCACCCACCCCGCCGAGCAGCACCGAACCGGCCAGGAAGACCCGGGTGGCCCGGGCCTCCCGCAGCAGTCGGGGGTCGACGGGCCCTCGGCGGGCCTGGTCCTTCGGCATGGCTCGGCTCTCCGGAAGGGCGAGGGGTCAGTGCGCGGTGGGGGCGGTGCGCGGTGCGGGGATCAGTGCGCGGCGGGGATGTGCTGGGTGCCGATCCGCTTGCGGAACACCCAGTAGGTCCAGCCCTGGTAGAGCAGCACCAGCGGGGTGAAGACCGCCGCCACGATGGTCATCAGCTTCAGGGTGTACGGCGAGGAGGCCGCGTTCTCCACGGTGAGCGAGTACGCCGGGTCCAGGGTGGAGGGCATCACGTCCGGGAAGAGCACCAGGAAGAGCATCGCCACGGCCGCGGTGATGGTGACCCCGGAGAGCGCGAACGACCAGCCCTCCCGGCCGA
This sequence comes from Kitasatospora sp. NPDC096147, assembly GCF_044763225.1. Lineage (NCBI taxonomy): Bacteria > Bacillati > Actinomycetota > Actinomycetes > Kitasatosporales > Streptomycetaceae > Kitasatospora > Kitasatospora sp. NPDC096147. The sequence continues at coordinate 323,788 of NZ_JBIWFX010000002.1, read as the reverse complement.
GCTGATTGGCCACCAGCGCGCCGACCAGGGCCAGCACCGCGATCACCATCGCGCCGAGGCTCCAGCCGTTGCCGCCCTCGGCCTGGGTCCAGACCAGGAAGACCAGCGCCAGCACGGCGGTGAGCAGGCCGAGCTGGAGCGCCAGGCCGCGGGCCCGCTCGCGGATGTCGCCGAGGGTCTTCAGCGCGGCGAAGACCGCGCCGTGGAAGGTGAACAGCGCCAGGGTGACCAGGCCGCCGAGGATGGCGTACGGGTTGAGCAGGTCCCAGAAGCCGCCGACGTAGTTCTTCTCGGCGTCGATGTCCACGCCCTGCACGATGTTGGCGAAGGCCACGCCCCAGAGGAAGGCCGGGATCAGCGAGGTCCAGAAGATCGCGTGCTCCCAGTTCCGCTGCCAGCTCTCGCCGTCCCGCTTGACCCGGTACTCGAAGGCCACGCCGCGCACGATCAGGCAGACCAGGATGATCAGCAGCGGCAGGTAGAAGCCGCTGAACAGCGTCGCGTACCAGTCCGGGAAGGCCGCGAAGGTGGCGCCGCCGGCGGTCAGCAGCCAGACCTCGTTCCCGTCCCAGACCGGGCCGATGGTGTTGATCAGGACCCGGCGCTCGGTCCGGTCCCTGGCCAGCAGCTTGGTCAGCACGCCGATCCCGAAGTCGAAGCCCTCCAGGAAGAAGTAGCCGATCCACAGGACGGCGATCAGCACGAACCAGACGTCGTGGAGTTGCATCGGAGTTTCCCCAGTCCGCGAATCAGTAGGCGAAGGCGAGCGGCTTGTCGGCGTCCTCGGGGTCCCCGCCGCGCAGCGTGGGGTCCTTGGCCGGCGGCTCCTCGCTGGTCACCGGGCCGGCCTTGGCGTACTTGGCGAGCAGCTTCACCTCGATCACCGCGAGGATCGCGTAGAGGGTGGTGAAGGTGGTGAGCGCGACCACCTGCATGGTGACGCTGACGTTCGGGGAGACGGCGTCGGCGGTGGTCATCAGACCGAAGACGGCCCAGGGCTGACGGCCCATCTCGGTGAAGATCCAGCCGAAGCTGTTGGCCAGCAGCGGGAAGCCCATGGTGAAGATGCCGATCCGCCAGCTCCACTTGGTGAGGAAGGGGCCCATCTCCCGGTTCTTCCAGAGCATCAGGCGTGGTGGTTCGTCGTCCCCGGTCCGGTACGCCCGGTCCAGGAAGAACCTCTTCCGGGTGGTCCAGAGCCCGATCAGCGCGGCCACGAAGGAGGTCATCCCGAAGCCGATCATGAGGCGGAAGCCCCAGTAGGTGACGAAGATGTTCGGGATGTAGTCCTCCGGCTGCCCGCCGTACTTGGCGGCCTCGCTCGCTGCGGTCTCGTTGATCCCGGGCACGGCCGAGGTGAAGTCGCTGTTGGCGAGGAAGGACAGTATGGCCGGGATCTCCAGCGCGACCTTGTTGTGGCCCTCGTTGACGTCCCCGATCGCGAAGATCGAGAACGGGGCGGGCGCCTCGGTGTCCCAGAGCGCCTCGGCCGAGGCCATCTTCATCGGCTGCTGACGGAACATCACCTTGGCCAGGCTGTCGCCGCTGAGCGCGGTGCCGAGGCCCGCGATCACCGCGACCACCAGGGCCAGCCGGAGCGAGGTGCGCATCACGGCGGTCTTCGCGGGGTCCTTCTCGCCGCTCCGCTTGATCTTCCACAGGTGGTACGAGGCGATGCCGACCATGAAGGCGGCACCGGTCAGGAAGGCGGCGGTGAAGGTGTGCAGGACCACCACCACGGTGGTGTCCTGGAACAGCACCCGGGCGATGTCGGTGAGCTGGGCCTTCCCGGTCACCGGGTCGATCGCGTAGCCGACCGGGTGCTGCATCCAGGAGTTGGCGGCCAGGATGAAGTAGCCGGAGAGCAGGGTGCCGAGCGCCACCATCCACATGCAGGCGCAGTGGATCTTCTTCGGCAGCTTGTCCCAGCCGAAGATCCACAGGCCGATGAAGGTGGACTCGAAGAAGAAGGCGATCAGCGCCTCCATCGCCAGCGGGGCGCCGAAGACGTCACCGACGAAGCGCGAGTAGTCCGACCAGTTCATCCCGAACTGGAACTCCTGGACGATGCCGGTGACCACGCCCATGGCGATGTTGATCAGGAAGAGCTTGCCCCAGAACTTGGTGGCGTGGAAGTACTTGACCTTCCCGGTCCGCACCCAGGCGGTCTCCAGGCCGGCCACCAGGGCCGCCAGACTGATCGTCAGCGGCACGAAGAGGAAGTGGTAGACGGTGGTCACACCGAACTGCCACCGCGCGATGGTCTCGTGAGCGACTGCTAGGTCCACTTCGCCTTCTTCCTGACCGATGCTCACATAACGGACAAAAAGCACTTTTACCAGGTCGTCCCAGGAAGACCCGTGAAGCATGCCCGCTTGTGAACGTGAACACGTTCACAAGGGGAGTATCCCCGATGCTTAGAACGGTTCGAACACCGGGGGTGCGTGGTGGCGGTCACACCGTCGGGAGCCGGCCTGACGGACGGTCAGACGGTCAGACGGCGGGCAGCCGCAGCCTGAAGACCGCGCCCTCGCCGGGGACCGCAGTCACCGTCAGGTCGCCGTGGTGGGCCTGGGTGAGCGCGAAGGCGATGGCCAGGCCGAGCCCGGCTCCCCCGCCCTCCTGCCGGGTCCGGGACGGATCGACCCGGTAGAAGCGGTCGAAGATCCGCTCGGCCTGCCCGGCCGTCATGCCGGGGCCGGCGTCCGCCACTTCGAGCACGCAGCCGTCCTCCGTGCGGCCCACCCCGATCCGCACCGCCGTGCCCGGCGGGGTGTGCTTGGCCGCGTTGCCGACCAGGTTGGTCACCACCTGGCGCAGCCGGGCCTCGTCGCCGAGCACCGGGGCGGGCCGGGGGCCGACCCGGCCGCCGGGCCCGGTCAGGGTGACGGGACGGCCCGGGTCCAGCGCGGTCAGGTCGTGCAGGGCGTCCGCCGCCAGGGTGCGCAGGTCCATCGGCACCAGGTCGAGCGGGCGCTCCTCGTCCAGCCGGGCCAGCGTCAGCAGGTCCTCGACCAGGGTGCCGAGCCGGATCGCCTCCGACTCGATCCGGTCCATCGCCCGGTCCACGTCGTCCAGGGCGCCCATCCGGTGCAGCTCGGCGAAGCCCCGGATGCCGGCCAGCGGGGTGCGCAGCTCGTGCGAGGCGTCCGCCACGAAGCGGCGCATCCGCGCCTCCGACCGGGCCCGGGCCGCGAAGGCCGCCTCCAGCTGGGCCAGCATGCTGTTCAGCGCGGCGGTCAGCCGGGCCGCCTCGGTCCGGCCCGGCGGCTGGGCCATCCGGTGCGAGAGGCCGCCCTCGGCGATCAGCTCGGCGTCCTGCTCGATCCGGCTGAGCGGCTTCAGCCCGGCCCGGACGGCGACCGCACCGAGGCCGGCGATCAGCAGCAGCACCACCCCGCCGATGGCCAGGAAGGCGGCCTCCAGCCGGTCGACGGTGTCCTCCACGTCGGCCAGCGAGGTGGCCACCTGGACGTACCGGGCCGGGGTCTCGGTCCCGGCCGCCTTGGCCAGCGGGATGGTGAGCACCCGCCAGTTCCCCTTGCCGCGCTGGTCCCTGGCGTCGTGGGCGTCGTCCAGCGGGCCGAGCCCGGCCTGCCGGGGCCCCGCGCCCTCCTCGACCATCGGCCCGGGGACCTCGTTCCAGACCTTCCCGTCCGCCTCCAGGTAGCGCACCACGTACTGGCCGGGCATCGCCATGCCGAGGCCCGGCCGCCGCCCGGCCGCCTCGCCCTGCGGCCGGGCGTCCGACGGGGGGCGGGCCTCCAGCACCTTGTCCGGCGGCCGGCGGGAGAGCGGCCCGGCGAAGCGCTTGAGCTGCTCGTCCGCCCGGCCGACCAGGTTGCCCCGGACGCTGCCCAGCACGACCACGTCGCTGACGGCCAGTCCGGTGGCGGCCAGCAGCAGCACGAGCACCAGCAGCCGGGTGCGGAGCGAGACCCTGGAGAAGAACGACACGGCTACTGCGGCGGCCTGCGCAGGGCGTAGCCGATGCCGCGCACGGTGTGGATCAGCTTGGGACCGTGCGCCGACGGGCCCGCGTCGAGCTTGCGGCGCAGGTAGGAGATGTACGACTCGACGATGGAGAGGTCGCCGCCGAAGTCGTAGGCCCAGACGTGGTCCAGGATCTGCGCCTTGGACACCACCCGGCCGACGTTGGCCATCAGGTAGTGCAGCAGCTTGAACTCGGTGGGGGACAGGCCGACCACCTCGCCGCCCCGGGTGACCTCGTGCGCGGTCGGATCCAGCGTCAGGTCACCGACCGTCAGCCGGCCGTCCTCGGTCGGGCCGCCGGCCCGGCGCAGGATCGCCCGGATCCGGGCGATCAGCTCCTCCAGGCTGAAGGGCTTGGTGACGTAGTCGTCCGCACCCGCCGCCAGGCCGTGCACCTTGTCGGTGGTGCCGTCCTTGGCGGTCAGCAGCAGCACCGGCACGTGGTCGGCCGGCTGCGGCCACTGGGACTGCTCGCGCAGCCGCTCCACCACCGTGAAGCCGTCCAGGTCCGGCAGCATCACGTCGAGCACCACCAGATCGGGGCGCTCGGCCGCGATCGAGGCCAGCGCCTCCTCACCGGTGGCCGCCGACTCCACCCGGAAGCCGGAGAACCGGAGCGAGGCGGAGAGCAGCTCGCGGATGTTCGGCTCGTCGTCCACCACCAGCAGGTACGCCTCGCCGCCGGTGGTACCCGGCTGGGCCGTGGCCCTGGTCGCTGTCCCTTGCACCGTAGATCCGCCTCCCGGTCTGCCCTGTCCCCCGGTTGTCCTCCGAAGGACGATAGCCCGGCGAGGCTACGCGCGTTTCATGAAGCGGGGATGAGCTTGCTCCCATCCCCGCTCCGCGGACCGGCCGCAGGCGGTCAGGGAGTGCCCTGCCCGGCCTGGCCACCGGTCTGACCGCCGGTCTGGCCACCCGCCTGACCAGCGGTCTGCCCACCGGCCCGGCCGCCGAAGCCGCCGCCCGGGAAGCCGCCGGCGCCCTCGGTCAGCTGGGTGGCCGCGTAGCCGCCGGAGCCGTCCGGGGTGCCGACCACGGTCACCGACTGACCCGGGGTCAGGTCGGCGGCCTTGCCCTGCTTGGAGAGCTGCACCTTGGTGGCGTCGGTGGTGGTGACCTTGACGGTGTTCCCGTTGGCGTCGGTGAGGTAGACCGTGGTGCCGTCCACCTGCTTCACCGTGCCCCGGGTGAAGCCGCCCTGGCCGCCTTGGCCGCCCTGCCCGTTGGGAAGACCCTGCCCGTTCGGAAGGCCCTGCCCGTTCTGTCCGTTCTGTCCGCCGGCCCGGCGGTTGGCCCCGCCGTACTGGCCCTGGCCCTGACCGCCGCCGGCCCGCGGACCCTGGGCGTTGGTGCCACTGCCGCCCTCGCCCTTCTGGTACTGGACGCCGCCGACGAAGCCCAGGGTGGCCACCACGGCGGCGGCCAGCACCAGGGTCGGCCAGGGCAGCTTCCGCCGGGGCGGGGCGGCCAGCTCGGCCGCGATGTCCCGGGCGTCCGGCGGGGAGGCCAGCGGGTCGGCCTCCGGCGCCGGAGTGGACTGCGGACCGTGCTGCGGGCCCTGCTGCGGAGTGCTCATCGGATTCCTATTCGTGTCGGAGGGCTTCGATCGGGCGCAGCCCGGCGGCCCGGTTGGCGGGGTAACTGCCGAAGAACAGCCCGATCGCGACCGCGATGCCGAAGGCGCCGAGCACCGACTCGGGGATCACCACGGGGGTGATCCCGACGATGGTGAAGCGGGCCCCGATCAGCCCGGCGGCCACCCCGAGACCGGCGCCGAGCACCGAGAGCAGGGTGGACTCGGTGAGGAACTGCCCCAGGATGGCGGCCCGGGGGGCGCCCAGGGCCTTCCGGATGCCGATCTCCCGGGTCCGCTCGGTGACGGTGACCAGCATGATGTTGGTGATCCCGATCCCGCCGACCAGCAGCGAGATCGCGGCCACCGCGCCGAGCAGCACCGTGAAGGTCTTGGTGGTGGACTCCCGGGCGGTCAGCAGCGAGGCCTGGTTGGAGATCCGGAAGTCGGCCTTCGACGGGTCCGCGATGGCGTGCGCGGAGAGCAGCACCCGGCTCACCTCGGCCTGCGCCTCGGTGGTGGTCTCGGCCGAACTCGCCTGCACCAGGATCTGGTTGACCGAGCCGAAGCCGGTGAAGGCGTTCTGCACGGTGGGCAGCGGGGCGATCACCACGTCGTCCGGGTCGTTGAACCCGCTGGCGCCCTTGGTCTTCAGCACGCCGGTCACGGTGAACGGCGTGCCGCCGATCACGATCCGCTTGCCGACCGGGTCCTCCTGCGCGAACAGCTGACTGGCCGTGGTGGAGCCGATCACCGCCACCTTGCGGGAGTTGAGCACGTCGTCGTTGGAGAAGTAGTCGCCCTTCTCCACCTTCTGGTTGGCGGTCTCGAAGTACGCCGGGTAGGTGCCGACCACCGAGCCGGGGGTGTGCGAGACGTCCCCGTAGGTCGCGGCGGCCGAGGTGGTCACCACCGGGGCGACCGACTTCACCGAGGCCGCCTGCACCTCGGCGATCGCCTTGGCGTCGTTCACCGTGAGCGGCTTGGCCGCCGTGGCGGAGCCGCGCAGGTTGGAGGCGCTGACGGTCAGCGAGTTGGTGCCCAGCGCGGTGATCGAGTTCTTCACCGCGACGGAGGAGCCGTTGCCCACCGCCAGCAGCAGGATCACCGCCGCGACGCCGATCAGCACGCCGAGCATGGTCAGCGCGGAGCGCACCTTGTTGGCCGCCAGCCCGCCGAACGCGAACCGGACCATCTGCCAGACGATCACACCGTCACCTCCGCTCGCTGCCGGACGTCCGAGGTGATCGCCCCGTCCACCAGCCGGATCACCCGGCTGGCCCGCGCCGCCACCTCGTCCTCGTGGGTGATCAGCACCACCGTGCGGCCCGACCTGTTCAGTCGCTCGATGATCCCGAGCACCTCCTCGGTGGACCGGCTGTCCAGGTTCCCGGTCGGCTCGTCCGCCAGCAGCATGGCCGGGGCCGTCACCAACGCCCGTGCCACCGCCACGCGTTGCTGCTGGCCACCGGAGAGCTCGTTCGGCTTGTGCCCGGCCCGGTCGGCCAGCCCGACCCGCTCCAGCGCGGCCAGCGCGCGGCTGCGGCGCTCGGCCTTGCGGACACCGGCGTAGGCCAGCGGCAGCTCCACCTGGGCCAGCGCGGTGGTGCGCGGCACCAGGTTGAAGGACTGGAAGACGAAGCCGATCCGCCGGTTGCGCACCAGCGAGAGCTGGCCCTCGTCCAGGTGGCCGACATCGGTGCCGTCCAGCAGGTAGCGGCCGGCCGTCGGCACGTCCAGGCAGCCCAGGATGTTCATCAAGGTCGACTTGCCGGAGCCCGAACTGCCCATCACCGCCACGAAGTCGCCCTGGGTGATGTCCAGGCTGACCCCGAGCGGCTGCCCGTCCGGGCCGTCCGGGCCGCGCAGCGCGTACACGGTGGCGTCGCCGCTGCCGTACCGCTTGAGCACGTTCCGCAGCTGGATGACCGGACGGCTCACCGGGCTCAACGCCCGCCGCCCGCGCCGCCGTTGCGGGCTCCGCCGCCACCGGTGCCGCCGCCGAAGCCGCCACCGCCCCCGGCCGTACCGCCGAGGCCCGGGAACTGGCCGCTCGGGAAGCCGTTGCCGCCGCTCACCGTGGTGCTCACCAACTGCACCTTCTCGCCCTCGACCAGACCCTCCGTCACCTGCACGGTGGAGTCGCCCTCCACGCCGACGGTGACCTGGACCCGCTCGGTCGAGCCGTCGTCCTTCACCACCGTCGCGGTCCGGGCGGAGCCGGTGCCGGAGAGCGCGGCGGTCGGCACCGACAGGGCGTTCTGCGCCTCGCCGGTGACCACCGAGATGGTGGCGCTCAGGCCGGTGCGCAGCCGGCTGGTGTCCCCGGTGATCTCCAGCACCGCCGCGTACTGCACCGCGCTGCCGCCCTGGCCGGTCCCGGTGCTGCTGTTCGGCAGCGAACTCACGCTCAGCACCTTGGCGTTGAGCTTGGTGTCGGACTGCGCGTTGAGCGTGACGGTGGCCGCCGCGTCCTTCTTCACCTTGAGCGAGTCCAGCTCGGAGAAGTTCGCCGTCACCCGCATCCCGGTCGGGTTGGTCAGCACCACGAAGCCGCTGAGCGAGCTGCTGCCGGTGGTCGTCCCGGTGGTCTTGGTCCCGGTGCCACTGCTGGATCCGCTGCCGGTGCCCGCGACAGTGTCGCCGACCTTGCCGGACACCGAGGCCACCGTGCCGTCGGCCGAGGCGGTCAGCGTGGTGCCCGCCAACGCGGCCTTGGCGTTCGCCAGTTGGGTCTGCGCGGTGGACACCTGCTGCTCGGCCTGGGCGACCTGGGCGTCGTCCACCGTGACGGTGGTCGTGGTGGTCGGCTGGGACTGCTGGCCGGTCTTCTCGTCGGTCTTCCCGGGCGTGGTGGTGGTGACCTTCTGGCCGGCCTCCGCCTTGGTGAGGTTGGCGTTGGCGGTGGTGAGCGCGCGCTGGGCCGCATCCACCTGCTGCTGGGCGTCGGTGGTGGCGACGGTGGCCAGCACGTCGCCCTTCTTCACCGCGTCGCCGACCGCGACCTTCACCGCCGTCACCCTGCCCCCGGTGACGAAGTCCTGGCCCGCGTCACTGGGTGAGGACAGGGTGCCCGATCCGGACACGGTGGCCAGCACCGTCCCCTTGGTCACCGTCGCGGTCCGGGTCTGCGGCCGGCTCGCCGCCACCCCGCTCTCGCCGCCACCCACGGTGGAGTACGCCACCGCGCCCCCGGCCGCCAGGGCGACCACGAGCGCGGAGTTCACAAGGACGGCGGCCCGCCGCCGAGGAAGCACCTTCATGGCGGACAGCCTGCCGCCCCGCGATTTTCAACCCCTGTGCCACACCTGGGAACTGGCTGGGAGATTCACCAAGGGGAGCCCGGCTTCCGCCCGCCTTTCGCCCCCTCCGCTGGTAGCCCGCCGGAGCCGACCCCCAGCCCGCTCCCAGGAACCCCCGTGGAGTCCTCATCCGGCGGTCGTCGGGGCCGGGACCCGGCATCGCGGGCTCCGGGCCCCTGACACGGCCTCACGCACTCGGCGCCCGGCTCCCGGAAGGCCGCGGGCGGTGCCGCCCTCCGGGGCGGCTCGGCACGGGCGGCGGCTGACCACCCGTCAGCGCTCAGGGCCCGCCGCCGGTGATCCGGTGGCGGGCCCTGCGCGGTGTCGGCAGCGCAGCCGTCAGAGCGACTTGCGGAAGGCCTCGGCGGTGGCCAGGAAGATGTCGTTGCCCTCGGGCTCGCCGATGGTGACGCGGACGCCCTCGCCCGGGAAGGGGCGGACCACGATGCCGGCGGCGGCGCAGGCGGCGGCGAAGTCGAGGGTGCGCTCGCCGAGCCGGATCCAGACGAAGTTGGCCTGGGTCTCGGCCAGCTGCCAGCCCTGGGCGGCCAGCGCGGCCACCACCCGGCCGCGCTCGGCGACCAGCGCGTCGACCCGGACCAGCAGCGCGTCCTCGGCCCGGAGCGAGGCGACGGCCGCGTCCTGGGCGAGCTGGGAGACGCCGAACGGGACGGCGGTCTTGCGCAGCGCGGTGGCCACCGGCTCGTGCGCGATGGCGAAGCCGACCCGCAGGCCGGCCAGGCCGTAGGCCTTGGAGAAGGTGCGCAGCACGCAGACGTTCGGGCGGTCGCGGTAGAGGTCGATGCCGTTCGGCACCCGCTCGTCCCGGATGAACTCGATGTACGCCTCGTCGACGACCACCAGCACGTCGGACGGCACCGCGTCCAGGAAGCGCTCCAGCTCGGCCCGGTGGATCACGGTGCCGGTGGGGTTGTTGGGGTTGCAGACGAAGACCAGCCGGGTCCGCTCGTTGATCGCGGCCAGCATCGCGTCCAGGTCGTGCTCCTCGCCCTCGGTCAGCGGGACGGGCACGGGGGTGGCCCCGGCGACCTGGGTGATGATCGGGTACGCCTCGAAGGAGCGCCAGGCGAAGACCACCTCGTCGCCCGGGCCGGCCGTGGAGAGCACCAGGGACTGCGCGACCGAGACCGAGCCGGTGCCGACCGCGACGTGCTCGGCCGGCACGCCGAAGCGGGCGGCGAGCTCCTCGACCAGGCCGGTGGCGGCCATGTCGGGGTAGCGGTTGAAGGACCCGGCGGCGGTGATCGCGGCGTCCAGCACGCCGGGGAGCGGCTCGTACGGGTTCTCGTTCGAGGACAGCTTGTACGAGTCGGCGCCGGCCGGCTTGCCGGGCTTGTAGGTCGGGATGCCGTCCAGCGTCGGCCTCAGGCGGGGACCCTGTGCTGCCGTACCGGTCACGGTGCGCTCCTTGTCGAAATCGTGGTGCCGTACGCGGCCGGGATCGCCGTACGCGCGCTCGGCCCCGTGGTGCGTACCCGTCCCACCCCGGTCGGGTGCCCCGAACGATAGCGGGCGCGCTCACCCGTGCGGGTGAGTTGCTCGTTCGGGGTACGGGTACCGATCAGCCATTCTGCCGGGTTCCCATGGCACATGTCAGAGGTAAGACGGCTGGATTGCAACCGGTATCGAAGGGTTGCACGGCCGAAGGTTCATGGAGAAACGGTTCTTCTGACTCTCTGTCGGTACCGGTCACACAGCGCGGTCACGAGCCATACGATCGGTCCGCCATGACAGCAGCAGCCAATCAGAGCGGTCGGCGACCCACCACCTCACGGCGACTGGAACGGGCCGGCATCCGGGATGTGGCAGCAGCCGCCGGAGTGTCGATCACCACGGTCTCGGACGCCCTGAACGGGAAGGGCCGCCTGCCCGACGAGACCAGAAGCCGAGTGCGCGAGGTCGCCGAGCGCCTCGGCTACCGCCCATCGGCCGCCGCCCGGACCCTGCGCACGGGGCGCTCCGGGCTGATCGGACTGACCGTCACCACGTACGGCGAAGAGCCGTTCACCTTCACCGAGTTCGCCTACTTCGCCGAGATGGCCAGGGCCGCCACCAGTGCCGCGCTCAGTCGCGGCTACGCGCTGGTGGTGCTCCCCGCGTCCTCCCGGCACGACGTCTGGGGGAACATCGCGCTGGACGGCACGGTGGTGATCGACCCGCCCGACCAGGACCCGCTGGTGAGCGAGCTCTACCGCTCCGGGGTGCCGGTGGTGAGCGACGGCAAGCCGGGCAACTGCCCGGTCACCGCCTGGGTCGACAACGACCATGAGGCCGCCGTGCTCGGCATCCTCGACCACCTGAGCGAGGCCGGCGCCCGCCGGATCGGCCTGCTCACCGGGACCTCCACCGACACCTACACCCGGCTCTCCACCGACGCCTACCTCGGCTGGTGCGAGCGGGTCGGCCAGGAGCCGGTCTACGAGGCGTACCCCGCCCACGACCCGGCCGCCGGCGCCCTGGCGGCCGACCGGCTGCTGGCCCGGCCGGACCGGCCGGACGCGGTCTACGGGCTCTTCGACCCGAACGGCACCGACCTGCTGGCCGCCGCCCGGCGGTACGGGCTGCGGGTGCCGGACGACCTGCTGCTGGTCTGCTGCAGCGAGAGCGACGTCTACGCCGGCACCGAACCGCCGATCACCACGCTCTCGCTGAAGCCCCGTCGGATCGGCACCACCGTGGTCAACCTGCTGATCGACGCCATCGAGGGAGTCGACTCGGCCGCAGGCCCGTCCTCCGATCCGGTCAAGGGCGGCCGGCTCTTCCCGCCCCGCTACCGCACCGCCTCGGCCGGGCCGCCGCCCGGCACCCTGATGCCGACCGAGCTGATCGTCCGGGCCTCCTCCCAGCGCCGGAGCCCCCGCACCACGGTGAGCCCGCCCCGGCCGCCGGGCGAGACGTAGGCCGTCCCGTGGGCCGGGGCACGGGCCGTCGCGCGGGCCGGATCGCCGGTGCCGCACGATTGGTGGGCACCGGGTGGGGACCAGGGGAGAGCGGTCTTCCTATGATGGGCGAATGACACCCGAGGACCGCCTCCCCGGGCCTGAGCTTCCCGAGCCGGGCCCCAGCCAGCCGCAGGACCTCGACGTGCTTCCGTACGGCTCCTACTACGAGCCTCCCGAGCCGCCCGGCGGCTACGGCTACGACGCCACGTACAGCGGCTACGGCGGGGCCCGGTTCCTGGAGCAGCACTGGCCGACGGCCAGTCAGGCCCCCGTCGGGTACCCGGCGGAGGGCGTCCGGGAGTACCCGGCGGAGGCGGCGGCGGAGTACCCGACGGAGGGGACCGCGGAGTACCCGGCGGCGGCCGACTCCGACGACCCGCCGACCATGGAGCTGGCCCAGCCGGTGACGCCGGAGGAGGTGCACTACCCGTACCCGCAGCCGGAGCCGGGCGAGGCACCCGGCCCGCTCTACGTGGTCGGCGACGTGCACGGCTACCTGGACGAGCTGCTGGCCGCGCTGCACCAGAAGGGCCTGATCGACGACCAGGGCCACTGGTCGGCCGGTCGCTCCCGGCTGTGGTTCCTCGGCGACTTCACCGACCGGGGCCCGGACGGCATTGGGGTGATCGACCTGGTGATGCAGCTGGCCGCCGAGGCGGCTGCGGCCGGCGGCTACTGCCGGGCCCTGATGGGCAATCACGAACTGCTCTTCCTGGGCGCCGCCCGGTACGGCGACGAGCCGGTGCAGTCCACGGCGGGCACCGCCTCCTTCCTGGCTGCCTGGCGGCTGAACGGCGGTCAGCAGAGCGACCTGGAGCGGCTGCAGTCGCACCACGTCAGCTGGCTCTCCCGGCTGCCCGCCATCGCCCTGGAGGACGGCCACCTGCTGCTGCACTCCGACACCACCGCCTACCTGGAGTACGGCGCGAGCCTGGACGACGTCAACGAGGCGGTGCACCGGCTGCTCGCCGACGAGGGCGCCGACGAGTGGTGGGACGCCTTCCGCCGCTTCACCAAGCGGTTCGCCTTCCGGGGCCCGGCCGGCGCGCAGGCGGTGCACGAGCTGCTCGGCGCCTACGGCGGGCACCGGGTGGTGCACGGGCACAGCCCGATCCCCTACCTGACCGGCTCCACCCACGCCGAGGACGGCGTACCGCCGCACGTGCCGGGGCCGTACATCTACGCGGACGAGCTGGCCGTGGCGATGGACGGCGGGGTCACCATGGAGGGCCGGCTGCTGGTGGCCCGGCTGCCGCTGGACTGAGTCGTCGTCAGTTCCGGTACCGGATCGTCACGTTCACGTACCGACCCGGTCCCCGAACGCGTGGAATACCGGAAAGCGACTGTGTCCCGGTCGCTTCCGACCCCTACCATCGAGGCGATCTCACCGACGCACCGCCGCTTCGCACCTCACCGCTTCGCAACCGCACCGCTTCGCACCGCACCGCTTCGCACCGCGACGACGGAACGGGGGTTCCCCGATGGACCAAGCCCCGCAGCACGCCCCGCAGCCACCCGCGCCCGAACCCGCCCCGCACCTGCTGCCCGAGGACCGGCCGGACTTCGACCGGACCCTGGACGAGGCGCTGCGCGATCCCGCCCTCACCGCCGCCTTCGCGGCCCCCGGGCCGCACCTGAACCCGGCCCAACTCCGCACCAAGGCAGCCCGGTCGGCCGATGCGGCAGCCGCCGCGGCCGGGCCGGAGTACCTGCGCTACACCGCGCTCCGGGCGGCCGGTCCGCCCGCGCCGCTCGGCCTCACCGACCGGCTGCGCAGCGAGGAGGGCGCCGGACTGTTCCCGGTGCTCACCGTGCTCACCCCGATCCTGGCCGGCATCGCCGGACTGCTGCTGCTGGTGATCGGCTACGCGGTGCGCGGCGCCTCGCCCGACCTCGCCCTGGCCCACGCGCTGGTGACGGCCGGCTGGGTCTCGCTGGCGGTGGCCGTCACCGCGCTGCTGATCGGCATCGTCGGCCTGCTGCTCACCGCCCTGCGGGACGGCGCCGCCCCCGCCCAGGACGCCGAACTCGCCGAGGCCCGGCTGGCCTGGCTGGCCGCCCTGCACCAACGCGCCCTGCTCCCCTGGCTGGTGGCCAACCTCTACACCGACCCGGCCCCGGCCCCGACCGCCGTGCCCCGCCCGGGCCAGCGCCCCGGCTCCCCCGGCTACTCCAGCCCCGGCTTCAGCAGCCCCGGCGTCGAGGGGGTCACCACTCCCGACGGCCGCACCCAGCGCCCGGCCGACTTCACCGGCCCCGGCTACTCCTCCCCCGACTACGCCTCGCCGGACTTCACCGGCCCCGACGAGGTCTGACCGTCCGTCAGGCCTCCGCCGGCAGGTCGACCAGCGCGATCCCGCCCCCGACGGCCACCGCGAGCCGCCCGCCGTCCGGGCTCAGTGCGGCGGTCGGGGTCGGCCGGGAGTCCTCGAACGGCCGGTCCTTGGCCGGCACCACCACCTCCGGCCACTCGGCGATCAGCGCGCCGGTCGCCGCGTCCAGCAGGCGCGGGTGGCCGTGCAGCGAGACCAGCTGTCCGCCCCGGGGGAGCAGCAGCCCGGGCGGAGCCACCAGTGGGCTGCGGTGCAGCCAGCGGCCCTGCGCCATCGACCAGACGCCCAGTTGCTCGGTGCCCAGCTCGCCCTCCCCGTCGTCCCCGGTGCTGTCCGGACCGGTGGCCAGCACCAGCCGGTCGTCGTCCAGCCAGCAGGCCGCGACCACCTCGGCCACGTCCCCCATCCCGAACGGCAGCACCCCGGGGCCGCCCAGCAGCACCGGCTCCGCCGGCGCCGCCGCCGTGTCGTACACCTGCACCAGCCCGTACGGGCCCCAGACGCAGGCGTGCGAGAGCAGGTACCGCCCGTCCGGGGTGAACGACGGCCGGGAGTGGAAGAGCCCGTTCCCGTCCCGCTCCCCCGGGGTCAGCTGCTCACCGGTCGCCAGATCCACCAGCCGCAGGTCCCCCCGGTGCTCCGGACAGTGCGCCAGCACCTCCCGCCCGTCCGGCAGTCGCCCCACCGCGACCGGGTGGTCGAACTCCGTCGCCTGGTAGGAGCTCCGGTCGAACTCCCGCACCGGCAGGCCGTCCTGGAGCACCAGCCCCTCGGTGCCGCGCTCCGCGTACAGCACCCGGTAGCGCCCGGACGGCGAGACCACCGCCCGGTCGAACAGCGGCCCGTGCGGGACGCCGGCGGGCCGCTCCGTCCCGTCCACCGACCAGCGGCGGCCCCCGGCCACCGGGTCGAGCAGCCCCTCACCGTCCCAGTGCAGCGACCGCACCCCGCGCGCGACCGTGAAGAACTCCGTGCCCACCGTCAATCCCCCGTCCCAGGACCACCGTTCGAGCCTGCAACGGACCCGGCACCGGAGAAGTGCCGGGTCGGACGGCCGGACGCCCGGGCATCCGGCGTGCACGGGACGGACCCGCGGCTCCCCCCATCAGGTCGCGGGGCCGCCCCGTGGGCATGACGCCGGATCAGTCGGCGAGCGGGAGGTAGACCCGGTTGCCGGCGGCGGCGAACTCCTCGGACTTGGCCTGCATGCCGGCCAGGGCGTCGGCGTCGAAGTCGGTGGCCACCGCGCTGGACCCGTCTCCGTGCTCGTCGCGGATCTTCTGGGAGATCTTCATCGAGCAGAACTTCGGACCGCACATGGAGCAGAAGTGCGCGGTCTTGGCCGGCTCGGCGGGCAGCGTCTCGTCGTGGAAGGCGCGGGCCGTCTCCGGGTCGAGGGCCAGGTTGAACTGGTCCTCCCAGCGGAACTCGAAGCGGGCGTCGGAGAGCGCGTCGTCCCAGGCCGAGGCGCCGGGGTGGCCCTTGGCCAGGTCGGCGGCGTGGGCGGCGATCTTGTAGGTGATCACGCCGGTCTTGACGTCGTCCCGGTTGGGCAGGCCCAGGTGCTCCTTGGGCGTGACGTAGCAGAGCATCGCGGTGCCCCACCAGGCGATCATCGCCGCGCCGATGCCGGAGGTGATGTGGTCGTAGCCCGGGGCCACGTCGGTGGTCAGCGGGCCGAGGGTGTAGAACGGCGCCTCGTCGCAGATCTCCTTCTGGAGATCCATGTTCTCCTTGATCTTGTTCATCGCGACGTGGCCGGGGCCCTCGATCATCACCTGGACGTCCCGCTCGCGGGCGATCCGGCCCAGCTCGCCGAGGGTCTGCAGCTCGGCGAACTGCGCCTCGTCGTTGGCGTCGGCGGTGGAGCCCGGCCGCAGGCCGTCACCCAGCGAGAAGGTGACGTCGTAGCGGGCCAGGATGTCGCAGAGCTCCTCGAAGTTCGTGTAGAGGAAGTTCTCCTGGTGGTGCGCCAGGCACCAGGCCGCCATGATCGAACCGCCGCGCGAGACGATGCCGGTCTTCCGACGGGCCGTCAGGGGGACGTAGCGGAGCAGCACGCCGGCGTGCACCGTCATGTAGTCCACGCCCTGCTCGCACTGCTCGATGATGGTGTCCCGGTAGACCTCCCAGCTCAGCTCCTCGGCCTTGCCGTCCACCTTCTCCAGCGCCTGGTACAGCGGCACGGTGCCGATCGGCACCGGCGAGTTGCGCAGGATCCACTCCCGGGTGGTGTGGATGTTCCGCCCGGTGGAGAGGTCCATGACGGTGTCCGCGCCCCAGCGGGTGGCCCAGGTCATCTTCTCCACCTCCTCCTCGATCGAGGAGGTGACGGCCGAGTTGCCGATGTTGGCGTTGATCTTCACCAGGAAGTTGGTGCCGATGATCGACGGCTCCACCTCGGGGTGGTTCACGTTGAGCGGGATGACCGCCCGGCCACGGGCCACCTCGGAGCGCACGTACTCCGGGTCCATGCCCTCCCGCAGGGCCACGAACTCCATCTCCGGCGTGACGATCCCCCGCTTCGCGTAGGCGAGTTGGGTCACCGCGCCGTCGCGGCCACGGAGCGGCCGGCGGGGGCGGCCGGGGAAGACCGCGTCCAGGTTGCGCAGGTTCCCGCCGCGCGGGGACGTGTGCTTGATGCCGTCGTCCTCGGGACGGGACTCACGGCCCTCGTACTCCTCGACGTCACCGCGCTGGCGGATCCACGCGTCCCGCAGGGCCGGCAGCCCGCGGCGGACGTCGGGCTGGTAGGAGGGGTCGGTGTACGGACCCGAAGTGTCGTACAGCGGAACGGACTTGCCGTTGGTGAGGTGGACCTCCTTGAACGGCACCCGCAGATCGGGGCGGGAGCCGTCGCGGTACGCCTTGCGCCAAGCCGGAGTCGGGTAGCCCGTGGTGGCGCTGGTGACGGCGCCCTCCACCGCGGCCGGGGCAGACTTCTCCTGTGCGTCGAACGTGGTCATGAGACCTCTATCTCCCTACGCCGGCATTACCCGGTCAGGTTCCTGCGGTCGACGCAGCGGTCGGTACGCGGTGTGCACGTACCTTTCAGCGCCCTCTCAGCCCGGTGCTCCGAGCTCCCGTGTCCACAGGCCGTTTGCCTGCGACAAGACGTCCATCACCGTAGCGGTCCGACTCCGGATGGTCCAGAGCAGACCTGACGGTCTGTTGACCGACCGGGCACGCTACGATCCGCATCCTGCGAGGCCAGCGGCACCCGTGCGTGCCCGAATTGCCGCCTCCGTACTGACTTTGGGGGATCTTCCACCATGCGTTCCCACCGCATACCGGCGGCTGCCGCCGCCACCCTGCTGAGCCTCGGCCTCGGCGCCGGCACCGCCTCGGCGACCGCGGCCACCAGCCCCTCCCCGTCGGCGTCCCCTTCGGCCTCCGCCTCCGCGAGCCCCTCTGCGTCCACCTCCGCGTCCACCTCCGCGACGCCCCAGCAGCCGATCGACTACGCCTGCTACAAGGGGATCCAGAGCCACACCGAGCTGGACACCAAGGTGACGGGCTTCCCGGCCACCCTCGCCCGGGGCGGCGCCCCGGTGGAGTCCACCGTGACCTTCCGCAACTCCACCGGCCGGGACGTGCAGGGCTTCGACACCGCGTTCTACGTCGGCTACGCGGACGGCCTCTGGCCGGCCGGCTCGTTCACCGTCCAGGTCAAGCTGCCGGGCGGGGACTGGAAGGCCGGCTCGTTCGGCGCCGGCGACCTGGACCACATCATCGACACCGGCCGGTACCAGCTGGCCAAGGACGAGACCCTGACGGTCAAGTTCCGGCTGGCCGCCACCGACAAGGCACCGCTCGGCGAGTACGGCGGCTCGCAGAGCGGCGGCTCCGACGTGGTCGACGACGACACCGGCAAGTACCTGCCGAAGGACGCTCCGGCCCCCGCCGTCCCGGGGGGCAAGGGCACCTGCACCCAGTACGTGGGCTACGGCGACTTCTACTTCACGGTGGTGGACCCCAAGGCCGCCACCCCGACCGCCGCCCCGAGCAAGAAGCCCGTGGTCAACACCCGGCCGTCGGCCAAGCCGACCAAGAAGGCCACCCCGAGCGCCTCCGCCGGCACCCCGACCGCCACCAAGTCGGCCGGCCCCGAGCTGGCCGCGACCGGCGGCGGCTCGTCCAGCCTCCCGCTGGCGGTCGGCGGCGGCGCCGCCGTGCTGCTCGGCGCCGGCGTGCTGGTCGCGCTGCGCCGCCGGGGCAAGCGGGCCTGATCCCGCGTCACCCGCCGCCCGCCGAGAGGCGGACGCCGAACGGCCCGGCTCCCCGTGGCAGGGGGCCGGGCCGTTCGCGTTCGGGGTGCCGTCAGCTCCTGGCGGCCTTCTTGACCAGGATCACCACACCGGCCGCGACGCCGACCACGATCAGGGCCTTGAACAGGAAGGCGAGCAGCGAGGTCACCGCGCCGACGACGAACCAGATCAGGTTCCAGGCCAGGATGACCGCGATCACCGGGACGACGATGTTGCGCACCCACGAGGGCAGCGACTTCCAGAGCTCAGCCATGTCCGTTCCTTCTCTCCCCTCGGGCCGGTGACGGCTTCTCCGTCGCGTCCCGTTGCTTCGATACTTAGAACGTACCGGTCCGAAGCGCGCGTTCCGAGGGGGTACGGCCCGGAGAGAACCCGGAGATGCCCCCTAGGTCCGGGGCGGGCGACCCCCTACCCGGGGAGGGTTCAGACCGGCCAGGCCTCCCGGCGCCAGGCGGCGTCCCAGAACATCCACTCGTACCGCGAGGTGGTGACGAAGTGCTCCGTCACCCGGGCCCGCTCGGCCGGCGAGAGCTGCTCGCCCAGGCGGTCCGTCAGCTCCAGCACCCGGCGGACCACCGACTGGAAGGCCTCGTCGCCGTAGGTGGCGATCCACTTGGCGTAGAGCGGGTCGGGGGAGGAGGAGGCGAGCAGCTGCTCGCCGACCCGGGCGTAGATCCAGTAGCAGGGCAGCACCGCGCCGACCGCCTCGGCGAAGGAGCCGCCGTAGACGGTGGCCAGCAGGTAGCTGGTGTAGGCCCGGGTGGTCGGCAGCACCGGCTCGGCGGCGGCCTCGTCGGCCCGCTCGCCGAAGGCGGTCAGGAAGTCGGCGTGCATCTCCTGCTCGGCGGCGATGGCGCCGACCGCGTCGGCGGCGAAGGCCCGCACGCCCTCCTCGTCGGGGGCCTTGGCGGCGCAGACCGCCAGCGCCCGGGCGTAGTCCCGCAGGTAGTGCGAGTCCTGCACCACGAAGTGCCGGAAGGACTCGCGCGGCAGGGTGCCGTCGGTCAGGCCGGAGATGAACGGGTGGGCCAGGATCTCCGCGTGGATCGGCTCGATCGCCGACCAGAGGTCCTCGGTGAAGGTCATCGTCGCTGCTCCTGGGTGCTGGGTGGTCGGCCTGGGCCGACCCTACCCGGCGGCCCCGGAGGGCCGGTTCAGTCCTCCGGCGGGGAGAACACCACCAGCACCCGGAGCTCCTCGGTGACGTGGTGGAAGCGGTGCGGGGTGCCGGCCGGCACGTAGACCACGGTGCCCCGGCCGACGGTGGTGGTCTCGCCGCCTACGGTGAGCTCGGCCCGGCCGCTGATCACCTGGTAGAGCTCGTCCTGGTCGTGCACGCCCTGGGTGTCGGTCTCGCCCGGGGAGAGCGCGTAGAGGCCGGCCGACATGTGACGCTCCTTCAGGAAGCGCAGGTAGGCGCCGCCGCCCTCGGAGCGCTCGGCGTCGAGCCGGTCCAACCGGAAGACCTTCACGGGGTCACCCTCCTGTCGTGGTGGCCACATTGAACAACATGCGGGTGTGGAGCTTCCGCCCGGCCCGACGGCCTGCGACCCTCGTGGCCATGAAGAACTTCGTCATCAAGACGCTGATCAACGCGGTGGCCATCTGGGTGGCCGCCTGGATCGTGTCCGGCATCACCCTGTCCGGGGACGACTGGCAGAGCAAGACCATCACGGTGATCGCGGTCGCCCTGATCTTCGGGGTGGTGAACTTCCTGATCAAGCCGGTGGTGAAGCTGTTCTCGCTGCCGCTCTTCATCCTCACCCTCGGGCTGATCACCTTCGTGATCAACGCGCTGATGCTCTGGCTGACCTCCTGGGCCTCCGACAAGCTGGACCTGGACTTCCACGTGGAGGGCTTCTGGGCCGCCCTGCTCGGCTCGCTGATCATCAGCCTGGTCTCCTGGGGCCTCAACCTGGCCTTCGGCGACGACGACTGACCCGGGATCAGCCCGGATGGAACGACGAGAAGGTCCCACCGCCTGCCGCGCGGTGGGACCTTCGTCCGTGGTCGGCCGGGAGATCAGCCGAGGTTCTCGCAGCCCTTGGCCAGGATCGCGGCCAGTTGCTCGTCCAGCTCGCTGCCGGTCGGCTCCTCGCCCATCGGCACCAGCCGGTCGGTGCGGGCCAGGAAGGCGATCAGCGGCGGGGCCGAGGCGACCAGCCGGGCGTCGCCGTCCGGGGAGTGCAGCACCACGCACACCTCGGAGAGCTCCTCGCCGACGGGGTGGATGTGCACGTCCCCCTCGCCGGTCGGGCGGCTGATGCCGTCCAGCAACAGCTCGCGGGCGAAGAACCAGGTCACCGGGGCGTCGCCGGGCAGGTGGAAGGTGAAGCGGACCGCGAACGGGTCCGCCGGGTCGTAGTCGAGGTCGACCACGATGCGGAAGGAGAGCTCGTGCGAGACCACGAGGTTCATCACCACGTGGCCCTGGACCGTGCTGCTGTGCATGCGCCAGTACCTCTCGTTCCCGCCCGGGGCCGGCAGTTGAGGGGACCGCCGGGTCCGGGCCTGCGATTCGATGGAATGGTCCGCCGGGTCCTCCTCCGCACCATGGTGGTGCTTCGGGGACGAAGCGGACAAGACGCGCTTTTTCAAATGGTGAAACGGCTGACCCGACGGGCTCAGCGTCAGTGGACGAACGACGGGGACATCGCCCCCACCAGACAGCGGAGCCGCTCGGCCTTGCCGGCCAACTCCCCGGCCCGGGCGGCCGGGAGCGAGATGGCCATGGTCGCCACGGCCGAGCCCACGGTGATCGGGACGGCGGCGCAGACCGTGCCGAGAGCGTACTGCTGACGCTCCAGCACCGGCCTGCTCGGGACGGCGGCCGCCAGCCGACGCAGCAGCAGGGTGCGGTCGGTGACGGTGGACGGGGTGAGCTCGACCGGCGGGTGCCGGCTGAAGTGGTCCTGCCGGTCCTGCTCGCCGAGCTGGGAGAGCAGGCACTGCCCGACCGCGTGCGCGTTGGCGGTGACCCTGAAGTCGGCCCACTCGGCGACCGCCGGCCGGGCCGGAGCCTCGGCCACGTCCACCACCCGGACCTCGCCGTCCTCGTAGACGGCGTAGTAGACGGCGGTGTCCAGCTCCAGGCCGATCTGCTCCATCCGGCTGCGCAGGTCGGCCCGCTCGGCCTGCCGGCCGCCGCCCTGGCCGATGCCGTCCACCGAGGCCCCGTAGAAGAACCGGCCGTCGATCCGGCAGAGGTAGCCCTCGTGGGTGAGGGTGCGGAGCAGGTGGTACGCGGTGCCCAGCGGCAGGCCGCCGGCCCGGGCCAGTTGCTTGGCGGTGGCACCGTCCGTGTACCGGCCGACCGCCTCCAGCAGCCGCAGGGCCCGCTGGACGGAGGCGATCAGGGTCGGCTCCCGGGCGGTCCGGGCCGGCGAGTCCGCGCCCCGTATGCTCCGTGCGGCGTCCGCGATCTGATCGACTGTCATGCCCTGCCCCCTGCCCGGTTTCGGTGCAGTTGTGCCCGATTGGCGCTCATTGCAGCACAGGGCGCCCGGGCCTGCAATCATTCCGGCGAGCAATGTCGGCTTTTGACCTTCGAATCGAAGGCCCTTCCGGCGGAATGTGACTCTCCGGTAGAAGTATTTCCGGCACTCGCCTTGCGATCGAAGATCCAAATGGCCTGACTGCCCGGTGCGGCTCCGATGCACCCGGGCATGCCAAATCAACCGTTCGGCGGAACCGGTCCGTCCTGTTCGCCCATCCGTACGAGTTTCACCAACGGCCGGGGGCGGGAGACTCAGCCACAACGCTCCCGTCCCGGAGGTGGTCATGACCGGCCCCGTCCGTCCCGTGGTGAAGCGCACCGCGCGGGCGATCCTGCTGGAGCTGGACCCGGACGACCCGCACCGCCCGGCCTCGCTGGTGCTGATCAAGCGGACCAGGCCGGGCGCCCGCCCGTACTGGATCACCCCCGGCGGCGGGGTCGAGCCGACCGACCGCAGCGTGGTGGCGGCCCTGCACCGGGAGGTGGACGAGGAGCTCGGCGGCAAGGTGGAGTCGGTGGTGCCGGCGTTCGTGGACACCGTCGCGCACTCCCACCACGAGGACGGCTCACTCGCCCACCCGCACGGGGTGAAGGTGCAGCACTTCTTCGTCTGCCGGCTCACCGCCATGGACCCCTCCCGCCGTCACGGTCCCGAGGTGGACGAGCCCCGGGGCGAGTACGAGATCGTCCGGCTGCCCTTCACCCGGGAGGGCGTCACCTCGGTGAACGTCGTGCCGCCCAGCCTGCGCGCCTACCTGGCCGCCAACGTGGAGGGCGTCCGGGCCCTGCTGGCGCCCGACCTCGGCGCCCGGGAGGGCTGAGCCGGCGCCGGCCACCTCACTCGCCCTCGGTCAGGTCGTGGAACACCCGGCCCGGTGCCACCCCGGCCCGGGCCAGCGCCCGGGTGCCCCGGCGGACCATCGCCGCCGGGCCGCTCAGGTAGCCGTCCCGGCCGGCCCAGCTGCCGTACCGGGAGACCGCGTCCGGCAGCTCCCCGGCCAGCAGGCCGACGGCCGGCTCGTCCGAGACCACCGGATGCACCGTCAGCCACGGGTGCCGGGCGGCCAGCCCGCGCAGCCGGTCCAGCTCGTACAGCGCGTCCTGCCGGCGGGCGCCGTAGAACACGTCCACCGAGCGCCCGCCCGCCCCGTGCTCGGCCAGCTCCTCCACCAGCGCGGTGACCGGGGCGATCCCGGTGCCGCCGCCCAGGCAGACCAGATCGGCCGCCCGCTCGTGGTCCAGCACCATCGACCCGGCCGCCGGGCCGAGCCGCAGCACGTCCCCCGGGCCGGCCCGGTGCACCAGCGCGTTGCTCACCCAGCCCGCCTGCACCGCCTTCACGTGCAGGGTCAGCAGCCCGTCCGGCCGGGGCGCGGTGGCGAACGAGAACGGCCGCCAGACCCGGGGCCACCAGGGCGTCTCCAGCGTGGTGTACTGCCCGGCCCGGTACGGGTACGCCTGGTCCGGACGGAGCGTCAGCACCGCCACGTCCGGGGTGCGCAGCTCGTGGCCGACCACCTCCGCCTGCCACCACGGCGGTGAGGTCCGGGCCGCCTCCTCGGCCGCCTCGGACATCACGGCGGCGATCAGCCCGTAGACCCGGCGCCAGGCCAGCTCGGTCTCCGCGTCCCACTTCGGGCCGGCGTACCGGGCCAGTGCCGCCACCAGGCACTCGCCGACCGGGGCGTAGTGCCCGGTCAGCGTGCCGTACTTGCGGTGGCCCCGGCCGAGCGCGGTGAGGTAGGCGGTCAGCCCCGGCAGGTCGTCCGCGCTCCGGGCTGCCATCAGCAGGGAGCGGAACAGCCGGTCCCGCTGGACGTCCATGGCGGCCGGGAAGAGCGCCCGGACCTCGGGGTGGTGCAGGAAGATCAGCGCGTAGAAGTGTGCGGTGGCCCGGTCGGCCAGCGGCTCCACCACGGTCAGGCTGGCCCGGATCAGCTCGATGTCCCGGGCGGTCGGCGGCTCCGCCGCCCCGGCCGGCGGCTCGGCGGCGGGTGCCGGCGGCACCGCGCCCAGGGTGTCCATCGCCCAGGCCCGGCTCCAGTGGTCGCCCGGCCCGGCCCAGTTGAGGCCCGGCGCCTGCGGGAACAGCGGCTGCAGCTGGGCGGTCTGGACGGCGGGCTGGACGGTGGCCGGCACCGCCGGCGGGTGCGCGGGCTTCGGCGGGATCACCAGGGCGGCCGGGGCTGCGGGGGCGGTCGGGGCGACGGGGGCAGCCGGGGCTGCGGGCGGCTCCGGCCGGACCTCGACCACCGGCCGTACCGGCTCCACCCGCACCGCGGGCTCCGGCCCGGTCGGGACGGCGGCCACCGACTCTGGTGCCACCCGGGCCGGCTCCACCGGCGGCTCCGCCACCCCTGCGGGTGGCTCGGGGTCCGTCTCCGACATGCCCGGTACGGCGGCCACCGCGACCGAGCCGCGCCCCGCCCGGACCCTCAACGGGGCTGTCTTCACCGCGATTTGACGAGTGCCCAAGAGAATCGTTTCGCTTCCGGTCGTGCCAGTTGCTGAGGCTCAGCAGCGTGGCACGACCGTGAAGCTCATCCGACAAATCCTCGGAAGCCCGGACAGCGGCCCCCGGAGGCGCTAACCTGCCGCGCTCACAGCTGCCGCAGCAGCGTCCCCGGCTGCTCCACGCAGTCCGCGACGAACCGCAGGAAGCCGCCCGCCGTACCGCCGTCGCAGACCCGGTGGTCGAAGGTGAAGGACAGCTGGGTGACCTGACGGACCGCCAACTCCCCTTGGTGGACCCAGGGTTTGGGCGTGATCCGGCCGACGCCGAGCATCGCCGCCTCCGGGTGGTTGAGGATCGGCGTCGATCCGTCCACCCCGAAGACCCCGTAGTTGTTGAGCGTGAAGGTGCCCCCGGTCAGCTCCGCCGGGGTCAGCCGGCCCTCCCGGGCGGCCTCGGTCAGCCGTGCGAGCTCCGAACCGAGGTGCTCAGTACCGAGCGCGTGCGCGTCCTTCACCACCGGCACCACCAGGCCGCGCCCGCTCTGCGCGGCGAAGCCCAGGTGCACCACCGAGTGCCGGACGATGCCCGTCCCGTCCGGCGTCACGCTGGAGTTGAGCTCCGGGAAGCGGGCCAGCGCGGCGGTGCAGATCCGGGCCAGCAGGGCCAGCACGCTGATCTTCGGCCCGGCCGCCCGGTTCAGGTCGGCCCGCAGCTCCATCAGGGCGGTCGCGTCGGCGTCCACCCAGCAGGTCGCGGCCGGGATCTCGCGGTGACTGCGGGTCAGCTTCTCGGCCACCGCCTTGCGCAGCCCGCGCAGCGGGACCACGCCCTCGGCCACCGGCGCCGCCACCGGGGCGGGCACGCTCAACACCCGCTCCACGTCCCGGCGCAGGATCAGCCCGTCCGGACCGGAGCCGGCCACCGTCCGCAGGTCCAGGTCGTGCTCCCGGGCCATCCGCCGCACCAGCGGCGAGATCACCGCCACCACGGCCGACACCGCCGGAGCCACCTCGACGGCAACCGGAACCGGGGCCGGAACGGGAGCCGCAGCCGGAGCCGGAGCCGGGGTCGGGGCCGTGCGGCCGGCCCCGACCCGGGCCCGCCGGGCACCCGCCGGGCGCTCGGCCACCCCGTAGCCGACCAACGGCCGCTCCACCGGCGGGTCCTGGTCCGCCAGCGGCTGCGGTCCCTCACCCGGGGCCACCGCGACCGTCACCAGCGGGGAGCCGACCGGGATCTCCTCCCCCTCGGCCCCGAACCTCGCCGTCACCACCCCGCCGTACGGGCAGGGCACCTCGACCACCGCCTTGGCGGTCTCCACCTCCACCACCGGCTGGTCCACGGCGATCACCTCGCCGACCTCCACCAGCCAGCGGACCACCTCGGCCCCGGTCAGCCCCTCGCCCAGGTCGGGCAGGGTGAACTCGCGCACCACCGGCATCATCTGGTCAGTCCTCCCACTGGAGGCGGGCCACCGCGTCCAGGATCCGGTCCACCCCGGGCAGGTGGTGGTGCTCCAGCATCGGCGGCGGGTACGGGATGTCGAAGCCGGTGACCCGGAGCACCGGAGCGGCCAGGTGGTGGAAGCACTTCTCGGTCAGCCGGGCGGCGATCTCCGCGCCCGCCCCGCCGAAGCCGCTCGCCTCGTGCACCACCACGGCCCGGCCCAGCGAGCGGACCACCTGACAGGCCGTCGCCTCGTCGAACGGCACCAGCGAGCGCAGGTCCAGCACCGCCAGGTCCCAGCCCTCGGCCTTCGCCGCCTCGGCCGCCTCCAGGCAGACCGGCAGCGAGGGCCCGTAGGTGACCAGCACCGCCGAGCTGCCCGGGCGGCGCAGCACGGCCCGGCCGATCGGCTCGACCGGCGCCTCGACGTCCAGCCGGTCCTTGCCCCAGTACAGCCGCTTGGGCTCCAGGAAGACCACCGGATCGTCCGAGGCGATGGCCTCGCGGAGCAGCCCGTAGGAGTCCTGGACGGTGGCCGGGGTGACCACGTGCAGGCCGGCGGTGTGGGCGTAGTACGCCTCGGAGGAGTCGCTGTGGTGCTCGACCCCGCCGATGCCGCCGCCGTACGGGATCCGGATGGTGATCGGCAGCGGGAGCTTCCCGGCGGTGCGGTTGCGCATCTTGGCGACGTGCGAGAACAACTGCTCCATCGCCGGGTAGGCGAAGGCGTCGAACTGCATCTCGACCACCGGGCGCAGCCCGTACATCGCCATGCCGACGGCGGTGCCCAGGATGCCGGCCTCGGCCAGCGGGGTGTCCAGGCAGCGGTCCGGGCCGAACTCGGCGGTCAGGCCGTCGGTGATCCGGAAGACCCCGCCGAGCTGCCCGACGTCCTCGCCCAGCACGTGCACCGTCGGGTCCTCGCGCAGGGCGTCCCGGAGCGCGGTGTTCAGCGCCTGGGCCATGGTGCGGGTCTGCGGGGCGGTGGCGGTGGCGGTGGTGCTCATCCTCAGTGCTCCTCGGCGGCCAGCTCGGCGGCCAACTGCTCGGCCTGCTCCCGCAGTTGCTGGGTGGGCTCGGCGTAGACGTGGGCGAACAGCGACATCGGGTCGAGCACCGCGTCGGCGTGGAACTCGCTGCGCATCCGGGCCGCCAGTGCCTCGGCGGCCTCGGTGGCCCCCTGGCTCAGCCCGTCCTCCAGCAGTCCGAGGGCGCGGAGCTGACGCTCCATCAGCAGGATCGGGTCGTGGTCCCGCCAGGCGGCGATCTCCTCCTCCTGCCGGTACCGGGTGGCGTCGTCGGCGTTGGTGTGCGCCTCGATCCGGTAGGTGACCGCCTCGACCAGGGTCGGGCCGCCGCCGGAGCGGGCCCGCTCGACCGCCTCGGTGAGCACGGTGTGCATGGCCAGCGCGTCGTTGCCGTCCACCAGCCGGCCGGGCAGGCCGTAGCCGACGGCCTTGTGGGCCAGGGTCGGCGCGGCGGACTGCCGGGTGAGCGGGACGGAGATGGCGTAGCCGTTGTTCTGCACCAGGAAGACCACCGGGGCGTTCAGCACGGCGGCGAAGTTCAGCGCCTCGTGGAAGTCGCCCTCGCTGGTGCCGCCGTCGCCGAGCATGGCCAGCGCCACGGTGTCGTCGCCGCGCAGCCGGGCCGCGTGGGCCAGGCCGACCGCGTGCGGGGCCTGGGTGGCGAGCGGGGTGGAGAGCGGTGCGGTGCGGGTGGCCCGGGGGTCGTAGCCGGTGTGCGCGTTGCCGCGCAGCAGGGTGAGCGCCTCCAGCGGGTCCACCCCCCGGCTGACCACGGCCAGGGTGTCCCGGTAACTGGGGAAGAGCCAGTCGTCCTGACGGAGCGCCAGCGCGGCGGCCACCTGGCAGGCCTCCTGCCCGGTCGAGGCCGGGTAGACCGCGAGCCGGCCCTGCTTGGTCAGCGTGGTGGCCTGCTGGTTGTAGCGGCGGCCCGCGACCAGCCGGCGGTAGAGCTCGGTGAGCAGCAGCGGCTCGGCCTTCTCGGCGGCCGGGGTGCCGAGCATCCGGTAGGGCTCGTGGTCCGGCAGCAGCGGGGCCGGGTCGGTCCGCGGGCCGGAGGCGTCGGGGCGCCAGCCGGGCACGTCGCCGGCGAGGTGTCGGTGGTCGAGAACGGTCATCTCGGGCACCTCCAGAGGGTGGGGGCGGGGGTGCGGGGCAGGGTGATGCCGGTGGTGCACGAGGGATGGCAGGGCTGGTCGCCGGGGCGCCTCCTCCCTACCGATTGTTCGGTTGTCTGTTCAATCTGGCCACAGCTGTGCCGTAGTGGTGGACAATCGGCCCGAACAGCGGTCTTCTGATGACAGCATGTCCACAGCGGGAGGGTCGGGGGCCGTGTCCACTGAACAGACGTCCAGGCTCGATCAGATCGACCGGTCCATCGTCCGGCTGCTCCAGCAGGACGGCCGGGCCTCGATACGCTCGGTCGCCGAGCGGGTGCACGTCTCCCGGGCGAACGCCTACGCACGGATCGCCCGGATGGTCGAGGACGGCATCATCCGGGGCTTCACCGCCCGGATCGACCACGAGCGGGCCGGGCAGGGCGCCTCCGCCTACATCACGCTGAAGATCGTGCAGAACTCCTGGCGGACCGTCCGGGAGCAGCTGCTGGCCCTGCCCGGGGTGGCCCACATCGCGCTGGTCGGCGGCGAGTTCGACGTGCTGCTGCTGGTGCACACCGCCGACAACCAGGCCCTGCGGGAGCTGGTCCTCGGCCGGATCCAGAACATCCCGCAGGTCCTGGCCACCCAGACCCTGCTGGTCTTCGAGGAGACCGACCAGGTGCCGCCGGTCTAGGGACGTGGGGGTCACCCCCGGGCGGTGGTCACACCCGGAGCGGCGGTCACACCTGGAGCGCGGGGAACTGCACGCGCGGGAACGGCAGCACGTGCAACCGGCTCACGCGCCCCGATCCCACGCTGCTCCGCCCTCCGGACTCGCGCAGTTCCCCGCGCCCCCGGGCCGCCGCCCTGGCGCGCGTGAGCACCGTTCGTCAGTAGCCGGTGGTGCCGTCCAGCCGCTCGCGGAGCAGGTCGGCGTGCCCGTTGTGGCGGGCGTACTCGGCCAGCATGTGGATCAGGATCCGGCGCAGTGCGATCGGCCGTCCGGAGGCCCGGTGGGTGCCGGTGTCGTCCAGCGAGCCGGCCTCGGCGACGATCCGGCGGGACTCGGCGACCTCGGTGCGCCAGGCCTCGACGGCCTCGGCCACGCTGCCGTCCAGGTGCTCGAAGTCCTGGTCCGGGTCTTCGTCGGAGTAGTACAGGAGCGGGAGCTCCTCGCCCGCGAACTGGATCCGGAACCACCAGCGCTCCACCCCGGTGAGGTGGCGCAGCAGGCCGTGCAGGCTGAGCCCGGAGGGCTCGACGGCGAGGGTGGAGAGCTCGGCGTCGGCCAGGCCGGCGCACTTCAGCAGGAAGGTCTCCCGGTGCCAGTCCAGGAAGGCGGTGAGCAGCTCGCGCTCGGAGCCGGTGAGCGGCAGCGGCTCGCGCGGGTCGTCGGCGAGCGGCGGGGAGAGGTGTGCGGGCATCTCGGTCATCCCGGCAGCCTCCCACCGCCCACCGTCAGCCGCCCGGGCAGGCGCGCGGACGGGCGTGCGGACGGGCGTGCGGGCGGGCACGATTCGGGCGCGGACGGGCGTGCGGGCGGACGCGCGGACGGTCAGGCGCGCAGCCCGTCGAAGGCCAGGTGCACGACGGCCTCGGCCACCCCGTCGGTGTGCTTGCCGCCGGGGCGGTACCACTCCACGATCGAGTTGATCATCCCGAACAGCAGCCGGGTGGCCAGCCGGGGCTCCAGGTCCGAGCGCAGCTCCCCGGCGGCCACCGCCTCGCGGACCAGCTCGGCCACCTGGTGGTCGAAGTCGCGCCGCCGCTCCAGCGCCCACTGCTCGGTCGCGGTGTTCCCCCGCACCCTCAACAGCAGCGTGACGTACGGGAGTTCGGCGACCAGCACCTCGGCGGTGCGGCGCACCACGTGCTCCAGCCGGTCCACCGGGCGGCCGGTCAGCGCCTCCGGCTCGGCCAGGATGCCGAACAGCGCGTCCAGCGCGCGGCCGACGGCGAGCTTCAGCAGCTCCTCCTTGCCGCGCACGTGGTGGTAGATCGAGGACTTGGAGATCCCGGCGGCCCGGGACAGGTCCTCCATCGAGGTCCCGTCGTACCCGCGCTCGTTGAAGACCCCGACCGTGACGGCGAGCAGCGTGTCGACGGTGTAGGCGGTGCGGGTGGAGTTCTCGGCCATGTGAACGAGTATCACCCGTGCGCCCCCGGGTCACTCCACCGCCCCATTGACCCGACCGATCGTTCGGTTAACCTGAGGGGTGACCAGACAGCCCAGAAGGAGCGCGTCATGACCGCAGCGGCCAGCCACCCCGTCGTCGCCGAGCTGATCGAACGTCACCAGGCCACCCTGACCAGCGCGCTGGAGGCCACCCGGTCGCGCGACTACTGGTCGCCGTACCCGGAGTTCGCCAAGGCCTACGGCGAGACCGGGCAGGCCGACGGGCAGGCCGCCTTCGAGGCCCTGCTCGGCTCCCCGCTGACCCTGGAGGGCCAGCCCGGCGACGGCTCCACGGTGGGCGGCGAGACCTCGCCGTACGGCATCGAGCTGCGCGTCGAGTACCCGAGGGCGGACGCCGACGCGCTGATCACCGCGATGCAGGCGGCCCGGCCGGCCTGGGCGGCGGCCGGGCCGGCGGCCCGGGCGGCGGTCAGCCTGGAGATCCTGGCCCGGATCAACGCGCGCTCGCACGAGTTCGCCCACGCGGTGATGCACACGACCGGCCAGGCCTACGGGATGGCCTTCCAGGCCGGCGGCCCGCACGCGCAGGACCGGGGCCTGGAGGCGGTGGCCTACGCCTACGCCGAGCAGACCCGGCTGCCCGAGCAGGCCCAGTGGACCAAGCCGCAGGGCAAGCGGGACCCGCTCTCGATGGTCAAGGACTTCGTGCCGGTGCCGCGCGGCCTGGCGCTGCTGATCGGCTGCAACACCTTCCCGACCTGGAACGGCTACCCCGGCCTGTTCGCCTCGCTGGCCACCGGGAACCCGGTGCTGGTCAAGCCGCACCCCCGGGCCACCCTGCCGCTGGCGCTCACCGTGCAGGTCGCCCGCGAGGTACTGGCCGAGGCCGGCTTCGACCCCAACCTGGTCACCCTGGCCGCCGAGCACGAGGGCGGCACGCTGGCCGCCACCCTGGCGGTCCGGCCGGAGATCCGGATCATCGACTACACCGGCTCCACCGGCTTCGGCGACTGGCTGGAGGAGAACGCCAGGCAGGCCCTGGTGTACACCGAGAAGGCCGGTCTCAACTCGGTGGTCGTCGAGTCCACCGACAACTACCGGGGCATGCTGGCCAACCTCGCCTTCGCGCTCTCGCTCTACAGCGGCCAGATGTGCACCACCCCGCAGAACGTGCTGATCCCGCGCACCGGCGTGCGCACCGACGAGGGCGGCAAGTCCTACGACGAGGTGGCCGCCGACCTGGCCCACGCGATCGAGAAGCTGCTCGGCGACGACGCCCGGGCCGCCGCGATCCTCGGCGCCGTGGTCAACCCCGCCGTGCTCGGCCGCAGCGTCAAGGCGGCAGGCGGCGAGTACGGCGAACTCGCTCTGGCGCCCCGGGTGGTGACCTCCGAGGAGTTCCCCGGCGCGACCATCCGCACCCCCGCGCTGGTCAAGGTGGACGCCGACAAGCCGGACGACCAGGCCGCCTTCACCGGCGAGTGCTTCGGCCCGGTCTCCTTCCTGGTCGCGGTGGAGTCCGCCGGGGCGGCGGTGGAGCTGCTCGCCCGCACCGTGCGCGAGCAGGGCGCGATGACCGCCTCCGCGTACACCGTGGACAGCGAGGTGGAGGCCGCCCTGGTCGCCGCCGCGCTGGACTCCGGCGTCTCGCTCTCGCTCAACCTCACCGGCGGCGTCTTCCCGAACCAGACCGCCGCCTTCTCCGACCTGCACGGCACCGGGGCCAACCCGGCCGCCAACGCCGCGTACTGCGACGGCGCCTTCGTCGCCTCGCGCTTCCGCACGGTCGAGGTCCGGCGGCACTCCTGATCCGTCCGCCGGTCCGGGGCCCTGCACGGCACCGGACCGGCGGCCCGGCGGGCCGTCGGTTCCGGTAGCCGTGGCGGGCCGTCAGTTCCGTCAGCTGCGGCGGGGGTTGAACACCCAGAACCGCAGCAGCACGAAGCGCGCCACGGTGGCCAGCGCGTTGCCTCCGACCAGGGCGGCCAGCTCGGCCCGGGGCGAGGCACCGGCCGGCAGCAGCGCGACCGCACCGCTGCTCAGCGCCAGCCCGGCCAGGAAGGCGATGCCGCCCTCCAGCTGATGGCGCAGCGCGTCCTGACGGCCCGTCACGCCGAAGGTGAAGCGCCGGTTCAACGCGGTGTTGCCGATCGCGGTGACGGCCAGGGCCAGGGCGTTCGCCCAGAGTGCCGGGGCGAGCTGCCGGGCCGTCAGGTAGAGCAGCAGGTAGGCCAGGGTGCACAGGGTGCCGACCAGCGCGAAGCCCACCGCCTGCCGGAGTGCTCCAGGGCGCACCGACGGGCCGGGCCTCGGCCGGACCGGCAGCCCGGCCGGCCGGGCGGCACCGCCCAGCGAACCCCGGGCCACCCGGGCCATCCCGCGCAGGTCGTCCAGCGCGGTGCGGACGACGTCCACCCGGCTGTCCGGATCGTCCACCCAGTCCACCGGGACCTCGTGGATCCGCAGCCCGGACCGCTCGGCCAGCAGCAGGAGCTCGGTGTCGAAGAACCACTCCTCGTCCGCCACCGACCCGAGCAGCTCCCGCACCACCTCGGTGCGGGCCGCCTTGAAGCCGCACTGGGCGTCGGAGAAGCCGGCCGCCATGGTGCTCCGGAGCAGCGCGTTGTAGGTCCGCGAGACGAACTCCCGCTTGGCGCCGCGCACCACGGCCGAGCCCCGGTGCAGCCGACTGCCGATCGCCAGCTCGCTGTGGCCGGAGAGCAGCGGTGCGACCAGCGGGAGGAACGCCTCCAGACCGGTCGAGAGGTCGACGTCCATGTAGGCCACCACCTCGGCCTCGCTGCTCCCCCACACCTGCCGCAGGGCCCGGCCCCGGCCCTTCAGGTCCAGGTGCACCGCACGCACCCCCGGCAGCTCGGCGGCCAGCGCGGTGGCCACCCGCCAGGTGGAGTCGGTGCTGGCGTTGTCGGCCACGGTGATCAGGAACGGGTAGGGGAAGGTCTCCGCCAGGTAGGCGTGCAGCGTGCGGACGCACTTCTCCACCGTGTGCTGCTCGTTGTAGACCGGGACGACCACCTCTACCAGCTCGGTCCGGATCGGGGCGGTGGGTGCGGGTTCACGTTCGGGCTCGGCCACGGCGGTCGTACCGCGAACTGCGGACTCAGTCATGTCAGTGACGTTCACAGGGACTGATGGGGCCGCGATGATGGAAGGCTGAGAGGAAGCTTAGAAGGCCCGGACGTGCTGCCGGGTCTGCTCGAACGCTGGTCCGATCAACGGGAGATGGGCATGTCCGAGAAGCAGCAGGCATCCGATGTGGTGGTCGTCGGCGCGGGCCCGACCGGGCTCCTGCTGGCCGGTGACCTGGCCGCCGCCGGGCTGCGGGTGACGGTGCTGGAGAAGCGGACCACCGAGTCCAACCTGACCAGGGCCTTCGCCGTGCACGCCCGCACCCTGGAGCAGTTGGACGCCCGGGGCCTGGCCGACGAGCTGATCGCCACCGGCACCGCGCTGGACCACCTGCGGCTGTTCGGCGGTCTGGAGGCCCGGCTGGACCAGCTGCCGACCCGCTTCCCGTTCGTCCTGATCACCCCGCAGTACAACGTCGAACGCCTGCTCCAGGAACGGGCCGTGAAGGCCGGCGCGGTGATCGTCCGGGGCGCCGAGCTCGCCACCCTGCGGCAGGACGGCCGCCAGGTGGAGCTGGAGACCAGGGACGGCGCCACGTACACCGCCGCCTACGCGGTCGGTACCGACGGCGTCCGCTCCACCGTCCGCGACCTGCTCGGCATCCCGTTCCCCGGCCAGTCGGTGGTCAGCTCGGTGCTGCTGGCCGACGTCCGAGTGGAGCGCCCGCCGGCCGGCACCCTGGCGGTCGCCGCCGGGGAGCACGGCTTCGCCTTCCTGGTGCCGTTCGGCGACGGCTGGCACCGGGTGATCGCCTGGGACCGCAACCACCAGCTCCCGGACGACGCGCCGGTGGAGCTCGACGAGATCGCCGCCATCGCCCGGGACGCCTTCGGCGAGGACCACGGCCTGCACGACGCCCGCTGGCTCTCCCGCTTCCACAGCGACGAGCGGCAGGTCCCCAACTACCGCTCCGGCCGCGTCTTCCTGGCCGGCGACGCCGCCCACTGCCACTCGCCGGCCGGCGGGATGGGCATGAACACCGGCCTCCAGGACGCGGCCAACCTCGGCTGGAAGCTGGTCGGGGCGGTGAAGGGCTGGGCACCCGACGCCCTGCTCGACAGCTACCAGACCGAACGCTGGCCGGTCGGCCGGGCCGCCGTGCTCAGCTCCGGCGCCCTGGTCCGGGTCGCCCTCGGCGGGTCCGCCCCGGCACGGCTGCTGCGCGGCGCGGTCGGCGCCCTCGGCGACCGGCTCGGGGCGGTCGGCTCGGCCGGGGTCAAGCGGATCTCCGGCATCGGCATCGACTACCCCGCCCCCGGCGGCAGCCACCACCTGACGGGCCGCCGGCTCCCCGACCTCCGCCTCGCCGTCGACACCCCCGGCACACCGGCCCGGCTGTACGAGGCGCTGCGCGGCGGGCGGGCCGTGCTGATCTCCAACGACGACCTCAGCACGGTGCTCGAACCCTGGGCCGACCGGGCGGTGGCCGCCGCCCCCGCCTCCACCCACGGCAAGCTCCGGGACACCGTCCTGCTGGTCCGCCCAGACGGCCACGCCGCGTGGGCGGCGGTCGACCCCAGCCGCGCCGAGATCCGCCGCGCCCTCACCGAGTTGCTGGGCCCGGAGGACTGACGGCCCGTCGCAGAGCGCGGCGGCACAGGGGCGCGAGGAAGCGCGCTGCGCGGCGGGGACCATGCAGTGTGCCAGGGGCGCATAGGAAGCTCGCTACGCGGCGGGGACCACGCAGTGACCCAAGGGGCGCGGGGAACTGCGCGCAGCGGAAGAAGCAGACCGCCTGCCGGGAACGGACACTCACCTGCAAGTGACCCTCCGCACCCGACACTTGAGCCACCACCTTCCGCCCCGCGCAGTTCCCCGCGCCCCTGACCGCCCTCCGGGCGGCGCAAGGGCGAGCCGAGGGCGGGCCGGGCGCAGAGGAAGCGCGCTACGCGATGGGGACCATGCAGCGACCCAGGGGCGCGGGGAACTGCGCGCAGCGGAAGAAGCAGGCCGCCTGCCGGGGACGGACACCCACTTGCAAGTGACCCTCCGCACCCGGCACTTGAGCCACCGCCTCCCGCCCCGCGCAGTTCCTCGCGCCCCTGACCGCCCTCCGGGCGGCCCAAGGGGGGCCGGACGCAGAGGAAGCGCACTACGCGGCGAGGACCATGCAGCGACCCAAGGGGCGCGAGGAACTGCGCGCAGCGGAAGAAGCAGGCCGCCTGCCGGGAACGGACACCCAGCTGCAAGTGACCCTCCGTTCCCGGCACCTGAGTTACCGTCTCCCGCCTCGCGCAGTTCCTCGCGCCCCTGACCGCCCTCCGGGCGGGCCGAGGGCGGGCCGAGGGCGGGCCGAGGGCGGCTTGGTTACGGGTGGGTGAGGCGGCGTTCGAGGCCGTCGAGGACGACGTCGAGGCCGTAGGTGAACTTCTCCTCGCGGACGGCGACCGGGTCGGGGGCGACGGTGCCGTAGGCGGCGGTCAGGTAGGCGTGGTCGGCGGCGGCAGCCGCTGCTGCGGGCATCCGGTTGGCGACGAACTCGGCCTCGGTCTCGCCCGAGCGGGCGATGGTCGCCAGCCAGGCGGCCTCGGTGGTGGACATGCCGATGACGTAGGCGAAGACCACGTCGATGGCCCGTGAGGGCTCCTCGAAGCCGACCCCGGTGACCAGGGCGGCGAGCCGCTCCGAATAGTCCATCAGGTTCGGCCCCAGGTAGGCCAGACCGGCCTGGCCGAGCTGCGAGGCCAGCCACGGGTGGCGGAGCGCGGCGGCCCGGAACGACCGCGCGGCGGCCGTCACGTCGGCCCGCCAGTCGGCGCCGCCGGGCGGCGGCACCGACATCTCGGCCGCCACCTCGTCCACCGCGAGCTCCATCAGCTCGTCCTTGGTGGCCACGTGCCGGTAGAGCGAGGCGGCGCCGGCGTTCAGTGCGGCGGCCAGCTTGCGCATGCTGAGCGCCTCCGCGCCCTCCGCGTCCAGCATGGCGATCGCCTCCCGGACGATCCCGGCCCGGTTCAGCCCTGGCTGGTCGGGCTCGCGCTTCTCCCGGGCCCAGACCGATGCGACGGGTGCGCTCTTGGCCGGCATGCGTCCTCCTGATCGGTGCGTACGACGTTCGCCCCAGCGTACACAGCTCGCATCTTGCGAACGACGTACGCACATGCGTACAGTGTTCCCATCGAAGGAACGGTGTACGCACCCGAGGGGGACAACCGATGGAAGCCCGCAATCCGCACCGCTGGTGGATTCTGGTGGTGCTCTGCCTGAGCACGCTGGTGCTGGTGATCGACAGCATGGCGCTGACCGTGGCGGTACCGGCCATGACCGCCGACATCGGGGCGAGCGCCCAGGACATCCAGTGGATCCTGGACTCCTACGTGCTGGTCTTCGCCGGCCTGCTGCTCACCTCGGGGAGCCTGGGCGACCGCTTCGGCCGCCGGAAGGTGATGATCATCGGGCTGCTGCTGTTCGGCCTGGCCTCGCTGGCCGCCACGGTCTGCACCAACCCCGGCGAGGTGATCGCGGCCCGGGTCGCGATGGGCGTCGGCGGCGCGCTGATCATGCCGTCCACCCTCTCCATCCTGATCACCGTCTTCGCCGAGGACGAGCGCGGCAGGGCGATGGCGGCCTGGGGTTCGGTCTCGATGCTCGGCCTGGTCGGCAGCCCGGTGCTGGGCGGCTTCCTGATCGACCACTTCTCCTGGCACACCATCTTCTTCGTGAACGTGCCGGTGGTGGCCGTGGCGATCACCGCCGCGCTGCTGCTGATGCCGGAGTCCCGGGGGCCGTGGCGCAGGCCCGACCCGATCGGCGCGGTGCTCTCGGCGGTCGGCATGACGGCACTGATCTGGTGGATCATCGAGATCCCGCAGCACGGCGCGTTCGACGGCCGGGGCCTGGTGACCCTGCTGGTCGCGGCCGGTGCGCTGATCGGCTTCGTGGCCTGGGAGAACGTCCACCCGGAGCCGATGGTCCCGCTGGCCCTGTTCAAGCAGCGCAACTTCAGCGGCGGCTCACTCTCCCTGACGCTGGTTCAGATCGGCAACGGCGGCCTGCTGCTGGTGCTCACCCAGTACCTGCAGTTCGTGCTGGGCTACTCGGCGGTCGAGGCCGGGCTGGCCTTCCTGCCGCTGGCGGTCACCGCCCTGATCGGCAACGGTGCGGGCGCCGGGCTGGCCGCGAAGACCGGCAACCGTCCGCTGGTGGTGACCGGCCTGCTGGTGATGGCGGGCTCGTTCCTGCTCTTCACCACCGTGGACGCGGACAGCGGCTTCACCGTCCCGGCGGTGGCGCTCGGCCTGCTCGGCCTCGGCGCCGGGCTGGCGATGCCGGCCGCGATCGCCGCCCTGATGGGCACCATCCCCGAGGAGCAGGCCGGGGTCGGCTCCGCGCTGAACGACACCATCCAGCAGGCCGGCACCGCGCTCGGCATCGCCATCCTCGGCTCGCTGCTGACCAGCCGCTTCACCGCCGAGATGCCGGCCGGGTCCTCGGACCTGGCGAAGAGCTCGATCTCCGGTGCGCTGGCGGTGGCCGGCGGGGACGGCGGCCTGGCCCGGACCGCCCGGGAGGCGTTCACCACCGCGATGTCCACCACCCTCACCATCAGCGCGGTCGGCGTGCTGGCCGCCGCCCTGCTGGCCGCCGTGGTGATGCGGGACGGGAAGCGGGGCGCCGGGGCGCCGGTCGCCGAGGCGGAGCTCGCCGCCTGATCAGGACCCCCTCGCCGGAGGCCGGCCCCACTCCGGGGCCGGCCTCCGGCGTTTCTGAGGATATTCACAGGTTTTCAGGTGATATGTCCGCATCTGACGGTGGAACACATCCCCTCCGTGACACCCCAGGAGAGGAAGGCTCCGACCGTGCTGATCGAGTTCACCGAGATAGAACCGGACCGGGACTGCGGCTGCGGAGGCTGCTCGGCCCGCCGGCTGGCCCGGCTGCACGCCGCCCCGGTCGCCGAGGGCGGCCACCGCTCGGCGCACGGCGCCCGGCGGGCCGCGCTGCTGGTCGCGGCGGTCGGCTCCGTGCTCGGCGGCGGCGTCGCCACCGCCGCACCCGCTCCGGCCCCCGCACCGGCCGGCACCGAGGCCGGCTCCACCCCGCAGGGCGAGGTCGCCCCGCTGCGCGGTGCGGCGGCGGAGACCCGGAGCATGCGCGCGGTCCGCACCACCACCCGGGCCGAGATCATGGCCCGGGCGCAGCGCTGGATCGACCAGCAGGTGCCGTACAGCATGAGCAGCTACTGGTCGGACGGGTACCGGCAGGACTGCTCCGGCTTCGTCTCGATGGCCTGGGGACTGGGGAGCAGCCAGACCACCTGGACCCTGCCCGACCACGCCACCCGAATAGCCCGTACCGAGCTCCAGCCGGGCG
The DNA here is from genome assembly GCF_044763225.1 of Kitasatospora sp. NPDC096147. Classification (NCBI taxonomy): domain Bacteria; kingdom Bacillati; phylum Actinomycetota; class Actinomycetes; order Kitasatosporales; family Streptomycetaceae; genus Kitasatospora; species Kitasatospora sp. NPDC096147. The sequence goes on along the minus strand of NZ_JBIWFX010000002.1, from coordinate 285,234 downwards.
ACATCCTGGTGTACAACAACGCGGCCGACCCGGCGGGCGGCTCGCACACCGTCATCTTCGGCGGCTGGGCCGACGCGGCCCGCTCCAAGTACCTGGCCTACGAGCAGACCAGGCCGGCCACCCGCAAGCGCACCACCCCGTACGCGTACTGGAACAACGCCGCCTCCTACGTGGCCTACCGGTACGAGGGGCTGGACGGCCCGGCCCCGGCACCCGAGCCGGACGCCTTCCCGGGCACGGCGAAGTTCGGCCCCGGCCAGCGGAACGAGTACGTGAAGCGGCTCGGCGAGCTGCTGGTGCAGCGCGGCGGTGCCCGGTTCTACGCCGAGGGCCCCGACCCGAGCTGGGGCGAGGCCGACCGGCGGGCCACCGAGGCGTTCCAACTCGCCCAGGGCTGGCGCGGTTCGGAGGCCGACGGCTACCCCGGCAAGGCCACCTGGGACCTGCTGGTGCAGCACCGGGGCAAGGACATCCCGCCGGCCGTCAACCAGCCCGCCCCGCCGCAGCCGCCGACCCCCGCCCCGGCACCGGATCCCGGACCGGCCGCCGCCCCGCCCTACCCGGGCGCCAGCAGCTTCGGGCCCGGGCAGTCCAACGAGTCCGTGAAGCTGCTCGGCGAGCAGCTCGTCCGGAAGGGCTTCGGCCGGCACTACACCGAGGGCCCGGGCCCCGAGTGGGGCGAGGCGGACCGGCTGAACGTCGCCGACTTCCAGCGGGCCCAGGGCTGGAGCGGCAGCGAGGCGGACGGCTACCCGGGGCCGCACACCTGGCGGCTGCTGTTCGGCTGACGGGCCGTCACCGCTCAGCCGGCCCGGCCGGGAGCGGGCCGTTGCTTCTTGGCGTCGACCACGGCCCGCTCCATCACCGCGGTGCGTTCGACCACCGTGCCCGCCCCGACCTCGGCGGTCGGCACCACCTGGACGCCCCGGCTGCCCAGGTAGCTGAAGTCGGTGCGGTCGAAGACCAGCTCCAGGCGCACACCGGTCTTCGCGTCCTGCCGGGCCAGCGCGAGGCCGCTGCGACCGGCCGCGTCCCGGGAGTCCTGCAGGACCACCACGCCGGGGATCTTCGCGGCGGCCTGGTAGAGCGCGGCGGCGACCGGGGCCGGCACCAGCTGTGCGTTGACGATCCCGCGGAGCGCCTCGAACGCCTGCTGGTCGCGGTCCCGGGGGCTGCTGACGGCCGGGTAGAGCTGCGGCAGCAGCGCGTCCGGGTCGGCCGGCTGGGCCTTGAGCCAGTCGTAGGAGCGGTCCACCGGCCGGTCCGGGCCCGAGTCGTCCGCAGGCTTGTGGTGCGGATTGGAGCGGCCGAGACCGATGCCCCCGGGGTTCAGGTAGCCGGGCTCGTCGAGCCAGCCGTCGAGTCCGTCGACGGACTGCCAGACCTCGCGCCGGTGCAGCGGCTGCACCCAGGTCCGGCTCTCGTTCCTGGCGAAGTCGACCGACGAGGACAGGAAGGAGACCTCGCTCTTGACGTAGACGTACTGGCCCGGCCCGGGCACCGGCACCTGCCGGGCACCCGCGGCGGCCGAGAGCTGACGGACCGTCGAGGCCAGCTGGAGGGCGCTGCCCGGCTCGACCGGCACCACCTGGGCCGCCACGGCGGCCGGGGCCGACGGGGCCGGAGCACCGGGGCCGACGGCTCCACCGGGCACTCCACCGACCGCGAGGACGGCGGCGAGCGCGGCGGCGGCCACCGGGGCGCCGATCAGCAGGGCCCGGCGGGCCGGGCGCCGCACCGGGGCGGGGGCCGGGGCGGAAGCTTGGATCTCGTTCAACAGGTGCTCCTCGAACAGCAGTTGACGGTCGATCGGCATCCCGGAGGCGGACGGGGCCGGCAGCAGCCGGGCGAGCTCCGCGTGGTCCAGGGGTTCGGTCCGCTTGCGGGACTCGCGGTTCATCCGTACGTCTCCTCGTGCGACTCGTACGACCGGGCCGCAGGAGTGCGGCCGCCCTGTTGTTGTCCGGACCGCCGGAGCGGTTCCCGGTTCTTCCGCAGTTCCTTCTCGGCGAGCGCGCGCAGCCGGGTGCGGGCCCGGGAGAGCCGCGAGCGGACGGTGCCGACCGGCACCCCGAGCGCGGTAGCGGCCTCGGCGTAGCCGAGCCCGGACCACACGCAGAGCGTGAAGACCTCCCGCTCGGTGCGCCGCAGCTGCTTCAACGCCCGCTGGGCGGCGGCGAGTTGGTCGGCGTCGGCGAGCCGGCCGACCAGCTCGTCGGAGAAGTCCGGCACCGTGTCGCGGACCGGCAGCCGGCCGAGCGCGGCCTGGTGCCGGCGGGCCGCCCGGCGGGTGTTGCGCAGCACGTTGACGGCGATGCCCATCAGCCAGGGGCGCGGGCCGGCCGAATGGTCGAGTAGCCGCTCGCGCAGCCGCCACGCCTCCAGGAAGGTCAGCGAGACGACCTCCTCGGCGAGGTCCCGGTCACCGCTCACCCGGACGGCGTGCCGGTGCACCAGCGAGGCGTGCTCGCGGAAGAGCTCCCGGAACGCCTCGGGGTCCCCCGCGCGGATGCGTTCGTGCGATCTGTTGTCCACGAGGTGCCTTGTCCGGCGCGCGGCCGGAGTTCCGGTGACCCCGGTCACACCGGTCAGGCGTGCTGCCGGATCCAGGTGTGCATGGCGATCGCGGCGGCGGCGCCCGCGTTGATCGAGCGGGTGGAGCCGTACTGGGCGATCGAGCAGACCGCCGTGGCGTGCTCCCACGCCTCCGGGGTCAGGCCTGGACCCTCCTGGCCGAACAGCAGCACGCAGCGCTCGGGCAGTTCGAAGGTCTCGATCGGCACGGCGCCCGGCAGGTTGTCGATCCCGATCACCGCCAGGCCCTGCTCGGCCGCGTAGGCGGCCAGGGTGGCCACCGAGTCGTGGTGGCGGACGTGCTGGTACCGGTCGGTGACCATGGCGCCGCGCCGGTTCCACCGGCGGCGGCCGACGATGTGCACCTCGCCGGCCAGGAAGGCGTTGGCGGTGCGTACCACCGAGCCGATGTTGAAGTCGTGCTGCCAGTTCTCCACCGCGACGTGGAAGCCGTGCCGCCGGGTGTCCAGGTCGGCGACGATCGCCTCCCGGGTCCAGTACCGGTACCGGTCGGTGACGTTGCGCCGGTCGCCGTGGGCGAGCAGCTCCGGGTCGTACTGCGGCCCGGCCGGCCAGGGCTCCGGGTGCGGGCCGACCCCGATCTCCCGGTCGTCGGCGGCGGTGAAGGCGTCGTCGTACTGCTCGCCCGTGTGCGGGCTACCCGTGCTGCTCACGCCCCCGAGGGTACGCGGCGGGCCTTGGTCGCCTTCTCCAGGTCGGTGAGGGCGGCCAGCACCATCCGGCTGCCGGCCCGGGCCACCTCGATCCGGTGGGACGGCGGCAGCGCCGCCAGCTCGGCGTCCCAGCGGCGGTGCAGGGCCCGCAGGGCGGCGAACTCCACCTGGTCACCCACCAGCAGTGCCCCGGCCGCGATCGCGGTGGCGTCCCGCAGCTCCTCGGCGAACTCGACCGCCCCCGGCAGCGGATCGGCCTCGGCGGGCGGCAGGTGAGCCTCCATCAGGACCGTGCTGCGGCCCAGCATGCCGACCGCCGCCCGGGCCTTGTCGATCTGCTTCCGGGTCAGCTCGGGCAGCTGGCCCTCGTGCCGGACCGGCTCGGCGTCGGCCCGGTCGATCGCCTGGAGCAGCTCGGACCGGGCCTCCCGGGAGTCCAGCAGGGCGGAGCGGACGTCCTCGCCGCCCCGGCCGGGCTCGCCGAAGACGGTCAGCACCGAGGCCCCGTACCGGCCGGCCGCCGCCAGCCACTCGGCCAGCCGCTCGGCCAGCCGGGCGGTCTGCCAGGTCGGGAAGAGCGCGTAGGCGAGCAGGGCGATGCCCCCGCCGATCAGGGTGAGCAGGATCCGGTCGGTGGCGGTGCGCACCGGGTCCCCCGGCTGGAGGCCGAGCAGGAAGACCACGTAGGAGGAGACGCAGGCGGTCATCACCGCGTAGCCCGTACGGAGCGTCAGGTAGGCGCCGCCCATGAAGGCCACCGCCAGGGCGGCGGAGAGCCACTGCCCGGGGTGGAACAGCTGCACCACGGCGGTGGAGACGGCCACCCCCACCACGGTGCCGGCCAGCCGGGCCACGCCCCGGCTGTAGGTCTGGGCGAAGTCCGGCCGCATCACCATCGCGGCGGTCAGCGGGGCCCAGTACCCGTGGTGCAGGTCGAGCACCTTGGCGGCCAGGTAGGAGAGGGTGACCACCCCGGAGAGCCGCACCGCGTGCTGGAACACGGCGGAGTGCGGGCGGAGTTGGCGCCGGACCGCGAGCAGGACGGACGGGGCCAGCCGGAAGAGCGGGGGGCGGCGCAGGCCGGGGCCGGCCACCGGGCTGGAGACGGTCTCCTTGTCCTCCCGGTCCAGGGTGTCCACCGCCCTGCGCAGCAGCGAGGTGAGCCGCCGCGCGGAGCGGCGGGCCGCCCCGGTGAGCACCGCGTGCTCCGGATCGGCGGTGTCCGGGTCACGGGCCGTCAGGGTGAGCGCCGGGGAGGACTTGGGGGAGCGGTACGGCTCCCCGGTCCGGACCGCCCGGGCCAGCGCGTCCATGGTCTCGGCGGCGGCGGCCAGCAGCTCCAGCGCCCGGTCCCGCTCCGGGCCCTCGGCGGCGGCGCCCACCTTCGGGTCGGCCAGCGCGGCCAGGGTGGGTCGGATGCGCTCGGCGACGCCGCGCAGCCCGCGCAGCTCGGGCGGGCGGTGCCGGGCCTGCCAGGGCGTCAGGGTGGCGGCGTGCCGGGCGGTGATGAACGGCGCCGGGTCCACGTGCGCCACCGGGTCCTGGCGCAGCCGCCGGGCGTAGTGGGCGAGTTCGGCGTAGGCGTCGGCCAGCGCCTCCCGCTGGGCCCGCCAGGAGTCGATCGGCCAGAGCGTCACCACCAGGGCCTGGCTCGCCCCGCCGAGCGCACAGAGCGCCCCGTGGCCCAGCGCGGTCGGGACGCTGACGGGCAGTTGGACCACCACCAGCATCACCGAGACGGTGGTCGCGGCCACCACCCCGGCGCTCGGCCCGATCGACCAGGCCATCCCGGCGCCGAAGGCCCAGAGCGCCAGCAGCACCGGGAAGGCACCGGGGATGCCGACCGCCAGGTAGCCCAGGAAGGTGCTGACGCCCAGTCCGATCCCGGCCGCCACGGCCAGCGAGACCCGGGGTCGGAAGCTGCGCTGGAAGGTGGCGGTGCCGGCGATGAAGGCGCCCATCGCGGCCGAGGTGGCCGGGCCCGGCCCGGCCAGTGCCAGGGTCGGGAAGACCACCAGTGCGGCGGCCACCGCGCCGCGCAGCGCCCGGCGCGGACTGCTGAGGCTCCGGTCCACCTTCAGCCCGGCACGCACGCTGTCGCGCAGGGCCGCAAACCAGGACATACGGCACAGCTTAGACCGGGGTGACCCTCCGGCCGCGGATTCTCCGCTCGCACCACAGCAGCGCGGCGGTCGGCAGGAAGACCGCGTCCGCCGCGATCATCGTGAGCGAGAAGAACGGCAGGCCCAGCAGGACCGCGATGCCCAGGTGCTCCAGCGCCAACAGGGCCAGCAGGACGTTCTTCAGACGGCGGTTCAGCAGGGTGAACGGGAAGGCCACCTGGAGGATCACCGTGCCGTAGGTGAGCAGGAAGACCGCCACCAGCGAGCCGGCCGCCAGGGCCGACAGGGCCGGCCAGGGGGTGAAGTAGTCCAGGTGCAGCGGGTAGTGCAGCGCGGTGCCGTCCTGCCAGCGCGAGCCCTGCACCTTGTACCAGCCGGCCGTGGCGTAGACCAGCACCACCTGCGCGCCGATCACCAGCAGGGCGCAGTGGTGGGTCATGTTCGCCAGGGCGTCCAGCACGGCGCGCGGTTCGCCGTCGGGGGAGCGGCGGCTGACGCCCCACCAGAGCGCCGCGGTCAGCCAGAGCAGGAGCAGCAGCAGCCGGGGCCAGGGCCAGGGGCCGGGACCGGCCAGCAGCGGCAGGCCGAGCAGCGCCCAGAGCCAGGGGGCGCCCCGGCTCCCGCCGGTCCGGGCGGCGCGGCGGGCGTCCAGTGACCAGACCTCGGCGCAGCGGGTGAACACCAGGTAGATCGCGATCAGGTGGATCACGTTGTCGCCGCCGTCGCCGACGAAGACGCTGCGGTTCTGCAGCGAGACCACTGTGACCAGGTACACCGCTCCGCTGGCCCTGGTCCGCCAGCCGAGCGCGAACAGCACCGCCGCCACGATCGCCAGGTGGTAGACCAGCTCGAACCAGAGCCGACCGGAGTACCAGGGCAGCACCGAGAAGGCGCCGTTCTCCGCCATCAGCGCGGACGCCAGCGCGTCCGACCACGGGGAGAGGTCGCCGTACAGCACCCGGCGGTTGGGCCACTCGCGGATCAGGAAGGCGGCCCAGACCAGGCCGAAGCCGATCCGCACCACGGCCGCCTGGTGGCGACCCAGGGTGCGGGAGGAGAAAGCTTCCGCCGCCCGGCGCCAGGGGGGCGGGGCGGCTGCGGCGGACCGCTGCTCGGGGAGCCCGGGGTGGCCCGTGACCGGGCCGGCGGGGGCCGGACCGGCGGAGGGCTGCGCGGCGGAGGGCTGCGCGGCCGGGGCCGGACCGGCGGGGGTCAGCTCGGCGGGGGTCACCACAGCCCCCGCAGGTCGTCCTCGTCCACCGGCCACCAGGGCAGCTCGCGGTAGTGCGGCGCGGTGTCCACCTGCTCACGGCTCCAGGCCGGCGGCGCCAGCACCGTGGTCACCACCCGCAGCTGCACCTCGTACGCCCGCCGCCCCTCCGGGGCCGGGCCGATCCGCTGGAGCGCGGTCCGCTTGAGGTACCGCTCGGCCGGCTCCGCCCGGGGGCCGGGGGCGGTGCCGTCCTCGGGGTGGGTGGAGTCGTAGTAGTCCCAGGCCCGGCGGAGCTGGTTCTGGTCCAGGTGGCTGGGCGCCGGATTGCCCCGGACGGCGGCGATGTCACGGGCCGTCAGGCCGAGCCACTCGCCGGTCTGCTCGCCGGCCTCGGTGCCGTCCGGCGCGACGGTGCGCAGCCGGGCCTCCACCGCGACGTCCTGCTGGAGCGGATTGGGCGCGAACAGCTTCCAGTTCTGCTCGAACTCCGGGTACACCACCGCGTCCAGCTGCGCCCGGTACCGGTCGGAGAAGGCGTTCGACGGGGCCGAGTTCAGGAACAGCGCGGACAGGAAGAGGCCGGTGCCGCCGAGCAGCACCGCACCCGCGAGCACGAGCACGGCGGCTGCCGGGGTGGACCAGGTACGCACGGCGGCAGCTCCCTCCGGCACCGGTGTGCCGGAGGTCATCCTGCCGCAGCGCCCACCTGCGGGGAAGGTGCTACAGGACGAACGCTTCGCGACCGTCGCTGCTCACCATCGGGCGGCCGGCCGCCTCCCAGGCGAACATCCCGCCGTCCACGTTGACCGCCTCGCGGCCCTGCTGGACCAGGTACTGCACCACCTGTGCGGACCGGCCGCCGACCCGGCACATCACGTAGAGCTTCCCGTCCGGCAGCTCGTCGAGGCGGGCCACCACCTGGCCGATCGGGATGTGCAGGGCGCCGTCCACGTGCCCGGCGTCCCACTCGTCCTGCTCGCGGACGTCGAGCAGCGGGGCTTCGGCGGGCACCGAGGCGGCATCGGTGGTGGGGAGCTGGGCGAACATCTCGGTCTCCTGGGTCCGTTGGCGGTCCCCGCCATTCTGCCCCGCCGCGGGCCGCGCACCGGCTCCGGCACCGGCACCGGCACCGGCGTCGGGGTCTCCGTCCGCGGCTGCGGACAGCAGCCGCTCCAGCTCGGCCTGCCGGTCGGCGGCTCGGCCGAGCAGCTGCTCGGCCAGCTCCTCCAGCAGCCGCTCCGGCTCCTGCGGGGCCAGCCGGAGCAGCTCGCCCATCGAGCTGTTCTCCAGCCGGACCTGCTCGACCGCCAGGCCCCGGATCTTGACGGTCAGCCAGTCCAGCCGCTGGAGCAGCCAGCCCTCGCGCTCCGGGGTGCCCGGGGCGGGGGCCGACTCGGGGGCGGTGGACCACTCCTCGGCCAGCTCGGCCAGGCCGGTCGCGTCGCCCTGGGCGTAGGCCGCGTTGACCCGGGTGATGAAGGCGGCCCGGCGCTGCTGCTCGGCCGGGTCGGTGGTCAGGTCGGGGTGGGCGCGGCGGGCCAGCTCGCGGTAGAGCCGCTGGGCCTCCCGGTCGGGGCGGACCTTGCGCGGCTGCTCCGGCTCGGCGGCCGGCGGCTCGGGCGGCAGCTGGTCGAAGAGCGCGTCCAGGTCCGGGAGTTCGGAGACCCGGTGCCGGGCCTCGGCGGCCCGCCGGATGTCCTCGGGGCGCCCGGTGCGGGCCGCCACGGTCTCCGCCACCAGGGCGTCCAGCTCGTCCAGCCGGGCGTACAGCGGCCCGAGCAGCTGATGGTGGATCAGCGCGAAGTTGTCGATCTCGACCCGCAGGGTCTCGACGTCCACCTCCAGCGTCAGCCAGGCCAACTCCGTAGCGGCGACCCGCTCCTCCAACTCCACCCAAGCCTCCAACCCGGTCGGACGACTGGCCAGCCTACCCACCGGGTACAGGAGGGGCTGGTGGTGCGGAGGGGGCGCGCGTGAGGTGACACGCAACTGATACTTACGAATCTCCCCGATTCGCTTTCAGTCCCGCCCCCCACCGTGCTTCGCTGGAAGGTGCAGCGGGAACGACCACACAGGAGCGGCAGCCAGGCGGGAGCAGACCTCATCCATGGTGCACGAGCCCCACTCCACACCGTCGTCCGATCAGCCGTCAGTCGCCGCCCTGGTGAGACTGGCCGCCGTCCTGGTCGATCCCGACGGACGGATCGCGCACTGGAACCGGGCCGCCGAGGAGCTCTTCGGCCACCGCGCCGAGGTCACTCGCGGCCGCACCGCCTCCGGCCTGCTGCCCGCCGTCGAGCCGCGCCCCGAGACCGCCCTCCCCCGGCCGGCCGGCGCCCCGCCGCGCCGCTGCGACGCGCTCGACACCCTGGACGACCTGACCCTGACCGGCACCACCCCGTGGGCCGGCGCGATGCCGGTGCTGGACCGCGAGGAGCGGCTGCGGGACGTGCTCTGGTGGGCCTGGCCGCTGACCGAGCCCACCGGGCGCAGCCTGCTGGTGCTGGCCGCCGACGCCCGGCCGCTGCGCACCGGCGGCGCCCGGATCGCGCTCGGCGCCCGGCAGTTGCCGTTCGCCCCGACCCCCGGGCCGGTCGGCGGGCTGCACCGGGCCACCCCCGACTTCACCCCGGCCGGCCCCGGCGGTGCCGAGGCCCTGGCCGGCCTGCTGCCGCCACACGCCACCGGGCCCCGGCGGGCCCGGCTGCTCGGCGCGCTGGCCGCCGCCGGGCTGCCCGCGCTCTGGATCGACCCGACCACCCGGCTCCCGGTGCTCCCGTACGAGCCGGCCGGCACCCGGGCCGCCGCCGGCCTCGGCCGCCGCTACCCGACCCCGCAGCAACGCACCGCCCAGCAGCGGGCCGACCGCCCGCGGGCCCTGCGCCGCCCGCCCGAGCCGCCCCGGCCCACGGCCGGCGCCCTCCAGGTGCTGACCGGCGGCGCCGTCCCGCAGCCCCGCGACCCGCAGCCCGGGGAGCCGCAGCCCGGCCGGCCCGGCCCCCCGCAGGGCCAGGCCCCCGCCACCGCAGGCCCGCCGCAGGCCGCCCCGGCGGCCCCCGCTCCGAACGGCCCACCGGCCGGCCCACCCTCCACCGGCCCGACCCCGGGAGGCCCCGCCATCGAGTCCGCCGCCGACCGCACCGACCCCCTGCCCGCCGACTCCCGGCAGAACGGGCACCGCCCGCTGCCCGACCGGTCCGTCGTGCCCTCCCCCGCCGTCGAGGTGCTGACCACCAGTCAGGCCGGCGAGCAACTGGCCCTGTTGAGCGAGTTCGGCAGCCGGGTCGGCACCACGCTCGACCTGGACGCCACCGCCCGCGAGCTCTGCGACGTCCTGGTGCCGAGGATCGCCGACTTCGCCTGCGTGGACCTGCGGGACGGTCTGATCTCCGACTCGGTGCTGCCGTCCACCCCGCCCTCCGACACCACCACGCTGCGCCGGGTGGCCCGTGCCTACAACGCCACGGCGGGGGAGTGGGAGCACGTGCTGGAGGAGGGCGCGCTGCTCCAGATGCCCCGCTCCACCCCGCCCGGCCTGGCCCTCCAGGAGAACCACCCGGTGCTGGTCCCGGTGATCAACCCGGACGTGGCGGTGGACTACGCCGCCTCGCTCGGCGGGCCGGAGCTGGTGCCGGTGGTGATGGACCGTTCGATGCTGGTGCTGCCGCTGTCCGCCCGGGGCACCGTGCTCGGCATCCTCAAGCTGCTCCGGCTGCCCGACCGCGCCCCGTTCGGCCACGACGACGCCGACACCCTGCGCGAGCTGGCCGCCCGGGCCGCCCTCTCGCTGGACAACGCCCGGGCCCACCGGGCCGAGTCGAAGACCGCCACCACGCTCCAGCGCTCGATGATCCCGACCAGGCCGCCGAGGATCCCCGGCGTGCAGATCGCCCACCGCTACCTGCCGGGCGACCCGAAGGCCGAGGTCGGCGGCGACTGGTTCGACGCGATCCAGCTGCCCGGCAGCCGGGTCGCCCTGGTGGTCGGCGACGTGATGGGCCACGGCCTGCTGTCGGCCGCCGCGATGGGCCGCTTCCGCACCGCGATGCAGACCCTGGCCGCCCTCGACCTGCCGCCCGGCCAGCTGCTGCGCCACCTGGACAACCTGGCCCACAAGATCGGCGACGACCACCTCGCCACCTGCCTGTACGCGGTCTACGACCCGATCAACCGCACCTGCGAGCTGGCCAGCGCCGGCCACGTCCCGCCGGTGCTGGTGCACCCCGACGGCACCGGCGAGCTGCTGGAGATCCCGGCCGGCGCCCCGATCGGGGTCGGCGGCGTGCCCTTCGTGGCCAAGAAGATCGACGTCTCGGACGGCTCGATGCTGGTGCTCTGCACCGACGGGCTGGTCGAGGTCAGGGGCGGGGACATAGGAGCCGGCCTGGCCGCCCTGTGCGGGAACCTGATCGACCCCAAGCAGACCCCCGAGGAGGCCTGCGACGTGGTGCTGGAGCGGCTCCACTCGGAGGACCGGCAGGACGACATCGCCCTGCTGGTGGCCCGCTTCGACGGGGTCCCGCCGACCGAGGTGGCCACCTGGGAGCTGACGGTGGGTGAGGCCGAGGTCCGCCGGGCCCGCCGACTGGTCCGCGAGCAGCTGGCCGTCTGGCAGTTGGAGGGCCTCACCGACACGGTGGAGCTGCTGGTCAGCGAGCTGGTGACGAACGCGGTCCGGGTGGCCCGGGACCACGTCCAGCTCCAGCTGATCCGGGTGGACAAGCTGCTGGTCGAGGTCAGCGACGACAACCACAACCTGCCCTCGCTGGAGCCCTCCGAGGAGCTGGACGAGCACGGGCGCGGGCTCAACCTGGTGAGCAAGCTGGCCGAGAAGTGGGGCACCGCCCGCAAGGCGGTCGGCAAGGTGGTCTGGTTCGAGATGGCCCTGCCCCGGAGCTGAGCCCCCGCACGGCGGAGCCGACCCTGACACGGCGTCAGGGTCGGCTCGGGGTCCGCTCAGGGGTGGCCGGCCCGCTCGAAGGGCGGCGGCGCGCTCAGGGGGCGACGGAGACCCGGCGGCGGCGGGCCTCGGTGGCCACCGAGGTGGCCGCGGTGACCCCGGCCAGCACCCGGGGCCAGAAGTCCCCGAAGACCTCCATCGCGGCGGCGATCAGCGCGGCGGCGACCAGGGCGGCCACGTGCTCCAGGCCCGCCAGGTTCGGCAGCACGATCGCCTCGCCGATCATCACGGCGGCCACCAGCCCCCCGGTGAACCAGGCCCGGCAGCGGAACGCGATCACGACCGCCAGCGCCACCACGGCCGCCGACGGCCCGGTGTCCCGGACGTGCGCCACCTCGGGCGGGAAGCCGAACAGGTGGTCCGGGCCGATCGCCACGCCGATCCGGGCGAACAGCGTGCCGGCCAGCGTGCAGGCGTAGGCCACCACCAGGGTCAGCCGCCGTCCGAGCACCAGCTCGGCGATCCCGAAGACCAGGAAGACCTGCGCCAGCGCGCCCCAGACCGGCAGGTCCAGCGCGGGGACGTAGAGCGAGAGGGGGGTGCGCAGCAACGAGACGTCCAGCGGCAGCGCGGCCTTGACCACCCCGACGTGGGTGACGAAGCGCTCCCCGCCGGGCAGGTGCTGGACGATGCTGAACAGCAGCACCAGCAGCGTCGCGGTGGTGGCCAGCGGGACGGCGGCGAACTTCTTCCGGACCAGCTCGGCGCGGACCGTGGAGTACAGCGTGCCCCACTCCGCGACGGCCGCCCGTCGTACGTGGCCGATCGGCCCCGTGCGCTGTTCGTTCACTGACGTCCCCGTTCACTGCGCAACGTCGGCACCGGAATGCCGACTCCGTATTGTCGGCCTCGCATTACCGACGGCCACCAGGCTTTCGCGGCCCACTACCTCCACAGTAGGTATCCACTAAACGGGCCGCATCAGCTTGCAAGCCGAATAGGGGGTCATCCTCCAGAGGGACCCCGACCCCGATTCCTCCCCCGGTCGGCCGGGTCCGCCCGGTCTCCCTCCGCCCCCCGGCGGAGGGTTACCGATCCCCGTCGCGTTCCGACGCCGGCAGCGCGGCCGGAGCACCAGCTGGGGCGACTGCCGGTCGGGCGTGCCGACGCCGGAACAGGGCGGGAAGACTGGGCACGGTGATGAAGCCCTCGGCCCGGGCACTGGCGATGCCGATCCGCGGAATCTCACCGCTCTTCTCGAAGAGCAGATAGCGCGGTTCCCAAATCGGGCGGTACTTCGCATTCGCCCGGTACAGGGACTCGATCTGCCACCAGCGGGAGAAGAAGCCGAGCACCGAACGCCAGAGCCGGAGCACCGGCCCGGCACCGAGCTTGGAACCGCGCTCGAAAACGGAACGGAACATCGCGAAGTTCAGCGAGACCCGTTGGAGGCCGACGGCCTTGGCCTGCTGGAGCAGTTCGATCACCATGAACTCCATCAGGCCGTTCTCGGTGTCCCGCTCACGGCGCATCAGGTCCAGCGAGAGCCCGTCCGGCCCCCACGGCACGAAGCTCAGCAGGGCCCGGAGCTCGCCGTCCCCGTCATGGCACTCCAGCATCACGCAGCGGCCGTCGTCCGGATCGCCCAGGCGGCCGAGCGCCATCGAGAAGCCGCGCTCGGTGGCGCCGTCCCGCCAGCGGTCCGCCTTCTCCACCAGCTCGGCCATCTCGGCCTCGGGGATCTCCTCGTGCCGCCGGACCCGGACGGTGTAGCCGGCCCGCTTGACCCGGTTGTACGCCTGCCGGACCACCCGCATCGCCCGGCCGTCCAGCGAGAACTCGTCCACCTCGACGATCGCCTCGTCGCCCAGCTCCAGCGCGTCCAGCCCGTGCCGGGCGTAGATCACCCCGGCCTCCTCGGAGGCACCCATCACCGCCGGGGCCCAGGCGTGCTCGCGGGCCTCGGCCAGCCAGCACTCGATCGCCCCGGGCCAGGCCTCCGGATCGCCGATCGGGTCGCCGGAGGCCAGCGAGACGCCGCCGACCACCCGGTAGGTGACGGCCGCCTTGCCGCTCGGCGAGAAGATCACCGCCTTGTCCCGGCGGAGCGCGAAGTACCCCAGCGAGTCCCGGGCGCCCTGCTTCTCCAACAGCCCGCGCAGCTTCTGCTCGTCCTCCGGGGTCAACAGCTCCTCGCCGCGCGGCGAGCGGAAGGCCACGTAGACCACCAGCAGCAGGAGCAGCGCGGCCATCACGTTGATCCCGGTGTTCACCCAGCCGGGGACCTTGATCACCTCTTGCATGTGGGCCGAGGGTTGCAGCGTGACCATCCGGCCGACCGAGTAGCGGAAGCGGTCGCCGAAGTCCGAGCCGGCCAGGTCGTTGGTCCAGCCGACCAGCAGCGCGCCTATCCCGCCGCCGACCAGCAGGCCGGCCAGGAAGGCGGCCACCGCCGACTTGGGGTTGGAGCGGTCTCCCTTGGAGGTGAACTCCCGCGCACCGACCAGCAGGGCGAGGAAGAACAGCCCGGTCAGCACGGTGGAGAAGTAGTTGAAGGGGTGGTGGTTGAAGTGACGCCCGTCCGGCGAGACCACCATGAACAGCATGTAGCCCGTGAAGAAGAACCCGGACAGCACCGTGTTGAAGATCCAGGCGGCGCGCTTGCGGCGGCGCATGGCGACCGCCAGCAGCAGCGAGAGGACCACCGAGGTGAGACCGGCCGTCATCAGGTACGGGGTGAAGTACTCGTCCTTGTTGTGCGTCTGCACCTGCTTCTTGAACGGCACCGCGAGCACCGCGATCAGGTTCAGCAGGGCCAGCAGCCGCAGGTACCAGACGGTGAACCCGGCCGCCCGGGGCCGCCAGCGCGCGGCCAGCCGCTCCAGGGCGCCGGTCTGCTCGGCGGGGTCGGACGCGGGCTCCGGCTTCACGGTGGAGGACACAGCTCAATTCCAAACGATCAGGTGACGGGGCGCATCCGCGCGAACACTGGCCGGTGGGCCTGGGCCCGCCCCCACGACCATGGTTGCCCACCGGGCATGAGAATTACGTGAACCAGGCAGCGGATTCGCAACCCCGCCGAACGGCGGGGGTGCTCTCCCCCCGACCGACGCCACGCCCGCCCCGGCCTGCCCCTAGGCTCGAAACGCACGCGCTCCCACACCCTCATACCCGCGCGCGCGAGGAGGCACGGCCATGACGGCCATCCGCGTACTGATCGTGGACGACGAGATCCTGGTCCGCTCCGGCCTCGGCCTCATCGTCGGCTCGGCACCCGACCTGGAGGTGGTCGGCGACTGCTCCGGGGGCCAGGCGGAGGAACGGGTCTCGGCCCTGCGGCCGCACGTGGTCCTGCTGGACATCCGGATGCCCGACCTGGACGGCATCTCGGTGCTCCGCCGGCTGCGCGCCCTGCCCTACCCCCCGGCGGTGGCGATGCTGACCACCTTCGACACCGACGAGTACATCGGCACCGCACTGCGGGCCGGGGCGGCCGGCTTCCTGCTCAAGGACACCGCCCCCGAGCAACTGGTGCACGCCGTCCGGGTGATGGCGGCCGGCGGCAGCGTGCTCTCGCCCACCGTCACCCGCACGGTGATCAGCGGCTACGTCGAGGGCGGCGGCCCGGACGCCGAGGCCGCCGCGCTCACCCGCGGTCTGACGGGCCGTGAGCTGGACGTGCTGGCACTGCTCGGCGAGGGCCTGTCCAACGCCGAGATCGCCGACCGGCTGTTCCTCGGCACCGGCACCGTCAAGGACCACATCAGCGCCATCCTCGGGAAGCTCGGCGCGGCCAACCGGGTGCAGGCCGCCGTGGTGGCCAACCGGGCCGGGCTGGTCCGCACCCCGCCCCGGCCCGAGGCGTGACCACCCCCGGCCGGGCCCGGCCGGCCTGGCTCTGCGCGCCCTGGACCACCGCGCCCTGGCTGATGCTGCTGCTCCCGGTGCTGGCCGCCGGGGTGGACGCCGCCCTGGTGGCGGCCGGCTCGACCTGGTGGGAGCTGCTGCTCTCCGCCCTGGCCACCGGCTCGCTGCTGCTGCGCCGCCGGTACCCGCTGCTGACCATGGTGCTGGTGCTGCCCGGCACCTTCCTGAACTACATCTGGATCGCCCCGGTGATCGCGGTCTACTCGGTGGCCGCGTACCGGCCGGGCCTGCGGGCGCCCACCGTCAGCGCCACCGTCTTCGCCCTGGTGGAGTTCTTCCACTGGCCGCTGGAGGACCACCCGCTGGCCCTGGACCGGGACAACGCGCTCTACGCCATCCAGTGCGTGATGCTCGGGGCGGGCCCGGCCGCCCTCGGCCTGCTGGCCCGCACCCGCAAGGAACTCGCCGAGCGGCTGGCCGAGTTGACGGAGGGCCGGCAGCGCGAGCACCGGCTGCTGGCCGAGCGGGTGCTCTCCACCGAGCGGGCCCGGCTGGCCCGGGAGATGCACGACGTGGTCTCGCACCAGGTCAGCCTGATCTCCATCCAGGCCGGCGCGCTCCAGGTCTCGGCCACCGACCCGGCCACCCGGACCACCGCCCGGACCATCCGGGAGCTCTCGGTGCGCACCCTGGAGGAGCTGCGCCAGATGGTGGGCGTGCTGCGGGCCGCCGCGCAGTCCCCCGGCGGCGACCGCCCGGCCGATCCGCTGTCCCCGCAGCCCCGGCTGGCCGACCTGCCCCGGCTGATCGAGGGCAGCGGACTGCCCGTCAGCTCCGAACTGGCGTCGGGGGACCGGCCCTGGCCGGAGGCGGTCGAGCGGGCCGCCTTCCGCACCGTGCAGGAGGCGCTCACCAACATCACCAAGCACGCGCCGGAGGCCGCCGTCGAGGTCCGGCTGCTCACCTGCGGCAGCCGGCTGCTGGTCGAGGTGCGGAACGGGCCACCGGCCCGCGTCCCGGCCGCCGCCGAGACCCTGCCCGGCGGTGGCCACGGGCTGGTCGGCCTGCGCGAGCGGGCCGAACGCCTCGGCGGCACACTGACCGCCGGGCCGACGGCCGAAGGCGGCTTCCTGGTCCGGGCGGAGCTGCCGGTCGCCGGGGAGTGATCCGAGCCTCGCCCCGGGAGCCCCGACCCCGGCGTGAGCCCGCTCACACCGGCCGGCCTCCGGATCGGGCCACCGACAGCGGAGAACGAGAAAGCCCCGCAGATCCGAAGATCTGCGGGGCTTCGCTGTGCGCGAGGGGGGAGTTGAACCCCCACGCCCTTTCGGGCACTGGAACCTGAATCCAGCGCGTCTGCCTATTCCGCCACCCGCGCAAGGGTGTTTGTCTTCCGGTCCTTCCGACCCTCTCGGCCTTGGCCTCGTTGGTCTTCCGTTCGGCTCCCTCTCGGGCGCCCCTTCCGACATGAGAAACATTAGCACGCCTCGACCCGAACCTACGAATCCCTTCCCCGGGCACCCCGCAACCGGAGCGGGCCACTGTTGTGGAGCGCCGCCGGTCGGGGCCGGTCGGGTGCAGGCGAACGGGTGAGCGAGGGGTGAGCGGGGCACCCTGCGGGTAGCCCTGGCTTGCGCCCCGCCGCGCCGGGGGAACCGTGGGGACGGCCCCGGCGTGGATACGATCAGTACGGAAGTACCGCAATCGCGCCCGCGCGCGGCCGGACCGAACGCCCTTGGAAGGGGGTGCCCCAGTGGGAGTACTGAAGAAGTTCGAGCAGCGGCTCGAGGGTCTCGTGAACGGCACCTTCGCCAAGGTGTTCAAGTCCGAGGTGCAGCCGGTGGAGATCGCCGGAGCGCTCCAGCGGGAGTGCGACAACAACGCCACCATCTGGAACCGCGACCGCACCGTCGTCCCCAACGACTTCATCGTCGAGCTCTCCCCGCACGACCACGAGCGGCTCAGCCCGTACGCCGGTCAGCTGGGCAACGAGCTGGCCGGGATGGTGCAGGAGTACGCCGAGGCGCAGCGGTACAGCTTCATGGGCCCGCTCCAGGTGACCCTGGAGAAGGCCGACGACCTGGACACCGGGCTCTACCGGGTGCGCAGCCGCACGCTCGCCTCCGAGCAGCCGCCGGCCGGCCCCGTCGCGCCCGCACCGCCGCAGCCGCACCAGGGCTACGACCGGCAGCCCACCCCGCCGGCCCCCGGCGCACCGTGGCAGCAGCCCGGCGCAGCGCCGTACGGGGCGCCGCCACCGCCCGTCGCACCCCCGTCGATGCCCCCGACGCCCCCTCAGCAGGGCGGCAACGTCCGGCCGTTCCCGGGCGCCGGCCACGGTGGTCCGGCCACCCGGCGCTGGATCGAGATGAACGGGCAGCGGCACCAGATCACCGGGAACGCCTGCGTGCTCGGCCGCTCCACCGAGGCCGACATCCGGGTCGACGACCCCGGGGTCTCCCGCAAGCACGCCGAGATCCGCCCCGGGACCCCGGCCATGGTGCTCGACCTGGGATCGACCAACGGCATCGTGGTGGACGGGCAGCACACCCAGCGCGCTACGCTCCGCGACGGCTCCAGGATCGTCCTGGGCAGCACCACCATCGTCTACCGACAGGTCGAAGGGTGATCGCCCGGTCATGTCAGAACTGACCCTGACGGTCATGCGGCTCGGATTCCTCGCCGTGCTCTGGCTGTTCGTCATCGTCGCCGTCCAGGTGATCCGCAGTGACCTGTTCGGCACCAAGGTGAACCAACGCGCCGCCGCCCGGCGCACGGCCGCCCCGGCTCCCGCCGCCACGGGTGGCGGTGGTCACGCCGGCCCGCCGCCGCAGGCCGCCCCCGCTCCGGGCCGGCGCCGTGGCGCGCCGACCCAACTCGTCGTCGTGCAGGGCTCGTTGGCGGGCACCACGGTCGCCCTCCAGGGGCAGACCATCACGCTCGGCCGGGCCCACGACTCCACGATCGTGCTGGACGACGACTACGCCTCGTCCCGGCATGCCAGGATCTACCCCGATCAGACTGGGCAGTGGACGGTGGAGGATCTAGGCTCCACCAACGGCACCTATCTGGAGCGGCAGCGGCTCACCGTGCCCACTCCGCTCCAGCCGGGCGTGCCGATCCGTATCGGCAGGACCGTCATCGAACTGCGGAAGTAGCAGCGCATGAGGGACAGCACACCGTCCACCCGAAGGAGGGCCCGGACCGCATGACTCTCGTGCTGCGCTTCGCCGCCGGATCGCACAAGGGGCTGATCCGGGAGGGGAACGAGGACTCCGGCTACGCCGGGCCGCGGCTGATGGCGGTGGCCGACGGCATGGGCGGCGCCGCCGCCGGTGAGGTCGCCTCCTCCGAGGTGCTGGGCTCCATCGTCCGGCTGGACGAGGATGTGCCCGGCGCCGACCTGCTCACCCTGCTGAACGAGGCGGTCCAGGGCGCCAACGAGCGCCTGCGGCAGATGGTCGAGGACGACCCGCACCTCGAAGGCATGGGCTGCACCCTCACCGCGATGCTCTGGACCGGGCAGCGGATGGGCCTGGTGCACATCGGCGACTCCCGGGCCTACCTGCTCCGGGACGGCTCGCTGGCCCAGATCACCCAGGACCACACCTGGGTGCAGCGGCTGGTGGACGAGGGCCGGATCACCCCCGAGGAGGCCGAGACCCACCCGCAGCGCTCGCTGCTGATGCGGGCGCTGGACGGCCGCGGCCAGGTCGAGCCCGACCTGTCGATCCGTGAGGTCCGGGCCGGCGACCGCTACCTGATCTGTTCCGACGGTCTGTCAGGACCGGTCAGCCACCAGACCCTGGAGGAGACGCTCGGGAGCTTCTACTCCCCCGAGCAGACCGTCCAGGAGCTGATCCAGCTGGCACTGCGCGGCGGCGGGCCGGACAACATCACCTGCGTGGTCGCCGACGTCATCGACGTCGGCGCCACCGACCCGCACAGCGCCGGCTACGCCGACGTCCCCGTGGTGGTCGGCGCGGTGGCGGACACCCCGCCCGCCGCCGACCACGCGCTGCCGAACACCGCGGCCGGCCGGGCCGCCGGACTGGGACGCCCGCAGGGCGCCTTCGGTCCGGCCGACGGCTACGGCGGGCAGCCGGGCTTCGGCCCGGCCGAGGGGTACGGGGCGGCTGACGGCGCGTCGGGTCCGCAGGAGTACGAGGAGACCGAGGCCCAGGCCCCGCCCTCGCGGCGCCGGAAGAAGAAGTTCGGCTGGTTCAAGCTGAGCCTGTCCCTGCTGGTGCTGCTCGGCCTGCTCGGGGCCGGCGGCTACGCGGGCTGGCGCTGGACCCAGGGCCAGTACTACGTGGGTGCCTCCGGCAACTCCGTCGCGGTCTACCGCGGCATCAACCAGACCCTGGCCGGGCTCGACCTGTCGAAGGTCTACCAGGCGCACGGCGAGGTGGAGCTGAAGTTCCTCCCCGCCTACCAGCAGACCCAGGTCACCAAGACCATCCAGGCCGACAGCCTGGCGGACGCCGAGGACCAGGTGAGGAAGCTGGGTGCCCAGGCGGAGGTCTGCAAGAAGATCGCCACCGCCCCGGCCGGCACCGCCCCGGCCCTGACCGAGCAGGAGCAGAAGCTGGCCTCCTCCTGCCCGACCCCGTAGTGGCACCCGCCACCGCGACCCTGATGACCGCAGCGACACCGGTCCCTCCAGCGGGTCCCACAGCCGTCGGGGAGCGGCCGTCAACGTGAGCAGTTTCGACCTGAGCAGCAGTCAGACCACCGGTGGCGGTGATCAGCGCTCCCGACGCCGGGAGAACACCACCATCACCCCCCAGGGCACGCCCAACCGCCGCAACACCGAGCTGGTCATGCTGGCCTTCGCGGTGGTGCTGCCGATGCTGGCGTACGCCAACGTCGGCCTGGCCATGGACGGCAAGCTGCCCGCCGGCATGCTCACCTACGGGCTGGGCATGGGCGGGCTGGCGCTGGTCGCCCACCTGGTGATGCGGAAGTTCGCGCCGTACGCGGACCCGCTGCTGCTGCCGCTGGCCACCCTGCTCAACGGCCTCGGCGTGGTGATGATCTGGCGGCTGGACAAGGCCGGCAAGGTGCTGTTCAACAACGGCTCCGCCGCGCCCAACCAGCTGATGTGGTCCGGGCTCGGGGTGCTGCTGTTCATCGGCGTGATCCTGCTGCTCAAGGACCACCGGATCCTCCAGCGGTACACGTACATCTCGATGGTGGTGGCCCTGGTGCTGCTCGCCGCGCCGGCCTTCTTCCCCAGCCGGGCGGAGGACTTCGGCGCCAAGATCTGGATCCGGTTCGGCAGCTTCTCGATCCAGCCGGGCGAGTTCGCCAAGATCATCCTGACCGTGTTCTTCGCCGGCTACCTGATGGTCAAGCGGGACGCGCTGGCGCTGGCCAGCCGCCGCTTCATGGGCCTCTACCTGCCGCGCGGGCGCGACCTCGGGCCGATCATCGTGGTCTGGCTGCTCTCCATCCTGATCCTGATCTTCGAGACCGACCTGGGCTCCTCCTTCCTGTTCTTCGGCCTGTTCGTGGTGATGCTCTACGTCGCCACCGAGCGGACCAGCTGGATCGTCTTCGGCCTGCTGATGTCGATCACCGGCGCCGCCCTGGTGGCCACCTCCGAACCGCACGTGAAGACTCGGATCGACGCCTGGCTCGACCCGATGGCCGCCTTCGGCCCCAACGCGCCGAAGGGCGCGACCGAGCAGATCGGCCAGACCCTGATGTCCTTCGCCTCCGGCGGGGTCACCGGGAGCGGGCTCGGCCAGGGCCGGTCCTGGCTGATCCAGTTCGCCGCGAAGAGCGACTTCATCCTCGGCTCCTTCGGCGAGGAGCTCGGGCTGACCGGGCTGATGGCGATCTTCCTGCTCTACGGCCTGGTGGTGCAGCGCGGCCTGCGGACCGCGATCGCCGCCCGGGACCCGTTCGGCAAGCTGCTCGCGGTCGGCCTCTCCTCGGCCTTCGCGCTCCAGGTCTTCGTGGTGGCCGGCGGCGTCACCGGTCTGATCCCGCTGACCGGCATGACGATGCCGTTCCTGGCCCAGGGCGGGTCCTCGGTGGTGGCCAACTGGGCACTCATCGCCATCCTGCTCAAGATCAGCGACTCCGCCCGCCGCCCGGCCGCCGAGCCGCAGCCGGCCCCGGCGAGCGGTCAGCCGCTCGGCCGGCCCGCCGACCTGCCCGGGACCGGCGGCGGCACCCCGGCGGCCGGCGTGCCCGTCGCCGCCGCACCGCCCACCCCGGCGGCCGGCACCCCCGCCCAGGGACTGCCGACCGGTGACCGGCCCGCCTTCGGCCGGCCCCACTCCGGTCCGCCCGGCGCCGACCTGCCGACCGCCGCGGTGCCGTACCCCGCCGCACCACACTCCGCCCCGCCCCACGGCAGCCCGCCGGGGCCCGGCCCCGAGGGCCTGACCGAACCCTTCCGGGGAGCCCACTCGTGAACAAGCCGATCCGCCGGGTCTCGATCTTCTGCCTGGTGCTGGTGCTGGCCCTGATGGTCCGGGTCAACTGGGTCCAGGGCGTGCAGGCCCAGGAGCTGACCAGCCACCCGAAGAACCTCCGGACCAAGCTCGACCGCTACGCGCACCCCCGGGGCAACATCGTGATGGCCGGCGGCCAGCCGATCACCAAGTCGGACTTCGTCGACGGCCTGCGCTACAAGTACAAGCGCTCCTGGGTGGACGGCCCGATGTGGGCGCCGGTCACCGGCTACTCCTCCCAGGCGTTCGAGAACAGCCAGTTGGAGAGCCTGGAGGACGACTTCCTCACCGGCACCGACTCCCGGCTGTTCTTCCGGAACACCCTGGACATGCTGACCGGCAAGGAGAAGCAGGGCGGCGACGTGGTCACCACCCTGAACGGCAAGGCGCAGAAGGCCGGCTTCGAGGGCCTCGGCGACAAGAAGGGCGCCGTGGTCGCCCTCGACCCGCGCACCGGCGCGATCCTCGCCATGGTCTCCACCCCGTCCTACGACCCGGGCAGCTTCGCCGGCACCGGCGACGCCGACTCCAAGGCGTGGACCGACCTCCAGGCCGACGCCAACAAGCCGATGCTGAACCGGGCGCTGCGCGAGACCTATCCGCCCGGCTCCACCTTCAAGCTGGTCACCGCCGCCGCCGCGCTGGAGGCCGGCAAGTACCAGAACGTCACCGACGTCACCGACACCCCCGCCAAGTACCTGCTGCCCGGCACCAACACCGAGCTGAAGAACGCCAGCGCCAACGAGCCCTGCGCCAACGCCACCCTGCAGGACGCCATGGACCTGTCCTGCAACACGGTCTTCGGCAAGATCGGCGCCGAGGTGGGCGGCGACAAGCTGCGCGCCCAGGCGGAGAAGTTCGGCTTCAACAACGACAAGCTGGACGTCCCGATCCGGGCCGGCCAGTCGGTCTTCCCGTCCGGCTCCAAGCCGGACGGCACCGCGATGGACGCGATCGGCCAGCACGACACCCGGGCCACCCCGCTGCAGATGGCCATGGTGGCCGCCGCGATCGCCAACGACGGCCGGCTGATGCAGCCGTACATGGTGGACGAGGAGCGGGCGCCCAACCTGACCACCATCTCCAAGCACACCGAGAAGCAGCTGAGCCAGGCCGTCTCGCCGGGCACCGCGCAGAAGCTCCAGCAGCTGATGGAGAGCGTGGTCGCCGACGGCACCGGCACCAAGGCCCAGATCAAGGGCCTGAAGGTCGGCGGCAAGACCGGCACCGCCCAGCACGGCGTGGACAACAAGGGCCTGCCGTTCGCCTGGTTCATGTCCTACGCCAAGGCCGGCGACGGCCGCTCGGTCGCGGTGGCCGTGGTGGTCGAGGACGGCTCCAGCGAGCGGGACGAGATCTCCGGCGGCGGGCTCGCCGCGCCGATCGCCAAGGCCGTGATGCAGGCCGCGCTGGAGCGCTGACCCGGGGCCGCCGGGACGGTCGGAACACGACCTCTCCCCGCACTGCCCTGCCAGAATGGGGCCGGACCGGAGGATACCGGTCTGGTCTCATCCGGCAGCCCGTTCCGGTTGCCCGGGACCGGCCGGGTAGCGTATCCGCAAGCAGCGGTCTACCCGCCGCCCGTCCACGGCCCCGGCCGTGGGGCCGGTCACGAAACCGGTGCGGCGGCGGGCGCGTCCAACACAGCGTGCGGGGACAACCTACGTGACATCCTCACCGGTCGGTGGGGGAGAGGGTCGGAACTATGGAAGAG
Source organism: Kitasatospora sp. NPDC096147 (assembly GCF_044763225.1). Taxonomy (NCBI): domain Bacteria; kingdom Bacillati; phylum Actinomycetota; class Actinomycetes; order Kitasatosporales; family Streptomycetaceae; genus Kitasatospora; species Kitasatospora sp. NPDC096147. Next base: position 261,702 of record NZ_JBIWFX010000002.1, on the reverse strand, counting down.
CCTCGTCGCCTCGGCGGCAGGTACGAGCTCGGCGGCGTCCTCGGGCGCGGCGGCATGGCCGAGGTCTACCTCGCCCATGACACCCGGCTCGGCCGCTCCGTCGCCGTGAAGACGCTCCGGGCCGACATGGCCCGCGACCCGTCGTTCCAGGCCCGGTTCCGGCGCGAGGCGCAGTCCGCCGCCTCGCTGAACCACCCCGCGATCGTCGCCGTGTACGACACCGGCGAGGACTACATCGACGGGATCTCCATCCCCTACATCGTGATGGAGTACGTCGAGGGCTCGACCCTGCGCGAACTGCTGCACTCCGGACGGCGGCTGCTGCCCGAGCGCGCGCTGGAGATGACCATCGGCATCCTCCAGGCGCTGGAGTACTCGCACCGCGCCAACATCGTCCACCGCGACATCAAGCCCGCCAACGTCATGCTGACCCGGCAGGGCAACGTCAAGGTGATGGACTTCGGCATCGCCCGCGCCATGGGCGACGCCGGCATGACGATGACCCAGACCTCGGCCGTGATCGGCACCGCCCAGTACCTCTCCCCGGAGCAGGCCAAGGGCGAGACCGTGGACGCCCGGTCCGACATCTACTCCACCGGCTGCCTGCTCTACGAGCTGCTGACGCTCCGTCCGCCGTTCGTCGGCGACTCCCCGGTCGCGGTCGCGTACCAGCACGTCCGGGAGGAGGCCATGCCGCCGTCCTCCTACGACCCCGAGGTCCGCCCCGAGGTCGACGCGATCGTGCTCAAGGCGCTCACCAAGGACCGCGAGTACCGGTACCAGAGCTCCGCCGAGATGCGCGACGACATCGAGCGCTTCCTGGACGGCCTCCCGGTCGTCGCCGCCCAGCAGGCCGCCGCCTACGGCATGGCCGGCCAAGGCTACGGCTACGAGCAGCAGGGCTACCCCGGTCAGCACGACCCGTACGGCCAGACCAACCTGCTGCCGCAGCAGGGCGCCGCAGGCGCGACCGCCGCGATGCCGCAGCCCGGCTACCAGCAGCCCGGCTACGACGGGGCGGGCGGCAACGGCGGCGGCTACGACGACTACAACGGTGGCGGCGGAGGCGGCCGGCGCTCCGAGCAGCCGCGCAAGAGCAACACCTCCTGGGTGATCCTGGCCATCGCGGCCGTCCTGGTGCTGGTCGGCGCCTACTTCGTGGTGGACGCCATGACCCCGAAGGGCGACAGCGACGCCCGGAACAAGGTCACCGTGCCCAACCTGGTCGGCCTGACCCTGGACGAGGCCAAGGGCAAGATGAACACCGCCGGCTCCACCGGCCAGGTGGTCGCCGGGCAGGAAGTGGCCTGCCCCGACGCCGCGGTGAAGAAGGGTCAGGTCTGCCTGCAGGGCCAGGCCGCCAACTCCCAGGTCGCCAAGGACGCCCAGATCACCGTCCAGCTCTCCAGCGGACCGGCCACCGCGGACCTCGCCGACCTCACCGGGAAGACCCAGGACGCGGCCAAGGAGGCCATCACCAAGGCCGGCTTCACCGTCGGCAAGATCACCTTCGAGAACAACGACACCGTCGCCCAGGACAAGGTGATCAAGCAGGACCCGGGCCCCGGCAAGGTCGCCCCCGGCACGGCGGTCAACCTGACGGTCTCCCAGGGCCAGAGCAAGGTCGCGGTGCCCAACGTGACGGGCCAGCAGCAGGACGCCGCCTCCCAGGCGATCACCGACGCCGGCCTCAAGCCGGTCGTCAAGACCACCGTGGTCACCGACCAGGGCCAGGTCGGCGTGGTGACGGCCCAGACCCCGAAGGACACCACCGTCAAGCCCGGCAGCACCGTCACCCTGACCGTCGGCAAGCTGGCCGACAAGGTGGCCGTGCCGATCCTCCAGGGCAAGACCTACAAGCAGGCGTTCGCCGCGCTCCAGGAGAAGGGCCTCAACATCAAGGTCGTCTTCGGTCCGCAGGACGAGAACGCGGTGGTCCTCTACAGCGAACCGCCGTCCGGTACCCAGGTCGACCCGGGCAGCACCGTCGGCCTCACCACCCGGGCCGGCGACAAGCCCTCCAGCTCCGGCTCGCCCTCCACCGGCACCGGTACGGGCGGCCTCATCCCCTGACCCGCGCCACCCCCGAGGGGCCCGCCGCACACCTGCGGCGGGCCCCTCGGGCGTTCCGGCTACCGCCGGTGCCGGCGGCGCCGCTCCCCGGGCCCCCGGGCCGCGAGCACCGTGCAGAGCATGTCCACCCGGCCGCCGAGCGTCCGCACGGCGCTCTGGCAGTCGGCCATCCGGACGCTCAGCCCGGCTATCACCTCACGGTCCAGCTGCGACTGACGCAGCATCACCAGCTGGAGCTCCCGGACCTCCGCCAGCTCCGCGCGCAGCCCGGCCAGCTCGTACCGCCACTCGGCGGCGCCGGCCACCGCCCGCTCGGCCAGCTCCAGCAGCTCGCGGCGGACCGCCCTCGCCACCGTGCTGCCGCGCAGCAGCATGCCGACCACCAGCACGGCCCGGCGGGGGAAGATCCCCAGGCCGCGCCCGGCTCCGGTCGATTCCTTCAAGCTGAAGGAAACGAAACCCCGCAGGTCAGAGCCTCGGAGCACTCGGTAGCCGTGCTCCGCGAGCTCGGCCCGGTGCCGCTGGACCAGGCTGTCCACAGCCTTTTCCCCAACCCCGTAGTAGTCCGCCACCATCCGCGCCGTCACGTGCAGCCCGTCCGGGAGCAGCACCAGCGCCTTCACCCGGTCCAGCGCCTCGACCCGGTCGGCCATCCCGCCGCGCATCGTGCGCGACTCCTGCAGCACCGCTTCACGGTCCATCGGTCTCACCTCGTCCGTCACGGCCCCGGCCCGGTCGGCCGGGTGCCGCCGTGTGGAACGAGATGATCCGACTGCCCGTCACCGCCCCGGCGCAGCGCACGGGGGTGCTCCGGCAGCGCTCTTCACGGGCTCCGCTCCAGGTCAGCCCCGGTCAGCGGGTCGCCGAGGGGTCAGCGGAGCTCGGCGGGCGGGGTGCGGTGGCCGTCCACCGGCTCGATGCGGACCAGGGAGCCCCAGACGGCCATCCGGTAGCGGGAGGTGTAGACCGGGGTGCAGGTGGTGAGGGTGATGTACCGGCCGGGGGCGGTGTAGGGGGAGCCCTTGGGGACGGGGGCGACGATGCCGGTGTCGTACTTGGAGGTCTGCGGGAGGGTGCCGTCCACCCGGTAGACGTACCAGGCGTCGCGGGTCTCGACCACGATCGGGTCGCCGGGGGCGAGGGCGTCGAGGTCGTGGAAGCGGGCACCGTGGCCGTCCCGGTGCGCGGCGAGGGTGAAGTTGCCCTCCGGGTCCCAGGGCATCGCGGAGCGGTAGGGCTGGTCGTAGACGCCGGCCACGCCCTCGTTGAGGACGTCCGGTTCGACGCCCATCCGGATCAGGGTCTGCCGGGCCGCCCCGAGGGCGGGCACGTGCAGGAAGCCGATGCCGTCACCGGCCGCGTAGACCGGCGGGGCCGGCACGGCTCCGGGGGCGAGCCCGGAGCCGGTCGGCAGCGCGGGTGCGGACCAGGTCTCCCGGAGCCGGTCCCCCGCCGCACCGGCCTGACGGTCCGCCACCACCCCGGTCCACCAGAGCGAGTAGCCGACGAAGAGCGCGAGGACCAGCCCGGCGGTGATCAGCAGCTCGCCGACCACTCCGAGCACGGCGGCCGTCCTGCTCCGGCGCCGGGCACCCCGCCGGTCCTCGGCCCCGTCCGGCTGGATCTCCACGCGCACCGCTCCTCCTGACGACCGGTCGGTCGGTCAGCCCTTCAGCGCGGCGGGCTGCCCCTCACTCCTCGGCTTCTCCTCGGCCATCTTGCCAAAGACGATCAGCCGACCCCGGGCACTGAACTCCGGCGTGCATGTCGTGAGGGTGATGTAGCGCCCCTTGTCCTTGAACGGCGAGCCGTTCGGAATCGGACGGATCACCGAGACGTTGGTCGGCGGCGTCTCCGGGATGCCCCCGGCCACCCGGTAGGTGAAGTACGTCGTCGCGGTCTCCACCACGATGGCGTCGCCGGGCACCAGCTCGCCGATCTTCCGGAACGGCTGGCCGTGCGTGGTGCGGTGCGCGGCGACCGCGAAGTTGCCCTCCGCGTCGGCGGGCATCGCGGTGCCGGTGTAGTGGCCCACCAGGCCCTTGTCGAGCACCTTCTGCTTGTCGGTGCCCTCGGCGATCGGGTACGTCAGGCCGAGCTTGGGGATGTGGATGATCGCGAAGCCCTTGCCGGGCTCGAAGGCGGTCGGCTGCGGGGCCGGGGTGGCACCGGGCGCCGGGGCGGCACCGTTCGGCTGCGCGGCCTGGGCCCACTCCTGGGTGAGCGCGTCGCGCTCGCCGTCGGCGGCCTGGTTGGCCTGCACGTTGGTCCACCAGAGCTGGTACGAGACGAAGAGCAGCATCACCAGGCCGAGCGTGATGAAGAGCTCGCCGGCCGTCCGGGCGGCCACCACCCGCTTGCGCTCCTTGGGCCGGACCACCGGCCCGGCGCCCCGGCCGACCGCCCGGCGCCGACCGCCGCCCGAACCGACGGTGGTGCGGCGCCGGTCGGCCCGGCGGCCGGGCGGCGGGACCAGCGGGCCGGGGGCCGGGGCGGGCGGCACCACCCGCAGCTGCATGGTGGAGTCGTCCGGCACCGTCGGCGGCCCGTACGGCCCGCCGAGGGGCCCGTCCGGGGCCGCCGGCGGCTGCTGCCAGTGCTGCTGGGCCCCGGCGGGCTCGTAGACGCCCCAGTCCCCCGCGCCGTCCTGCGCGCGCCCCTCCGGGCGTACCGCCGTCACGGGTCAGCCCCGGCCGATCACCGGGGCGAGCCCGGCCGAGCGGCCGACCGCCTCGGGGAAGCCGCACTCGGCCAGCCAGTTGGCGAGCATCCGGTGCCCGCCCTCGGTGAGCACCGACTCGGGGTGGAACTGCACGCCCTCGACCGCGAGTTCGCGGTGGCGCAGGCCCATGATCACGCCGCTGTCGGTCTCGGCGGTGACCACCAGCTCCGCGGGCACCGTGCCGGGCTCGACCGCGAGCGAGTGGTAGCGGGTGGTGGTGACCGGCGAGGGCAGGCCGGCGAAGACGCCGCCGTCCCGGTGGGTGACCGGGGAGGTCTTGCCGTGCAGCAGCTCGGGTGCCCGGCCGACCACCGCGCCGTACGCCACCGCGATCGACTGCAGGCCCAGGCAGACCCCGAAGACCGGCAGGCCGGTGGCGGCGCAGTGCCGGACCATCTCGATGCAGACCCCGGCCTCCTCCGGCGCCCCGGGGCCGGGGGAGAGCAGCACCCCGTCGTAGCCCGAGTCGCCGTCCCGGCGGACGGCGTGATCCACCGTCAGTTCGTCGTTGCGGACCACCTCGCAGGTGGCGCCGAGCTGGTACAGGTACTGGACCAGGTTGAAGACGAAGCTGTCGTAGTTGTCCACCACGAGAATCCGGGGCGGGCTGCCTGCGGCGGTCATCCGTGCACTACTCCTGTGCTGAGGGGTGCTGAGCGGGGCGGGGGCGCCGGCCGGAGCCGGCGGGCACGCGGGGGCCTGACGGGGGCTGACGGCGGCTCAGCCGACGCCCGCGCCGCCCTCGTCCACTGTGACGTCACCGAAGGGGAGGAGCGGTTCCGCCCAGGGGAAGACGTACTCGAAGAGGACGTAGACCGTACCGAGCACCAGCAGCAGCGAGAGCGCAGCCCTGACGAGGGCGTTGCCCGGCAGGTGCCGCCAGATCCAGCCGTACATGGTGCTCCTCGGGTCTCGGGTCCGGTCCAGACTAGACGGCCGTCGCGGACGGGCAGGCGGTCAGTGCCATTACTGACCGGAAGCGGTGTGCAGGTCGACCGTTCCGGTGTACCCCGGGACCGTCAGCTCGCCGCTCTCCTGGACCTTCCAGCCGAGGCCGTAGGCGGCCACGTAGCCGAGGTAGTTGGCGATGGTCGGGTCGGCGTCCACGGCGGCCCGCAGCCGGTCCGTCCTCCCGACCGCCTTGACCACGTAGGGCGGGGAGTAGACCCGGCCCTGGAGCAGCAGGGTGTTGCCGACGCAGCGCACCGCGCTGGTGGAGATCAGCCGCTGGTCCATCACCTGGACGCCCTCGGCGCCGCCGCGCCAGAGCGCGTTCACCACGGCCTGGATGTCCTGCTGGTGGATCACCAGGTCGTTGACGCCGGGCTCGGGGATGCCGGGCAGCTTGGCGGTGGCACCGGGCGGGGCGTCGTTCAGGGTGACGGTGAGCCCGGGACCGCGCAGCTCCTGGAGGCCGGCCTGCTGCTGGAGCAGGGCGAGCCGGCCGCTCTCGGCCTGGCTGGGGTTGCGCTGGGCGGTCAGCCGGTCGACCCGGGACTGGAGGTCGGCCAGTTCGTTCTGCGCGGCCTGGTTCTGACCGGAGCGCTGGCCTATCACGTCGCCGAGCCGGAGCAGGGAGTCGTCGGTGCGCAGATCGGTGCCCCGGGCGGTGTCCGCGCTGATGTAGAAGAGCAGTCCGGCCATCGCGAACACGGTGCAGGTCAGGGCACGTCCGACAATTCGGGTGCGCGGAGGTCGTCCGGGCGCTCCTGCGGAGGGAATCGTGGAATTCGGCACCGTACCCTTATCTCCTTACGACCCGGCGAGCCACTACGCTAACGGACGCCGGAGGCGCGTGCGGTGCACCCCACGCGTGGTCCGGCCCCCACCGTCGCCCACCCCCGCTGCACCCTGCGCGGTCACAGCGCATCGACAGGAGAGCCTCTCGTGCCGAAGTCTCGACTCCGCAAGAAGTCCGACTACACCCCGCCGCCCTCGGGTGCGGCACCGCTGAAGATCAGTTCCGGTCGCGGCTGGGTGGCGCCGCTGATGCTCGTGCTGTTCCTGGTGGGTCTGGTCTGGATCGTCACCTACTACGTCACCAGCGGCACCTGGCCGGTGAGCGACTGGGGTAACTGGAACATCCTGGCCGGCTTCGGCTTCATCGCGGCGGGCTTCGGCGTCTCCACCCAGTGGAAGTGACGGCTCTCCGCCGGGCACTGCCGCCGGGGAGCACCCGCTCCCCCTGACGTACCGTCACGCACCGCACCGGGAGCACCCGGTGCGGTGCTGCGTGCCGTCCCGGGCCGGGTGGCCCGGCCATACCATCGGGTTGTCCACACGGTTATCCACACTGGGGAAAAGTCACCCGTTCCTGTGGATAACTTTTCCGTTCGAGCCTCGCTGGATTCTCCGAATTCCGGTCGAATTCGCAGCAGGACGCGCGTAGAGCCGGCTTTCCCCAGGCCCTGGGCACACCGGCTGTGCACAGCCCTGCGCGCTCTGTGGACAACCGCGCGCGCCGGTCAGCCGGTCAGCTGCGCCGTGTGCACGGCCACCAGCAGCAGCGAGACCGCGAACACCCCGGCCACGGTCAGCGCCTGCACCAGGTTCCGGTGGGCCCGGGGCGCGTACATCAACCCCGCCGCCAGCACCGCGCCCGCCACCAGACCGCCCAGGTGCGCCTTCCAGTCGATGACGAACCCGCCCACGCCTGGCCGGGCCATCGCGAAGGTGATCACGAGGTTGACCACCACCAGGGTGACCACCGGCCGCATCTCCTGGCGGTTCAGCCTGTGCAGCACCACCATCGCGCCGAGCAGCCCGAAGATCGCCCCCGAGGCGCCCACCGACCGCACCACCGCACCGCCCAGCAGGTAACTGCAGGTGCCGGCGGCCACGCCGGAGACCAGGTACAGCGCCAGGAAGCGCAGCCGCCCGAGCACGTCCTCCAACTGCGGCCCCAGCATCCAGAGCGCGGTCATGTTGAACCCGATGTGGACCACCCCGACGGGCATCTCGGAGGCGTGCACGAACATCGCGGTGACCAGCCGGTACCACTCCTGCGGGCCGGCCGCCAGGCCGTCGGGAACGTAGGGGTAGCTCGCGCTCCACAGCTCCAGGGCCTCCGCCGGACCGGGCCGGACGAACAGGGTGACCAGGAAGACCAGCAGGTTGAGGCCGATCAGCACCTTGGTGACCTGCGCCCGGTCGGCGGCCAGCGCGCCGCCGTACCGGGTGCGCGCCGTCCGGACGCCCTGGTGGCCCTCCCGCACGCACTCCGTGCACTGGAAGCCGACCGAGGCGCTCACCCTGCACTCCGGACAGACCGGCCGCCCGCAGCGGGTGCAGCCGATGCCGGTCTCCCGTTCGGGGTGCCAGTGGCAGCCGGGCAGCCGGTGCTCCTCCTGCGGGGCCGCGCCGGCCGGTACGTCGGGACCCATCGCGCTCTCCTCGTTCGCCGCCGCCGGTACCACCAGGCTACTGCTGACGCGCCGTCAGCCCCGGGCCACGGTGACCGCCTCGATCACCACGTCCTCGACCGGCCGGTCGTCCGGCCCGGTCGCGGTGGCCGCGATGTCCAGCACCACCTGCCGGGAGGCCGGGTCGGTGACCCGGCCGAAGATCGTGTGCTTGCGGGTCAGCCGGAGCACCGGCTCGACGGTGATGAAGAACTGGCAGCCGTTGGTGCCCGGGCCCGCGTTCGCCATGGCCAGCAGGAACGGCTCGTTGAAGGCCAGCTCGGGGTGGAACTCGTCGGCGAAGGTGTAGCCGGGGCCGCCGGTGCCGTCCCCCAGCGGGTCACCGCCCTGGATCATGAAGCCCTTGATCACCCGGTGGAAGACCGTGCCGTCGTACAGCGGCGCCGAGGACGGCTCCCCGGTGCGCGGGTCGGTCCACTCCCGGGTGCCCCCGGCCAGCTCGACGAAGTTCCGCACGGTCTTCGGAGCGTGGAACTCCAGCAGCTTCACCGCGATGTCGCCGCGGTTGGTCCGCAGGGTCGCTGTCAGGTCCCCGGCCACGGTGCCGCTCCCTCGTCCGTCCGTCTGTGACCCCGGAATCATCCCACGGACCGTCAGCCGCCCGAGGCCGGCGGATCGTTTCGCCGCCCCGCGTCCGGCCCAACCCGACGCGCCACGGCGTGGAACGACAGGCATGATCTCGAAACAGGTGGAAATGTGCATAACGGACGCCACCGAGGAGGAGACACCCGTGACCCGCTTGGACACCGCACGTGACACGGCCGACAAGGCCAGGGAGACCCTCGCGCCCTATGCCGCCACCGCCAGGGAGACCGCACTGAACTACGCGGAGGAGGCCAGGCACCGGGCGGAGGAGGCCCGGCACCGGCTCGGCCCGCACCTGGAGGCGCTCGGCCCCAAGGTCGGCGAGGCCGGCCGGGCGGCCCGGGTGCAGTACGCCAAGCACCTGGCCCCGCAGCTGGAGCACGCGTTCGCCACGCTCCCCCCGCAGACCCAGCAGTCCACCCTGAAGGCCGTGCACCGGGCCCAGGAGGCTGCCCTGAGCGCCAAGCTGTCCGCCACCAAGGCGGTCGGCCAGGCACGCGGCACGGTGCTCCCCAAGGTCGCCGAGGCGCGCGCCGCGATCGGCCCGGCGGCCCAGGAGGCCCAGCTCCGCGGCGCCGCCGCGCTGACGGCCCTTCAGGGCCACGTCAGCTCGGCGGAGATCAGCGAACTGGCGGCCCGGAACATCAAGAAGGAGCAGCACCGGGGCCGCGGCCTCGGCCTCGCTGTCACCGGGCTGCTGGCGATCGGCGCCGGCGTGGTGGCCTGGCAGTGGTGGCGCGGCCGCAGCGAGCCGGAGTGGCTGGTCGAGCCGCCGGCCCCCGGCGCCCGCGAGCAGGACCGCCTGAACGGCGCCTCCACCGTCACCGAGGCCGGCCAGGCCGACGCCGCCCCGGCCGCCCCGGAGGAGACCCCGAAGCCGGCCCCGGCCCCCGACGACCGGCCGAAGCCGCACGACCCGCGCAAGCCGCACTGACCGTCCCGGCCCCGCAGGGAGCCCGGAAACGCGGAAGGCCGCCGACCTGATACCGGGTCAGCGGCCTTCCGTCCGTCACACGGTGGAGCTTAGGAGACTCGAACTCCTGACATCTGCCTTGCAAAGGCAGCGCTCTACCAACTGAGCTAAAGCCCCGTGCAGCGAAGTGCTGCGCACCAGAGTACCCGCTCCGGGGGCCGTCCGGGCCTCTCGTCCGGCCGGCCCCCGAGCGGTGCGCGTCAGCGGCCGGCCGGGACCGGGTCGGTGGCCTCGGTCCACAGGTCCTGCTCGGCGCGGTCCGCCTGAACCTGACGGTAGACAAAGAAGCCGCCGAGGGCGACCAGGGCGACCAGGAGGAGCTTCTTCACCGGGGGACCTCGTCCTTCTTGCTGGGGAACGGGCCCTGACCACGGACCCTCGGATGTTACGAGCACGAACCGGCGGTCTCGCAGTACGGACCGCCTCCGGCCGATGATACACATCGGTAACGGCCTCCCGGGCGGCCCCGGCAAGTCGTCAACCTCCCGGCCCACGCCAGGGATTGACGCCGTGCCTCCTGTCGTACCGGCTACCCCCGCGGCATCCGCAGCACCACCCGGCCGCCGGCCAGGTCCACGGTCGAGCGCGGCGGTGCGCCATCGCCCTCCTCCTCGCGCAGCATCAGGGCCGTCCGGCGCTGCTCCAGCTCGTGCTGCTTGCCGGCCGCGAACTGCGCGTGCAGCTGCTCGAACCCGGTCGAGGAGACCTGCCCCTCGCGCCCCGTCCCCCGCCACGGCACCCAGGACGCCCGCCCGGCCCGCAGCGCCAGCTGGTCCACGAAGGCCAGCACCACCAGCCCGACCACCAGGCCCGGCAGGCTCATCATCCAGAACAGTTCCACGCGGTCCGCCCTCCCCGTGCACCGACTCCTCTCGTACAGCGTACGGGAAGAGGGGGCGGAAGGTGAGGGAACGTCAGAAGGCCCGGAGTGGAAATCCACTCCGGGCCTTCTGCGCCGGTGGGCCTAACAGGACTTGAACCTGTGGCCTCTTCCTTATCAGTTTGTCGATCTCGATTCTGGGCGCTGGTCGGCCCTTGCGGGCACTGGGCCCGGAGTCCGTGGAAGTTCACTGGAGTCCAGCAGAGTCTCCCACCGTTGGCGTGGGCTACTGGCGTACGCCAACGGCTGCTGGTCGCAGAGCGGGTGCATCGTCCATTCTGGTTCGGTACTTGCACATCCGGAAGTACGTGCCCTTGTGGAAGGAGTGGCCAGTGCCCGAGCGGAGCCCGCGCGGCACCTACCTCCGCATCGCCGATGCACTGCGAGTCAAGATCACTGGTGACTCCGAGGTGACTGCCCTGCCCTCCGAGGCGGACCTCATGGCGGAGCACGGTGTGGCGAGGACCACTATCAAGCGCGCTCTCGACCAGCTCGCAGCCGAAGGCTTGATCGTCTCCCGTCCCGGAGTCGGGTGGACCGTGGTCGGTGCAGTCAAGACGCCCCCGCTGCTAGACCAGCTCACCGCCCTGTTCGAAGACCTCAAGGCCGGTGACCCGTTCCCCTCCGAGAAGAAGCTCAGCGAACAAACTGGGGCATCTCGCCACACCGTTCGCCGAGCGCTCGCACAGCTGGAGGGTGCGGGCGTGCTCGAAGCACGCCACGGGAAGGGCCGATTCGTGCGGACCCTTCCACCCCAACATGTCTGACCAGCCAGTCTGACCAGAATGGATCTCACTGTGTGGGCCTACGACCTTGCTGAATCCCTGCTTGCTGACGACCTCCCGCGCCGCTGGTCCCACTCCAAGGGAGTGGCTGGCCGCGCTCGTGAGCTCTCGCTGATCCTCGGCCCGGACGCAGAGCTGCTGGAGTCGGCCGCAGTGCTTCACGATGTCGGCTACTCGCCACAGCTCGCTGACACAGGCTTCCACCCCCTGGACGGAGCACGGTTCCTCCGCCGCGAACAGGTGGACGAGCGCATCGTCAGGCTGGTGGCACATCACTCCTGCGCGCTGCTGGAGGCCGAGGAACGCGGCCTGCTCCAGGAACTCGCCTCCGAGTTTCCCCTTGAGGAGCCGGGCCTTGTGGATGCGCTGATCTACTGCGACATGACCACCACTCCGGACGGGACCCCGACCACGACGCCGGCGCGAATCGCTGAGATCGTGGGCCGCTACGGGCCGGACAGCATCGTCGGACGGTTCATTCGGCGAGCCGAGCCAGAGATCGAAGCGGCTGCCCTGCGGGTAGAGGGCCGCCTGTCTCAGACCAGGACGAGCGCCTAACCGATGAACGTGCTGGTCCGCTCCGGATCGAGTCCATGCTCGATCCGGAGACGCATCGACGGATGGATATCCAGTCCGGGGAGGTCCACCGGGGCTACCCAGCGAACCTCTTTCGACTCCTCGCTGGTCCGCAGCGCCCCGCCGACAGGCCGGGCCCGGAAGCAGATCGAGAACTGTTGGCGGACCTCGCCATCGTCGTAGGCCATGACGTGCGCCGGGTCGGTGTACAACCCGGTCACCGCCACCACCTCCACGTTGACGCCTGTCTCCTCCAGCACCTCCCGGACCACGGCCTGGGCCACCGACTCCCCGATGTCGTGGCCACCACCCGGCAGTGCCCAGAGGCCGTTGTCAGTCTTGTGGATCAACAGAAGCCGTCCAGAGTCGTCGGTGACGACCGCTGTCACGGACGGAACGACCGAGTTCGCTGGGGGCGCTGCCGGGTCGTGGAAGTAGTCAATGCGGCTCATGCTGCTTCCCTCTCAAGAACGGGCGACTTGATCGTCCGGGCGCTCTCCCAGATGCGCTCAATGCTCGCCGCGTAGGTGCTGAACAACTCGCCACCCGGCACCTGGGACAGGTGAAGCACAGGAGCGAGGTAGGCCCCAACGCCGTAGACATGGCCATTGACCAGCATGTCGTCGTCAGCGCGGTACAGGGAGTTGTAGAGCGTGGTCGCGTGCAAGCGGAACTCGACCCCGGGCAGACCGAACAGCGGCGCGTAGTTCGCCAGCGCGTTCCGGATCTTGCCCGCCATCGCGGCGCCGATCCCCTCGTCCTCCCCGCGCTGGGCAACACACGCCGACTCTGGATCACCAAGCATCAACCTGACCGGCACACCGGCCTGCGCCTTCTCTCGAACCAGCCGGAAGAACACGGGGTCCTCGGAAAGCCAGAAACCCGAGTAGACGACCAGGTCGAACTGGGTCGTTGCCTTCGCGTACAGCGAAGTCCAGAGATCTTTGGGCACTACAGCGCGGTGCGGGTACACGGTGACAAGCTCAGCCCGTCCCGCCTCAGTGGCCGCAACGCTGGTTCGTTCGTCGGGCCACAGCTCTGACAGGTCGACCTTCAGAAGGTTCGCCAGCGCGTACTGGAACCGCCGATACGGCCGGCGCTCACCCTTTGCCTCAACCCAGCGCTCCACCGTGCGCGCGCTGACGCCGAGTCGCACAGCGACCTGTTCGACCGTCAAACCACTGGCCAGGATGGCGCCTCGGAGTCGTTCGTTGGCCATCTCGCCCTCCCCTGGACGAACTTGTGGCGCTTGGACGATGCGGGACGACTTGACCGTAGCGAAGCTGGCGCGGAGCCGTCCAGTGCCGCCGTATCTCGACACGGCCTGACAAGCGAACCTAGATCTACGCGGCCGGGGCTCACCGGTCAAAACGCCGAAGGACTTGACGCCGCGTCGGCTCCACGTCATCGTAAGAGACATGTTCAACATGTCTCGCATGGTGAGGCGGGCGAACCGAAGGCCCTTCCTAGGGCTGCTCTGAGCTGTGCAAATACGCCTGGAGGGGTGGGGTGACAGCCCCCCGAAGGAAGCGCTGTTCCTTGAGAACTGAATAGGTCCCGCCGAGAGCCCCACGACAGGAGGTGATGGGGGCGAGGCGGAGGCAGACCAGAGCGGACGGCCCGTAGCGGGCCCCTGCGGGGGTGAGGGTGCAACTCCCTCCCCGTCCACGCGCAGCCAGCAGCACTCAACGCTGCTGGCTGCTGAATTAGGCCCGAGCAGACGAGACCGCCGCGCACCCGGCCAAGGACAGCGCAGCGGTCTCTTGGGTGACCCCATCTAGGAGAGGTAGACCCATGAGGAACATCATCGCAGGTCAACACGCCATCGACGGCGAGGAGTTCGCGGAGCTGGCGATCGGTGTGGACGAGACCCTGTTCACCGGCCGGCTGGGCGAGAGCAGCGCGGAGCGGGCGGTGCGGCTGGATGTGGCGCTGGCGGTGCTGGAGGACCTGCGCCGTGAGGACTTCGAGCTGGCCGCCTACGCGGAGCGGCTGCTGAGCACGGCGCCGGTCCCGGTCCCGGTGGTGCGCCGTCGGCGGCGGTCGGTGGCGGAGTTCGGGGCGGCGGCGTGAGCGGCGCGACGGTGCAGGTGGACGAGGGGCTGCGGCGGGTGCTTGCGGCGGCCGAGGAGAACGCCGCCGCGACCGGGCGGTGGTTGGAGAAGCTGGCGGTGCTGCGGGAGCGGGACCGGGCGGCGCTCATCGCGCTCACGGCCGCTCACGGCGCGCTCACGGCCTGCTCGCCGGAGTCGGGCGGGTGGTCGTCGTGAGGGTTCCGGTGACGGCGGATCAGATCCGCTCGGCCGAGCGGGCGCTGAGCGCCGGGACGTGGACGATCACGTTCGGTGCGGTGCTGTTCAGCGTGCTCACGGTGACGCCGCTGATGCGTGAGCACACCCCCGAGGGGTGGGGGTGGACGGCGCCGATCCTGCCGCTGGTGGTGGATGCGGCGGTGGTGATCGTGGTCCGGCTGGACGCGGTGCTGGCCCGCCTGGACGGGGATGGCGGGCGGTGGCCGGCTGTGCTGCGGTGGCTGACCGGCGCGATGACGCTGCTGCTCAACGTGGGTAAGTCCGCGCTGGACGGGGACTTGGTGGGGGTGGCGGTGCACGCGGTGGCGCCGCTGCTGCTGATCGTCACCGCCGAAACGTCCCTGGCGTACCGGCGGGCGATTGGCGCCGCACTGGCGGCGCGAGCAGAGGGTGAGCGCGCTGAGCGGGCCGAGCGCGAACGCGGCCAGGAGGAGCGTCGGCAGCGGGAGCGGGCCGAGCGGCTGGAGCGGTTCGAGGCGGCCGAGCGTGAGCGCCGGGAGGCACGTGAGCACGAGGCCCGGATGCTGCGTGAGCAGCGTGAGCATGATCTTGAGCTGCGTGAGCGTGAGCGTGAGGAGGCTGCCCGCCGGGTGGCTGCCGAGCGTGAGGCGGTGCGGCGGCGGGAGGCGGAGGAGCGGGCCGAGCGTGAGCGTCGTGAGCGCGCCGTGAGCGAGCGTGAGCACCGTGAGCGCGAGGTGAGCGAGCGTGAGCACGTGACCTTGGAGCGCGTCCGCGAGGAGCTGCTGAACGCCGATCCGGTCACCTCGCAGGTGTCGGAGGAGCGGGCGAGGGAGATCGTCCGGGTGGCCGTCGCGGCGCAGATTCCGCAGCGGCGGGCGGTGGAGCTGACCGGCTGGTCGGCCGGGTGGATCGCCGCCCGGTACAAGGAGACCCGTACCGCTGACGGTGCTTCGCCCGTCCTGCTGGCGCTCGCCGCCGGCGCCGACGTCCGGTGACCCGCCGACGCCCGTCCCCGGACGCTCCGTCCGGGGACGGGGTGCTGCCGGTCCACCGGTGGAAGTGCGCGCCGGACGGCCTGTGCACCCGCCGCCAGCTCCGCGCCCGGGGCCTTAGCCCCGGCGGCCAGCCTGTTGCGGCCGTCATCCGGTGGCGGAGCCGCTTCGGCGGTACGGCCGAGGCCCACCTCTACCGGCCCGAACTCGCCCAGCCTGTACGGGAGATGACCCCTAGCCGCTGGGCGGCGCTGACCGCAGCGAACCGGGCCCGCCGCACCTGCCCAACCTGCCGACGCGATGCCGGGTACGTCCTGCCGCGCCACCTCGGCACCTGCGTGCCGTGCGCGAACCCCGCCGACATCGGCCCATGAACCCCCAACCTCACTGCACGGCAACCGACTTGGAGACTCCATGTCCCCCCGCGCTGCCCGCTTCGCCGCCGCTTACGCCCTGCTCCGCTCGGCCGCCGACGTGGCCGACCACTGGGTACAGACCCACCACCAGGCCACCACCAAGGGCCAGCACAACCACCTCGGCACGCCCTCGGCGGCCGGCCGCCGGGCCTGCGCCGCGCACGTCGCCACCTACACCGCCACGCAGGCCGCCGCGCTGCTGGCCGGCTCGCGGGTGCTCGGCATCCGGCTCCGCCCGCTGCCGGTGGTGGCCGCGCTCGCCCTCTCGGCCGGCACGCACTACGTCGCCGACCGACGCGAGCCCCTGCGCCGCCTCGCCGACGCGGTCGGGAAGGGCGATCACTACCGCCTCACCACCTGCGGCATGAACGGCAGCTACCAGCTTGACCAGGCCTTCCACCACGGCGTTGAGGCCGTGGCCGCCCTCATCGCCTCCGCCTGAAGGAGATTCGCCGTGAGCCTGTACTACCTCGTGACGCTCCAGTGGGCCACCACCCGGCAGGTGTCCACCGCCACCCGCGACGGTGTGATGACCCTGCACCCGGGCGTCACCCGCCAGCAGGCGACGGAGACCATCCTCGCCCACGCCCGCCGACAGGCCGGTGCCCCGGACCACGCCGCCGTGGTCTTCCTCACCATCGAGTCGAACACCCTCTGACCAGCCCGAAAGGAGCACCACTGTGAGCCTGACCGTGATCGAGATCGTCAGCTTCGGCTACCTGCACGGCGCCCCGCCCGAGGGCGCCCACCTCACCCTGGACCTGCGCCGGCACTTCCGCGACCCGCACGTGAACCCGGCGCTGCGGGAGATGAACGCCTTCGATGAGGAGGTGCGGGAGGCGGTGCTGTCCACCCCCGGCATCGCCGCCCTGGTCGCGGCCACCGTCCGGGCGGTGCTCGCCTTCCACGCCGGGCCGGTGGACGCGCCGGTGCGGATCGCGGTCGGCTGTGCGGGCGGCCGACACCGCGCCCCCACGTTCGCCGGAGCCGTGGCCGAGCACCTGTTCGCGATCGGGTACAACACCCGGATGTCCCACCGCGACCTGGCCAAGCCCGTCGTGCAGCGTGAGGCGGTGGCGTGCTGATGTCCCGTCACCTCGCCTCCGCGCCGCCGCCCGGGGAGGACCCGGAGCCGGAGCTGGAGCGCCTCGCCGCGCTGGTCGCGGCCCAGCTCCAGCACCAGCAACCGCAGTCCGCGTACCCGCCCGCGCCGCTGCCGGCGGTGCCGCAGCCCTCGGCGGTGGCCGCCCGGTACGGCGGGTACGCCGCCGCCGGCGCCGGTGCGGCGGCGGTGCTGATCCCGCTGCTGCTGGCCACCACGGCGGCGCTGCTCGCCGTCGGCATGGCCGCCCTCGCGCTGGCGGTGTCGGCGCTGGTCATCCGGTGGATCATCCGCGACATGCGGAGCTGACGGTTGCCTGTCCCCGCCCACCCCCCGACGTCCGGGGGCTGGGCGGGGGCGGGGAGCCGGGACAGTCCCGGCCCCGCTTGGGGAGGCACCGCGATGACCACCAGCACCCCGCCGGCCAGCGGCGCGAGCAACACCAGCAACCAGCGCAACAGCTTCGGCGGCGGAGCCACCTTCGCCCCCGGCATCAACATCAACGTCAGCAAGAGCGGCGGCGGCACGAAGTACGGCGCCGCCGCCAACCCCGGCACCGGGGCGGCCCGGGGCGGCCCGCTCGCCCTGCCGGAGCCCGCGTTCTACTCCACCGCCGACATCCGCGAGTACTGCGAGGCCCTGCGCGCCTTCACCGCGTACGCCGCGATCGAGGTCGAGGTCGGCGCGGAGATCCTCAAGGCCGCGCTGGAGCAGGCCCCCAACGCCCCCGGCGCGGCGCCGTTCGATGCCAAGCTCCGTGCCCGCCGCGTGGCCAAGAAGGTGTCCAAGGCCGCCGACGCGCTGGCTGATGCGGCGAAGCTCGCCGCCGCCACCTACGCGGCGTTCCAGCGGGAGTACGCCGACGTCCTCACCCCCCGTCAGGCCCCGAAGGCCCGGCGCCCGTTCCAGTTCTGACCTCAGAGGGAGGCACCGGCATGGCCGGCAGGAAGACCACCAGCACCGACATCGAGGCCCGTCACAGCGAGAGCCTGGAAGGCTCCAGCAGCGCCAAGGGCGTCGCCGGATGGGTCGCGCACCGGGCCAAGCCCTACACCCCGCCGTGGCTGCTGGCGGGCGCCACGGGCGTGGCGGGGTCGCTCGCCTACCTGCCCGCGCACGACTCCGCCGGCTACGGCGTGGGCCTCACCCTCGGCTCCGTCGCCCTGACCGGCGCCACGTGGTGGGCGGCGAAGTCCACCGGTGCCCAGCGCCGCATCCACTCCGCCGTCACCGTGGCGGCCGGCACGTCGTGGTTCACCGGTGTCGCGCTGGCCGGCTGGTCGAGCTTCACCTTCGGCGCGTTCTGGCTGGGCGGGTCGGTGCTGGCCCTGTCCTGGAACTTTCGGCAGGTGATGCGCCGCAACCCCGACCACGCCCCGGCCGCCGCCGACTCGGACGGCTCGCTGCTGGACAAGGTGAAGCTCGCCGGAGCCCAGATCCGGGGCGTCGTCGTGGAGCCCAACCGCGTCACCGCCCAACTCACCCTCCCCGCAGGTGAGTTGACCAACGACGACGTCACGCGCTCGCTGGGCAACATCGCCAGCGCGCTGGACGTCGCCCCGACCGCCGTGCGCTACCTGCCCGACCCGGGCTCCGCCCGGCGCGGGGAGCTGGTGATCGTGCCGCAGGACATGCTGTCCGAGGTGGTCGAGTGGACGATGCCCACCGCCGTGGGCGCGTCCATCGCCGATCCGCTGGTGATCGGCCGCTACGACGACGGCACCCCGCTCCGGCTCTGGTTGCCGGGCGATCCGGCGGCCGGCCGCAACGGCACGCACCTGCTGGTGTGCGGGATGACCGGCTCCGGTAAGGGCGACGGCGCGCTGAACGTGCTCGCGGAGATCGTCAGCCGCCGGGACGTGATCGTGTGGCTGTCCGACCCGAAGTCGTTTCAGGACTTCCGGCCGCTGCTGCCCGCGATCGACTGGGCCGTCGAAGGTGGCGCCCCGACCGAGACGATGGTCACCGCCGTGCAGGCCGCCATCCCGGCCCGCACGAAGTGGCTGGGTGAGCACGGCTACCGGCAGTGGGTGCCGGACGCCGCGCTGCAGCAGACCGAGCCGGGTCACTCCTGCCGCACCGACGGCCGGCCGTGCGGCTGCCCTGGCCTGCCCTACCTCGTCTCCTGGTTCGAGGAGGCAGCCGCCACGATCCGGTTCATGGGCGACGACGGGTTCACCGAGGTCGCCCAGCTCGCCCGCGCCGCCGGGATCGCGCTGGTGATCAGCCTTCAGCGGCCCAGCCACGACCAGCTGAGCACCAGCACCCGCGCCTCGCTGCCCTCGGCGCTGGTGTTCGGCCTGGACGCCCGCGACGAGAGCATGGCCCTGCCGGCCACGGTGCTGGACGCCGGCGCCCACCCCGGCGCCTGGGCCAACCGCCGCCCCGGCTACTGCTACCTGGTCACCCCTGGCGTCGAGGAGGCCCGGCACAGCTCGCCCGGCCGGACATTCCGGTTCACCGGTGCCGCCGCCCGGGTGATGGAGCAGCTCGCCGCCTGGTCCCAGCGCAACGGTGCTCGCGTGGACCCGGTCACCGCCGGGGCCGCCGTCGCTGCGGTCGGCAACGCCTACACCAACCGCAACTCCGGCAGCCCGTCCGCCGGTTCGGGCGAGGAGAGCGTCTACGTGACCGGCGACCAGCACGACGAGGACGACGACGAGGCGACCGGCCGGGTGGACCCGGAGGATGCCGGGATCGATCCGCAGGCCGAACTTCCCCCGGTCCCGGCCGCGTTGGCCGGGATGACGTTCGGTCAGCCCGCGCCGGAGTTCGCCCCGGAGGAGGCGCGGGCCGCGATGGACGCCATCGTGGACGGTTTCGAGCGCGACGGCGTGATGGTGATCGGCCCCAAGGACGTCATGGACCAGGCCGCCCGCTTCGGCCGCTCCCGCCCGTGGGTCAGCGGGGAGTTCCGCCGCATGATCGAGGACGGCCGTCTGGCCCCGTCCGCGCAGAAGGGCCGCTACCGGATCGTCCCCGCCATGGCCGGCGTCTGACACCGCTGACACCTGACACCCCCTGACACCCATTCCCCTAGGCAAACGGGGGTGTCAGGGGGTGTCTGACACCCCCTGACACCCCCTCTGACACCCCGGCTGACACCTCGCCCTGACACCCGGAAGGACGGCCCACCCGTGGCCCTCACCGTCTCCACCCTCGCCCTGTTCCTGATCTTGACCGCGATCCTCCTGCGGACCAAGCGCCTCACTGTGATGACCGCGTTGCCGGTGTTCCTGCTCGGCTTCTCCACCGCCAGCACCGGCGCCGCCGGGCCCATCCGCGACGCGGTTGCCGGCATCGCCCAGATGGTCACCAACCTCACCTGACGGGAACCCGCATGGACTACTGCGACGAGTGCGCCGACTACTGCCCCGGACACGAGACGTGCGAGGAGTGCGGCAGCGACCTGTGCACCGAGTGCCAGGGCTGCGACTGCCCCGGCTGGGAGTGCCCCGGCTACGCCACCCACCAGCTCGGCGACTTCTGACCGACCGGCGCGACACCGACCGCGAGGAATGAGAACGGCGGCCCCCTTCCGGCAAGAACCGGGGCCGCCGCCAATCCAGAACCGAAGAGAACTGGAGACACCAGCATGACCCATCAGACCCCGATCCGGGGAGAGCACCTCACCACCGCGCTCACCCTCGCGGCCGGCGGTACCCCGGTGCTGCCGCTGCGGGCCGGGAAGCTCCCGGCCGGAAACTGCCCCGCCTGCCTGTACAGCGCGTGCGGCGGCCGGCCGAACATGAAGACCCCCGGCCCCTGCACCTGCCCGCACCCCTGCCACGGGTGGGCCGCCGCCACCGCCGACCCCGACGTCCTCAACTCCCGCGAGTGGGCTGCCGCGTGGCGGGGCGCCGCTGGGGTGGCCTACCACCCGGGCGGCGCCGGCCTGACCGTGTTGGACCTGGACAACGCCGACGCCATCACCTGGGCCCGCGAGACGCTGCCGGCCACCCGGACCGTGCCCACCACCCGAGGCGAGCACTGGATCTACCAGGGCACCATGCCGTCCGCCAACGCGGTGCGGGCCGGTGTGGACATCAAGTCGGCCATGTCCTACGCCCGTTGGATCGGCCCCGGCACCGGCACCCCGACCGAGCTGCCGGACGTCGTCCGGGCCCTGGTGGTGCGCGAGCCCGAACTGGCCCGGCCGGTGACCGTGACGGTGCCGGCCGGGGGCGGGGCGTGCCCGCACCGCAGCCCCAGGTTCCTGGAGCGCGGCATCGCCATGGCCGAGCAGCGCATCAGCTCGGCCGCCGCCGGGGTGCACGCCACCGTGTTCGCCGCGTTCCTGGCGGTCCTCTCCACCCATGGCCGGTGCGGCTGCCTCACCACCGTGCACACGGCCCGGCTGTTCGCCGCCGCGCAGGCTAAGGGCGAGTCCCCGCGGCACTGCTCGGACGCGTGGGCCAACGCCCTCAACAGGCTGGGGATGTAGCCGTGGCCGAGGAGGAGAAGACCCCGGCGCGGGAGGTCATCGCCGAGTACGCGCAGTCCCACTTCCGGTACTTCCGCACCGCCGACGGCACCGTCTACGCCCAGAAGATCGGCCACCCCGTTGCCCGGCCGATCCGCTCGCAGGGCACCACCGGCAGCCACCGCCAGGAGTTGATGGTGGGCCTGTACCGCGACGGCTTGGGTGTCTTCAACGGGTCGTCGCTCAAGGAGGCGTTGGACTTGATCGAAGCGCTCGCCCTGTCGGAGGACGTGCAGGCTGTCCACATCCGGGTGGCCCCCGGGTTCGACGGCGCCACGTGGCTGGACCTGGGCCGCACCGACGGCCTGTCGGTGCGCATCCACCCCACCGGGTGGGACCTGACGGTGCCGGACCCGCGTGAGGTGTGCTGGCGGCGCACCCAGCTCACCGGCGAGCTGCCGGTGCCGGTGAAGGACACGGACGGCAAGGGGATCGACCTGCTGATGCGGCTGTGCAACTTCGCCAACGCCACCACCGAGAGCCTGGCGATCGCGTGGCTGATCGGCTGCCTGGGGCCGTCTGTCCCCGTCCCGGCGCCGTTTCTGACCGGACCGCAGGGCGC
Source organism: Kitasatospora sp. NPDC096147 (assembly GCF_044763225.1). NCBI lineage: Bacteria > Bacillati > Actinomycetota > Actinomycetes > Kitasatosporales > Streptomycetaceae > Kitasatospora > Kitasatospora sp. NPDC096147. The sequence goes on along the minus strand of NZ_JBIWFX010000002.1, from coordinate 239,858 downwards.
GGGCAAGTCCACCGGCGGGCGGATGCTGGTGCGGATCGTGGAGGGCATGAGCGGGGACCTGCGCCGGGCCCCGAAGGACGAAGAGAACTTGATCGCCGCCGTCGCGGCCGGGTGGGTCACCGCCCTGGACAACCTCTCCCACATGACCCCGGATCTCTCCGATGCGATGTGCTGCATCGTCACCGGCGCCGAGTCGGTGAAGCGGGCCCTGTTCACAGACGGGGACGTGGTGCGGGCCAGCTATCGCCGGCCGCTGCTGCTGACCGGGATCGACGTCGGCGTGATCCGCCCTGACCTGGCGGAGCGCCTGCTGCCGCTGCGGCTGGAGCGGCCGAAGGTGCGCAGGACCGAAGCGGAGCTGTGGGCCGAGTACGCCGAGGTGCTGCCCGTCGTGCTCGGCTCCCTGCTGGACCTCACGGTGAAGGTGCGGGCGGCCGTGGCGGAGACCCCGACCGACCTGCGGATGGCGGACTTCGCGCACCTGTGCGCGCAGCTCGACAAGGCCACCGGCTGGGGCTCCTTGCCGGCCTACCGGGCCAGCCTGGACGACCTCAACGACGACGTGATCGAAGGCGACCTGCTCGCGCAGACCGTCCTTCGGCACGCCGACACGATCGCCCCGGGTGACGCGCAGCGGATGACGTCCACGCAGTGGCTGCACCTGCTCGGCAAGCTGTACACGGGGGAGGAGTTCAAGCCGCTGCCGAAGGGGTGGCCGACCACCGGCAAGGTGTTGTCCGACCGGCTCAAGCGCTTGCAGCCCACCCTGGCCGCCCGGGGGTTGCTGATCGACTCCGGCCGCACCCGCGACGGCCGGTATCTGGAGATGGCCCGCCCCGTCCCGGTCTCGCCGTCGGAGCAACCGCCGCTGCTCTGACCTGGGGTCACCGCAACAGCAAGAGGAGCACCGGGCTCGCCCGCCCCGCGTGCTCCTCTTGCTGTTCGGCGGAGCCGGCCGGGGGTCGTGCCGCGCAGCGGCTCCGCTCTTCGCCCTGACGGTTCGCCGAACTACCGCAGCCCTTCCCTCTTTCCTAAGTAGGAACCGCTGCGTCACGCACGTCACGGCCACCAGTAAACGGCCCCTGACCTGCGCAGAAAGGCGTGACGCAGACGGAAAGCCCTGCGTCATCCCGCGTCACCCGCGTCACGGTGGCTGCGTCACCGTGCCGCACCCGCGTGACGCACCCCCAATGCCCCCCGGGCGGCGCGTCACGCCAGAACCGCAGGTCAGACCCACTTTGTGACGGTCGTGCCGCTGTGACGCAGAAATCTCCGCCTAGGACACCACGCGCCCCGCACCACGGAAGGAAACCGAGCATGACCACCGCCACGCCCGTAGCCCTCACCGTGCAGGAGGTCATGGCCGCGCTTCGGCTCGGCCGGAGCACGGTGTTCGACCTGCTCCGCTCGGGTGCCCTGCCGAGCTTCACCATCGGCCGCGCCCGCCGGATCGACCCGGACGACCTGGCAACTTACATCCGCACCCAGCCCAGGAGCACCCCTCAGTGACTAAGCGAAACCCCAACGGCGCCGGCAGCATCTCGCGGCGGAAGGACGGCACGTACGAGGCCCGGGTGTACGTCACCACGACCGACGGCGAACGAAAGCGCATCTCCCGGTACGGGAAGACCCACGCCGAGGCAGCCGAGAAGCTGGCCAAGGCCAAGGAGCTGGAGGACAAGGGCGTACCGACGCCCGCGAAGACGTGGAAGACGGGCCAGTGGTTGGACTACTGGTTGGAGCACATCGTCAAGCCGAACCGGGGCTTTGGCACCTACGACAAGCACGAGACGATGGTGCGGCTCTACCTCAAGCCGGGGCTAGGCAAGCCCGCCTTGACCCGGCTCGGAGTGCAGGGTGTGCGCGCTTTCTTCAGCAAGCTGGAGCGGGACAAGGTCGGGGGCGCGACCCGGCAGGAGGTGATGAAGACCCTGCGGGCCGCACTGGCACAGGCGATGAAGGATGAGCTGCTGCTGCGGAACGTCGCCAAGCTGGTGGACATGCCGAAGGCGGACAGCAAGGAGGTCATCCCCTGGACTGCGCAGGAGGCACTGGCGTTCCTGCGCTCGGCCCGCCCGCACCGCCTGTATGCCGCGTTCGTCTTCGCCCTGACGCTCGGTTTCCGCCGGGGTGAGCTTCTGGGCCTGCGGTGGATCGACGTTGACCTGTCTACGGGGACGATCCACCCCCGGAAGCAGGTGCGCCGGCGAACGGGCGTGGGGCTGGTGCACGTGGATCTCAAGACGAAGGCGTCGGAGGGTGCTGTGCCGTTGCCCCGGTTCTGCCTGGATGCCTTGGGGGAGCGGAAGGTGCTCCAGCAGAGGGAGAAGGTCAAGGCCGGTATCGACTGGACGGAGCTGGATCTGATCTTCTCCACCGAGACCGGCGGCATGGTGGACCCTGACGGGTTCTCAGACACGTTCGAGCGGCGGGTGCTGCGGTCGGGCGTCCGGCGGGTTCCGCTGAAGGACACCCGGCACACCACTGGCAGTCTGCTCGCCCATCTTGGGGTGCATCCGAGTGACGCTCAGAAGATCCTCCGGCACGCCCGCATTCAGACCACCCTGGAGGTCTACACCCATGTGACGACTGCCACACAGCGGGCCGCTGCCGCAAAGCTGGGCAACGCGCTCCGGGAGGGGATCAGCTCGGCGCCTGTTCTTCCGTCACATCGCGGCACCCAGAGGCCGTTGGCGTAAACCGTTGGCGTAACGGCAAACAGAACGGCACCGATTGGAATCCAATCGGTGCCGTTCTTGCAGGTGGGCCTAACAGGACTTGAACCTGTGGCCTCTTCCTTATCAGGGAAGCGCTCTAACCGTCTGAGCTATAGGCCCTTGCCGCACTCAAAGATTAGCGGACCGTCGGCCGATCTCCCAAATCCGGGTCGACGGGGTGCAGCTCAGGGGCCCCGGCGAGCCACTGCGCGCGGGTGGCGGGCAGGTGGCTGGCGCCCTCCGCCGTGGTGCGGACGGCGAGCACCTGGTTGATGCCGATCCGGTTCTGTTCGAAGGCCAGGGCCGAGGCGGCCATGTACAGCCGCCAGACCCGGGCCCGGCCCCGGCCGGCCAGCCGGACCGCCTGCGGCCAGTGCGCCTCCAGGTTGCTCACCCACTCGCGCAGGGTCAGGGCGTAGTGCTCGCGCAGCGACTCGACGTCCCGGACCTCGAAGCCGGCGTCCTCCAGTGCGGAGACGGTGGCACCGACCGGCGAGAGCTCGCCGTCCGGGAAGACGTAGCGCTGGATGAACGGGCTGGGCCGGTACGCCTCGCCGGGCCGGTCGGGGCGGCGGGCGATCTGGTGGTTCAACAGACGGCCGCCGGGGGCCAGGAGTTCGAGCAGGCCCTCGGCGTAGACCCGGTACTGGACGGCGCCGACGTGCTCGGCCATGCCGACGCTGGAGACGGCGTCGAAGGGCCCGTCCGGGATCTCCCGGTAGTCCTGCAGCCGCACCTCCACCCGGCCGCCCAGACCGGCCTCCAGCACCCGCTGGCGGGCCAGCGCGACCTGCTCGGCGGAGATGGAGACGCCGACCGCCCGGACGCCGTAGTGCTGGGCCGCGTGCAGCAGCAGCGAGCCCCAGCCGCAGCCGACGTCCAGCAGCCGCATCCCGGGCCGCAGGCCGAGCTTCCGGCAGATCAGGTCGAGCTTGGCGGCCTGGGCCGCCTCCAGGCTCTTGGCCTCCGGCTCCCAGTAGGCGCAGGAGTAGACCATGCTCGGGCCGAGCACCAGGCGGTAGAAGTCGTTGCCCACGTCGTAGTGGTGGCTGATGGCGGCCCGGTCGCGGCTCCGGCTGTGCAGCCGGCCGCCGCCCAGGCGGGCCTCCTCGGCCGGGGGAGCGGGCTGCGGGGCGAGCACCCCGGCCCGCAGCAGTCGGCCCAGCAGCCGGCGGCCGGCCGGGCCCAGGGCGTCCCCGGGGCCGAGCGAGAGGGCGGCGATCTCGGGGCGCTCGGCGAAGCGGGCGGCCAGCGAGAGGACCTCGTAGAGGTCCGCGTCGGAGCCGGTCTCCAGGTCGCCGGAGACGTAGGCCCGGGCGAGGCCCAGCTCGCCGGGCTGCCAGAGCAGGTGGCGCAGCGCCCGGCGGTTGCGCAGGACCAGCAGCGGGGCGTCGGCCGGGCCGGCCTCGCTGCCGTCCCAGAGCCTGACCCGGAGCGGGATCCGGGAGCCGAGGAGTTCCTCGACCGAGCCGAGCAGTTGTGTGGCGAGCTGAGCCATGGCACGCACCTCCGACCGACGGGCAGGACCCTGGTGAGTCTGCCCCGCCCCGGCGCCAAGCCAACACAGCCCGGCCCGGACTCCGTCAGGTGACGCGCCGTGTACGAGGCGACCGTCACCCGAACGGGCCGGACCGGGCTGCTGCGGGTGCGAACTGACGGATGGTCAGCGCACGGAGGAGGTGCGGACGGTCAGTCCTCCTCGGCCAGGGTCAGCTCGACCCCGCCGGTGAGGCCGGCCGCCGTGTTGTAGATGAAGGCCGAGAGGGTGGCCAGCGCGGTCATCAGGACCACGTCCACCACCGCGATCAGCGAGGTGAACATCATGACCTTGCCGAAGCCGATGTAGTCCATCAGGTTGATGCCGCCGGAGGTGTCCGACCCGGTGACGTCCTTCAGGGTGCCGCTGAGCGAGTCGAAGACGCCCAGGCCGTCGAGGGTCATCCAGAGCACCGCGGTGGCCACGATGATGATCACGCCGACCGCCAGCGACAGCAGGAAGGCGACCTTCATCACCGACCACGGGTCGGCCTTGGTGATCCGCAGCCGGGCCTTGCGGGTCCGGCCGGCCGCCGCCGGGGCCTGGCCGGGGCGGCGCGCCGCCCCGCCGACCTTGGTGCCCCGGGCCGGGGTCTGGCCCTTGGCGTAGGTGGTCGGCTGCGAGAAGCCGCCGGCCCCCGGCGCGGGCTGGGCGGGCGGCGGGGGCACCGCCCCGGCCTGCGCGACCGAGTTGTACGAAGCGCCGCCGCCGACCGGCGGCATCAGCGAGGTCGAGGCCGAGGAGTGCCCGTCGGGCGCCCCCGGGACACCCGTCGGACGGGGTGGCAGCGCGCCGCCGGCCCCGCCGTAGGACGCACCGCCACCCGGCAGTCCGCCCCCGGCACCGCCCGCAGCACCCGTGGCTCCACTCACCCTGGTCCTCCCGCAACTCACCCGTCAGGACGGGTGTCCGCCCTGCTCGTCGTCCTTCTCCAGCGCCCGGCGGGATTGCCCGGAACTGGTCGGCGGCCGGTGCCCTCCTGACAGGGGAGGTCACCGGCCACCGGGGCGTCAGTCCTGTTCGGCCGGACCGTCCGCCGTGGTCTCCGCCTGGGCCGTTCCGTCGGGCTCGGTGCCCTCCTCGACGGCCTCCTCGTCGTCCGCCTCCGCGTTGCGGGCCATGCCCACCACCGCGTCGCGCTTTCCGAGGTTGATCAGTTGGACGCCCATCGTGTCACGTCCGGTTTCACGGACTTCGGAAACCCTGGTCCGGATGACGCCGCCCGAGAGGGTGATCGCCATGATCTCGTCGCTCTCCTCGACCACCAGGGCGCCGACCAGCGAGCCCCGGCCCTCGACGATCTTGGCCGCCTTGGTGCCGAAACCGCCGCGTCCCTGCACCCGGTACTCGTCCACCCCGGTGCGCTTGGCGTAGCCGCCGTCGGTCGCGGTGAAGACGAAGGTGCCGGGCCGGACCACGTTCATCGAGAGCAGCTCGTCGTCCTCGCGGAAGGCCATGCCCTTCACCCCCGAGGTGGCCCGGCTCATCGGCCGGAGCGCCTCGTCGGTGGCGGTGAAGCGGATCGACTGGGCCTTCTTGGAGACCAGCAGCAGGTCGTCCTCGGCGGAGACCAGCTCGGCGCCGATCAGCTCGTCGTCCTTGCCGTTCTCGTCCTGCCGCAGGTTGATCGCGATCAGGCCGCCGGAGCGGGGCGAGTCGTAGTCCTTGAGCGGGGTCTTCTTCACCAGGCCGCCCCGGGTGGCCAGCACCAGGTAGGGCTTGTCCTCGTAGGTGCGGACCGCCATCACCTGGGTGATGTGCTCCTCCGGCTGGAAGGCCAGCAGGTTGGCCACGTGCTGGCCGCGGGCGTCCCGGCCGGCGTCCGGCAGCTCGTAGCCCTTGGCCCGGTAGACCCGGCCCTTGTTGGTGAAGAACAGGATCCAGTTGTGCGTGGTGGTCACGAAGAAGTGGTCGACGATGTCGTCCTGCTTCAGCTGCGCGCCGCGCACGCCCTTGCCGCCGCGCTTCTGCGAGCGGTAGAGGTCGGAGCGGGTGCGCTTGACGTAGCCGCCACGGGTGATGGTGACGACGATGTCCTCCTCCGCGATCAGGTCCTCGACGGACATGTCGCCGTCGAAGGGGATCAGGGTGGAGCGGCGCTCGTCGCCGTACTTCTCGACGATCGCGGTCAGCTCCTCGGAGATGATCTCCCGCTGGCGGACCGGCGAGGCCAGGATCGCGTTGTACTCGTTGATCTTGGCCTGCAGCTCGTCGTGCTCGCTGAGGATGCGGGCGCTCTCCAGGGCCGCCAGGCGGCGCAGCTGCATCTCCAGGATCGCGTTGGCCTGGAGCTCGTCGATGGTGAGCAGGTCCATCAGGCCGGTGCGGGCCGCGTCGGCGCTCTCCGAGGCCCGGATCAGCGCGATGACGGCGTCGATCTGGTCGAGTGCCTTGAGCAGCGCGCGCAGGATGTGGGCGCGCTCCTCGGCCTTGCGCAGCCGGAAGGTGGTCCGGCGGACGATGACCTCGACCTGGTGGTTGACCCAGTGCCGGATGAAGGCGTCCAGCGAGAGGGTGCGCGGCACCCCGTCGACCAGGGCCAGCATGTTGGCGCCGAAGTTGGTCTGCAGGTCGGTGTGCTTGTAGAGGTTGTTCAGCACCACCTTGGCGACCGCGTCGCGCTTGAGCACGACCACCAGGCGCTGGCCGGTCCGCGAGGAGGACTCGTCCCGGACGTCGGCGATGCCGGCCACCCGGCCGTCCTTCACCAGGTCGGCGATCTTCAGCGCCAGGTTGTCCGGGTTCACCTGGTACGGCAGCTCGGTGATCACCAGGCACTGCCGGCCCTGGATCTCCTCGACCTCCACCACCGCGCGCATGGTGATCGAGCCGCGCCCGGTGCGGTACGCGTCCTCGATGCCCCGGCGGCCGACGATCAGCGCGCCGGTCGGGAAGTCCGGGCCCTTGATCCGCTCGATCAGGGCGTCCAGCAGCTCCTCGTTGGAGGCCTCGGGGTTCTCCAGCGCCCAGAGCGCGCCGGAGGCCACCTCGCGGAGGTTGTGCGGCGGGATGTTGGTGGCCATGCCGACCGCGATGCCGGTGGCGCCGTTGATCAGCAGGTTGGGGATGCGGGCCGGCAGGACGGTGGGCTCCTGCGAGCGGCCGTCGTAGTTGGCGGCGAAGTCGACGGTCTCCTCGTCGATGTCGCGCATCATCTCCATGGCCAGCGGCATCATCTTGCACTCGGTGTAGCGCATGGCCGCCGCCGGGTCGTTGCCCGGCGAGCCGAAGTTGCCGTTGCCGTCCACCAGCGGCATCCGCAGCGACCAGGGCTGGGCCAGCCGGACCACGGTGTCGTAGATCGAGGTGTCGCCGTGCGGGTGGTAGTTGCCCATCACGTCGCCGACCACGCGGGCGCACTTGTAGTAGCCCTTCTCGGGCCGGTAGCCGCCGTCGTACATCGCGTACAGCACCCGGCGGTGCACCGGCTTGAGGCCGTCGCGCACCTCGGGCAGCGCGCGGCTCACGATCACGCTCATCGCGTAGTCGAGGTAGGAGCGCTGCATCTCGGTCTCGAGCTCGATCGGCTCGATCCGCAGCACGACGCCGTTGCTCTGCTGGGGCTCGTCGCCCTCGGGACGGTTGTCGTCGACCACTGGTCGTCAGGTTCCTTTCGCGTGTGACTGGTTCGTGGGACGGCGGGGCGTCACACGTCCAGGAAGCGGACGTCCTTGGCGTTGCGCTGGATGAAGGACCGGCGGGCCTCGACGTCCTCGCCCATCAGGACCGAGAACAGGTCGTCGGCCCGGGCCGCGTCCTCCAGGGTGATCTTCTGGAGCAGGCGGTGGGACTGGTCCATGGTGGTCACCCGGAGCTCCTCGGCGTTCATCTCGCCGAGACCCTTGAAGCGCTGGATCGCGTCGTCCTTGGGCAGCCGGCGGCCGGCCGCGACGCCGGCCGCGATCACCGCGTCCCGCTCGCGGTCCGAGTAGACGTACTCGAAGTCGTCCTTGCCCCACTTGATCTTGTAGAGCGGGGGCATGGCCAGGTAGACGTAGCCGGACTCGACCAGCGGCCGCATGAAGCGGAACAGCAGGGTGAGCAGCAGGGTCCGGATGTGCTGCCCGTCGACGTCGGCGTCCGCCATCAGGACGATCTTGTGATAGCGGAGCTTGGACTCGTCGTAGTCCTCCTGGATGCCGCAGCCGAACGCCGAGATCAGCGCCTGCACCTCGGTGTTCTGGAGGACCTTGTCGATCCGGGCCTTCTCGACGTTCAGGATCTTGCCGCGGATCGGCAGGATGGCCTGGATCCGCGGGTCACGGCCCTGCTTGGCGGAGCCGCCGGCCGAGTCGCCCTCGACGATGAAGATCTCGCACTCGGCCGGGTCCTTGGACTGGCAGTCGCTCAGCTTGCCCGGCAGCGAGGCCGACTCCAGCAGGCCCTTGCGCCGGGTCAGGTCGCGGGCCTTGCGGGCGGCGACCCGGGCGGTGGCGGCCTGGATGGACTTGCGGATGATGTCCGAGGCCTCGACCGGGTTCCGGTCCAGCCAGTCGTTCAGGTGCTCGTGCACCATCTTCTGGACGAAGGTCTTGGCCTCGGTGTTGCCCAGCTTGTCCTTGGTCTGGCCCTCGAACTGCGGCTCGCCGAGCTTGACCGAGATGATCGCGGTCAGACCCTCGCGGATGTCCTCGCCGGAGAGGTTGTCGTCCTTCTCGCGGAGCAGCTTCTTGTCCCGCGCGTAGCGGTTCACCAGACCGGTGAGCGCCGCGCGGAAGCCCTCCTCGTGGGTGCCGCCGCCGTGGGTGTGGATGGTGTTGGCGAAGGAGTAGACGCTCTCGGTGTAGGAGCTGTTCCACTGCATGGCGATCTCGACCGAGATCTTCTTCTCCTTGTCCTCCCCCTCGAAGTCGATCACCGAGGGGTGGATCACCTCGCCCTTGCGGGAGTTGAGGTGGGTGACGAAGTCGGCGATGCCGCCGTCGTACTTGTAGGTGATCGAGAGCGGCTTGCCCTCGTCGTCCAGGTGCTCCGGGCGCTCGTCGGTCAGCGCGATGGAGAGGCCCTTGTTCAGGAAGGCCATCTCCTGGAAGCGCCGGGAGAGCGTCTCGAAGGAGTAGACGGTGGTCTCGAAGATGTCGCCGTCGGCCCAGAAGGTGACCGTGGTGCCGGTCTTCCCGGTCGCCTCGTGCTTGGCCAGCGGGGCGGTCGGGGCGCCGGCCTTGTAGTCCTGGGTCCAGCGGTGGCCGTCGGTGTGGATCTCCACCGAGAGCCGGGTGGAGAGGGCGTTCACCACCGAGATGCCGACGCCGTGCAGACCGCCGGAGACGGCGTAGCCGCCGCCGCCGAACTTGCCGCCCGCGTGCAGCACGGTGAGCACGACCTCGACGGCCGGCTTGTCCTGCCCCGGCATGATGCCGACCGGGATGCCTCGGCCGTTGTCGGTGACCCGCACCCCGCCGTCGGCCAGGATGGTCACGTCGATGGTGTCGGCGTGACCGGCCAGCGCCTCGTCGACGGAGTTGTCCACGATCTCCTGCACCAGGTGGTGCAGGCCGCGCTCGCCGGTGGAGCCGATGTACATGCCCGGGCGCTTGCGGACGGCGTCGAGGCCCTCGAGCACCTGGATCGCGTTCGCGTCGTAGGAGCTGCCGGCCGGCTGGTCGGCGGGGTCAGGGGTCTGGCTGGAGTTGCCGGAATCGGCCACGAAGCGCCCTCTCTGGCACAGCGCGCGGCCGCAGACCCACCCCCTGTTCGGGAGGGCTTGCGACCACGGCGTTTCGACTCGGTTGCTGCGAGCAACGGTGTTTGCCCTTCAGTCTACCGGTACGACTGACATAGATGGCCGTTTGGCAGCCTCAGAAGGCAGATGTGCCGCTCTGAACCCCTGGCGGACATGTCCCGATACTCGGCAGGGGGGCTCAGCAGCCTCAGAAGGGCCGTCAGCGGTTCCGGAAGATCGGCTTCCCTTCGCCCGCCGCTCACCCCCAGGTGTCGCCCGGCCCCTTGCTCCCCGGAGCGCGCAGCCGGCCGTACCCGCGCTGCGGGGCGGCCGGCCCCAGCACCTTGATCACGCGGACCGTGCCGTGCCCCAGCTCGTGGTTCAGGCGGGCGACCAACTGCCTTGCCAACAGCCGGAGTTGAGTCGCCCAGGCGGTGGAGTCGCACTGCACCGTGAGCACCGCCTCGGCCTCCTCGAAGCTCTTCGGCACGCAGTGCGCGGCGATGTCCGGCCCGACGATCTGCGACCAGCGGCCCATCACCCCGCCCACCGCGGCCGGCGCCTCCCAGCCCCGCTCGGTGATCAGCCGGTTCAGCGCCGCCCCCAGCGGCACCGGGTCGCGGCCGTCCGCCCGGGCCCCGCTGCGCAGGCCGTGCTTCTTCGCCTCGCGCTTCTCCCGCACCTGTTCGCCGCGCAGCCTGGCCTGCTCCTTGGCCGCGCGCAGCGCGACCCGGGCCAGGTCCACCCCGGAGAGCTCCGGCTCGCTCATCGCGGCGCCCCTTTCTTGTCCCCAGCCTGTGGACGACGGGGAGCTGTCCAGAATACGGCGGCCCGGGGACGGCTCGGACGCGGACCGGCCTTCCGGTCGCGCACGGGGAGGGGAAGGGGGTGGGGCTACGGATCGAGCCGGGTCGCGGCGCCGTCGGCCACCGCGTACCGGGCGCCGCTGAGCGCCTTCGGCACGTCCTCCGGGACGGCGGCGGTGACCAGCACCTGCTCGGCCCCGGCCACCAGCTCGGCCAGCCGCTCCCGGCGGCGGGCGTCCAGCTCGGCGAAGACGTCGTCCAGGATCAGCACCGGCTCGCCGCCGTCCGCCTTCAGCAGCTCGTACGAGGCCAGCCGGAGCGCCAGCGCGTACGACCAGGACTCGCCGTGGCTGGCGTAGCCCTTGGCCGGCAGCGCGCCCAGCCGCAGGCCCAGCTCGTCCCGGTGCGGGCCGACCAGGGTCAGCCCGCGGGCGGTCTCCTGCGGGCGGGCCTCCTGGAGGGCGGCCAGCAGCTGCTGCTCGGCCTCCTCCCGGCTGGTCGGCAGGGCGCCCTCGAAGGAGCTGCGGTACTCCAGCGCGGTCTCGCCGCCGCCGGGCGCCACCCGCTGGTAGGCGTCGGCCACCAGCGGCTGCAGGGCTGCCACCAACTGCAGCCGGAAGGCGGTGAGTTCGGCCCCGGCCCGGGCCAGGTGGCCGTCCCAGACCTCCAGGGTGGAGAGGTCCCCGCCCTTGCCGCCGCCGCCCCGGCGGGCCTGGGCGGCGGTCTTCAGCAGGGCGTTGCGCTGCTTGAGCACCCGCTCGTAGTCCGAGCGCACGCCGGCCAGCCGGGGGGCGCGGGCGGTCAGCAGCTCGTCCAGGAAGCGCCGGCGCTCACCCGGGTCGCCCTTCACCAGGGCCAGGTCCTCGGGGGCGAACAGCACGGTCCGCAGCAGGCCGAGGACGTCCCGCGGGCGGACGTTGTCGGAGCGGTTGATCCGGGCCCGGTTGGCCTTGCCGGCGGTGATCTCCAGCTCGATCAGGGTGGGGCGCTCGTCGCGCACCACGCTGGTGCGGACCACCGCCCGCTCGGCGCCCAGCCGGATCAGCGGGGCGTCGGTGGCCACCCGGTGGCTGCCCAGGGTGGCCACGTAGCCGATCGCCTCGACCAGATTGGTCTTGCCCTGGCCGTTCGGCCCCACGAAGGCCGTCACGCCCGGGTCGAGGGCGACCTCGGCCCGGGCGTACGAACGGAAGTCGGCGAGCGACAGGTGCGCTACGTGCATGCTGTGGACCACGCCGCCTTCTGTGGATGACTCCGTTGGTTCACAACGGAGTTGGGGACTACTTCGACTCGACCGCGTGGCCGCCGAACTGGTTGCGCAGCGCGGCGATCATCTTCATCTGCGGGGAGTCGTCCTGACGCGAGGCGAACCGCGCGAACAGCGAGGCGGTGATCGCGGGCAGCGGCACGGCGTGGTCGATCGCGGCCTCCACCGTCCAGCGGCCCTCGCCCGAGTCGGCGGCCCAGCCCTTGAGCTTGGCCAGGTGCTCGTCGTCGTCCAGCGCCCGGACGGCCAGGTCGAGCAGCCAGGAGCGGATGACCGTGCCCTCCTGCCAGGAGCGGAAGACCTCGCGCACGTCGGTGACCTCGGGGGCCGCCTCCAGCAGCTCCCAGCCCTCGGCGAAGGCCTGCATCATCGCGTACTCGATGCCGTTGTGGACCATCTTGGCGAAGTGGCCGGCGCCGACCTTGCCCGCGTGCACCGAGCCGAAGTCGCCCTCGGGCTTGAGCGCGTCGAAGACCGGCTGCACCTTGGCGACGTCGGCGGCCTCGCCGCCGTACATCAGCGCGTAGCCGTTCTCCAGGCCCCAGACGCCGCCGGAGACGCCGCAGTCGACGAAGCCGATGCCCTTGGCGGCCAGCGCCTCGGCGTGCTTGACGTCGTCGGTCCAGCGCGAGTTGCCGCCGTCCACCACCACGTCGCCGGGGGAGAGCAGCTCGGCAAGGCGGTCCACGGTGTCCTGGGTCGGGCCGCCGGCCGGGACCATCACCCAGACCACCCGGGGGGCCTGCAGCTTGGTGACCAGCTCCTCGAGGCTGTCCACGTCGGCGAGTTCAGGGTTCTGGTCGAAGCCGATGACGGTGTGCCCTGCGCGGCGGATGCGCTCGCGCATGTTGCCGCCCATCTTGCCGAGACCGATGAGGCCGAGCTCCATGCCAAGTCCTTACCTGTGGTGACGTGCCTGATCGGCGGCGCCGTTGCCGCACAGGCTTGAGCCTACGCCGCCGGGAATGCCGCCTCCCCCGGCCAGAGCTGACCGGGGGAGGAGTCGTCCACAGCTGTGGACGGGAGCCGTGGGTCCGTCAGGCCGTCAGCCGGAGAGCCGCACGGGCATGATCAGGTACTGGTACGCCTCGTCGGCCTCCGCGTCCACCGCCGGCTTGCCGCTCAGCAGGGCGGGCTTGGTGGAGGTGGTGAAGCTCAGCTGCGCGTACGCGGCGTCGATCGCCTTCAGGCCCTCCTCCAGGTAGCCGGGGTTGAAAGCGATCGAGATGTCGTCACCTTCGAGGTCGGCGTCGATCCGCTCGGTGGCCTGGGCGTCGTCGCCCGAGCCGGCCTCCAGGGTGAGCACGCCCTGCTCGAAGCTCAGCCGGACCGGCGTGTTCCGCTCGGCGACCAGCGAGACGCGCTTGAGCGCCTCCAGGAAGGGCTGGGTCTGGATCGCGGCGACCGCGTTGAACTCGGTCGGGAACAGGCTGCGGAACTTCGGGAACTCACCCTCCAGCAGGCGGGTGGTGGTCCGCCGGCCGGCGCCCTCGAAGCCGATCAGGCCCTCGCCGGCGCCGCCGGAGGCCAGCGCGATGGAGACGGTGTCCCCGCTGCCCAGCGACTTGGCGATGTCCTGCAGGGTGCGGGCGGGCACCAGGGCGACGGCCGAGATGTCGTCCTGCTCCGGCTTCCACATCAGCTCGCGGACCGCGAAGCGGTAGCGGTCGGTGGCGGCCAGGGTGATCTTGTCGCCCTCGATCTCCACCCGGACGCCGGTGAGCACCGGCAGGGTGTCGTCCCGGCCGGCCGCGACGGCGGCCTGGCTGACGGCGGAGGCGAAGACGTCACCGGAGACGGTGCCGGTCGCGGTGGGCATCTGCGGCAGCGCCGGGTACTCGTCCACCGGCAGGGTCGGCAGGGTGAAGCGCGAGGAGCCGCAGACCACGGTGACCCGCTGGCCGTCGGTGGAGATCTCCACCGGCCGGTTGGGCAGGTTCCGCGAGATGTCGTTCAGCAGGCGGCCGGAGACCAGGACGGTGCCGGCCTCCTCGACCTCCGCCGCGAGCTCGACCCGGGCCGAGACCTCGTAGTCGAAGCCGGACAGCGCCAGGCTGCCCTCCTGGGCCGTCAGCAGCAGGCCGGCCAGCACCGGCACCGGCGGCCTCGCCGGGAGGCTACGGGCCGCCCAGGCCACCGCCTCCGCGAGGACGTCACGCTCCACCCGGAACTTCACCGGTCACCGCCTCCTGGGGTCCTGCTGTCGTCTGCGTCTGGTCTGACTGGGTCGTGTCGGCGTCCGGCCCGCTGGCCGGCACCGGACCGCTGGGCGAGCCCCGATCGGCTCCGGTTGCCGGAGAACAGTCTGACGTACTCCGCCGACACTCGGGGCACAAGGGCGGGGACGGGCCGAACACACGTCGGAGACCGGCTGTCCACAGATTCCGGGCCCACCCACCATTTTCCGGATCGATCGCTCTATAGGTGTAGTGGTAGTAGTAGGGCCTGTGGATACCGTGGATAACCTCGTTTCCGCAGGTCAGACCCGGTTTTTTGTCCACAGGCGCTGTGGATCCGGAGTGTGGACAACCAGGGCCCGCTGTGGACGACCGAGAGTTACCCACAGGGCACTCTGAGTATCCACAGGTTATCCCCAGGCTCGTCCCCAGATCATGACCGGGTTATCCACCGGGCCCGATCAACATCACGTGACGCCTTTCACACGGGGCGGTGAACTGTGCGCCAAGGTTGTCGAACTGTGGACCCAGCTGTGGAGAACCTGGGGATAACCCGCCTTTCCCTGGGGACAACCGGTGGACAACTTCCCGGTCACCCTGACGGCCCATCAGATGTCCACAGCCTGTGGATAACGGTTGTGCACAAGTCCACAGGGTGCTGACCTGCGCGGAAGAGCGTAGCGGCGGAGTGCCTGTGGAGGAATTCTGGATAACTCGGCGGCTGTGCACCTGTGGACGGGGAGAAGGCACCCGATCCTGTGGAAAACGGCGGTGCGGGCCCGAGCCGTTCGAATTGCTGCTCATGTGTTCGGCACCGCACGGGAGCTGTCGCAGCGTCACCCGGTGGATTCCTGCCCCGGCTCCGGGTCTTCCACACCTGGGAAGGGGCCGCACGTGTGACGGCGGGTGCCCCGGACGCCCCCACGGGCCCCCACGGGCACGCAGAACGGGGAGCCGGCCCGGTGGGCCGACTCCCCGTCAGATGCCGCCGTGCGGGCGGCGCTCAGCTCTTGATGCGGTTGGTGAGCTCGGTGACCTGGTTGTAGATGGACCGGCGCTCGGCCATCAGCGAGCGGATCTTCCGGTCGGCGTGCATCACCGTGGTGTGGTCCCGGCCGCCGAACTGCGCGCCGATCTTCGGCAGCGAGAGGTCGGTGAGCTCCCGGCAGAGGTACATGGCGATCTGGCGGGCCGTCACCAGCACGCGGCTGCGCGAGGATCCGCAGAGGTCCTCCACGCCCAGCCCGAAGTAGGCGGCGGTCTGCTGCATGATGACCTGCGCGGTGATCTCCGGCCCGGCGTCCTCGTCGCCGCCCGGGATCAGGTCCTTCAGGACGATCCCGGCCAGCTCCAGGTCGACCGGCGCCCGGTTCAGGTTGGCGAACGCGGTGACCCGGATCAGCGCGCCCTCCAACTCCCGGATGTTCCGGGTGATTCGGGACGCGATGAACTCCAACACGTCTGCGGGGGCGTTGAGTTGCTCCTGGATCGCCTTCTTGCGCAGGATCGCGATCCGGGTCTCCAGCTCCGGCGGGGTGACGTCGGTGATCAGGCCCCACTCGAAGCGGTTGCGCAGCCGGTCCTCCAGCGTGGTCAGCAGCTTGGGCGGCCGGTCCGAGGAGAGCACGATCTGCTTGTTCGCGTTGTGCAGGGTGTTGAAGGTGTGGAAGAACTCCTCCTGGGTGGACTCCTTCGACGCCAGGAACTGCACGTCGTCCACCAGCAGGATGTCCATGTCCCGGTACCGCTTGCGGAAGGTGTCCGCCTTGCCGTCCCGGATCGAGTTGATGAACTCGTTGGTGAACTCCTCCGAGCTCACGTAGCGCACCCGGGTGCCCGGGAACAGGCTGCGCGAGTAGTGCCCGATGGCGTGCAGCAGGTGGGTCTTGCCGAGGCCGGACTCGCCGTAGATGAACAGCGGGTTGTACGCCTTGGCCGGCGCCTCGGCGACCGCCACCGCCGCCGCGTGGGCGAAGCGGTTGGAGGCCCCGATCACGAAGGTGTCGAAGAGGTACTTGGGGTTCAGCCGGGCGGCCGGCTCGTCCTTGCGCGAGCTGCTGCCGGCCGGCGGAGCACCCGGCGGCGCGGGCACCGGCACCGGCGAGCGATCGGTCGGCGAGGGGCCCGACTGCGGTGCCACGTCCGGGAGTTGACCCATCGGTTGGCCGGTCGACTGGTCCGCACGCCCGTCCCCCCGGCCGGTGCCCCGCCGGGCCGGCGGCCCGCCGGCCGCGGGCCGGTAGGCGCCGCCGAACAGGTCGTCCTGCCCCGAGCCGCCCGCGGCCTCCCGGTACGGCCCGGACTCCTGGTAGGGGCCCGGCTCCGGGTACGACGGGCTCTCCCACGGCCGCCCCTCGGACCGGCCGCCGTCCGGACCGCCCCAGCCGCCGGACTGCTCCGTGTCGGTGCCGCTGCCGTACGGTGCGGGCCGCTGCTGGTAGCCGGCCGTGTCGTAGCGGCCGGGCCGCTCGTAGTTCTGCTCCGGGGCGGCCTCGTAGGCGGGCCGCTGGCCGGCCGGGCCGTACTCGGCGCCGGTCGGCTGGTAGGACTCCGGCTGCTGGTAGTCGTCCTGGTACTGCTCCGGCGCCGACGGGTACGGCTCGGACACCGGCCAGCGGCCGGGGCCGTGCTGCCGCTCCGGACGCTCGGGGCCGTGCGGGCGCTCCGCGCGCTCCTGGCGCTCCGGGTAGCCGGACGGCTCCTCGCGGTACTGCTGGCGGGGCGGCCACTCGTCGGCCTGCTGCGGGCGGTCCTGACGGTCCTGGTGGGCTTGGCGGTCCTGGTGGGTCTGGCGGTCCTGGTGGGTCGGCTCGGCGGGGGCCGGGGCGGGCGGCGGGGGAGTGGCGTTGGCGTCCACCATCACGGCGATCCGGACCGGGCGGCTGAACGCCTTGCTCAGCTCCTCGGTCAGCGGCGGGAGCAGCCGACCCTCCAGCACCTGCTTGGCCCGCTCGTTGGGGGCCGCCAGCAGGGCGGTGTCGTGCATCATCCACATCGGCTGGGTGCGCTTGAGCCACATCTTGTCGCTGTCGCCGACTACCGGGTCGTTGACCAGCCGCTCGACGACCCTCGTCCAGACCGCGACGAGATCGCTGTTGACATCAGCCACTGGTGCACGCTTTCTCGTTCCCCGCGACGGGGGGTGTCAAGGGACTCCCGTGCCGGCCCGATCAAGACGAACAAACCCGACAAGTCCTGCAACGGTAGTCAGCCGACTGCACTGATACAAGTTTCTGTCCACAGGCTGTGGGCAGGCTCGCCGGAGGGCCGTCCGCAGGGCGACGGTGTCGGCACGGTCCTTGTGCCGCTTGGCCTCTATCATGATCGGGTCGCCTCCGGCGGGAGCTTCCCGGAGGTCGGAGGGCGGGGTCCGGTTTGACCCCCCGCCCCCGTCGCGCGTACCGTAACCAGGTCGAGTTGTCGATGGCCGCTGCCGCATGTCCGCGGGTCCGCCCGCATTCCGAAGGCGCGCAGCACGGGCGCCGTGGATTGCCTCAACCCCAGCCGACCTGGGTGTTAGGGGCCGGATTTCCCAGCGAGGGGAGATCACGCGGACGCACGGTGACGGCCAAGCGACCTCCCGTCACCCTACGATTCACCTCAGGAGCCCCCGAGTGAGCAAGCGCACCTTCCAGCCGAACAACCGTCGTCGCGCCAAGACCCACGGCTTCCGGCTGCGCATGCGTACCCGCGCCGGCCGCGCCATCCTGGCCGCCCGCCGTGGCAAGGGCCGCAGCGCCATCTCCGCCTGATCCGCGCAGTACAGGGTCTGCAGTGCTGCCCTCCGAGAATCGGCTGCGGCGGCGCCAGGACTTCGCGACCGCGGTGAAACGTGGTCGCCGGGCCGGTCGGCCCCTGCTGGTGGTCCACCTCAACAGAGACGGGACCACCGGGGGGCCGGCCGACCGGAACAGCGACATCACCAGCCCGCACGTCGCCGAGGGGCCCCCTTCGGCGCGTGCGGGTTTCGTCGTGAGCAAGGCCGTCGGCCCCGCCGTGGTGCGCAACCTGGTGAAGCGTCGGCTGCGTCACCTGGTCCGTGAGCGACTGGCGATGCTGCCCGCAGGTAGCCTGATCGTGGTGCGCGCGCTTCCCCCGGCGGGGGCGGCCTCGTACCTCGATCTCGAACAGGACCTGGACGCGGCGCTCCGCCGGCTGCTCCGGGCGGAGCCGGCCGCCACCGCGCCGACGGGAGCAGGGCGATGAAGTACCTGCTGATGGGGCTGATCAGGCTCTACCAGTGGACCATCAGTCCCCTGCTCGGGCCGGTCTGCCGTTACTACCCCTCGTGCTCCCACTACGGGTACGAGGCGGTCAGGACGCACGGCGCGATCAAGGGCGGCGGTCTGACCGCCTGGCGCATCCTGCGATGCAATCCGTGGTCCCCCGGTGGGGTCGACCATGTACCGCCGCGCAAGCATCCGGTCTGGCACCGTCGGCTGCGCGATCTGCTGAGCCCCCCGAGCGGGACCGCCGGGCCAGAGCCGGTGGCTAGCCCGATGTCCAAGGAGTCTGACCGGTGACCTTCGGTTTTCTGAGTCCCCTCTACACAGCGGTGTCCTGGATCATCGTCCAGTTCCACTCGCTGTACAGCCACGTCTTCGATCCGGACGGCGGCTGGGCCTGGGGCCTGGCCATCGTCTCGATGGTGATCGTCATCCGGATCTGCCTGATCCCGCTCTTCGTGAAGCAGATCAAGGCGACCCGGGCCATGCAGGCGATCCAGCCGAAGATGAAGGCCATCCAGGAGCGCTACAAGAACGACAAGCAGCGCCAGTCCGAAGAGATGATGAAGCTGTACAAGGAGGCGGGTACCAACCCGTTCTCCAGCTGCCTTCCCATCCTCGTGCAGGCGCCGTTCTTCACCGCGCTCTACGGTGTGCTCGCCTCGGTCGCCGACGGCAAGACCATCGGCGTCATCAACACCTCGCTGCTGCACAGCGCCCAGCAGGCGCACATCCTCGGGGCGCCGCTCTCCGCGACCTTCCTGAAGAGCGACGAGGTCAGCGTCAAGGTCGTCACCGCGGTGATGATCATCCTGATGTCGCTGTCGCAGTTCATCACGCAGCGGCAGCTGATGACCAAGAACATGGACCTGACGGTCAAGACGCCGTTCATGCAGCAGCAGAAGATGCTGATGTACATCTTCCCGATCATGTTCGCCGTGATGGGCATCAACTTCCCGGTCGGCGTGCTGCTCTACTGGCTGACCACCAACGTCTGGTCGATGGGCCAGCAGCTGATCGTGATCCGCAACAACCCGACGCCCGGCTCCCCGGCGTTCGCCGAGCGGCAGGCCCGGCTGAAGAAGGCCGGCCGGCTCAACCCGGACGGTTCGGTCAGCAAGGGCGGGCTGCTGGCGCTGTTCTCCGGCGGCGGGGCCAAGAAGGGTGTCGAGGTCGAGGCCGGGGCAGTCGTCCAGGAGGCGGCCCAGGTCCGCCGGCAGCAGCCGAAGAAGACCACCAAGGCGCAGCGCCAGCACACCGGCGCCCAGGCGGGCACCGCCGTCGAGGACGCCGGGTCGGCGGTGGCCGAGCAGCCCAAGGCCAACCTGGAGAAGGGCTCCGGTACGGCCGGTGCGCCCGCCGCGAAGGACGGTGCGGCCAAGCCCGCTGCCGCCCGGGGCGGCCAGCGGCAGCAGCCGAAGCGCGGCGGCCAGCAGGGCGGCCAGCGGCCGAAGAAGAAGTCCTGACCGGCTCCACCCCGGCCGGTAGCGGCCCCCCGAACTTCGTTCTCGGCCCCACCCGAGGGCCCATTCCCGAAGGAGTCCACCAGTGACGGAAGGCACCACCTCCGCCGCCGAGTCCTCGACCGACACCCTGGTCTCGCGCCTGGAGCAGGAGGGCGACATCGCGGCCGACTACCTCGAGGGTCTGCTCGACATCGCGGACCTGGACGGCGACATCGACATGGACGTCGAGGGCGACCGTGCCCTGGTCTCCATCGTCGGTGAGGGCAACGACCGCTCGCTGCAGCGACTGGTCGGCCAGGACGGCGAGGTGCTGGAGGCGCTGCAGGAGCTGACCCGGCTGGCGGTGCACCGCGAGACCGGCGAGCGCAGCCGCCTGATGCTGGACATCGCGGGCTTCCGGGCGCGCAAGCGTTCGGAGCTGGCGGAGCTCGGGGCCGAGGCGGCCGAGCGGGCGAAGTCGACCGGCGAGCCGGTGAAGCTCCGCCCGATGACGCCGTTCGAGCGCAAGGTGGTGCACGACGCGGTGGCGGCGGCCGGCCTGAGCAGCGAGTCGGAGGGCGAGGAGCCCCAGCGCTGCGTGGTCGTGTTGCCGCGCTGAGCGCGCCGCAGCCGGTCCGGTCCGACGACCCCGTCCGCCTCGTGCGGGCGGGGTCGTCGGCGCTCAGGGCTGAGCGGGTGTCAGAACAGCGCTGTTTCACGTGAAACGGCGCCACCGTGACAGAGTGTCCGGTATCGCGGGTGAGTGGAGACGGTGAGCGGAGAGGCTGAGATGGACACGGACGGCGTGGCGACCGAGGGCGGCCCGGCGGGGGACGAACCGCAGGGGCCGGGCGAGGCTCCGGCGGCGGCGCAGCAGATCTTCGGGGACCGGCTTCCGGTTGCCGTGCGCTACACCGAGCTGCTGGCCACGGCAGGGGTGCAGCGCGGCCTGATCGGGCCGCGCGAGGTGCCCCGGCTCTGGGACCGGCACGTGCTGAACTGCGCGGTGCTGGCCGAGCTGCTGCCGCCCAACGCCTCGCTCTGCGACGTGGGTTCGGGGGCCGGGCTGCCCGGCATTCCGGTGGCGATGGCCCGCCCGGACGTCTCGGTGACCCTGCTGGAGCCGCTGCTGCGGCGCACCACTTTCCTGGAGGAGGTGGTGCGGGAGCTGGAGCTGACCAACGTCACGGTGCTGCGCGGGCGGGCCGAGGAGATGGTCGGCAAGCTCTCGGTGGACGTGGTGACCGCGCGCGCGGTGGCACCGCTGGACAGGCTGGCCGGCTGGGGGCTGCCGCTGCTCCGCCCGTACGGGCAGATGCTGGCGCTCAAGGGCGACACCGCCGAGCAGGAGCTGGCGGATTCGCGGTCGGCGCTGACCAAGCTCGGTGCGGTGAAGTGGTCGGTGATCGCGGTCGGCGAGGGCGCCCTGGAGACCTCGACCCGGGTGGTCCGGGTGGAGGCGGGGGAGAGCCCCGGCGGCGTGAAGGCGGCCACCCGGCGGGCCAAGGCGGCCCGGGCCGGGCGTGGTCCGCGGACCGGTGAGGGCACCGGCCGGGGCGGGACCGGGCGGCGCCGGCGCTGAGGCCGGGGCGGCGGACCGGGGTTCGCCGACTGTTCACTTCCGCGGAGCGGGTACCCGGACGGGTGCCCGCTCCGCGCGTTCAGGGGGCGCACGGGGGCACGGGACCGGGAATCGGAGTGTCGCACCGTCAGATTTCCGACATAGCGGGCATGGTGTTTCACGTGAAACGTCGCTCACTGCTTTCCGGAATCCTCGGCCGCAGCCGGGCGGTGACTGTTGCCGCTCCGGTTTCACGTGAAACACTGACCCCCATGCAGGACTCGGAGACCATCGACCAGGTCGATGACACGCCCATCGCACGGGCCGCCATGGCTGCGGTGGCGGCTGCCGGACGAGCCGGCGAAGGACTGCCCAGGCCGCCCGCCACCCGGGTGATCGTGGTGGCCAACCAGAAGGGTGGCGTCGGCAAGACGACCACCACCGTGAACCTGGCCGCCGGGCTCGCCATGCACGGTCTGCGGGTGCTGGTGGTCGACCTCGACCCGCAGGGGAACGCGTCCACCGCGCTCGGCATCGACCACCACGCCGAGGTGCCGTCGATCTACGACGTGCTGGTCGAGGGCAAGCCGCTGGCCGACGTGGTGCAGCCGGTCCGGGACGTGGAGGGGCTGTTCTGCGTGCCCGCCACCATCGACCTGGCCGGTGCCGAGATCGAGCTGGTTTCGTTGGTGGCCCGGGAGAGCCGGCTGCAGCGGGCCATCGCGGCCTACGAGCAGCCGCTGGACTACATCCTGATCGACTGTCCGCCCTCGCTCGGGCTGCTGACGGTCAACGCCCTGGTGGCCGGCCAGGAGGTGCTGATCCCGATCCAGTGCGAGTACTACGCGCTGGAGGGCCTCGGTCAGCTGCTCCGGAACGTCGAGCTGGTCCGGGCGCACCTGAACCAGGCGCTGCACGTCTCCACCATCCTGCTCACCATGTACGACGCCCGGACCCGGCTGGCCGCCCAGGTGGCCGAGGAGGTCCGGACGCACTTCGCCCAGGAGGTGTTGAGCACGGCGATCCCGCGCTCGGTCCGGATCTCCGAGGCACCCAGTTACGGACAGACCGTGCTGACCTACGACCCCGGTTCCACCGGGGCGCTCTCCTACCTGGAGGCGGCACGCGAACTCGCCCTGCGGGCAGCGGGGACGGCGGTGCCCGGACAGCAGTCCGGGGCCGCCCTGGGGCAGCAGCGCACCGGCGCGGCGGCTCCGATGGCACAGCACGGCAGCACGATGGAGGACAACCGGTGAGTGGTGGGCGCAGGGGCCTGGGACGTGGGCTCGGGGCACTGATTCCGGCGGCGACGCCCGCGACGGCGCCGGCCGCCGTCCCGGCCGGTGCTGGGGGGCCGGCGGCGTCGCCCGGTGCCGTCTCGCCCAGCGCGGTCCCGCTGCTGCCCACCGACCGCGGCACGGTGGCCGCCAAGGTGGCGGCCGAGCTGGCCCGGGACACCGCGGTCCCGGCCGGACGGAGTGCCCTGGAGGACGAGCTGACCGCGCTGGCCCCGGTCGCCGGGGCCCGGTTCGCCGAGCTGCCGCTGGACTCCATCACGCCGAACCCGCGCCAGCCGCGCGAGGTCTTCGACGAGGACAAGCTGGCCGAACTGGTCGCCTCCATCAAGGAGGTGGGCCTGCTCCAGCCGGTGGTGGTCCGGCAGACCGCGGTCGGCCGGTTCGAGCTGATCATGGGCGAGCGGCGCTGGCGGGCCTCCCGGGAGGCCGGGCTGGAGCTCATCCCGGCCATCGTCCGGGCCACCGAGGACGACAAGCTGCTGCTCGACGCGCTGCTGGAGAACCTGCACCGGGCCGAGCTGAACCCGCTGGAGGAGGCCGCCGCCTACGACCAGCTGCTGCGCGACTTCTCCTGCACCCACGACGAGCTGGCGGACCGGATCGGCCGCTCCCGCTCGCACGTCTCCAACACCCTGCGGCTGCTGAAGCTCTCGCCCACGGTCCAACGCCGGGTGGCCGCCGGGGTGCTGACGGCCGGTCACGCCCGGGCGCTGCTCGGCGTGCTGGACGCCGAGGCGCAGGACCAGTTGGCCCGCCGGATCATCGCGGAGGGGCTCTCGGTGCGCACCACCGAAGAGATCGTCGCGGTGATGGACCAGGAGCAGAAGCCGCAGCGGGCCGGCGGCCCGAAGGCCGGCAAGCTCATCTCGCCGGCCTTCAACGACCTCTCGGCGCGGCTCTCGGACCGCTTCGAGACCCGGGTCAAGGTCGAGGTCTCGCAGCGCAACGGACGGCTGGGCAAGGGCAAGGTGGTGCTGGAGTTCGCCTCGGTGGACGACCTGAACCGGATCCTGGACAGCCTGGCCCCGGGCGAGGAGGGCCTCCGGCTCTCCGGGAGCTGACCGCCCCGGACCGACAGCAGCTGCGCGGGTGCATGTTTCACGTGAAACATGCACCCGTCGCCGTTCGGGGTGAGAGTGTTCCGGTGGGCTGACGGACCGTCGGAGGGTGCCGGCGGGGGAGCACGGAGGAGGCATCGGGCGTGGGGCGAAGGATCGTTCCGTTGACGCTGGACAACTTGGCGGACCTGCCGCTGCCCTGCCGGTCCTGCGTCTTCTGGGAGCTGGACCCGGTGAGCGGCAAGGCGGCCGAGGAGTCCGGCAAGCCGGAGCTGGAGAAGGAGGGCTGGATCTCCGCCGTGCTGCTGGAGTGGGGCTCCTGCGGCCGGGTGGTCTACGTGGACGAGCGGCCGGTCGGCTACGTGCTCTACGCCCCGCCGGCCTACGTGCCGCGCTCGGCCTCCTTCCCGACCAGCCCGGTCTCGCCCGACGCGGTGCAGCTGATGGTCAGTCGGCTGCTGCCCGGCTACCAGCGGCAGGGGATCGGGCGGGTGCTGGTGCAGACGGTGGTGAAGGACCTGGTGGCCCGGGGCTTCAAGGCGGTGGAGGCGTTCGGCGCGGCCGGCCGGGAGGTGCCGAGCTGTCTGCTGCCGGCCGACCACCTGCGGGCGGTCGGCTTCAAGACCGTCCGGCCGCACCACCGGTACCCGCGGCTGCGGCTGGAGGCGCGCTCCACGCTCTCCTGGAAGGGCGACGTGGAGACCGCGCTGGAGCGGCTGCTGGGCGGCGCCAGGGGAGGGGCGCGCAAGGAGCCCGCGCTGCGACCGTTCTGACGGGCCGGCGGAGGGTGACGGGGAGCGGTGCGGAGCGATGGGGGACGGCAGGGAACGACGGAGGGGCCCACGGTGTCGAACCGTGGGCCCCTCCGTCGTCAGGGGGTGGTGACCCCTAGAGGTACTCGGCCAGCTCGCGGAGCAGCGCGGCCTTCGGACGGGCGCCGGTGATGCTCTTCACCAGCTCGCCGTTCTGGTACACGTTCAGCGTCGGGATGGAGATCACGCCGTACTGGGCAGCGGTGCCCTGGTTGGCGTCCACGTCCAGCTTGGCGACGGTGAGCTTCTCACCGTGCTCGGTGGCGATCTCCTCCAGGATCGGGGCGACCTGGCGGCACGGGCCGCACCAGGTGGCCCAGAAGTCGACCAGGACGGGCTTGTCGCTCTTGAGGACCTCGGCGTCGAAGGTCGCGTCGGTCACGTTGATGGTGGCGCCGGCCACGGGAACTCCTAAAGGTCAGGACGGGGGTGTGCTGATGAGAACAACGCGCGGCGCTGTTCTGTTTCTCGGGCTCGCTCAGACCGCGACGGCGGCGGCCTGGGCGGCCTCGTGGTCCAGTGCGGCCAGGTAGCGCTCGGCGTCCAGCGCGGCGGCGCAGCCGGTGCCGGAGGCGGTGATGGCCTGGCGGTAAGTGTGGTCCACCACGTCACCGGCACCGAAGACGCCGGGCAGGTTGGTCCGGGTGGAGGGGGCCTCGACCTTGAGGTAGCCCTCGGCGTCCAGCTCCAGCTGGCCCTTGAAGAGCTCGGTGCGGGGGTCGTGGCCGATCGCGATGAACAGGCCGGTGACCGGCAGCTCGCGCTTCTCGCCCGTGGTGGTGTCGCGCAGGGTCAGACCGCTCAGCTTCGGGTCGCCGTGGATCTCCTCGACCGCGCTGTCCCAGGCGAAGGTGATCTTCGGGTCCGCGAAGGCGCGCTCCTGCATCGCCTTCGAGGCGCGCAGGCTGTCCCGGCGGTGCACCACGGTGACCGACTTGGCGAAGCGGGAGAGGAAGGTGGCCTCCTCCAGGGCGGTGTCACCGCCACCGACCACGGCGATGTCCTGGTCGCGGAAGAAGAAGCCGTCGCAGGTCGCGCACCAGGAGACGCCGCGACCGGACAGCTTGTCCTCGTTCGGCAGGTTGAGTTTGCGGTGCTGCGAGCCGGTGGTGACGATCACCGCGCGGGCCCGGTGCACCGTGCCCTCGGAGTCGGTGACGGTCTTGATCTCGCCGGTGAGGTCGACCGCGACGATGTCGTCCGGGATCAGCTCGGCGCCGAAGCGCTCGGCCTGGGCCCGCATGTTGTCCATCAGCTCGGGGCCCATGATGCCGTCCCGGAAGCCGGGGAAGTTCTCGACCTCGGTGGTGTTCATCAGCGCGCCGCCGGCCGTCACCGCACCCTCGAAGACCAGGGGGTTGAGGGAGGCGCGGGCGGTGTACAGCGCAGCGGTGTAACCGGCGGGGCCGGAACCGATGATGATCACGTTACGGACGTCGCTCACTGCTTCTCCTGGTTCGCATCGCGGGCCCGCGCTAGAGCGGGAGGGCGGTCCTGCTCCGCCGCCGGGGACAACGACTGACCAGTCTCCCGCATTCCCGGGCCGGGCCGTGCCAGACGCCCGCAGAGTGGGCAGCCGGGTGGGACGACGTCACCCGGACGCCGCCTCTCCGGCGGGTCGACGAGCGGTCAGCCGGCCGGGACGGTGCGGTGCAGCAGGACGCGGCAGCCGGGGGCGACCAGGTAGGTGTCGTAGCGGTCCGGGCCGAGCGGGAAGACCAGGGCGGTCACCTGCTCCCCGGCGTAGTCGCCCGGGGCCTCGGCCAGCGGCCGGCCGGGCGGCAGACCGGGGCAGGAGGGGCTCCCGGCCTCCTCGGTGCCCCCGGCGGAGGCGATGCCTGCCGAGGGGGCCGGGGAGGACGGTGCGGGGGAGGGTGCGGCGGGAGGGGTCGGTGCGGGCGAGGACGGCACCGTCGGGTGGTCACCGCCGTCGCCGGCGCCCGGCTGTTCGGCGGGGGCCGAGGCGCCCGGGCCCTTCCCGGGGGCGATGGCAGGGCCCCGGCCGGCGACCAGTCGCCGGACCTGTGCGGGCAGCTCCTGCTCGGTGAAGCGGGTGGCCGCGGTCGCCTTCGCGTCCGCGTGGGTCCCGGCCGCTCCGCTGGCGGCCGTGGTGTCGTGGGCCGACGGGTCGGGCAGGGCGCGCAGCAGGCCGCCGAATAGGCCGATCCCGAGCAGGGCGACGGCGGTGCCGATCAGGGCCCGGCGGGGCACCCGACGGCGGCGCGGTCGTCCGTCCCGGGGCCGGGTCGAGGCCGGGGTCGGGGTCGAGGCCGGGTTCGGGGGCCCGGGGCGCCCCGCCGGGAGGATCAGCGGGGCGGCCGGGCGGACGGTCGGTGCGATGGCCTCGGCGGCCAGTGCGGCGTCGATCCGCTCCGCCACCCCGGCGGGCAGCTCGGGGGACGGCATCGAGCCCAGCAGTTCGCCGACCTCGGCCAGTGCGGCCAGGGTGTCGGCGCACTCGGGGCAGTCGTCCAGGTGCGCCCCGAGGGTGTCGGTGGTGGCCGGGTCGGTGAGCCCCTCGGCCAGGTCGGCCAGCAGGTCGACCTCGGGGTGGTCGGTGCCGGACCAGGGACCGGTGGGCGAGGACGGGGAGGAGGGGGTCATCGCGGGGTCACGTCTCCTCTCAGGGCCTGGCCGGGGCTCGGCTGCTCTGGGACGGGCGGAGCGGCGTTCCGGTTCCCGGCCGCCGTTTCACGTGAAACGTCGCCGCTCCGTGTCCCGGGTCGTGGCCCGCGCCGTGCACCGGAGTCGGGGGAGGCATCGGAGGAGGGGGCGGGGGCGTCCGGGTCGGTGGATCCGGTTTCACGTGAAACCACACGCAGGTGCCGCACCAGCGGCAGCAGCTTGGCCCGGCCCCGGGCGCACCGGCTCTTCACCGTGCCGACCGGCACGCCGAGCACCTCGGCGGCCTCGGCCACCCCGTAGCCCTGCATGTCCACCAGCACCAGGGCGGCCCGTTGGTCGGGCGGCAGGGCACCGAGCGCGGCGGTCACCTCCCGCTGCAGTTCGGCCCGGACCACCACCGTCTCGGTGGCCTCGGCGCTGCCCAACAGGTGGTCCAGCCGGTGCTCCTCCCGGTCCAGCGGGGTGGCCGGGCGGCTGGCTGCGCGGCGGGCCCGGTCCAGGCAGGCGTTGACCACGATCCGGTGCAGCCAGGTGGTGACGGCCGACCGGCCCTCGAAGGTGTGGGCGGCCCGGAAGGCCGAGACCAGGGCGTCCTGAAGGGCGTCGGCGGCCTCCTCGCGGTCGCCCAGGGTGCGCAGGGCCACCGCCCAGAGCCGGTCCCGGTGGCGGGCCACCAGGACCCCGAAGGCGTCCGGGTCCCCGGCCGCATGCCGCGCCAGCAGGGTGGCGTCGGGCAGTTCCTCCGTCACCGCCACCCCCTCTCGCCCCGTCAGCCGGTGACCTTCACCTCGGCGATCCGGCCGCGGTACCTGCCGTCCACATCCTTGGGGATGCTGGTGAGCCAGAGCAAGAGGTAACGGGTGGTCAGCGGCTGGCCGGGCTTGAGTTCCAGCTGAGTTCCCTGCTGGACGGCCTGCGCGGAGCCGAAGGAGGCCAGGCCGTCCTTGCTGACCCGGGGGGCGGTGGTGGTGTCCTTGGGCTGGGCGTAGAGCTCCATCTTGCCGGGGCCGCCGAGCAGGACCTGCACCGAGCCGACCTGTTGCTCACTGCCCAGGTCCACCAGCAGGCCGGTGCCGGCCCGGTAGGCGCCGCCGAGGTCGTCGTTGTAGCCCGAGGTGGACCAGCTGGTGGCCGGGTCACCGTCGAAGGCGAACGGCACCTCGCTGGTGTGCTCGGCGTCGTTGCCCAGTGCGTTGAAGGAGGACATCCCCGCGATGGTGAGGTTCTTGCCCGGCGGGGCGGCCGGAGTGCCGGTGGCGGTCGGGCCCGAGGTCGGGGTGGTGTCCTTGCCGCCGTCGTCCGGCTGGTCCCGGTAGTTGCTGACGAGCTGCCAGGAGGCCACGCCGATGACGGCGAGCGCGACCACCGAGGTGGTCACCCGGACCAGTCGGCGCAGCCGGGGTCGGCGCGGGCGGGACGGCTGGTGGTGCAGGGCGGTCTCGGCGGCCGGCGGCTGCCCGTGGTTCGGCGGCACGGTGTGCTGCGCGGGGTGCGGCGGCAGGGTGTGCGGCGCGGGCCGACCGGGCGGCAGCTGGGCCCGGTGCGGCCGGGGCGGCGGCGGCGCGAACGAGGGGGCGGGCTGCTCGGGCTGACGGATCCTCGGCATCAGCGCGATCGCCTTGGCCAGCTCCTCCGGCGTGGTGATCGGATCCTGGTGGTGCGGCGGGTGCTCGCACAGGGCCCGGGCGGCCAGCTCGGAGAGGCCCTTGTGGACCCCGGCCTTCACCTGCTCCGGCGGGACGCAGTCCAGGCCCTTGGGCACCCCCTGGAGGTCGTAGCGGTCCTCCGGGTAGGGCCAACGGTGCGTCAGGGCGGCGAACAGCAGCGCTCCGATGGCCCGGGTGTCGGTGACCCCGGCGTCCTCGCCGTCCTCGCCGGGCAGCCCGCGCAGGGCGGCGTCCACCGCGATGCCGTTGATCCGGTACTGGCCGCTGTCGGTGCGCAGCACGCACCTGGGGGTGAGCCGCAGGTGGGCCTGGCCGCGTTGGTGCGCGGCGGCGATGGCGTCGGTGACCTGACGGACCATCTGGTACGCCTCGTAGGGCTCCAACGGGCCTTCGGCGAGCAGGTGGGCCAGATCGGAGGCGCCGGGCAGCCACTCCCGGACCACGTAGACGTGGTCGCCGTCCTGGACCGCGTCGAGCACCTGGACGAAGCGCGGGTCGTTCAGCAGGGCGGCCGACTTGGCGGCGGCCAGTACCCCCCGGGCGCGCTGGTGGCCGGCCGCCAGCAGGTGCACGCCGACCGGGCGGCGGAGCTTCTCGTCCACCGCGCGCCAGCTGCTGAAGTGCTCGGACTGGGTGATGCAGTCCTCCAGCCGGTACCGGTCGGCGATCCGGTCCCCGCTGTGCCGCAGCGGAGCCGGGCGGAGCAGCGGCAGTTCGCCGGTCGGCTGGTCGATGGTGGCGGCCAGTTCCTCGGACGTGGCGGCGGTGGCGGTCGCCGATGCTCGGACGGCCTTCCGGAGGGTCGCGGCGGCCTCCTCGGGGGTGCCGTCCTCCGGGGTTCCGGACGTGTCCTTGGAGTTCGCCTTCGGAGTGGTCCCGGCGTCGTCCTCGGTGGCGTTCTTGGTGGTGCCGGTCTTGGTGCTGCCGTTCTTGGTGGTGCCGGTCTTGGGAGTCGTGCGGTCCGGTGCCGGAGCGCGGTCGGTGAGTTCGGCGGCGATCTCGGCGGAGGAGAGCGGTGCGGTGGCCTCGGCCGCCCGCTCCACCGGCCCGTCGGAGCGGAGGTCGGAGAGGTCTCCGAGTGCGGTGGCCACCGCCGCCTCGTCCGTCGTGGACGTGTCCACTACCGCCTTGGTGCCATCAGCCACCGTTGTCCTGCCTCCCCTTGCATCGTCCCGGGTCCCGGAAAGTCGGCCGTCCGTCCGACCCCGCGGGGCGCCGTCGTGCCGGGACAATTGTGCCCACTGTTCCTCCCCTGCTACGACCGCTGGGCGAACCGACCGGTTGCGTTACGGTCTCGGCGGGCCGGAGTTCACCGTGCGGTGGCTTGCGCAGGCCCGGGAGAGCCACCGCACGGACTGACGGAGGGTCAGCGGCCCAGCCTGGCGCGCACCATACCGATCATCGCGGTCAGCTCCTCGATCCGCATCCGACGGGCGATCAGACC
This sequence comes from Kitasatospora sp. NPDC096147, assembly GCF_044763225.1. NCBI lineage: Bacteria > Bacillati > Actinomycetota > Actinomycetes > Kitasatosporales > Streptomycetaceae > Kitasatospora > Kitasatospora sp. NPDC096147. The sequence continues at coordinate 209,556 of NZ_JBIWFX010000002.1, read as the reverse complement.
GAACACGGCCAGCTGCGCGCCGCCCGCCAGCACCAGGGTGACCACCGAGCCCGGCCAGTCGCCGAGCGCGCCGGTGAGCAGCTCGTGCAGCAGGAAGCCGAGACCCGCGCCGACCGCGGCGGCGGGCAGCGAGGCGATCGCCAGCCGGACGTAGGTCTTGGCGATCCGTCCGGTGTCCAGCCCGCCGATCCGGGCCTTCAGCCTGGGCACCGCGACCGCCACGCCGACGGCGTAGGCGAGGCCGTAGCCGAGGGCCATTCCGGTGACGGCCCACTGGGACGGCAGCAGGTACCAGCAGAGCACCGCGAAGGCCGCCTGGCAGCCCGCCACCCAGACGGTGTTGGCGAACGGCGTGCGGGTGTCCTCGTAGGCGTAGAAGCCGCGCAGCAGCACGTACTGGACCGAGTAGGGGATCAGGCCCAGGGCGAAGGCGGAGAGCATGTAGCCGATCGCGGTGGTGCCGTGCGCCACCGCGCCGCCGTTGCCGAGGCCGTAGATCGCGCTGCCGATCACCGGGCCCAGGGCGAGGAACAGGAAGGCGGCCGGCACGATCGCCACCGCCGAGGTGCGCAGGCCGTAGGAGAGGTCGTCCCGGACCGCCCCGGCGTCCTCGTCGGCGGCCGAGCGGGAGAGCCGGGGGAGCACCGCGCTCATCACCGAGACGGTGATCACGGCCATCGGCAGCTGCCAGATCAGCAGGGCGTTGGAGTACGCGGCCAGGCCGACGCCCAGGTGGCCGTCGGCCTCGGCGCGGGCGCCGGCGGCGGTGGCCAGCTGGGTGATCACCAGGTAGCCGGCCTGGTTGGCCAGCACGAACAGGAAGGTCCACTTGGCCAGCCGGGCGGCCTTGCCGAGGCCGTGGCCGCGCCAGTCGAAGCGGGGGCGGAAGCGGAAGCCGGAGGCCCGCAGGTAGGGCACCATCGCCAGGGCCTGGACGGCCAGCCCCAGCAGGGTGCCGAGGCCGAGCAGCCGGATGCCCTCGGGGGCGATGGTCCCGGGGGTCACCTCACTGTGCTGGAAGGTGCCGTAGACCCAGATGTACATCCCGAAGGTGAAGATCACCACGACGTTGTTGAGGACCGGGGTCCACATCATCGCGCCGAACCGGCCCCGGGCGTTCAGGATCTGACCCATCACCACGTGCACGCCCATGAAGAAGATGGTCGGCAGGCAGTACCGGGCCAGGGCCACGGTGGTGTCCGCGCTGGCCGGGTCCCTCATCAGCGAGTGCGAGATCAGCTGCACCAGCAGCGGGGCGCCGAGCACGGCCAGGAAGGTCACCCCGGCCAGGCCGGTCATCACCAGGGTGAGCAGCCGGTTGGCGTAGGCGGTGCCGTCGTCCGGGTCGTTCTTCATCGCGCGGACCAGCTGCGGGACGAAGACCGCGTTGAGCGCGCCGCCGCCGATCAGGATGTAGAGCAGGGTGGGCAGCGTGTTGGCGGCGTTGTAGGAGTCGCCCATGGTGCCGACGCCGATCGCGGCGGCGATCACCATGGTGCGCAGGAAGCCGGTGCCCCGGGAGACCAGGGTGCCGGCCGCCATCAGGGCGCTGGAGTTGACCAGCCCGGCCACCTTGCCCCCGCCCGGTGCCTTGGGCCCGGCAGCCGGTCCGGCATCGGCTCCGTCGGCCGGCCCGGCCGCGATCGGGGGCGCCAGCGGAGTGGCGGGCGGGCCGATCGCCTCGGCTTCGGAGAGCGGCGGGTCGAACTCGATCGGGGGGACGTACGGCTCGGCCGGGGTGCCGGGGCGGCGGGTGCCCGGGTCCCCGGTCGGGGTGGTGCCCGAGCCGCCCGCGGCGGTCAGCAGGCCGTCGACGCCGACGTACTCGGCGGCCGGGTCGGCGGGGTCGGCGGCGGGTGCGGCGGGTGCGGCGGGGACGGCGACCGGTTCGGCGGCCAGCGAGGCCCAGCGCGGGGCGGGGGCGGTCAGGTCGGGCTCGGCGGGGAGTTGACGGGCCGTCGGCCGGTGCAGCCGCAGGGTCTGCGGGTCGGCGGGTGCCTCCTGGGCGTCCGCCGCCGGCATCGCCGTCCCGGTCCCGGCGGGGGCGCCCGGAGCCGGGTCGGCGGGAGCCTCCGGAGCGGTGTGCTGCGGCGGTACGGCGGTGGCCGGGGCGCGCAGCCCGTACGGGTCCGGACCGGGCTCGGTCGGGTAGGGGTCGACGGCGTACGGGTCCTGGGCGTAGGTGTCCGCCAGGTACCAGTCGGCGGGCTGCGCCGCCGGGCCGTCCGGCCCGGCCGCGCGCCCCTGCTCACGGCCCTGTGCTCGGTCCTCGCGCGGCCCGCTCATGCCACCTCATCGCTGGTCGGGTACGGCCGCCCGTGCGGGGCGGCCTCAGTGACCCACCTTCTCATCACCGGAGGCGTGTTCCCCGGCACCTGCGCCGCTCTCCTGCGGCGTGCCTCCGGTCGCGGCGGCCCGCGCACCGGCCGGTGTGCCGGACTGCTCGCCGCCCCGGTCGGCGGTCCCGGCGGAGGCCGCGCGGTCTGCGCCGCCCGCAGCCTCCGTGGCGCCCGCACCGGCCGCGCGGTCGTTCCCGGCACCGGCCGTGCCGGGGGCCTCCAGCAGGGCCTCCGGGTCCTCGTGCGGCTCGTCCGCCCGCTTGCGCCGCTGCAGGGTGAAGCGGACGCCGGCCAGCAGCATCAGCAGCACGCCGCCGCCGATGACGTACAGCACGCCGGAGGTGACCGAGGTGACCTCCACCGTGAAGGCCATCGGCTCGCCGTACGGGCGGCCGTTGGTGGTCTCCAGCTGGGCGGTCATCGGGACCGGGCCGTTGCTCTTCGCCTTGGCGTTGAAGCGCAGGGTGCGGCTGGTCACCGCCTCGACCACCACCGGCTCGGGGCGGCTGACGAAGACCCGGTTCGGCTGGCTGGAGGTGAGCCGGATCCGGAGGTTGCCGACCGCCTGGTTGAGGTCGTTCTTCATGCTGACCAGGACGATCCCGTTGTCACCTGCGAGGGTGACCGTGCTCTTGGGGGTGAGCTTGACCGCGCCGATCAGGTTGTCCAGGTAGTTCTGCACCCCGGCCCGGTAGGTGGAGCCGGCCGGGCCCTGGTCGCGCCACTCGGTGGACATCGAGCGGACCATCGCCGCGTTGAACGGCCCCCGCACCTTCTGCGGCTGGGTGAGGATGAAGAGCAGCTGGTCCAGCTTGCCCTGGATGCCCATCACCTGGGCCAGCGTCTCGGTGGAGAGCTCGCCGGCCCGGAGCTGGTGCGGGTACTGGCCGGGGCTCGGCACGGCGGAGTTGGCGTTCGGGTCGGCCGGGGCGTTGGCCACGGCGGCCAGGCCCACCAGCTTGGCCCAGCCGCCCTGCTGGGCGGCGGCCACCGACTTGGCCAGGGTGTCGGCGGCGGCCGTCCCGAGGTTGCGCGGGGGGAGCACCAGCAGGGTGCGGGTGTCCGGCCGCTGATGGTTGATCACCATGGTCTCGGCCAGGAAGCGCTGGATCGTCGCGTTCTGCGCCTGAGGGGTGCTCAGGTCCTGCTGGAACAGCTCGGAGACGGTGGCGTCGGCCACCACGGCGGTCTGCCCGTTGCCGATCGGGCGGGCCGCGTTCGGGGTGTAGTCGAGCCGGTCGTCGGGCAGCGACCGGCCGTTGGCCAGCACCAGGCTGTTGCCGGTGGACCGGGCCAGTGCCGCGACCTGCTGGTCCAGCTGGCCCTGGTAGGGCCAGGACACGTTGGAGCTGATGTTCACCGAGAGGCGGCCCTCGGTGGTCACCTCACCGGCGGTCTGGGCCTTGCGCAGCGCGGTGTCCATGCCGGACAGGCCCTCGCCGTTGTGCGCGATCGAGGCCAGGTCCGGATCGGCGTACGGCAGCGAGACCACCTGGCTGCCGGCCGTGCCCACCGCCGTGCGGAGCAGCTTGAGCCACTCGGTGGCGGCATCCCGGCCGGCCCCGGCCACGGTGTTCTCCGGCTTGGCCGACTCACCGGCGGTGCCCGGCTTCTGCACCTGGTAGCCCCGGGTCATCGCCAGCACGGTGTCCAGCAGGTCCGGGTCGATCACCCAGGTCAGGCCGGCCAGGTCCTTGCCGGTCTGCACCAGCTGGTACAGCCGTCCGCCGGGTGCGAGCTCGGTGGCCAGCGAGTCGTCCCGCAGCACCGCCGTCTGGTCGTTCTCGGTGCCCATGCTCTGGGCGACCAGTGCCGGGGCGTGGGTGATCGGCCAGACCACCGCGAGCTGGGTCGGGTGGGTGTTCGGCTCGGTGGTGTAGGGCAGGAAGGTCCGGCCGATGCCCAGCGGACGGGCCTCGTCGTCGTCCTGGGTGCGCCCGATCGCGTCCACCGCGAGCTCCAGCAGCCCGCCCCTGGACGGCTTGAGGTCGGCGACCGGGAGGCTCACGGTGAACGCGCGGCTCTCGCCCGGGGCGAGCGTGCCCGTTTTCTCCCGGCCTGCGGTGATCGAGGTGCCGTCCGCGAACTGCTGCGGGTCGTTGCGCCGGGTGACGGCGTCGATGGTGCTCCGGTTGCCGATGCTGCGGGCGGTGCGCAGGCCCGCTTCGACGTCCTTGATCGGCGCGGGGCCGCCGTTGGTGATCCGCCCGGTGACGGTGACCCGGTCCTGCGGAGTGACCGCCCGGGGCGTCACCGAGTCCAGCGAGACCACCGCCGGGTACTCGGCCGAGGCGGCGGGCAGCGCCGGGGCGGCCGGGTGACCGGCCACGGCGGCCGTCCGGGCCGAGGCCGGCAGCGTGCCGCAGGTCAGCAGGGCACCCGCCGCCAGCAGCCCGGACAGCGGCCGGACCCATCGGCTCCACCGGGACCGGCCCGTCGCGCTCTGCCCCTGCTGCCGCACCGGCTCACCCACGCGTGTCGACCTCGCCGTTCTGGTTCGGAGGGCTCTGGATCGGAAGGAACTGGCGAGGCACCGAAGGAACTCGATGACCACGCACCGGACCGGGCGGGGGACGCCGTGACGGCAGCCGTGGCCCGGGCCGGATCTCACCACCGGCATGGTAACGAGGCCGGTGGGGCGCTGGTGTTGCGGGCCGGGAGCTCACGGGGCGTGACCGGCCGACGGGGCCCGGGGACCGGAGTCCGGGCGCCCGTCCGGATGGAGGACGCGGGGGCCCCGGTGACGGGTTCCGGGTGAACCGGACGAAACCGGGCGGCGGACGGCGGGGGCGGCCACGTACCCTTGTGAGCCGTGTCCACTGCCAACGCCCCCGGCGCCGAGTCCGTCCGCGCCCCGCTGCCCAGCACCGAAGCCGTCCGCGCCGCCGCCCCAGGTCTGACCGAGGCCCAGGCCCGGGGCCTCCAAGAGCTGCTCCGGGTCTCCCCGGTGGCGGACGAGATCGCCGGACGCTTCCGGGCGGCCGGGTACCGGCTGGCCCTGGTCGGCGGTTCGGTCCGGGACGCGCTGCTCGGCCGGCTCGGCAACGACCTCGACTTCACCACCGACGCCCGCCCCGAGCAGGTGCTCAAGCTGGTGAAGGGCTGGGCGGACGCGGTCTGGGACGTCGGCATCGCCTTCGGCACGGTCGGCGCCCGCAAGGACACCGCCGACGGCGGCTCCTTCCTGATCGAGATCACCACCTACCGGAGCGAGTCCTACGACCGCACCTCGCGCAAGCCCGAGGTGAGCTACGGGGAGAGCATCGAGGAGGACCTGGTCCGCCGGGACTTCACCGTCAACGCGATGGCGGTGGACCTGCCCGACCGCTCCTTCGTCGACCCGCACCACGGGCTGGACGACCTGGAGGCCCGGGTGCTGCGCACCCCGGCCACCCCGGAGGAGTCCTTCTCCGACGACCCGCTGCGGATGCTGCGGGCCGCCCGCTTCGCCGCCCAGCTGGACTTCACCCCGGCGCCCGAGGTGGTCGCCGCGATGACCGCGATGGCCGGGCGGATCGCCATCGTCTCCGCCGAGCGGGTGCAGGCCGAGCTCAACAAGCTGCTGCTGGCCGAGCACCCGGTGAAGGGCCTGCGGCTGCTGGTCGACACCGGCCTGGCCGGCCACGTGCTGCCCGAGCTGCCGGCCCTCCAGTTGGAGAGCGACGAGCACCACCGGCACAAGGACGTCTACGAGCACTCGCTGACCGTCCTGGAGCAGGCCATCGCGCTGGAGCAGGACGGGCCGGACCTGGTGCTGCGGCTGGCCGCGCTGCTGCACGACATCGGCAAGCCGCGCACCCGCCGCTTCGAGTCCGACGGGCGGGTCTCCTTCCACCACCACGAGGTGGTGGGCGCCAAGATGACCCGTCGGCGGATGCGCGAGCTCAAGTACTCCAAGGAGATGGTCGAGGAGGTCTCCCGGCTGGTCGAGCTGCACCTGCGGTTCCACGGCTACGGCGGCGGGGAGTGGACCGACTCGGCGGTGCGGCGCTACGTCACCGACGCCGGCCCGCTGCTGGAGCGGCTGCACAAGCTGACCCGCTCCGACTGCACCACCCGCAACCGCAAGAAGGCCGCCGCCCTCTCCCGGACGTACGACTCCCTGGAGGAGCGGATCGCCGTCCTGCGGGAGCAGGAGGAGCTGGACGCCGTCCGCCCCGCCCTGGACGGCAACCAGATCATGGAGCTGCTCGACCTCAAGCCCGGCCCGCAGGTCGGCCGCGCCTACAAGCACATGCTCGAACTCCGGCTGGAGCACGGGCCGATGGAGCACGAGGCGGCGGTGGCCGCGCTCCGGGCGTGGTGGGCGGAGCAGGACTGACTTCCCGTCAGGAAGTCAGTGGGGGCGTCCGGTGGGGGCGTCCGGTGCGGACGCCCCCACGGCACGTCAGTCCTTCAGGAAGTCCAGGCAGAGGGTGTACTTCCGGCTGCCCTGCTGCGCGATGAAGGAGCCGTCCGAGCTGGGGAAGCGGTCGCACAGCTTCTCGTCGGCGGCGTCGTCCACCTTGCCGACGATCCGCGCCTCGGCCTTCGGGTCGCTGCAGTCCAGCACCACCACGTCGGGGTCGCTGTCCGACTGGTCGGCCTGCACGGCCATGTGGCGGTTGTGCACGCAGTCGCCGACGGAGGCGTAGTCGGGGTCGCCGGCCAGCGAGTAGCCGAGCGCCCCGACCGCCAGCACCGGGAGCAGGATGCCCAGCGCGGCCGGGCGGCGGAGCACCGGCCGACCCGGGTTCATCGGCTGGCCGGGGGCGCCGGGGATGGGCTCGGCCAGCTTGTTGATCTTCAGGCGCTGGGGAATGTTGATCAGCATGGTGACCGGGTTGATGACGGCGGAGGCGATGCCCCACCAGCCCTGCCAGAGGCTCTTCGCCGTCATGTCGCGGTGCGCCGCGATGCCGCAGCTGCGGCAGAACGGCCCCTCCAGCTTGAGGAACTTCATGATCACCAGGAAGCCCTGGTGGCCCCGGATGGTCGCCTCGACGGCGGGTGCGGAGCCGCAGAACCGGCAGAACGGGCCGGGCGGCAGCGGGACGTGCTGGGGCGGCGGAACGGACAAGGGAATCCCCCGGAATGGATCGCGTGGTGAGAGAGAACGCCGAAAGCTATCGGGCGGGGGTGTTCCACCGGTAGGGAGTTTCCCGGGCGGTGGGGGAAATGACGCCTGGCCGTGATCATCGGGGCTTTTCCAAGATCGCCTGAACACCTGTCGCTTTAGCGGATCCGCTCGATGGTGTGCTCCAACTGCCGGGATCTGGCGGGTGGTTGGGCGGGCGTGGTGCGCTGTTCGCGGAGGCGGGACGGACCCGTCCTCCGGAGAGGGGCACGGTGATGGCCGTGGACGCGGTGCTGTTGGAGTCCCCGACGATGCGGGCGGTGGTCGCGGAGCGGGTGGAGGTGCTGGACCGGGTGAAGGCGCTGGCGGTGCTGCCGGACGGGGTGCACGTCACCACCGAGGGAGTGGCGCGGTACTTCGGGGTCGGCGAGACGGTGATCAAGGCGGTGATCCACGATCACCGGGGCGAGTTGGAGGCCGCCGGGTACCGGACGATCGAGGGCGGCGAACTGAGCTGTTTCAAGCAACTCTGTGGGATCCGGTCCCGCGCCAGGTCGCTCGCGCTGTTCAGCCGCCGGGCCGTGCTGAACGTGGCGATGCTGCTGCGGGACAGCGAAACCGCACGTCAGGTGCGGTGCCACCTGCTGGACGCGGAGCAGCACTACCGCCTGCAGCCTGTGGACAACCCTGTGCACCGGCCTGTGGACAACCGGTCGCGGTACCCCGAGGGGTCGGTGGACGCGGCGGTCGCGCGGGTGGCGGGGGAGGTGGTGCGCGAGGTGATCGGGACGGCGGTGGTGCCGGTGCTGAACGCGCTGGTGCTGGAGGTCGGCCGGAACAGCCGGAAGCTGGACGAGGTGTGCGGCCGGGTGGAGCGGCTGGAGCGGGTGGTGCTCGGCGGGTCGGGGCGGGCACGGGTGAGGGGGCGTCAGCGGGTGCGGGCCGAACGGGCGTAGAGGGCGGCGGTGACCGCGTAGAGCAGGGCGGTGACGAGCATCAGCGGGACGGAGCGGCCGTCGAGGGGGAGGAAGACGGCGGTGACGGCGGCGGCGCCGACGAAGGCCAGGTTGAACAGCACGTCGTAGAGCGCGAAGATCCGGCCCCGGTAGGCGTCCTCGACGGACTCCTGGACCACCGTGTCGGCACAGATCTTGACCGACTGGGTGACCAGGCCGAGCAGCAGGGCGGCGAGCAGGCAGGGGACCAGCGCGTAGGTCAGGCCGAGGGCGGGCACCAGGACCGCCGCCGCGCCGGTGCAGCCGGCGAGCCAGCCGGTCAGGCCGAAGCGCCGGGTGCACCAGGGGCTGATCAACGCGGCGAGGAAGAAGCCGACCGCCGAGACGGCCACCGCCTTGGCCAGGGTGGCCATGCCGGCGTCCACGTCCGAGGGGTCGTTGAAGGTGTTCCGGGCCAGCATCAGCACGGTGACCACCAGGATGCCGTAGCAGAACCGGACGGCGGTGATGGCGGCCAGCGCGTGGCTGGCCGGGCGGCAGTCCCGGACCAGGTGCCGTACGCCGTCGGCGAGTTCGCGCCCGGCCACCAGCAGGGTCCGGTGCAGCGGCGGCCGGTCGGGGTGCTGGTCGGGGCCGAGCAGGTCGGGGCTCATCCGCAGGGCGGAGAGCGCGGCGCACAGGTAGAGCAGCGCGGCGGCCGTGACCAGCAGGGCGTCCGCCGTGGCGCCGGGCGGCACGAACCGGTGGACCAGGAAGCCCAGGCCGCCGCCGGCCGTGGCGGCCACCGTGCCGAGGGTGGGGGAGAGCGCGTTGGCGGTGACCAGCTGCTCGGGCCGGACCACCCGGGGGAGCGAGGCGGAGAGCCCGGCCAGGATGAACCGGTTGAGCGCGGTGACCAGCAGGGCGGCCAGGAAGAAGAGCCAGCTGGGGGCCCGGGCCAGCAGCAGCGCGCCGGTCAGCAGGCCGAGCCCGGCCCGGGCCAGGTTGCCCAGGTAGAGCACCTGGCGGCGGCGCCAGCGGTCCAGCAGCACCCCCGCGAACGGGCCGACCAGCGAGAACGGCAGCAGCAGCACCAGCAACAGCGAGGCGATGTCGGCCGGGCTGGTCTGGCGCTCCGGGGAGAACACCACGTAGGAGGCGAGCGAGACCTGGAAGGCACCGTCGGAGAGTTGGGAGAGCACCCGCGCGGTGAGCAGTCGCCGGAAGTCCGCACCCCGGAGCAGTGCGCTGAGTGAGGTGCCGTTCCCCGTCCGATCCACCCGCCAAGGGTGCCACGACGCCGGGCGCGGTTTCACGTGAAACATCCCCCGGCGAAGCGAACGAGGGTCCTGACGTGACGTCAGGACCCTCGTTCAGGGGCTCAGGAGGAGAGCCGTGGTCAGCGCTCGACCTCGCCGCGGATGAACTTCTCCACGTTCTCCTTGGCCTCGTCGTCGAAGTACTGCACCGGCGGCGACTTCATGAAGTACGAGGAGGCGGAGAGGATCGGGCCGCCGATGCCCCGGTCCAGGGCGATCTTGGCGGCGCGGACGGCGTCGATGATGACACCGGCCGAGTTCGGCGAGTCCCAGACCTCGAGCTTGTACTCGAGGTTCAGCGGGACGTCGCCGAAGGCGCGGCCCTCGAGGCGGACGTACGCCCACTTGCGGTCGTCGAGCCAGGCGACGTAGTCCGACGGGCCGATGTGGACGTTCTTGGCGCCCAGCTCGCGGTCGCGGATCTGCGAGGTGACGGCCTGGGTCTTGGAGATCTTCTTGGACTCCAGGCGCTCGCGCTCGAGCATGTTCTTGAAGTCCATGTTGCCGCCGACGTTCAGCTGCATGGTGCGCTCGAGGATGACACCGCGGTCCTCGAACAGCTTGGCCATCACGCGGTGCGTGATGGTCGCGCCGACCTGGGACTTGATGTCGTCACCGACGATCGGCACGCCGGCCTCGGTGAACTTGTCCGCCCACTCCTTGGTGCCGGCGATGAACACCGGGAGGGCGTTGACGAAGGCGACCTTGGCGTCGATGGCGGCCTGGGCGTAGAACTTCGCCGCCTTCTCCGAGCCGACCGGCAGGTAGCAGACCAGGACGTCGACCCGGGCGTCTTTCAGGGCCTGGACGACGTCGACCGGAGCGGCGTCCGACTCCTCGATGGTCTCCAGGTAGTACTTGCCCAGGCCGTCGAGGGTGTGGCCACGCTGGACGGTGACGCCGGTCGGCGGCACGTCGCAGATCTTGATGGTGTTGTTCTCGCTGGCGCCGATGGCCTCGGCCAGGTCGAAGCCGACCTTCTTGGCGTCGACGTCGAACGCGGCGACGAACTCCACGTCACGGACGTGGTAGTCGCCGAACTGCACGTGCATCAGCCCGGGGACCTTGCCGGCGGGGTCGGCGTCCTTGTAGTACTCGACACCCTGCACCAGCGACGCGGCACAGTTGCCGACGCCCACGATGGCTACGCGAACCGAACCCATTCCGGTTGCTCCCTACTGATCTCATGAGAGCCGCCCGGACGGGCGGCCTCGCTCAACTTCTCTTCTCTGGCGGGCGCGACGCGCCCAGTCCCGCCGCCCACGCTCGGGGCGCGGCGGGTTCGGCGCTCCGTCAGGAACGCCCCGGGCGGTCGTGCGGTGGCCCCGGCGGGTCCGAGGACCCGGCCTCCTGGCCACGGCCGTCCGAAGTCATCTCGTCCGGTCCGGGACTGCGCCCGGCCCGGTTGGCCCGCTCGGTCTCGATCAGCTCGTTCAGCCAGCGGACCTCGCGCTCCACCGACTCGAGCCCGTGCCGCTGGAGTTCGAGCGTGTAGTCGTCGAACCGTTCGCGGGTGCGGGCGATCGAGCTGCGCATCCGCTCCAGCCGCTCCTCCAGCCGGCTCCGGCGGCCTTCCAGCACCCGCATCCGGACGGCCTTGTCGGTCTGGCCGAAGAAGGCGAAGTGCACGCCGAAGTGCTCGTCCTCCCAGGCGTCCGGCCCGGAGTCGGCGAGCAACTCCTCGAAGCGCTGCTTGCCCTCGGGCGAGAGCCGGTAGGTGATCTTCGACCGCTTCCCGTTCAGCGCGGTGGCCGGGACGTACTCGACGTCCGGGTTGTCCTCGACCAGGAAGCCCTGGGCGACCAGGCTCTTCAGGCAGGGGTAGAGCGTGCCGTAGGAGAAGGCGCGGAACGAACCGAGCAGCACGTTGAGCCGCTTGCGGAGCTCGTAACCGTGCATGGGGGCGTCGTGCAGCAGGCCGAGGACGGCGAACTCCAGCACTCCCGAGCGCCTGCTCACTCTCCCCCGCCTCCTTCCACCGTGCCCCGTATGCCGTGCCGATGTATCGGCTCGATATATCGAGAACAGTAAACCTGGGTCACGGAACGAGCAAGAGCGACATGGGTGAACGAGGTCACAGGATTCCTCCGGGCCGGACTGAGCATCCGTCAAGGTCCGTTCGGGGCCAGGTTGGCAACGGGCATGTAATGATCTGGCGGCGATATGCGCCGGTTGTCATCTGATGCCCGATTAGGTGCGTTCTTCGGATGCGTACTCTGTCGCGTGTGCACGGGCTCTCTGTTCGGCCGGGCACGAGGACCGAGGAGTGGCTGGAAGATGAGCGAACACCGCCGCAGGTCGCCGAACCCGGACGGCGACCAGGGGCCGCAGGGTAACCGGGCCGACGGCGGCCGTCCGTACGCGTACGGCTCCCCGCCGGACGGCGCTCCGGTGTACGGCGGCGACCGGGCCGGGGCCGCTCCCCGGGCCGGTGCCGCCCGGGCCACCGCCCAGCAGCCCCGGCTGACCAGGGCGGAGATGCGCCGCCAGGGCCAGAAAGCCGGGGCGAAGGGCGGTGCCGCCGAGGGACCGGGCCGGGGTGCCAGGGGCGGCAAGGGCGGCGGTCCGGGCAAGCCCGGAAAGAAGCGCTTCATCGACTACCCGAGGTTCGGCAAGACCGGCGTGCGGCGCTGGATCCCGTCCTGGAAGCTGCAGCTGTCGGTCTTCCTGCTGTTCTTCGGCACCGGCGTGGCGCTGGTCGGCGCGGCCTTCGCCTTCACCGAGGTGCCCAACCTGAACGCGGCCGTGGAGCGGCAGAACAACATCTACTACTGGGCCGACGGCACCGAGATGACCCGCCAGGGCGACACCAACCGCCAGGTGGTCGGGCTCGGCGACATCTCCAAGGACCTGCAGAACGCGGCCATCTCGATCGAGAACGCCAGCTTCTGGAACGACGCGGGCATCGACCCCAAGGGCATCGCCCGGGCCGTCTACAACATGGCCAGCGGCGGTGAGACCCAGGGCGGCTCGACCATCACCCAGCAGTACGTGAAGAACGCCTACCTGAGCCAGGACCAGACCCTGACCCGCAAGGCCAAGGAACTGATCATCACGCTCAAGGTGAACCAGGAGAAGGGCAAGCCGGAGATCCTCACCGGCTACCTGAACACCAGCTGGTTCGGCCGGGGCGCCACCGGTGCCCAGGCCGCCGCCCAGGCGTACTACGGCGTGCCGGCCAAGGACCTGAACCTCTGTCAGAGCGCGATGCTGGCCGGCCTGCTCAAGGGCGCCTCGTACTACGACCCCTCGATCGCGGCCAACAAGACCCGCTCGGTGAACCGGTGGAACGAGGTGCTGGACCGGATGGTGGTCACCGGCGCGATCACCAAGGAGCGGCGCGCCGAGTGCAAGGAATTCCCCATGCCGCTCGAGAAGAAGGTCTCGGCGAGCATGAACGGCCAGGTCAGCTACATGGTCGAGCTGGCCAACAAGTACGTGATGGCCAAGGACAAGAACATCACCGAAGCCGCACTGGGCCGGGGCGGCTACCAGATCTACACCACCTTCCAGCGGGACAAGGTGGACGCCCTGAAGAAGTCCGTGGACGACTTCCGGGCCGAGACCCTGGACGAGGTCAAGCGTCCGGACAACGACAGGTTCGTGCAGGTGGGCGCCGCCTCGGTGCTGCCGGGCGACGGCGCCATCGTGGCGATCTACGGCGGTGACGGGGTCGAGAAGGGGCACCACACCGACAACGCCGACACCTTCGGCATCCCGGTCGGCTCGACCTTCAAGCCCTTCGTGCTGGCCGCGGCCATGCAGGACGGCGTGCAGACCGAGACCGGCGAGGACGGCAAGCCCAAGCGGATCAACGCCGACAGCCGCTACCTGGCCGACGACAAGTCGGAGATCCGCGGCCTGGACGGCAAGCCGGTGCTGGGCGACGACAAGAAGCCCTACCGGCAGAAGAACAGCGGCAACAGCAAGCCGGGCTACGTGACCCTGCGCAAGGCGATGGAGCAGTCCTACAACGTCCCCTTCGTCCAGCTCGGCCAGGACGTCGGGACCAAGAAGGTCGGCGAGCTGGCCGAGCGGATGGGCCTGCGCAAGGAGAGCCTGGCCGACTCCTCGACCATCTCCTTCCCGCTCGGCACCTCCACCCCGAGCGCGATCCGGATGGCCTCGGCCTACGGGGTGTTCGCCGCCCGGGGGGTCCAGGTCGACCCGTACTCGGTGGTCAAGGTGGTCCACCAGGGCGCCGAGCAGAAGCAGTTCACCAAGCCGACGCCCACTCCGGTGTTGGAGCAGGCGGTGGCCGACAACGTCACCGACGTGCTGGTGAACGTCGCCAAGAACGGCACCGGGACCAAGACCAACGCGCTGAACCGGCCGATCGCCGGCAAGACCGGCACCACCGACAAGGGCATGTCGGCCTGGTGGGTCGGCTACACGCCCTCGCTGGTCACCTCGGTCGGCATGTGGCGCGAGGAGCCGGGCAAGCCCGGCCTGCTCACACTGAACGGCACCGCCAAGAAGGACGAGATCCACGGTGGTGACTTCCCGACCGACATCTTCACCCGCTACATGAAGACGATCCTGAACGGCCAGCCGAAGGAGAACTTCCCCAAGCCGGAGGAGATCGGCGAGCAGGTGGACTCCTCGGGCGCGCCGTCCACGGCCAGCCCGACGCCCACCGCGACCGAGACCGTCGCGGTGCCGTCGCCGACCACCATCGAGCCGACGGCGCCCACCGTGCCGACCGAGGCGCCGCCGAGCGAGAAGCCCTCCGAGAAGCCGACCGAGAAGCCGACCGAGACCAAGGACCCCTGCCTGGTCCCGGGCTTCTGCCCGACCCCCTCGGCCACACCGAGCACCAAGCCGACCGGGCGGCCGACCGGACGGCCCACCACCAGCACCAGCCCGAGCACCAGCACCAGCCCGAGCGACACCGCCTCGCCCGGTGGTGGCGCCGGCAACAACGGAGTGGCCCAGCTGGGCTGACGGAGCGTCCGTCCCGTCCGCACCACCCGGTGGCGGTCCTCCCCGGAGGGCCGCCACCGGCGCGTTCCGGGCGCGTTCCGGGCCGCCGCCGGAATCCGTTGGCGGGGGCACCTGCTGTGGAGTGGACCAGTGCGGCATCATGTCCGCCATGACGTCGAGCGCGCGTGACGAGAACGGCAGCAGCACGGCCACCGCCCCGGACCCGGTGGCGGCCGACGGGCCGCCGCCGAACACCGTGGTCGTGCCCGCGGACGAGGACCCGGTGGCCGCCGCCGGCAGCGAACTGTTCGGCGGCCCGCCCGGGCGCCGGGCCCTGCTCGGCGTCAACTGGTGGGTCCCGGCCCGCTTCCTGGCCCTACTGGTGATCGTCACCTGCGTGCTCGGCATGGCGCAGAAGCTGCCCTGCTACACCGACGGCTGGTTCCGGGGCGCCACCACCCAGTACACCCACGCCTGCTACAGCGACATCCCGCACCTGTTCACCTGGCGCGGCTTCGCCGCCGGGCTGACCCCGTACGTGGACATGCTGCCGCAGCCCAGTGCGGACATGCAGTACCTGGAGTACCCGGTGCTGACCGGCCTGTTCATGCAGGTGGCGGCCTGGCTGACGCCGGGCGGCGGCAGCACCGAGACCCAGGAGCAGTGGTTCTGGCTGATCAACGCCGGGATGCTGACGGCCTGTGCGGTGGTCACCGTGGTGGCCCTCACCCGGACCCACCGCCGCCGTCCGTGGGACGCCCTGCTGTTCGCGCTGGCCCCCGCGCTGGCGCTCAACCTCACCATCAACTGGGACCTGCTGGCGGTCGCCTTCTGCGCCGTCGCGATGGCCTACTGGGCCGGCCGCCGCCCGGCCTGGGCCGGCGCCTTCATCGGCCTGGCCACCGCCGCCAAGCTCTACCCCTTCCTGCTGCTCGGCCCGCTCTTCGTGCTCTGCTGGCGGTCCGGCAAGTGGCGCGAGTTCTGGCAGGCCGCCGGGGGCGCGGCCGGCGCCTGGCTGCTCGTCAACCTCCCGGTGATGGCGGCCAACTTCAAGGGCTGGTCGACCTTCTACACCTTCAGCCAGACCCGCAAGGAGGACTTCGGTTCCTTCTGGCTGATCCTGATGCAGGACCGGGGCGAGCAGTTGGAGACCCTCAACACCTGGATCGCCGGCCTGCTGATCCTCGCCTGCCTGGCCATCTGCTGGCTGGCGCTCTCCGCACCGCGCCGCCCGCGCTTCGCCCAGCTGGCCTTCCTGATCGTGGCCGCGTTCATCCTGACCAACAAGGTCTACTCGCCGCAGTACGTGCTCTGGCTGATCCCGCTCGCCGCGCTGGCCCGGCCGCGCTGGCGGGACTTCCTGATCTGGCAGACCTGCGAGGTGCTCTACTTCCTCGGCGTCTGGTCCTACCTGGCCTTCAGCGGCGACTCCAAGCAGCACGGCATTAACCAGGACTGGTACCAGCTGGCCATCGTGCTGCACCTGCTCGGCACGCTCTACCTGTGCTGGATGGTGGTCCGCGACATCCTCCGCCCGGAGCTGGACCCGGTCCGCTGGGACGGAAGTGACGACCCGTCGGGCGGGGTCCTGGACCGGGCCCCCGACGTCTTCGTGCTCGGCGCCGCCCGCCGCCTGCGGGAGGACCGCAGCTACGCCGACTACGCCCTGCCCGAGCAGGCCGACTGGCTCCCCGAGCGCTTCGAGCCCGGCCACACCGTGCACGACGTGGCCGGGGCGGAGGAGCCGGACGCAGCTGCGCCGGACGCCGAGGAGCCGGGCGAGCCGGGTGCCGGGCCGCGGCCCGAGCAACTGCGCAACGGCAAGGGCTGAGGCCTCCGGGCTAGGCGTCCACCACCCGGTCGAAGTGGGTGGTGGTGTGACGGGTGTTCAGCTCCAGCTCGTCGCCGATCGCCGGGGGCTTGGCCCCGGCGGGCAGGAACAGGATGCTCACCTGCATGTGCGGGGGCTCGGCGAACCAGAGCTGGCGGCCGTCCCAGGAGTACGGGGAGAGGGTGCGGTTCACGGTGGCCAGGCCGGCCCGGGCCAGGCCCTTGGCCCGGGGCAGCATGCCGTGCACGTACTTGGGCGCCTCCAGGCCGACCCCGTGCGCGGTGCCGCCGGAGACCACCAGCAGGTGGCCGTCCGAGGGGGCCCGGTGCTGGCGGTAGCCGTAGCGGTCGCCCTTGGCCACCGGGGTGACGTCCGTGACGGTGGCCAGCGCGGTGAGCGCGCCGACGTCGCCGAGCCAGAGCCGGGTGCCGATCCGGGAGCGGAAGTCGGTGCGGGGGTGGCGCTCGGCCAGCCGCGCCAGGCCGGCCGAGCCGAGGTGGCTGAGGAAGAACCGGTCGGTGGGCAGCCCGGCGGCGGCCACCGCGTCCACCCAGCCGGCCACCTCGGCCACCGGGTCGGAGCCGTCCGGCCGGTCCAGCGGCAGGTGCAGGGCGAAGCCCTCCAGCCGCAGGCCGTCCACCGGCAGCCGGGCCAGGTCGGCCGGCGCGATGCCGTGCCGGCGCATCGAGGTCATGCACTCCACCACCACCCGGCCGCCGGGCGGCAGTGCCCGGGCCGCCTCCAGGTGGGCCACCGTCCGGACCACCCGCCCGGTCAGCGCGGCCGGCAGCGGGTCCTCGCCGATCCGGTACGGGGTGAGCACCAGCAGCTCGCCGCCGAACGAGCCGGCCACCGCCACCGCCTCCTCGGCGGTGCCGACCGCGAGCAGCCCGGTGCCCAGCAGCCCGGCCTCCTCGGCCAGCCGGAGGTTGCCGAGGCCGTAGCCGTTGCCCTTGGCCACCGGCACCAGCCCGGGGAACTCGGCCAGCACGGAGCGTTGGTGGGCCCGCCAGCGGGCGGTGTCCAGCCGGAGCGAGAGGGTCATCTGGGCTTGTCTCCCCGGGGTGGTGAGGGTGGGTCAGACGGGGCGGGGCCGGGTCAGCGGCGCGACATGTAGAGGTCGAGCGCCTTGTGCAGCAGCTTGTTGAGCGGGAAGTCCCACTCGCCGACGTACTCGGCGGCCTGGCCGCCGGTGCCGACCTTGAACTGGATCAGCCCGAACAGGTGGTCCTCCTCGTCCAGGGTGTCGCTGATCCCGCGCAGGTCGTAGATGCTCGCGCCGAGCGCGTAGGAGTCGCGCATCATCCGCCACTGCACCGCGTTGGACGGCTTGACCTCGCGCTTGTGGTTGGCGGAGGCGCCGTAGGAGTACCAGACGTGCTCACCGACCGTCAGCATGGTGGTGGCGGCCAGCGGTTCGCCCTCGTGGTGGGCGAGGTAGAGCCGCATCCGGTTGGGGTCCTCGGCGGTGAGGGCGGTCCACATCCGCTGGAAGTAGGAGAGCGGGCGCGGGGTGAAGTGGTCCCGCTCGGCGGTCACCACGTAGAGCCTGTGGAAGACCGCGAGGTCCTCGTAGCCGCCCTGGACCACCTCGACGCCGCTCTTCTCGGCCTTCTTGATGTTGCGCCGCCAGAGCTGGTTGAAGCCCTTCTGCACGTCGTCCAGCGAGCGGTTGGCCAGCGGCACCTGGAACACGTAGCGCGGCTGCACGTCGCCGAAGCCGGCCCCGCCGTCCTCGCCCTGCAGCCAGCCGGACTTCCGCAGCCGGTCGGCCAGTTCGAAGGCGCGCGGCTCGTACCAGTCCGGGTCCAGGTCGCGCAGGCGCTTGGCCTGCTTGGAGGCGATCGCCTCCTTGATGGTGGGCGCGTTCCACCGGCGGATCACCACCGGCGGCCCCATCTTCACCGAGAACGCGCCCTGCGCCTTGAGGTGCGCCAGCATCGGGTCCAGCCAGCGGTCCAGGTCCCGGTCGAACCAGTCGATCACCGGGCCCTCCGGCAGGTAGGCCAGGTACCGCTTGAGCTTGGGCAGCTGCCGGTAGAGCACCAGCCCGGCGCCGACCAGCCGGTCCGCGCCGTCGAACCAGCCGATGCTCTCGGTGCGCCACTCGCTCTTGACGTCCCCCCAGGACGGCACCTGCATGTGACTGGCCGACGGCCGGGCCCGGACGAAGTCCAGGTGTTCCTCACGGGTGATCGTCCTCAGACGCAGGCTCATGCTGGGGTGCTCCTCCTAGGTCGGGCCGGTCCAGGGTGACCCTATCGCCCGAATGGTCCGTTTCGGGCGCAGTGCTCCGGGCCGGTCGGACGGCGGCCGGACGGCGCGGGGCGACGGGGGACGCCCTCCCTCGCGGTGTGTACGCGGGGAGGGCGTCGGAGGTTACGCGGTCCGGGCCGACCTGTCCGGCCGGACCAGCGCGCGGGCGTGGGTCACGCGCCCCAGAGTCCGCCGTGGGCGACGCCCAGGTAGAAGCCGACGCCGGCGGCGCCGAGCGAGATCATCAGCACGAAGCGCTCGGCCGTGGTGGCCGAGACGAAGAAGCCCCAGAGGGCGACCAGGATGCCGAACAGCCCGGTCCAGGAGCTGATCAGGTGCAGGTTGTGGAAGAACGCCGTCACGAAGGCCACCAGGCCCAGGACGACTGCCGCCCCGACGAGCGCGTTCTCCCTGGGGTGCGGATGGCCGTCGGTGTTGAGGGTGAACGGCGGCGTGCGGCGCACGGTCTGTGCCATGGGGCCCACCTCCCGGGTGAAGAGCCGTTCTGTCCAGATTGCGGCGATTGGGTGGTGGTTCACAACCCCTATGCGTTTTGTTCGGCCGTCCGGGTGCAGGTAGGCTGTGCGGTCTGCACTGGTGTACTTGTGCCCCCGTCTGCCCTTCACCGGGCCGGGAGCCGGATGTCAGTGCCGAGGGCTAGCGTCCTCGGTACGTCGTCCGCACACCCGTGCCGACGCTGCACAACCCTCCTGCCACGGAGAGACCGTGGCCGCTGAGTCCAAAGGAGGTGGGTTACCCATGCGTCACTACGAGCTCATGCTCATCCTCGACCCCTCCGTCGAGGAGCGCGCCGTCGCCCCGCTGATCGAGTCCTTCCTGAACGTCGTGCGCAACGGCGGCGGCAAGGTCGAGAAGATCGACACCTGGGGTCGTCGTCGCCTGGCGTACGAGATCAACAAGCAGTCCGAGGGCATCTACTCGGTCATCGACCTGAAGGCCACGCCCGAGGTCGTCAAGGAGCTCGACCGTCAGCTCAGCCTGAGCGAGTCGGTTCTGCGGACCAAGGTCCTGCGCCCGGACACCCACTGAGCCACCGTCTGACGCCCTAGGCGTCAGGTGGCTCGCGCCCGCTGTTTCACGTGAAACAGCGGACGAGCACCGCAGAACTTCTTTCCGAGAGGTCACCATCCATGGCAGGCGAGACCGTCATCACCCTCGTCGGCAATCTCGTCGACGACCCCGAGCTGCGCTTCACCCCGTCGGGTGCGGCGGTCGCGAAGTTCCGTATCGCGTCCACCCCGCGCACCTTCGACCGCCAGACCAACGAGTGGAAGGACGGCGAGAGCCTCTTCCTCACGTGCAACGTCTGGCGTCAGCCGGCGGAGAACGTGGCCGAGTCGCTGCAGCGCGGCATGCGCGTGATCGTGCAGGGCCGACTGCGCCAGCGGTCTTACGAGACCAAGGAAGGCGAGAAGCGGACGGTCTTCGAGGTCGAGGTCGACGAGGTCGGCCCGAGCCTCCGCTCGGCGACCGCCAAGGTCACCCGCGCCAACCGCTCCGGCGGTCCCGGCGGCGGCGGTGGCTACGGC
Organism: Kitasatospora sp. NPDC096147; assembly: GCF_044763225.1. NCBI lineage: Bacteria > Bacillati > Actinomycetota > Actinomycetes > Kitasatosporales > Streptomycetaceae > Kitasatospora > Kitasatospora sp. NPDC096147. The sequence continues at coordinate 189,347 of NZ_JBIWFX010000002.1, read as the reverse complement.
GGCCAGCAGGGCGGCGGCGGCCAGGGCGGTTCCTGGGGCGGCGGTGGCGGCCAGCAGGGCGGCGGCAACTGGGGTGGCAACTCCGGTGGCGGCCAGTCCGGCCCGTCCGACGACCCGTGGGCTTCCAGCTCTCCCGCGCCCTCCGGTGGAAACCAGGGTGGCGGCGGCGGTGGCTGGGGCGCCCCGGCCGGTGGCGGCTACTCGGAAGAGCCTCCGTTCTAACAGCGGTGCGTGCCGGGCCCTCGGAAGCCCGGCGATGCTGACAGATCTCGTATTCACAGGAGCACACAATGGCGAAGCCGCCTGCTCGCAAGCCTAAGAAGAAGGTTTGCGTCTTCTGCAAGGACAAGGTCAACTACGTTGACTACAAGGACACGAACCTGCTGCGGAAGTTCATCTCCGACCGTGGCAAGATCCGTGCCCGCCGGGTCACCGGCAACTGCACCCAGCACCAGCGTGACGTCGCCACGGCCGTGAAGAACAGCCGTGAGATGGCGCTGCTGCCCTACACCTCCACCACGCGCTAAGAGAGGGTGACCGAAGAATGAAGATCATCCTCACTCACGAGGTCCCCGGTCTCGGCTCGGCCGGCGAGGTCGTCGAGGTCAAGGACGGTTACGCCCGCAACTTCCTGGTCCCGCGTGGCTTCGCCATCCGCTGGACCAAGGGCGGCCAGAAGGACGTCGACGCGATCCGTCGCGCCCGCAAGATCCACGAGATCCAGACCCTCGAGGCCGCCAACGAGGTCAAGGGCAAGCTCGAGGGCGTCCAGGTCAAGCTGGCCGTCCGCTCGGGCGACGCCGGCCGTCTGTTCGGCTCGGTGACCCAGTCCGACGTCGTCGAGGCCATCAAGGCCGCCGGCGGCCCGGCGGTGGACAAGCGCGCCGTCGCGATCGCCTCGCCGATCAAGACCGTGGGCACCCACAAGGTCTCGGTCAAGCTGCACGCCGACGTCCAGGCCAACCTCGACGTCGCCGTCGTCGCTGCCTGAACCACGCGTTAGCGTCAACGGCCCGGCCCCCCTCGGGGAGCCGGGCCGTTCGCCGTGCCGGAGCCGACGGGCCTTGTGGCGGCCCTGGGGGCGGGCCCGGGTGGCGGCCCTGGTGACGGGCCGTCAGCTCCGGACCGCGCCGGTGACCAGCCAGCGGTCGGTCAGCACCCGTCCGCCCAGGAAGGCGCCCCGGGCCAGCATGAACAGGTTGATCGCCCACCAGAGCGCGATCAGCCCGCCGCCCAGGGTCGGCACCAGCAGGGCCACCGGGGCGAACACCAGCAGGGTGCCGATCCCGGCCCAGGCCAGGTAGCGGCCGTCCCCGGCGCCCATCAGCACGCCGTCCAGCACGAAGACCAGCCCGCCCAGCGGCTGGGCCAGCGCGATCACCAGCAGCACCCGGGAGACCTGCTCGCGGACCACCGGGTCCTCGGTGAACAGCGGGACGTACAGCGGGCGGGCCAGCACCAGCAGCAGGCCGAGGAGCAGGCCCACCCCGAGCCCCCACTCGACCATCCGGCGGGTCGCCTCCCGGGTGCCGGGCACGTCCGAGGCGCCCAGGTAGCGGCCGACGATGGCCTGGCCGGCGATGGCGATGGCGTCCAGGGCGAAGGCCAGGAAGGTCCAGATGGTGAAGACGATCTGATGGGCCGCCATCGGCACGTCGCCCAGGCCGGCCGCCACGGCGGTGGCCAGCATCAGCACGGCCCGCAGGCTCAGGGTGCGGACCAGCAGCGGGCCGCCGGCCCGGGCGCAGGCCCGGATGCCGGCCGCGTCCGGCCGCAGCCCGGCGCCCTCCCGGCGGGCGCCGCGCACCACCACCACGACGTACACGGCGGCCATGCCGGTCTGGGCCAGCACGGTGCCCCAGGCCGAGCCGGCCACCCCGAGGCCGGCCCCGTAGACCAGCAGCAGGTTGAGCAGCAGGTTGACGGCGAAGCCGGCGACGGCCACCCGGAGCGGGGTGCGGGTGTCCTGCAGGCCGCGCAGCACGCCGGTGGCGGCCAGCACCAGCAGGATGGCCGGGATGCCGAGCGCGCTGATCCGCAGGTAGGTCACCGCGTGCGGGGCGGCGGTGTCGGAGGCGCCGAGCAGCTCGGCGGCCTGCGGGGCGAACAGCAGGGTGAGTACCACCAGGCCGGCCGAGATCAGCAGGGCCAGCCAGATGCCGTCGATGCCCTGCTGGACGGCGGCCCGGCGGTCACCGGCGCCGATCCGGCGGGCCACCGCGGCGGTGGTGGCGTAGGCCAGGAAGACGAAGACGCCGGTGAGGGTGGCCAGCACCGTGGAGGCGACGCCCAGGCCGGCCAGCTGGGAGGTGCCGAGGTGGCCGACCACGGCCGAGTCGGCCATCAGGAAGAGCGGTTCGGCGACCAGGGCGCCGAAGGCCGGGACGGCCAGGGCGAGGATCTCCCGGTCGTGCCGGCGGCGGGACGTGGCGGATCTCATTCAGCCAAGGCTACTCATCCACAGGTAAGTGGCACAAGAGGGCAAGGGCTCTTACTCGAAACGATGATCGAACGGCGGCTCGGCCGCCCGGGGAAGTGTGTGGACGATTTCTCGTCACACCGCGGATCGCCCGTCCTCGCAGGTCAGAGCGGTCATGGCGGTGGTCACTCAGGTACGTCCACAGGGTTGTGCACAGGAATCGGTGAGTTCTCCACAGCATGGGGACAGTTGTCCACACGCCCTGTGGATAACTGCTTGGTAGCGTTGGCTGGTGACCGGCCCCCAGTACGACGACCACGATGCGCCCCCGCCCCCGGAGGACGACTGGCAGCCGTCCGACGACGCCTTCCCGCCGGGGCCGTTCCCGGACGGGCCCGGTGACCGCCTCCCGGTGGGGCGGCGGGACGGCGGCAAGGGCGACGGACGGGGCGAGGGCGGCTTCGGCAAGGGCAAGGGGTCCTTCGGCAAGGGCGGCGGGCGCCGCCGCGACGGGGACGGCGACGAGCGCCCGGAGGCCGAGGGCTTCGAGCGGGTGCCCCCGCAGGACCTGGCGGCCGAGCAGTCGGTGCTCGGCGGCATGCTGCTGTCCAAGGACGCCATCGCCGACGTGGTCGAGGTGCTCAAGCCGGCCGACTACTACCGGCCCGCGCACGAGCTGATCCACGGCGCCATCCTCGACCTCTACGCCCGGGGCGAGCCGGCCGACCCGATCACGGTGGCCGGCGAGCTCACCAAGCGCGGCGAGCTGACCCGGGTCGGCGGTCCCGGCTACCTGCACACCCTGGTCAACTCGGTGCCCACGGCGGCCAACGCCGAGTACTACGCCGAGATCGTGCACGAGCGCGCGGTGCTCCGCCGGCTGGTCGAGGCCGGCACCCGGATCGCCGGCATGGGCTACGCCGCCGAGGGCGACGTGGACGAGATCGTCAACGCTGCCCAGGCCGAGATCTACGCCGTCACCGAGCAGCGCACCAGCGAGGACTACGCGCCGCTGGCCGACATCATGGAGGGCGCGCTCGACGAGATCGAGGCGATCGGCTCCCGGCAGGGCCAGATGTCCGGCGTGCCGACCGGCTTCGCCGACCTGGACGCGCTCACCAACGGGCTGCACCCCGGCCAGATGATCGTCATCGCGGCCCGTCCCGCGATGGGCAAGTCGACCCTGGCGCTGGACTTCACCCGGGCCTGCTCGATCACCAACGGGCTGCCCAGCGTCATCTTCTCCCTCGAAATGGGGCGCAACGAGATCGCCATGCGCCTGCTCTCGGCGGAGGCCCGGGTCGCCCTGCACCACATGCGCTCCGGCAACATGACCGACGACGACTGGACCCGGGTGGCCCGGCGGATGCCGGACGTCACCGCCGCCCCGCTCTTCATCGACGACTCGCCGAACCTGTCGATGATGGAGATCCGGGCCAAGTGCCGCCGCCTGAAGCAGCGTCAGGACCTCAAGCTGGTGGTCATCGACTACCTCCAGCTGATGCAGTCCGGCGGCTCCCGGCGGGCCGAGAACCGCCAGCAGGAGGTCTCGGACATGTCCCGTAACCTCAAGCTGCTCGCCAAGGAGCTGGAGCTCCCGGTGATCGCGCTCTCCCAGCTGAACCGTGGCCCCGAGCAGCGCACCGACAAGAAGCCGATGGTCAGCGACCTGCGTGAGTCCGGCTCGATCGAGCAGGACGCCGACATGGTCATCCTGCTGCACCGCGAGGACGCCTACGAGAAGGAGTCCCCGCGCGCGGGCGAGGCCGACCTGATCGTCGCCAAGCACCGTAACGGCCCGACCGCCACCATCACGGTCGCCTTCCAGGGCCACTACTCGCGCTTCGTCGACATGACCCGCGACGTGACCTGACGGATGTAGGTTCTCAAATCCCGTGTCATTTTCTCAGTCGTGATGTCATCTGACTGGCCGAACTGACACGGGATTGAGAATCGCTGTTCACTGCCATCACTCGTTTGGGTGAGCTTGTCCCAGACCTGGCGCGGGAGTCTCACGCGGATGCGAACGTAGCGCTCGCGGAGGCTGCCGACGATCCGGGGGTGACTCATGGCGGTAGAGCTGAGCGCGGCGTCGATCACCGTGAGCCTGCGGAGCGCGAGCGGCAGGCTGGTTGAGAACCGGGAGTGGGCTGGGTCCTCGATCGACGGGCTTGCGGCGGCGACACCCTGGCGGACCTTCCGCTGGTACAGGGGTCAGCGGCACTACTCGGGCACCTACTGGTCCGCCACAATGCATGACCACGTCATCTATGAGTCGCGCCTCGAACTGGCGAGGCTCCTCTTCGCTGATTTCGATCCTTCCGTACGGCGCATCGTGGCCCAGCCATTTCTGCTCAAGGCCCAGGTAGGCGAGGCTGTGCGCAAGCACATCCCGGACTACCTCCTGGTCACCGACGAGGGGCCTGTGGTTGTGGATGTGAAGCCGTTGCACCGGCTGTCCAAGCCGGAGGTGGCTTTTACGTTCGGCTGGACCCGTGAGGCGGTGGAGCTTCGGGGGTGGAAGTACGAGGTCTGGAGCGAGCCACCTGCGGCTGAGCTGGAGAACATCCGTTTCTTGTCGGGCTACCGCAGAGACTGGCTGTTCGATCGTGGGCTCGTTGACGAGCTCCGTGGCGCTGAGCTCGACGGAGTCTCCCTGCAGTGCGCTGTGGCCTGCTTGCCGGGGCGCTCGGAGGAGCAAGTCCGCTCTGCGGTCTATCACTTGTTGTGGACGCACGAGTTCACGGTGAATCTCGACCGGCCGTTGAGTTCGGCGCACGTGCTGAGGAGGGCTGCGTGAGCAGGGCGGGGGCGCGGGTCGGCGTCGGTACGCACTTTCGCTACGACGGGGAGACCGTCGAGGTGGTTGAGATGGCTGCCACCACGGCCGGAAACGAGGTCGTCCTCAAGGACAGTCAGGGCAGGCTCCTGCGGCTCTCCTTGCGAGAACTGCTCTTCTCCGACCGGGCCACCCTCATCCCGGATGGGCCAGGACCGTCTTCGGATGACGCCGATGAGATCGCCTCGGTGGTGCTGGGGCAGTTGGACGAGGACGACAGACGGCAGATCCTGGAGCGTGCCGAGCACGTCCGGGAGCTTCTCACGGGTTATCGGTCAGGCAGCGCTGAACTGGCGCGTGGAGGCGAACCGCGAGCTCCGTACACGCCGACCCTGTCGCTGGATGCACGCTATGCGGCGAAGGCCTCGGAACTCGGGATCACCGATCGCACCGTTCGACGATGGGTTGCCGACTACCGCCGACACGGTGAGGCCGGCCTCGTTCGGCGGACAAGCTCCCAGGCACGGCCCTTCGGCAGGGCCGATGACCGTTGGGTGGAGACCGCGCTGGAAGTCATGGTCGAGCACACCGGGGAGTCGAAGCCGTCACGCAAGATGGTCATCGACCGGACTCAGGCCCGGCTGATCGCGCGGTTCGGTCCGGACGTCGTACCTCAGCCCAGCCAAGCCACGGCCTACCGGGTGCTCACGGAGTTGGAGCGGCGGCACCCGCTGTTCCGGCTCAGCACTAAGCGGAACCGGGATATCGCCGACCGGCCGGACGGCGCCTATGGCAAGCTGCGGCCGACCAGGCCGGGTGAGTACCTGCTGATGGACTCAACCCGGTTGGACGTGTTCGCGTTCGATCCGCTCACGCTGCGATGGGTCCAGGCAGAGCTCTCGGTCGGCATGGACTGGTACACCCGCTGCGTCACCGGGATCCGGCTCACGCCAGTGTCGACGAAGGCCGTGGACGTCAGCGCGGTGCTCTACCAGTCGTTCCGGCCTCGGCCAGCGGGGAAGGACTGGTCGAGACATGCGGTCTGGCCCGAGCACGGGATCCCCAGGACGGTGCTGGTCGACGTCGACGCGGCTGAGGGTCTGGGGCTCGCGTCCCCGGCCTTGGTCCCGGAGACGCTGGTGGTTGACCACGGCAAGGTCTACGTCTCGGAGCACTTGACCAGCGTCTGCCGCCGGATGGGCATCTCGATCCAGCCCGCGCGGCTGCGGACGGGCCGGGACAAAGGCCCAGTCGAGCGGTTCTTCCGCACCCTGCGCGAGGACCTCCTGCAGGCCCTGCCCGGCTACAAGGGGCCTGATATCCACTCCCGGGGCGAGAGGCCGGAGGACGACGCGTTCTTCTTCCTGGACGAGTTGGAGGCGATCATCCGTGAGTGGACCGCGGTGGTCTATCACTGTCGACCCCACTCCGGTCTCCTCGATCCGGGCCTGCCCGGGATGAGGATGTCCCCGGCGAAGATGTTCGAGCACGGCATGGCTCGGGCCGGCTACATCGAGGCTCCTCGGGATCCGAACCTTGCCTTCGAGTTCCTTGAGACCAGGTGGCGCACGATCCAGCACTACGGCGTCGAGATCGACCGCCGCCGGTACAACGGACCCGCGCTCACCGCCTACCGCACCGCCAAGAGCCCGTATGACGGACCGGCCAAGAACGGCTGGCCGTTCCAAGTGGACCCCGACGACATCACCAGGATCTACTTCCGGGATCCCGACAGCCGCCGCTGGCACACCCTGCTCTGGGAGCATGCCCCTTCAGCGAACATGCCGTTGAGTGAGGACGCCCTGGCCTTCGCCCGGAAGCTGGCCGCCTCGAAGTACCGCTACCCGGACGACCGACTCGCCGTTGCGGACCTGCTGGAACGGTGGAACCTCGGACTGGGAACGACGCTGGCCGAACGGCGCATGGCTCTACGCCTCTCCCGAGAACAGGCTGCGATCGAACTGCCGGAGACCGAGGCCGAGATGGTCATCTCACTTCCCTCCGTACGCAAGGCCCTCGGGGCCAACCCGGACACGCCGGAGCCAGAGCAACCAGAGCCGACGGAGCTCGGCGATGACGACGAAGCCGACCTGGAAGACCTCGCCGGCGAGGACGACTTCTACGCCGACGCCCTGGAGGACGTGTGACCAGCACGGCCAGCCTGCCCAGCCCGGCGAACCTGGCGCTATCCCGGAAAGAGGACTTCAAGGCGTTCGCCGACGGCCCGCGCCGCACCCAACCCGACGTACTGACACGCGCCCAACTCAAGGCCCTGAGCCCGCAAACGCGAGCCGATTACAACCGCAGCAGGCGTGAGTGGCACGCCAACCTCGGGCCACTCAGGACACCGCAACTGGCAGAGCTCCACGAGGACTTGTGGGACATCATCGACAGCAACCTGCAGGACGGTGACAAGGCCAAGGGCGCCGTCGCAGTCGATGCCTTTCCCGGCTTGGGCAAGACCACCTCGGTGCTGGCATTCGCCCGGGAGTTCCACCGCCGGGAGATAGCCGAGCAAGGAGAGTTCACCCCCCAGGGGAACGAACGGGTGCCGGTCTGCCGGGTCGGCCTGACCGGCAATACCGGCATGAAGGACCTCAACCGGGCCATGCTGGAGTTCTTCGGCCACCCGGGACGCAACCGCGGGACCACCGCCCAACTCGGGCAGCGAGCCCTGGACTGCGTGCTCTCCTGCGAGGTCCGCCTGCTCGCGCTGGACGACCTGCACTTCCTGAAGTGGCGCAACACGAACGGCATCGAGGTCAGCAACCACCTCAAGTGGATCGCCAACGAGTTCCCGGTGACCCTGCTGATGGTCGGCGTCGGACTCGCCGACAAGGGACTGTTCAGCGAGGGCGGCACCAAGGGCGACGCGGTCATGGCCCAGACCGGCCGCCGCACCACACGGCTCGGCATGCGACCGTTCACGATCGAGACCGAGAAGAACCGCCAGGAGTGGCGGCAGATACTGCTGGCCCTCGAACAGCGCATTGTCCTGACCGACAAGCACCCGGGCATGCTCGCGGACGACCTGTCCGACTATCTCTTCGCCCGCAGCACCGGCCACATCGGTTCCCTGATGACGCTGATCAACCGCGGCTGCCAACGGGCAGTGCGAAGCGGTGAGGAAACACTCAGCCAAGACCTGCTGGACGGCGTGAAGAACGACGAAGCTTCGGAGAAGGCCCGCCAGGAACTCGAAGCCGCCCTGGAGAAGCGGCGACTGACCAGCCGGCCGCAGACCGCACGCAGGAAATCGGCATGACCGGTGCCCCAAGGACGCTGCCGATCCGGATCGACCCCCTACCCGGCGAAGCACTCGACTCCTGGCTCGAAGCCCTGGCCCATCGGCTGGGCACCCCACTTGGCGACGTGCGGTCGCATCTCGGCTTCCCGGTGAGAGACCGATCCGGGAACCACCTCAGGGACATCCCGCCGGACTGGACGATCGCGCTGCGCGAGCACGAGACATCGGCCGTCGCGCACGCGAGCGGACTCTCGCCGGCTCTGATCACGACCATGACGCTGGCCCACTACGACCAACGCGCCCTTCGTATCGACCTGGCCCGCCGGCACGTCGACCGCCGGGTGCTCTGGGGCCGCGGCCGAGGATCGCGGTTCTGCCCGGACTGCCTGGCCGGCTCCGGCGGCCGCTGGCAGTTGGCCTGGCGCCTGGGATGGGCCTTCGCCTGCCCCCGCCACCGTCGCCTGCTCGCGGACTGCTGCCCGAACTGCGGGCGTGTCCAGCGGGAGCGGCCCCGTTCCGGCCGGGTCGTTCCCCAGCCGGGCATCTGCGGCAATCCCCCCTCACAACCCGGCAGAGCGATATCCGGTGGCTGCGGCTTTGACCTCACCAAGACCAGAACGCTTCGGCTGCCCGCAGGCCATCCAGCGCTGACCGCCCAGGACCGGCTGCTGGAGATCATCGAATCCGGGACAGCCGCCTTCGGTGCCTACACCGCCAGCCCGCAGCCGGCATACGACGCCCTCGCGGACATCCGAGCCCTCGGCGGACGAGTGCTGGCGGACCTCCCCGCTGGCGTCATCAAGAAGCTGCTGCCCGCCGACCTCGCCGACGAGCATTTCACGCCCGACCCCAGCTCCCAACTCGCATCCCGGGCCGTGGAGCGGCCCGGCTTCATGGCCCCGCCACGGGCCGTGAGCGCCGGTGCCGCGATGACCATTGCGCTGCGAGTCCTTGAACACCGGGATCTCCACCAAGCCGGGGAGGCGATGCGCGGACTGCTGGAGGCGATGCGCGAAGAGCTCTGGCAGATCAGTGCCACGAGCATCGACAGCTGGGGACGCGGCCTGAGCCCCGTGCTCAACGCGGTACACCTGGCCGCGCTCGCCCCGTCGTTCCGGCCCAGTGACCAGCTCCGCTTCCGCACGGTGACCAGCATGCCCAGCAGACCGAACCTCACGGACACTGAGCTGGCGTGCCGAGCCCGGAACATAGCCAGCACATTCTGGCCGGCCTGGGCAGTACGGCTCACCCCGTCGGAAGGGGTCTACCCTCGTGTTCTCGCGCCCGTCCTGGCCAGCGCTCTCCTGATAATCGGCAGTCGGACCAGCCTTGATGACGTGGCCCGGCACCTCGGCGCAGTCGCTGACGGCATCGACATCTCCCGGATCTTGCAATTGCTGAACGATCAGCCGAAATGGCCGGACATGATGACCGCCCTGGTCCGCCTGGCCGACTACCTTGACTCCAACGACATTCCCATCGACTACCAGCGGCGCCGCCGCCTCGACTACACCAACCTGCTGCCGCACGAGCGCTGGCTCGACATCTGCCGCAGCACCGGCACATCGCCCGGCCAACGCCGACGAGAGCAGATCATCCGCTGCCGGTTGTTCCAACGCATCAGTGGCCTGCCGACCGAAGCCGTCCCCGGCTACCGCCAGGCCGGCGAAGCACCCTTCAGAGCCGAGGCCGCCCGAGCTGCAGCCCTCCAAACACCCGAGCTGGCCAAGGAACTGGACCGCGCAGCTATGGACTTCCTGGCAGCCCACGACATCCACGACGAGCCGGTGACCTGGCAGCCGCCTACCTCCCTGCTCGACGGACTGGACCTGCCCGGACCCGACCCCGCTCGTATCGAGATCCCGCACCTGCACCAGCTCATCCGCCAGCGCAAGAATCCGGTGCAGTACGCGGCCAGGGCACTCGACACCAGCGTCGAGGCGATCCGCTATGTACTGGACGAGCATCCCGCTCCCGCACCGCTGCCGACCAGGTCCGTTGCCAGAGCGACAGGCACCACCCGTCACCGAGCCCGCCAAGAGGTGCCGAAGGAGACCTTCGTCCGGCTCTACCTGCACGAGCACCAATCCCTGAACCAGATCGCCGCCCTCACCGGCTTCTCTCGCAAGGTGCTCGCCCCGCTTGCGCACGAGTACGACATCCGGCTCCGCGAAGGCCCACGGGACTACAAGCCGCGAGGAACCGTCGAACGGGACTGGCTGATCGAGCAGTACGTCAACCGCCGCCGGACCCTTGCAGACCTCGCCCGCGAGAAGGGCATGAGTACCGCGAACATGGCGCGCTGGGCCAAGACCCACAACGTCCCGCTGCGATCACGCGGAGGAGCCAGCCACAGCCAGGCGCTTCGCGCTGCCGACGGGGCCGATCGAGCGCCGCGCATCCTTCGGCCGGCACTCGGCGGCCAGGGTGCCAGCGAACGCCTCAGCCGATTCGCGGCCGCATCCGCCTACCCCAGCCTCAGCGCGGCGGCGAGTGGCCTCGGTCTCAACACCTTCACCCTCGTCGCGCAGATCAACCGGATCGAGCGAGACCTTGGCGGACCGCTGCTGGTCAGAGCCGAACGCGGCCGACCCATGACGCTGACCCCCTTGGGGAAGAGGGTGCTCAGAGCTATTCGCACGTCTCAAGATGGTGCAGCATCATGAAATCCGAAGCTCACTCCAGGTCGGAAAGGCGATGGAAGGCTCCGTCGGGGGTCCGTGAAGACTAGGAGCTGCAGGGTGCGATTAGATGTTGCTGGGGAAAAGACCGTGACGGTGTCGGTGTTTGCTCCTATCTTCAGACCATGACCGTCACCGCACGGCGGGAGCTGGTGAGCCCCGCAACCCGAAACGCTTTCCGCTCTCTGGCCACGGACCTGACCATCCGGATCGTGGCCGAGTTGTGGGAGGACCATGGCTTCGCGCCCATCCCGCCAGATGAGCTGAAGTACCAGGACTCAGGCCAGCGGCGTACCGAGTTCATGCTGTATGCGGAGGGTGTGGACTGGTCGGATCCGAGCCACGTTCGGCGTGCCCTTCTCGTCTTCGAGGACTTCATCCGCACCTACCGGAACCCGGACGACCAAGGAACGCCAAAATGGCTGGACGACATCAGAGTTCGCTTGGAGCGGGACGGCTTCGCCCTCGACAAGGAGGGGAAGATCTCTTGGTCAAGCCCGCCGGTGCTGGCCCGTGACCTCAGCACCCTGAGCGATGCATCAGGAATCACGATCGAGCTGGAGCGCATTCGACGGGACCTGACCACCGACCCCCATGGGGCCATTGGCGCGGCCAAGCAACTCATCGAAGCGACCGCGAAGACTGCTCTTCGGGAGCTGGGCATCGTGGTCGACAGGAACGCCGCGCTCCCTGCCCTGATCAGTACGGTCCAGAAGGCATTGAAACTCGATGCTGCCTCGGCTCCGGATGGACCCGACGGCAGCAAGGCCGTGAAGAAGATCCTCTCGGGGTCGGTGAACATTGCGATCGGTGTCGCTGAACTGCGGAACCAGGGGTTCGGCAGCGGGCACGGCCAGGCGAGTGCACCGTCTGGGCTTGGAGTGCGTCATGCTCGTCTGACGGTCAACGCTGCCGTGACGTGGTGTGAGCTGATTCTCGACACGCTCTCGGACTCTGCCGCTCCGTGGCGCAACACCAAGGTCTGATCAACTCCGGAAGACCAAGGGCCACCCCCAGAGTGCTCGGGAGGATGCCAACTTCGTGAGTGGATGTGCGAGGCGGCCGCAGTCCAGGTAGCTGACAGCAACATCGGTTCTCCGCCCCGTTCCCACGCGGACCCTGAACGGGCTCACAAGCGACGGGGCTGGGCGGATGCGTGTTGACAACTCCCGCCAGTACCATCCGCTTTGCCGAGTCCGTCATGGTGATCGCGAGGTCCGTCTTGCCAGTTACTCCACTTGCCGCTGCCACTGACGTACTGGCCCGGGCCCGTGGGCTCCTCGCCCTCGACACCAGCCCCACGCCTTTGGCTGTGCGCGAGGACCTGCGCCGTTCGGCGCTGGCGTTCGGTGTTGCTGCGCTCGATACGTACCTGCACTGGGAGATCCGCAAGGTTGCGTTCACGACGCCGCTGCCGAAGAAGCTCGCCGAGCTATCGGTCAACTTCGGTGATCTTCTCGCCATGGGTGACGCTTCGGTTGAGGCACGCAACAACCAGGTGAAGGACCGCCCGCGCACCCGAGCCCGGAACGTACTGAACGAACAACTGCTGACGATGACCTTCCAGAGCGCTCGCCAGGTCGAGTCGGCCCTGGCCATGTTGGGGGTGCAGAAGCCTTGGTCCAAACTGTCTGCCGTCATCACCCCGTCTGCCAGCGTGCAAGATCTACAGAGTCGCCTGAACGCGTTGTCTCACCGAAGGAACAAGATCGTTCATGAGGGTGACCTGATGCGTGAAGCAAGGCCTCAGAAGATCAAGCGCGAGGTCGTTACGCCGCAGACGGTTGCCGAGGACCTGGATTGGATCGAATCGTTCATCGCCGCACTCGCGACTGTCCTTACCTAAGAGCTGTCCCGCAATGGCGCGGCGATCGTGTGGTCGCGGGTGGGGACCAGGGTGCCGTCCACGATCAGCACGGTGTCCTTGCCGAAGCGGCGACGCGGCTTGAGCGCGAGCAGCGGTCCGACGTGGTCGATGATCTGGTCGGCCGCCGACTTGGACACCCGAACAGCGGGGCGAGCTGGCGCAGCGTCAGGTTCGTTCGCCAGGAGGCCGCGACCAGCATGATCCGGTCCTCCAGCGGCAGACTCTGCGGCCGGCCCGGCCGCACCGTGTCGGATCCCGCGCGGCGCAGTACCGTCATCAGCTTGCGGCACTCCCGCTGATTCAGCCCAGTGAACGGGCTGAATCAGCGGCCGATGAGGAACTGACACAGACCTGAGACTGGACTCGCCTGACACGATGTGAGAAAGCTCGAAGACGCGCAGGTCAGGACCTTGGCGGATGACGTCGTGGCTGAGAACCTACAACGGACCGTCGGCCGTGCGGTCCGGCCGGTCAGAACCAGTGCAGGCAGTGCGGCTCGCGCTCGGCGCGGAACAGGGCGTCGGCGGTGGCGGCGGCCTCCGTGGTGCGGGCCAGCACGTGGCCGGCCCGGACCAGGGTGGTGGGGGCGGTGCCGCCGAGCAGGATCGCGCCGAGGTCGCTGATGTCCAGGGTGAGGTCGGCGGGGCGCTCGGTGGGGGTGCAGCGGGCCTCGCCGGAGCGGGTGGTGAGGGCGAGGCGGTGGTGCTCGCCGAGGAACGGGTCGGTGACGTCCAGGACCAGTTCGCCGTCGGCCTGCCAGCCGCGCGCGGTGAGGGCGCCGGGGACGTCCAGGACCCGGGCCCAGAGCCAGTCGCCGTAGTGGGTGGCCTCGGCGGCCCGGGTGTCGGCGAGCTGCCAGCGCAGCGGGTGGTCGGGGGCGAAGTGCTTGAAGACCACCCGGGCGACCAGGTCGTGGCCGAGCAGGAAGGCGGTCAGGGCGTTGACCACCGCGTCGTCGGCGGCGATCGTCTCGTCGACCAGCAGGGTGTCGGGCTCGTTCAGGGAGTAGGCGGCGTAGCCGTCGGGGGTGCCGTCGGCGGCGCGGTGCACGGCCACGTACCGGGCGGCGGGGGCGACCGGCGGCTGGCCGCCACCGCGGGCCCACCAGCGGGGCGGGCGGGAGAGGGCGCCGGGCCGGGTGCGGCGGTAGCGGTCGTAGACCTGCTCCAGCAGCTCGGTGCACTGGCTGCGCCGGAGCACCTCGATGCTGCCGGTGCCGGGTGCGCTGCCGGGTGCGGCGGTCGCGGCGGTCGCGGCGGCCCGGGGCGGGGCGAGTGCGGCCCTGGCGCGGTCGACGGTGAGGCGGCCGGTGAAGGTGGCCGGGCCGTAGCCGAAGCGGCGGTAGATGACGGCTTCGGAGCAGAGCAGGACGGCGAGGTGCTCGCCGCGGGCGCGCAGCTCGGTGAGCTGGCGGCGCATCAGGGCGGTGAGCACGCCCCGGCGGCGGTGGCTGGGCAGCACGCCGACCGCGGTCACTCCGGAGACGGGGGCCAACGCCCCACCGGGGAGGGTGAGTTCGAAGGTGTAGGCGGAGGCGGTGCCGATCGCCCGGCCGTCCTGGTCCAGGGCGAGCAGGCCGCGCTCCGGCTCCAGCGCCGAGAACCAGCCGCCGGGGCCGTCGGCGGGCCCGTCGGGGAAGCGGGCGAAGGCGGTGTAGAGGGTCTCGACGAAGAGGTCGAGGTCCTGGGCGGTGGTGGGACGGATCTGCATGGCGGTCAGGGCTCCCCGGTCCGGCGGGGCGCCGCCGAGCGCGGTGCCCCGCCACAGTGCAGCGTCGGTGGCCGGAGCGGTCAACCGGATTACCGGGTGCCAGGGCGGGGGTGACGGTCGGTCAGCCGTCGGCCGGCTTGGTGTGCAGGATGTCGCGGGCCTGCTCGGCGGCCCGGACGATGCTCTCGGAGACGAAGTCGACGAAGCGCGCGATGTTCTCCAGCCGGGTGCCGGCCGGGGTGCCGGTGCCGAGCACGGCGACGCCGTCGCGGGCGGTGGTGGCGAGCTGGGCGGTGCCCCGGGCGCTGGCGACCATCGACTGGTACCAGACGTCGTCGTCCACCACGTAGCGCTCGCGCCGCCGGTCGTCCCGCTCGCGCCGGACCAGGCCCTGCTGGTCCAGGAAGGCGATCGCCTTGGAGATCGAGGCGGGACTGACCTGGAGCCGCTGGGCGAGCTCGGCCGCCGTCAGGCTGCCGGAGTCGGTGATGTAGAGGCAGGCCAGCACCCGGGCCATCATCTTCGGCGTGCCCGAGGCCATCAGCACGGTGGTGAGCACCTCCTCGTAGGCCCGGACGGCCTCCGGGTCGCGGCCGTGCGCCTGCGGGACGGCGCCCTGCGGGCGGGGTGCGCCGGGGGCGCGGCGCCGGGTGCGCTGCTCGGTGGCGCGGTGGGCCAGGTCGGCCCGGTAGGAGGTGGGGCCGCCGTTGCGCATCACCTCGCGGGTGACGGTCGAGGTCGGGCGGTCCAGCCGTCTGGCGATCTCGGCGTAGGCCAGGTTGTCGGCCAGGCCGAGGGCGATCTGCTGGCGTTCCTGCTGGGTGAGCCTGCCGCCCGGCATTGCGGTCTCCTTCGTCGTCGGATGCCGTGAGCATAGCGTTCGCGGCCATTTCATTGCAACGTTTCGTTGCGTTGCCTTCGAGGGCGTTGCAATGATTTCACTGCTCTGAGCTGCCAAAACATGCATACCGTGCAATGAAGTCGTTGCCAGGATCGTGACTGCAACGTAGCGTTTGCGATGTCAGAAACATCAACGACGCAGGAGCAGACACCATGCAGACGTACGCCACCACCGCCCCGGTCACCGCTGTCCTGGACATCGCGGCCGGCCGGGTCCAGCTGATCGCCGCCGACCGGGCGGACACCACCGTCGAGGTCCGCCCGGCCACCCCGGGCCGGAGCCGGGACGTCCGGGCCGCCGAACTGACCGTGGTCGCCTTCGAGGACGGGGTGCTCCGGGTGAGCACTCCGGAGGCGGCCCGGCGGGCCCTCGGCCCGTCCGGTTCGGTCGAGGTGACCGTCCAGCTCCCGGCCGGGTCCCGGGTCGAGGCCACGGTGGCCGCCGCCGACCTGCGCGCCGTCGGCCGGCTCGGCGAGGTCGTCCTCACCGGAGCGGCCGGCAGCGTGAAGATCGACGAGGCCGCCGCCGCCCGGATCGGCCTGCAGGCCGGGGACGTCCGGCTGGCCCGGCTCACCGGTGACGCTGAGATCAGCACGGTGAAGGGCGACCTGGACGTCGCCGAGGCCCACCGGGGCACCCTGGCGCTGCGCACCGGGGCCGGGCACATCACGGTCGGCGCGGCCCGGGGCGTCTCGGCCGCACTGGACGCCGGCACCGCCCACGGGCGGGTGAGCAACGCGCTGCGCAACGACGGCACCCCGGTGCTCGCGGTCAGCGCCACCACCTCCTACGGCGACATCACCGCCCGCAGCCTCTGACCACCCGTCAGCCCGTCAGCCCGTCAGCCGATCGGCCCGTCGGCCGAGGAACGCAGGAGAAGCGAGAGATGACCACCGCCCGTACCACCACCCGCACCGCCGCCAACCGCACCACCACCCACAGCTCCGAGGAGAACCGAGAGATGACCGCCTTCGCCGCCCCCGTCGCCCCCTGGACCGGCACCGTGCAGGTCGAGGACACCACCCTCCACGTCAGCGACACCGGCGACACCGGCGGCGCCGGCCGTCCGGTGGTCTACCTGAACGGCTGCTACGCCGACACCAAGCACTGGCGCCGGGTGGTCGCCGAACTCGGCGACGGCTACCGGCACATCACCTTCGACGCCCGGGCCCGGGGTCGCTCCGGCCGCTCGGCGGACTACTCCTTCGACGCCTGCGTGCGGGACGTCAGCGCGGTGCTGGCGGCGCGCGGCGTCACCGGGGCGGACCGGCCGGTGCTGGTCGGCTGGTCCTACGGCGCGGCGATCGGCATCACCTGGGCGGACCGCAACCCCGGTCTGGCCGCAGGTGTGGTCTCGGTGGACGGCGCGCTGCCGAACGACTGGCTGGACGAGGCGGGCCGGGCGCAGATCCGCCGGCTGTTCAAGCGGCTCGGCCCGCTCTTCCCGATCGCCCGGCGGCTCGGCCTGGCGGCGAAGATGAGCGCCGTCCAGCACGCCGAGGTGAACATCGAGGCCAACGAGGTCTGTGCCACCGGCGTCCTGCTGCCGGTGCTGGAGCGGATCCAGACCCCGGTCCGCTACGTGCTCGCCTCCGGCGGGAACCTGGGCGGGGCGGCCGAGGTGATGGAGGGCATCCGGGCGGACTTCCGCGTGCTCTCCGAGGCCTGCCCCGCCGTGGAGATCAGCGCCAAGGTGGCGAGCAACCACTCCAAGATCCTGAGCAGGGACTTCCGGGCCGTCGCCGACGCCGTCCGCGAGCTGGCCGGATGACGGCTGACGGACGGTCAGGCCGCCTCGGGGGACGGGGTGGCGGCGGCCCGTCGTACGGCGGCGGCCCGGATCGGGGACGGGCCGCAGGCCCAGACCATCACCCGCCCGAGCGCCCGGGCCAGCGGCAGGTCCCAGCCGGAGCGCACCGCGGCCGGGCGGCGGACGCCCAGCTCGGCCCGGGCCCAGGGCGGGAGCACCGCCAGCGCGGCGTTGGTGAGCAGCCGGACGGCCAGCCGCTCGCGCGGGGAGCGCCCGAAGTTCCGCAGCAGCCGCAGGACGTCGAACGCGGCCGGGACGGCGTGCAGTTGGGGCCGCATGCCGGTCAGGTAGGCGCGCACCCCGGCCTGTGAGACGGGTACCCCGGTGGCTCCGAGCAGCTCGGCCACCACCGCGTACTCGGCCAGGTAGGCGTCGCACTCGGCCGGGGTCAGCCGGTCGGCGGCGAAGGTCTGGTAGCCCGTCAGGAAGCAGGCCACCTCGGCGGTGTGCACCCAGGTGAGCAGCGCCGGGTCGTCGGCCCGGTACGGCCGCCCGTCGGGGGCGGTGCCCCGGATGTGCGGGTGGATCCGGCGGACCGCCGCTATCGCCTGCCGGGCCGACTCGGTGGAGCCGAGCGTGGTGGTGGTGACGAAGCGGGCGGTCCGATGCAGCCGGCCGGTCGGGTCGGCCCGGAAGTCGGAGTGGTGGTCCACCCCGGCCATCGCCAGCGGGTGCAGGGATTGCAGCAGCAGCGCGGCGAAGCCGCCGACCAGCATCCCGGCGGGGTGCGCGTGCACCCGCCAGACCACGCTGTCCGGGCCGAACAGGCCGGGGTCACCGGCGGGGCGGTCGTAGCGCTCCAGGTGCAGGTCCGGGCCGTGCACGGTGGCGTTGATCTGCGCCAGCAGCCGCCCCCGGAGCGCCTCCGGCAGGGTGGACACCCGCACTGCGGTCATGGACTGCTCCCCCCGTCGCCGGTCGTACCGTCACACCGTACCGACCCGCTCCTCCGGGGTCACCGGGGCCTCCTCGGACTCCCGCTGACGGCGGGTCAGGGCGGCGGCCACCGCCTCGTCCAGCGCGGGGCCCCGCCAGGCGCTGGCCAGGCCCCAGCGGTAGGTGGCGAAGCCGATCAGGGCGACCAGCAGGACGTCCCAGCCCGGCGCCAGGTAGCCCAGGCCGCCGAACTCGGTGCCGCCGAGCCAGGAGACCAGCGCCATCGCCACCAGGTAGACCACCAGCCAGAGCCCGGAGCGCAGGTGCCGGGCCAGGTCGTGGGCGGGGTCGGCGCGGTGCGCGCGCCACTCGTACCAGGCGTAGACCGGCAGGCCGGCCCCGATGATCAGCAGCACCTGGCCGGTGAGCGGCCAGCGGGCCCAGTAGAGCACCAGGGTGCCGAAGACGAAGGCCAGCGGTGCCAGCCACGGGAGTTGGCGCAGTCGCACCGGGCGGGGCAGCTCGGGGGCGATCCGGCGCAGCGCGACGGCGGCCACCGGTCCGGTGACGTAGGAGATCACGGTGGCCACCGAGACGATCGCGGCCAGGGCGCCCCAGCCCCGGAAGACGGCCAGGAAGAGGAAGGCGATCGCCAGGTTGAGCAGCATCGCCGGGCGCGGGATGCCGGACTTGGGGTCGACCTTGCCGAAGACCCCGGGCAGGTGTCCGTTGCGCTGGATGCCGTGGATCATCCGGGCGGTGGTGGCCGCGTAGGTCATGCCGGTGCCGCTGGGGGAGACGAAGGCGTCCGCGAACAGCAGCAGGGCCAGCCAGTTGAGCATCAGCGCGGTGGCCAGGTCGGCGAACGGCGAGCGGAAGGTGGTCTGCAGGCCGCCCCAGCCCTCGGCGGCCAGGGTGGCCGGGTCCACCGTGAGCAGGTAGGCGGTCTGCAGTCCGAGGTAGACCAGCAGCGCGATGCCGATCGAGCCGAGCACCGCGATCGGCAGCGAGCGGCCCGGGTTCTTCGCCTCGGCGGCCAGGTTGACCGGCGACTGGAAGCCGTTGAAGGCCCAGACGATGCCGGAGGTGGCGACGGCGGTGAGCACCGCCGAGGCGCCGTTCGGGGCGAAGCCGCCGCCGGAGGTGAGGTTCTCGGTGTGGTGCGAGGTGGCCAGCAGGGCGGTCACGGTGAGCGCCGGGACGACCAGCTTGAAGACCGTGATCGCGGTGTTGGTCCTGGCGAACAGACTGACGGCGAACCAGTTCAGCCCGAAGTAGAACACCACCAGCACCGCCGCCAGTACCAGCCCGCTGCCGGTCAACTCCTTGCCGTCGAACAGCCCCTGGGCCCAGTCGAAGCTCCAGGAGCTCATGTACTGGATCGAGGCGGTGGCCTCGCCGGGGATCACCGAGACGATGGCGATCCAGTTCGCCCAGGCGGCCAGGTAGCCGGTCAGCGAGCCGTGCGAGTAGTGGCCGAACCTGACCATCGCCCCGGCCTCCGGGAAGGCCGCGCCGAGCTCGGTGTAGGAGAGCGCGATGGTGAAGGCGATGGCCGCCCCGACCACCCAGGCCAGGATCGAGGCCGGGCCCGCGATGGCCGCCGCGTTGGCGGCGCCGAACAGCCAGCCGGAGCCGATGATCGAGCCGAGGCCGGTGGCGGTGAGGGCGACGGTGCCCAGCGTCCTCCGGTAGTTCCCGGTGCTGGGGGCGGGCGGCTGCGGCACGGTGCTCCTGTCGTTATGGGCGGGTCTGGTGGTCATGGCCACGGAAAAGGATCGCATGTCCCGTTTCGTGCCCTTCATCCGGTCCGGGACGGCTGACCTCCTACCCGTGCCGCGACCCCGACGCGCCCCGGCCGGCCCCGCTCCGCCCCGGCCCGCTCCGCCCCGGCCCGCTCCTCCCTGCTCAGAAGGTCAGCACCACCGCGCCGCGCACCCCGCGCTCGGCCAGCCGGGCGTGTGCCTTCGCCGCCTCGGTGAACGGCACGGCGGTGTCCACCCGGACGGTCAGCGCACCGTCCGTCACCAGGGCGGCCAGCTCGGCCAGCCGCTCGCCGTCCGGCACCACGTCGATGACCGTCAGCCGGGTGTCGGCGGGCAGGTCGGAGGTCGGGCGGACGGCGACGAAGACCGTGCCGGGCAGCAGGTGCGGCAGCAGCGCCGGGCCGAGCAGTGCGGTGTCCAGCACCGCGTGCACGCCCTCGGGGGCGAGCAGGGCGAGCCGGGCCAGGTCGTCCCGGTCCACCCAGCGCCCGCCGTGCGCGGTGACGAACTCCCGGTCCTCGGGGCCGGCCAGCGCCAGGACGTCCAGGTCCCGGGCGGTGGCCAGCTGGAGCGCCAGGCCGCCGAGGTTCCCGGCCGCGCCGGTGACCAGCAGGGTCTGACCGGCCGTCAGGCCGGTGGCGTCCAGCGCCTGGGCGGCGGTCAGCCCGTTCAGCGGAAGGGCGGCGGCCACCACCGGGGACACCCCGGCCGGTGCGGCGGCGACGGCCCCGGCGGGCAGCACCGCGTACTCGGCGTGCACGCCGTTGTGGGTGCGGAACCAGTGCGAGAGGCCGATCACCTCCTGCCCCGGCCGGAAGCCGGTCACCTCCGCGCCGACGGCGTCCACCACGCCCGCCAGGTCCCAGCCCAGCCGGTGCTCGGGGCGCGGCGGCAGGTACGCGGCCACCGCCCCGGAGCGGACGGCCGCGTCGGCCGGGTGGACGGCGGCGGCCCGGGTGCGGATGCGCAGCTCGCCGGCGGCGGGCTCGGGCAGCGGGGCTTCGGTGATCTCGACGTTCTCGGGGCCGCCGAAGGTGGAGACGGTGACTGCGCGCATGATGGGCACTCCTGGTCCGGTGTGGTGCGTGATCTCGCTGACGAGGACGAGACTTCCACCGCCCGCCGGACGGTGGCAGAGGACGGCTCACCCTGGGACCGGCGGTCCCAGGCTGGGCGGACGGGAGCGGAGCGGACGTGCACGGCACCAGCGGATACCGGGAGGCGGCGGTCGAGTTGATCGCCCAGTACGAGGAGGTGGGCTTCGAGCAGCTGCACGGCGAGCTGCTCCACCTGCTGCCCGAACGGCCGGTCCGGGTCCTGGAGTTGGGGGCCGGGACGGGGCGGGACGCGGCCTGGCTGGCAGCTCGGGGTCAC
Organism: Kitasatospora sp. NPDC096147; assembly: GCF_044763225.1. Taxonomy (NCBI): domain Bacteria; kingdom Bacillati; phylum Actinomycetota; class Actinomycetes; order Kitasatosporales; family Streptomycetaceae; genus Kitasatospora; species Kitasatospora sp. NPDC096147. The sequence goes on along the minus strand of NZ_JBIWFX010000002.1, from coordinate 167,917 downwards.
CTGGTCACGGCGGTCGAGCCGGTGGTCGAGCTCCGGGTGCACGAGCGGCCCGGGATCACCTGGGTGGTGGACGAGCTGCCCGGACTGGCCTCGGTGGCGGGGGAGTTCGAGCTGGTGACGGCCGTGGCGGTGTGGATGCACCTGGACCCGGCGGAGCGGCGGGCCGCGATGCGGCGGGTGGCCGGGCTGCTGGCCCCGGGCGGGCTGCTGCTGCTGACGCTGCGGCACGGACCGGTGCCGGCCGGGCGGTCGATGCACCCGGTGTCGGCGGCCGAGACCGCCCTGCTGGGCCGGGAGTTCGGCCTGGTCGAGGTGCACCGGAGCGAACGGGCCGACGGGCACGGGCGGGCCGGGGTGCACTGGGAGCAGCTGGCGCTCGACCGTCCGGGGCAGGAGGCGGACCCCGGACGGTGAGGGTGCGTCAGAGGGTGACGGTGGCCCGGAAGACCGTGGCGCCGTCGCCGGCGAGGGTGGTCTCGGTGCCGTCGGCCTTGAGGAACACCGACTGGCCCCGGGCGAGGGTGAGTGCGGTGCCGTCGGAGCCGGTGAGCAGGGCGCTGCCCCCGGTGCAGAGCAGGATCTGCGGGGCCCGGCCCGGCAGGGCGCGGGCGGTGCCGTCCAGCAGGTAGCGGGAGAGCCGGAACTCGTCGATCGGCACCGGGTAGAGCTGCTCGCCGTCGGTGTCGGTGACCGGCCGCAGCACGTCCGGACGGGAGGCGGTGAAGTCGACCACCTTGAGCAATTCGGGGACGTCCACGTGCTTGGGGGTGAAGCCGCAGCGCAGCACGTTGTCCGAGTTGGCCATGATCTCGACGCCGGTGCCGCGCAGGTAGGCGTGTACCAGGCCGGCGCCGAGGTAGAGCGCCTCGCCCGGCTGGAGCCGGATGTGGTTCAGCAGCAGGGCCGCGATCAGACCGGTGTCACCGGGGAACTCCCGTGCGGCGAAGGCGTACCCGGCGTACTGCCCGGTCGGGTCGGAGCCGGCGGCGGCCCGCTCCAGCGCGGCGGCGGTGGCCGCCACGGCGCGCTCGGCGGCCTCGCCGGTCAGCGACAGGATGGTGGCCAGCGCGGCGCTGAGCGCCTCCGACTGCGGCTTGCCGCGCAGCAGTTCGATCAGTGGCGTCAGCTCGGGGACGGCCAGTGACTCCATCAGCGCGGCGGCCTCGGCCGGTGCGCGGAAGCCGCACAGGCCTTCGAACTCGTCCAGTGCGCAGAAGAGTTCGGGCTTGTGGTTGGCGTCCTTGTAGTTCCGGTGCGGCGCCTCGACCGGCACGCCCCGGGCCTCCTCCGCGGCGAAGCCGGCTCGGGCCTGCTCCAGCGTCGGGTGGGCCTGGATGGAGAGCGGGAGCCCGGCGGCCAGCACTTTGAACAGGAAGGGCAGGGCGGGGCCGAACTTGGCCACCGACGCGGCACCCAGCTCACCCACCGGATCGGCCTCGATCAGCCGGTCGAGACCGGTCCGGCCCTCGCCCCGGTCGACCTGGGACGGGTCGCCGGGGTGAGCACCGAGCCAGAGTTCGGCCTGGGGCGCACCGTCGGCCGGGACACCGAGCAGCGCGGGAATCGCGTGCACGGATCCCCAGGCGTAGGGGCGGACGGTGTTGGTGAGCCGGTCCATGGGTCGTCCTCCTGTCTGGTGCCGGTGCGCAGGTCGGTCACTACGCGGACGAGCCGTCGCGCAGGTGGAGTGACGACCTTAACCGAGCGCCCGTAACAGCCGTGGAACGGCTTGCTACGGGCGCTCGGCCGGGCTTCGCGTGGTCAGGCGCGGACGATGGCCAGGACGGTGTCGCGGATCTCGGCCATCACGGCCGGGTCCTTGGCCTCGACGTTCAGGCGCAGCAGGGGTTCGGTGTTGGAGGCGCGGAGGTTGAACCACCAGGTGGTGCCGGTGACGGTGACGCCGTCGAGGGTGTCGACGGTGACGTCCTGGCGGTCGGCGTAGTGGGCCAGGACGGCGTCGGTGCGGCCGCTCTGGTCGGTGACGGTGGAGTTGATCTCGCCGGAGGCCGCGTAGCGGTCGTAGGCGGCGGTCAGCTCCGACAGCGGCCGGTCCTGGCCGCCCAGGGCCGCCAGCACGTGCAGCGCGGCGAGCATGCCGGTGTCCGCGCGCCAGAAGTCGCGGAAGTAGTAGTGCGCGGAGTGCTCGCCGCCGAAGACGGCGTCGGTCACCGCCATCTCCTGCTTGATGAAGGAGTGCCCCACCCGGGTGCGCACCGGGGTCGCCCCCAGCTCGCGGACCACCTCCGGCACGGTCAGCGAGGTGATCAGGTTGTGGATCACCGTGGGGTTGTCCTCGCCCTGCGCGCGGGCCCGGGCGATCTCCCGGGCCGCGACCAGCGCGGTGATCGCCGACGGCGACACCGGGTCGCCCTTCTCGTCCACCACGAAGCAGCGGTCCGCGTCCCCGTCGAAGGCCAGGCCGATGTCCGCACCCACCTCGCGGACCCTCGCCTGCAGGTCCACGATGTTCGCCGGGTCCAGCGGGTTCGCCTCGTGGTTGGGGAACGTCCCGTCCAGCTCGAAGTACATCTCCACCACGTCCAGCGGCAGACCCCCGAACACGGTCGGCACCGTGTGGCCGCCCATCCCGTTGCCCGCGTCCACCACCACCTTCAACGGCCGGATCGCCGTCAGGTCCACCAGCGACAGCAGGTGGTCCGCGTACCCGCGCAGACTGTCCCGCGAGGACAGCGAGCCCGGCTTCACGTCCAGCGCCGGCACCGACACCACACCGTCCGCCGACGTCCACGACTCCACCAGCTCACGGATCTCGGACAGCCCCGTGTCCTGCCCCACCGGCGCCGCCCCCGCACGGCACAGCTTGATCCCGTTGTACCGCGCCGGATTGTGCGAAGCCGTGAACATCGCCCCCGGCAGATCCAACGACCCCGACGCGTAGTACAGCTGATCCGTCGAGCACAGCCCGATCTCCACCACGTCCGCACCCGACGCCGCCGCACCCTCCGCGAACGCCCGCGACAACGACGGCGACGACGGACGCATGTCATGACCCACCACGACCGCCGACGCACCCACCACCCGCACGAACGCCGCACCGAACGCCCGCGACAGCACCTCGTCCCACTGATCCGGCACCACACCCCGGACGTCGTACGCCTTCACCAGCTGCTTCAGGTCCCGCATCGGACTGGTACTCCACACTGTTCGGTCGACACCGGCGCGGGAAGGACCCCGGCTTCGGCAGTCGCCCTCCGACGCGAGAGGAGGCGTGGTGGGCGCCGGGCCGGACGCGAGGAGCCGGTTTGCTCCGCGACCCCACGGGTGTTCAGGATGTGCAGGAGACTACCCGTTCGGGGCTCCGGACCGGATTCGCAGGGTGGCGCCGAGGAGGGAGCACGCACCGGCCCGGGGTAGCATGCGGAGACTCGGACGGCTCCATACTTCTGCGGGCCGTGTACCAGCGCGTTGCTCAACGGCCGTGCTGGACTTCCGACGTGAGGGCCCGCTGCCTTGGTCCCCACCGCATTCCGAAAGGCTCCGACGTGACCGCCGCTGACCAGGAGAGCACCTTCGCCGATCTCGGCAAGGTGCTCGTGATCATCCCGACCTACAACGAGGCCGAGAACGTCGAGCGCATCACCTCCCGGGTCCGTGCCGCCGTCCCCGAGGTCCACGTGCTGGTCGCGGACGACAACAGCCCGGACGGCACCGGCGACATCGCCGACAAGCTCGCCGCCGGGGACGACCACATCCGGGTCCTGCACCGCAAGGGCAAGGAGGGTCTCGGCGCCGCGTACCTGGCCGGCTTCCGGTGGGGCATCGACAACGGCTACGACGTCCTGGTCGAGATGGACGCCGACGGCTCGCACCAGCCGGAGGAGCTGTACCGCCTGCTCACCGCGCTGCGCCAGGCCGACCTGGTGCTCGGCTCCCGCTGGGTGCCCGGCGGCAGGGTCGTCAACTGGCCGAAGTCCCGCCTGCTGCTCTCGCGCGGTGGCTCGGCCTACTCCCGCCTGATGCTCGGCGTGCCGATCCGGGACGTCACCGGCGGCTACCGCGCCTTCCGCAAGGAGACCCTGGAGGGTCTCGGCATGGACCAGGTCGCCTCGGCCGGGTACTGCTTCCAGGTCGACCTGGCCTGGCGCACCGTCAAGGCCGGCTACAAGGTCAGCGAGGTGCCGATCACCTTCGTCGAGCGCGAACTCGGTGCCTCCAAGATGAGCCGCAACATCGTGGTCGAGGCGCTCTGGCGGGTCACCGCCTGGGGCATCGGACACCGGCTGCAGAAGCTCACCGGCGAGGACCGGAAGAAGTGACCCCGCCGGGCGGCCCGCCGCCCGGCTCCCGGAGGCCCGTCCCGACCGCGCGTCGGGGCGGGCCTCCGGCGTGTGACCGGTCACTCACCTGGGCGTGCCCACCCGGCGAAAGCCCCGGTCACCGCCCAAGCTGGAGCCCTACGGGCCCCGGACACGGCCCACCCCACGCCGACCAGGGAGCCGATGTGACGCCGGAGCAGCCCGAGCACCCGGAGCAGCCCGAGCGGTCCGGGCCGTCCGGGCCCCCGCGCGAGGACGGCCCGCCGCCGGCCCCGCTGACCGTCGAGGTCTTCACCGGCCCGGAGACCGCCTTCTTCGCCACCTCCAGCCTGATCATGGGCGAGCGCACCGCGATCCTGGTGGACGCCCAGCTCACCCGCAGCGCCGGCCGCGAGCTGGCCGAGTGGGTGGCCGGCAAGGGCCGGCAGCTGCTGGCCGTGGTGATCACCCATCAGCACCCCGACCACTACTTCGGCGCGGAGGAGGTGCTCCGGCTCTTCCCCCGGGCCCAGCTGCTGGCCGCGCCCCCGGTGCTGGAGGGCATCGCCGCCACCGTCGCGGCCAAGGTGGCCCAGTGGAAGCCGGTCTACGGGGACGACATCCCGGACCACCCGCTGCTGCCCGCCCCGCTGCTGCCGCAGCCGCTGATGATCGACCGTCAGCCGATCCGGGTGCTCGGCCTCGGCCAGGGCGACTGCGCGGGCTCCACCGTGGTGCACCTGCCGGGCATCCGCACCGTGATCGCCGGGGACTTCGTCTACAACGGCACCCACGTCTGGACCGCCGACACCGACCCGGCCCAGCGCGAGCAGTGGCGGGCCAACCTGGCCCGGATCGCCGAGCTCGGCGCGGACCGGGTGATCGCCGGCCACCGGGCTCCCGGCGCGGACGACGACGCCTCCCGGGTGCTCGCCTTCACCAACGCCTACCTGCGGGACTTCGACGTCGCGTTCGCCGAGCACCGGAGCGACGCCGAGGCACTCGCCGCAGCCGTCAACGAGCGGTACGGCGGACTGACCCAGCCGGCGCTGCTGGACCTCAGCGCGGCGGCCAACGTGGCGGCGTACGCGGCGGAGGGGGAGCTGGTGGTGGAGGACCACGACGGCGGCCACGGGCACGGTCACGGCCACAGTCACGGCAACGGCAACGGCAACGGGATCGTGGACGCGGAGATCGTCGAGGACCCCGAGGGTCCCGAGCACCCCGAGGGGCGCTGAGCCGGGGGAGTACGGGTCGATACTTGCCGCATGACGATCCGTCCGAGGGCCCACGACGCACTGGTGCTGGCCGGAGGCGCGGCCCGGCGGCTCGGCGGTGCGGACAAGCCCGCCCAGCGGGTCGGCGGCCGTACCCTGCTGGACCGGGTGCTGGCCGCCTGCCCCGACGCGGCCACCACCGTGGTGGTCGGCCCCGAGCGGCCGACCGAGCGGGGCGGGCTGTGCTGGTGCCGCGAGGACCCGCCCGGCGGCGGGCCGGTGGCCGCCGTCGCGGCCGGGCTGGCGGAGGTGACGGCCGAGGTGGTGCTGCTGCTCGCCGCGGACCTGCCGTTCCTCGACCGGGCGGCCACCGGGCGGCTGCTGGACGGTCTCGGTGACCACCAGGGCGTCCTGCTGGCAGACGCCGACGGCCGGGACCAGCCGCTGGCCGGGGCCTACCGTACGGACGCCCTGCGGGCCTCCCTCGCCGGGCTGGGTGCACCCGCCGGCCTTCCGCTCCGCCGACTGCTCGCCCCGCTCCGGCTGCACCGCCTGCCGGACCCGGACGCGGCCGCGCTCGACTGCGACACCTGGGACGACCTCGCCGGGGCCGAGCTCCGGCTGATGCCCCCGCACCGAGCCGGGCCGGCGACCGACGGAGCGGGCGCCGGCTGACGGTCCCTCACCGTGCGCTCCTCGCCCAGGTGAGGGAAACGACCCGCGAGGGTCACGGGGCGAGACGGGGAGGGCAGCGGAGGATCGGGCAGCATGGGGCCATGGAGCGCACGCTGGATGACTGGATCGCCGAAGCCGCCGCCGAGCTGGGCATCGACCTGGCGGTGGACACCGCCGGGCTGCTCGACCTGGCCCGGGTGGTGGCCCACGGCGTGGCCCGCCCGGCCGCCCCGCTGACCGCCTTCCTGATCGGCTACGCGGCGGCCCAGCAGGGCGGCGGCCCCGAGGCCGTCGAACGGGCCCGGCTGCGCACCGCCGCGCTCGCCGAGCGCTGGGCCGAGGAGCGGCAGCCGTGACCGCCGTGGTCCCCGAGGCGTCCTCCGGCGAGCAGCCGGAGCCGGGCCCCGGGCCGCGGCCCGGGGCGGGGCCGTCCGCCGGGCCGGCGCGGGAGCCGTTCGACCCGCTGCGCGACGTCCCGCCGTCCGTCCTGGCCGGTGCGCACCGGAGGCGCCCGGGGAGCCGCCCGGGGAGCGGTGATCTGCCGTTCGACGTCATGCGTGACGAGTCGTCCGGGCGGGGGAGTGGTGCGTCGCGGGGTGACGGGTCGTCGGGCGGGGTTGCCGGTGATCTGCCGTTCGACGTCATGCGTGACGAGCCGCTCGGGCGGGGGAGTGGTGCGTCGGGTGGGTTGCCGGGTGACGGGTCGTCGGGCGGGGTTGCCGGTGATCTGCCGTTCGACGTCATGCGTGATGAGCCGTCCGGGCGGGGGAGTGGTGGGTCGGGTGGGTCGTCGTCGGAGGGGGCTGCCGGGGCCCCGCTGTTCGACCTGCTGGCGGGCCCGTCGTCGGACGCCGAGCCGTCCGGGCCCGTCACCCTGGACCACGGGGCCTGGCCCGAGGCCCGGCGGGCGGCCCGGCGGGCGGTGGCCGCCCCGGGGCCGGTGGAGCGGGTGGTGCTGCGGGCGGCGCTCGGCCGGACGTTGGCCGAGCCGTTGACGGCGCTGACCGACCTGCCGGCCTTCGACACCTCCGCGATGGACGGGTGGGCGGTGGCCGGCCCCGGCCCCTGGGGGCTGACGGGTCGTCTGCTGGCCGGCGGCAGCTGCTCGCCGCTGGCCGACGGTACGGCGGTGGAGATCGCCACCGGTGCGCAGCTCCCGCCCGGTGCGACCGGCGTGCTCCGGCGTGAGCACGGGCGGGCCGAGGGCGGTCAGCTGCACGGGCGGGGCGAGGTGGCGCCCGGTCAGGACGTCCGGCCGCGCGGGCAGGAGTGCCGTCTCGGCGAACCGCTGCTGGCAGTCGGCACCGTGGTCACTCCGGCGGTGCTCGGGCTGGCCGCGGCCGGTGGGTACGACCGGCTGGCGGTGCACCGGCGGCCCACCGTGGAGGTGCTGCTGCTCGGGGACGAGCTGCTGGACGAGGGGCTGCCGGCGCCCGGGATGGTCCGGGACGCGCTCGGGCCGCTGCTGCCGCCCTGGCTGGCTGCGGCGGGCGCGGAGCTGACCGGCTGCCGCCGGATCGGCGACGAGCTCGGGCTGCTGCGGGACGCGATCCGGCACTCGCCCGCCGACCTGGTGGTGACCACCGGGGGGACGGCGGCCGGGCCGGTCGACTTCCTGCACGAGGCCCTGGCCGCCGTCGGCGCCCACCTGGTGGTGGACGGCGTGGCCGTCCGGCCGGGGCACCCGATGCTGCTGGCCGCCCTCCCCGACGGCCGGCACCTGGTCGGCCTGCCGGGGAATCCGCTGGCGGCGGTGGCCGGACTGCTCACCCTGGCGCTCCCCGTGCTGCACGCCCGCTCCGGCCGCCCGGCCGCCGCGCTCCGCCGCGCCCCGGTCGCCGCCGCCCTGCCGGGCCACCCCGCCGACACCCGCCTGCTGCCGGTGCACCACACCGAGGCGGGCCTGCGGGCGCTGCCCTTCGACGGACCCGCCATGCTGCGCGGCCTGGCGCTGGCCGACGCCCTGGCGGTCGTCCCGCCGGGCGGACTGCCCCCGGGCGCCCTGGCGGAGGTGCTGCCGCTCCCGTCCTGACGGGGGCCCGGGCCCGGGGTGAACGGGACGGAAGGTCTGCCCCCGAGGGCGTACTTCACCGCACCCGGCCGCCCGAACGGGCCGCCGGGCGTGCCCCGACCGTGCTCCGACCGTACGGACGGCCCGTCCGGGGGTCAGCCCCGGGGGACGGCCTGCTGGATGGTGATGACCCGGTCGGTGAGCTTGAGCACGGCCGCCTCCGGGTCGTTGTAGTTGAGCAGCTTCCGGCCCCGGACCACCGCGACCACCAGGTCGTCGCACTCGCGCGGGTTCCGGCCTGCCTCCTCGCGGGCGACCGGACGCTCCAGCACGTCGAGACCGGTGCCGAAGGTGAGCAGGTCCTCCATCACCGCACCGGTGTTGGGGCTGAGCATCGACATGCCGAGCAGCCGGCCCGCGGAGCTGGAGCTGGGCACCACCACGTCGGCGCCGCTCTGCCGCAGCAGCGGGGCGTTCTCGTCCTCCCGGACGGCGGCGACGACGGTGGCCCGGCGGTTGAGCTGACGGGCGGTCAGGGTGATCAGCACCGCCGTGTCGTCCCGCTGCGGGGAGACCACGATCCGTGCGGCGCGCGGGAGTTCGGCGCGGATCAGGGTGTCGGATCGAGTGCCGTCGCCCCGGACGGCGACCAGGCCGTCGAGGGCGGCCTGCTCGACCACCTTGGGCTGCGGGTCGACCACCACGATGGATTCCTTGCTGAAGCCCTGGCCGAGCAGTGCGGCGACCGCGTGGCGGCCCTTGGTGCCGTAGCCGATCACCACCACGTGGTCCCGGACGGTGTCCTTCCAGCGGCTCACCCGCCACTGCTGGCGGGTGCGCTCGGTGAGCACCTCCAGGGTGGTGCCGACCAGGATGATCAGGAAGACCACCCGGAGCGGGGTGATCACCAGGATGTTGATCAGCCGGGCGAGGTCGCTGACCGGGGTGATGTCGCCGTAGCCGGTGGTGGAGAGGGTGACGGTGGCGTAGTAGGCGGCGTCCAGGAAGTCGACCGCGCCGTCCGAGTTGTCGTTGTAGCCGGTGCGATCCAGCCAGACGATCAGGGTGGTGGAGACCAGCACCAGGAAGGCCAGCAGCAGCCGGGCGGAGACCTGGCGGAGCGGGGGCCGGGGCGGCCGGGACGGCAGGGTGATCCGGGCGCCGGGGTCGTCGGTGTCCTGGACCCGGCCGTCCCGGACCCGGAGGCGGCGGGGCCGCGTGCTGTCGCCCGTGGGCTCGGGCTGCTGATTGGCAGTCATCGTCCAAGGATGGCGGGCGCCCCGCCGCCGCTCCGCCACCACCCCGGCGCGTCGCGTCGACCGGGCACGCCGACGGGGCACGTCGACCGGGCACGCCGACGGGGACGGGGCGGGGTGGTGCGGGGAGCGGCCGGACCCGCCGGGGCGGGTCGCCGGGCCGGGGCCGCCGGGTGGGTGGGTATCGTCGCGGGCAGTGGCCGCCGTGGCGGTGGCCGTCGTCCGGGAGCTGTCGGAGGTCCACCGTGCGGGAGCACACCGTCGTGATCGGCTACGGCACCAAGGGTCGGCACGCGGTCGCCGCGCTGCTCGGCCAGGGGGTGGGCAAGCACGAGATCGTGATCGTGGACCCGCAGCGCAAGGTGATCGACCAGGCCGGCCGGGACGGTCTGACCGGCGTGCACGGTGACGCCACCCGGACGGAGACCCTGCTCCGGGCCGAACTGCCGAACGCCGCCCGGATCGTGGTCACCCCGGAGCGGGACGACACGGCGGTGCTGGTCACCCTGACCGCCCGTCAGCTCAACAAGGAGGCCAGCGTGGTGGCCGCCGTCCGGGAGGACGAGAACGCCCCGCTGCTGCGGCAGAGCGGCGCCGACTCGGTGGTCACCAGCTCCAGCTCGGCCGGCCAGCTGCTCGGCCTCTCGCTGCTCAGCCCGCACGCGGGTGCGGTGATGGAGGACCTGCTCACCTACGGCACCGGCCTCGACCTGGTCGAACGGACCGTCACCAAGGCCGAGGCGGGCCGCAGTCCGCGCGAGTGCGGTGACCTGGTGGTGGCGGTGGTCCGGGGCCGCCGGGTGCTCAACTACACCGACCCGGAGGCGGCGGTGCTCCAGCTGACCGACCGGGTGGTCACCATCCAGCCGGCCGAGCAGGCCGGCTGACCGGGCCGGCCGACCGACCCCGCCGCCGGGTCCTGCGCAACGGCCGCCCGGCCCAGTACGGTCGGGGCATGCACGCGATGACGATCCCTCAGCCCGGCGGTCCCGACGCACTGGTGTGGGCGGAGGTCCCCGATCCGGTGCCCGGCGAGGGCGAGGTGCTGGTGGAGGTGGCGGCCAGCGCCGTCAACCGCGCCGACCTGCTCCAGCGCCAGGGCTTCTACGACCCGCCGCCCGGCAGCTCCCCGTACCCCGGCCTGGAGTGCGCCGGGCGGATCGCCGCGCTCGGCCCCGGGGTCTCCGGCTGGGCGGTCGGCGACGAGGTCTGCGCGCTGCTGGTCGGCGGCGGCTACGCCCAGCGGGTGGCCGTCCCGGTGGGCCAGCTGCTGCCGGTGCCGAAGGGCCTGACCCCGGCCCGGGCCGCCGCGCTGCCCGAGGTGGCCTGCACGGTCTGGTCGAACCTCTTCATGGTCGCGCACCTGCGCCCGGCCGAGACGGTGCTGCTGCACGGCGGGGCCAGCGGCATCGGGACGATGGCGATCCAGCTGGCCAAGGCGGTCGGGGCCCGGGTGCTGGTCACCGCCGGGAGCCCGGAGAAGCTGGCCCGCTGTGCCGAGCTGGGCGCGGACGTGCTGATCGACTACCGCGAGCAGGACTTCGTGGCGGAGGTCCTGGCCGCCACCGACGGGGCCGGGGCGGACGTGGTGCTGGACATCATGGGTGCCAAGTACCTCCAGCGGAACGTCGACGCGCTGGCCGTGAACGGACGCCTGGTCATCATCGGCCTGCAGGGCGGCGTCAAGGCCGAACTCGACCTCTCCACCCTGCTCCGCAAGCGCGCCGCAGTCGCCGCCACCACCCTGCGCAGCCGCCCGCTGGCGGAGAAGGCGGCGATCGTGGCGGCCGTCCGCGAGCACGTCTGGCCGTTGGTCGAGGCGGGCGTGGTGCAGCCGGTGGTCGACCGTGAGCTGCCGCTCACCGAGGCCGCGGAGGCGCACCGGGTGCTGGAGGCGGGCGAGCAGGTCGGCAAGGTGGTCCTGACGGCCTGACGGCCTGACGGCCTGACGGCCTGACGGCCTGACGGCCTGACGGCCTGACGGCCTGACGGCCTGACGGCCTGTCAGGCCGGGGCGGGCAGTTCGGCGAAGGTGGGGGCGAGGGCGGCCCGCAGCCGTGCCAGGTGCTCGGCCTCGCGGTCGGCGAAGGCCGGGTACTCGGTGACGAAGTGGCCCCACTCGACGTCATGACCGAGCAGGGCGAGCGTGTCCGGCCCGATCGGCGGGACCTCCTCCCCGCCGCCGGCCAGCACCTCGCGCAGCAGTTCCGGGCGGAGCGGGCTGTGCTCGGCCAGCAGGACGGCGTCCCGCAGGTCCTTGCCCTGCGGGTAGCTGTCGGTGAGCAGCCAGAGCAGCTTCCAGGCCAGGGAGAGCTCGGGGGTGGCCGCGTACAGCACCGCGTCCCCGCTCCGCTCCAGACCGGGCACGGCCATCGGCTCGGGCGGGGCGGGGAGCGGCTCGTTGAAGACGAAGTCGAGCTGGACCGTCCCGCCGGGCAGGCCTTCGGCGGTCCAGGGGAGCACCAGGCGGCGACCGGGTACCCGCTCGTAGGTCCAGATGTCCTCGGCGACCGCGGCCCCGGCCGTGAAGCGGACCGGGCCGGTATCCCGTCCGGCCGTCCGCTCGGCCGCCGCCGCGATGCCGGACAGCACGGTGGCGGTCCAGCCGCTGCGGAACTCCCGGTCGACCGGGAGCACGACGAAGTCCAGGTCGCCCGGCTCGCGGGCCTGTCCGCCGAACCAGGCGCGGAGCAGCACGCTGCCGCGCAGCACCAGCGAGTCCACCCAGGGGGAGTCGGCGATGGCGGCCAGCACCAGGTCCATCGCCCGCCGGCGGGCGGCCAGCCAGGCGGTGGCCGGCGCGGGATCGGTGAATCGGGGGTCGGAGGCCCGGTAGGCGTGGGGGTGCTGCTTGAGTGCCGGGTCGAAGACCGGCCGCTGGGCGGCCCCGGGGTCCTCGACCGGACGGAGCGTCAGGGGGAGTCCGTGGGTGAGCCGTTCGTCCTCGCTCGGACCGTGGTGCGGGACGCGGCGGCTGCGCCGGCCGAACGTGCTCCAGTCGTCGGTCACCGTTGCTCCCCGGTGGTCAGCCAGCCCTGGTCGACGGCGAGGTTGTCGTCGTAGACCACGAACTCCCTTTCGGAAGAAAGGACTTCGTACCCGGCTGCGGCCACGGCCGTGGTCAGCCGGGCCAGCTGCCGGCCGGCTTCCGGGAGGCCGGCCCGGTGGCAGCGCTGGGTGACGAAGCGCTGCTGTCGGCCGGCCCGGTCGGTCCGGCGGGCGTTCCAGGACAGGTGGGCCTGGTGGTGGCCGGCCAGTTCCGCCAGCGCCGCGTGGTCCGGGCCGGGCGGGAGCAGGACCTTGAGGTGGTGCTCGAAGTAGGTGTCCGGGCCCAGCCGGACCGCCTCGGCTGCGGTGACCGGGACGCCGGTGGCCCAGGGGGAAGCCTCGATCTTGATCCGGGTGACGGCGAATCCGGCCGACCGCAGCCGAGCGGCGGTGGCCAGGGCGGCGGCCCGCTGCTCGGGGAAGGTGCCCCGGCCGGTCAGGGTGAGCATCGGCTGGTGCCGGGTGCGGCCCCGGGCCAGCACGATGTGGGTGACCTCCAGCCCGGCCGTGTCGGCCCACTGCTCCAGCCGGGCCAACCGGGCGGCGGGGATCGAGACGGTCAGGTGCGTCTCGAAGTCGCCGCTGAAGTGGTCGACCGGGCTGCCGGAGGCCGAGGGGTGCTCGACCGTGACGGCCCGGACGGTGGTCGCCGGTGCGGTGGTGGGCATGCCCGGCATCATCGCAAGCCCCACTGACGGCGGCACCGTGATTCCGGTGCGTGGCCCCCGACGCACTGTCCGGAATGCCCCGATTGTCGGGCTGTGTGAGGCTGGTGCGGAGCTGTTCCCGCCCGCCGTCCGCGTCCGTGCGCGGTCGGCCGTCGGAAGGACCTCCACTCGTGGCCGCACTTCCGTTCGCGCACTCGAACCTCCCCGTCCCGGCGGTGCTCCGGGCTGCCGTGGTGGCCGGCCTGGCCGTGCCGCTGGCCCTGGCCGGCGGCACGGCGGCGGGACAGCAGGACGGCACCCGGCCGGGCGGGCCGGTCGCACTCGCGCACGCTCCGGGGCTGCCGGACGCATCCGGTGCGCCGGGCATCCCCGGTAGGCCGGCCGCCTCGGTCACTCCCGGTCCGCCCGTCGCCCTGCCGAGCCTGCCGAGCCTGCCGCTGGTGGAGATACCCCCGCTGCCGGCCCTGCCGACGATCCAGCTGCCGGTCACCGTGCCGAGTACGCCCGGACGGTCCGTCCCGGCCCGGCCGGAACCCGTCGAGGAGGAGCCGGCCGGGCCCGGTGGTACCTCGGCGCCTCGCCCCACCCCCGCGCCGACGCCCGCCGCCGAACCGAGCCCGGAGCCCCGGCCGACCCCGCAGCACCCGGCCTCCCCGGAGCCCACTGCCGCCTCCGCCCCCACCCCGGCCGCCGGGGCGGCCGTCCGGCCGACGGCGGCTCCGGTGGAGCCGGCCGGGCCGACCGCGACCGGGGCGCCGACCCCGAAGCCCACGCCGCGCCCCAGCTCGAAGCCCACCCCGAAGCCGACCCCCCGTCCCAGCTCGAAGCCCACCCCGACCCCGGTGCCGACCGCGACCCCGGCCCCCGCCGCCCCGGCCCTCCGGGACGACCCGCCGGTCCCGGTGCCGGCCCCCGCGGCCGAGGCCGCGGCCGGCCCGGCGGGGGAGCGGAGCGGGCAGCGGCCGGCGGCCCCGGCCACCCAGCGGCCCGCCCCGGTGAAGCGGGTCGCCCCCGGCGCCCCGGTCACCCGGCCCGCCCCCGGGCCGGCCGCCCCCGCCCAGGTGATGGAGGCCGAGGTGACGGCCGCCGAGGAGGCCTCCCCGGCGCCCGGGGAGGTGCCCGGCCCGACGCCGGCGGCGACCCTGCTGGCCGCTCCGCTGCGCTGGACGGACGCCTCCACGCTCCAGCTCCCGCTGGGCGCCGGGCTGACGATGATCGGCTGTGGTCTCGGCCTGGTGGGGCTGCGCCTGCGCCGTCGCTGACCGTCCGTCAGTTCCCTTCCGGGGCGGGCCGGCCGGCGGTGGCGGGGCGGCGCGCGGACGGCTCCGGGGTGGCCGGGTCGGGCGGCCCGTGCGCGGCATGATGGTCCCTCAGTTGACCCTCACCGCGCACGGAGCGTAGGAAGGAACCATGACGAAGCCGATGAACGAACGGTCGCTGTCGGAGGAAGACTCCCCGAAGGTGCTGATCGTCGGCCCGGACGGGCTGCCGGTCGGTGCGGCCCCCGGCTCCGGGTTCGGCCGGATCGGGGACGGCGAGGCGGTCGAGCCGCGCGAGCTGCCGGTGACCGAGATGGTGGAGCAGCCCGCCAAGGTGATGCGGATCGGCTCGATGATCAAGCAGTTGCTGGAGGAGGTCCGGGCGGCTCCCCTCGACGAGGCCAGCCGGGCCCGGCTGAAGGACATCCACGCCAGCTCGATCAAGGAGCTGGAGCTCGGGCTGGCCCCGGAGCTGGTCGAGGAGCTGGAGCGGCTCTCGCTGCCGTTCAACGAGGAGACCATCCCGACCGAGGCCGAGCTGCGGATCGCCCAGGCCCAGCTGGTCGGCTGGCTGGAGGGCCTGTTCCACGGCATCCAGACCGCGCTGTTCGCCCAGCAGATGGCGGCCCGGGCGCAGCTGGAGCAGATGCGCCGTGCCCTGCCGCCCGGTCTGCACGGCGGCGAGGCCGAGGCGGAGGAGCCGGAGCCCGGCCGCGGCATCCGGTCCGGCCCGTACCTCTGAGCGGCTCCGCACCGGAGCCGGCCCGGCTCCGGTCACCGCTCCGTCCCCGTACCGCACCGGCCCGGCAACACCTCGGACACAGCCGCGCCCCGGCACCCGGCGGCGTCGGGCCGAGCCGATACCCTGACCCCTGTTCGTCGGCCCGGTGGGCCGCCGGCCAGGGGTCGGCCCGGTTCAGCGGCCGGGCGGTGCCGGGAGCGCCTCCGCACCGGAGGGGGAAGCAGGGGACATGAGCGAGGACGGCGCCGCCGCCGGCGGCCACGCACTGGCGGGCGGGCGGTACGTGCTGCGGCACCTGCTCGGCCAGGGCGGGATGGCCTCGGTCCACCTCGCCCACGACACCGTGCTGGACCGGCAGGTCGCGGTGAAGACCCTGCACACCGAGCTCGGCCGGGAGCAGGCGTTCCGGGAGCGCTTCCGCCGCGAGGCGCAGGCGGTGGCCCGGCTCCAGCACACGAACATCGTCTCGGTCTTCGACAGCGGCGAGGACGTGGCCCCGGACGGGGCCACCACCCCCTACATCGTGATGGAGTACGTCGAGGGCAAGTCCCTGCGGGACGTGCTGAACGAGGCGATCGCCGCGCACGGCGCGATGCCGGCCGACCAGGCGCTGAAGATCACCGGGGCGGTGCTCTCCGCGCTGGAGGCCTCGCACGACCAGGGCCTGGTGCACCGGGACATCAAGCCGGGCAACGTCATGGTGAGCACCAAGGGCACCATCAAGGTGATGGACTTCGGCATCGCCCGGGCGCTCCAGTCCGGCGTCACCTCGATGACCCAGACCGGCATGGTGGTCGGCACCCCGCAGTACCTCTCGCCGGAGCAGGCGCTGGGCAAGAGCGTGGACGCCCGCTCGGACCTCTACTCGGTCGGCTGCATGCTCTACGAGCTGCTCACCGGCCAGCTGCCGTTCGACGGCGACTCCCCCTTCTCGATCGCCTACAAGCACGTCCAGGAGCAGCCGCCGGCCCCGTCCGGGGTCAATCCGGCGGTCCGGCCGGGCGTGGACGCGCTGGTGGCCCGGGCGCTCCGCAAGGACCCGGCGCACCGCTTCCCGACCGCCGAGGCGATGCGGGCCGAGGTGGAGCGGATCTCGGCGGGCGACGCGGCCTCGGGGGCTCCGGCGATCACGCCGCTGGTGATCGGCGAGGGGCCGCGCTCGGTGTCGGCCGGCGGTGGCGGGCCGGTCGCCTTCCCGCCGTTGACCGGCGAGCCGCGCAGCCCCGTCCCGCAGGTGCACCAGCCGTACGCGCCGACCCCCGCGCCGGCGTACGGCCCGCAGACCCCGCCGCCGGCCTTCCCGCCCGGCCCCGTCCCGCAGTACCCGGGCCCGCACACGCCCGGCCCGTTCGCGTCCGGGCCGCACACCCCCGGGCCGTTCCCGCAGCAGCAGGTGCCGCCGCAGTACCCGATGCCGCACCAGCAGCCGGGCTTCCCGCAGCCGCAGCCGCCGTTCCCGCAGCAGTTCGCCCGGCCGCAGACCCAGAACAACGGCTGCTCCACCGCGCTGGTGGTGGTCGGCGTGATCATCGGGGTGATCGTGCTGGCCGTCGTGATCGTCGCGATCGTGGTGGCCAAGCAGGAGAAGGAGAAGCTGGACCAGTACGGCAACCCGTACGTGACCGGCTCCCGTCCGGCCTCAGTGCTGCACCTGCCCGAACCGCCGGTCTGACCGTCGCACCGGCGCCGCCGGGCCGGACCGGGGCCACGCCCGGGGCGCCGAAGCGGTAGCGTGCCAGGAACGCAAGCGACAGGGCCCAGGCCCGGGGCGAGGAGTGATGGCGCAGACACAGCAGCCCGGCGACGGCGAGGACGAGCCCGACCAGCGGACGCCCGGGACGCCTCCGGCTCCGGCCCCGGGCGGGGCCGAGACCGCCGAGACGGCCGTCCTGCCCTCCACCACTCCGCTCTCCGGGCCCGCCACGCCGTCCCGGGGGGTGGCCTCCCCGCTCGGCACCCTGGGCGACGGCCGCTACCGGCTGACCTCCCGGCTCGGCCGGGGCGGCATGGCCGAGGTGTTCGCGGCCCAGGACGTCCGGCTGGCCCGGACCGTGGCGGTCAAGCTGCTCCGGCCCGAGCTGGCCCAGGACGAGGTGGCCCGGCTCCGGTTCACCCGCGAGGCGCACTCGGTCGCTTCGCTCAACCATCACTCGATCGTCGCGGTCTACGACACCGGCGAGCAGGTCGAGCACGGCGAGTCCACGCCCTTCATCGTGATGGAGCTGGTCGAGGGCCGGACGGTGCGCGAGCTGCTGGTGGACGAGGAGGCGCCGCCGGTCGACCAGGCGCTGATCATCATCGCCGGGGTGCTGGAGGCGCTCGCCTACAGCCACCGGCACGGCATCGTGCACCGTGACATCAAGCCCGCCAACGTGATCATCACGACCGGCGGTGCGGTCAAGGTGATGGACTTCGGCATCGCCCGGGCGCTCACCGGCGAGGCGTCCACCATGACCCAGACCGGCATGGTGATGGGCACCCCGCAGTACCTCTCGCCGGAGCAGGCGCTCGGCAAGTCGGTGGACCACCGCTCGGACCTCTACGCGGCCGGCTGCATGCTCTACGAACTCCTCGCGCTGCGACCGCCGTTCACCGGGGAAACCCCGCTCTCGGTGGTCTACCAGCACGTCCAGGACGCCCCGGTGCCGCCCTCCGAGGCCAACCACCGGGTGCCGCCGGCCCTGGACGGCCTGGTGCTCCGCGCGCTGGCCAAGAACCCGGACGACCGGTACCAGAGCGCCGACGAGTTCCGCGCCCACCTCCAGCACGCGCTGCGCGAGATGCACGGCGCGGCCGGGGCCGGCTACGCGGCCGGCGCGGCTGCCGCCGCCGCTGCCGCCGCCGGGCTGGCCGCCGCCGGGGCGGGGAACAGCGGGCACTACCCGGGCTTCCAGGACACCCCGAGTGCCTCCGCCGCGCTGACCGAGCCGCTCGGCCCGGCCGGCGGCGAGCAGACGGCGCTGATGCCGCATCCGGGCGGCTCGCCGTACCGGACGCCGTCCGAGCCGTACTCCGCCGTGGGTGCGGGAGGTGACGGCGGGTCGGGTGACGGCCGGTCGGACGGCCGGCGGCGCGGGCCCTGGCCGTGGGTGGCCGGGGTGCTGCTGGTGCTCGGCGCGGCCGGTACGGGCATCGGGATCGCGCTGAGCGGCAACGGGAACGGCACCAAGCCGACCACCCCGCCGCTGGTCAGCACACCGGTGACCACCCCGGACGAGACCCCGTCCACGCCGGAGGTCTCGCCGTCGCCGAGCAGGACGCCGACCAAGGGGAGCAGCAACGGCGGCGGCGTCACCAACCCGTCCACCCCGTCCAACCCGTCCACCCCGTCCCTGAGCCCGTCGGCGACGTCCTCCCCGACGTCCTCCCCGACGTCCAGCAAGTCGCCGAGTGCCAGCTCCAGCCCGTCCGGCACGCCGTCGGGCAGCACCTCGCCGAGCCCGAAGCCGAGCACCACGCCCTCGGCGACGGCCTCGTCCAACCCGCCGCCGTCCCCCACTCCGCCCACCAACGGCGGTACGGCCACCACCGCCGCCGGGACGGACCCGGGAGCAGGGCAGTAGCTGACGCCGGGTCAGTTGGTCAGCGCGTCCAGCACCTGCTCGTACTCCTGGCACCACCAGGTGAGCTGCCCGGCCGAGCCGGGGTAGAGGTGGTCGGCGCGGTGGTCGCCGCGCTGGTAGTGCCACTGGAGCATCCAGAGGTCGTTCAGCCGCTCCCACCAGACCCGGTGGGCGGCGGCGGCCAGCTCGGCGGCGGTGGCCGCCCCGGTGGCCCGGTAGGCCCGGGACCAGTGGCGGACCCGGCAGAGGTCGAGCACCCCGGTGCGCCGGTCGTCGAAGACCAGGGTGGCGGCCCGGACGGTCTCCTCGGCGGTGGGCCGGGTGCCGAGCTTGTCCCAGTCGAGCACGGCGGCCACCCGGCCGCCCCGGTGCAGCACGTTGAGGCCGTGGAAGTCGCCGTGCGTCCAGCCGGTCGGCGGGGCGTCCTCGGGGGCGGGGCGGCGGTGGGCGTGCGCGTCCAGCAGGTCCAGACGCTCCGTCAGGCGGCGTTCGGCCAGCACGTCGAAGGGCAGCCGGGGGCTCGCCGAGCGGGCCCGGGCGCGGAGCTCGCGGACCAGCCGCTCGGTCTCGGCCGGGTCGGCCGAGAGCCGGCCGGCCGGCTGGCGGACCGGCGGGCAGACCTCGGCCAGCGCCCCGTGCAGCCGGCCGAGCAGGGAGCCCAGCTCGGCGCAGCGGGCCGGGCTCAGCTCGGTGCCGTGCAGGTGGATGCCCTCGACCCAGGGGTAGAGGGCGAACAGCCGGCCGCCGTGGGCCACGGCGGTGTGGCCGCCGACCGCCCGCAGCGGGGGCGCGACGGGCAGGCCGCGCGCTGCCAGGGCGGTGGACGCGCGGTGCTGCGCCACGACCGCCGGGCGGGTGGAGGTGGCCAGGTCCACGTAGCACTTGAGGAAGTACCGGCCGGTCTCGGTCTCCACCCGGTAGCCGCGGTTGAGCAGGCCTTCGGCGACCGGGGCGATGGTCAGCGGACGGAGCAGGAAGCGCCGAAGCACCCCGGCCAGGGCGTGGTCCGGGACCGGGGGGCTGAGGGTGCCGACGGGCGGTGCGGCCGTGTCCGGGCGTGCCGGTGCGTCCGCGAAGCGGAGGGTGTGGTTCACGTCGCCTGAGCGTAGTGGTGACGCTTGGTGGTCCTTGACATACGGACCGTAATGTGCTTCTGAAGCCTGGATGGAGCTCCGGTGGAGCGCGGGTTCAGTGCTGGTGGTCGGCCTGGTGCCGGGCGACGTAGGCGGCAGCCTGGGTGCGGCGCTCCATGCCCATCTTGGCGAGCAGGCTGGAGACGTAGTTCTTGACGGTCTTTTCGGCCAGGTGCAGCTCGTTGCCGATCTGGCGGTTGGTCATCCCCTCGCCGATCAGGTCGAGGATCTTCCGCTCCTGCTTGGTCAGCTGGGCCAGTCGCTCGTCCTCCTTCTCCCCGCCGTCCCGCAGTCGCTCCAGCACCCGGCTGGTGGCGATCGGGTCGAGCAGCGACTTGCCGGCCGCCACGTCGCGCACCGCCGAGAGCAGGTCGGTGCCCCGGATCGCCTTCAGTACGTACCCGGAGGCTCCCGCCATGATGGCGTCGAAGAGCGCCTCGTCGTCCGAGAAGGAGGTCAGCATCAGGCACTTGATCTCCGGTCGCTCGGAGCGCACCGCGCGGCAGACCTCGACCCCGTTGCCGTCCGGGAGGCGGACGTCGAGCACCGCCACGTCCGGGTTGACGGCCGGGATCCGGGTCAGTGCCTCGGCGGCGGTGCCGGCCTCGCCGACCACCTCGATGTCGTCCTCCATGGAGAGGAGGTCGTGTACGCCCCGGCGCACGACCTCGTGGTCATCGAGGAGGAATACCCTGATATGTCCGTTTCCGCTCACGGGACGAATGCTCCCATAAAGCGGCACCGAAGACCTATCCGTGCGCACGCTCCCCGGCTGGAAATTGATGCCGGTTACCCCCTTACGCGGAGACCGGCGCCCGGATAGCGTGCGCAGGTGTCCTGACGGCACCCGTGAATGAGAGCCGCGCCACACCCGCGGCTGTTCTGACAGGGAACAAGTAGGACGTCCTAGCGCAGACGCGCCAAGGGGCCCCGCTGGGTAACGTTCTCGTGAGGGACGCCGTCGGAGAAGGAACACCACCTGCCGAGCAGAGTCGGTGCGCACACCCACGCGCTCTCCACTGCGAGGCGGTGACCGGACCGGTCACCGGCGACCCCGGGCGGCCGGACAGACCGAGGAGTGAACGTGACCGTCAAGAGCACGACGAGGGCGCGCAAGAAGCCCGCCCCCGCCGTCACTGACAGCCGGCGTACGGACGCGCCGGAGCTCGTACAGCTGCTCACGCCGGAAGGCACCCGGGTCGAGCACCCGGACTTCCCGCTGACCACGACGCCGGAGGAGCTGCGCTCGCTCTACCGCGACCTGGTGCTGGTGCGGCGCTTCGACGCCGAGGCCACCTCGCTCCAGCGGCAGGGCGAGCTGGGCCTGTGGGCCTCGCTGCTGGGCCAGGAGGCGGCCCAGGTCGGCTCCGGCCGGGCGATGCGCACCGGCGACTACGCCTTCCCGACCTACCGCGAGCACGGCGTGGCCTGGTGCCGGGACGTGGACCCGTTGAACCTGCTGGGCATGTTCCGGGGCGTCAACCACGGCGGCTGGGACCCGAACGAGAAGAACTTCCACCTCTACACCATCGTGATCGGCGCGCAGACCCTGCACGCCACCGGCTACGCGATGGGCATCACCAAGGACGGCACCGACGACGCGGTGATCGCGTACTTCGGTGACGGCGCCTCCAGCCAGGGCGACGTGAACGAGGCCTTCACCTTCGCCTCGGTCTACAACGCCCCGGTGGTGTTCTTCTGCCAGAACAACCAGTGGGCGATCTCCGAGCCGACCACCACCCAGACCCGCATCCCGCTCTACCGCCGCGCCTCCGGCTTCGGCTTCCCGGGCGTCCGGGTGGACGGCAACGACGTGCTGGCCTGCCTCGCGGTGACCCGCTGGGCGCTGGACCACGCCCGCAGCGGCCAGGGCCCGGTGCTGGTCGAGGCGTTCACCTACCGGATGGGCGCGCACACCACCTCGGACGACCCGACCCGCTACCGCGCCACCGAGGAGACCGAGTCCTGGAAGGCCAAGGACCCGATCGCCCGGCTGAAGGCGCACCTGGAGGCGGAGGGCATCGCCGACGAGGCGTTCTTCGCCGAGGTCGAGGCCGAGAGCGAGAAGCTCGGCCTGCGGGTCCGCGAGGGGGTCCGCACCATGCCGGACCCGGACCCGACGCTGATCTTCGACCACGTCTACACCGAGCCGCACGCGCTGGTGGACGAGGAGCGGGCCGAGTACGAGGCGTACGCCGCCTCCTTCGAGGGCGGGGAGAACCACTGATGGGCAGTCAGCTCAGTGTCGCGAAGGCGCTCAACAACGCGCTGCGCAAGTCGCTGGAGAGCGACCCGAAGACCCTGCTGATGGGTGAGGACATCGGCAAGCTCGGCGGGGTCTTCCGGATCACCGACGGCCTGCAGAAGGACTTCGGCGAGGACCGGGTGATCGACAGCCCGCTGGCCGAGTCCGGCATCATGGGCACCGCGATCGGCCTGGCGCTGCGCGGCTACCGCCCGGTGGTGGAGATCCAGTTCGACGGCTTCGTCTACCCGGCCTTCGACCAGATCGTCTCCCAGCTGGCCAAGATGCACGCCCGCGCGCTCGGCCACGTGAAGATGCCGGTCACCGTCCGGATCCCGTACGGCGGCGGCATCGGCGCGGTGGAGCACCACAGCGAGTCGCACGAGGCGTACTTCATCCACACCGCCGGTCTGCGGGTGGTCAGTCCCTCCAACCCGCACGACGCGCACTGGATGCTCCGTCAGGCGATCGCCTCGGACGACCCGGTGATCTTCCTGGAGCCCAAGCGGCGCTACTGGGACAAGGGCGAGGTGGGCGACGAGGCCGGGATCGGCCTGCACACCGCGAAGGTGGTCCGCGAGGGCGCCGACGCCACGCTGATCGCGTACGGGCCGATGGTGAAGGTCTGCCAGGAGGCCGCTGCGGCGGCCGAGGAGGACGGCCGCCGGCTGGAGGTGGTCGACCTGCGCTCGCTGTCGCCGGTCGACTTCGCCACCGTCGAGGCCTCGGTGAAGCGCACCGGCCGGGCCGTGGTGGTGCACGAGGCGCCGGTCTTCCTGGGCCTGGGCGCCGAGTTGGCCGCCCGGATCACCGAGAAGTGCTTCTACCACCTGGAGGCCCCCGTGCTCCGGGTCGGCGGCTACCACGCCCCCTACCCGCCGTCGCGGGTGGAGGAGACCTTCCTGCCCGACCTGGACCGCGTGCTCGACGCCGTCGACCGCGCGCTGGCCTACTGAGAACGGAGCGATGATGACCACCGAAGTGCGCTCGCTCCGCGAGTTCAGGATGCCGGACGTCGGCGAGGGCCTCACCGAGGCCGAGATCCTGACCTGGTACGTCAAGCCCGGTGACGTGGTGACGGACGGTCAGGTGGTCTGCGAGGTGGAGACCGCCAAGGCGGCGGTCGAGCTGCCGATCCCCTTCAACGGGGTCGTGGACCAGCTGTTCTTCCCGGCCGGCAGCACCGTCGACGTGGGCACCGCGATCATCTCGGTCGCGGTCGGCGAGGGCGGGGCCGAGCCGGCTCCGGCCGCCGTCGCGGCGCCCGCCGTCGAGGCCGTGGCCCCGGCCGCTGCTCCGGCTGGTGCCCCGGCCGCCGAGCCGGAGCGCCGGGAGGTGCTGGTCGGGTACGGCCCGCGCACCGGCACCGTGCAGCGCCGGGCCCGCAAGGCCACGGCCGCTGCTCCGGCCGCCCCGGCTCCCGCCGTGGTGGCTGCTCCGGTCGCGGCTCCGGCCGCACTGGTGCCCGCGCAGGCCGAACCCGCCGTTGGTGAGCGGCCGTTGGCGAAGCCGCCGGTCCGCAAGCTGGCCAAGGACCTGGGCATCGACCTGCGGACCGTCACCCCGACCGGCCCGGACGGCGTGATCACCCGCGAGGACGTGCACGCCGCCGCCACTCCGGCCCCCGCGCCGGTGTCGGCCGCTCCGGTGTCGGCCGTGCCGGTCGAGGAGCCGGTGGCCGTGGCCGTCCCGGTGCCCACCGGGGCCGGGGACGTCCGGGTGCCGGTCAAGGGCGTCCGGAAGGCCACCGCGCAGGCGATGGTGGCCTCGGCGTTCACCGCCCCGCACGTCACCGAGTTCATCCAGGTCGACGTGACCCGGACCATGAAGCTGGTGCGCGAGCTCAAGGAGAGCGGCGAACTGGGCGCCGGCGTGCGGGTCAGCCCGCTGCTGCTGGTCGCCCGGGCGCTGCTCACCGCGATCCGGCGCCACCCGGAGATCAACGCGGCCTGGGACGAGGCCAACCAGGAGATCGTGCTCAAGGGGCAGGTGAACCTCGGCATCGCCGCCGCCACCCCGCGCGGTCTGCTGGTGCCCAACATCAAGGACGCCGGGTCCAAGACGCTGCCACAACTGGCGGTCGCCCTAGGTGAGTTGACGGACGTCGCCCGGCAGGGCAAGACCTCCCCGGCCGACCTCTCCGGCGGCACCGTCACCATCACCAACGTCGGCGTCTTCGGCGTCGACACCGGTACCCCGATCCTCAACCCCGGCGAGGCCGCCATCCTCGCCTTCGGCGCGGTCCGCGAACTCCCGTGGGTGCACAAGGGGAAGGTGGTGCCGCGACTGGTCACCACCCTCGCGCTCTCCTTCGACCACCGCCTGGTGGACGGGGAGTTGGGCTCCAAGGTGCTCGCGGACACCGCCGCGATCCTGGAGCGCCCCAAGCGCCTGATCACCTGGAGCTGACGCTCCGGAAGACCCGAACGGGCCCTACCCACCACGGCGGTGGGTAGGGCCCGTCGGCCGTCACCGGTGGGAGCGGCTCCACCGGACGGCCGTCAGCACCGCCCCGCCGAGTGCGATGACACCCAGGGCGGAGAGGAAGACGAAGGTGGTCGGCGTGCTCGGCCCGGTGCTGGCCAACTCCGTTGCGGCGACGTCCTGCTGAACGGGCGTCGCGGTGCCGCTGGGCGCGGGTGCGGTGCCCTTGGTGGTCGGTGCGGTCGTGCCGGGCGCGGGTGCGGTGCCCTTGGTGGTCGGTGCGGTCGTGCCGGGTGCGGTGGCCTTGGTGGTGGCGGGCTTGGTGGTGGGTGCCTTGGTGGTGGCGGGCTTCGGTGCCGCCGGGGCGACCTTCAGGGTTCCCTGGGTACCGCCGCCGACCAGGTCCTCCCCTTGGGCGGACACGCTGTACATCACGGTGTCCAAGGCCTTCGGCACCCCGCCCACCAAGGCGAAGCGGAAGGAGAGTTCGGCGGACTCGCCCTGCTTCAGCGCCAGCCTCGGCAGCGTGTCCTGGTTGACCAACCCGCGGGTGCAGCCCGGCTGGAGCCCGAGCTTCTTCCAGGAGCCCCGGCCCTGGCGCCACTCCACCTTGACCTGCTCGGCCGCCAGGTCGGCCTTCATGTCGTAGAAGTGCCCGATCGAGAACAGCGGCTCGACCTGCCGGTACGGGGCGTCCGTCCGGTTGGTGATCCGGATCGGGACCTCCACCTGAGCACCGCCCGCCGTGATCCGGGTCGGCGGCGCCGTCAGCGCCTTGACCTCCAGGGTGCCCTGGTGCCTCGGAGCCGGAGCGGTGGAGGGGAGGGGGTTGGCTGCGCTGCAGACGGCCCAGGCGGCGCTGGAACCGGTGGCGAGAGGGACGCCGACGGCGAAGGTCAGGGCGGCTGCGGTGACGGCGAGCGGGCGGGCGATGCGCACGGTGGAGGTTCCCCCGGGTTCCGAAGTGAGTGGTGGTCAGCGGGCAGTGCGGTGGCGGCGGGTGAAGAGCAGGGCAGCGGTGCCGAGGGCGAGGAGGGCGGCGGCCCCGGTGATCAGGGCGGCACGGGGGGGCTTGGGGCCGCTGCTCGCCGGCTCGGTGGCCTGGCGGGCGTCCGTGTGGAACGGCTCGGCCGGCGCCTGAGTGCGGGCCCAGGCGGTGTCGGCGGCGGCCACGGTCGGGTCGGTGGTGACGGAGGGTCGGGCAGACTTCGTCGAACGGGTTCGGACGGACGTGCGCATGGTGTGTTCCCCCCTGGGAATCTGACAGTGCATCGGCGAATCGCGTGGTGGTCAGCGGGCGGTGCGGCGGCGGGCGACGAGGATGCTGCCGGTGCCGAGGGCGAGCAGGGCGGCCCCGCCGCCGGCCAGCACGAAGGTCGAGGTCTTCGGGCCGGTGGTGGCCAGCTCGGTGGCCGGCTTGTCGGCGGGCTCGGTCACGGCCGGGGTGGCCGGTGCGGTGGGGCTGGCGGTGACCGGCGGCGGGGTGGTGGCCGGGGCCGGGGCGCTCGGGGTGGACTTCGGCGCCTCGGCGGGGACCTTGGCGGGCTTGGCAGCGGGCTTGGCGGCGGGCTTGGTGGCGGGCGCGGCGGTGGCCGGAGCGGCGGACGGGGCCGGTCGGGCCATGGTGAGGGTGAGCGGCTTGGCGCCCACCCCGATGTGGATCTCCAGGGACTTCTGCACGGCCGGGGTGCTGTTCTTCAGGCCGATCCGGAACAGGGTGCGGTTGGCGCGGCCGTCCTCCAGCGGGCCGCGCAGAGCCGTGACGTCGGCGTTCAGCGCCGGGTCGCAGCTCTGCTTCAGCGGGAGGTTCGTCCACCGGCCGCCGACCATGGCCTCCAGGGTGATGTCCTGGGGGCGCAGGTTGACCGGCTTCCCGGCGTTGGCGGAGTCGGCGGACTGCGGGTTCCAGAGGCTGACCCGCGGCGCGATGCTCCGGTACGCCTCGCCGGTGCCGTTGTACATCTCGACGCCGAACTCGACCTTCGGGCCGCCGACCGTGATGCGGTCGGGCAGCTGCGGGATGAAGGCGCTGGACGTGTCGGTGCCGTGGTGCTCCCAGGGCTGCTCGGTGGCGGCCGGGGCGGGCTGGTCGCCGCAGGCCCAGGCGGTGGTGGCGGTGCCGACGGTGAGGCCGGCGGTGA
This sequence comes from Kitasatospora sp. NPDC096147, assembly GCF_044763225.1. NCBI lineage: Bacteria > Bacillati > Actinomycetota > Actinomycetes > Kitasatosporales > Streptomycetaceae > Kitasatospora > Kitasatospora sp. NPDC096147. The sequence continues at coordinate 141,276 of NZ_JBIWFX010000002.1, read as the reverse complement.
GCAGGACGGTGGCGACGGAGAGCGGGGCAAGCTTCGCAAAACGGTTGATAACGGATGTACGCATGACGTGTCCCCCCAGGGAGTCGTGTCTGACGGTGTGTGAGGTGAAGGACCCTGCGGCGCCGGTCCCCTTGCCGGGGCCGCTCTCCGTGCCTTCAACCGTTAAGACGTGTATCGCCCCGGGGGGTTGCAGGTGAGTTCGAAGATTTTTCCGGAGACCTCCGGAGGGCCTCCGGGGATACTGCCCGGGTGACGAAACCACAGGTGAAGACCGAGGCTCCGGCGGCCGTCCGGGACGGGCGTCCGTCGCTGCGGCGGGACGTGTCGGGACCGGCTCTGCTGGCCGGGTTGGTGTGCGTGGCGGTGTCGTTCTCCGGCCCGCTGGTGGTGGTGCTGGCGGCGGCCCAGGCCGGACGGCTGGACCAGGGGCAGACCGCGTCCTGGATCTGGGCGGTCTCGATCGGCAGCGGGCTGAGCTGTCTGCTGCTCAGCTGGTGGACCCGTACGCCGGTGATCGCGGCCTGGTCCACGCCCGGTGCGGCACTGCTGGTGACCAGCCTGGGCGACTACCCGTACCGGGAGGCGGTCGGCGCCTTCCTGCTGAGCAGCGTGGCGGTGACGCTGTTCGGGGTCACCGGCCTGTTCGGCCGGATGATGCGGGCGATACCCGTCGGGATCGTGAACGCGATGCTGGCCGGCATCCTGTTCTCCTTCGGGGCCGGCATCTTCACCTCGGTGAAGAACGCCCCCGCGCTGGTGCTCGGCAGCTTCGCGGCCTTCCTGCTGGCCCGCCGCTTCGTCCCCCGGTACGCGGTCCCGGTGGCCCTGGTGGCCGGGGCGGTGCTGGCCGCCGTCACGGTCGGACTGCCGCTCCACCCCGGCCAGGGCGGGCCGGTGCGGCCGGAACTGACGGTGCCCCAGTTCAGCTGGGCGGCCACCGTCGGCCTGGCGCTGCCGCTCACCATCGTCGCGCTGGCCTCGCAGAACGCCCCCGGCCTCGGGGTGATGCGGGCCTCCGGCTACGACCCGGACGACCGGCTGCTGATCGGCGCGACCGGCGGACTCTCGGTGCTGCTGGCCCCGTTCGGCTCCCCGGGGGTGAACCTGGCCGCCATCACGGCCGCCATCTGCACCAGCCCGGAGAGCCACCCCGACCCGCGCCGCCGGTACGTGGCCGGGATGTCCACGGGCGTGCTGTACATCCTGATCGGCAGCTTCGCCGGGGTGCTGGTCGCTCTCTTCACCGGGCTGCCGGCCGCCCTGATCGCGGTGATCGCCGGGGTGGCGCTGCTGGCCTCCTTCCAGGGCAGCCTGATCGGCGCGGTGACCGAGCCGTTCGGGCGGGACGGGGCGGTGGTGACCTTCCTGGTGACGGCCTCGGGGATGACGCTGTTCGGGATCGGCTCGGCGTTCTGGGGGCTGCTGTTCGGGGTCGGGACGCACCTGGTGCTGGAGGCCGGGCGCGGCGAGAAGCCCTGACCGGCCCGGCCGTCCGGCCGTCCGGCGCGGCCCCGCCGGCCGGTCCGTCGGGTCCCGCGCCCGGCGGGGCGCGGCTGGGCCGAATGGCTGTCGCCGTCCCCCTCCCCGGTGCCACCGTCCGCGCGGCGCGGCGGAGGCGGCCGGGAGCCGGCGTGGTGCTCCGGCATGCTCGGTGTGACCTGTGCGGTGGCGCGACCAGTCCACCGCACGCCGACGTGCCGCCGTGCGGGAGGGTGCCGGAGTGGACGAGAGCGGGACGTCACGGCTGCCCCGGCGTCAACGCGCCGTCCTGGTGGTCGCGGTGGGTGCCGCGCTGGTCTCCACCGGCGGCTGGGCCGCCTCCTCGCTGGTCGAATCCCCGGCCGGGCGGGCGGTCGGGGCCGCCCCGCCGCAGCGCAGCCTGCTCACGGCCCCGGTGACGCTGCGCGCGCTCACCCCCTCGGTGGTGACCCGGGGGCAGGTCTACCCGCCGACCCGGTACGAGGTGACGCCCAAGGCGTCCTCCGAGGAGATCACCCAGCTCTTCGTCTCCGCGCTGGCCGTCCGTCCCGGCGAGCAGGTGGAGAACGGGAAGCTGCTCGCCGTGGTCTCCGGGCGTCCGCTCTTCGCGCTGCGCGGGGCGGTGCCCGCGTACCGGGACCTGCGGCCCGGCGCCAGCGGTCCCGACGTGGCCCAACTCCAAGCAGCCCTAGCCGAGTTGGGATTCACCTCGGGTGGTGACCCGGAAGGCGGCTACGGCCGGGGCACCGCCAAGGCGGTGGGCGACTACTACCGCAGCATCGGCCAGCTGCCGCCGACCCCCGGCCCGGCGGCCCAGCAGGCGGTGGACGCCGCGAAGCAGGCCGTCGAGGCGGATCTGCGGCAGCTCGCCGAGACCGCCGCCGATCCCGAGCGGTACGCCCAACTGCCGGAGTCGAGGCGGAGGTTGGCAGCCGACCGGGAGGCGCTGGCGAAGGCCGAGGCGGCCAACGGTCCGATGGTGCCGGTGGCGGAGCTGGTGGTGCTGCCCGCCTTCCCGGCCACCGTGACGGCGGTCAACGCGCCGGTCGGGGCGCCGGTCACCGGCCCGCTGCTCACACTGGCCAGCGGGGGCCTGGCCGTCACCGGGCAGCTGACGCCCGCTCAGGCCACCGGCGTCCGGGCGGGCATGACGGTGGAGCTGCTGGCCGAGTCCACCGGGGCCACCGTCCGGGGCACGGTCTCCGGCCTGGGTGCCCCGACGGCGCAGCCGCCGGCCGGCCGGGTGATCCCGATCGGCGGCCAGGCCCCGGCGGCTCCCTCCCCGGACCCGGCCGGACCGCTCTACGTCCCGCTCCAGATCACCACCGAACAGGGCCTGCCCGTCGAGCTCAACGGCCAGAACGTCCGGCTCACCGTGCTCCAGGGCCCGGCCGCCGAGCCGGTGCCCAGCGTCCCGGTCGCCGCCGTCTTCACCGACGAGGTCGGCCGCACCCTGGTCACCCGGGTCACCGAGGACGGCCGCCGGGAGGTGGTCGTGGTCACCACCGGTGCCACGGTGGCCGGTTGGGTCGGCCTGACCGGTGGCGGGCTGGCCGCGGGTGACCAGGTGGTGGTCGGCTCGTGACGTCCGGAGTGGCGGGAGCAGGGTCGGCGGCATCGGCATCGGCAGCGGCGGGGTGGTGGCTGCGGCCCGCATCCGCCGGGCCCGGGGCGGCCCGGGCCCGGACGGCGGTGGTCTGAGGTGCTGCGGCGGTGGCGGTCGTGGCTGCGGTGGCGCGGTCCGAGCGCGCGGGTCCGGGTGGCCCGGCTGGCGGCCGGGCTGGCCGCCCGGCCACGGCGGACCGCGCTGACCCTGCTCGGACCCGGGATCGGGGTCGGCGTCCTGGTGGCCGCACTTGGGTGGACCGCCACAGCCGAAGGACAGGTCCGGCCCGGGTACGACCTCACCGGGGCGACCACCGTCACCGTCGTGGACCAGCCCGACACCGCCGGTCTGGCCCCCGGGGCGGTCCCGCCGCCGAGCCTGCCGGCCGACACCGACGCGCGGGTCGCCCGGATCGCGGGGGTGGCGGCGGCCGGGGTCTGGTGGCGGGTCGGCGACGGACTGCGGATCGTCGCCAATCCGGCCGCCAACCCGGCCGCCGCACCGGCCCCGCCGTCCGGAGACGCTCCGACCGTTCCGGCCGACCAAGCCGACCAGGCCGACTCGGACGGACCGGTCACACCAACCGATCCCGTCGGTCCGGCCGTTCCTGCGGGTCCCGTCGGGTCGGCGGGGTCGGCCGCCCTGCCCGGTCCGGGGTTGACGGTCTTCGCCGCCAGCCCCGGTGCGGTCGCCGCGATGGCCCCGGAACTGACCGCTGGGGTGACGCTCGATCAGTTCGCCGAGCGCCGACGGCTGCCCGTGGCCCTGCTCAGCGAGGAGGCCGCCGTCCGCCTCGGCATCGGCCCCGCGCTGCTCGCGGCCCAGCCCGCCGTCTTCGTGGAGGGCCTGCCGTTCACCGTGATCGGGGTCTACCGCGCGGTGGCCCGCGCCCCCGAGACGCTGCACGGCCTGATCGTGCCGACCAGCACCGCGCTGGAGCGCTTCGGGAATCCGGGACCGGCCGGCCGGGAGACCGCGAAGGTGCTGGTCGCCACCCGCCCCGGTGCGGCCGGCACGGTGGCCGGCCAGCTGGCGGCGGCGCTGCGCCCGGAGGACCCCGGCCAGCTGGCGGTGTCCGCCCCGCCGGACCCGTACGAGCGGCGCGGCCCGGCTCCCCGGCGTACCGGGCTGCTGGTGGCGCTGGCCGTGGCCGGGCTCTGCCTGGCCGTCGGCGCGGTGGGCCTCGCCTCGGCGATGCTGCTTGCGGTGGTGGAGCGCACCCCGGAGATCGGTCTGCTCCGAGCGTTCGGGGCCCGGCCCCGGCAGGTCGGCGGCCGATTCCTGGCCGAGGCGGCTGCCGTCGGCACGCTCGCCGGGCTGCTCGGCACCGGCCTCGGTGTGCTCACCGTGCTCGGGGTGGCGCTGGCCCGGGACTGGACCGCCGTCCTCCCGGCCTGGGCCACCCTGCCCGCCCCGTTGCTCGGCACCGCCGTCGGCCTGCTGGCGGGTGCCCACCCGGCACTCCGGGCGGCCCGCACCGACCCGGTCAGGGCGCTGCGGGCCCGCTGACACCGGGTCACCCGGGGCGGTCCGGTGACGGTTCCGGTGACGGTGGCCCGCCGGTCCCGGGTGGACGTCCAGGGGCGTCAGCCGTGGCCTCCGACGGCGGCGGCCCGGCCGGTCCGCCCCCGGGGGTGCCGTCGGCGGCGCGGTGCCGTCGGGCCACCCGCCGAACGCGGAAGAGATGCGCGGGGGCGTACGCGGGGCGGTCGCTCCGTGCCCGTACCGAGCCGTCCGCAAGCCGGGTGGGCCGGGCGGCGGAACCCGTTGGCCCGGCCCGGGGAACCTGCGGCGCGGGAGTGCTGCGGGCCTGCGGGCCGGGGGTACGTCTCCGCGACCCCCCACCCTGGCCCCCGCCGGGTGACCGGAGCACCGAGGACGTACCCGCATGGCGCCTGGCGATCCCGGACCCCGCGTCCGCCGAGGTGTGGGCCGAGGGCTGGCCGCGGTCCTGCTGCTCTCGCTGGCCGGGCTGCCCGCCGCGTTGGAGCTGACCGCCAGGCCGCCCTACGAGGTGATCGGGGTCCCGTCCCCGGCTCCCGACCGGGCCGCCCCGCCGAACGGCGTCGAGCGTCCCCCCGGCCCGCCCGCCACCGAGCCGGGCACCGCCCCGACCGTGGACATACGCCGTACCGGCGACCCGGCGAACCGGATCACCCTGGTCCTGCTCGGCGACGGCTACACCGCCGACCAGCAGGAGCTGTTCCGCCGTCAGGCCGACCAGGCGTGGCACGCGCTGATGGAGATCGAGCCGTTCCGCAGCTACCAGGGCTTCTTCAACATACGGCGGGTCGAGGTGGTCTCCCCGACCTCCGGCATCGCCGAGGGCGAGCAGACCGGCCGCCGGCCCGGCACCCCGCTCGGCATGCACTTCTGGTGCGAGGGCACGGCCCGGCTGCTCTGCGCCGACGAGACCGCCGCCGCCCGCTACGCCGGGGAGGGCGAGGGCCCGCAGTACCTGATCGCGCTCGCCAACTCCCGGGAGTACGGCGGAGCCGGCGGCACCGGAGTGACCACCCTGGCGGGCGGCAGCCCGGACGCCGGACGGATCATCCAGCACGAGATGGGCCACACCGTCGGCGACCTCGGGGACGAGTACGACAGCGCGCCGGGCGACGCCGACTACCCGAACCTCTCCACAGTGGACGCCGAGGAGATGAGGCACCGTCAACTCAAGTGGTGGCGCTGGCTGGGCGCCGAGACCTCCGACGGCGGCGGCCCGGTCGGTGCCTACCGGAGCGCCAACGGCACCTTCCGCCCCACCGCCGACTCGGTGATGCGCACCCTCGGCGGCAGCTACAACCCGCCGTCCCGGGAGGCCATCGTCAAGCAGCTCTACCAGCGGATCAGCCCCGTCGACCGCCCCGAGCCGGCCCCCGGCCCGGTCGCCGGCCGCCCCCGGCTGCTGGTCCGGCCGATCCCGCTCACCGGGGACCGGCAGCTGGTGGTCGAGTGGCGGGTGGACGGCCGGCCGGTCACCAGCCCCGCACCCGACGGCAGTTGGCTGGAGACCGCCACCCTGGCCGTCCCCGGCGGACGGACCGTCACGGTCTCGGCCACCGTGCGGGACGACACCGACTGGGTCCGGGACGAGCCGTTCCGGGAGCAGCGGATGACCCGGACGGTGAGCTGGACGCTCAAGGGCTGAGACGGTCCTTCGTGCACCACGGCGGGTCGGGGCGGTTGACTGCCCGCCTACGCTGTTCGGGTGAGCACCGACCCGGAGACCGTCCGACCCGCCGCCGTCGCCGCCGTCCCCGGGCAGCGCGCGCCGGTGGCGGTGCCCGCCGTGGCGCCCGTCCCGGCTCCGGGCGGCCGGGCGGCCTGGTTCGCCTGGGCGGTGGCCGCCACCGTCTACGTGCTCGCGGTGATCCACCGGACCAGCCTCGGGGTGGCCGGCATCGACGCCGCCGACCGCTTCGGCATCGGTGCCTCGGCGCTCTCCACCTTCGCCGTGCTCCAGGTGCTGGTCTACGCCGCCATGCAGATACCGGTCGGCCTGCTGGTGGACCGGTACGGCCCCAAGCGGGTGCTGCTCGGCGGCATCCTGCTGCTGAGCCTCGGTCAGCTCGCCTTCGCCTTCTCCACCGCCTTCGGTCCGGCGCTGGCCTCCCGGGCGGTGCTCGGCTGCGGCGACGCGATGACCTTCATCAGCGTGCTGCGGATCGCCGCCCGGTGGTTCCCGGCCGCCCAGAACCCGATGGTCGCCCAGATCACCGGCCTGGCCGGGATGGGCGGCAACCTGCTCACCACCGCCGTACTCGCCCAGGCCCTGCACAGCGAGGGCTGGACCGCCTCGTTCACCGCCGTCGCACTGCTCGGCGTCGCGGTCTTCGCGGCGGTCGCGCTGCTGCTCCGGGAGGCCCCGCCCGGGGTCACCGTGGTGCCACCGGTCGCCGAGGGCCGACCCGCGCTCCGCTCCCAGGTCCGCGACAGCTGGCGGGAGCCCGGCACCCGGCTCGGCCTCTGGGTGCACTTCACCACCGCCTTCCCGGCGGGCGCCTTCGGACTGCTCTGGGGCATGCCGTACCTGGTGGAGGGTCAGGGCCTCTCCCGCGGCGAGGCCGGCGGTCTGCTCACCCTGCTGGTCTTCAGCAACATGGTCTTCGCCCTGCTGCTCGGCCGGATCCTGCTGCGCTCCGTCCGGGCCCGGATGCCGATCACCCTCACCGTCATCACCGTCACCGCCACCACCTGGGCCGCCGTCCTCGCCTGGCCCGGCGCCACCCCGCCGACCTGGCTGCTCGTCACCCTCCTGGTGGTGATGGGCACCAACGGCCCCGCCTCCCTGGTCGGCCTCGACTACGCCCGCGCCCACAACCCCCCGACCCGCCTCGGCACCGCCACCGGCATCGCCAACATGGGCGGCTTCCTCGGCATCGTCACCACCCTGCTCGGTGTCGGCCTGCTCCTCGACGCCCTCACCCCGGCCGGCGCCGCCCACTCGGCGGACGGCTACCGCTGGGCGCTCTGCTGGCTGTTCGTCCCGCTCGCCTTCGGCACGGGCATGATCCTGCACCTCCGGCGCAAGGTCGGCTGAGCCGTGTACTTGCACTGCGGCCGTCTCACCGCCCCCGACCTCGCCCGCCGCGGCCTCACCTTCGCCACCGCCCCGGTCGAGGTCCTGCTCACGGACGTCGAGGCCCGCTTCGCCCTGGCGGACGGCGAGCGGGTGCTCTGGGAGGAGGCGGCCTTCCCGGTGGCCGAGCTCGCCGACGCACTCGCGTCCTGGCTGGCCGGGCCGGAGCCGGCCGCCTTCCGCTTCGACTCGTGCTTCGACCGGCCCGGTGCGCTCGGTCTGACACCGACGGCGGCCGGCTGGCAGGCGCACTCCTGCTACGCGCCGGAGCTCCGGACGGCGCCGGTGTCGTGGGCCGCACTCGCTGCGGAGGCCCACCGCTTCGTCGGCGCCGTTCGCGACGGACTGGCGACGGTGGGGGCCCACCTGCCGGTGGCTGAGGGTTTGCGATAACCCGAATGCCCTCACGGAGGGTGAGGGCATTCGGGCCGTGTGCCTGCGATGGATCGAGGCACACGGGGCCTCGGTCACAGCAGGCCGCTGCGCCGCATCAGGTCGACGAACTCGTCCGGCCCGGTGCTGAACCGGAACGGGCCGACCTCGCCGTGCACCGTCCCGCCGGGGGCGGGCTCGGGCGCGGGAGGCCGGGAGTTCAGGCGGCGGACCAGGTCGACCAGCTTGAGCTTCTCGCAGCGCGGGATGGCCTTGCCGCCCCGGATGCCGACCCGCTCGAAGCTGAGGCACTGGAAGTACCCGCCGAAGGGCGGCCCGCTGTCCTCCTGCCGGCCCGGCACCCGGAACTCCATCTCGCCGTGTCGGCAGTGCACCGTCCCGTCGGAGCGGACGTGGAAGTCCGGGCCCTCGTCCTGCCGGACCTCCGCGACGATGTGCACCTGCTGCCCGATCGCGTCCGCCAGGGTCTCCGCCATCCGCCGCTGCTGGCCCGGCACGTCGGTGTCACCGCGCCGGATCGAGGGGAGCAGCTCGGCGGTGACCCACTGCTGGAACGGCCTCGCGGTGACCTTGTCCGAGCGGAGGATCAGGGTGTAGAGCCCCGGCTCGTTCACCACGTTGAGGATCGGGTAGCCCCTCGGGAAGGGCTCTTCACCTGCGGAAACGCCCTTACCCTGATTCCGGATCAGGGTAAGGCTGACGGTCCGGTACTGATCCGGGGTGAGCAGCTTGTTGGCCTTGGTCGGGTTGCCCCGGCCGAGGATCTTGCAGACGTCGGCCGTGACGAACCACGGCTCGCCGTCGATCATCACCACCCGGATCGGCTGGCCGGTGACCGGGAAGCTGGTGCGGACCAGTTCCATCGACTCGTCGTCGTGCTGGTGGTGGTTCATGTGACAGCCCCTCAATTCTGTTCGGAGGTGTGGGCTGTCTGGCACAACGAGGCCGAACGGGTGACGTACGGGGCCGCATCAGCCGCACGGGAGCACGGGGATCACGCCACCCCGCGCGCGCCCGGCGGGCGCGCCGCTCAGGGCGTGACGGCGAAGTGGTCCAGGATGCGGTCGGCCAGTTCGTGGTCGCCGTCGACGGTGACGGGGCCGCGCTTGCCCCGGCCGCAGGAGAGGCGGACGAAGGTCTCCCAGTCCATGCCGAGCGAGACCGTCGGGCCCAGGGTCACCGACTCGTCGACGGTGGCCCGGCCGTCGGCGCCGACCCGGACGGTGCGGGAGAACTCCAGCGCGCCGGTGACGTCGAGGGCGAGGGTGGTGCCGATCGGGGCGCCGGCGGTCTTGGCGACGGTGCGGGGGAGGGCGGAGACCAGGTGGTCGCGGGTGAGCCGGGCGGCGGGGGAGTCGAGGTTGCCCGGGAGGCCGAGGGCCCGGCGGAGGTCCTGCTCGTGCACCCAGACGTCGAACGCCCGCAGCCGCAGCAGGGTCAGGTAGGGGATGTCCCGGGAGAGCGGCCCGGCCGGCCAGCGGACCGGGTCCTCGGCCTGGTGGCGGGAGTCCCGCAGGGCGCGCGAGCGCCGGATGATCGTGTACTCCAGCTCGCTGGTGAGCTCGGGCGGGGTGTGGCAGCGCCGCTTGTCCACCGGGAGCTCCATGTAGCGGGCGAAGTCGCCGGTGACGTGCCGGAGGTCGGAGGGGAGCGAGTGGATCGGGCGCGGGTCGCCCAGGAGCTCGGACTCCAGGGCGATGATGTGCGAGACGACGTCGCGGACGGACCAACCGGGGCATTCGGTCGGCCGGTTCCAGGCGTCGCCGGGAAGAGCGGCGACGAGTTCGGATATCGCCTCGATCGACTGCGTCCAGGCGTCGACGCAGGTCTGCACGGTCGTCTCGTTGTCGGTCACGGGTTATCCGGCCCTCCGTCAGTTCCGCACCACCGCGCCAAGGTCGGGGCTTCCCCGCGCGGGCGCTACCCGCACGTTACGCTGCCGGGTGACAGCAGGGCAGCGCTTTCGGGTGACGATCGTAGGACTGGTCCCATGGACGGTGGTAGTGTGCGCGCCTCATTGATCCAACTCGCCGTGTCCGACGCCGAGCCGGTGGCCGAACGCCGGGCCAGGGCAGCCGCGTTGGTCCGCGCCCAGGAGGGCGCCGACCTGGTGGTGCTGCCCGAGCTCTGGCCGCTCGGCGGGTTCGCGTACGACGCGTGGTCGGACGGGGCGGAGCCGCTGGACGGCCCGACCGCCGAGGCGATGTCGGCAGCCGCCCGGGCGACCGGGGTGTGGCTGCACGCCGGTTCGATCGTGGAGCGCGATCCGGACGGGCCGATCTACAACACCTCGCTGCTGTTCGCCCCGGACGGCGAGCTGGCCGCGACCTACCGGAAGATCCACCGCTTCGGCTTCGACAGCGGCGAGGCGGTCGCGATGGGGGCGGGGCAGGAGATCGTCACCGCCACCACCGAGCTGGGCACCCTCGGCCTGGCGACCTGCTACGACCTGCGCTTCCCGGAGCTGTTCCGGGCGCTGCTGGACGCCGGGGCCGAACTGCTGGTGGTCCCGGCGGCCTGGCCGGAGCGCCGCCGCGAGCACTGGACCCTGCTGGCCCGGGCCCGGGCGGTGGAGGAGCAGGCGTACGTGCTGGCCTGCAACACCGCCGGCACCCACGCCGGGGTGGAGCAGGGCGGCCACTCCATCGTGGTGGACCCGTGGGGCAGGGTGCTGGCCGAGGCCGGGGCCGGCGAGGAGGTGCTCACGGTGGAGTTCGACGGCGCCGGGGCGGCCAAGGCCCGGGCCGAGTTCCCGGTGCTCCGGGACCGGCTGCTGGGCATCCCGGCCCCGGTCCAGCGCTGACCCCGGCGGAGCCGGGGCACGGCGCCGCGACGCGGTCGGCCCTTGCGCAACGCTCCTGATCGGAGCCCGTGGCGGGGGCCGGAGTGAACGGACTCCAGCCCCCGCCGCACCCGCCGGTCACCCCTGTTGACCTGCGCGCACGACCGAATGTCCGGGTATGAACGCGGTAACGCCCTTGCGCACCGGCTGGGCGCATTTGAGAAGATGAGCCGGGGTCGCGTTCCCGTCCGGGGCGACCGAGACCCCCGCCGAGCCGGAGAGGAGCCCGTCGTCCGCATGTCCAGCACCCTCGGCCTGCCCGGCGACGGCCGCCCGGCGATCCAGCGCAACAGCCTCCGCGAGCAGATCGCGGCGGCCCTCCGCGAGGAGATGATGGCGGGCCGGCTGGAGGCCGGCCGCAACTTCACCGTCAAGGAGATCGCCGAGCTCTACGGGGTCTCCGCCACCCCGGCCCGCGAGGCGCTGGTCGACCTGGCCGCGCAGGGCCTGCTCCGGGCCGAGCACCACCGGGGTTTCACGGTGCCCGAGTTCTCCTGGTCGGACTTCCTGGAGATCTTCGAGGCCCGCACCCTGCTCACCGACGCCGCCCTGCGTCAGCTCCACGACCGGGTCGGCCGCTACGACTGGCGCCGCCTCCCGTCGCTCCGCCGCCGCGCCGAGGCAGCACAACGGGCCTCCCGGGCAGGGCAGTTGGACATCCTGGTCGGCTGCGACCTGCGGTTCTGGCACGAGGCCGGGGTGCTGTTCGACAACAGCCGGATCGCCGGGTACCTGGGCTGGCTGCGGGTGCAGTCGTGGATGTACGCCGCCCCGTACCTGCGGGCCGCCGGCCGGATGGACGGGGTCTGCTGGGACCGCCACCCCGAGCTGGTGGACCGGATCGAGGCCCGGGACGTCCCCGGCGCGCACCGGGTGGTGAACGAGTACAACCTGTTCACCGTCGAACTGCTCGCCCGGCTCGGCGGTCATCCGCTGGAGTCGGTGGCGGTGCTGCCGCTGCTGCGCGGCCCGGTGCCCGACGCCGGCCGCCCGGTGGCGGCGCCGTCCGCTGACGTTCCGTCAGGGTCGGCGGATCCGGTCGGTCAGGTCGGTGCGGTGGAGGCGGCGGAGGGTGCGGGGCCTGAGGTCGGCCACGGCCTGGTGCCGCTGCCGAGGGCCGTCCCGCCCGGTCGCTTCGGCCGTCCGTCGGCGCCCCGGCCGGTGCGGCGGGCGCAGGAGCGGACCGAGGAGCCCGCCGGGCGCCGGGAGGCCCGTCCCGGGCAGTAGGGTGGGCCCTCCGTAGCCCGCCCCCTGTGAGAGGAAGAGCCGGTCCATGGCCTGCGACCTCTGGCTCGTCCCGCTGGTGGACGTCCTGACGTACAGCTCCGACAACCCGTTCCGCGACGACCTGGCGCGCTACGACGCCGTGCTCGCCGCGAACGGGCTGCCGCCGGTGCCGGTGTACCAGTACTCGGCGGAGCTGAGCGGTTCGGTGGAGCCGATAGCCGCCTTCGACTACGACTCGCTCCACTTCCTGCGCCGTGCCTACCTGTTGGGGCTGACCGGCTTCCAGATCACGCCGGTCGACGCGCTCGGCAGCGACTACGAGCAGCTGCTGGAGATGTTCGAGTCCACGGCCGAGCAGTCGCACCTGGTCTGGCACTTCGACCACGCCGGGGCGTACGTTCCGATCGACTTCCAACTTCCGCTGGTCGCCGACGAGTTGCTCGCCGAAGGCGGACCGCTCGGGTCCTCGTACGGGCTGCTGCGCGAACTCCAGGCGGTGGCACCGGTGCTGGGCATCGACCCGCTCGACCCGCCCGCCCCGACCCGGCCGCTCGCGCCGACCGAGCTGGAGCAGCCCTTCGAGCCCCCGATCGACGACCTGCACCCCTACGCCCGCGAACGCCACGCCTGGGCCGGCCTCTACGCCGCCGCCACCCGCAGCGTCACCCAGGGCTCCATGATCGTCTTCGCCTGACCGCCCTCGCCCCCTCGGAGGGCAGTCAGGGGCGCGGGGAACTGCGCGAGTCGGAAGAACCGAATCCGTATGCCGGGTGCGGAGGTTCACTTGCAGGTGAGCGCCCGTACCCGGCACAGGGGCTGTCGCCTTCCGCTGCGCGCAGTTCCTCGCGCCCCTGGGCGGCTGCCTGGTGGCCGCCTGCCTGTCTGTATCCCCCGTGTGTCGCGGTGGCCCTTCGGGTGCCCGGCTGCCCGGAGGGCAGTCAGGGCGCGGGGAACTGCGCGAGTCGGAAGGATCAGGCCCGTCCGGCGGGTGCGGACAGCCATGTGCACGTGAGTCTCCGTACCCGGCACACGGGTTGTCGGCCTTCTGCTGCGCGCAGTTCCTCGCGCCCCTGGGCGGCTGCCTGGTGGCCCGCCAAGAACGTCCCCGCCTGCCGGCGGGACTAGCGGAGCGGCCCCTCCGGGGGGCGCTGGCGGGGCATGGTGGGGCGGGTGCCCGGCGGGGGGAGGATGCGGACGTGGGCTCCGGTGCCGGTCTCGGTCCGGCCGCCCCAGGGGCCGGGGGACTGGGTCGGCAGCTGGGTCATGCCGGCCCGGAACTCGAGCATCCACTCGGAGGTCTCGCTGCGGACCACGTCGGAGACGTCCTCGCAGAAGCGCCGCAGCACCCCGAGGCACCGCTCGGCCGCCTCGCCCGCCGTACCCTCGGTCGGGCCGAGCACCTCCCGCACGCACTCCGAGGCCCAGTCGAACTGGAAGGTCTCCAGCCGCCGCTGCAGCGCCTGTGCGGTGGAGACGTCCCGCATCCAGCCGGAGGTGAGCCCGAACGCCCGGTCCAGGCCGACGAACGCGGCGGAGAGCGCCAGCCCGACGTAGCCCCAGGAGGCGGAGAAGTCGTAGGCGCCGGTCATCGAGACCAGCGGCGCGGTCACCCCGGCGACCGCCGAGCCGGCCGCGCCGATGCGGAGCAGGCGGGCCCAGCGCCGCTTCCAGACTCGGTCCCGGCGGTACCAGTCGATGGCCTCGACGGCGCGCTCCTCGGACCAGCGGTAGAGCTCCTCCAGCCGCTCGGCGGGCTCGCCCCAGTCCCCGAGCGGGAACTGGCGGGCACTCAGGTCGGTGCGCCGACGGGTCGGGGTGGGGCTGGAGGTGGTCACCGGCTGGTCCTCCTCACCGACGTCCTTGCCCCAGGGGCTCTCCTCGGGCTGCATTTCCGGCTGGCTCACCTGTGGGGCTCCCTGTGGCGGGCGGACTGCGAAGGCCCCGACGGGGTGCCGGGCCTGACGGTGCGTCGAACGGTCGGGGTGCGGGGACTCCGACCGGATCTGACACCGTGTCGGACGGCGGCGCCAGGAGCGGGTGCGGGCCACCCATGGTGCCGTGCCCCGACCGTGGCCGGTGGCCGTCCAACAGCACTTCTTACCGCCAAATGGCTGACCGTGTGGCCGCTTCGGCCGCGATCGTTATCCGAATTCACCTCATTGACCCGAGGTCGGAGAGTTGCGGCGGCCGATCCGATTTCACCCGTCCGAGCGAGCCCGTCCGGTCCTGCGGCCCTGACCGCCGCCCCGTCCGCTGGAGCTTCCTCCAGCCCGCCGACCCCGTTCGGCGCACCCTCCTGGAGCTTCCCACGGGGCCCGCGCCCGAGGTCGGGAGCGCCACCGACTACCCTTCCAGACGTGAAGGTCCTCGTCATCGGCGGCGGCGCCCGCGAACACGCCCTGTGCCGCTCCCTGTCCCAAGATCCTGTCGTGACCGAGCTGCACTGTGCCCCGGGCAACGCCGGGATCGCGCAGGTGGCGACGGTCCACCCCGTCGACCAGCTGGACGGTGCGGCCGTGACCGCGCTGGCCCGCGAGCTCGGCGCCGAGCTGGTCGTGGTCGGCCCGGAGGCCCCGCTGGTGGCCGGCGTCTCGGACGCCGTCCGGGCGGCCGGCATCCCGGTGTTCGGCCCGTCGGGGGAGGCCGCCCTGCTGGAGGGCTCCAAGGCCTTCGCCAAGGACGTGATGGCGGGGGCGAACGTGCCCACCGCCCGCTCCTACGTCTGCCGCACCCCGGAGGAGGCGGCCGAGGCGCTGGACGCCTTCGGCGCCCCGTACGTGGTGAAGGACGACGGCCTGGCGGCCGGCAAGGGCGTGGTGGTCACCTCCGACCTGGCCGAGGCGCTGGCCCACGCGGCCTCCTGCGAGCAGGTGGTGATCGAGGAGTACCTGGACGGTCCCGAGGTCTCGCTGTTCGCCATCACCGACGGCACCACCGTGCTGCCGCTGGTGCCGGCCCAGGACTTCAAGCGCGCGCTGGACGGCGACCAGGGGCCGAACACCGGCGGCATGGGCGCCTACTCCCCGCTGCCCTGGGCCCCCGAGGGCCTGGTCGACGAGGTGCTGGAGACGGTGCTCCAGCCGACCGTGGACGAGCTGCGCCGCCGGGGCACGCCGTTCTCCGGCCTGCTCTACGCGGGTCTGGCGCTCACCTCGCGCGGCACCCGGGTGATCGAGTTCAACGCCCGCTTCGGCGACCCGGAGACCCAGGTCGTGCTGGCCCGGCTGCGCACCCCGCTGGCCGGTGTGCTGCTGGCCTCGGCCAACGGCACGCTCGGCGAGCTGGAGCCGCTGCGCTGGGACGAGGGCGCCGCCGTCACCGTGGTGGTGGCCTCCGAGGGGTACCCGGCCGCGCCGCGCACCGGTGACCCGATCGAGGGTCTGGCCGAGGCGGAGGCCGAGGGCGCGTTCGTGCTGCACGCGGGTACCGAGGAGGGCCCGGGCGGCAGCGTGCTGAGCGCCGGTGGCCGGGTGCTCTCGGTCACCGCGACCGGGGCCGATCTGGCCGCGGCCCGTGAGCTGGCCTACCGGGGCGTCGCGCGGATCGCGCTCAAGGGCGGGCAGCACCGCACCGACATCGCGCTGAAGGCCGCCGGGCAGTAGCCCGGGACCGACCGCAGGAGGGCGCTGCGCCCGGTGGATCACCCGCCGGACGCAGCGCCCTCCGTCGTTTCCGGGGCGCCCGCCGGGTCGCTCTCCCGTTCGAGCGGGGGTCGAACCGCCGCCCCGCCCGGCGGCAGGATTCCAGCCCTTCGGGTGATCCGATGACCATCCGGCTGACGTGGCCGTGTCCCGGGTCGTAGGGTGCGCTGGATCGCGTCGGCGGCCTCCGGGCCGCCGGTGTCGCCGCCGGGTGTCCGGGCCCGGCCGGGGGGAAGCTGACGGTGGTGTCCCGGGTGGCTGTTGTCACCAGGACGGGTGGAAACGGTAGCGATCCGGAACACCCACCCGTGGACGGGCGTCAAAACTGTCAGAAGTGCCACGCAGGATGCACAACCGGGGGCGGCTGCCGCCGCCTCCCGGCCGGAAACTGATCATTTCGAGTCGGCCCGGGCTGTCCGGACCGCTGCCGCCCCTCCCCGGGGGCGGCCCGGTCCGCCCGTCCCCCGGGCCCCGAAGGGGGTGCCGCGCCGTATGGCCGCTGTCGACGCAGCCCGCGCACGTGCCCGGGCCGTGCTGAAGGTCCGGGGGCGGGCGCTGGGCGCCGCCGCGCTGCCCGCCGCCGTCGCCGTGGTGCTGCTGGCCGGCCGGTTCACCGGCCGGATCGGCGCGCCCGGCTCCGCCGACGCGGGTGCCTGGGACGCCGTCCGCTGGGTGGTCGGTGCGGTCGCCGTGCTGGTGCTGCTGGCGGCCGGCCTGGCGGCCCGGGCCTACGCCCGGGCGGTGCCGCCGCGCACCCCGGCGGTGCCGCTGGCCGAGGAGGCCGCGCCGGAGCTGTACCGCCAGATCCGCGACCTGGCCGAGCGGCTCGGCGTCCCGGCGCCCTCCGCGATCTCCCTCACCCCGGACTGCGACAGCTGGCTGGAGGAGCCACCGGGCCGCCGCCGCAAGCGGGTTGACGCCGGGTCGGCCCCGGCCGACGACGAGCTGCACGCCGCGGGCCGGCGGTCCGAGCCGGCCGCTCCGGTGCTGGTGATCGGCTCCCCCTTCCTCTGGTGGATGCGGGCCGGCGAGCTCCGCGCCCTGCTGGCCCCGGTGGTGGCGGGCACGGCGGCCTCGGCCGATCCGGAGATCACCGCCGCCCGCCGCTTCCTGCGCGCCCTGGACGCCTCGCTCGGCGAGCGACGCGGGCCCGGTGCGCTGCCGGGTGCGCTGCTGGACCGGCTGACCGGGGTGCTGCTGGCAGCCTGCCGGGAGCACGCCGCCGAGCTGGAGCGGGCGGTCGCGGCCGCCGCCTCCGAGCAGGCCAAGTCGGTCGACTACGGCCTGCGGATCGCCGCCCAGGAGCAGGTCGGCCTGGCCTACGCGGGCTGGGACCGGCTGCTCACCCGGGTCGCGCTGCCGGCCTGGCGGCTCGGCCGGCACCCGGCCCACCTGAACGCGGGCGTGGTCTCCGCGCTCACCGAGCTGTCCCGCCGGGACCGGCTGGCCGACGGCTACGGCTCCCGGCTCGGCGACCGGCCGGCCTGTGACCTGCTGGAGGAGCCCGGTGCGGTGGACGCGGCGGTCTCGCTGCTGGCCGCCGAGGTGCTGTTCGGCGAGCCGGTGGGCACGGTCGGCACCGGCTGGCGCGAGCTGGCCTGGGCCGACTACCCGGCCGAGGTGGTCGAGGAGGGCTGGCGCGGCCAGGCCCGGGCGCTGCGTGCGGTGCTCGGCGAGCGGGCTCCGGAGGAGCCCGGTCCGGCCCTGCACCTGGCCCTGACCCGGCTCGCGGAGGGTGGCGGCGAGCCCCTGGCGGCAGCACTCGCCGCGCACGTGGCGCGCACCGGGCAGGTCGCGCCCCCGCTCCAGGTGGTGCGCACCGGCCGGGACCTGCTGGCCGACCACGTCACCGCGCTGGTCTGCCTGACCGCGCTGGAGGCCGGGTCGGGCCGTCCCGGACTGGACTGGCTGGACGGCCCGGTGCTGCTGCTGGGCGGCGTCCGGCGGCCCGAGCTGGCCGCCCTGGTGGCCGAGGCGGTCGAGCTCGGCGAGGACGCCCCGCTGCGCTCCTGGCTGGAGGCGGCCGGCCTCCGCACGACCGGCTCGGTACGCCTCTGACGAGGCGTCATGCCCCGGTCAGGGGGCCCGAGGGGCACGGACCGAATTTCGACAACACTTGTTGCTACGGTGGGGTGACGCAGCGCCAGCACTGTGGTGTGCTGGTCCGCACGCACATCCGCGTGGCACATGCCACCGGGGGCCGAGCCGGGCCGGTGCGAGGGGGGGAGGGGCGCGCGTGGGGACGGAACTCAACCGCCGCTGGGAGTCGGGGACGCTCAAGCACGGGGTCTCGGACCCGTTCGGCCAGGGCCCGCTGCCCTGGCTGCGCAGCCCGGACCACTACGTGGCCGGCATCGAGGGTGCGGTGCCCTGGTACGTCAGCCTGGACGCCCCGGGCCAGCGCCCGCAGGCGGCCCCGCGCCCCAAGCCCCCGGTCGGCACCCCGGCCAACTCGGACGACGTGGACCAGCAGATCAAGGGCTTCGCCTCGGCCGGGGTGATCCGCCCCGGCGGGTCGGTCGACCTGCGGGTCACCGTGCACCCGCCCCGGGCCTTCACCGTGGACGTCTACCGGATCGGCCACTACGGCGGCGACGGAGCCCACCACATGACGGCCAGTCCGCTGATCGCCGGCCTGGCCCAGCCCGCCCCGCTGGTGGTCGGCCGCACCGTCTCCTGCCACCACTGGTGGCAGTCCTGGCGGCTCCAGGTGCCGCTGCACTGGAGACCGGGCGCCTACGTCGCGGTGCTGACCACCGCCGACAACCTGCACCGCAGTCACATCCCGTTCACCGTCCGGGACTTCGAGCAGCCCGCCGACCTGCTGCTGGTGCTCCCGGACGTCACCTGGCAGGCGTACAACCTGTTCCCCGAGGACGGCCTGCGGGGCGCCAGCCTGTACCACGCCTGGGACGAGGCGGGCGGGCTGCTCGGCGAGCAGGAGGCCGCCGTCACGGTCTCCTTCGACCGCCCGCACGCCGGGGCCGGGCTGCCGCTGCACGTCGGCCACGCCTACGACTTCATCCGCTGGGCCGAGCGCTACGGCTACGACCTGGCCTACGCCACCGCCACCGACCTGCACGCCGGCCACGTGGACGCCTCCCGGTACCGGGCGTTGGTCTTCCCCGGCCACGACGAGTACTGGTCCGAGCCGATGCGCCGGGCGGTCGAGGGCGCCCGGGACGGCGGGACCTCGCTGGTCTTCCTGTCCGCGAACTCGGTCTACTGGCGGGTCGAGCTCTCGCCCGGCCCGTCCGGCGAGCCGCACCGGCTGCTCAACTGCCGCAAGCGCCAGCGCGTCCCGGCCGACCACCCGGCCGCCGGCGTGCCGGGCGGACGCAGCGCGCTCTGGCGGGACGCCGGGGAGCCGGAGCAGCGGCTGCTCGGCGTGCAGTACGCGGGCCGGGTGCCGACCCCGGTGCCGCTGGTGGCCCGGCACACCGGGCACTGGCTCTGGGAGGGCACCGGACTGCGGGAGGGCGAGGAGCTGCCCGGCCTGGTGGCCGGCGAGGCGGACCGTTACTTCCCCCGGGTCGCGCTGCCCGAGCACACCGAGCGGGTGCTGCTCGCGCACTCGCCGTACCACGACGCGGACGGGCGGCTGCGGTACCAGGAGAGCTCGCTGTACCGGGCACCCAGTGGGGCCTACGTGTTCGCCTCCGGCACCTTCGCCTGGTCGCCCGCGCTGGACCGGCCGGGCCACACCGACGAGCGCATCCAGCGGGCCACCGCCAACCTGCTCGACCACCTCTGCAAGCAGGACGGTCCGCGCGACTGAGGACGCCCGCTCGGCGGGAAGCGGGGGCACCCGTGAAAGACTCGGAGCCCCAGCCCCCCTTCCTCCGAGGACTGAGACGACCTTGAGCGGATTTGTCACCAAGCCCGAGCCGGTCCAGGTACCTGGTCTGGAGCACCTGCACACCGGCAAGGTGCGCGATCTCTACCGGGCCGCCAACGGCGACCTGGTGATGGTCGCCAGCGACCGCACCTCCGCCTTCGACTGGGTGCTGCCCAACGAGATCCCGGACAAGGGCCGGGTGCTCACCCAGCTCTCGCTCTGGTGGTTCGAGCGGATCGCCGACATCGTGCCGAACCACGTGATCTCCACCGAGCTGCCGGCCGGCGCCCCCGCCGACTGGAAGGGCCGCACGCTGATCTGCAAGGCGCTGGAGATGGCGCCGGTGGAGTGCGTGGCCCGCGGCTACCTGACCGGCTCCGGCCTGGTCGAGTACCGGGCCGACCGGACGGTCTGCGGCATCGCGCTGCCGGAGGGCCTGGTGGACGGCTCCGAGCTGCCCGCCCCGATCTACACCCCGGCCCTCAAGGCCGAGGTGGGCGAGCACGACGAGAACGTCCCGTACGAGGAGACCGCCCGCCGGATCGGTGCGGACCTGGCGGCGACGCTCCGTCAGACCACCCTGGCCGTCTACTCCCGGGCCCGGGACATCGCGCGCGAGCGCGGCCTGATCCTGGCCGACACCAAGTTCGAGTTCGGCCTGCTGGACGGCGAGCTGGTGATCGGCGACGAGGTGCTCACCCCGGACTCCTCCCGCTACTGGCCGGCCGACCTGTGGGAGCCGGGCCGCGCCCAGCCCTCCTTCGACAAGCAGTTCATCCGGGACTGGCTGGACTCCCCGGCCTCCGGCTGGGACCGCAAGGGCGAGCAGCCGCCGCCGGAGCTGCCGGCCGAGATCGTCGAGACCACCCGGGCCAAGTACGTCGAGGCGTACGAGCGGCTGACCGGCACCAGCTGGCAGTGACGCGACGACGGCCGGGGCCCCGCGACGGGGCCCCGGCCGTCTCCGTGACGGGCCCTCAGATCCAGCCGTGCTCGCGGGCGATCCGGACCGCCGCGTGGCGGTTCTCGGCGCCCAGCTTGCCGGCCGCCGAGGAGAGGTAGTTGCGCACGGTGCCGGCCGACAGTGCGGCCCGGTCCGCGATCTCGGCGATCGAGGTGCCGTGCGCGGCCAGCTCCAGCACGTCCGTCTCGCGCGGGGTGAGCGGGCTCTCGCCGGCCGCGATGGCGTCCGCCGCCAGCTCCGGGTCGACGTACCGGCCGCCCGCCACCACGGTGCGGATGATCCCGGCCAGGTCGGCGGCCGACACGGTCTTGGGCAGGAAGCCCCGCACCCCGACCTCCAGGGCCCGCTTCAGGTAGCCGGGCCGCCCGTGGCCGGTGACGATCATCGTCCGGCACTCCGGCAGCACCCGGCGCAGCTCGGTGGCCACCTCGATCCCGTCCATCCCGGGCATCTGCAGGTCCAGCACCGCGACGTCCGGCCGGTGCGCCTTGGCCATCGCCAGCGCCTCCGGGCCGGAGGCCGCCTCGGCGACCACGGTCAGGTCGTCCTCCAGGGACAGCAGGGCGGCCATCGCACCCCGGATCAGGTGCTCGTCGTCGGCGAGCAGCAGGCGTACGGGCGTGGCGGTCATCCGGTGGTCTCCAGCGAGAGGGCGGGGGCGGTCAGCGGCAGGTCGACGGTGAGCCGGAACCAGCCGGGCTCGGCCGGCGGGGTGGCCAACTCCCCGCCGTAGACGCCGAGTCGCTCGCGCAGCCCGGTCAGGCCGGTGCCGGGGGCGGCGGCGGGCCGCTCGGGCACCCCGTCGTTGGTCATCTCCAGCAGCGCCTGGCCGCCGCTGACCCGCAGCCGGATCCGGCAGGTGGTGGCCTCGCTGTGCCGGAGCACGTTGGTGGTGCCCTCGCGGACCACCCAGCCGAGCACCGACTGGGCGGTGACCGGGAGTTGCTCGGCCCCGGCCAGCTCCACCCGGCAGTCCACGTCGGCGGCCCGGAGCACCGAGCCGGCCCCGGTCAGCTCGGCGTGCAGGTCGGCGCCGCGGTAGGCCCGGACCACCTCGCGCACCTCGCGCTGGGAGTCCTGGGCGATCCGCTGCACCTCGGTCATCTGGTCGGCGGCCTCCGGCCGTCCCCGGCGGGCGAGTTGGGAGGCGAGCTCGCTCTTCAGCGCGATCGTGGTGAGGTTGCGGCCGAGCACGTCGTGCAGGTCGCGGGAGAACCGCAGCCGCTCCTCGGCCACCGCCAGCCGGGCCTGGGTCTCCCGGGCGCCGTCCAGCTCCCAGACCACCCCGGCCAGCCAGGCCGAGGACCGGCAGGTGAGCGCGAAGACCGCGCAGGCCACCGAGAAGACGGTGAGCGCGCCGAGCGCGGTGCCCAGCCCGATCCCGCGCAGCAGCAGGGCCGGCAGCAGGAGCAGCATGACCAGCAGGCCGAGCGGTGCGGAGCGGCGCGGCGGCAGCGCGACGGACACCGGGCCGAACCAGAACATCACCAGCAGGGGGGAGAGCCCCGCCGAGAACTCCAGGCCGGCGCCGTCGGACATCACCAGGCCCCAGACCGATCCGACGGACAGCACGGTGGAGGCGGTCAGCAGGGTGACCGGCAGCGGCCGGCGGCCCAGGTAGTGGGCGAGCCCGGCGCGCAGCAGCAGCACCGACAGCACCGTGCCCGCCAGCGAGGCCACCAGCATCAGACGGAGCGTCAGGACGGGCACCTCGTCGGCCTGGCCGACCAGGGCGCCGAGCAGGGCCAGCGGCTCCGCGCCGAGCGCCAGGTAGCAGGACCAGCGGACGAACAGCTCGGTGCGCTGCGGCTTGCCCAGCGAGCGCCAGCGGCGCATCGGTCGGCGCAGCTCCACGGTGTCTCCTCGTGCGGTGGTCGGTACGGAATTCCTATCAGGTCTCAGCGCCGGGGCTCCCAGCGGAACCAGCGCAGCGCGGCCCAGCCGGCCACCAGGGTCCAGGCCACCGCCAGGCCGAGCTGCGGCAGCGCCTCGCCCCAGCCGGTGGTGCCGGTCCAGCCCTCCCGGACCAGCTGGACGGCCGGGGTGGTGGGCAGCAGGCGGCAGAAGGTGGCGAACTGGTCGGGCATCGAGTCCAGCGGGATGATCATGCCGGAGCCGAACTGGCTGATCAGCAGCAGCGGCAGGGTGGTCAGCCCGGAACTCTCCACGGTCTTGGTGATGATGCTGGAGAGTGCGGCCAGCGGCACCAGCACCACCAGGCCGAGCAGCACGCCGAGCACCACCCGCACCGGGTCCGAGGGGGCCGGCAGGTCCATCAGGAGGGCCGCCGCCGCGCAGAGCACCACGCTCAGGGTCAGCGAGAGCAGCAGCGAGGGCAGCGCGCTGCCGCCGAGGATCTCGGCGTCCCGGGCCTCGCCGGTCCGCATCCGCTTGAGCACCAGCTCGCCGCGCCGGGCCACGTAGGCGGCGGTCAGGTTGTAGTAGACGACGAACAGCGGGAGCAGTCCGAGCAGTCCGGTGACCACCAGGGCCGCGGCGGAGACGCCGGGGGAGTTCTTGCCCTGCTCCTTGATCGGCTCGCTGAGCGCCACGGTCATCAGCGGCGGCAGCACCAGGGCGGTGAACAGCGCGGTGCGGTTGCGCAGCAGCAGGGTGGTCTCGGCCCGGCCGAGGGCCAGCATCCGGCTCAACGCGGTGGAGGCGGGCGCGGTGGTGGTGGCGGTTGCGGCGGTGGCGGTCATCGGGAGGCTCCGGTCAGGACGGTCTCGGCGGGGGTGGGGGTGGTGCCGGCGGCGTCGGAGGCGATCGCCAGGAAGGCCTCCTCCAGCGAGGCGCTGCGGGCGTCCAGCCCGGCCAGCGGGACCTGGTGGCGGGCCGCCCAGTCGAGCAGGCCGGTCAGGGTGGCCTGCAGCTCCGGGGTCTGCACGGTGATCCGGCGGCCCTCGGTGACGACCTCGGCCCCGGCCAGCGGGGGCAGTGTCAGCTGCTCGAACCGGCCCTCCCGCGCCGGGAGTTCGAAGGAGATACGGGACGGCCGCCCGGAGATCACCTCGGCCACCGTGCCCCGGGTGACGATCCGTCCGGCGTGCATGATGGCCAGCCGGTCGGCCAACTCCTCGGCCTCCTCCAGGTAGTGCGTGGTGAGCAGCACCGTGGTGCCCTGGGCCCGCAGCTCGCGGACCAGCCGCCAGACCCCGGCCCGGGCCTCCGGGTCCAGTCCGGTGCTGGGCTCGTCCAGGAAGAGCACCTCGGGCCGGCCGAGCAGGGCCAGCGCCAGGTCCAGCCGGCGCCGCTCGCCGCCGGAGAGCTGCTTGACCCGCACCGTGCGCCGGCCGAGCAGGCCGACCAGCTCCAGCGCCTCGTCCACCGGACGGGCCCCGCTGGTCGTCCCGGCCCAGAGCCGGCCGGTCTCGGCCACCGTGAGCTCGGAGGGGAAGCCGCCCTCCTGGAGCATGATGCCGATCCTCGGACGCACCACCGCCCGCTCCCGGTGCGGATCGTGGCCCAGGACCCGGACCTGACCCTCCGTCGGGGCGGCCAGCCCTTCGAGCAGCTCCATGGTGGAGGTCTTGCCCGCGCCGTTGGTGCCGAGCAGGGCGAAGACCTCGCCCCGGTGGACCGTGAGGTCCAGGCCCCGGACGGCGTCGAAGCCGGCCTCCCCGGCGGGGCCGTAGTGGCGGTGCAGGGCGGTGGCCTCGATGGCGGGCTGCTCGCGGTGGCTGGTGTTCATGCCTCAAGCCTCCCGGCGGGGGAGGCGCGGGGGCAGTGCGGGCCGTCACCGGTCCGGGCCGCGTTCACACGGGTCGGCGGTGACAAATGTCATCGGCCCGGGAGGCTGCCCCCGGGAACGACGAAGGGCCCCTCTTCCGAGGGGCCCTTCACACTGAGCGGACGACGAGATTCGAACTCGCGACCCTCACCTTGGCAAGGTGATGCTCTACCAACTGAGCTACGTCCGCACGATCTTCGGTTGTACTGCGGTACCGCTTGAACTACGAGCGGACGACGAGATTCGAACTCGCGACCCTCACCTTGGCAAGGTGATGCTCTACCAACTGAGCTACGTCCGCATGGTGGTTGTCGGGCCACCGGTTGCCTCCCCGGATCTCTCCGGTTGCGGCGACAGGAAGAACTGTACCGCATCGCAAGAGGTGGTCGCCCCACCCTTTCCACCGGTCCGGCGGGGGCAGGGCGACCGCGCTCGCGCCGCAGGTCAGTTGGCCTCGGCGAACTGCTCGTAGACGTGCTTGGGGATGCGGCCGCGGGCCGGCAGTTCCATTCCGCGGGACTGCGCCCAGGCACGCACGGCGGCCGGGTCCGGGGTGAGCGCGGTGCGGCGGAAGGACTTTCCGGCGCGGCTCTGGCGGCGGCCGGCCGCGACGAACGGGGCGAGCGCCTCCCGGAGCTTCTCCGCGTTGTCCTGCGACAGGTCGATCTCGTACGACTTCCCGTCGACACCGAAGTGGACGGTCTCCGCGGCGGCGCCGCCGTCCAGGTCGTCGGAGAGCGTGACGACTACACGCTGAGCCATGGGTGTCAATCCTCTCGGGCAATTCGCGAGCGCGTCCGGGCAGGCAGGAACCCGCGCTGATGTGCAGCGCCCGCCGTCACCGGTGGGCCCTATTCTGCACCCAAAGGGGAGGGAAATCGAAGGGATGCGCTTTCTTTTTCCGGATATTCACGAGACTTCGCCCCGTGCGGGATAGCGGTGGATCGGGCTGGCCGTTCTGTCCCGTAGTGCCGGTATTCGGCCGGTCCGCAAGGGGGCGTGATAACGGTCGAAAAGGGACGGCGTGGTGGCGCTCGGGGGCGCTGGAACCCTTGGGGCGTAAGGGGTGGAGGTCTACGCGCGTCGCCCCGACCGGCCCGCAAACTCACCCGAATGCCCCGGTAGTCTGGAGGTCCCCCCGCCTCACGCACCACACCAACGGGAGTGCCAGTGGCTCGCGTCGTAGTCGACGTCATGCTCAAGCCCGAGATCCTCGACCCCCAGGGCCAGGCGGTGCAGCGCGCACTGCCCCGCCTCGGATTCGCCGGGATCGCCGATGTCCGCCAGGGCAAGCGTTTCGAACTGGAGGTGGAGGGTCCGGTCGACGAGGCCGCCCTCGCCAAGATCCGCGAAGCCGCCGAGACCTTCCTGGCGAACACCGTGATCGAGGACTTCACCGTCCGGATCGAGGAGGAGGGCAAGTGACCACCCGCGTAGGCGTCGTCACTTTCCCCGGCTCGCTCGACGACCGCGACGCCCAGCGCGCGGTCCGCCTGGCCGGCGCCGAGCCGGTCGCCCTCTGGCACCGTGACCAGGATCTCCACCAGGTCGACGCGGTCGTCCTGCCCGGGGGTTTCTCCTACGGTGACTATCTGCGCTGCGGGGCCATCTCCCGCTTCTCGCCGGTGATGGAGACCATCATCGAGCAGGCGAAGCTCGGAATGCCGGTCCTCGGTATCTGCAACGGGTTCCAGGTGCTCTGCGAATCGCACCTGCTGCCCGGCGCGCTCACCCGGAACGACTCGCTGCACTTCGTCTGCCGCGACCAGAAGCTCCGGATCGAGAACGCCGAGACGGCCTGGACCAAGGATTACTCCGCGGGCCAGGAAATCGTCGTGCCGCTCAAGAACGGCGAGGGCCGGTTCGTCGCCGAGGAGCGCGTGCTGGACCAGCTGGAGGGCGAAGGCCGCATCGTCGCACGGTACTTGGACCTGAACCCGAACGGTTCGTACCGCGACATCGCCGGCATCACCAACGCGGCCGGCAATGTGGTCGGCCTGATGCCGCACCCCGAGCACGCCGTCGAGCCGCTCACCGGGCCGACCACCGAGGGCCTGGGCTTCTTCACTTCCGTCCTCAAGCAGTTGGTGAACGCCTGATGTCCCTCGACACGGTCAAGAACGCCGAGCAGACCCCGGACTCCGCGCAGCCCTGGGCCGAACTCGGGCTCAAGGAAGACGAGTACGCGAAGATCCGCGAGATCCTCGGCCGCCGTCCCACCGGGGCCGAGCTGGCGATGTACTCGGTCATGTGGTCCGAGCACTGCTCCTACAAGAGCTCCAAGGTGCACCTCAAGCAGTTCGGCGAGAAGAAGCCGGACAGCGACGCGATGCTGGTCGGCATCGGCGAGAACGCCGGTGTGGTCGACGTGGGCCAGGGTTACGCGGTGACCTTCAAGGTCGAGTCGCACAACCACCCCTCGTACATCGAGCCCTACCAGGGCGCGGCCACCGGCATCGGCGGCATCGTCCGCGACATCCTGGCGATGGGCGCCCGCCCGGTCGCCGTGATGGACCCGCTGCGCTTCGGTGCGGCCGACCACCCGGACACCCGGCGGGTGCTGCCCGGGATCGTCGCGGGCATCGGCGGCTACGGCAACTGCCTGGGCCTGCCGAACATCGGCGGCGAGGTCGTCTTCGACTCCTGCTACCAGGGCAACCCGCTGGTCAACGCGCTCTGCGTGGGCGTGATGAAGCACGAGGACATCCACCTCGCGCAGGCCAGCGGCGCCGGCAACAAGGTCATCCTGTACGGAGCCCGGACCGGCGGCGACGGCATCGGCGGCGTCTCGGTGCTGGCGTCCGAGACCTTCGACGACACCAAGCCCGCCAAGCGGCCCGCCGTCCAGGTCGGTGACCCGTTCCAGGAGAAGCTCCTGATCGAGTGCACCCTGGAGATCTTCGCCGAGAAGCTGGTGCTCGGCATCCAGGACCTCGGCGGCGCCGGGCTCTCCTGCGCCACCTCGGAGTTGGCCTCGGCCGGCTCCGGCGGCATGCGGATCGAGCTGGACACCGTGCCGCTGCGCGACAACACGCTCTCGCCGGAGGAGATCCTCATGAGCGAGTCGCAGGAGCGCATGTGCGCCATCGTCGAGCCCGACAAGGTCGCCCGCTTCCTGGAGATCTGCGAGAAGTGGGACGTCATCGCCACGGTCATCGGTGAGGTGACCGAGGGCGAGCGGCTGGAGATCTTCTGGCACGGCGAGCAGGTCGTCGACGTGCCGCCGCGCTCCGTCGCGCACGACGGCCCGACCTACAACCGCCCGTTCGCGCGGCCGAGTTGGCAGGACGCGCTGCAGGCCGACGCGCCCACCGCCGAGCGGCTGGCCCGCCCGGCCAACGGTGACGAGCTCAAGGCGGCCCTGCTCGCGGTGGCCTCCTCGCCGAACCAGGCCTCCAAGTCCTGGATCACCGACCAGTACGACCGCTACGTGCTCGGCAACACCGTGCTCTCGCACGGTGAGGACTCCGGCATGATCCGGATCGACGACGAGACCAACCTCGGCGTCTCGGTCGCCACCGACGGCAACGGCCGCTACGCCAAGCTGGACCCGTACACCGGTGCCCAGCTGGCGCTGGCCGAGGCGTACCGCAACGTCGCGGCCGGCGGTGCCAAGCCGCTCGCCGTCTCGGACTGCCTCAACTTCGGCTCCCCCGAGGACCCGGACGTGATGTGGCAGTTCGCCGAGGCGACCCGCGGCCTGGCCGACGCCTGCCTGGTGCTCGGCACCCCGGTCACCGGCGGCAACGTCTCGCTGTACAACCAGACCGGCGAGGTCGCCATCCACCCGACCCCCGTGGTCGCGGTGCTCGGCGTCATCGACGACGTCACCCGCCGCACCCCGGTCGCCTTCGGCGAGCAGGGGCAGCTGCTCTACCTGCTCGGCGACACCGAGGACGAGCTCGGCGGCTCGGCCTGGACCGAGGTCGTGCATGGTCACCTGGGCGGCCTGCCGCCCAAGTTGGACCTGGAGCGCGAGCGGCTGCTCGGCGAGATCCTGATCGCCGCCTCCCGGGACGGCATGATCGACGCGGCCCACGACCTCTCCGACGGCGGCCTGGGCCAGGCCCTGGTGGAGAGCTGCCTCAAGGGCGGCAACGGCGCGCGCGTCGTGGTCCCCGAGGGCATGGACCCGTTCGTGTTCCTGTTCTCCGAGTCGGCCGGCCGGGCCGTGGTGGCCGTGCCGCGCAGCGAGGAGCTCCGGTTCAACGACATGTGCGGCGCCCGTGGCCTGCCCGCCACCCGGATCGGTGTGGTCGACGGTGACGTGCTGGAGGTCCAGGGCCAGTTCAGCGTCCCGCTGGCCGAGCTCAAGGACGCGCACACCGGTGTGATCGAGGCGCTGCTCGCCTGACGGCGGATCAGCAGTCTCACCAGGTGAAGGGGCGGCCCGGTCGGGCCGCCCCTTCGCTGTAGGCTCGCGAGATGGCGAACTCCGCGAAGAAGGCCCGCAGTTACGACCCCGCCAAGGTGCGCGCCGCGCTGGCCGGGCAGAGCGCGGCGCTGCGTGCCGCCGTGCACGAGCTGTGCGCCCGCCCCGAGGCCGAGCAACTGCTGGCCCGGCCGACCAGGCTGGGGGAGTGGAACGTCCGGCAGCTGATCGCCCACCTCGGCTTCTGCCTGGACTGGCTGCCCCGGCACCTGGACGAGCCGGTGCCGGCCGGGGCGGCCATCCCGCTGGTGGAGTGGCCGGGCCTGACCCGGAGCGCCGCCGAGGCCATCTCGGCCGCCGTGGTCGAGCACGCCGAGGGTGCCTTCGCCGGCTCCCCGGCCCAGGTGGCGAAGGAGTTCGACGCGGCCTGCGACCTGCTGCTGGAGACCCTGGAGCGGCCCGAAACCGCCGACCCGGCACGGCGGTTCGTGATCCGCTTCGGCCCGATCCTGCTGGCCGACTTCCTGGTCACCCGGCTGGTCGAGACCGTGGTGCACGCGGACGACCTGGCCGCCGCCCTGGAGCTGCCCGCCTTCCCGCACGACCGGCAGGCGCTGGCCGCCGTCACCCGGCTGCTGGCCGACGCCTTCGCCGACCGGGCGCCCGGCGGCGCGGTCGAGCTGCGCATCCCCCCGTACGCCGTCGTCCAGGCCGTCGAGGGCCCCCGCCACACCCGGGGCACCCCGCCCAACGTGGTCGAGACCGACCCGCTCACCTGGATCCGGCTGGCCACCGGCCGCACCGACTGGGCCGCCGCCGAGCACGGCGCGCAGCTGCGGGCCAGCGGCGAGCGCAGCGACCTCTCCCCGTACCTCCCGGTGCTGGGCTGAGGGGGCGTCAGCTCACTTGCGGGCCGGGCCGGAGATGTACTTGCCGGCCTCGGTGTAGGGCCAGGCGTTGGAGACGCAGCCCTCCAGGCCGTAGATCTGCTGCATCATCGCCGGGGCGGGCTTGCCCGCGCCGCCGCAGCCCTCGTGGCCGTGGCCGATGAAGTGGCCCACCTCGTGGTTGACGATCAGCGCGCGGTACTCCTCGATCGGGCCGCTGAACTGCGGGGAGCCGATGGTCCAGCGCTTGGTGTTGACCATCACGGCGTCGCCGACGTTGCAGTTCACCTCGCCGCCGGTGTTCAGCCCGGCCTTGCCGCAGACCGCGTCCACGGTGTCGGGCGAGGCGATCTTGACCGAGAAGTTGGCCGGGCCGGAGGCGACCAGTTGGAAGGAGTGCTTGCCGTCGGCGGTCCAGCCGCGCTTGTCGGCGAGGATCTTCTGCACCTGGTCGGTGGCGGTGGCGGCGTCGATGCCTATGCCGTCCTCCACTTCCACCTTGTACTTGCGCAGGGTGCTGCCCTTGCCGACCACCGGGCCATTGGCCTGCACCGTGCTGAAGGTGCCCTTGCCCTTCTCCACCACCTCGACCGGAGTCGGGCTGGGCGTCGGCGCGGGCTCGGGCGCGGGCGGCTGGGCCGGCGGCGTGCCCTCGGCCGCCGGGACGGCCCGGGCCTGGGTGGTGGCGGGGGCGGTGGGCTCGCCGTCGGAGCCGGTGAGGTTGAAGGCGGTGACCCCGAGCACGGCCAGCGCCCCGGTCAGACCGACCAGCAGCACCAGCCGGCGCCGCCGGACCGCCTGCTGCCGCCGTCGGGCGGCGGCGGCCCGTCGCCGGGTCGGTGCGGGGGCGCCCGCGCGGCGAGCGCGGGGGGCCGGGTTGCTCCTGGGGTTGGATCGCACTACGGATGCTCTCTGGTCGCCTGGCAGGACTCGACGCGCTGTCCCTCAGGACGATACCCGGCGCCCTTCCGGTTGCCGACGACCGGATCACCGGGGGAGCCGGACGGCCGGGTACCGGGCGGGAGGCGACAGCCGTACCGCCGAACGGGCAGACTGGCACGCATGAGTATTCACCAGAACCTCCTCGGTGGCCCCGAGCCGACCCGGCTGCCGGAGGACGAGCAGCCCTACCGGATGCTGGGCGAGGAGTCGGCCTCGCCGACCCAGGTCGCCGCCGCGTTCCCGACCTTCTCGCTGGCCTGGGCGATGCTGGCCGACGACGCGTACGACGCCGGCCGGGTGGTCGAGTCCTACGCCTACGCCCGCACCGGTTACCACCGGGGCCTGGACTCGCTGCGGCGGGCCGGCTGGAAGGGCCACGGCCCGGTGCCGTGGGAGCACCGGGGCAACCGGGGCTTCCTGCGCTGCCTGGCCGCGCTGGCCCGGGCCGCCGAGGAGATCAAGGAGACCGAGGAGGCCGAGCGCTGCTGGCAGTTCCTCAAGGACAGCAGCGCCGAGGCGTACGCCGAGCTGAAGCAGTAGTCGCGCACGCGCAGGAGCCCCGGCCCGTCACGGGCCGGGGCTCCTGCGCGTTCACGCCCTACTTGATGCGCTTGCCGGCCGAGCGCAGCTGCTGCGCGGCCTCCAGCACGCGGGCGGCCATGCCGGCCTCGGCCAGCTTGCCCCAGGTGCGCGGGTCGTAGGTGTTCTTCTTGCCGACCTCGCCGTCGACCTTCAGCACGCCGTCGTAGTTGCTGAACATGTGCGCCACCACCGGGCGGGTGAAGGCGTACTGGGTGTCGGTGTCGAGGTTCATCTTCACGACGCCGTTCTCCAGCGCGGTGGCGATCTCCTCGGCGGTGGAGCCCGAGCCGCCGTGGAAGACGAAGTCGAACGGGTCCTGCTTGCCGTACTGCTTGCCGATCTCGTCCTGCAGGTCGCGGAGCAGCTCCGGCTTCAGCACGACGTTGCCCGGCTTGTAGACGCCGTGCACGTTGCCGAACGAGGCGGCCAGCAGGTAGCGGCCCTTCTCGCCCAGGCCGAGCGCCTCGGCGGTGCGGACCGCGTCGTTCACCGTGGTGTAGAGCTCGTCGTTGATCTCGTGGGTGACGCCGTCCTCCTCGCCGCCGGTCGGGGTGATCTCGACCTCGAGGATGATCTTCGCGGCGGCGGCCTGGGCCAGCAGCTCCTGGCCGATGGCCAGGTTGTCGGCCAGGGTCTCGGCCGAGCCGTCCCACATGTGCGACTGGAACAGCGGGTTGCGGCCCTGGGCCACGCGCTCGGCGGAGACCGCGATCAGCGGGCGGACGTAGGCGTCCAGCTTGTCCTTGGGGCAGTGGTCGGTGTGCAGCGCGACGGTGATGTCGTACTTGGCCGCCACGATGTGGGCGAACTCGGCCAGCGCCACCGCGCCGGTGACCATGTCCTTGTTGTGCTGGCCGCCGAGGAACTCCGCGCCGCCGGTCGAGATCTGGATGATGCCGTCGCTCTCGGCCTCGGCGAAGCCGCGCAGGGCGGCATGCAGGGTCTGCGACGAGGTGACGTTGATGGCCGGGTAGGCGAACTTGCCCGCCTTGGCCCGGTCGAGCATCTCGTTGTAGACCTCGGGAGTTGCGATGGGCATGCGAATTCGCTCCTGTCGGTGCTCGGCGTACGGACGACCTGTCCGACGCTCGGTACGCCTTCGGTACGACGCGCGGTGCCGGCTGCCGTCGCGGCTCTGCGGTGCGGCTCCGGTACCCCGGTTCGACGGAGTCCGTCGCGGTGTGCACTTGAGGGTGGGTGCGACCGCGGGCCGGACACCTGTGCCATCTTCCCAGACTCGGCCCCCGGAGACACCCATGGGCCCGCTGGTTGGGACGGTTGGTGTCGGAGGAGGGGCCGGAGGTCCCCGGGACGGGAGGGACCTTCAGCCTCCCGCAAGGCCGGGGCGCTATCCTGCGCGCGTGGACTACAACCAGCTCGCCGTCAATCTGCTCGACGCCAAATCGCTCGTCGCATCGGTCGGTGTGATCGGCATCCTGGCGATCATCTTCGCCGAGACCGGCCTGCTGGTCGGGTTCTTCTTCCCGGGCGACTCGCTGCTCATCCTGGCCGGCGTGGCCGCCTCCAGCGCAGCCGAGAAGGTGCTCGGGGAGGGGGCGCAGATGTCGATCGCGGCCCTGCTGATCGGCGCCCCGCTGTGCGCCATCGCCGGGGCCCAGCTGGGGCACCTGTTCGGGGTCAAGGTCGGGCCCAAGATGTTCGACAAGCCGGACTCGAAGATCTTCCGCCGCGAGTTCGTGGTGAAGGCGGAGGAGTACTTCGACAAGTTCGGCCCGGCCAAGGCCGTGGTGCTGGCCCGCTTCATCCCGATCGTGCGGACCTTCCTCAACCCGGTCGCGGGCGTGCTGGAGATGCCGGCCAAGACCTTCTTCGTGTGGAACGTGATCGGCGGCCTGCTGTGGACCGAGTCCATGCTGCTGATCGGCTACTTCACCGGTGACCAGCTGGCGCCGGTGATCGACAAGTACCTGATCCCGGCGATGCTGCTGATCATCCTGGTCTCGCTGTCGCCGGTCTTCATCGAGGTCTGGCGCGAGCGCAAGAAGCGGAAGGCCGGCGGCGCGGCGGCCGAGCAGGCCCCGGTCGAGGCGGCCGGCAACGGCCGGCACCGCAAGGGCTGATCCCCCGTCACGCGCGAGTGGCCCGCCGTTTCACGTGAAACACGTGAAACGGCGGGCCACCGTCATGTGGCCGTCCGTCAGAGGCCGAGGTCGTCCAGGTCGTAGGCGGTGACGTACTCCAGGCCCGCCTCGGCGATGGCCGGGGCCGCGCCGCGCTCGACGATCACCGCGACGCCGACCACCTCGGCGCCCGCCTCGCGGAGCGCCTCGACGGCGGTCAGCACCGAGCCGCCGGTGGTGGAGGTGTCCTCGACCGCCAGCACCCGGCGGCCCTTGACGTCCGGGCCCTCGATCCGGCGCTGCAGGCCGTGCGCCTTGCCCGCCTTGCGGACCACGAAGGCGTCCAGCTTCCGGCCGCGGGCGGCGGCGGCGTGCAGCATCGCGGCGGCCACCGGGTCGGCGCCGAGGGTCAGGCCGCCGACGGCGTCGTACTCCAGGTGCGCGGAGGCGTCCAGCATGACCGAACCGACCAGCGGGGCGGCCTCGGCGTCCAGGGTGATCCGGCGGAGGTCGACGTAGTAGTCGGCCTCCTTGCCGGAGGAGAGGGTGACCTTGCCGTGCACGACGGCCTTGTCCTTGATCTGCGCCAGCAGGGCGTCGCGGTCGTTGCTCATGGGCAGTCAGTCTACGGGCGGGTGGTCGTCGCCCCGGTCGGTGCCCGGCGCCGCCACGCAGTCGGCCGGTCGGCCCGGCCCGGCCCGGTCAGCGCCTGCGCAGGGCGCGGACCAGCACCACCGCACCGCCCAGCAGCACCGCCCCGCCGCCGATCACCCAGGGCAGCGGGCTGCGGTCGGCCGGGGCCACCGCCTCCGGGCCGCCCCAGCGGGTGGCCGCCCGGGCGCGGGCGCTGCGGGCCGGCAGGGCCGGGGCGTAGCGCCCGCGCGGCGGGGCGTGGTCCACCTCCTCGGCCGACCGGCCGACGATGCTGCGGCGGACCGGGCCGGTGGCGGCCGGATCGGTCAGGTACTCCAGGGCCGGCTCGGGCACGGGGTGCAGCTCCGGCTCGGGCTGCTCGGGCCGCTCGACCGGGGTGGCCTCCTCGGGGAGGTCGTCGGAGAACGCGATCAGGTCGGAGAGGTCGTCGTCCAGGTCGGCGGAGAAGCCGCCCGCGTGGTCCTCCAGGTAGACCACGGTGGCCTCCGGCGGCTCGGCGCCGCTCAGCTCGGCCGCCAGGTCGGCCGCGAAGCGGTCCAGCAGGCGGCGACCGGTGGCGGCCAGGGTGGCGGAGTCGAACTCGGTGAGCCGGCCGGTGGCGGACAGGTCGCCGGTGAAGCGCAGCGTGCAGGACGCCGGGGCGCCCTCCGGGTCGGC
Organism: Kitasatospora sp. NPDC096147; assembly: GCF_044763225.1. Lineage (NCBI taxonomy): Bacteria > Bacillati > Actinomycetota > Actinomycetes > Kitasatosporales > Streptomycetaceae > Kitasatospora > Kitasatospora sp. NPDC096147. The sequence goes on along the minus strand of NZ_JBIWFX010000002.1, from coordinate 106,802 downwards.
ACCGGGCTCGGTGCCGGGGCCGGGCCGGACCGAGAGCCGGACGGTGGCCGTCACCTCGCCGCTGCCGCGCGCCTCCTGACCCTCCGCCAGGACGGTCAGCACGCCCTCGCGGCCCTCGATCAGGGAGAGCTCGCCCCGGTAGGTGATGGTCGATCCGCCGATTCGCAGGCGCAGGCGCCCGACGCCGCCGGGCTCCTCGTCGGTGGTCAGCCCGGGGACGCAGCGGGAGAGCAGCTCCTGGTCCCGCAGGGCCTCCTGGACGGTGGCGGCGGGCAGCTGGACGACAACCTCATGCTCCATGCCAGCGAGCCTACCCACCCGGGGTGGCGGGGGAGCAGAGGCCGCACGCACCAGGGCCGATCGGGGGTTGGGCGGGGGTGGCGGCAGGTGCGGCTCCCTCCGGGGGCGGGGTGCCTGTTGGGGGTGGGGAGTGGTCGTGGGTGCAGCCGGCTCGTGTGCCCCGGGCCGGGGGTGGGGTGTCTGCTGGTCCGCGCGGTTCCCCGCGCTCCTTGGGGCCTTCGGCCCCGAAGCAGCGGGTGTGTGGGGAGTGGTCGTGGGTGTAGCCGGCTCGTGTGCCCCGAGCTGGGGGTGGGGTGTCTGCCGGTTCGCGCGGTTCCCCGCGCCCCTTGGGGCCTTCGGTCCCGAAGGACCCGAGGAGCTGGGGGGCGTCAGCCGAGCAGGGTCCGGGGGGATGGCAGGGGGTCGGGGCGGGTGGTGGCGAGGGCGGCGGCTGCGGTGCGCAGGCGGTCGGTGGTGAGTGAGCGGGTCGGGGTGGTGAGGGAGAGGACCGGCGGGGTGCGGGCGGCGAGGACGAAGGTGGCGGGGGAGCGGGGACCGCGCGGGCAGTTCCGCGGGCCGTCTGCGGCGGGGTAGGGGGAGGTGCGCAGCCCGGCGGCGCGGAGGGTGGCCTCGGCGGGCCAGAGGTCCTCGGCCCGGACCGCGAGTCGGCCCCCCGGTGCGAGCAGTCGGGCGGCCAGCCCGTAGAACTCCTGGGTGTCGTACGGCCGCCCGCGCAGCTCGCTGAGCACCACGTCGTAGGAGCCGTCCGCGCCGCGCAGCCAGCGCAGCGGGTCGCCCGTCACCAGCCGGACCCGGGGGTCGGCCAGCGAGTGCTCGCCGAGGGCGGCGAGGGCGGCGTCCCGGCGGGCCAGGTCGGCCAGCGCCGGATCGGGCTCGACCACCACGACGGCCCGCACCGCCGGGTGCCGGAGCACCTCGCGCAGGGCCAGGCCGTCGCCGCCGCCGAGCAGCAGCACCCGGCCGGCCGGCCCGCCGCCGAGCGCGGGGTGGGTGAGCGCCTCGTGCTCGCGGTACTCGTCCGGGCCGCAGACCGTCAGCCGGCCGTCCAGGTAGAGCTCCAGCGGGCCGCGCTGCGCGGGCACCCGGGGAGCGGCCGGGCCGGCGGGGGCGGCGTCGCCGGTGAGCACGATCTCCTGGAGCCGGCTCTGCAGGGCCAGCCGGACCTGGGCGCCGTAGAGGGCCTGCCGGGCGGCGCGTTCGATCGCGTCGGTGCAGGCGGCGGCGACGGCCAGGGCGACCAGGACCAGGCCGCAGCCGGTCCAGAGCAGGATCCGGGTGCGGGGTGACACCTCGTCACGGAACAGCCGGAGCACCACCGCCGCGCCGGCGATGGCGTTGACCGCGCCGGTGAGCAGGGCGCCGGTGCTCTGGCCGAGCTGCGGCAGCAGGACGAACGGGAAGGCCAGCCCGCCGACCAGGGCGCCGACGTAGTCGGCGGCGAACAGGTCGGCGGCGGCCCGGCCGGCGTCCTCCCGGCGGATCCGCTGGATCAGGGTCATCAGCAGCGGGATCTCCGCGCCGATCAGCACGCCGATCAGGAAGGTGGCGCCGACCACCCCGGCCAGGGTGGCGCCGTGCTGGTCCAGCCGGGCCCAGGCCCAGTAGAGCAGCAGGACGGAGGTGCCGCCGGTGAGGGCGAGCGCGCACTCGATCAGCGCGAAGGAGGCGGCGGGTCGGCGAGTCAGCCGCTTGGCCAGCAGCGAGCCGACCCCCATGGCGAACACCATCACGGAGAGCACCACCGAGGTCTGGGTGGTGGTGTCCCCGAGCAGCTGGCCGCCGAGGGCGACCAGTTCGAGTTCGTACACCAGCCCGCAGGCGGCGCAGACGAAGGCCGCCAGCAGCACCAGCAGCCGGGCCGCCCGGGCCCGGCCGCGCAGCGGTGCCGGGCGGCCGGCGGTGTCCCGGGCCCGGACCGCGCTCGCCCCGATCACGGCCAGTCCGGCCGGGTCGTCGGGAGCGGGGCGCGGACGGAGGGGCGGGCCCGGTGGATGGTTGATCACGAACAAACGCTAGGCGAGGTGGGCGGCCGGACGCTGCACCCATTCGACGGACTTGACGGTGCGGGGAATTGACGTTTCATCACCATGGATGACCCCCGGGGCGGTCCGGTTCGGACGCGTTTCCGAAGATCGTCAACGAGGACCGGGTACAGACCAGCCGCCCCTCCTGCGGGTAGGCGTGCCAGGTCCGCCAGAGCACCCGCTGCTCGTCCCCGTGCGCGACCAGCGCGGTGAAGGCGCTCGGGTCGCCCGGGAAGACCCCGGCCAGCGCGTACGGATGCCCCTCCACCAGCGCCAGCAGCTCCTGGGCCCGGGCCGCGAAGACGTGCGGCGAGAGCTCCTCGATCCGGGCCGCGAACTCGTACTCCCACCCGCCGACCTGCTTGGCCACCCGGGCGGGCAGCGGAGTCTGACGGCCCGGCAGGCAGGCGACCGTCTCCAGGCACTCGCCGGGCCCGGCCGCCAGGATCACCTGGTGGGAGGCGCCGAGCAGTCTGAGCTGCAGCGTGCCGCCGGCCAGCCGACCGGGCGGCGTGCTGCCGATGCGGTCGAGTCTGAGGTCCCGCACCGCGAGCGCGGGCAGCGGACTGCCGCCCAGGCACCAGGCCAGGTCACCGGCTCGGGTGTCCGTGTAGGAGGTCTGCAGTGTGGTGAGCATGCTGGGCTCCGCGTTTCAGCTCCGTGCGCGCCCGCCGCAAGCGTCCGGCCCGGCGTTGGCGTCGGGGTCGTTCGAAGCTGTGCGGTCCGTGGCGCGGCCGACCGTGGAAGGAAGGATTCCGGCTGGAGATTCAGCAGCAGAGAAGCACGAATTCTCCGGGTCCGTCAGGGATTTACCCAGCTTTGCCCGGCATTCACCGTTCTGGCTACACCCTCTGCCCTGGTGTGATCAACCCGGTGCATGACTCTGAGCAACACGCGCCCCCCAGCCCGGAGTGTGCGCCGTTCACCACGGGTGTGCGCTGGGCGTATTCGCCCGGCGCGCCGGGACCGTTCCATCATCTGCCCGGACGTGGACTCCGGGCCGTTCCTGCATCCGGGTGGCGGACCGTCGGCTCCGGCTCGGTGCAGGAGGTGGTGAGAGGAGCGAAGCACGGACTCGCCCAGCGTCATTTCCGACGGGGCCGTCATGCCCGGAGGATTCGCCGACGGGGGTGAGGTCGGGCAGCTGCTCGCCGACTCGTCGACGCCGCGATGGACCGGCGCCGGATGTCGGTCGACCGTCCCGAGGAGGGGGTGCGCACCATTGCGGTCCGACCGGCCCGGCAGGCCGAACGCGAGATCGTCTGCCCGGTACCCGCGCCGTGCGGCCATGAGGTCGTCCAGGCCGCCCCCGCCCTGTCGGCACAGCTCCGGGAGCTCCGGCGCGATGGCCGGCAACTCGCCGTCCAAGCCCGCCTGTTCGGGCACCCGGATCACCGTCGCCCGGTCGGTGACGTTCCCACCGCGCTCCCGCCGGATGTCCAGCAGCGCCCGGAACGCCCGGTGCCGGTCACCCAGGGTGCCGAGCAGGCGGGTGGAGCCGTCGACGGTCTCCCGGCCGAGGCCGTACCTGGTCCCGGAAGTGCGTTGCCGTCATGACCGGCCGAGCTGCTGGGTCCGGCTCCACGGGGTGATCTGCCTGGAGGTCTTGGGACACCTGAGCTCCGCGCTGCCCGATCCCAGCGCCTTCTTCGAGCGCGAACTCCAGCAGCTGTGCCGGGAGTTGGACATGCCCGCAGAGGCATAGGGGCTGCCGCGGGCATGTCCTGCCGCCCGGCTCAGAGCCGCCGGAGCCGGGCCACCGCCTCGGCGAGCACCTCGTCCTGCTTGCAGAACGCCCAGCGCACCTGGCTGCGGCCGGCCTCCGGGTCGTCGTAGAAGACCGCGTTCGGGATGGCGACGACGCCGCAGCGCTCGGGGAGCTTGCGGCAGAACTCCAGGCCGTCCGTCTCGCCGAGTGGGGTGATGTCGGTGGTGATGAAGTACGTGCCCTGCGGGAGGTGCACCTCGAAGCCGGCCGCCGCCAGGCCGTCGGCGAGCAGGTCGCGCTTGCGCAGCAGGTCGGCACGGAAGCCGTCGAAGTAGCCGTCGGGCAGGCGGAGGGCGTCGGCGATCGCGTACTGGAAGGGGCCGGCGCTGACGAAGGTGAGGTACTGCTTGGCGGTGCGGACGGCGGCCACCAGCTCGGGGGAGCCGGTCACCCAGCCGACCTTCCAGCCGGTGAAGGAGAAGGTCTTGCCGGCCGAGGAGATGGAGACGGTGCGCTCGCGCATGCCGGGCAGGGCGGCGATCGGGTGGTGGGTGGCGGGGCCGTAGACCAGGTGCTCGTAGACCTCGTCGGTGACCACCAGCAGGTCGCGCTCGACCGCGAGTTCGGCGATGGCGCGGAGCTCGTCGGGGGTCAGCACGGTGCCGGTGGGGTTGTGCGGGGTGTTGATCAGCAGCAGCCGGGTGCGCGGGGTGACCTTGGCCCGGAGCTCGTCCAGGTCCGGGCGGAAGGCCGGGGCGCGCAGGGTGAGCGGGACCCGGGTGGCACCGGCCATCGCGATGCAGGCGGCGTAGGAGTCGTAGAACGGCTCCATCGCGATCACCTCGTCGCCGGGCTCCAGCAGGGCGAGCAGCGAGGCGGCGATGGCCTCGGTGGCGCCGGCCGTGACCAGCACCTCGCGGTCGGGGTCGTAGGCGAGGCCGTAGTGGTGCCGCTGGTGCTCGGTGATCGCGTGGCGCAGCTCGGGGATACCGGGGCCGGGCGGGTACTGGTTGCCCCGGCCCTCGCGGACGGCGCGGATCGCCGCCTCGGCGATCTCGGCCGGGCCGTCGGTGTCGGGGAAGCCCTGGCCGAGGTTGATCGAACCGGTGGCGGTGGCCAGGGCGGACATCTCCGCGAAGATCGTCGTGCCCATGCCCGCCAGGCTGCGGTTCAGCAGCGGCCTCGTACCCATCGCGGTGCTCCTCACGGTTCGTCGGATCACGGACATCCTGGCGGGGCCGGTGAGGAGGGGCAAGGGGACGCCCTGCGGGGACGCCGAAGGCCCGCCTCCCGGGGGAGGCGGGCCTTCGCGCGGGCGTGTCAGCTCTCGTCGGTGGGCGCGGCGGCGTCGCCGCCCTCGCCCTCCTCGATGTCCTTCTGCAGGCCGAGGCGCTCGACGATCCACTGCTCGAAGCCGACCGCGGCCTGGGTCCAGTTGGCGGTGGTGGTGACGAAGTACTCCAGGTTGACGCCGGTGCCGACGATCATCTGGGACTCGCCGATCAGGCGGACCACGCCGTCCTCGTGGGTGTGGGTGTAGACCTTCGGCCAGAGGGTCTCGCGGTTCCACTCGTCGATCAGGTCGAGGATCTCGCCCTTGTCCTCGAGCGGGTAGGCCCGGTCGTAGAAGGCCCGGACCGCGAAGAGCTCCTTCTGCTCGCCGCGGAACATGTAGTAGACCCGGAAGCCCTCCCAGGGGGCGGTGAGGTCACCCTCCTCGTCCACCACGTGCTTGAGCTGCATCTGGTCCAGCAGCTGGCCGACCAGCGCCTGGTCCGGGACGACGATCGGCGGCGGGCCCTGCGGAGCCGGCTGGCCGCCACCCTGTGGGGTGCCGAAGGAGGGGATGGACGACGGGTCGATGCTCATCGGGGGTCCTTTTCTCAGTGCGGGGAGGTGGCAGGCACTGAGGGCCGCCCTTCCGTGACCCATCCTGCCTCATTCGCGGCCCGGGACACAGGGCCTACCCGGCCCGGGCCGCGAACGTCGCTACTCCCTGGGCGAACGCGGCCGGAGTGCCCCGGAGCTGCTCCGGCTCACTTCCGCAGCCCGGTGCCGGGGGTCTGCGCCCGGACGGTCAGCCGGTCGCCCGCCTCGTCCAGCTCGACCACCACGGCGTCGCCGTCGTGCACCTGGCCGGAGAGGATCGCCCGGGCCAGCTGGTCGCCGATCGCGGACTGCACCAGGCGGCGCAGCGGCCGGGCCCCGTAGGCCGGGTCGTAGCCGGTGAGCGCCAGCCAGTCGCGGGCCGCCGGGGTGACCTCCAGGGTGAGCCGGCGGTCGTGTAGCCGGGCGCCGAGCGCGGCGACCTGGAGGTCGACGATCCGGCTGAGCTCCGCGGTGCCCAGCGGGTCGAAGACCACGATGTCGTCGAGCCGGTTGAGGAACTCGGGCTTGAAGGCGGACCGGACGGTGTCCAGCACCAGCTGCTTCTTCCGGTCCTCCGGGGTAGCCGGGTCGACCAGGTACTGGCTGCCCAGGTTGGAGGTGAGGATCAGGATGGCGTTGCGGAAGTCCACCGTCCGGCCCTGACCGTCCGTCAGCCGGCCGTCGTCGAGCACCTGGAGCAGGACGTCGAAGACCTCGGGGTGGGCCTTCTCCACCTCGTCCAGCAGCACCACGCTGTACGGGCGGCGGCGGACCGCCTCGGTGAGCTGGCCGCCCTCCTCGTAGCCGACGTACCCGGGCGGGGCGCCGACCAGCCGGGAGACCGAGTGCTTCTCGCCGTACTCGCTCATGTCGATCCGGACCATGGCCCGCTCGTCGTCGAAGAGGAAGTCGGCCAGCGCCTTGGCCAGCTCGGTCTTGCCGACACCGGTCGGGCCGAGGAAGAGGAACGAGCCGGTCGGCCGGTCCGGGTCGGCGATCCCGGAGCGGGTGCGCCGCACGGCGTCCGAGACGGCGCCGACGGCCTCGCTCTGGCCGATCAGGCGTCGGCCCAACTCCTCCTCCATGCGCAGGAGTTTGGCGCTCTCGCCCTCCATCAGCCGGCCGGCCGGGATGCCCGTCCAGGAGGCCACCACGTCGGCCACGTCGTCCGGGCCGACCTCCTCCTTGACCATCGAGTCGGAGGCGTCCTCGTCCTTCGCGTGCTGCTGGGCCTCGGCCAGCTCCCGCTCGGCGGCCGGCACCTCGGCGTACATCAGCTTGGAGGCGCGCTCGAAGTCGCCGTCCCGCTGGGCGCGTTCGAGCGCGCCGTGCAGGTCGTCCAGGCGCTCCTTGAGCTCGCCGACCCGGTTGAGCGACTTCTTCTCCTGCTCCCAGCGGGCGTTGAGCGCGCTCAACTGCTCCTGCTTGTCGGCCAGATCGCGGCGCAGCCGCTCCAGCCGGTCCACCGAGGCCGGGTCGAACTCCTTCTCCAGCGCCAGCTCCTCCATCCGGAGCCGGTCGACGGAGCGCTGGAGCTGGTCGATCTCGACCGGGGAGGAGTCGATCTCCATCCGGAGCCGGGAGGCGGCCTCGTCCACCAGGTCGATGGCCTTGTCCGGCAGGAAGCGGGCGGTGATGTAGCGGTTGGACAGGGTGGCCGCGGCGACCAGCGCGGCGTCCGCGATCTGCACCTTGTGGTGCGCCTCGTACCGGCCCTTCAGGCCGCGCAGGATGGCGATGGTGTCCTCGACGCTCGGCTCGCCGACCAGCACCTGCTGGAAGCGGCGCTCCAGCGCCGGGTCCTTCTCGATCCGCTCGCGGTACTCGTCCAGCGTGGTGGCGCCGACCATCCGCAGCTCGCCGCGGGCCAGCATCGGCTTGAGCATGTTCCCCGCGTCCATCGCGGAGTCGCCGCCGGCACCCGCGCCGACCATGGTGTGCAGCTCGTCGATGAAGGTGACGACCTGCCCGTCGCTGGCCTTGATGTCGTTCAGGACGGCCTTCAGCCGCTCCTCGAACTCGCCCCGGTACTTGGCCCCGGCCACCATCGCGCCCAGGTCGAGCGAGACCAGCCGCTTGCCGCGCAGCGACTCGGGCACGTCGCCCGCCACGATCCGCTGGGCCAGGCCCTCGACCACGGCGGTCTTGCCGACGCCCGGGTCGCCGATCAGCACCGGGTTGTTCTTGGTGCGGCGGGACAGCACCTGGATCACCCGGCGGATCTCCTGGTCCCGGCCGATCACCGGGTCCAGCTTGCCGTCCCGGGCGGCCTGGGTGAGGTCGGTGCCGTACTTCTCCAGCGCCTTGTAGGTGCCCTCCGGGTCGGCCGAGGTGACCTTGGCCGAGCCGCGCACCTCCTTGAACGCGGCCAGCAGCGCCTTCGGGGTGGCGCCGTGGTCCTTCAGCAGCTCGGCCACCTGACCGCCCTCGGCGGCCAGGCCGACCAGCAGGTGCTCGGTGGAGAGGTACTGGTCGTCCAGGTCCTCGGCGCGCTTGCCGGCCTCGGTGAGCACCGCGAGGGTGTCGCGGGCCAGCTGCGGGGCCGAGACGGTGGAGCCCTGGGCGCTGGGCAGGGCGGTCGCCTGCCGCCTGGCGGCGGCCGTGACGGCGGTGACGTCCGCGCCGACCGCTTCGAGCAGCGGGCGGGCGATGCCCTCCGGCTGCTCCAGCAGGGCCAGCAGGATGTGCACCGGCTTGACGTCCGGGTTACCTGCGGCGCTGGCCTGGCGGATCGCGGCGGACAGGGCGTCCTGGGTCTTGCTGGTGAACTTGCTGGCGTCCACTACGGGCGGTCTCCTTCTATGACTGGGGTGGTGTTCGACAAGTTGAGTCTAGCGCGCTCAACCTTGGATCGGCCAGCATCCCGGGGTACTCCGTGCGGTCGGACGGCGGGCCGCGCCGGGTGCCGTCCGGCGCGGCCCGCCGTCACCGCTTCCGGGTGAGGCCGAGCAACTCGCGGGCCGGGCCGGCCGGGCGCTGGCCGGCCGGCCAGACGGCGCGGAGCGGCCGGTGCAGGTCGACCCCCTCGACCGGGACGGCGACCAGGCGGCCGGTGGCCAGCTCCTCGGTGACGGCCAGCTCGCTGAGGCAGACCGGCCCGGCGCCGGTCATCGCGGCGGCCTTGAGGGCGGTGGAGGAGGCCAGTTCGAGCCGGGGCGTGCCGGCCCCGCCGTAGGGGGCGAGCGCCAGCTCGAACACCTCCCGGGTGCCCGAGCCCGGCTCCCGCAGGACCAGCGGGGTGGCGGCCAGCTCGGCTCCGGTGAGCGGGGTCCGGCGGCGGGCCCAGGGGTGGCCGGGCGCGACCACCACCACCAGCCGGTCGGCGGCGACCACCGCGCCGTCCAGGCCGGCCGGGGTGGTCGGGCCCTCCACGAAGCCCAGGTCGGCGTCCCCGGCCAGCACGTGGGCGGCGACGTCGGCGGAGTTGGCGGTGCGCAGGGTGACGGAGGTGTCGGGGCTGGTCTGATGGAGCGCCAGCAGCCAGCCGGGCATCAGGTACTCGGCCACGGTGAGGCTGGCCACCACGGTCAGCCGGGCGTCGCGGTGCTCCCGCAGGGCCTCGATCCCGGCGTCCAGGGCCTCCGCCGCCTCGACCACGCCGCGGGCCCACTCGACCACCAGCCGCCCGGCCTCGGTGGGCCGCGAGCCGCGCGGTGAGCGCTCCAGCAGCGGCACCCCGATCTGCCGCTCCATGCCCTTGATCCGGGCACTGGCGGCGGGCTGGCTGACCCCGAGCTGGACGGCCGCCCGGCCGACGCTGCCGAGTCTGGCCACCGCCAGCAGCAGCTCCAGGGCGCCGAGCTCGGGGACACGCGGAGAGAGGGGCATAAGCCCAGCCTATGCCCCCATCGATCCGGCCGCGCTACCGGCCGAGGCGGCCCGGGCGCACGGTGGAGGCATGGCCACCGTCACCGCACCCCGCACCCTCGCCGCCTACCGGCTCGACCTCTCCCGGCTCGGCCCGAACTGGTACGCCGCCGTGATGGGCACCGCCATCGTGGCCAACGGTGCCGCCGCCCTGCCGGTCGCCGTCCCCGGTCTGATCGGCTTCGGCGAGGCGGTCTGGGCCCTCTCCGCGCTGGCCCTGCTGGCCCTGGTGGCCGGCCGGCTGGTGCACTTCACCAGGCACCGCGAGGCGGCCCGGGAGCAGCTGCTGGACAACCCGGCCACCGCGTTCTTCTACGGCTGCCCGCCGATGGCCCTGCTCGCGGTCGGCTACGGCACCGAGGTGCTGGGCGCCCGGCTGATCGGCAGTCAGGCGGCGCTCACCGCCGACCTGGTGCTCTGGACCCTCGGCACGGTCTACGCGGTGGTGGTGGCCTTCGGCATCCCGTACCTGATGATCACCCGGCACCGGCTGGACCCGCTGGCCGCCAACCCCACCTGGCTGCTGCCGGTGGTCGCGCCGATGGTCTCGGCCGCGCTCGGCCCGGTGCTGGTGCCGCACCTGCCCGAGGGGCTGCGGCCGGCCATGCTCTACGGCTGCTACGCGCTGTTCGGCGCCAGCCTGCTGGCCACCCTGGTGCTGCTGCCGGTGGTCTTCGCCGGGCTGGTGCACAGCAAGCTGCCCGCGCTGGTGCTGACCCCCTCGCTCTTCCTGGTGCTCGGCCCGCTCGGCCAGTCGGCCACCGCGGTGAACCAACTGGCCGACGCGGCCCGGGAGGTGGCACCCGAACTGGCCGCCGCCGCAGTCGGTTTCGCGGTCCTCTACGGCGTCTCGGCGATCGGCTTCGCGATGCTCTGGCTGGCCGTCGCACTGGCTGCCAACCTGCGGGCGCTGCGGGCCGAGATGCCGTTCGCGATGACCTGGTGGGCCTTCACCTTCCCGGTCGGCACGCTGGTCACCGGCGCTGCCGGGCTGGCCAGGCACACCGGTTTCGCCGGGTTCACCGGCCTGGCCGTGGCGCTCTACCTGCTGCTCCTGGCAGCCTGGTCGGTGGCCTCGGTGCGGACCCTGGCGGGGCTGCGCAGTGGTCGCCTGTTGGGACCCGCACGGTCCGCCTGATGAGACGGATCCGGCCCGGCCGGCCACCTCGCCGACGGTCCTGCCGACGGGCCGGACGGAGCGGCCCGGGCGGCGCCGGAATGCAAGTTCCTGCACTTGCGGGAACATGCAGCCGGAGGCCCCTTGTCCGCGTCCCCCCCTGCTGTGAAGGTTGGGTTCACGCCAAGGTCGTTCCGGGCAACCGCAGCCCGGGAGAGGCGACTTGTCCCACCACGGGGGAGGCCGGTGCGCTCGCGCGCCGGTCGATCGAGGTGGGGCCCCGGCCGGTACGCCATGTGTGGTGATGGCCCCGGTCCGGTGCCGGCGAGGCGTTGCTGCTCCGCCTCGACGGAGGTCCTCGGACCCTGGCGCGAGATCGACGGGTTCCCCGGGACGTGGCATCCCGGGGGACACGTCGGCCGCCGCCGCTGAGATCATGGGCCGGACGGTCAGCGGAGATCGGCGAGGAGGCGGGTGGGGATGGCTGAGGAGACGCCGGAGGACGGGTTCCCGGACGAGGCCGCCCAGCAGCTCTACCGCACCATCCTGACGGCCGGCGGCCGGGTCCCCTTCACGGCCGTACCGGAGTCCGAGCAGCCCGCCCTGGAGCAGTTGCTGCGCACCGGCCTGGTGATCCCCAACATCATGGACAAGGCGTACGTCGCGGTCAGCCCGCGCTCGGTGAGCGAGCGGATGAGCAGCGAACTGCGGGCCGACGCCACCCGACTGCTGCTCCAGGCCGAGCAGCTCCCGGACGCCCTGGGCAGCCTGACCCGCGCCTACGACGCCGTCCCGCGCGGTGCGACGGAGCCGGCGCCGCCGGCCCTGGTGGTGGGTCAGGACCGGATCCGGCACCGGATCGCCGAGCTGGTCTCCGAGTGCGCCGAGGGGGTGCTGGCGGCGCAGCCCGGTCCCCGTGACCCGCAGGGACTGGCGGTGGCCCGCCACCAGGACCTCGCGCTGCTGCGCCGGGGCGCCGGGCTCCGCAGCCTCTACCAGCCGATGACGACGACCGATCCGGTCGCGGTCGAGTACGCCAAGGCCCTCGCCGCCGAGGGTGGCGAGGTCCGGGTGCTGGACGAGCCGTACCAGCGGATGCTGATCATCGACCGCAAGGTGGCGGTGGTCCCGGCCGAGGCCGAGTACAACCGTGCGGCCTTCGTCACCGACCCGGCGGCGGTGGCCTTCCTGGTGGCGGTCTTCGAGCGGGACTGGGCCCGGGCCGAGATGGTCGACTGGGGCGGCGCCGCCGGTGATCCGCCGGTCCAGGCCGCGACCCGGCGGGTCGGGCGGCTGCTGGCGACCGGACTGACCCAGAAGGCGGTGGCCACCCGGTTGGGGCTGAGTGAGCGGACGGTGGCGGGGCACATCTCCCGGCTGCGGGAGCAGTACGGGGCGCAGACGCTGTTCCAGCTCGGCTGGCGGATGCGGGACCGCTCCGAGTAGGGCGACGGGCTGCGAAGGGGATGTTCGGATGGAAACCACGGCAGTGCCGGACGAGGCGGCACAGACGCTCTACCGAACCATCCTGGCGGCGGGGGGACGGATGCCGTTCGCTGCTCTGGCGGAGGACGAACGGACGCTGATGGAGCGGTTGTTGGGTGCCGGTCTGGTGGTGCCGGACGCCGCCTCCGCCAGTTACCAGGTGGTCAGTCCGCGCTCGGCGGGTGAGCGGCTCGGTGGTGAACTGCGGGCCGCCGCAACCCGGATGCTGCGGCAGGCCGATCAACTTCCGCGTGTGATGGGTGGGTTGGCACTGGCCTACGACGCGGTGCCACGTCCGGTCCTGGCGGCGGAGCAGGGCGCGGTGTTGGAGGGCCGGAGTGCGATCCGGCACCGGGTCGCGGAGCTGGTCGGGGACTCCCGGGAGGAGGTGCTGGCGGCCCAGCCCGGGGCACGGAAGCCGGAGACCCTGGCCCTCGCGCGACACCAGGACGGGCCGCTGCTGGCCAGGGGAGTGCGGTTGCGCACCGTCTACCAGCCGGTGGTGCTGTCCTCGCCCGAGACCGTCGAGCACTCGGCCCTGATGGCCGTGGCCGGGGCGCGGATCCGAGTCCTGGACGAGCCCTACCAGCGGATGGTGATCATCGACCGCAGGGTGGCCGTGGTTCCGACCAGCGCGGACAACGGCAAGGCCGCGTTCATCGCCGATCCGGCGGTGGTCGCTTTCCTGGTGGCGGTCTTCGAGCGGGACTGGGGGCGGGCGGAGGAGCCGGACTGGGGTGCCGTCAGCAGGTCGCCCCGGACCGGGGCGGCCACCCGGCGGGTCGGGCGGCTGCTGGCGACCGGGCTGACCCAGAAGGCGGTGGCCACCCGGTTGGGGCTGAGTGAGCGGACGGTGGCGGGGCACATCTCCCGGCTGCGGGAGCAGTACGGGGCGCAGACGCTGTTCCAGCTCGGCTGGCGGATGCGGGACCGCTCCGAGTAGGAGCGGCGTTCGCTGCCGGACCGGGTCCGCTGGGATCATGGCCGCGTCGGACGGTCGGGGAGGGAGGTGCGGTCGGGATGGCGGGTGGTGAGCTGCTCGACGGGGCTGCCCAGCGGCTCTACCGGGCGTTCCTGGCGGTCGGCGGACGGGTGCCGTTCGCGGACCTGGTCGAGTCCGAACGGCCCGCGCTGGAGCAGCTGCTGGCCGCCGGGCTGGTGCTCCCGGACGCCGTGGACCGGGCGTACGTGGCGGTGAGCCCCCGCTCGGTGGGCGATCGGATGGACCGGGAGCTGCGGGCGAGCGCCACGCGGATGCTCCGCCGGGCCGAGCAACTGCCGGATGCGATGGCCGCATTGACGCTGGCCTACGAAGCGGTGCCGCAGCCCGCCGCCCCGCCCGGCCCTGGTGGTGTGATCGAGGGGCAGAGCGCCATCCTGGAACGGATCTCCGAACTGGTCTCGGAGTGCCGCACGGAGGTGATGGCCGCCCAGCCGGGCCCCCGGGCGCCGGAGACCCTGGCCGCCTCCCGGCACCAGGACCTCGCACTGCTGGCCCGGGGGGTCCGGCTGCGCACGGTCTACCAGCCGGCGGTGCTGTCCTCGCCCGAGACCGTCGGGCACGCCGCACTGCTGACCGGGGCCGGGGCGCGGATCCGGGTGCTGGACGAGCCGTACCAGCGGATGCTGATCATCGACCGCAGGGTGGCCGTGGTGCCGGCCGGAGTCGGCCTGGGCCAGGCCGACTTCATCACCGATCCCTTGGTGGTGGCCTGCCTGATCGGGGTGTTCGAACGGGACTGGGAGCGGGCCGAGCAGGTGGCCTGGGTCGATCCGGCGCAGAGCGGGCCGCTCCCGGAGGCTGCCGGGTGGGTCGGGCGGCTGCTGGCGACCGGGCTGACGCAGAAGGCGGTGGCCTCGCGGCTAGGCCTGGGTGAGCGGACGGTGGCGGGGCACATCTCCCGGCTGCGCGAGCAGCACGGGGCACGGACGTCGTACCAGCTCGGCTGGCGGATGCGAGGAGAGCGTGATGCCTGAACTCCCGGACACCGAGGGAGAGTCGGAGGAGGTGGCGCTGCCGGACGAAGCCGAGCGGGCGCTCTACCTGGAGGTGCTGGCCAGTGGCGGCCGGGTGCCGCGCGGCACGTTCGGCGCGGCTGATCAGGCGGCGGTGGCCCGGCTGGTGGCGGGCGGGCTGCTGGCCGGAAGCCCGGACGGTCTGAGCTGGCTGGCGGTGGATCCGCGGTCGGTGAGTGCCCGGATCAGCGCGGGGCTCCGGTCGGCCGGTACCCGGAAGCTGCTGGAGGCCGAGCAACTCGGTGAGCAGTTGGCCGACTTCACCGCGGCCTTCGACGCCGCGCCGCGCCGATCGGTCCGCTCCGGAGTGGTCCGGCACGTTCACGACGCCCGGCAAGTGGTTGATCAGGCCAGGGAGTTGGAGGCGGCGGCGCGGGAGATCCTGACCGCCCAGTCCGGCGCCCCGCTGGCACCGGAGCAGCTGGCCGACTCCACCGCCCGGGCCCGGGCCTTCGTCGCCCGGGGCGGCACCGCCCGCGTGCTCTACGAGCCGGCCGCCCGGACCGACCCGGCCACCGTCGCGTACGCCCGCTCGTTGACCGAGCTGGGCATCGCGGTCCGGGTGCTGGGCGAGCCGTTCAAGCGGATCACGGTGTTCGACCGGACGGTGGCGGTGGTGCCGGCCGCCGCCGACCAGAGCAGCGCCGCCTTCGTGGAGGACCCGGCGGTGGTGGCCTTCCTGGTCGGGGGCTTCGAGCGGGACTGGCAGCGGGCCGAGCAGGTGGCCTGGGCGGGCGATCCGGCGGCCGAACCGGAGCGCCCGGTGGAGGAGCAGATCGGCCGGCTGCTGGCGGCCGGTCTCACCCAGCGCACCATCGCGCTGCGGCTCGGACTCAGCGAGCGGACGGTGGCCGGTCACCTCTCCCGGCTGCGCGAACTGCACGGGGCCGAGACGCTCTTCCAGCTAGGCTGGCGGATGCGCGAGGGCGACGGCTCGCAGTGACGGCCCGGGGGCCCGACGCAGTCCTTCGGGAGCGGCCGGCTTCCAGTTCCTGCACTTGCGCGAACCTGCATGCATGCAGGTCTTGCCCGGTCTACCGGGGCCTGTGAGGCTGAACCACGCCAAGGCCGACCGGGTGCGCACCATCCGGCGGAGACGACTTGGCCCGCCCCCGGGGGTGTGCCGGTGCCCCACGCACCGGTCTCGAACGGGCGGGCCGTGGCCGGGGTGCCGCTTGTGGTGAACGGCCCCCGGTGCGCGCTGCGGGACGTTGCTGCTCCGTCCCGCCGGAAGCCGTCCGGCCTGGTGTGATGTCGGCGGGCTTCCCGGGGTTCCCTACCCCGGGGGGCACGTCGGGCCGGGCCGCGCTGGGATCATGGCCGGAGCGGACCGGAACGTACGAGGAGGCACACGGTCATGGCCACGGTGACGCCGACCGGAGACGTCGGGCTGCTGGACGACGAGGCCCGTGAGCTCTACCTGGCCGTGCTCAGCGAGGGCGGCCGGCTGCCGATGGCCGATCTCTCCCGGGGATCGTCGCTGGACCGGCTGCTGGAGACCGGACTGGTCCGGGCGGACCGCCAGGCCGGTCACTACGTGGCCGAGAGCCCGCGCCTGGTCGGCGAGCGGATCAGCGCGGAGCTCTGCTCGGCCGCCGCCCGCCTGCTGCAACGGGTGGAGGAGCTGCCCGACGCGCTCGACGGGCTGACCCAGGCCTACGACTCGGTGCCCCGCCGCAGCGGCGAGCCCGAGCAGGCCGTCTACGTGGACGGCCTGGTGGGCATCCGGCAGCGGCTGGCCGAGCTGCTCTCCGAGTGCGAGGGCGAACTGCTCACCGCCCAGCCCGGCTCCCGTCCGGCGCAGGGCCTGCAGATGGCCGTCCGGCAGGACACCGCGCTGCGCCGCCGGGGGGTGCGGGTCCGCACCCTCTACCAACCGCTGGTGCTGGCCGAGCCGGCCACCCTGGAGTACGCCACGGCGCTCACCGACGAAGGGGCCGAACTCCGCCTGCTGGACGAGGACTTCCGCCGGGTGATGATCATCGACCGACGGATCGCGGTGGTCCCGGCCGCCGAGGACCTGACCCGGGCCGCGTTCGTCTCCGACCCGACGGTGGTCTCCTTCCTGCTCGCCGTCTACGAGCGGGACTGGGCCCGGGCCGAGGCGGTCGAGTGGTCCCGGCAGGGCACCGAGTCCGCAGCCGAGCAGGCACAGGACCGGATCGGCCGACTGCTCTCGACCGGGCTGACCCAGAAGGCGGTGGCCTCCCGGCTGGGCCTGAGCGAGCGGACGGTGGCCGGCCACATCTCCCGGCTGCGCGAGCGCTACGGCGCCCGGACGCTGTTCCAGCTGGGCTGGCGGATGCGGCGGCGGTGCGGGCATGAGTGAGCGTCGGGTGCTCGGTGCGGCGGTGCGGGCATGAGTGAGCGTCAGGTGCTCGGTGCGGTGGAGCGGGCGGTCTACGGTGCGGTGCTGGCCGAGGGCGGTCGGGTGTGGTTCCGGGACGTGCTGCCGGGGGATGCTCCGGCGGTGCTGCGGTTGCTGGAGGTCGGTCTGCTGGTGCACCACACCGAGGACGGCACCCTGACGGCGGTCAACCCCCGCTCGGTGGTGGACCGGCGGGCAGCCGAACTCCGGTCGGAGAGCCGGGTATTGCTGGACCACGCCGACCGCGTCCCGGCTTCCCTGGAGGGGCTGGCTCAGGCGTACGACGCCGTACCGCGCCGGGCCGAGGTCCCGGACGCGGTGGAGTACGTCCGGGAGAAGGAGAGGATCCGCTCCCGGCTGCTGCAGAGCGAACTGGCCCTCCGGGAGGAGGCCATGGTCGCCCAACCGGGTGGCGCCCGGCCGATGGGACAGCTGAGGGAGACCCAGGGGCGGACCTTCGGCTATCTGGAGCGCGGTCTCACCATGCACCTGCTCTACCAGCCCGCCGCCCGCGAGGACGGGCCGACCGCCGCCTACGCGGCCTCGCTGGTGGAGCGCGGAGCCCGGGTACGGGTGCTGGACGAGCCCTTCTCCCGCCTGCTGGTCTTCGACCGCCGGACGGCGGTGATTCCGGCGGCGGCCGACCACACGGCGGCGGCCTTCGTGGAGGACCCGGCGGTGGTGAACGTGCTGCTCGGGGTGTTCGAGCGGGACTGGGAGCGGGCCGAGCGGGTGCGCTGGAGCGAGCTCGGTTTCCTGGCAGGCGAGTTGCCCATCCATGAGCAGGTCGGTCGGTTGCTGGCCCAGGGGCACACCCAGAGGGCGGTGGCGTCCCGGCTGGGGTTGAGCGAGCGGACGGTGGCCGGTCACATCGCGCGGCTGCGGGAGCTGTACAGCGCGGAGACGCTGTTCCAACTGGGCTGGCAGATGAGCCGGGCGGGTCGGCGGTGAGTGGGCGTCAGGTGCTCGGTGCGGTGGAGCGGGCGGTCTACGGTGCGGTGCTGGCCGAGGGCGGGCGGGTGTGGTTCCGGGACGTGCTGCCGGGGGATGCTCCGGCGGTGCTGCGGTTGCTGGAGGTCGGTCTGCTGGTGCACCACACCGAGGACGGCACCCTGACGGCGGTCAACCCCCGCTCGGTGGTGGACCGGCGGGGAGCCGAACTCCACTCCGAGAGCCGGGTCCTGCTGGACGCTGCCGAGCTCGTCCCGGCTTCCCTGGAGGGTCTGGTGCAGGCGTACGACGCGGCGCCGCGTCAGGCCGAGGGCGTTGGCGGCGTGGAGTACGTCCGGGAGAAGGAGGCGATCCGTTCGCGGCTGCTGCAGAGCGAACTGGCCCTGCGGGACGAGGTCCTCCTCGCCCAACCCGGCGGCGCGCGCCCGGTCGAGCAGTTGCGGGAGATGCAGGGGCGGACCTTCGGCTATCTGGAGCGCGGTCTCACCATGCAGCTGCTCTACCAGCCGGCCGCCCGCGAGGACGGGCCGACGGTCGACTACGCCGCCTCGCTGGTGGAGCGCGGAGCCCGGATCCGGGTGCTGGACGAGCCGTTCGTCCGCCTGCTGGTCTTCGACCGCCGGACGGCGGTGATTCCGGCGGCGGCCGACCACACGGCGGCGGCCTTCGTGGAGGACCCGGCGGTGGTGAACGTGCTGCTCGGGGTCTTCGAGCGGGACTGGGAGCGGGCCGAGCGGGTGCAGTGGAGTGAACTCGGCCGATCCGGAGTCGAGTTGCCGGTGCACGAGCAGGTCGGTCGGCTGCTGGCCCAGGGGCACACCCAGAAGGCGGTGGCCTCCCGGCTGCGCCTGAGCGAGCGGACGGTGGCCGGTCACATCGCGCGGCTGCGGGAGCTCCATGACGCCGAGACGCTGTTCCAGCTCGGCTGGCAGATGCGGGGGCGCGGTGCCGGAGTCGACTGACTGCGCGGTCTATGCGGCGGTGCTGGCCGAGGGCGGTCGGGTGTGGTTCCGGGACGTGCTGCCCGAGGACGCTCCGGCGGTGCTGCGTCTGCTCGGCCGGGGCCTGTTGGTGCACCACACCGAGGACGGCACCCTGACGGCGGTCAACCCGCGCTCGGTGGTGGAGCGGGTGGGCGCCGAGCTCCGGTGGGAGGGGGTGGCCCTGATCACGGGCGCGGACCTGGTGCCCACGCCGCTGCAGGAGCTGATCCAGGCGTACGACGCCGCACCGCGCTGCGGCCCGACCACCGGGGTGCAGTACGTACAGGAGTTGGCGGCGATCCGCTCGCGGCTGCTCCAGGTGGACCAGGACTGCCGGGAAGAGGCGTTGGCCGCCCAGCCGGGCGGGAAGCGTACGGCCGCCTACCTGGCACACGTACTGACCCGTGGCCGTCGCTTGCTGGAGAACGGCGCCACGATCCGGACGCTCTACCAGCCGTCTGCCAAGCAGGAGCCGGCGACCGTCGCGTTCGCCGTGACCATCAGTGAACTCGGCGAGCGGATCAGGGTGTTGGACGAGCCGTTCACCCGGCTGCTGGTCTTCGACCGTCGGGTCGCGGTGATTCCCGCCGAGGAGGACAACAGCGCGGCGGCCTTCGTCGAGGACCCGGTGGTGATCGACCTCCTGGTCAACCGGTTCGAGCGGGACTGGGAGCGGGCCGAGCGGGTCAACTGGCGTGCGCTGGTGGCCGGTGACCCGGAGCCGACAGTCCATGAGCAGGTCGGCCGACTGCTCGCGCGGGGCCACACCCAGAAGGCGGTGGCCTCCCGGCTGGGCCTGAGCGAGCGGACGGTGGCCGGTCACATCGCGCGGCTGCGGGAGCTCTACGACGCGGACACGCTCTACCAGCTCGGTTGGCAGATGCGGGCTGGGCGTGACTGAGTGGTCCGAGCACCGGGTACACGTGCAGCCAGGTGGCGCTGAGGCCAGCCGGGCTGATGAGAAAGGACCAGGAGCGGACCCGGGTTCTCCCGGTGGTCGTCGGTACCGGCCGTGCCTTCGTCCGGTCGTCACCATCGAGGACGGTGGCAGCGTCTTCGCGGAGGAGCCGGCGGTAGGTGCGCCCCTGGTGCGCCGGTCCAAGTAGTGGCAGGCAAGTCAACTCGCTGGCCAGGGTCCAGAGTTGACGGCGTTCGGGCGAACGGAGCGGTGGTCGGTCGCATCGCGGGGCTGCGAAGCGGATATGCCGAACCTGCTCGAGTGACACATTCGCGGGGCGGAGGGAATGTCAGCGACAGACCGCCCCGGCGCGTCCGGGATGGTGTCACCCGGTCGCGACGCCGCCCCAGTCGCTCCAGTAGCCGAAGCCGGAGGTCTCCTGACGGGGCGTCGGGAACGCCTCGGCCGGGGCCGTCCAGAAGCCCTCGCGCAGCGACAGCGCCATGCCGGCCCAGTCCAGCGCGGTCTCCACGGTGTGGTTCAGCGCCTCCTGCGACCAGGTGTCGTCGAAGACCAGCGGCAGCACGGGGGCGACCTGCTCGATGGTGGCTATCAGCGGGTTGTGGGTGATCGCCTCGTCCACCAGCAGCACGATCGGCTTGCGCAGCGAGGAGGCCCAGCCCAGCTCCAGCGCGACGCCGGCCGAGAGCGGAGCGCCCACGTAGGCGAAGACCAGGTCGGCGGTCTGCAGCGCACGGAAGTCGGACGGCACACGGGGCTCGGGGGCGCGCCCGTTCACCGTCCAGGCGTCGCTGTGGTGGGCGCTGTAGACGGCGGCGCCGCTCTTCAGCAGGGTCGAGCGCAGGGTGGTCAGCCGGGTGCGGCTGGCCAGCGTCACCACGCTGTCGGCGGGGCCGGTCAGCCGCATGAGCGGCGCGGCGAGGAACACCCGGGCACGCCGACCCTCCTGGGTCTGCGTGGCGCGGTTGCGCAGGTAAGGCTCACTCATGACGACTCCGGGGGACGGCCGGCCGTGTTGTGGTTGGTGCGGTCGGCGCTTGGATTCCTGCTGCTCAGGAGGGGGCGTGAAGTTGTTACGCGATGAACAATTTGACAGTTCATTGGCAAGTCGAGGGATCATGCCTGGACCATCGGGAGCGAACTGATCGTCCATCGGCCGGAGTGTCCGCGTCCAGGTTTCCGGCCTGTCATCTGAGTGCCTGGCAGTGAGATGACGCACCTGCCGGGGACGGACAGATGACACCGAAGGAGTGGTGCGGCATCATGTGGGCGATAGTCCTATAAGTGCCAGCGAATCTAGCTGAAAGGGGAGGGTCCGTGTCCCGTATGAATCGACTTGTCCGCAAGGTCGTACTCCCGGTTGTAGCTGCTGTGGCCGTGTTGACCGGTGGCTTCCTCTCGGCTGGCGCCGCCCAGGCCGATTCAGCCCAGGCCGCACCGGCGCAGGCTCGAGCCGCCTCTGCGATGGACGACCTCAACTGGGGTTGACCTGCTGTTGTGGTGCTTCCCGGGCGTGGGGACCGGGTCACCTGGGTATCGGGAGCGATTGCCAGGGGATGTCGGGAATGCACAGCAGCGGGACTGGGGTGGCTAGCCGGGTTGGCCGTAGTGGCCGCGGCCGAGCATGTAGCCGAGTTGGAACAGGGAGTCGACGTTGTACTCCTCCCGCATCTCGGCGATGTGCCGGGCGAGCGTCCGTTCGCTGATGCCGAGCCTCCTGGCGATCACCCTGTGGTTAGTGCCGGATAGCAGCAGCTCGATGATGGTTTTGCGGAGCTGTGAGACGACCTGTTGAGGGACGGTTCGGTCACCGTCGAATTCCAGCGCCCGGCTCCAATTTCGTTCGAACACCTCCTCGATGAGGAAGCTGACCACGGCTTGGTCGTAGATGAACGCAGCCAGGTTGTCGTCGGCGACCGGGATGACGGCGAACCGTCGGTTGACCACGATCAGCCGGGCGTAGGGTTCGTCCAAGGTTCGGAACTGCCAGCCTTCGGTCGCCAGGGTGGAGACGTAGTCCCTGGTCGGCTGGTGGTAGCGGGTGCTCGCGTTGTAGATGGTCCGCATGGAACCGCCTCGGCGCACGGTCTCCAGATCGCGCTCCAGGCTCGATGCCAGAAGCTCAGGTGGGCGTGGTCCGCCGGGTTGCATGGCCAGCCCCTCGGAGATGCCGCCCGAGGTGTTCTGCTGGAGCCGTTGATTGATGAGCGCCTTGCCGTGCACGTACTCGATCGCACCGCCACTCTCGTTCGGAGAGTGGAATGCTTCGGCGAGCTCCCGCAGATCGAGCGGGAGGGCGACCGCCCTGGAAAGCAGCCCCAGCGCTTGTCGCTGCCATGCCGAACTCAGACTTGCCGACAACTGGGTGGGATCGACCGCGACCACTGCGCCGGGCTCTTCGCTATCGGGGATGAGAAGTCCGAGTTCCAGCAACTCGGTGAGTGCTTCCTCCTCGTCGGGTGCGCACCCGATCGGAAGTAGCCGACCGTTGCCTTGAACCGCTTTCAGGTACAGCGCACGGGCATTGGGCGAGAGTATTCGGGTGCTGGGAAGGCTCACACCCGGCTGCTCACGCCCACTCATCTTCGGCTCCTTGTCGTCGACCGAACAAGCAGTCCACGGGCCCAATGCCTCCTGCACCTGTGAGGATCTTAGGCCGAGGACTGGCCGATGCTACCCAGGAATCGTCAGCTCGGTTGCCGGAACAACCGGTGGGGAGCACTCTCTCACCACGTGCAGGCCGCCGGCACCCCCGACTGGGGGGTGCCGGCGGCCTGCACGTGGGCCTTCAGCGCTTCGGCCGCCACACCACCAGCGCGCTCGACTGCTGGACCTGCTGGTACGGCACCAGGTCCCGCCGGTAGGAGGCGTGCACGGCGGCCTCCCGCTGCTGGAGCGCGGCGGCGGCCCCCTCCAGGGCGTCGACCAGCTCGGCGGCCTTGGCCTGCAGGGCGGCGACCTGGTTCTCCAGCTCGATGATCCGCTTGATGCCGGCCAGGTTGATGCCCTCGTCCTGGGAGAGCCGCTGGACCTCGCGGAGCTGCTGGATGTCCCGGGCCGAGTAGCGGCGGCCCCGGCCGGCCGTGCGGTCGGGGCAGACCAGGCCGAGGCGGTCGTACTGGCGCAGGGTCTGCGGGTGCAGGCCGGAGAGCTCGGCGGCGACCGAGATCACGTAGACCGGGGTCTCCTCGGTGAGCACGTAATGAGCCCGGGGGCGGGGGGTGCCGCCGGGCAGGCCCTCGCCGAGGCCGGGGCCGATCGGAGGAGTCGTCGGGCTCATCTGGTCATCACGCTCCCTCTGCCGCCTTGAACAGGGCGGCTCGCGGGTCGTCCGAGGCGGTGGCCTCGCGGTACTGCTCCAGGGCGGCGAGGGCCTCGTCGTCCAGGTGCTTGGGGACCACGACCTCCACGGTGACCAGCAGGTCGCCGCGGGTGCCGTCCTTGCGGGTGGCGCCCTTGCCGCGGGCCCGCAGGGTGAGGCCGTTGGCGCTCCCGGCGGGGAGCCGGAGCTTCACCGAGGGGCCGTTCAGGGTGGGCACCTCGATGGTGCCCCCCAGCGCGGCTTCGGGGAAGGTGACC
This sequence comes from Kitasatospora sp. NPDC096147, assembly GCF_044763225.1. NCBI lineage: Bacteria > Bacillati > Actinomycetota > Actinomycetes > Kitasatosporales > Streptomycetaceae > Kitasatospora > Kitasatospora sp. NPDC096147. The sequence continues at coordinate 83,616 of NZ_JBIWFX010000002.1, read as the reverse complement.
GGCACCGTGACGGTCAGGTTGTCCGCCTTGCGGCCGAACACCGGGTGGGCGTCGACGTGCACGGTGACGTAGAGGTCACCGGGCTGGCCGCCCCGCTCGCCCTGGGCGCCCTTGCCCTTGAGCCTGATCCGCTGCGCGTCCTGGACCCCGGCCGGGATCCGCACCTGCATGGTGCGGGCCGAGGAGGCCCGGCCGCTGCCGTGGCAGACGGTGCAGGGGTCGTCGACCAGCATGCCGCGGCCCTTGCAGTCCCGGCAGGGCTCGGAGAGCGCGAAGGCACCCTGGCCCCGGCTGACGGTGCCGGCGCCGACGCAGGTCGGGCAGACCCGGGGGGTGGTGCCGGCCTTGGCGCCGGTGCCGGAGCAGGCCCGGCAGGCGGCCTGACTGGTCATCCGGAGCGGCACGGTGGCGCCGTCCACGGCCTCCTCGAAGGCCAGCGTCACCTCGGTCTCGACGTCCGCGCCGCGCCGGGGCTGGGGCTGCCGGGGGCCGCGGTTGAACAAGCCGCCGAAGATGTCGCCGACGCCCCCGCCCCCGCCGCCCGGGGCGCCGCCGTTGAACAGGTCGCCGAAGTCGAAGCCGCCGCCCTGCTGGCCGCCGGCCCGGAAGCCGCCGCTGCCGAACAGGCTGCGGGCCTCGTCGTACTCCTTGCGGCGCTTGTCGTCGGAGAGCACGTCGTACGCCTCGGAGATGTCCTTGAACTTCTCCTCGGCCTTCGCGTCACCCTTGTTGGCGTCCGGGTGGAACTCGCGGGCGAGCTTGCGGTAGGTCTTCTTGATCTCGGCGGTGGTGGCGTCCTTGGGCACGCCGAGGACCTTGTAGTAGTCCTTCTCCACGTAGTCCTTCGCGCTCATGGCTGCTGCCACCTCCCGTGGCTGTTCCGTACTGGGTCGGTCGGGGATACGGCACTGCGGAGCCGCCCGTCGTCCAGGACGACGGACGACTCCGCAGTGCGTGCCGTGTCAGCTCTCCGAGGCACCGTCGGCCTTGTCGGAGTCCGACGAGTCGGCATCCGCGGCGGCGGTGGTCTGGGTGCCCGGCTGGGGCTCCGCGACGGCCACCATCGCCGGGCGGATGATCCGCTCGCCGATCCGGTAGCCCGGCTGGAGGATCTGCACGCAGGTGTCCTCGGTGACGTCCGAGGAGTAGCTGTGCATCAGCGCCTCGTGCAGCGTCGGGTCGAAGGGCTCGCCCTCCTTGCCGAACTGCTGCAGCCCGAGCTTGGCGACGACCGTCTCCAGGCTGTCCGAGACCGACTTGAACCCGCCGGTGACCTCACCGTGCTCGCGGGCCCGGCCGATGTCGTCCAGCACCGGGATCAGCGCCTCCAGGATGTTGGAGACGGCGATCTCACGGACCGTCAGACGGTCCCGCTCGACCCGCTTGCGGTAGTTCTGGTACTCCGCCTGGAGGCGCTGGAGGTCACCGGTGCGCTCGGCCGCCTCCCGCTTGGCGGCGGCCAGCTCGTCCGCACCCGCCAGGGCCTCCTCGGCGGCCTTGAGCACGGCCTCCTCGGCGGAGTCGTCGCCGGGCTCGGTGCCCTGCGGCTTCTCCGTCATGCCGACGCACCGCCCTTGGGCTTCTCGTCGTCGACGATCTCGGCGTCGACCACGTCGTCGTCCTTGGCACCGGCCGCACCGGCCGCACCGGCGTCACCGGCCGGGGCGGCACCGGCGGCGTCGTTCTGCGCGTACAGCGCGGCGCCGAGCTTCTGGGCGGTGGTGGAGACCTTCTCGGTGGCCTCGCGGATGGCCGCGATGTCCTCGCCCTTGAGGGCTTCCTTGAGCTCGCCGATCGCGGTCTCGACCTCGGTCTTGACGTCGGCCGGGAGCTTGTCGGTGTTGTCCGCGATGAACTTCTCGGTGGAGTAGACCAGCTGCTCGCCCTGGTTCCGCGTCTCCACGGCCTCGCGACGCTTGGTGTCCTCCTCCGCGTACTGCTCGGCCTCGCGCATCATGCGCTCGATGTCGTCCTTCGGCAGCGCGGAGCCACCGGTGACGGTCATCCGCTGCTCCTTGCCGGTGCCCAGGTCCTTGGCACCGACGTGCATGATGCCGTTGGCGTCGATGTCGAAGGTGACCTCGATCTGGGGCAGGCCGCGCGGGGCCGGCGGCAGGCCGGTCAGCTCGAACATGCCGAGCTTCTTGTTGTACGCCGCGATCTCGCGCTCGCCCTGGTAGACCTGGATCTGCACGGACGGCTGGTTGTCCTCGGCCGTGGTGAAGATCTCGGACCGCTTGGTCGGGATCGTGGTGTTGCGCTCGATCAGCTTGGTCATGATGCCGCCCTTGGTCTCGATGCCGAGGGACAGCGGGGTGACGTCGAGCAGCAGGACGTCCTTGACCTCGCCCTTCAGGACACCGGCCTGGAGCGCGGCGCCGATGGCGACGACCTCGTCCGGGTTCACGCCCTTGTTGGCGTCCTGACCGCCGGTCAGCTCCTTGACGAGCTCCGCGACGGCGGGCATCCGGGTGGAGCCGCCGACCAGGACCACGTGGTCGATCTCGGACAGCGCGATGCCGGCGTCCTTGATGACGTTCTGGAACGGGGTCTTGCAGCGCTCCAGCAGGTCCGCGGTCAGCTGCTGGAACTGGGCCCGGGTGAGCTTCTCGTCCAGGTGCAGCGGGCCCTCGGCCGAGGCGGTGATGTAGGGCAGGTTGATCGAGGTCTCGGAGGACGAGGAGAGCTCGATCTTGGCCTTCTCGGCCGCCTCGCGCAGGCGCTGGAGCGCCATCTTGTCCTTGGAGAGGTCGACGCCGTGGCCGGCCTGGAAGACCTTGACCAGGTGGTCCACGACCTTCTGGTCCCAGTCGTCGCCACCGAGGTGGTTGTCGCCGTTGGTGGCCTTCACCTCGACGACGCCGTCGCCGATCTCCAGCAGCGAGACGTCGAAGGTGCCGCCACCGAGGTCGAAGACCAGGATGGTCTGGTCGTCCTTGTCCAGGCCGTAGGCCAGCGCGGCGGCGGTCGGCTCGTTGACGATGCGCAGGACGTTGAGGCCCGCGATCTCACCGGCCTCCTTGGTGGCCTGGCGCTCGGAGTCGGAGAAGTAGGCCGGGACGGTGATGACCGCGTCGGTCACCGTCTCGCCCAGGTACGACTCGGCGTCCCGCTTCAGCTTCTGCAGGATGAACGCGGAGATCTGCTGGGGGTTGAAGTCCTTGCCGTCCAGGTTGATCTTCCACCCGGTGCCCATGTGGCGCTTGACCGAGCGGATGGTCCGGTCGACGTTGGTGACCGCCTGACGCTTCGCCACCTCGCCGACCAGGATCTCGCCGTTCTTGGCGAAGGCGACGACGGACGGCGTGGTCCGGGCGCCCTCGGCGTTGGTGATGACGGTGGGCTCACCGCCTTCGAGAACGCTGACGACCGAGTTCGTCGTGCCGAGGTCGATGCCGACCGCGCGTGCCATCGTGAATACCTCCTGGAAGAAGTTGAGCTTTACGGACTCAAGGATGCACGGCCCTCCGAGGAGAGTCAACTGCCATGAGTGGATCCGGCTCAACTTTACTGCGCTCTTATGTCGGAGGCTGCGCCGGGCGGGTGAGTCTGGCCTTAGTGACAGCCGCCATACCTGGTGCGTCTTCTGAACGGGTGTTAACGCGCGGTAGTCTCCGGGCCGTCGGCCCTGAAAGTTACCGACGAGTACAATCAGGGAAGCCCAACCGGGAAGCCCGTAACACCAAGCCGCTGGAGACGGAGAGCCGATGCAGCTAGCAGCGATCGTCATCTCGCTGGTCACGACTGTGATCGGCACCGCGCTAGCCGCCCGTGCGGTCGCGCACATCTTCAAGGTGGTGACGGTCGGTCAGCCCGACCCCACCCGGTTCGGCAACCCCGGGGGCCGGCTGAAGACGCTGGCGGTCGAGTTCTTCGGCCACACCAGGATGAACCAGTGGGGCATCGTCGGCATCGCCCACTGGTTCGTCGCGATCGGCTTCTTCAGCCTGGTCGCCACCCTGGTGACCGCCTTCGGCCAGCTCTTTGACCCCGAGTTCGCGCTGCCGGTCATCGGCCACTGGACCCCGTTCGAGGTCTTCACCGAGCTGATCGGCCTGCTCACCACGCTGGGCATCGCCACCCTGATCGTGATCCGGCTGCTCAGCCTGCCGTCCCGGGCCGGCCGCAAGTCGCGGTTCGCCGGCTCGATCGCCTGGCAGGCGTTCTACGTCGAGTACACGATCCTCGGCATCGGCCTGTGCATCCTGGTGCTGCGCGGCCTGGAGGGCGCGCTGCTCGGGGTGGAGCACTACGAGGCCGCGTACGTCGTCTCCTACCCGCTGGTGGCGGCCTTCCGGGGCCTGTCGGCGGGCACCCTGGAGAACCTGATCTACCTGTTCGCGATGCTGAAGATCTCGATCTCCTTCGCCTGGGCGATCACCATCGGCGTCAACCCCTCGATGGGCGTGGCCTGGCACCGCTTCCTGGCCTTCTTCAACATCTACTTCAAGCGCGAGGAGGGCGGCGGCGTCGCCCTCGGAGCGCTCCGTCCGATGACCAGCGGCGGGCAGCCGATCGACTTCGAGGACCCGGCCGAGGACGCCGTCTTCGGCGTCTCGCAGGTCGAGCACTTCGCCTGGAAGGGCATCCTCGACTTCTCCACCTGCACCGAGTGCGGTCGCTGCCAGTCCCAGTGCCCGGCCTGGAACACCGGCAAGCCGCTCTCCCCGAAGCTGCTGATCATGAGCCTGCGGGAGCACGCCTACGCCAAGGCGCCGTACCTGCTGGCCGGTGGCGGCAAGGACATGGAGGGCAACGAGCAGGCCACCGCCGAGCAGCTGAAGGACGTCCCGGCCGCCGCGCTGGCCGAGGCCGAGCGCCCGCTGATCGGCACCGCCGAGGAGAACGGGGTCATCGACCCGGACGTGCTCTGGTCCTGCACCACCTGCGGCGCCTGCGTCGAGCAGTGCCCGGTGGACATCGAGCACATCGACCACATCGTCGACATGCGCCGCTACCAGGTGATGATCGAGAGCTCCTTCCCGACCGAGGCCGGGACGATGCTCAAGAACCTGGAGAACAAGGGCAACCCGTGGGGCATGGCCACCAAGGCCCGCCTGGACTGGGTGAAGGAGCTCAAGAAGGAGACCGGCATCGAGGTGCCGGTGATCGGTGAGGACATCGACCCGGCCGAGGTCGAGTACCTCTACTGGGTCGGCTGCGCCGGTGCCCTGGAGGACCGGGCGAAGAAGACCACCAAGGCCTTCGCCGAGCTGCTGCACACGGCCGGCGTGCAGTTCGCCATCCTCGGCAAGGAGGAGTCCTGCACCGGTGACTCGGCCCGCCGCCTGGGCAACGAGTTCCTGTTCCAGATGCTCGGCGCGCAGAACGTCGAGACCCTGAACGCCGCGCTGGAGGACGCCCCGAAGAAGCGGATCGTGGCCACCTGCCCGCACTGCTTCAACACCATCGCCAACGAGTACCCGCAGCTCGGCGGGCACTTCGAGGTGATCCACCACACCCAGCTGCTCCAGCACCTGATCGACGAGGGCAAGCTGCTGCCGGTCAACCCGGTCGAGGGTCTGATCACCTATCACGACCCGTGCTACCTGGGCCGGCACAACAAGGTCTACACCCCGCCGCGCGAGATCATGGACAAGGTCCCGGGCCTGCGCCAGCAGGAGATGCACCGGCACAAGGAGCGCGGCTTCTGCTGCGGCGCCGGTGGTGCCCGGATGTGGATGGAGGAGCGGATCGGCAAGCGGATCAACACCGAGCGGGTGGACGAGGCGCTCTCCCTCAACCCGGACATCGTCTCCACCGCCTGCCCGTTCTGCCTGGTGATGCTCTCCGACTCGGTCAACGGCAAGAAGAACGAGGGCGCGGCCAAGGAGCACCTGAAGGTGGTCGACGTGGCGCAGCTGCTGCTGGAGTCCGTCAAGGCGCAGCCCGAGCCCGAGCCGGAGCCCGTGGAGGCCTGAGCGCGGGCCCGGAAGGGCTCCTGAGGGACCGTCGGCCCCGGCTCCGGCCACCCGTCACGGGTGGCCGGAGCCGGGGCGTTTCCGCGTTGATTCGATGGCCTACCATGTCGCCCCATGAGCGAAGACGGGGGCATAACCGCCGGTCCGGCCGCCGCGGCCCGGCCGGGGTACCTGCCGACGGTGACCAGCACACCGGACTGGGCGGCACTGGCCGAGCGGAACGCGCAGGAGGCGAAGCGCCGCCGGCAGCTGCGGATCGGCGGGGGCGTGCTGGGCGTGGTGCTGGTGGGGGGTCTGACGGCCGGTCTGCTGGCCACCCGGGGCGGTGGCGGCGGGGAGCCGGAGCCGTCCAGGACGGTGGCCGGCTCGCAGGCGCCCACCGAACTGCTCCCGGTGGGACCCGAGGAGCTGCCGTCCCCGTCCGGCAGTCCGTCCGGATCGCCGTCCGCGAGTGCCTCGGCCAGTGCCTCGGCCTCGCCCTCCGCGAGCGCCTCGAAGACCCCGACGGCCACGGGGGCCGCCAAGGCGCCGTCCGGAACGCCGGCCCAGCCGTCCGGCCCGGCCCAGCCGCCCGCCGCCGGCGGCGGCCAGCCCGCTCCGTCGGCTGCGCCGGGCGGCGCCGCCCCGCCGCCGGCCCCGCCCGCCCCGCCGAGCCGCCTGGACGACCGCCTGGGCCGTTTCCCGATCGGGCTGTCCGGCAGCCCCGTGGTCGGCCAGCTGGACGGCCGCACGGCGCTCCAGCTGAACGGCAGGGGCGAGGGCTACGGGCAGAGCAGCGGACCGGTGGTGAACACCGACGCGAGCTTCACCGTCTCCGCCCTGGTGCGCAACAACGCGCCGACCGGCGGGCGGGCGGTGGTCACCCAGGGGGACGGCACCTACCACTCCTTCCACCTCGGCCGGGACTACTGGGACGCCCACAACCAGTGGGTGTTCAAGGTGCAGCAGGGCACCAAGGGCTCGGACAGCACGACCACCCAGGCGCTCTCCAAGGAGGACGCGACCACCGGCCGGTGGACCCTGCTCACCGGGGTGTACGACGCCGGTGCGAAGAAGATCACCCTCTACGTGGACGGTCAGGCGGCCCAGACCACCTCGGTCACCGGCATCTGGAAGACCGACGGACCGCTCCAGATCGGCCGCACCCGCTACAAGTCCGGGTGGACCGACTTCTGGGACGGTGCAATCACGAACGTCCAGCTCTGGGACCGGCCGTTGACCGGGGACCAGGTGAAGCGGCTGGCCGGCAGCGGCGGCGTCAATGCGGGGATCGGTGCGTACGCCGCCTGGTTGCTGCCCTAGCCGCCGGTGCCCGGGGAGCCGGGCCGGTACGTATCGGACCCCCGTTGGAATGGCGGTGGTTTGGAACGAAATACAGTAGGCGTCGAACGCGTGCGCCAGGAGCGGACGACAGCGACAACGTCACCTCGTGGCCTGGCGGGGCGGACGGCAACGGAACCGAGGGGTAAGCGCGACCATGACCGAGGCGATCATGCTGGTCGGCGGCAAGGGCACACGACTGCGCCCGCTGACCACCCACACCCCCAAGCCGATGCTGCCCGTCGCGGGTGTCCCGTTCATCGCCCACCAGCTGGCGCGGGCCGCCGCCGCCGGGGTGACCCGGGTGGTGCTGGCCACCTCCTACCTGGCCGAGGTCTTCGAGGAGCACTTCCAGGACGGCAGCCCGTACGGCCTGGAGCTGGTCTACCTGACCGAGGAGGTGCCGCTGGGCACCGGCGGCGCGATCCGCAACGCCGCCGAGGGCCTGACCTGCGGCCCGGACGAGCCGGTCCTGATCTTCAACGGCGACATCCTCTCCGGCCTGGACATCGCCGCGCTGCGGGACGGCCACGTGGCGGCCGGCGCCGACGTCACCCTGCACCTGACCCGGGTCGAGGACCCGCGCGCGTTCGGCCTGGTGCCGACCGACGAGCACGGCCGGGTGCTGGAGTTCCTGGAGAAGCCGGAGACCCCGGAGCAGATCGTCACCGACCAGATCAACGCCGGGTGCTACGTGTTCACCCGCTCGGTGATCGACCGCATCCCGACCGGCCGCGAGGTCTCGGTCGAGCGCGAGACCTTCCCGGAGCTGCTGGTCACCGGCGCGCTGGTGCGCGGCGTGGTGGACACCTCGTACTGGCTGGACCTGGGCACCCCGGGCGCCTTCGTGCGCGGCTCGGCCGACCTGGTGCTCGGCAAGGTCGACTCCCCGGCGGTCCCCGGCGTGACCGGTGAGGCGCTGCTGCTGCCGGGCGCCGAGGTGGCTCCGGGCGCGGTGCTGGGCAACGGCACCGTGGTCTCCGAGGGCGCCGTGATCGAGGGCGGGGCGATCGTCGAGGGCAGCGTGATCCTGCCCGGTGCGGTGATCGCCGCCGACGCCTTCGTCAAGGACTCCATCGTCGGCGCGTACGCCACCGTGGGGGAGCGCACCACGCTGGACGGCGCGGTGATCGGCGACGGCGCCACCGTCGAGTCGGACAACGAGCTGCCGGCCGGCATCCGGATCGCCTGCGGCGTGCTGCTGCCGGTCGGCGCGGTGCGCACCACCGCCGGCCCGGGCGGCTGCGTGGCCGGCGAGACCTCGGCCGTCGCGGTGCACGGCCCCCGGGTCGCCGCCCGCTGACCGGCCGCTGACGGGCCGTCGGTCCGGCGCGGGGTCACAGCACTGCTGCAATCCCGCGCCGAAGCCATGATCGACCGGCGTCCGGTCGGCCCCAGCGGGTACCTTCGTGCCGTGGCTGGCAACGCATACGACAACGGTGAGGGCCCCGCCGACCCCCGGCAGGGGTGGGCGGCCGGGCCCGGTGGGCCGGGCGCTCAGGGAGCCCCCGGTCCGCAGGGGTACGCGCCGACGGGGGAGCCCGAGTACTTCACGGCCCCGCACCCGGGCTACCCGGGGCAGGGCTACCCGCAGCAGGGGTACCCCGGCTACCCGCCGCCCGGGTACCCGGAGCCCGGGTACCCGGAGCAGGGCTACCCCGAGCAGGGTCACCCGGACGGCGCCTACGGCGTCGACCAGCCCGGGCACACCCGGGTCTTCTCGGTCGACGAGGAGCAGCGCTACGCCTCCGCCCCGCAGGGCGACAACGTCGCGGTCTACCGGGCCGGCGGCCAGTCCACCCCGAGGGCGGCCGGGCCGCGGCCGGGCTGGAAGGACCTGCTGCTCGGCCTCTACCGGTCCCCGGTGGCGACCTTCGACCGGGTCCGCGACCACCAGGTCTGGCTGCCCGCGCTGACCGTCTCGCTGCTCTACGGCGCCTTCGCGGTGCTCGGCATGGGCGCGACCCGGGACGACGTCTTCGGCTCGACCTTCTCGATCGCGCTGTCCGCCATCGCCGGTTCGGCGGTCGCCTTCTCGCTGGCCGGCGGGATGCTCGGCGCGGTCACCTACGGTCTGGCCCGCCAGTTCGGCGGCGACGGCCCGTGGCAGTCCACCGTCGGGCTGGCCGTGCTGATCGCCTGGACCAGCGACGTGCCGCGCCTGCTGCTGGCGCTCTTCCTGCCGGCCGACAACGTGGTGGTGCAGGTGCTCGGCCTGGCCACCTGGCTGCTCTGTGCCGGGCTGCTCACCACCATGGTGCGCCGGGTGCACGACCTGCCCTGGGGCAAGGCGGCCGGCGCCGCCGCCCTCCAACTGCTCGCCCTGCTGGTGCTGATCAAGCTGCCGACCCTGGGCTGATCCGCCGGCCCACCGCTTCCACCCGATCCATCCCGCTGCACGTACGGAGCCACCGCATGACCACCCTCCCCACCACCCGCGTCAGCTTCCCGGCCGGGGAGGTGAGCGGCGCCTCCACCGTGCTGGCCGTCCACCCGCTGGCCGACGGCCGCTACGCGGTGGTCACCGAGGAGACCCCGTTCCACCCGCTCGACCACACCTGGCCGGACCAGCCCGCCGACCTCGGCACCCTCACCGCGGACGGCACCGTCCATCCGGTGGTGGACTGCCTGACCGGTGGTCACGGTCCGGCGGGCGAGCTGCTGGTGGGCGCCGACATCCCGGTCCGGCGCGGGGACGAGGAGTGGTCCTGGCTGGTGCTGCACGTGCTGGCGGGTGACCCGGGCGACCTGACGGGCCGTCCGGTGGAGCTGGCGGTGGACCCGGAGCGCCGGGCGCTGCTCTCCTCCGCGCACAGCGGCTGCCACCTGCTGGCGCTGGCTCTGAACGAGGCACTGGCCCCGCGCTGGCGCAAGGACCCGGGCCGCTCCGACGCGCTCGGCCACCCGGACTTCGACAGCCTGGCGATGGCCTCCTCGGTGATGGACACCGAGGCCTCCACCGACACCTACCGGCTGGGCAAGTCGCTGCGGAAGAAGGGCTTCACGGCGGAGGCGGCCGAGGAGCTGCCCGCGCTGGCCGAGGCGCTGCCCGCGATCACCGAGGCGGTCAACGCTCGGCTGGCCTCCTGGGTGGCCGCCGACGCCGCCGTCCGGATCGAGGTGCCCGGCCCGGAGCTGACCGCCCGCCGCCAGTGGCACGCCGAGCTCCCGGAGGGCGCCGCGACCATCGCCTGCGGCGGCACCCACCTCCACCACCTGGGTGAGCTGGCGGAGCTGCGGACCGAGTTGACCCTTTCGGTGGACGGCAGCGAGCTGGTCGCGGTCACCCGGCCGAAGCGGGCCTGAACGCACCGGAGGGGCGGCCACCGGACCGGTGGCCGCCCCTCCGACGCGTCGTCACACCTGGGTGCGGTGGAAGTTCAGGTACGAGCGCGAGGCCGTCGGGCCGCGCTGGCCCAGGTAGCGCGAGCCGTGCAGGGCGGAGCCGTACGGGTGCTCGGCGGGCGAGGAGAGCCGGAACAGGCAGAGCTGACCGATCTTCATCCCGGGGTAGAGCTTGATCGGCAGGGTCGCCACGTTGGACAGCTCCAGGGTGACGTGACCGCTGAAGCCCGGGTCGATGAAACCGGCCGTGGAGTGCGTCAGCAGGCCGAGCCGGCCGAGGCTGGACTTGCCCTCCAGGCGGGAGGCCACGTCGTCCGGCAGGGTGATGACCTCGTAGGTGGAGGCCAGCACGAACTCGCCGGGGTGCAGGATGAACGCCTCGTCGCCCTCCGGCTCGACCAGCCGGGTCAGGTCGGGCTGCTCCTCCGCCGGGTCGATGTGCGGGTACCGGTGGTTCTCGAACACCCGGAAGAAGCGGTCCAGCCGGACGTCGATGCTGGAGGGCTGGATCATCGAGGGCTCGAACGGGTCGATGGTGACCCGGCCCTTGTCGATCTCGGCGCGGATGTCAGAGTCGGAGAGAAGCACGACACGAGACTACGGGAACCCGCCCCCCGCCCGCGTCGCGGGACCGGGGAGCGGACGGCCGCGCCACCTGCACGTCTCAGGCGAGGAACTCCACCGCCTCCCGGCGCAGGGCCCGCTCCACCTGGGCCCCGGTCAGCTCGCTCGGGTCCGCCAGGACCGAGCTGCGCAGCCGCCCGCACTGCGGGCAGCGGATCAGCCGGCTCTGCCCGAGCCGCCCGGCCCCCAGCGTTCGCATCGGGAATCCCACCGTGCTGAACAGGTGCCCCTCGGCACACCGGACGACGGTACGCTGCTCCATCGCGATCCCCTTCCCAGGCCCACTCCGAACCCGCGCCACATTAGGGGATCTACCGGACAATCCACACGGCAACGCGCCGCCCCGTCCGGGCACGGCGCAGGCAACTCCGCAGATGCGGTAGAGTGTTGATCGATCGGCCGTCTTCTGACGGTCCGTCAGTGCGGATGTAGTTTAATGGTAGAACAGGAGCTTCCCAAGCTTCTAGCGCGAGTTCGATTCTCGTCATCCGCTCCACCACGAAAGCCCCGGGCCTGCGGTCCGGGGCTTCGTCGTTCCCCGGCGGGGCCGGGTCCGGGTCGGTGGGGGTGTCGAGGGGGCACGCGGACTCCGGGGAAGTTGATCAGTCTGTGACCGGATGCGCGTACGGATATGCACTAAAGTCAGGTCGCCATACCCCGTATCCACACCACGGGCGGGAGACCCCGATGTCGGCTGCACCGGCCACGACCTTGTCGGTTGTCGTTCCCATGTACAACGAGGAGGCGGCGCTGCCCGCCCTCGTGGCGAGGTTGCGTCCCGCGCTGGACGGCGCCGGTGTGACGTACGAGGTGGTGGCGGTCGACGACGGCTCCGCCGACCGGACGGCCGAGGTGCTGGAGGAGGCCCGGCTGGTCTGGCCGGAGCTGCGGGTGGTGCGGCTGCGCCGGAACTCGGGGCACCAGGCGGCGCTGACGGCGGGTCTGCACAGCTCGGTGGGTGCGTACGTGGCGAGCATCGACGCGGACCTGCAGGACCCGCCGGAGAAGATCCCGGAGATGCTGGAGCTGGCCCGCAAGGAGCGCCTGGACATCGTCTACGGGGTGCGCGACGACCGCAGCACCGACAGCGGCTTCAAGCGTCGCACGGCCGGTCTGTACTACTGGCTGATGCGCCGGCTGGTCGGCAAGAGCGTGCCCTCGCAGGCGGGTGACTTCCGGTTGCTGAGCCGGGAGGCGGTGGATGCGCTGAAGTCGCTGCCGGACCAGCAGCAGGTCTACCGGCTGCTGGTGCCGTGGCTGGGCTTCCCCAGCGGCACGGTCACCTACGTCCGTGAGGAGCGGGTGGCGGGCGAGACCAAGTACTCGCTGGGCAAGATGATCGGCCTGGCGCTCGACAGCATCACCACCTTCTCCGCGGCCCCGCTGCGGATCGCCACCTGGCTCGGTGTGCTGAGCTTCTTCGCCTGCTTCGGCATGGTGGCCGTCACCCTCGGTATCTACCTCGTCGGGCACACGGTGCCGGGCTGGACCTCGCTGTTCGTCGTGATGCTCTTCATCGGCGGCATCCAGCTGATCTCGGTCGGCCTGCTCGGCGAGTACATCGGCCGGATCTACACCGCCGTCCAGAAGCGCCCCACCTACTTCATCGGCCACGACTCGGCCAGGGCCGAGGACCGCGTCGACGCCGGCGCCTGACCCCGCGTCACCACCACGCCGGGAGCCCCGGGCCGCAGCGGCGGCCCGGGGCTCCCGGCGTTCCGATCGGCGTCGCACGTGCCAATCCAGGCCCCGGCTCGGTAGAATCACCGGGGTCTGGTCTAGACCACACTGCGCGTACGACCTCAGAACGGTGGAGCCATGGAAATCGTGATCGTCCCCGATGCCGCTGCGGGCGGCGAGCTCATCGCCTCGGCCATCGCCGAGCTGGTGACCCGCAAGCCCGACGCGCTGGTCGGGGTGGCCACCGGGTCCACTCCGCTGCCGATCTACACCGCGCTCACCGCCAAGGTGGCCGGCGGTCTGGACGTCACCCGGGTGCGGATCTGCCAGCTGGACGAGTACGTCGGCCTGCCGGCCGGCCACCCGGAGTCCTACCGCTCCACGGTGATCCGCCAGGTGGTGGAGCCGCTCGGCCTGAGCGAGGGCTCCTTCATCGGCCCGGACGGCACGGCCGCCGACGTCGCGGCCGAGGCCATCGCCTACGACCACGCGCTGGCCGAGGCCGGCGGCGTGGACTTCCAGATCCTGGGGATCGGCACCGACGGGCACATCGGCTTCAACGAGCCCTGCTCCTCGCTCGCCTCGCGCACCCGGATCAAGACCCTGACCGACCAGACCCGGATCGACAACGCGCGGTTCTTCGAGGACGACATCGAGCAGGTGCCGCACCACGTCATCACCCAGGGCATCGGCACCATCCTGGAGGCCCGCCACGTGGTCCTGCTGGCCACCGGTGCCAACAAGGCCGACGCGGTGGCCGCCACCGTCGAGGGCCCGCTCTCCGCGCTGGTGCCGGCCTCGGCCCTGCAGCTCCACCCGCACGCCACCGTGGTGGTCGACGAGGCCGCCGCCGCCGGGCTCAAGCTGGCCGACTACTTCCGCGCCACCTACGCCGCGAAGCCGTCCTGGCAGTCGATCTGACGCACGGCCGGCAGGCTGACGCACTGCTGCGCAGGAGAGCCGCGGACCCCCACCAGGGGTCCGCGGCTCTCCGCCGTCCAGCGTTCTAGCGCGCCTCGGCGGTCCGGGGGCCGTCCGTGGGCCGTCCGGGCGGGCCGGGCTCGCCGCGGCGGACGGCGCCCGGGGCGCGCGGGGCCGGACGGTCCGCCCGGGCCGAGGAGTTGAGCTGCCAGGGGACGCTGATCACCATCACGCCGGGGGTGAAGAGCAGTCGGCTCTTCAGCCAGAGCGCGGACTGGTTGTGCAGCAGCGTCTCCCACCAGTGCCCGACCACGTACTCCGGGATGAACACCGCCACGGCGTCCCCGGGGCTTGCCTGGCGCACCGAGCGGACGTACGCGGTCACCGGCTTGGTGATCTCCCGGTAGGGCGAGGCGAGTTGCTTCAGCGGGACGTCCAGCCCGGCCGCGTCCCACTGCGCGCGCAGCTCGTCCACCGCCTCGGGCTCCACCGCGACGGTGAGCGCCTCCAGGGTGTCCAGCCGGAAGGCCTCGGCGTAGTTCAGCGCCCGCAGGGTGGGCTTGTGCAGCCGGGAGACCAGCACGATGCCGTGCACCCGGGCCGGGCGGACGGCGGTCTCCTGAGGGTCCGTCACCGCGAGCTCGGCCGAGACCCGGTCGTAGTGGCGGCGGATGCCGCGCATCAGCAGCCAGAGGGCGACGGCGGCCAGCACGGCCAGCCAGGCGCCCTGGGTGAACTTGGTGGCCAGCACGATCACCAGCACCAGCGCGGTGGTCAGTGCGCCGAGCGCGTTGATCACCCGGGCCCGCCGGGCGCGGGTCCGGGCGGTGGGGTCGGTCTCCTCGGCCAGGGTGCGGTTCCAGTGCCGCACCATGCCGAGCTGGCTGAGGGTGAAGGAGGTGAAGACGCCGAGGATGTAGAGGTGGATCAGGCTGGTGACGTCGGCGTCGTAGAGCCAGAGCAGGCCGCCGGCCACCAGGGCGAGGGCGATGATGCCGTTGGAGAAGGCGAGGCGGTCGCCCCGGGTGTGCAGTTGCCGGGGCAGGTAGCGGTGCTCGGCCAGGATCGAGGCCAGCAGCGGGAAGCCGTTGAACGCGGTGTTGGCCGCCAGGATCAGCACCAGCGCGGTGACCGCCTGGACGAGGTAGAACAGCGCGCCGCCGCCGAAGGTGGCTGCCGCGAGCTGGGCGATCACGGTCTGCTGGGGTGCCGTCGCGCAGTCGGCGAAGCCGGTCAACTGGCAGGCGTCCTCGGCGATGTGGACCTTGGCGATCAGGGCCAGCGCCGTCACCCCGGTGAACATCACCACGGCGATGATGCCCATCGCGGCCATGGTGGTCGCGGCGTTCCTCGACTTCGGGGCCCGGAAGGCGGGCACGCCGTTGGAGATCGCCTCCACCCCGGTCAGCGCCGTGCAGCCGGAGGCGAAGGCGCGCAGCCCGAGCAGCAGCAGGGCGATCCCGGCCAGCGCGTCCTTGCCGTGCTCGGGGGTGACCCCGTACCCGGCGCTGGCCGCGACCGGTGCGTCCCCGAAGGCCAGCCGGACCAGGCCGGTGACGATCATCAGCAGCATGGCGCCGATGAACAGGTAGGTCGGTGCGGCGAAGGCCTTGCCGGACTCGCGCACGCCGCGCAGGTTCATCGCGGTCAGCAGGGCGACGAAGCCGACCGCGAGGAGGACCCGGTGGTCGTCCAGGCCGGGGAAGGCCGAGATGATGTTGTCCACGCCCGAGGCGACCGAGACGGCGACGGTCATCACGTAGTCGACCAGCAGGGACGCGGCCACCACCAGCCCGGCGTTCGGCCCGAGGTTGCGCGAGGCCACCTCGTAGGAGCCGCCGCCGCTCGGGTAGGCGTGCACCACCTGACGGTACGACAGCACCACGACCACCATCAGCGCCACCACCGCCGCCGCGATCCACGGGGTCAGGTAGAGGAACGCCGTGCCGCCGACGGTCAGCACCAGCAGGATCTCCTGCGTCGCGTACGCCACCGAGGAGAGCGGGTCCGAGGCGAAGATCGGCAACGCCAGCCGCTTCGGCAGCAGCGTCTCACCCAGCTCCTCGCTGCGCATGGCCTTGCCGATCACGAGGCGCTTCAGCGCCTGGGGCAGATTGAACACAGGGGCGAGAGTAGGACGGGGTGCCGATTCTCCGAAACCACCCGGAAGACCCCCTCCGTAGCACCATCGGTGCAGATCGGAGGGGTTGCGGGGGGAGGTGACGAGCCGTCAGGCCGGGTGTTAAGGGTCCGTCAAGGTCTCTGTACGGAATCGGGCGATACGGTGCATGGCGGTCAATTCGCCGAGCGCATCCGGAGCCGGAGCCGGCACACCGTGGCATCGGTACGGCGCCGCAGCGCGCGGTCGATGACCGCGCCGCGCTGGTTCTGCAACGCGCGCTGCCAGAGGTGCGCGGGCTCCACCTCGGGGATCAGCACCGTCACCCGGCGGTCCGCGCCGAGCCCGTTCACGTAGTCGGCGATCGGCCGGCCCAGCCGGCGGTGCGGATCGGCGATCTCCACCAGCTCCACGCCCGGCCGCCACAGCTCCCAGTCCCGGCGCAGCGCCTCGGCCGCCGCCCGGTCCTCCGGGTCGGGGTCGGTCGGCACCACGGTGAAGGCGCGCACCTCCGCGCCGAGCGAGCCGGCGGTGAGCAGCGCCTCCCTGGTCAGCCGGGAGATGGTGCTCACCGGCACCAGCACCAGGGAGGGCTCCGGCGGGGTCAACGGGCCCGGCACCCGGCCGAGTTCGAGCCGCTCGCCGATCCGGGCGTAGCTCCGGTGGACGGCCTCGAAGAGCAGCACCAGCAGGGGCAGCGCCAGGCAGATGCCCCAGGCCCCCTCGGTGAACTTGGTGCCGGTCACCACCAGGGCGGCCACGCCGGTGAGCAGCGCGCCGAAGCCGTTCAGCACCGCCCGGGCCGGCTGCCGGGCGATCAGCCAGTGCCGCACCATGCCGACCTGGCAGACGGTGAAGCCGACGAACACCCCGATGGCGAACAGCGGGACGAGCGTGTTCACGTCCCCGCCCGAGCCGACCAGCAGCAGGGCGGAGACGCCGGCCAGGAAGAGCACCCCGTGCCGGTGCACCCGGTGGTCGGCGCGCAGTGCGAAGACGTGCGGCAGGTGGTTGTCCCGGGCCAGCAGGTGCAGCAGCACCGGCAGGCCGCCGAAGGAGGTGTTGGCGGCCAGGCCGAGCAGGACGACGGTGGCGAACTGCACCAGGTAGAAGCCGGATCCGTGGCCGAGCGAGGCGTCCGCGAGCTGGGCCAGCACCGTGACGCCCTCGACCGGCTGGAGCTGGAACTTCCCGATCAGCACCGCCAGCCCGATCAGCATCACGCCGAGCAGCGCACCCAGCGCCACCTCGGTGCGCTGCGCCCGGCGGGCGGCCGGCGCCCGGAAGGAGGGCACCGCGTTGGCCACCGCCTCGACGCCGGTGAGCGCGGAGCAGCCGGCGGCGAAGGCCTTGAGCAGGAGCAGGGCGCCGACGGTGGTGGCGTTGTCGCCGAGGGCGGAGGCGTGGCCGGCGGCGGCCTCGGTGGAGACGGGCGCGTCGCGGAACAGGCCGACGACGACGATCGTCAGGATCGCGAGGACGAACACGGCGGTGGGCACCATGAACCACCGCGCCGATTCGGCGATCCCGCGCAGGTTCACCGCCGTCACCAGCGCCAGCACGCCCAGGCAGAGCCAGACCCGGTCCCCGTGGAGGGAGGGGAAGGCGGAGGTCAGTGCCGCCACGCCCGCCGTCACCGACACCGCCACGTTCAGCACGTAGTCGATCACCAGCGAGCCGGCCGCCGCCAGCGCGGTGCGCCGCCCGAGGTGGGCCTTGGCCACCGCGTACGAGCCGCCGCCGTCCGGGAAGGCCGCGATCACCTGCCGGTACGAGGCCACCAGGACCGCCAGCAGCACCGCGATCGCGAGGGTCACCGGCAGGGTGAACCCCAGCCCGTACGATCCGGCCGCCGCCAGCACCAGCACGATCGCCTCGGGGCCGTAGGCCACCGAGGCCATCGCGTCCAGGGACAGGGCGGACAGCCCGCCCAGCGCCGACAGCTGGTGCCGCCGGGTATCAGGGGGCTCCTCGGTCCCGGTGCCGGTCTCGGCCGGGACGGCGACGGTGACGGACATGCTGGTCCTCCGGTGGGGCGGTCTCGAATGCCCCGATCCTCGGCCCGCCGGACCGGCCACGGCCCGCTCCCTGACGCATCCCTGACGGACCGGCAGGAGCTCTTGACGCCCCGCTGACGTCCGGTCGCCGTGTCGGGCCCGGCGGGACGGTCGCCACGGCGGGACCGGCGGGACGGATGCCACGGCGGCCCCGGTGGGACGGTCGCCGCGTCGGGCTCAGCGGGTGCGGCCGTCGCGGACCACGATCTCGCGGTCGGCGTAGGCGGCCACCCGGGAGTCGTGGGTGACCAGCAGGACGGCGGCGCCGGTCTCCTTGGCGGTGCTGCGGATCAGTTGGAGGACGCGCTCGCCGCTCAGCGAGTCGAGCGCACCGGTCGGCTCGTCGGCGAACAGCACCCGGGGGCCGGTCACCAACGCCCGTGCGGTGGCGACCCGGTGGGCCTGGCCGCCGGAGAGCTCGCCCGGGCGCTGCCCGGCGTTCCCCTCGGCGCCGAGCCGCTCCAGCCACTCCCGGGCCCGGGCCTCGGCGGCGCGGCGGCGCAGGCCGTTCAGCCGCAGCGGCAGGGCGACGTTCTCCAGGCAGCTCAGCTCCGGCACCAGCTGGCCGAACTGGAACAGGAAGCCGAAGTCGGTGCGGCGCAGCGCGCTGCGCTCGCCGTCGGAGAGCAGGTCGAGCCGCCGGCCGTCGTACTCCACCGCGCCCGCGTCCGGCCGGACGATCCCGGCCAGGCAGTGCAGCAGGGTGGACTTGCCGGAGCCGGACGGGCCCATCACCGCGACCAGCTCGCCGGGGGTGAGCCGCACCGAGGCGTCGTGCAGCGCGGTGGTCGGGCCGTAGTGCTTGGCCAGCGCGGTGGCGCTGAGCAGGGCGGGGGCCACGGTGCTCGCCGGCTCGACGGCGGCCGGGGCGGTCACCGGAGGACCTGCCCGCTCAGCTCGTCCAGCCGGGCGGCGGTCAGCTCCAGCCAGCGCAGGTCGGCGTCCAGGTGGAACAGCGCGTGGTCGCAGATCAGCTGGTCCGCCAGGTCACCGCTCTCCTTGCGCCGGGTGAGCGCCCGCATCTGCCGCAGGTGCTCGGTGCGCTGGGTGTCCAGCACCTCGGCCGCCGGACGCCCCGTCAGCAGGGCCAGCACCACCTTGGCGTACAGCGTGTTCTGCAGGTACGGCTCCGGGCTCTCGGCCCGCCCCAGCCACTCCCCGACGTCGGTCACCCCGGCCTCGGTGATGGCGTACCGCTTGCGCTCCGGCCCGTCCCCCGGCTCCACGCCCTCGACCTCGACCAGCCCGCTCTTCAGCAGCCGGGAGAGCGTCGAGTACACCTGCCCGTAGTGCAGCGAGCGGGTCCGGCCGAACTGCTCGTCGTAGGCCCGCTTGAGGTCGTACCCGTGGCGGGGCTGGGACTCCAGGAGCCCGAGGAGGATCTGACCGAGTGACATGCCTCGCACTGTACACACGGTGTATAGCCGACCGGGCCCCGCGCCCCTCGGGCGGCGGGGCCCGGCGGGCGGTCAGGCGTTCTTGGCGTTGGTGAAGCGGGTGGTGACGTCCTGCCAGTTGACGACGTCCCAGAGGCGGGTGACGTAGTCGGGGCGGACGTTGCGGTACTGGAGGTAGTAGGCGTGCTCCCAGGCGTCGAAGGCGAGGAGGGGGGTGGTGCCCTGGCCGACGTTGCCGTGGTGGTCGTAGACCTGCTCGATGATGAGGCGCTGGCCGAGGGGTTCCCAGGAGAGGATGCCCCAGCCGGAGCCCTGGACGCCGACGGTGGCGGCGGTGAGCTGCTTCTTGAAGGCCTGGAAGGAGCCGAAGTGCTCGCCGATGGCGTCGGCGAGGTCGCCTTCGGCCTCGCCGCCGCCCTCGGGGGAGAGGTTCTCCCAGAAGAGGGAGTGCAGGACGTGGCCGGAGAGGTGGAAGCCGAGGGTCTTCTGGAGGCCGACGAGGCCGCCGAAGTTCTCCTTCTCGCGGGCTTCGGCGAGCTGTTCGAGGGTGGTGTTGGCGCCGGCCACGTAGGCGGCGTGGTGCTTGGAGTGGTGCAGCTCCAGGATCTCGGCGGACATCGCCTTCTCCAGGGCGGAGTAGTCGTACGGAAGGTCGGGGAGCGAGTAGGTGCCCACGGGGCGCACCGCCTTTCGGAGCGGGAGGTTGTCGTCTCCGACCCCAACATCCGTGCACGGCAAGGGGCAAGGACCGCCGGGCCGGTTCCGACCAAGGTCCGAGCCGGCCTAGGTCCGCAGACCCATCCGGCTTGTTGCACAATCAATGCAAGTACTTGAACGACCGCGACGACGCGACGAGCGGCTGCGCGACGAGAGGGACCGAGGTAAGAGGCCATGCCGGATTCACCCGTGGTGCTGGGCATCGAGTCGTCCTGCGACGAGACCGGCGCCGGTCTGGTCCGGGACGGGGTGCTGCTCGGACAGGCGGTGGCGTCCAGCATGGACGAGCACGCCCGCTTCGGCGGCGTGGTGCCGGAGATCGCCGCCCGGGCGCACGTGCACGCGGTGGCCCCGGTGGTCCGCGAGGCGCTGGACCGGGCCGGTCTGACGCTCGGTGACATCGGCGCGGTCGCGGTCACCACCGGGCCCGGGCTGTCGGGTGCGCTCCAGGTCGGGGTGGCCGCCGCCAAGTCGTACGCCTTCTCGCTCGGCGTGCCGCTCTACGGGGTGCACCACCTGGCCGGGCACGTGGCCGCCGCTACGCTGGACGGCGGGCCGCTGCCCGACCCGAGCATCGTGCTGATCGTCTCCGGCGGCCACACCTCGCTGCTGCTGGTCCGCGACCTGGCCAAGGACCCGATCGTGCACCTCGGGGACACCCTGGACGACGCGGCCGGCGAGTGCTTCGACAAGGTGGCCCGGATCCTCGGCCTGCCCTACCCGGGCGGCCCGGCGATCGACCGGGCGGCCCGCGAGGGGGACCGCAAGGCGGTGCGCTTCCCGCGTCCGCTGATGGGGGCTCAGGACCACCCGTACGCCTTCTCGTTCTCCGGCCTGAAGACCGCCGCCGCCCGCTGGGTGGAGGCTCAGGAGGAGCCGCACGTGCCGGACGCCGCCGCCGCGCTCCAGGAGGCCATCGCCGACGTGCTCACCCGCAAGGCGATCCGGGCCTGCACCGACCACGGCATCAAGACCCTGGTGGTGGTCGGCGGGGTGGCCGCCAACTCCCGGGTGCGGGAGCTGGCCGAGCGCCGCTGCACCTCCGCCGGGATCACCCTGCGGGTGCCGCCGATGAGCCTGTGCACCGACAACGGCGCGATGATCGCCGCCATCGGTGACCTGCTGGTCCGCTCCGGCGCCGAGCCGGCCCCGGCGGACGTCTCGGTCGATCCCTCGGCTCCGCTGGAGTACGCCGCCCTGGTGCCGCTCGCCCACCGGCAGCGCAGCGCCGCCTGACGGTACGGTCGGCCCCGAAGACCTAGCGGAGGAGGGGCATGACCACCGAGGTGCTGGACGCCAGGGCGCTGAACCGGGCCACCCTGGCACGGCAGTTGCTGCTGGAGCGGGCCGAGTTGACGGTGCCGCAGGTGCTGGAGCGGGTGGTCGGGCTGCAGGCGCAGACCGCGCACACCTGGTACGTCGGGCTGTGGAGCCGGCTGGCCGCCGATCCGGCGGAGGAGGCCTCGGCGCTGCTGGCCGACGGCTCGGCGGTGCGGATCGCCGCGATGCGCGGCACCATCCACCTGCTGACCACCGGGGACGCGGCCCTGCTGCGGCCACTGGTCGATCCGGTGATCGAGCGCGGCACGCTGACCGCCTTCCGCCGCAAGCTGGACGGCCTCGACCTGGCCGAGGTGTCGGCGGCCGGCCTGGCCGCGTTCGCCGACGGGCCGCTCACCTTCGCCGAGTTGGGCCGCCGGCTGGCCGAGCGGTGGCCCGGGCACGACGGCCCGGCGATGGCCCAGTGGGTGCGGGCGGCGGTTCCGCTGGCCCAGGTGCCCCCGCGCGGACTGTGGGGGCGCAGCGGTCCGGTCGCCCACCTGCCGCTGGAGCAGTGGACCGGGCAGGGCCTGCGCGCGGCCCCGGTCGAGGAGCTGGTGCGGCGCTACCTGGCCGCCTTCGGCCCGGCCACCGTGAAGGACGTGCAGGCGTGGTCGGGGCTGACCAGGCTGGCCGAGGTGGTGCGGCGGCTGCGGCCGGAGCTGGTGGTGCTGAGGGACGAACAGGGGCGGGAGCTGTACGACCTGCCGCAGGCGCCCCGGCCCGACGGGGACACCCCCGCGCCGGTGCGCTACCTCTACGAGTTCGAGAACCTGCTGCGCGGCCACGCCGACCGCAGCCGGGTGCTGACGGTGGACTTCGCCGACCAGGGCTACTCGGGGGTGAACGACATCCCCGGCGCGGTCCTGGTGGACGGTCTGGTGGCGGCCACCTGGCGGGTTGCGGCCGGACGGGAGGAGACGGTCCTGACGGTCCGTCCGTTCCGCCGGCTGACCGCCGCGGAGCAGGACGAGGTGGTGGCGGAGGGCGAGGCACTGCTCGGCTTCCTGGAGCCCGGTGCGGCCCGCCGCGAGGTCCGGCTCACCGCGCCGGTGCCCGGCTGAGCCGGGCAGTCCGGCCGGACACCTGACACTGTCCCGTTGGGACCATGGCGAGCTCCGTGCTCCGTCCACATACTCGGTCACGCGCGCCACCCTCAACGACGAGGCGCCACGGGCACGTTGACCGGAAGAGGTGGTGGTCGGTGCGCAGGGTGAGTGCCGCCGAGGGATTCCTCGGAGCCGAGGCGTGGCGGGCGAACGGCCGCTGGGACGTGGTGGTGGTCGGCCTTCCGTACAGCGGGAGCAGCGCGGCCGGCCGGGCCGACCTGGGGCCGGGGATGGTGCGCAGCGTCTCCCGCACGCTCGGCCAGGGGCCGCTGGCCGGGCCGGCCAAGGGCTGGTACGACCGGGCGGAGCAGGAGCTGCTCTGTGCGGGGCTGACCTTCGCCGACGCGGGCGACCTGCGGATGGACCCGCTCAACGCCGGGCAGGACCTCGACCTGGTACCGGAGGTGCTGGAGCGCCTGCGCGGTACCTGCCGGCTGCTGGTGGTGCTGGGCGGGGACGACTCGCTCGGCTACTGGGTGCACGAGGGCTTCACCGGCGTGCTGGTGCACCTGGACGCGGACGAGGACGCCCAGCAGCCGCGCTGCCCGTCCGGCCCGACCCGGACCGACTTCATCCGGCACCTGGAGCGGGCCGAGGGGCTGCGGATCGTCCAGTACGGCCAGCGCGGACTGGTGCAGGGCCCGCCCGAGCCCCCCGGTGACAACCGGGACGTGGCCCGGGACGTGGCCGAGCTGAAGTCCCTGGTGGCCGGCTCCGGGGCGGCGGCCTGCGCGGTCTCGCTGGACGTCTCGGTGTTCGACCCCGGGGTGGTCCGGAGCGTGGCGACCCCGCTGCCGGACGGCCTGACGGCCGAGCAACTGGGCGGCGCACTCCGGGCGGTGGGCTCGGCGGGGGTGCCGGTGCGGCAGCTCGCGGTGACCGAGTTCGCCCCGGACGGGGCCGAGGGTGCGGTCGGGCGGCTGGACGCGATGCGGCTGGTGCAGCTGGTGATCCGGGCCTGCCACGACTGGCTGACCTAGGGCTGCCGACGGTTTCCGCCGGGGGTGGCCCGCTCTGATCCGGCGGAGGACGGTCAGACGGGCCCCGGAGCCCGGAGGCTCCCCGAGGGGGCGTCAGAGCAGGGCCAGTGCCTGGTCGGTGGCGGCCCGGATGCGGGCCCGGTCCGGGGCGGCCCGGGCGATCACCCGGATGCCCTGGAGCAGCACCAGCAGGAAGCGGGCCAGCGCGTACGGGTCCCGGGAGTCGTCCAGCTCGCCCTGGGCGTGGGCGCGGACCAGGGCCGAGCCGAGGGCGGTCTCCAGCACCGTCCAGCTCTTGTCCACCTGGGCGGCCACCGCCGGGTCCCGGGAGGAGAGTTCGACGGCCGCGTTGACCACCAGGCAGCCGCGCCGGGTGGGGTCGTGCAGGGCCTCCTCGGCCCAGCTCTCGACCAGGGCCCGGACGGCGGGGAGGGCCGGGCCGGGCTGGGAGAGGGCCGCGACGAAGCCGGTCTCCCGGCTCTCCAGGTAGCGCCGCAGGGCGCTGAGGTAGAGCTCGTGCTTGCTGCCGAAGGTGCCGTAGATGCTGGCCCGGGCGATGCCCAGGTGCCCGACCAGGTCGGCCATCGAGGTGGCCTCGTAGCCGCGCTCCCAGAACAGGTCCATCGCCTGTACCAGCACCTCGTCCGGATCGAACTCCTTGGTCCTCGCCATGCCCCGACGGTAGGTCATTCCGGACCGTTCGGTCGAGTATCGGGCGGCGGAGGCCTTATCTAGACCGACCGTTCTGGAACTGCTACGGTTCTGACCATTGGGGAGCACGGATCCCCGGGCTTATTCTGGACCGATCGTTCTGGAGGTGTCATGGCTGCGGAGCAGTCGGCTTCACGGCAGCGGGTCGCGTTCGCACTGCTGGGCACGGTGCAGGTGGTGCTGATCGCCACGATCACCGTGATCACCGTCGCGCTCCCGGCGATCCAGGTCGAACTGCGGCTCTCCGAAGCGGAGTTGGTCTACGCCGTGGCGGCCTACGGCCTCTCCTTCGGCGGGCTGCTGCTGCTCGGCGGCCGACTGGCCGATCTGCTCGGGCACCGCCGGGTGCTCGGTGCGGGGCTGCTGGTCTTCGGGATCGCCTCGGCGTTGGCCGCCGTCGCGCCGGGCCTGCCGCTGCTGGTGACGGCCCGCTTCGGCCAGGGGGCCGGTGCGGCTGCCGCCGCGCCGGCCGCGATGGCGCTGCTCGGTTCGGTCTTCCCCGAGGCCGGTCGGCGCGGCCGGGCGCTCGCGCTCTGGGGCGTGCTGGCCTCGGTCGGGGCCGGGGCGGGGAACGTGCTCTCGGGGGTGGCGCTGCACTGGGTCTCCTGGCGGTGGACCTTCGTCGCGCCGGCCGTGCTGGCGGTCGGGGTGGCCCTGGCTGCGCCCCGGCTGCTGCCGCCCGGGCCGGCGCCCCGGCCGGAGCGGCTCGACCTGACCGGCGCGGCGCTGGTCACCGCCGGGCTGGCGGCCCTGATCCACGGGCTGACCGAGCTCCACAGCCTGTGGACGGCGGGTGGCGTGCTGCTGCTCGGTGTCTTCGCGCTGACCCAACTCAGAGGAGCCGCACCGCTGTTGCCGCCTACCCTGCTGGCCTCGCCACGGCGGCTGGCCGCCCTGCTGGCGATCGGGCTGACGGCCGGCTGCATGGCCGCCTTCTTCTTCCTGCTCGCGCTGCACTTCCAACGGGTGCTCGGCTACTCGGCCCTGGCCACCTCGGCGGCCTTCCTGCCGCCGGCCCTGGCGGTGCTGCCGGCCGGTCCGCTGGCGGCCCGGGCGCTGGTGCGGCTGCACCCCGCCCTGGTCACCTCGGCCGGGCTCGGGCTCGCCGCCCTCGGGCTCGCGGTGCTCGGCGCTGCCGGAGGCGGCGGCTCCTACCTCGGCCCGCTGCTGCTCGGTGCGGTGCTCTTCCCGGCCGGGGCCGGGATCACCTTCTCCGGCGCCACCGTCTGGGCGGTCGGCGACGCCCCGGCCCACCGGGCCGGCCTGGTCGGCGGGGTGGTGAACACCGCGATGGAGCTCGGCCCACCGCTCGGCCTGGCCGTGCTGGTGCCGCTCGCCGCCGCCCGCACCGGGCCCGGCCCGGCCGGGACGGTCGGTGGCTTCGGCGCCGCCTTCCTGCCGGCCGCCGCCGCCCTCGCGGTGGCCGCCCTGCTGGTCCTGTCGGTCCGGCTGCTCCCGCGCCCGCGCGCCCGCGCGGCCGACTGAACCCCGGTGCCGGCCTCTGCCGCCGGGCACCGCTGAACGTCTCAACCTCACCATCAACCAAGGGAGTTCCCATGTCTGCCCGCTTCACCGACAAGGTCGTCCTGGTCACCGGCGCCGGCGGTGTGCTCGGCCGGACCACCGCGCTGGCCTTCGCCCGGGAGGGCGCCACCGTGGTGGCGGCCGACCGCAACGAGGACCGGGTCGAGGAGACCGTCGAACTGATCGAACGGGCCGGTGGCAAGGGCAGCGGCGTGCGGGTCGACGTCGCCGACTCGGCCTCGGCGGCCGCTGCGGTGCAGACCGCTGTCAGCCGCCACGGCGGCCTGCACGTGGCCTTCAACAACGCGGGGGTGCTGCGGGGCGGCACCCCGATCGCCGAGCACGACGAGCAGGCCTGGCACGAGTCGATCGCGATCAACCTGACCGGGGTGTTCTTCGCGCTCAAGCACCAGATCGCCCACATGGGCGCGCACGGCGGCGGCGCCATCGTCAACACCGCCTCCAACCTCGGCGCGCACTGGCGGCTGGCCAACCTGGCGGCCTACTCCACCTCCAAGGCCGGCGTCTCCGCCCTGACCAGGACCGCCGCCCTGGAGGCGATCGGCCAGGGCGTGCGGATCAACGCGATCAGCCCCGGCCCGATCGACACCCCGATGACCTACCTGCCGGGCGAGACCCGCGAACAGCGCGACGCCCGCCTCGGTCCGACCGTGCCGCTGGGCCGAGTGGCCGATCCGGCGGAGATCGCCGCCGCGGTGCTCTGGCTGGCCTCCGACGAGGCCTCCTTCGTGGTCGGCCACGACCACGTGATCGACGGCGGCGCCACCGCCTGACACCGGCCGGGCCGGGCCGGGGCCGCCCGGCCCGGCCGCCGCGCGCACCCCGTCCGGACGGTCGGCCGCCCGTCGGGGACCTGATCTAGTCCGGGCCGGATCCGCTCCGACCGGGGCGTCCGGCGGCGCGACGAGGTGACGCTGTCCTGGAAGCATTGCCGACGCGGGACCCGTTCTGACGAGGAGGAGGACTGCCCATGTGCGGTCTGGCCGGTTGGGTGTGCTTCGGGCGGGACATCTCCGAGGAGACCGCCGTCGCCGAGGCGATGACCCGGACGATGACCTCCCGGGGGCCGGACGCGGGCGGGGTGTGGAGCGGGCGGCACGCCCAGATCGGCCACCGCCGGCTGGCGGTGATCGACCTGGCGGGCGGTCGGCAGCCGATGGCCGCCGCAGCGCCGGGGGAGCCGGGGCGGCCGGGCGGGCAGGTGGTGCTGAGCTACACCGGCGAGATCTACAACTTCCGCGAGCTGCGTGCCGAACTCGCCTCACGGGGGCACGAGTTCGACACCGGCAGCGACACCGAGGTGGTGCTGCGCGCCTACCTGGAGTGGGGCGCGGAGTGCGCCGGGCGGCTCAACGGCATCTACGCCTTCGCGATCTGGGACGACCGCACCGGGGAACTGCTGCTGGTCCGGGACCGGATGGGCGTCAAGCCGCTCTACTACTACCCGACGCCGGACGGCGTGCTGTTCGGCTCGGAGCCCAAGGCGATCCTGGCCCACCCCGAGGCCGAGGCGGTGCTGGACGCCGACGGCCTGCGGGAGATCTTCTCCATCGTCAGGACGCCCGGCCACGCGGTCTTCCGGGGCATGTACGAGGTCCGGCCGGCCACCGTGCTGCGGTTCTCCCGGACCGGCCGCGCCGAGTCGGTCTACTGGCGGCTGGCGGCCACCCCGCACACCGACGACCTGCCCACCACGGTGGCCACCGTGCGCGGGCTGCTGGAGGACGTGGTGGAGCGGCAGTTGGTCGCCGACGTCACCGTCGGCACCCTGCTCTCCGGCGGCCTGGACTCCAGCGCCCTGACCGCACTGGCCGCCCGGGCGCTGGCCCGGCAGGGGATCGGCGATCCGATCCGGGCCTTCTCGGTGGACTTCACCGGACACGAGGCGCGCTTCGCCCGGAACGTCCAGTGGGCCGACCCGGACACCCCGTTCGCG
The DNA here is from genome assembly GCF_044763225.1 of Kitasatospora sp. NPDC096147. Lineage (NCBI taxonomy): Bacteria > Bacillati > Actinomycetota > Actinomycetes > Kitasatosporales > Streptomycetaceae > Kitasatospora > Kitasatospora sp. NPDC096147. The sequence continues at coordinate 55,914 of NZ_JBIWFX010000002.1, read as the reverse complement.
GTCCTGGTGGCCGAGCACGTCGGGGCCGAGCACATCGTGGTCGAGCTGGACAACGCCGACCTGCTGGACCGGGAGGTGCGGGCCGATGCGCTCCGGGCCCAGGACCTGCCGGTCTCCACCGGCGACATGGAGTACTCGCTGCTGCTGCTCTGCCGGGCGCTCAAGCAGCGGATGACGGTCGCCCTGTCCGGCGAGGCGGCGGACGAGCTGTTCGGCGGCTACACCTGGTTCCACGACCCCGGCGCCGTCGAGGGGGACACCTTCCCCTGGCACCACCCGTTCGAGCAGGCCGGCGGCATCGGCGCGCTGCGCGAGGTCGGCCTCTGGGACCGGCTGGCCCTGACCGACTACGTCAAGCAGCGCTACCAGGAGGCCCTGGAGGAGGTGCCCCGGCTTGCCGGCGAGACCGGACTCGAAGCCAGGATGCGGGAGTTGACCTACCTCAACCTCACCCGCTGGGAGAACTTCCTGCTCGACCGCAAGGACCGGATGAGCATGGCGGTCGGCCTGGAGGTCCGGGTGCCGTTCACCGACCACCGGCTGGTCGAGTACGTCTACAACACCCCCTGGGCCTTCAAGAGCTTCGACGGCCGGGAGAAGAGCCTGCTGCGGGCGGCCATGCGCGGCCTGCTGCCGGACGAGGTGCTGGACCGGAAGAAGAACCCCTACCCCTCCACCCAGGACCCGGGCTACGAACTCGCCCTGCGCGAACGGGTGGCGGCCCTGCTGGTGCCCGGCGCCCCGGTGCTGCGGATCGTCGAGGAGGAGGACGTCCGCCGGCTGCTGGCCCGGCCGGTCGGCAGCTTCGCGATGGGCGGTCCGTGGAGTGCCCGGTCGGTGCTGGAGCGCCTGATCGAGTTCGACACCTGGGTGACCGACTACCATGTGACCGTCGTGGTCTGACGAGTCGTCAGGACGACGACGGAGCGGGTCCGGACCGCCACCCCCGTGGGCGATCCGGACCCGCTCGTCCCTCGGTGCCGTCGGCCCCGGAGGTCTCAGGCGGCCTCGCCCGCCTCGGCGATCACCCGCTCGGCGATCCGCCCGGCGAAGACGTTCCCCAGCACGATGCCCAGGCCGATCGCCGCCACCAGCATCACGGTGCCCAGCCAGACCATGGTCTCCACCGGCAGGACGTACGCACCGACCGCCTTGGCCGCGCACTCCGCGACCAGCACGCCGCCCCAGGCCAGCGAGAAGCTCCGCTCGTCCCGGCGGAACGCGGCCGAGCCGGCCGCCAGCCGCTGCCAGGCGGCCTCCCGGGCGGCCCGTCCCTTCACCACGAAGGGCTTCATCCCGGCCGTCATCAGCGGGCGTCCGAGCAGGGCGGTGACGATCATCGAGCCACCGATCACGCTGCTCAGCGCGGCGTCCTTGAGCAGCATCAGCCGGGCGTCTCCGGCCAGCAGGGACAGCCCGATCCCGGCCAGGTTCACCACCAGCATCACGGCCGCCAGCGCGTTCACCCGCCGGTCCCGCAGCAGCCCGCCGACCGTCCGCACCACCGGCACCGCGCTGGCCACCGTCAGCGAGGCGACCAGCCCGAGGCCGAACGCCCCGTGCGCCAGGTAGTACGCCGCCAGCGGCACCGCCACATCCACCGCGAGCGGCTTCAGCCCCGCCCACGGGCTGCCGTCCCGCTGCTGCCGCCGGACCGTCGTGCTCTCGATGACCGCCATGACCACTCCCCGTGTCCGCTGTTCTCCGACCTCTCAAGAGTCGCGCGCGGCAAGGGTCTTGGGGCAGTGCCGGACGTGCGGGAAACCGCATGACGGATGTCACGGCCGGGCCGGTGCCTGCTGTCGTGGCGCGGCCGGGGCGGGGGCCGCGGCCGGGGTCGTGGCCTGGGACGCGGCCGGGGCGGGGGCCGGGCGCTCGCGCAGGTCGGGGATCTGGCGCAGACCGCCGGTGACGGAGGAGTAGACGGCGAGCAGCAGCAGGACGGCGGAGCAGAGCAGCAGCACGGCGGGGGAGGGGAGCCGCTCCAGCAGGGCGGCGGCCAGCAGCGGGCCGAACGGGATGACCAGCGCGGGCACCAGGCCGCAGGCGGTCTGCACCCGGCCCAGCAGGTGGTCGGGCACGGTGTGCAGCCGGGCGGCCGAGATCACCGCGTTGGCCGAGGGCGTGGCCAGGCTGCACAGGAAGATCAGCACGGCGGTGCCCGCCGGATCGGCGAAGACCGCCAGCAGCGGGGTGACCAGGGCGGTGGACCAGCAGATGGCGAGCACCAGCGAGCGCGGCGAGAAGGTCCGCCCGGCCCAGCCGCTGAACAGTGCGCCCAGCAGGTTCCCGGCGCCGGAGGCGGCGATCACCAGACCGTTGTGGAAGCCGCCGGAGGGCTGCCCGGCACCCCGGGAGATCAGCACCAGCACGATCCCGGCGAAGGCGAAGTTCACCAGGGCCGCGTTCACCAGCGTGTAGCGCAGGAACGGGCTGCGCCGCACCTCGCGCAGACCGGTGGTCAGATCCGGCAGGAAGGGCGCGCGGGCCTTGGCCGCCGGTGCCTCCCGGGGCAGCCGGACCAGCGCGACGCAGCAGGCGGACGCGACGTACGAGAGGCCGTCCACCACGAAGGGCAGCACGGGATGCACGGCGTAGAGCGCGGCGCCGACCATCGGGCCGGCCAGCATCACGCTGGCCGAGCGGGCCTGGGAGAGCGAGACGGCGGTGGTGAGCTGGGACTTGGGGACCACGTGCCGCATCGAGGCGGAGGCGGCCGGGCCGAACGGCGCGCTGAGCACGCTGTTCACCACCGCCACCGCGACGGCCAGCGGGAGGCTGACCCGGTCGGTCAGCACCGCGAGGGCGAACAGCCCGAAGACCACTGCCCGGCCCAGGTCGCAGACCAGCATCACCGCGCGCCGGGAGAGCCGGTCCACCAGCACTCCGGCGGGCAGCCCGGCCACCAGCGGGGTGGCGATCTCGACGAAGGTGACGATGCCGAAGGCGGTCACCGAGTGGGTGGCCGCCAGCAGTACCAGCGGCAGCGCGACGTGGGTGGCCTGCGAGCCGAAGGCCGAGAACGCGTGGGCCAGCCAGAGGCGTTGGTAGTCCCGGTTCCGGTGCAGTGGCGGGGGCGGGGGCGGTGGGGTCTCCATGGCGGGCCGGGGTCCTCTCTGGCGGGACAGGTGGGGAATGCCGAAGCGGCCGGCACAGGGGAGTGCCGGCCGCTTCACGTGGTCGGGGCCGGAGCCCCGGGGATCAGATCGCCTCGGGCTCGCCCTGCGGAGCGGCGCAGTGGTTGGAGATGGTGCTCCACTCGTCGCGCTTCTCCTCGATGTCGGCGACGGAGAGGTT
>NZ_JBIWFX010000002.1:41193-52518 GCF_044763225.1 Kitasatospora sp. NPDC096147 | reverse complement strand
CTGGAGGTTGAGGATCTCGGCCATGGTGGTTGTCTCCTTGGTGAGTTGGTGGTGGGGGGTGGGCGGGGTCAGATCGCCTCGGGCTCGCCCTGCGGGGCCGCGCAGTGGTTGGAGATGGTGCTCCACTCGTCGCGCTTCTCCTCGATGTCGGCGACGGAGAGGTTCTGGAGGTTGAGGATCTCGGCCATGGTGGTTGTCTCCTTGATGAGTTGGTGGTGGAGGGGCGAGGGGGATCAGACGGTCTCGGGCTCGCCCTGCGGGACGGCGCAGTAGTTGCTGATGGTGCTCCACGACTCCTGGTCGTCGTCGATGGCGACGGCGGACAGGTTCTGCAGCTCGAGGATCTCGGCCATGGGGGTGGCTCCTTCTGGGTGGTGGTGCTCGGCTCCGCGGACGGTCGTCCGGGAGAGTCGGTGGTCAGCCCGTGGGGCTGAGGTGCGCGGCGGGGCTCAGCCCGGGGAGGGCGAGCGGCGCGCCGGCGGCGGCGTGCAGGGCGAGCAGGACGCCGGCCGAACCGGTGGCCAGGTCGGTGGAGAGCCGGTAGAGCTGCTCCCCGGTGAAGGCCAGACCGCCGCCGTGCGGGACGGCGTGCCAGGACAGCCGTCGGACGTGACGCTCGATCAGCTCCTCGGTGCCCGGCCGGTCGCGGTGCTCGGTGAGCAGGGCCAGCAGACCGGCCCGGCCGGCGAACAGGTCGCCGTAGAGGGTGAATCCGGCCCGGGCCGCGTACAGGATGCCGTCCAGCGCGGTAGCGAACTCCTCGTCCGGCCGGTGCCGCAGGTAGCGTCCGAGGACCAGCCCGATGCCGCCGCTGCCGGTGCCCAGGTAGGGCAGCAGCCGGGTGCCGTCCTTGAGGTTCACCGCGCCCTCCTCGCTGGTGGCGCAGTGGGCGAGGTCGGCCCGCAGGGCGCGGGCGGCCAGCTCCAGCAGGGCCGGGTCGTCCTGGTGCCGGTAGCGCTCCAGGAAGTACGCGGCGGCTCCGCTCGGACCGGTCAGCAGCCCGGCGCCGGTCCAGGGCGCGTCCAGGGCGGCGGCCAACCGCTCGGTGACGGTGCGGAGTTCGTCCTCCAGGCCGCCGTCCCCGGTGGCCAGGGCCAGCTGGTGCAGGGCCAGGCCCACCCCGGCCAGGCCGGCCCGCAGGCCGGGGGTGGTGGGCCGCCCGGCCCGGGCGACGGCGTCCAGCGCCTGCTCGGTGTGCCCGAGCCGGTGCAGGGTGAGGGCCGCGCCGTGCAGCCCGTCGTACAGCCCGGGCCGGGGGTCGGTGGTGTGGCGGACGGCGCGCAGCAGCCAGGCGGTGTGCTCCTCGGCCACCGGGTGGCCGGTGGCGTCCAGGGCGTGCAGCACGCCCGCCGCGCCGTGCACCAGGGTGTAGCCGCCGTCCCGCAGGCCGGCCGGGTCGCCGGGGAAGAGTCGGTCGGCGCGGCCCGGGGTGGCGGCGGCGGTGATCGACCGGACCACGGCGGCCCGCAGCTCCTCGGCCGGGCCGTCGAACAACTCCGGTCCGCCGGCCGGGTGGTGGCCCGGCCGGCGCAGGCCGGTGCGGACCCGCTCGGTGTGCGCGGCCGGCACGGGGTAGAGCTCGGCCATCGCGTCGGCCAGCTCGTCCAGCTTGCCGGGGGCCAGGTCGAGCACCATGGTGATCGGCAGGAAGAGGGCCAGCCGGATCGCGTCCAGGCCGTAACGGTCGCGCTCGAAACCGGAGTTGACGTGCGGGGCGACGTAGCCGGGGCAGCCCATGGTCGGTGCCGGGTCGGTGCCGGGTCGGTGGGCCACCTCGAAGTCGACCAGGCAGATCCGTCCGTCGGGCCGGATCAGCACGTTGGCCGGGTGCAGGTCGCCGAAGGCCCAGCCGCGCTCGTGCACGGCGGTGACGGCCTGCTCCAGCTGGTCGATCAGGTCCAGGGCCCGGGCGGTGTACTCGGCCACCTGGGCCGCCGAGGGCTCGGGCCGGATCAGCGGGTTCTGCCGGGCCAGGAACTGCCGCAGGGTCTCGCCCTCGACGTACTCCTCGGCCAGGTAGTGGTGCTCCCAGACGGTGAACTCCCGGTACAGCTCCGGCACCCAGGGCAGCCCGGCCAGTGCGCGCAGCGCCTCGGCCTCCTGGTGCAGCCGGCCGACGGCGTCGGTGCCGGCGCCGTCCAGCCCGGCCAGCGGCCTGGCCTCGCGGAGCACCACCGCCCGCCCGCCGTCCTGCTCCCGGGCCAGGTAGACCCCGCCGCCGTTGGAGAAGTGCAGGGCACTCTCGACGTCGTAGGGCAGCGAGACGCCCTGGCCGGCCGCCGCGTCGGCCGCCAGCTGGGCGGCCACGAAGTCCGGCGGGGTGACCCACTCGGGCAGCTCGAAGCAGGGACCGCGCCGGTCCGGCACCAGGGTGCCGTCGGGCCGGGCCACGGCGAGCACCCGCTCGCCCCGCTCGTCGGTGCACCAGCGCTCGCGGAAGCCGCCGTGGCGCAGGTAGAGCGGCCCGTCCTGCCAGCGCAGGTCGCCGAGCACGTAGGGGCCCTGACGCCCCTTCAGCAGGGTGCCGAGTCCGTCCAGCGCCGAGCGCAGCTCCGCCTCGTCCACCGGGTAGACGGTGAGCAGCTTGCCGCTGCTGCCCCGGCGGGCGTACTTGCTGTTGTTCAGCAGGTGGGTGCGGTGGTCGGGCAGGTGCTTGTACGCCAGACCGGCGGCCAGGCACCATCCGCCGACCAGCTCGACCACCTCTTCGGCGCCGCCCGTGGTGGCGGAGACGTGGATCTTCCAGCCCTGGTCCGGCAGCGGCTTGCCGACCGGCGCCAGGCAGATCCAGGTGCGGCTCTCGTCCCGGAGCCAGCCCTCGGGAGCGGGGCGGTCACTGGCGGCGAACCGGCGGTCCTCGGTGCGTCCGGCGGGGTGGTCGTAGAAGTGCGGATCGGCCCCGGCATAGATGTGGTGGTTTCCCCTCACTGGTCCACCCCTTTCTCATCGGTCGGTCACGGTCGCGGTGCGAAGGTCATGCGGGCGGATGCTCCGTCAGTTGACGACCCAGTCCTGCCGGCCGCTCCGCCGGGAATTACCGAGAATGCTCTCGGGGCGGCCGGTGGGCTCGGGGGTGTCGGTCAGGAATCGCGGGTTCTCGGTCATTTCCTCGGATCCTTCCGGGAGGGTTTCGGCGGTCGGTGGTGGTCGGTGGTGGCCGGTCGGGCTCAGTGACCCCAGGTCACGTCGCCGAGCTGGGTGCTCGTGGGGGCCGGGGCCGGGGCGGGCGTCCCGTCGGCGCTGACCACGGCGCCGGGGGCGGCGGCCGGGCCGGGGATCGCGGTGGTACCGGCCAGGAATGCGGCGCCGAATGCGACGATTGCGGCGGCGGCGACCTTTGCGGCACGATTGGCGATCATTTCCCGCTCCTTTGTTGGAGGAACTTCCCCGGCGTTTCCGATTCGGCGGTTCTTCGTTCTACCCGGCCGATGCCCATAATCTGTCAGGTCGTCAGAACGGATGGAAGGGACTCCGGTTGGACGGATTCTGCCGTGGCACAATGCGTCCACCCCCGGCGCCGGCCAGCAGGCCGTCGTAGTAGGCCGGGACGAGGGCCGCGCCGCAGCTCAGCACCGTGAACGGGGCCAGTTCGGGGTGGGTGGCCAGCGCCCGGCGGCAGACCGCGAGGGCGGCGAGCTCGGCGAGGGCGAGGCCGGATGCGGTCAGGAAGAGGCCGACGGCCGGGCCGGAGGCGCCGTCCGGGCGGAGGGTGAGGTGCTCCAGGCCGTCGGCGGGCCGGGCGCAGCAGCGGAACAGCCCGGCGGCTCCGGGCGGCATCACCGACCGTGGCGGGGCATGGAGTTGGGCGAGCACGAGATACATGGCGCCGATCGTCCGACTCGGACAATCCACGACACAAGGTCCCAAGCTGGACGGTTCATGCCATTGCAGAAACCGTCCACGGCCCACTTCTGGTGGCATTACATTCCGTTTACTATCCGTTCATATCTTCCGACTTCTGGTGAGGGGTTGGCGCGGTGCTGGATGCGTTGGGGCTGGACGCCGAGGCCGAGCGGGTCTATCGGGCGATGCTGATGCATCCGCAGGAGGGGGTCCTCCAGCTCTCGGCCCGGCTCGGGCTGCCGGAGGCCGAACTGCGGGCGGGGCTCGACAGGTTGACCGATCTGGCGCTGGTCCGCCCGGCCACCCAGGAGGGGCCGGGCTACCTGGCGGTCAGTCCGGAGGCGGCCATGGAGATGCTGCTGGCCCGCCAGCAGGCCGACCTGGCGGCGCAGCAGTTGAGGATCGAGGCGTCCCGCGCGGCGGCGGCCCAGCTGATCGCCGAGTGCTCCTCGCTGCGCCCCCGGGCGGTCCAGCCGGACTCCGAGCAGCTGGTCGGCCCGGAGGAGATCCGGGCGGGTCTGGAGCGCTTCGCCTCGACGGTCCGTCAGGAGATCATGACCTTCGCGCCCGGCGGCGCCCACTCCGCCGAGGACCTGGAGGCCAGCAGGGCCCCGAACGGCGCACTGCTGGACCGGGGCGTCCGGATGCGCACCGTCTACCTGGACAGCGTCCGCAACCACCAGCCCACCCTGGACCACGTGGACTGGCTCAGCGGCCGGGGCGGGCAGGTCCGGACGGTGCCCACGCTGCCGATCCGGATGATCATCGCCGACCGATGTCAGGCCGTCCTGCCGATGGACACCGCCGACGCCCTGACCGGCGCGGTGGTGCTGCGCGGGGCCGGCACGGTGGCCGCGCTGTGCGCGCTCTTCGAGAGCGTCTGGGCCACCGCCACCCCGCTCGGCTCCGTCCCGATCCGGGACGGCAACGGCCTGCCGCCGCAGGAGGCCGAGACCCTCCGGCTGCTGGCGCAGGGCCTCACCGACGAGGCCATCGCCAAGCGGCTGGGCGTCTCCCCCCGCACCGCCCGCCGGGTGGCCGCCGATCTGATGGACCGTCTGGAGGCCCGCAGCCGCTTCGAGGCCGGCGTGCACGCGGTCCAGAACGGCTGGCTGCCGGCCTCCCGCTGACACCCGGCTCGCCCGGTTCTGCTGACCCCCGCTCCCGCTCGCCCCGCTCCGTGCCCTTCCACCACGACCCTCACCGCCCCGCTCCGGTGGCGCCGCGCCTCCCGGGCGGTGAGGGTGGGGCGCGGGGGCCGACTCTGGACGAGGAGAAGCGCGGATGGTCGCGGTGACGGAACCGTATGCGGTCGGGACGCCCTGCTGGGTGGACCTGGCCTCGCAGGACCAGCAGGCAGCCCTGGACTTCTACCGGGACCTGCTCGGCTGGCAGGGGCAGATCGGGCCGCCGGAGTTCGGCGGCTACGCGGTCTGCGAGCTGAACGGCCGGCCGGTGGCCGGACTGATGGGCCCGGTGCCGAGCGAGCCGGGTCAGCCGCCGATGCCGTCGAACTGGACCACCTACCTGGCCACCGACGACGCCGAGGCCACCCAGACCGCGATCGGCGACAACGGCGGCACGGTGCTCTTCCCGGCGATGGAGGTGGGCAGCATCGGCAAGATGCTGGTCGCCGCCGACCCGGCCGGGGCGGTGTTCGGGGTCTGGCAGCCGCTGGAGTTCCCGGGCGCGGGTGTCTGGGGCGAGGCCGGGGCGGTGGTCTGGAACGAGCTGCACACGCCGGCCCCCGATGCGGCGGGCGTGTTCTACAACGCGGTCTTCGGCGTCCACATCGCCCCGATGGAGCAGATGCCGGACTACCTCTCGTTCAACGTGAACGGCCGCAGCAGCGGCGGTGTCACCACCCTGGCGGAGGACCCGCCCGGCACGCCCCCGCACTGGCGCACCTACTTCGGGGTGGACGACACCGACTCCACCGTGGACGCGCTGGTCCGGGCCGGCGGCACCGTGCTGGAGCCGCCCGCCGACTACCCCTGGGGCCGCAACGCCCTGGTGCGGGACCGGGACGGCGCGGTCTTCGCCCTGCTCAAGCCCAACCCGATGTGACGGACCGCCAGGTCCGCACGGCCGCACCGGATGCCGCCCGTTCGCGACGCGCCAGAAGTACGGCGAATGGGCGGTATTCCGCGCGATCGGGGACAGACTGAAAGTCATGCTCGGACTCCCGGACCACATCCACGCGTTCCTGTTCGACCTCGACGGTGTGCTCACCCAGACCGCCAAGGTGCACGCGGTCGCCTGGAAGGACATGTTCGACGCCTTCCTGCGCGCCGAGGCGGACCGCACCGGCACCGCCTTCGTGCCCTTCGACCCGCACGCCGACTACGACACCTACGTGGACGGCCGCCCGCGACTCGACGGCACCCGGACCTTCCTGGCCGCCCGGGGCATCACCCTCCCCGAGGGCACCCCGGACGACCCGCCCGGCACCCGGACGGTGGCCGGGCTCGGCAACGCCAAGAACGAGACCGTGCTCCGGCTGATCCGCGAGCAGGGGGTGCAGCCGTACGAGGGCTCGGTGGCCTACCTGCACCGGCTGGCCGAGCTCGGCCTGCCCCGTGCGGTGGTCTCCTCCAGCGCCAACTGCCGGGACGTGCTGAAGGCGGCCGGCATCGACGGCCTGTTCGACGTGGTGGTGGACGGCCTGGTCGCGCAGCGGGACCACCTGCCGGGCAAACCGGCCCCGGACACCTTCCTGGCCGCCGCCGAGGCGCTCGGTACCGAGCCGGGCCGGGCCGCCGTCTTCGAGGACGCGCTGGCCGGGGTGGCGGCCGGCCGGGCCGGAGGTTTCGGTGCCGTGGTCGGGGTGAACCGCACGGGGCAGGCCGGGGCGCTGCGCGAGCACGGCGCCGACCTGGTGGTGGACGACCTGGCCGAGCTGATCCCCGCTCAGGAGGAGGAGACCGGATGACCGCGCAGCCGAGCAGCAGCTTCACCGTGGACCCCTGGGGGGTCCTGGAGACCGGCCTCGACCTGGCCTCGATGGCCCGCTCGGAGTCGGTCTTCGCCCTCTCCAACGGGCACATCGGCCTGCGCGCCAACCTGGACGAGGGTGAGCCGCACGGCCTGCCCGGCACCTACCTGAACGGCGTCTTCGAGCTCCGCCCGCTGCCCTACGCGGAGGGCGGCTACGGCTACCCCGAATCCGGCCAGAGCGTCATCAACGTCACCAACGGCAAGATCATCCGGCTGCTGGTGGACGACGAGCCCTTCGACCTCCGGTACGGCGAACTCCGGCACCACCAGCGCCGGTTGGACTTCCGGGACGGGCTGCTCCGGCGCGAGGCGGAGTGGACCTCGCCGGCCGGCCGGACGGTCAAGGTGGTCTCCACCCGGCTGGTCTCGCTCACCCAGCGGGCGGTCGCCTCGGTGGACTACCGGGTCACTGCCGTGGACGGCCCGGTGCGGATCGTGCTGCAGTCCGAGCTGGTGGCGAACGAGCAGCTGCCCGGCGGCCAGGAGGCCGACCCACGGGCCGCCGCCGTCCTGGAGGCCCCGCTGCTGGCCGAGGCCGCGCAGGCCGGCGGCACCAAGGCGGTGCTGGTGCACCGCACCCGGTACAGCGGCCTGCGGGTGGCAGTCGGCATGGACCACGTGATCGAGGGCCCGGACGGCTTCGACGTCACCGGGGAGAGCGACGCCGACCAGGCCCGGATCAGCGTCACCACGGTGCTGAAGCCCGGCGAGGAGCTGCGGCTCACCAAGTTCACCGCCTACGGCTGGTCCGCGACCCGCTCGCTGCCCGCCGTCCGGGATCAGGTGGAGGCCGCGCTGACCGCCGCGCGGTACACCGGCTGGGACGGCCTGGTGGCCGAACAGAAGGACTACCTCCAGGAGTTCTGGGAGACCAGTGACGTCCAGATCGACGGCGACGTGGAGCTCCAGCAGGCCGTCCGGTTCGGCCTCTTCCACGTGCTCCAGGCCGGTGCCCGGAGCGAGGAACGGGCCATCCCCGCCAAGGGGTTGACCGGCCCCGGCTACGACGGCCACAGCTTCTGGGACACCGAGACCTTCGTGCTGCCGGTACTCACCTACTGCCTGCCCGAGGCGGTCAAGCAGGCGCTCCGCTGGCGGCACACCACGCTGCCGCTGGCCCGCGATCGGGCGGCCCAACTCGGCCTGGCCGGCGCGGTGTTCCCCTGGCGGACGATCCGGGGCGAGGAGTGCTCCGGGTACTGGCCGGCCGGCACCGCCGCGTTCCACATCGGCGCCGACATCGCCGCCGCCGTGGTCCGCTACGTCCGGGCCACCGGGGACGTGGAGTTCGAGCGCACCCACGGCCTCGAACTGCTGGTGGAGACCGCCCGGATGTGGCGCTCGCTCGGCCACCACGACGCGGCCGGGAGGTTCCGGATCGAGGGCGTCACCGGCCCCGACGAGTACAGCGCGGTGGCCGACAACAACGTCTTCACCAACCTGATGGCGCAGACCAACCTGCGGGCCGCCGCCGAGGCCGCAGGCCGGCACCGGCCGGAGGCCGCCGCGCTCGGGGTGGGCACCGAGGAGACCGCCGCCTGGCGGGACGCCGCCCGGGCGATGTTCATCCCCTACGACGAGAAGCTCGGCGTGCACCCGCAGGCCGACGGCTTCACCGACCACCAGTACTGGGACTTCGAGGCCACCCCGGCGGAGAAGTACCCGCTGCTGCTGCACTACCCGTACTTCGACCTGTACCGGAAGCAGGTGGTCAAGCAGGCCGACCTGGTGCTGGCCATGCAGGTGCGCGGGGACGCCTTCACCGACGAGCAGAAGGCCCGCAACTTCGCCTACTACGAGCGCCTGACGGTCCGTGATTCCTCGCTCTCCGCCTGCACCCAGGCGGTGATCGCGGCCGAGGTGGGTCAGCTCGACCTGGCCTACGACTACACCGCCGAAGCCGCCCTGATGGACCTGCACGACCTCGGCGGCAACACCAGGGACGGCCTGCACATGGCCTCGCTGGCCGGCGCCTGCCTGGCCCTGGTGGCCGGCTTCGGTGGCCTGCGGGACCACACCGAGCAGCTCTCCTTCCGCCCCCGGCTGCCCGCCGGTCTGAGCCGGCTGGCCTTCGCCCTGGTGGTCCGGGGCAATCTGCTGCACGTCGAGATCACCCACACCCGCACCACCTACACCCTGCGCCGGGGCGGTCCGATGACCGTCCTGCACGACGGCGAGCCGCTCCGGGTCGAGGCCGGACGCCCCGCCTCCCGCCCGATGACCACCCCCGAGCCGGTCGAGCGCTGCATCCAGCCCCCCGGCCGCGAACCGGCCCGCCGCCAGCAGAGCCCCGGCCCGGCGGTCGGCAGCGGGGTCGACTCCTCCGCCCACCTCGCGGCCGAGTAGCCGTCGTTCCGTCGTCCTACGAGAGCAGGTGAGCCCGATGGGCAGCAGCGTGGCCGAGCAGATGGTGGAGGTGCTCCGGGAGGCCGGGGTGCAGCGGGTCTACGGGGTGGTGGGCGACAGCCTCAACCCGGTGGTGGACGCGATCCGCCGCACCGACGGCATCGACTGGGTGCACGTCCGGAACGAGGAGGCCGGTGCCTTCGCGGCAGCGGCCGAGGCCGAACTGACGGGCCGTCTGGCGGTCTGCGCCGGCTCCTGCGGCCCGGGCAGCGTGCACCTCGCCCAGGGCCTGTACGACGCTCAGCGCAGCGGTCTGCCGGTGCTCGCGCTGGCCTCGCACATCCCGTCCTCGCAGATCGGCACCGGCTTCTTCCAGGAGACCCACCCCGAGCGGACATTCACCGACTGCAGCAGCTGGTGCGAGCTGGTCTCCACCCCGGCCCAGCTGCCCCGGCTGCTGCGGATCGGCATCCAGCACGCCCTCGGCTCGCCCGGCGTCTCGGTGCTGGTCTTCCCCGGCGACGTGGCCGCACTCCCCGCCGCCCACCCGACCGGCACCGGCCACTACCTGACGGAGCGGGCGGTGGCCGCCCCGCCGTGGTCCCAGGTGCAGGAGCTGGCACGGCGGTTGAACGGGGCCCGGAAGGTCGCCGTGTTCGCGGGAGCGGGCGTGCGCGGCGCGCACGGTGAGGTGATGGAGCTGGCCGGGCGGGTGCTGGCCCCGGTCGGCCACTCGCTGCGCGGCAAGGAGTGGATCCAGTACGACAACCCGTACGACGTCGGGATGAGCGGCCTGCTCGGCTACGGCGCCTGCCACCAGGCCCTGCACGAGGCCGACCTGGTGCTGCTGCTCGGCACCGACTTCCCGTACGACTCCTTCCTGCCGGGCCGCGACACGGTGCAGGTCGACCACGACGCCACCCGGCTCGGCCGCCGCACCCCGCTCGAACTGGCGGTGCACGGCGACGTGGCGGCCACCCTGCGGGCGGTGCTCCCGCTGCTGGAGCAGAAGACCGACCGGGCCTTCCTGGACGACCTGCTCGACCGGCACTGCAAGGCGCTGGAAGAGGTGGTCGGCGCCTACACGAAGAAGATCGAGAAGCACCTGCCGATCCACCCCGAGTACGTCGCCTCGGTGCTCGACGAACTCGCCGACGAGGACGCGGTGTTCACCGTCGACACCGGAATGAACAACGTCTGGGCCGCCCGCTACCTGAGCCCGAACGGACGGCGCCGGGTGATCGGCTCGTTCCTGCACGGCTCGATGGCGAACGCGCTGCCGCACGCGATCGGGGCCCAACTGGCCGCCCCCGGACGGCAGGTGGTCGCGATGGCGGGGGACGGCGGGCTCGGCATGCTGCTCGGGGAGCTGCTGACCCTGGCCAAGTACGACCTGCCGGTGAAGACGGTGGTGTTCAACAACGGGGCGCTCGGGATGATCAAGCTGGAGATGCTGGTCAGCGGCTACCCCGAGACCGAGACCGACAACGGCGACGTCGACTACGCGGCGATCGCCCGGGCAGCGGGCCTGCAGGCGATGCGGGTGACCGATCCGGCCAAGGTCCGGGAGGTGCTGGCCGAGGCGTTCGCCCGTCCGGGCCCGGTCCTGGTCGACGTGGTGACCGACCCCAACGCGCTCTCCATCCCGCCGCACATCACCGCCGCCCAGCTCAAGGGCTTCGCCCTGGCGGCCGGCAAGACGGTGCTCTCCGGCGGCGTCGGCCGGATGGTCGACCTGGCCCGGAGCAACCTGCGGAACATCCCGAGGCCGTAGGCAGCCCCGCCCTCCGGCAGGGCAGCGCCCCGGTCCTCGGCAGACCCTCCGGCAGGGCTTTCGGCAGGGCTTTCGGCTGAGCCTTCGGCAGGGCAGTGCCCCAGGGGCGCGAGGAACTGCGCGGATGCGGAAGGCGGCCGGGGGTTCGATCGGGGCAGGCGGGCCGGTTGCACGTGCTGCCGTTGCCCGGGCCGTAGGCTGTGTCGCCCTTCGGCAGGGCAGCGCCGCAGGGGCGCGAGGAACTGCGCGGATGCGGAAGGCGGCCGAGGGTTCGATCGGGGCAAGTGGGCCGGTTGCACGTGCTGCCGTTCCCCCGCGCGCAGTTCCTCGCGCCCCTGCGGGGCGCTTCCCATCCTGCGAAGCGT
>NZ_JBIWFX010000002.1:0-41093 GCF_044763225.1 Kitasatospora sp. NPDC096147 | reverse complement strand
CCCGCAAGGCGGCTGAGGGTTCGATCGGGGCAGGTGGGCCGGTTGCACGTGGTGCCGTTCCCCCGCGCGCAGTTCCTCGCGCCCCTGCGGGGCGCTTCCCATCCTGCGAAGCGTCCCGCAAGGCGGCTGAGGGTTCGATCGGGGCAGGTGGGCCGGTTGCACGTGGTGCCGTTCCCCCGCGCGCAGTTCCTCGCGCCCCTGCGGGGCGCCTCCCGCGAGCGCATCCTGCGAAGCGTCCCGCAAGGCCCGGAAACACGGTTTGCCCCACAGGCAAAAAGGTTGCCCGGAGGGCACGGAAGCGGTGGACTGGGTCCATGAACGCGGACCAGATCGAGGTCGACGGCCTCGGCGCCCGGCTGCGGGAGCACCGTTCGGCCGCCCGCCTCACCTTGGAGGCCGCCGCCGCCCGGGTCGGGCTCTCGCCAGCGTACCTGTCGAGGTTGGAGACCGGACAGCGGCAGCCCTCCCTCCCGGCCCTGCTCGGGCTGGCGCGGGAGTACGGGACGACCGTCTCCGGTCTGCTCGGCGAGCAGCAGGACGAGCCCGAGCCGGTGATCCGGGGCGGGGTGATCGAGCCCGGGCGGGCCGGTGGCTGGGGCTACCGGCGGGCCGGGGCGACCGGGCGGGCGATGCAGGCGCTGCACGTTCAGGTGCCGCCGGACATCCAGGACGCCGTGGTCCGGGTCCACCCGGGCGAGGAGTGGCTCTACGTGGTGAAGGGGCGGCTGCGGCTGACCCTGGCCGACCAGGACCACGTGCTGGAGCCGGGCGACTCCGCGCACTTCGACTCGCTCACCCCGCACTGCATCGCCGCCGACTCCCCGGCCGGCGTCGAACTCCTCTTCCTGCACACCCTGTTGCAGAGCCCGGGCAGCAGTCTCTGCCTGCCCGCTCCCCACTGAAAGGGACACCACCATGGCCAAGTCGACCACCGTCCCCGGCCGTCGTTTCGACCGCCGCGTCCTGTGGCGGGTGTTCATCTACATGGTCGCCACCCACGCGTTCCTGGGCTTCCTCGCCCTGCTCTTCGAGATCGGCTCCCGCAAGGGCTGACCGGACGGCCGACGGTCCGTCAGAGCCGCGCCAGCGTGCAGAGCGCGTCCAGCGCCCCGGCGAAGGCGTGCTCCGGCGGGGTCGCGTAGCCGATCACCAGGCCGGACGGCGTCCCCTCGGGCGCCGGTCCGGCGGAGAGCGTCCGGCAGCCGGTCAGGGTGTTCAGCGAGAGACCCAACCACCCTGCCTGGCGCAGCAGTTCGGCGTCGCTGAGGGAGCCGGCCGGCAGCCGCAGCACCGCGTGCAGCCCGGCCGCGATGCCGGTCACCGTCACCTCGGGGGCCCGTTCGGCCAGGGTCCGGACCACCTGGTCACGCCGCCGCCGGTAGTGCAGCCGGCAGCGCCGGACGTGCCGGTCGAAGCCGCCGGAGGTGATCAGCTCGGCCAGCGTGAGCTGGTCCATCGCGCCGGACTGCCCGTCGGCCAGCTCCTTCTGCCGGGCGACCGGTTCGACCAGTTCGGCGGGCAGCACCAGCCAGCCCAGCCGCAGGCCCGGGGCCAGGCTCTTGCTGGCGGTGCCCGCGTAGACCACCCGCTCCGGGTCCAACGCCTGCATGGCGCCGACCGGTTGGCGGTCGTAGCGGAACTCGCCGTCGTAGTCGTCCTCGATCACGAAGCCGCCGCTGCGCCGGGCCCAGGCCACCGCCGCCGCCCGCCGGGCCGGGCGCAGCGGCACGCCGGTCGGGTACTGGTGGGCGGAGGTGAGCACCACCGCGCCGGTCGCCGTGCCACCGGTCAGCCCGTCGAGCAGGTCGGTGCGGGCGCCGCCTTCGTCCAGCGGGACGGCGACGGTGCCGAGACCGTTGGCGGTGATCACCTCCTGCTGCGGCGGCAGGCCGTACTCCTCCACCGCCACCGAGCGGGCGCCGCGCTCGGCCAGCACCCGGCAGAGCAGGCCGAGGCCCTGCTGGTAGCCCGCGCAGACCAGGATGCGTCCGGGGTCGGTGCGCACGCCCCGGGCCCGGGCCAGGTAGTCGGCCAGCGCCCGGCGCAGTTCGATCCGGCCGCGTGGGTCGGTGTAGCCGAAGGCCTCGTGCGGGGCGGT
This sequence comes from Kitasatospora sp. NPDC096147, assembly GCF_044763225.1. Taxonomy (NCBI): domain Bacteria; kingdom Bacillati; phylum Actinomycetota; class Actinomycetes; order Kitasatosporales; family Streptomycetaceae; genus Kitasatospora; species Kitasatospora sp. NPDC096147. The sequence goes on along the minus strand of NZ_JBIWFX010000002.1, from coordinate 38,995 downwards.
GGCGAGCGCCCGGCGGCCGGCCGCCAGCCAGGCGGTGCGGGGGAAGAGGGCGAGGTCGGGGCGGCCGGGCATCAGGTCGTAGCGGGCCGCCGGTGGCCTCGGCGGGGTGGCGGGAGGGGCGGCCGGCGGGGCGGTGCCCCGGTCGGCGACCACCGTGCCGGAGCCCTGACGGGCGGTCAGCCAGCCCTCGGCGGTGAGCTGGGCGTACGCCTCGGCCACCGTGTTCCGGGCGATGCCGAGGTCGGCGGCCAGCGTCCGGGAGGAGGGCAGCCGGGTGCCGGCCGGCAGCCGGCCGCCGCGGGCGGCCTCGCGCAGCGCCTCCTCCAGGGCGGCCCGCAGGCCGAGTCCGCCGGCCCGGCCGGCGGTCAGGTCCAGGTGCAGGTCGCCGCCGAAAGTGGCCCAGGAATCCATGGCCCCAATGAACCACGGGAGCGGGCCGCCGCGCACCTACGGTCGAGGCATGAGCAACGAACCGAGCGAGTACGTGACCGCCCCCGAGCAGCGCTTCTCGATGCCGGAGCTGGCCCCCGAGTGGTACCGCGCGATGATCGGCATGGACCGGGAGTCGCGCACCCTGGTCGACCCGGTGCTGGCCGAGCTGGTCCGCACCCGGGCCTCGCAGCTGAACGGCTGCGCCTACTGCGTGGACATGCACGCCATTGACGCCCGCCGGGGCGGCGAGCAGGAGCACCGGCTGTACGCCCTGCCGGTCTGGCGGGAGACGCCCTACTTCACCGCCGCCGAGCGGGCCGCCCTGGCGCTGACCGAGGCCGTCACCCTGATCGCCGACGGACCGGTGCCGGACGAGGTGTACCAGGAGGCGGAGAAGCACTTCGCCCCGGCCGAACTGGCCCAGCTGGTCACCGTGATCATCGCGATCAACGCCTGGAACCGGATCGGCGTCACGGCCCGGATGAGCCCGGCGCCGAAGCGGAGTTGATCCCTCCGGAAAAGATTCCTCCGAAGGGCTGTCACATCCGTCCGGCGGGCCGTGTCGGTGGGGTGAGAGCAGCCGGAGCGGCGAGGACCGCACCGGCTCCCACCCCGCCACGAGGAGCCCGAGATGAACGTCACCACCACCGTCGTCACCGTGATCGCCGCCCTGATGTCGGGCTTCTCGGCCTACGCGCTGCTGTCGCGCCAGGTCTGGGTGGTCCAGCCGCTGGAGCAGTACGGCGTGCCGAAGGGCTGGTGGAACCTGCTGGGCGCGGCCAAGGCGGCCGGTGCGCTCGGCCTGCTGGCCGGGCTGGCGTTCGAGCCGCTGCACCTGGCCGCCGGGATCGGCCTGGTGGCCTACTACGGCGGGGCGGTGCTCACCGTGCTGCGGGCCAAGGCCTGGGGGCACGTGCCGTTCCCGATGGTCTACGCCGCCCCGGTGGTCGCCGCGCTGGTGCTGGCCGCCTGACCGGGTGCCCGCCCGGCCCGGCACCCGTCAGTCCGGCACCCGTCGGCCCGGCACCCGACAGTCCGGGACTCGTCAGCCCGGCTCCCGTCGGTCGGGGTGCCCGTCGCCGGGGGTCGAGTACGGGAATCCGCCGGTCGGCCCGGTACCGAGCTGAGAGGGTGGTGGGCATGACGATCGATCAGAACGCCCAGCGGGCCAAGGCCGAACTCCTGCACCGCCTGCACGTCCCGGGCACGCCCCTGGTGCTGGCCAACGTGTGGGACGCCGCGACCGCCCGCCTGGTGGAGGCGGCCGGGGCACCCGCCGTGGCCACCGCGAGCGCCAGCGTCTCCTGGACCCGGGGCGTACCGGACGGCGGCGGCCTCGACCTGGCCGGGGCGCTGGCCCAGACCGCCCTGGTGGTGCGGGCGGTGGAGGTCCCGGTGACCGCCGACCTGGAGGACGGGCTGGCAGCGGACCCGGCCGGGGTCGGCCGGGCCGTCACCGAGCTGCTGGCGGTCGGGGCGGTGGGGGTGAACCTGGAGGACGGCCTGCGACCGGTCGCCGAGGCGGCCGAGCGGATCGCGGCGGCCCGGGCGGCGGCCGAGGAGGCCGGCGTCCGGCTCTACCTGAACGCCCGCACCGACGTGTTCCTTCAGGGCGACCAGGACGTCACCGAAACGGTGGAGCGGGCCCGGGCCTACCTGGCGGCCGGGGCCAGCGGGATCTTCGTCCCCGGCGCCGGGGACCCGAAGGTGATCGCCGAGCTGGTGGCCGCGCTCCCCGGGGTGCCGCTGAACGTGATGGCGGGCCCCGGCGCCCCGACGGTCGCCGAGCTGGCGGCGCTCGGCGTGGCCCGGATCAGCCTGGGCCCCGGGCTGGCCAAGGTGGCCTACGCCGCCGCCCGCCGGGCCGCGGAGGAGCTCTACGCGCACGGCAGCTACGCGGCGCTCGAAGGCGGCCTGGAGTACGGCGAGTTGAACGCCCTGTTCACCGACTAGCCGCCCCGAGCCACACCCGGAGCCGCCCCGAGCCACACCCGGAGCTGCCCGGAGCCACCCCGAGCCGAGCGGCCCGGAGCCGAGCCGGCTACTTCGGGACGGCGGTGCCCGCGCTGCACAGCGGGGCGGCGGCCGAGGCGTTCTTCCCCAGCAGCGGAATGCCCCCGATCTGCTGGACGCAGGTCTCGGCGGCCGAGTTGGAGGCCGCGGCGGACTTGCCGGAGTCGAGCTTGCCGCCCATGTTGCTGCCCGCGTGGGCGGCCGGGGCGGCGAGGGAGAGACCGGCCATGGTGAGGGCGGCGAGCGCCGTGATCTTACGCATGGCCGGTCCAACGAGCGGGCCGCCCGGGCGGTTACCGGGCGGCGGCCCGATCAGCCCTGACGGACCAACCCCGGTCAGCCCTGACGGACCATCAGGGTCTTCACGCTGTTGCTGACGAACGAGGCGATCGGCTCCGGCGCCGGCCCGTCCGCCAGTCGCAGCCCGGGGAAGCGGTCGAACAGCAGCCGCAGCGCGGTCTCCGCCTCCAGCCGGGCCAGCCCGGCGCCCAGGCAGAAGTGCGGGCCGTGCCCGAGCGAGAGGTGCTTGGCCGGGGCCCGGCCCAGGTCGAAGCGGTCGGCGTCCGGGAAGTGCCCGGAGTCCCGGCCGGCCGCCGCGTAGGAGGCCAGGATCGCGTCACCCTGACGGATGGTCACCTCGCCGAGCTCGATGTCCTCGACCGCGTAGCGGAGCGGGAACTGTCCGACCGGGGAGTCGTAGCGCAGGGTCTCCTCGACCACCGCCGCCCAGGAGTGGGTGCCGTCCAGCACCGAGGCCAGCTGGTCCGGGGCGGCCAGCAGGGCCCGCACCGCGTTGGTGATCAGGTTGAGGGTGGTCTCGTGCCCGGCCACCAGCATCAGCAGCAGGGTGCCGACCACCTCCATCTCGGTCAGCCGGTCGTCGGCCTCCCGGGCGGCGATCAGGTCGGTGGTCAGGTCGTCGCCCGGCTCGGCCCGCTTGGCCGCCGCCAGCCCGCCCAGCAGGGCGAACAGGCCCTGCTGGGCGGCCACCGCCGCGCCCGGCTCGGCGGAGCTGCTGACCAGGGTGTTGGAGAGCTCGTGCAGCTCGTCCTGCTGCTTGGGCGGCAGGCCCAGCAGCTCGCCGATCACCTGCATCGGCAGCGGGTAGGCGAAGTGCTGCCGCAGGTCGAAGTCGCCCTCCAGCAGCGCGACCTCGTCCAGCAGCGCGGTGGCGCGGGCCTCGATCGCCGGGGCCAGCTCGGCGATCCGGCGCGGGGTGAAGGCCTGGGTGACCAGGCCGCGCAGCCGCCGGTGGTCCTCGCCGTCGGCGGTCACCATGCCGGGCACGGTGACGAAGTTCATCAGCGGCCAGCCCTCCGGCAGCCGGCCCTCCCGGAGGGTGGTCCACAGCTGCGGGTTCTTGCCCACCCTGGGGTCGTTGAGCAGACCCTGCAGGGTGTCGTGGTGCGTCACCGCCCAGACCACCACCCCGCCAGGGAGCTCCACCAGGACCGCAGGCCCGGCCGCCCGGAGCCCGGCGTTCTCGGTGTGCTGGTCGGCGCCGAAGGGGTCGAGTCGGACGGGCTGGGGGGAGAGGGCGGAGTCCATGCGGGCCTTTCCACGGCAGGGGTACGAGGGGGAGTGAAGGCGCTGTAGAGCACCGGCAGGGCGACCAGGGCGCGGGACCAGGGGGACGGGCGCCAGGCCAGCTCGTGCCCGGGGACGGCGAGTTGGAGGTCGGGCAGCCGGTGGAGCAGGGTCTCCACGGCGGTCTCCACGATCAGCCGGGCCGGGTGCTGGGCCGGGCAGACGTGCCGGCCGGCTCCCCAGGCCAGGTGGGCCCGGTTGCCGCCGAGGCCCTCGCCGGCCGGCTGCTGCACCGCCGGGTCGGCGTTGGCGGCGGCCAGGCCGAGCACCAGCATGTCGCCGGCCGAGATGTACTGGCCGCCCAGCACGGTGTCCGAAGTCGCCCACCGGCCGGGGAAGTTCTGGGTCGGCGGGTCCCGCCAGAGCACCTCCTCCAGGGCGTCCGCGACGGTCAGGCGGCCACCGGTGAGGGTGGCCCGGAAGCGGCGGTCGGTGAGCAGCAGGCGCAGCGTGTTGCCGGTCCAGTTGATGGTGGTCTCGTTGCCCGCCACCATCAGCACCACCAGGTGGTGCACCGCCTCCTCGTCGGACAGCGCGGCGGAGTGCGCCAGCAGCCAGGAGGTCAGGTCGGCGGCCGGCTCCTCCCGGCGGCGCCGCACCAGGTCCAGCAGGATCGCCTGGAACTCGGCGTTGGCCTTCACCGACTTCTCGCTGCTGTCCACGAAGTGGCTGATCAGCTCGACGATGTGCGGCCCGGCCTCGGCCGGCAGGCCGATCAGCTGGGTGAAGACCATCAGCGGCAGCCGCCGGGCGTACTGGGCGATCAGGTCGGCGGTGCCGTCCGGGCCCCAGCCGTCGATCAGCGTGTCGGCGGCCTGCTCGGTGGCCTGCCGCAGCTGCCGGTGGTCGACCTTGGCGAGCGTGTCGGCCACCGCCGCGCGCAGCCGGGCGTGCTCGGCGCCGTCCAGGTTGAGCAGGGTCGGTCGCCACGAGGTCATCGGCAGCAGCCGGGAGTCGGCCCGCAGCCGGCCCTCGGCCGGCACCCGCCAGCGGCGCGAGTCCTTGGAGAACAGCTGCTCGTTCCGGGTGAGTTCGAGCAGCTCCGGGTAGCCGAGCACCAGCCAGGCCTCCACCCCCGGCTCCAGCTCGATCGGGGCCACCGGGCCGTGCTGGGCGCGCAGCCGGGCGTACAGGCCGTGCGGGTCGTCGGCCACGGCGGCGCCGTAGAGGCCGGTTACCGGAGCGGCCGGCCGGGCCGGCCCTCCGGCGGGCTGGTGGGCGGGACAGCCGGGCGGCGGGCCGGCCGCCGCCTCCGGGGTGGGGCTGGTCATGGCTGGAGCTCCAGTACGGAGGTGGAGTGGAGGTGGTCCACGAAGTCGATCAGGACGTCGTAGGAGGCCCGGCGGTCCCGGGCGTCGCAGTGCAGGATCGGCACCTCGGGCAGCAGGTCGAGCGCGGCCCGGAGCTCGTCCTCGGGGTAACTCGGGGAGTCCGGGAAGGTGTTGACCGCGACCGCGAACGGGATGCGCTGCTCCTCCAGCTGCCCCAGCACGTCGAAGCTCTCCTCGATCCGCCGCGCGTCGACCAGGGCGATGGCGCCCAGCGCCCCGCGCGAGAGGTCCTCCCAGAGCGGCCAGAACCGCTGCTGGCCCGGGGTGCCGAACAGGTAGAGCGCCAGCCGGGAGTTGAGGGTGATCCGGCCGAAGTCCAGGGCGACCGTGGTGGTGGTCTTCTCCGGACGGCCCGTCAGGTCGTCGACGCCCACCCCGGCCGCGGTCAGGGTCTCCTCGGTGCGGAGCGGGTCGATCTCGCTCAGCGAGCCGACCAGGGTGGTCTTGCCGACCCCGAACGGGCCGGTGACCAGGATCTTCACCGCACCCTGGACGGAGTCCGGCAGGTACGACGGGTGGGTGTCGGAGCCGTGCGGCTCAACGGAGTTGGCGGAGGCCAACGAGTACCTCCTCGAGGAGGGCGGTGGGCAGGACGTCGGCCTGCGGCACGGGTGGGCGGACGTGGACGGCTCCGGCGTCCCAGAGGTCGCCGATCAGCACCCGGACCACGCCGAGCGGCAGCCGCAGGTGGGCGGCGATCTCGGCCACCGAGAGCAGCTCCCGGCAGAGCGTCATGATCCGCAGCTGCTCCCGGTTCAGGCCCGGGGCGGGCTCGGCGCCGGTGACCGCGACGAGGCTCTCCAGGGCCAGCGTGTTCCGGCTGGGCCGGCTCCGGCCGCCGGTGATCACGTACGGCCGGACCGGCCCGCCCGGGGCGCTCACCGACTGCTCCCGGCCGCCTGCTCCACCCGGGGCGGGCTGGTCAGGTGGGCTCCGATCCGCTCCACCAGCACCTGCATCTGGTACGCCACCAGCCCGGCGTCCACCGCCTCCCCGGTCACCACCGCGAGGTGCGCCCCGGCCCCGGCCGCCACCACGAACAGGTAGCCGCCGCCGTACTCCACCACGATCTGCCGGGTGGCGCTCTGCGGGCCGCCGAAGCCCTGTGCCACGCCCCGGGCCAGCGACTGCAGCCCGGAGCAGGCGGCGGCCAGCCGCTCGGCGTCGTCGCGGTGGATCCGCTCGCTGCGGCCGATCTCCAGGCCGTCGTTGGACACCACGATGGCGTGCTGCACCTCGGGCACGTTCACGATGTCGGCGAGCAGCCAGCCGAGGTCAGGATTGGGGGTCATGGAAGTCTCCGGGGCGCTTGGGGAGTTCGGGGGAGAGAGCTTGGGAGAAGCTGTCCTGCTGGCGTCCGGCGGCCGACCGGCCGCTGGTGGTGCCCGCCTGGAAGAGCGACATGAAGGCGCGCGCCTCCCGGGCGGAGCGAGGCGGCACGGGGGCGCCGCCGGTGGTGCTGGAGCGGGTGCCGCCGGAGGGGCCGAGGGGGTCGCCCCCGGGTGCGCCGGCTCCGGTGCCCTGGTCGCGGCCGGCGTCGCGGCCGGCCCGGGCCGCGGGCTCACCGCGGCGGTTGGCGCGGCGCGGGAGGCTGCTGCCGGAGACCGGCGGCGGTTCCACCGGCTCCGGCGGCGCGGTCCTGGCCGGCTGCGCCGCCGGGATCGTCAGCGGCTCGGTGAGCAGCGCGGACGGCAGCAGCACCACCACCCGCACTCCGCCGTACGGCGAGGGGGCCGAGCTGAGGGTGACCCGGAAGCCGTACTGCTCGGCGAGCCGGCCGACCGCGGCGAGGCCCAACTGCGGTACCTCGCCCAGCCGGGAGAGCTCCAGCGCGGAGCCCCCGGCCAGTGCCCCGGCCGCCTTCTCGACGGCGTGCTCGGCCATCCCGACCCCGCCGTCGTCGATCTCGATCACCGCGCCGTTGTGCACCGGCATCAGGGTGACGAAGACCTGGGTGCTGGGCGGCGAGTAGCGGGTCGCGTTGTCCAGCAGCTCGGCCACCGCGTGGATCAGGGCCTCGGCCGCCGCGCCGATCACGGCGGTCTCGATCCGGCTGCTCACCACCACCCGCTGGAACGGCAGGATGCGTGACTGCGCACCGCGCACCACGTCCTCCAGGGCCACCGGCTCGGGCCAGTGCCGCCCGGCCCGGGCGCCGCAGAGCACCGCCAGGGTCTGGGCCAGCCGGGCCTGTTGGGCCGCCGCGTGGTCGGCCCGCAGCAGGCCCTCCAGCAACTCCGGGTCGTCGTGGTTGCGTTCCATCTCGTCCAGCCCGGCCTGCTGGTCGTGCGCCATCACCAGGATGCGGCGGGCGACGCTCAGGAAGGCTCGCTGGGTGTTGGCGTTGAGCTCCTGCTCGCGCTGGACGGCGGCCGACTCGGTGGTCCGCCGGACGGCCTCCGCCCGGGACCGGGCGTGGAGTTCGGCGTTCTCGCGCTCCCGCTCGGCCAGTGCGGCCCGCAGGGTCCGGCCCACCGCGCGGTACCGGGCGGCGGTCAGGAAGGCGAGGACGGCGACGGCTCCGAGGGCCGCCGCGATCCACTGAGTCATCGTCACGCGGCGAATTCTAGGGTGGTCATCCTACGGATGTATGAACGGATCTGACGTTCAGTGACCTCATCGGACCGGATGCCGGGGCGTCGCCGACCGGCTCTGACGCATCGGTGCAGGTCGGCGGCGGTACACCGTCAATTTTCGGTACCCGCAGGTAATTTCAGTCGAGCACCGGTACCCGGTGCAGGAGCAGCAGCGCGACGTCGTCCGGCCGCGAGCTCCGCTCGGTCACGTTCAGCGTCAGCAGGTCCGCCAACCGCTCCAGCCCGGCCTGCGGGGTGGCCCTGGTCGGCCCGCCGGTCCGGCGGCTCCACAGCTCCAGCCCGTCCAGCATCCGCCGGACCGAGTGGTCGTAGTCCTCCGCCCGGTCCTCGACCAGACCGTCGGTGTACACCAGCAGCGTCTCGCCCACCCCGAGCCGACCCGTCGTCAGCGGGTACTCCCCGCCCGGCTGCACGCCCAGCGGCGGTCCGCCCGGCAGCTCCAGCTGGCTCGCCCGGTGGCCCGCCACCCGGGCCGGCTGCGGGTGCCCGGCCCGCGCCCCGGTCAGCTGCCCGGTGGCCGGGTCCAGCACCAGGTAGAGGCAGGTGGCGAACAGCTCGGTGTCCAGCTCCGCCAGCAGCCGGCTGGTCCGGGCCAGGGTGGCCGCCGGATCGTGCCCGTCGGTGGCGTACGCCCGCAGCCCGCTGCGCAGTTGGCCCATCACCGCGGTCGCCTCGGCGTTGTGCCCCTGCACGTCGCCTATCACCACGCCGACCTTGCCGTCCGCCAGCCGCAGCAGGTCGTACCAGTCCCCGCCGATCTGCATCCCCTCGGTGCTCGGCAGGTACCGGGCCGCCGCCACCACCCCGCGCACCGTCGGCAGGCTGCGCGGCAGCATCGCCCGCTGCAGCTCGGTCGCCCGGTGGTGGTGGGTGTCGTACAGCCGGGCCCGCTCCAGCGACTGCGCCAGGATCCCGGCGAAGGCCGAGTACATCGTCCGGTCCTCCCGGCTGAACACCCGCTCGGTGGCGAAGGTGATCAGGCAGGACCCGACCTGCCGCCCGGAGGCCACCAGCGGCAGCACCGCCCAGGCGGGCGGCGTCAGCGGCCCCTCCCGGCGCTGCCCGCCCGGCTCGCTGAACAGCGGCACCGACCTGGTCAGCGAGGACTGCATCACCCCCGCCGACAGGTCGTGCAGCCGGCTCAGCTCGCTCCGGTACGGCCCGCCGAACACCTCCTGCGAGATCGGCAGCAGCCGGCCCTCGTCCACCAGGTCCAGCACCAGCCCCGAGGCACCCAGCGCGGGGCGGGCGATGTCCGTCATCGCGGTGGTCACGTCCCGCACCGTCACCGCCCGGGACAGCGTCCCCGTCAGCGCCAGCAGCAGCGCCGACCGCGCCCCGGCCCCCGCCGGATCGGCCCCCGGGGCCCGCGGCGGTGCGGGCGCCCCGGCCCGCTGACGGTCCGTCATCAGCCCCGCCACCCGGACCGGGCGGCCGTGGCTGTCGAGCATCACCTCGCCGTCCTCCCGGACGTGCGTCACCCCGCCGTCCGGCCGGGCCACCCGGTACGCGAAGCGGTACGGGCCGCCCGCCGAGAGCGCCTCGGCCATCGCCGCCTGGAGGTCCGGCAGGTCCTCCGGGTGCACCAGCTCGGAGATCTGCGGGGCCGGCGCGGTCTCCGCCTCCGGCGGCGGCTCCAGGCCGAACAGCCGGTACGCCCGGGGGTCCCAGCTGGTCTCGCCGGTCACCAGGTCCCGCTCGAACGCGCCCGCCCCCGCCGCCCGGGCCGCCATCGCCAGCAGCGGTGGGCCGGCCGTCCCGGAGCCCGCCCGGACGCCCGGCGGTATCGGCCCGGCGGCGGCCCGGACGTGGCCGATCAGGTGCGAGATGCGGTGCGCGACCGCCTCCGCGAGGGTCTCCAGCACGTCCAGGTCGCGGCGCGGGACGGTGCCCCGGTGCGCCAGCGACAGCGCGAGCGAGCCGATCGCCGCCCCGTCCACCACCAGCGGCAGCACGGCCAGCGCGACCAGGCCGGTGCCCCGGCCGGCGTGCGTCTGCGGGTAGTCCGCGCTGGTCTGCTCCGGGCTCAGCAGCACCGTCTCGCGGCGCCTCAGCGCCAGCGCGGCGGGCAGGTCCGAGGCCGGGTCCACCACGTCGTACCGCTCGCGGGCCCAGTCCGGCAGTCCGTGCGAGGCGGCCAGCCGCAGGAGTCCGTCGTTGTCCGTCAGGTACAGCGCCGAACCCTCGCCGGTGATCCAGCCCGGGCCCTCCGACAGCACCGTGGCGAGCAGGTCGGCCGCGCCGTGCGAGCGCAGCAGCAGCCGCACGCAGCGCATCACCGTCCGGGGGCCCTGGGTGCGCGCGGCCCCCTCCTCGGCGGCCAGCCACGGCTCGGTCAGGTCCATCGGAAACGCCGGCCCTTCCGCGCGCGGGGTGGTGCGCCCATCCTATTTGCGGCCCCGCCCGTCCGGCGCCTCCACCGCACGTGCCGACCCCGCCCGGGCACCTCGCAAAAGGGACGTTCCAGCCCCGCCCCCGGTTCCCCGTCCGGCCCGGCTTCCCCCACCCGGACGGCACCGCCCGCCCGCTCGGGGGAAGCCCCGCAGCTGAGGGAGCGTCAGGAGCGGTCGCCGGGCGGCGGCGTGGTGGTCAGGCCAGGCGGCGGTGGACGACGACCACGGTGCGGTCGTCGGCGACGTCCGGGGCGACGGTGGCGAGCAGGTCGGCGGCGGGGTCCCCGGTGGCGGTGCGCAGCAGCGGGGCGGCGGCGGCCAGCAGGCGGCTGATGCCGTCGTCGATGTCCTCGCCGGGCACCTCGACCAGCCCGTCGCTGTAGAGCAGGAGCGAGTCGCCGTGGGTCAGCTCGCCGTGCACGGGCGGGTAGCGGGAGCCGGGCAGGATGCCCAGCGCCGGGCCGCCGCCGTCGGCGGCGAGCAGCCAACTGCCGCCGTCCGCCCGGTGGTAGTGGGCGGCGGGCGGATGCCCGGCGTTGAAGAGGCGGTAGCCGCCGTGCGAGGGGTGCAGGGCCAGGTGGACGGCGGTGGCGAACTCCTCCTCCCAGCCCAGCCGGCACAGGTAGTCGTTGGCGGTCGGCAGGAAGGCCTCCGGCGGCACCGACCCGAGCAGCGTCGCGAACGCCCCGGAGAGGTGCATCGACCGGGCGGCGGCCCGGCTGCCCTTGCCGGACACGTCCACCAGCACCACCTCCAGCAGGTCCTGCTCCGGCCGGTGCGCGGCGAGCAGGAAGTCCCCGGAGAAGAAGGTGCCGGAGACGGGGGACAGGGCCCGGTGGAAGCGCCAGTCCAGCAGGTGCTCCGGGAGGCGCCCGAGCGCGCCGGTCCGTTCGGCGAGCTCCAGCAGCATCGAGTCGCCCCGGGTGCCGCGCAGGCCGAGCCGGCTGCGGTGCCGGGAGGTCAGCAGCACCGTCGCGGAGGCCGCGATCACCACCCAGGCGGAGCCGGGCGTGAGGCCGAGCGGCTCGCGCCAGAGGAAGCAGGCGACCAGCCCGAGCAGGACCGGCACCATCAGGACGAGCTGACGGCGGGTGTGCAGCAGGAAGCCGCCGAGGATCACCGGCAGCACCAGCGCGGAGGGCGGGCAGCCGTCCGGGACGACGACGGCCAGCAGGGTGAACAGCAGGGTGAGCACCGAGAGCAGACCGAGCGCGGCCTTCTCGGCGGCGGCGTCGCCGTCCAGGAGCTGGCTGAACCAGCGCCCGCCGGGGCCGCGGCGCAGCCGGTCGGAGAGCTGCCGGGCCATCGTGGTGACTGCGGGCACCTGACCTCCGCCGTGGCTGACCTTCCGTCAGCCCACTGTAAGCAGCGGCCCGGCGCGGGGCCTCCCGGCTTGCGCCGACGGGCCTACGCCCGGGGCGGGTGCGGTGGGCTACTGCCCGTCGGACTCGCCGTAGGGCTCCTGCGGGCGGGCCGGGACGCTGCGCAGCGAGCGGATGCCGAGCGCGATCGCCAGCAGGCGGCGCGCGGGGGAGACCTGGGCGGTGGCCGGGGCGCGGCCGGGGCCGGTCTGCTGGGTGCGCTGCGCGGGCACCAGACCGGTGGCGGTCCGGGCGGCGGGCGTGGTCTGCGTCATGCGCACGTCCTTCGGGCTGGTGCGTCGGTCCGGGTACGTACCGGAAGGCTGCCAGTCTCACCCGGCCACGGCGACGGTTCGGTATCGAAAACCACCCGAACGGATACCGTTCCGGTGAACGCCCGTTCCGCCACGCGCTAACCCCCCGTCGGCCACCCTCGCAGCCCCCCGACCACTACCCCGATCAGACGTTCCCGAGTCACCGTCAGTTCCGCGCTCAGCCGGAACGCCCCGGCCGCGCTCAGCGAGGCGAAGCCGTGCGCGGTCGAACGGACCGCCCGGGCGGCGTGCACCGCCTCCTCGCCGGTGAGCCCGTAGCCGTCCAGCACGGTCAGGATCACCCCGACCAGCCGGCCGGCGGCGGCGGTCAGCTCGGGGTCCTCCTGCGGGGCCTGCGGCAGCGCGGCGTACCGGCGCGGGTACTGCTCGGCGTAGTCCAGGTAGGCCCCGAGCAGCGCGCCGGCGGCGGCGTCCCGGTGCAGCCCGTCGACCGCGAGGGCCAGCCGTTCGGCCAGCTCCTCGGTGACCCGGACGGCGACCAGCCGGCGCAGCTCGGCCAGGCCGCCGGGGACGTGCTTGTAGAGCGAGGGGGTGGCGACGCCCGCGCGGGCGGCGACCGAGGCGAGGGTGAGGGCCTCGGGCCCCTGACCGTCTATCAGCTCCACGGCGTGGGCCACCACGCCGGCGGGGGTGAGTCCGACCCTGGGCATCAGCCCACCTCGCGCAGGAAGGGCAGCAGGGCGTCGGCGGTGGCCTGCGGGTGGTCCGCCATCGGGTAGTGGCCGGCGCCGTCGATCATCACCTTGCGGGCCGTCAGGGCCGCCGCCTGGCGGTCGGCCACCGCCTCCGGGTCCGGGAAGTCCGGGTCCTGGTGGCCCATCAGGACCAGTGCGGGGCAGCGCACCCCGGCCGTCCAGCCGACCGGCGAGGAGTCGCCGGTGACGTAGGCCCGGGTGGCCCCCTTCCGGCCGGGCGTGCGCAGGGCGGCCACCGAGGCGGCCCGGTAGGCGGCGTAGTCGGCCGGCCGGGCGGCGGCCGGGTACGCCTTGTCCAGGTAGAGGCCCCAGGCGGCGGGGACGTGCACCAGGGCGAGGCCGAGCACCTTGAGCAGGGCGCGCTGGGCGGCGGTCGGGGGGAGGTTCTCCACGAAGGCGTCGATCAGGGCGATGCCGGCGATCCGCTCCGGGGCGTCGGCGGCGGCCTTCACCACGGTGGCCCCGGTGTAGGAGTTCCCGGCCAGCGCGGCGCGCTCGATGCCGAGGTGGTCGAGCAGCGCGAGCACGTCACCGGCCAGGGCGGCGGGGGAGTGGTCGGGCCAGCCGATCGAGGACTCGCCGAAGCCGCGCAGGTCCAGGGTGATCACCCGGTGGCCGGCCGCGGCCAGTAGCGGGCGCAGGTGGCGGTAGACGGTGCGGGAGTCGAGCATGCCGGGAAGCAGCACGACCGGCAGGCCGGTGCCCGGGGTGTCGTCGTAGGCCAGCCGGCCGCCGGGGAGGTCGAGGTAGCGGGTCGCGGGGTGCGTCGTGGTCGCCATGCTTCAAAAGCTAAGGCTAATAGCCTTAGCCGTCAAGCGGTGCGGCGGTGCTAGCGTGCGGACCGAAGCAGTCCGTGATCGTGGAAGGGGCGTCATGCCGTTCATCAACGTGAAGCAGCTGTCCGGCCGGAGCGAGGAGCAGCGGGCCGAGATCGCCCGCGAGCTCACCGCCACCTACGCGCGGATCACCGGGGTGAGCCCGGAGAACATCTGGGTGGCCATCGAGGAGATCCCGGCCGAGAACTGGTCCTCGGCCGGCGAGACCTTCGCCGCCAAGCGCGCCAAGGGCTGACGGCTCCTCAGGCCGGCGGGGCCGGGGGAGGTCGCGGGCTCGGGGGAGGTCAGGGGGTGTCCACCCGGAACGGGTCGTGCTCGGCGAGGAGCTTCTCCAGCCGGGCCTGGTCGACCCGGGTGGTGATCTCCCCCTCCTCCTGGCGGTCCCGGATCACCTTGGCCAGGGTGAACGCGGAACTGATCTCCCAGAGCAGTCCGACGGCCAGGAACCCCCGCATCCAGGCGTTCACCGGCAGGTAGATCACCCCGATGGCGAGGGAGGTGGAGGCCAGCGCGAAGGAGAGCACGGCCTGGGCGTAGTAGGCGTTGGTGGTCCGGGGCTGGGTCGCTGCGGTCATGTCCCCAGGATGGCCAACTCCCCTTCGCCGCACCTGAGTACGGATGCTCAACCGTGGCCCGTGCGGCACGCTGAGTACCGGCCCGACGGCCCCGGGTCACGGTCCGTCAGAAAGAGATGGACTGCACCACTCAAGCCGCTTGGAATCATGGGCTCCTAGGATTAACGTTTGATAACGCAGCGCGGTCGGCAACGCCGTACCCGAACGGCACCGTGCGCCGTCGCCTAATCCCACCGTTCGCCCCCACCGGGCGGACACGGGAGCCGGGGAACCACGTTCCTTGGGGTGAATCGACCGGGCCCCACCCGGTCGTAGGAGACCTTCCTGCTCCGAACCCGTCAGCTAACCCGGTAGGCGCGAAGGAAGGAAAGGAGCGCGCCTCCGTGGCGTCGACGCACACCCCGGCACACCCCCGGCACGACGGCAGTGGCAGCACCCAGCTGCTCGACCACCCGCTGCCGCCGGAGGCCGCCCGGCACCGGATGCCCCGTCAGTCCCGCGGCACCGGCCCGCTGATCGGCGTCACCGCGATGGCCGCCTCGCTCGGTGCCACCGGCTTCGCCGCCGCCGCCCCGGCCGCCGCCGCTCCCGCCGCCCCGCCGGCGGTGGCCGCCGCCGACCAGCCGGCCGAGGACGGCACCCCGGAGGACCGCGCCGCCGCCGAGCGCCCGCTCTCCGCCGACCCGGGCCTGGCACTCGCCGCCCGGATCCAGCAGCAGGCCGACGGCCAGCGGACCTCCGCCGAGGAGACCGCCCGCCTGGCCGCCGCCCAGGAGGCCGAGGACAGGCGCACCGCCCAGGCCCGGGAGCTGGCTGCCGCCGAGGCCGCTGCCGAAGCCGCCGCGCAGGCCGAAGCCGCCGCCGAGGCGGAGGCCGAGAAGGCCGAGCGGGCCGGCGCGTTCACCCTGCCGACCAGCGGCTACCACCTGACCGCGCACTACGGTCAGTCCGGCTCGTACTGGTCCCACCTGCACACCGGCCTGGACTTCGCCGCCGCCACCGGCACCCCGGTGACCGCCGTCAGCGGAGGCACCGTCAGCTCGGCCGGCTGGTCCGGCGCCTACGGCTACCGGGTGATCCAGACCCTGCCCGACGGCACCGAGGTCTGGTACTGCCACCTCTCCTCGATCACCGTCGCCTCCGGCCCGGTCGCCCCCGGCACCGTGCTCGGCAAGGTCGGCGCCACCGGCAACGTCACCGGTGCCCACCTCCACCTGGAGGTCCGCCCCGGCGGCGCCACCCCGGTCGACCCGCTGACCTGGCTCCGGGGTCACGGCCTCAACCCCTGACGCACCGTCGGACCCGTCGCCGCTCCGGGCGGCGGGTCCGCGTCCTACTCCTCGTCGGCCTGGTACCCCTGGGCCGTCAGGTACTCGTCGATCTCCTGGTGCCCCGGCTCCGGCGCCAGGTCCGGGTACTCGTGCACCAGCAGCGCCGCCAGCCCCGGCACCGTCCACTCGCCGCACAGCCGCAGCGCCTCCTCGGCCACCGCCGCCTCGAAGGCGTCGAAGTCCCCGGACAGCTCCTCCGGCATCGGCAGCCCGAGCGCGTTCAGCCCCGCCAGGTTCCGGTAGGAGCGCTGCATCAGCCGGTTCTCCAGCAGCATCCGGGCCCCGTCGGTGGCCATCCCGACCGAGATGGTCCGGGTCGGTCCCCAGCCGCCGTCCGAGTCCACCTCGTCCAGCCCGTCCAGACCCGCGAACGCCTCGGCCCGCTGCTGCTCCGTCAACTCCCGGAAGCCGTCCAGCCAGGCCCGCACCGCCGTCCCGTCCGCCGTGTCCACCCCGTCCGCCCGCAGCAGCAGCGCGTACAGCCGGGGCCAGGTCACCAGGTGCGGCTGGCGCAGCAGCCCGCAGAGCAGCTCGCCCTGCCACTCCGCCTCGGCGTGCAGCTTCTCCTGCCGCTTGGCGTTCAGCCGCTTGGTGGCCCGCTGGTGGTCGATCAGCAGCTCCACCGCCCTGCCGTACGCCTCCGGCTCGGACTCCGGCTGCACGTAGAGGTAGAGCCGCTCGTAGAGCAGCTGCTCCAGCACCGCCGAGGTCAACTCCGGGAAACCGTCGTGCATCCGGCCGTCGCCCAGCTCCAGCAGGGCGAGCACGGTGCGCACGGCCGGCTCGGGCACCGGCGGCCGGCCCTCGGCGGCGGCCCAGTCGAGCAGGTCGTCGGCGCGGGTGCGGGGGCTGAGCAGCAGGTCCTCGTGGTTCACCCTCGTACGGTATCCGGTGACGGACCGTCGGGAGGCTGCGGCACCGCCCGCGTAGGGTCGGGCCCATGATGCCCGTCCGGCTGACCGGCCCCCGGCTCGCCCTGCGCGAACACCACGGCACCCCCGAGGAGGCCGCCGCGCTGCACGCCGTCCACGGCGACCCGGCCGCCGCCCGGTACCTGGACTTCGGCCCGGCCGACCTCGACACCTGCGCCGACCAGTTGGCCCTCGCCCTCGACCTCGCCGAGGAGAGCCCCCGCACCGAGTACCGCCTCGCCGTCACCCTCCTCGCCGACGGCCCGCCCGAGCACGCCCCGCCGATCGGCACCGCCGCACTCACCGTCGAGCCCGGCCGGGCCGCCGCCATCGGCTACGCCCTGCGCCGCGACACCTGGGGCCGTGGCCACGGCACCGAGGTGGTCGCCCTGCTGCGGGCCCTCGCCTTCGAGGTCCTGGGCCTGACCCGCCTGACCGCCCGGGTCGACCCGGCCAACACCGCCTCCACCCGGCTGCTCCTCCGGGCCGGCTTCCACCTGGACCGCGCCACGGAGCGGTACGTGCTCTTGGCGCGGTAGGGCGCGCGTCCCGCGCCCTTGCCGTTGGTGCGGCGGGTCGTGTGCAGGTGGGGGTCCGTACCCGGCGGTCGGGTGGTGGTCTTCCGTTTCGCGCAGTTCCCCGCGCCCCTGTCTGCCCTGCGGGCAGCCGAGGGCAGCCGGGGGGTGGGGACAGCCCTACCTTCGGTCCACCGGGGGACCTCATTCCGGGGGACCGGCTCCGCTGGGATCGTAGGAGGGCGAGCCAGGAGGGCAGGCAGTGGACGAGGAGCCGGTGATGACCAGTCAGACCCACCACCACTACGCGGCGGTGCGCCACGGCGACCGGTCGGGGGACGCGGCCCGGCCGGGCTTGTGGCGGGCACCGATCAGCGCGGAGCCGTACCGGGAGCTGGGCTTCCTGCTCACCGCGCTGCCACTGGCGGTGGTCGGCTTCGCCGTGACGGTGGCGCTGTTCGCGGCCGGGGCCGGTCTGCTGGTCACCGTCCTGGGCCTGCCGGTGCTGGCGGCCCTGACCTCCTTCGGCCGGGGCTTCGCCGCGCTGGAGCGGCACCGCGCCCGCACCCTGCTGCACACCGAGGTCGGCGACCCGCAGCCGGTGCGGCGGAGCCGGCCCGGCGTCTGGGGCGGCGTCACCGCCCGGCTGGCGGACGGCCTGGGCTGGCGGGCGGCGCTGTACCAGGTGCTGATGCTGCCCTGGTCGATCGTCGCGTTCGTGCTCCCGGTGGTCACCCTGACGGTGGGTTGGGTGCTGGCGGCGTTCCCGGCCTACCAGTGGGTGTTCGCCCGCTACACCGACTGGCCGGGGTACCGGCTGTACGACTTCACCACCGACGCCGGTGTGCACCACGAGTACTACCTGACCTCCAACTGGCAGATCATCGGCGTCTGCCTGGTCGGCCTGGTCTTCCTGCTGCTCTCGCCGCCGCTGATCCGCGGCCTGACCAACGTCAACCGCCTCGCCATCCGGGCACTCTGCCGCTGACGCGGCCCCGGCCCCCGGCCCCCGGTTCCCGCCGAGCGCCACCCCGGGAGCCGTGCTCCGATGAGCGGGTGAGCACCACCTTGGTCACCTCCCGCCCGCTCGACGAGTACTGCGGCCTCTTCGACCTGACCCGAGCCGGCCTGGCCGCGCTCCCCGGCCCGGTCCTCGACTGCCCCGGCGGCGGTGCCGGTCTGGTGGCCGAGGCCCGGACGCTGGGCGTCACGGTGGTGGCCGCCGATCCGGTGTACGGCGCCGATCCGGCCGCCCTGGCCGCGCTGACGGCCGAGGCCCGGACCCGGATGGCCGTCCGGATGGCCGAGGCCCCGCACCTCTATCCCTCGGCCCGGGCCCGGCCGCCGGAGCGCTACCTGCGCAGCTGGGACCGGGCCCGGGCGCTGTTCGCCGCCGACCGGGCGGCCCACCCCGAGCGGTACGTGGCCGCCGCGCTGCCCCGGCTGCCGTTCGCGGACGGCACCTTCGCCCTCACCCTGAGCGGCTACCTGCTCTTCGCCTACCCCGAACTCTTCCCGCCGGAGCGGCAGTTGGCGGGCCTGCTGGAGCTGGTCCGGGTCACCGCGCCGGACGGCGAGGTCCGGGTCCACCCGCTGCACGACGGCTCGGCGGTGCCCTGCCCGCACCTGCCCGCGCTCCGGGCCCGGCTCGGTGACCACCAGGTGGCCAGCGAGGTGCGTCGGTTCGCCCGGCCGGAGGACGGCCGGACCCGCCGGGTGCTGGTGCTCCGCCGGGCCGACCACCGCCGACGCTCGGCCGTCAGCGCACGGGAGCGGTGACCTCGGGGCCGCCCCTGCTCTGCTCCGGCACCACCGCGAGGAGCTTGAGGATCTGACCGGCCACCACCCGGCGGCGCGAATCCGGTGGCACCGCCCGGTCGTTGCGCAGCTTGTTCTCCACCACGAAGCGCAGCTCCCGCCGCTGCTCCTCGCCGAGCCCGCCGTGCTCCACGGCCGCCCGGGCCGCCAGCAGTGCCTGGAGCAGCACGAACGGCGGCAGCTCGCTGCTCACCGCCCGCAGGATCAGGTGGTAGTTCTCCGGATCGGGGTCGCCCTGGAGCAGGGCCAGTGCCTGCACCTGGAGGCCCTCGGTCTGGGTGGCGAAGAGCTTCTCCACCTCGGCGGTGGAGAAGTTCAGCTCCCGGGCCCGGGCCACGGTCTGCCGGACGGAGTCGTCCAGGGTCTGCCGGTCGGCGGTGGACAGCGCCTTGGCCAGCCGGAGCCGGGTGAGCAGCCAGCCGCCGAGGAAGCCGATCACGGTGAAGTAGACCGTCAGCGCGGCGGCGAAGGCGGAGGCGCCGGGGCCGTTGCCCACCACGGGGGCCAGCGACCTGCCGAGGTCGCGGAGCAGGCCGGGCAGCGAGCCGATCTGGGTCAGTCCGGCGCCCAGCAGGATCTTGGTCAGCCAGTCGGAGACCTGTTCGAGGTTGGTGTTGGGCGAGTAGCTGCCCGTCGAGGTGGCGCTCAGGTCGTCCGGCCGGGCCGCCGCGCCGCTGGTCAGCAGCCGGGGGATGCCGAACAGGAAGCCCACTCCGGCCCCCGCCGCCGCGAAGGTCGCGGCCACCACCAGTCCGCCGCCGAGCGCGCCCGCCCAGTCGGCGCTGGTCGAGGCGTACAGCCCCAGTCCGAGCAGTCCGGCCCCGACCACCGAGCCCAGACCGACCTTCGCCGCACCGTCCTGCCGTAGGTCCACCGCGCCCACCCCTCCCCGAAGTCGCTGCGACTGTAGCCGACCGCTCACCGTCCGGGCAGGGCGTACACGCCGTTCGGCAGGACGGACGGGCCGGTCCGGGCACGCAGACGGCCCGTGGGCTGCTCCTCGGGCGGACCGTCCCCGGGTGGGGGCGGACCGTCGAGGCACCGGGGATGTACCGGTGAGCACCACGGGCCGGGTGACTGCTTGGGATTCGCCTGCCGCCGGAGGTCGTACGCCCTCGGGTCCTGCGCAGGCAGGGGCGGCTCTAGCGAGCAGCCACCTCACGCATCCTGAAAGAACTCAACTCAGGATCACCTCCTTTCAGTGTGCGCCCACTGTAGGCAGCGGCCGTCGGTGCGCACAACGGGTTTTTCCCGGGAGCTGTCTGACGGCCCGTCAGGCTGCTCCCGGGGGCTTCTCCGACGGTCGCCCCGCCGGCCGGTGCCGGGCAGGGGGCGGTCGTGCGGAGCCGGTGCGGAACGCGCTGGTGGATGCCCCGTCGGGGGAGGTGGGAGGCGGGCGGTCCGGGCACGACGAAGGGCCCGACGGATGATCCGTCAGGCCCTTCGGTGCTACTGAGTAGCGGGGACAGGATTTGAACCTGCGACCTCTGGGTTATGAGCCCAGCGAGCTACCGAGCTGCTCCACCCCGCGTCGGTGAACCCAACAGTACGGGAGAGCTGCCCGGAAGCAAAATCGGTCAGCCGGCACCGGCCGGCGGCTCCCGGTGCCGCAGCGACCTGGCCCGGCTGCGGGCCCAGAGCGCGAAGCAGACCAGCGCGGCGAAGCAGGGCACCATCAGCAGCCCGTAGACCAGCAGGAAGCCCCGGGTGCCCTCGCCGGCCGCCGCGTTCCAGGCGCCGTGCAGGGCCATCGAGAGCAGCAGGCCGGTCGGCGCCGCCAGCCGGGCCGCCCAGCGGCGGCCGGTGGTCAGCGCGATGGCGATGCCCAGGCCGGTCAGCGCGGTGAACAGCGGGTGGGCGAAGGGCGAGAGCAGCCCGCGGAGCACGAAGGTGTGCACGGTGGAGTCGAAGTCCCGCAGGCTCGGCCGGTCGCCCAGGCCGATGCTGTCCAGCCGGTCCTGCTGGTCGTCGGTGAAGGCCCGCCCCAGGTAGAGCGCGTTCTCGGTGAAGGCGAAGCCGCAGGCCGTCACCCCGCCCAGCACCACCCCGGCGGCCAGCGTGCGCGGGCTGGAGCGGGCCCGCCGGTGCGCCGGGGTCCGGGCCGGCCGGCGGAAGTACGCGGGCCGGACCCGGGGCCGGAAGTCCGGCCGCCGGTACGGGCGCAGCACCCGGGTGATCCGCCGGGCCGGCAGGTGGGCCCGCCGGGCCAGCACCGCGCAGGTGCGTTCCACGTGGCAGCGCAGCCGACGGCGGACCGGCAGCAGCAGCATCGCCAGCGCCGCGCCCTTGGCCGCCTCCTCGATCAGCGGGGTGGCCACGTCGGCCAGCAGGGTCTCGCCCCGGACGCTGCCCTGACGGGCGATCAGGAAGTCCCCGGCCCAGCCGTTCGCCAGGATCGCCACCGTGGTGGCCGCGCAGGCGCCCCAGGCCAGGCAGAACAGCGTGTGCCGCAGCGGCACCCGGGCCGTCTGGTTCAGCCAGGCCAGTGCCCCCAGCACGAACGGCAGCGGCAGCAGGGCCAGCCCCAGCCCGACCAGCAGCCCGGTGGTGCCGGTCTGCCGGTGCACCAGTTTCAGGATCAGCACCCCGCACCCGGCGAGCGCGAAGGCGGCCAGTGCCGAGGAGAGCGCCGGGTAGCGCAGTGACCGGGCCCGTCGCAGCAGGTGCTCCACCCGGACGTACGGGTGCCAGGGCAGTGACCGGCCCGCCCGCCGCACCCGGGGCCCCGGGATCGTCGGGGCTCCGGCCGTGGGCGGGAGCGGATCGGCGGTGGCGTCGCGACCCCCGGCCGCGGCCGTGGGGAGGGGCGGGCCGCCACGGGGCGGGCTGCTCACCCGGCACAGGGTAGGGGAACCACCCGTTGCTGCGGGAGGGCTCCGGACAAACCCGGCACCTGACCGGAAGCGCTGTGATACGGCGTCGGATCCGGTGGGCGGGGCGGGCGGCCGGACGGCGGCCGGGAGGGTCAGCGGCGGCGGAACAGCAGGTCGTGCACGACGTGCCCCTTGGCGATCCCGGCCCGCTCGAACTTGGTGACCGGCCGCCAGTCCGGGCGCGGGGCGTAGCCCGGCACCGAACCCTCGGGGTGCTCGGACGGCTCCAGCCAGCCGGTGCCGTCACCCTCCGGGTGGAGGTTCTCCAGCTCGGCGGAGGCCGACAGCACGGTGAGCATCTGCTCGGCGTAGGGCTCCCAGTCGGTGGCGCAGTGCACCAGCGCGCCGGGCGCCAGCCGGGGCAGCACCAGGTCGAGGAAGGACTGCTGCACCAGACGGCGCTTGTGGTGCTTCGGCTTCGGCCACGGGTCGGCGAAGTAGACCCGCAGACCGGCCAGCGAGGCGTCCGGCAGCATGTCGCGGAGCAGGATCACCGCGTCGCCGGCCGCCAGGCGGACGTTCTCCGAGCCGTTGCGCTCCAGCAGTTGGAGCAGGTTGCCGTGGCCCGGGGTGTGCACGTCGGCCGCCAGGATGCCGGTGGCCGGGTCGGCGGCGGCCATCGCGGCGGTGGTCTCGCCCATCCCGAAGCCGATCTCCAGGGTCACCGGCAGTCCGCCGAACAGCGCCGGCAGGTCCAGCGGGGTCCCGTCGATCGCCAACCCGTACCGCTCCCAGCCCCGGTCCAGCGCCCCGGCCTGCGCCGGGGTCATCCGGCCCCGGCGGGGCTGGAAGCTGCGGATGCGGTGCTCGCGGTGCTGCTCCTCGGTGGCCCGGTGCGGGTACATCGGCGCGGGGTAGCCGGCCGGGGCGGCCGACAGGCGCGCGGACGGGGAGCTCTGGGGTGCGGGGGCGGTGGCAGTCACAATCACCCGAGTCTAGGACACCGGCCGCCGGACCGGTCCGGTCGTGCCGGTGGGCGTGGGGCCCGGCCACCCGGCTGCCCCGTCCGCGCCGCCCGCCGTCCGTGCCGTCCGCCGTGCGGCCGTGCATCCGTGCCGCCGCTCGCCTCAGCCGAGGGCCGAGAGCGCGCGGGAGGCGATCTCGCGGCCGATCGGGAGCGAGGCGGTCGCGGCGGGGGAGGGGGCGTTCAGGACGTGCACGGTGCGGCCGGTGCCGGCGAAGGCGAAGTCGTCGAGCAGGGTGCCGTCCGGGGCGACGGCCTGGGCGCGGACGCCGGCCGTGGCGGGGGTCAGGTCGGCGGCGGTCACGGCGGGCAGCAGGCGCTGGACGGCGGTGGTGAAGGCCCGCTTGGAGAGCGAGCGGTGCAGCTCGCCGAGCTCGTAGCGCCAGTGCCGGCGGGCGATCTTCCAGGTGCCGGGGAAGCGGGCGGTCTCGGCCAGGTCGGGGAGACTGACGGTGCGCCAGTCGTAGCCCTCGCGGGCCAGCGCGGGCACCGCGTTCGGGCCGACGTGCACGTCGCCGTGGATGCCCCGGGTGAGGTGGACGCCGAGGAACGGGAAGGCCGGGTCCGGTACGGGGTAGACCAGGCCCCGGACCAACGACCGGCGCTGCTCGACCAGTTCGTAGTACTCGCCGCGGAACGGGACGATCCGCACGCCCGGGTCGTCCCCGGCCAGCCGGGCGATCCGGTCGCTGTGCAGGCCGGCGCAGTTGACCAGCACCTCGCAGTGCAGCTCGCGGGAGCCCGCGTGCAGGGTCAGCCCGTCGGCCCGGCGGTGCACCAGGGTGAGCGGGGTCGAGGTGAGCAGCTCGACGCCGCCCTTCGCGGCCAGCTCGGCGTAGCGGCGGGCCACCGCCGGGAAGTCGCAGATGCCGGTGGTGCCGAGGTGCAGCCCGGCCACGCCGGTGACCTCGGGCTCGTGCTCGGTGATACCGGCCGGGCCGAGCTCGGTGACCGGGATGCCGTTGGCCCGGCCGCGCTCGGTCAGCGCGGCCAGCCGGGGGAGTTCGTCGGCCCGGGTGGCCACGATCAGCTTGCCGGTGACCTCGTGCGCGATGCCCTGCTCGCGGCAGAACTCCACCATCGCGCTCGCGCCCTCGGTGGCGTACTTCGCCTTCAGCGAGCCGGGCTTGTAGTAGACGCCGCTGTGGATCACGCCGCTGTTGCGCCCGGTCTGGTGGGCGGCGAACTCCGGCTCCTTCTCCAGCAGCGCGACCCGCACCCCCGGCCGGGCCAGGGTCAGCGCGTACGCGGTGGAGAGCCCGACGATGCCTCCGCCCACCACCACGACGTCGTACTTCTCGCTCATGAACCCGCCCCTCGGTCCCGGCCCGTTGCCGACGAGCAGTCAACCTACTCCCAGGGCCAGCCGCTGTCCCGGCCTTGCTCCAGGAGCGGGATCAGCCGGAAGGCGGCGTCGCTGAGACCGCCGAAGACGTGCCGGGCGGCGCCGCCGGACGGGCCGTGGCCGGTGGCGTGGCCGGCCAGGTTCCAGGTGTAGACCGGCACTTCGGCCGGGACGGCGGCGAGGGCGTCGCCCGGGGCGGCCTGCTCGTCGGTGACGATCACCACCCGGTCGTGGCCGCGGTAGGTGGCCCGGACGGCCGCCGCCGTCTCGGTGCCGCCGAGGTCGGTGAAGCGCTCCAGGACCTGCAGCACGCCCTCGCCCCGGGCGTACTCGACCCGGTGGTGGGAGGCGCCGAACTGCACCAGGTCGGCTTGCTCGGCGCGGAGCGCCAGCGCGGTGCCGAACAGCGCGGCCGAGTCCGCCCAGCTCAGGTCGGTCCCGCTGCTGAGGCTCCAGAACATCGAGCCCGAGCGGTCGACCAGTACCAGGGTGCGGCCCGGCAGTTCGGGCACGTTGGCCAGCGAGTGGCCGAGCGCGGTCTCCAGCGTGGCGCCCCAGCGGAGCTTCGAGGCGTTGCGGTACGCCGCCAGGTAGCGGAACGGGAACTGCTTCGAGCGCCGCACCTCCACCGGATCGGAGATCCGCCGGGCCACCTCGGCGGCGGCCCGCTCGCCGATGCCGGCCCGGTCGAAGTTGCGCAGGTTGCGGACCAGCGCCATCGGGCCCATCGACGGGATGACCGCCTCCCAGACCGCCGCGTCCAGCGGCCCCTGCAGCCAGCCGGCCAGTGCCTCCCAGGTCATCCCGGCGGCGGCCAGCCGCTCGGCGCCGCCGGGGTCGGTCACCAGGGCGCGCCGCTGCTCGACCGGGACGCGGGTCAACTCGTCATGTGCGCACAGGAGTTCGATGTCGGCCGGTGGCTCGGCGGTCTCCGGGTGGTGCCGGCGGTCCAGCGCGAAGCGGAACAGCGCGGACTGCTCCGGCCGGGCCGGATCGGGGGCGGGGTGGGTCAGCTCCAGTACGTCGCCGAAGCGGAAGCCCTTGCCGGCGGTGTCGTACTTGAGCAGCGCCGGGGCCGTGTAGAGCCGGCGGACGGCGTCGGCCACGCCGCGCTTCAGCGGCTTGGGCAGGGCCCGGCCGTAGCGGGCGGTCCAGTAGGCCAGCAGCTCGCCCGGCTCGTCGGCCCGGCGCAGCACGGTCTCCACCACCTGCCGGGAGAAGCCGGGCGCCCCGGCGTCGAGGCGGGCCCGGGTGAACTCGGCCGCGCCGACCAGGGCGGCGGTGCGCAGCCCGGCGCCGTAGCGGAGCCAGCGCAGCAGGGCCAGGGTCCACTCCGGGTCGCCGACCGCCAGCTGACGGACCAGCAGGGAGTAGCGGTCGTCCCGGTCGGCGGCCTCCTCGTAGAAGGAGCGCTGCCCGACCAGGTTGGCCACCGCCAGCAGGAAGAGCTCGGAGCGGGCGTCGCGGAGGTGGCCGGTGCCGCCGTTGTGATTGGCCGTCAGCAGCCCGGTGGTGGTCACCGGCGAGGCCGGACCACGGGTCGGCGGTGCGGACCGCCGCTGGTTGAACCGGGACATGCCGGACTTCCTTCGCTCGGGTGGTGACGGAAACGCCTCGGGGTGCCCGGTGAGGGCACCCCGAGGTGACGAGAACGTCCAGAGAACCGGAGCGGCGGAGGTTTTGCTGTTGCTCTGCCAATTGAGCTACACCCGCCCGAAGCGGGGACGGGACTCGAACCCGCAACCCACAGATTAAGAAGTAGCCCCCACCTGCGCACCTGGACGAGAGACAGGCTAGCCGGACGGCCGAGGCGGGGGCACGCGGTTTTCTAGGCGGGGGCCACCAGCATCAGCCGGGCCCGCTCGGTGAGTTCGCGGACCCTCCGTTCCTCCTGGTGTGGCTCCAGCCGGCGGAGCAGTTCGAGGACGTACTCCCGGCTGCGCTGCGAGGAGATCCGGCCGGCCACCTCCACCGCCCGCTCGCCGGCCGCCACCGCCGCGTCCAGGTCCCCGGCCTCGGCCTCGGCCATCGCCGAGACGATCAGGCGTAAGCCGTGCGAGCGGACGAACCCCTCGGTCGGCCGGGCCAGTGCCTCTCGGGTGAACTGACGGACCTTCGACAGCTCGCCGAGGTCGCGGAAGCACTCGGCGGCGTCGGCGGCCAGCCGGTCGTAGGCGTAGAAGTCGATCCAGGCCGGATCGGAGTCGCCCGCCCGCGCGCGCTCCAGGGCGCTCTCGGCGGCGGAGAGCGCCCCGGCGCAGGCGGCGGCGTTCCCGTTCCGGGCGTGCGCGCGGGCCTCCACCAAGTGGAAGAAGCTCATGGTGCGGGTGGTGGCCAGGCCCCGGTTGCGCTCCAGCGCGGCCTGCGCGAGGTCGACCGCCTCCTCGGCGAAGCCCCGGTAGCAGGCCTGGAGGCTCATCGAGGCCAGCACGTAGCCGCCGAGCGGGACGTCGGCGGCGGCCCGGGCCAGCCGGAGCGCCTGGATGTAGTAGCGCTGGGCCGCCTCGTGCTGGCCGGTGTCGAAGGCCATCCACCCGGCCAGCCGGGTCAGTTCGGCCGTCGCGCCGAACAGGGCCCGGCCCACCGCGTCGCTGTACGAGCCGAGCAGCAGGGGTGCCGCCTCCACCCGCAGGCACTCCGGGACCATCGAGGAACGCCAGTCCCCGCCGCCGTACTTGGAATCCCAGCGCCGAGCCTCCTGGGCCGCCTCGCGCAGCTTGGCCGCGTCCGAGTGGCCGACCCGGTAGCCGGAGGGATCGGCCACCCCGGCCTCCCGGGCCACCGAACCGTCGGCCGGCGTGATCAGCCAGCGGGAGACCGGCGTCGCGTACGCCGAGACCGAGAAGGTCCCGGCCAGGCTGTCGCTCCACCGCCCGCCGCCGGGCCCCCGGCGCAGCTCCAGGTCCACCCGCCACAGGTCGGTGGCCGAGCGCACCGCCTCCGGCACGTCGCGCGGGAACGCCAGGCCGAGCTCCGGGGCCGGGTCGGTGTCGCCCAGGCCGATCTCGTCCAGCGGCACCGGGCGGCCCAGCTTGGAGCCGATCGCGGTGGCGATCAGGTGCGGCACCGGCCCCTGCGGGATCATGCCCTTGCTGACCCAGCGGGCCACCGAGGTCTTGTCGTAACGGAGCGTCAGGCCCCGCTGCGCGCCCAGGTCGTTGACCCTGCGGGCCAGGCCGGCGTTGCTGATCTGGGCCACGGTGAGGAGCGTCCCGAGTCGCTCGTTCGGCCCTCGTGAAGTGGCGGTCATGGTGGCTGCGGCACCCCCTGGCGCGGTGCTGCGGGTCTGCGGAAACTGCGCGCGCCCGGGCACGGTGGCTTGATCGTGAACGGCGCGGTGGCCGTGGGTGGGTGGCGGATGGGGTGGCGTGCCCGCCGACGGCGTCCGGCGCGAGCCACTGCTTGCACCACCTAGCGTAGTCGTACGGGTTCCGAGGGTTAAGAGTCCGGATTCCGGATGGCGGGATCGCGTGCCGCTCCAGGGGTCGTGCCCGGGGGTGGCGCGCGGGTGCCGTGGCCCCTCCGGGGTCGTGCCGGACGGGCGTGCTCCGGTCGGGTGCAGACGTGCGCCCGGCCGTGCCCCCTGGCCCGATGGGCTGGTCGGCGATTCGCTGGAGGCTGTGGGTCGGCCCGCCGACGAGGACCCGGCGGGCCGGGGGACACCTCCGCCGACATCCCCGCGGGCGGGGGTGGGGTCCGGGAGGGCATGCGGATGCCCTCCCGGGCCGGGTGACGCATTTCAGCCATTATGCGATGCCCATGCCAATGCACCTCCGGGCGGACGGGCCGGGCCCCGGAGGGGAGGGCCCGGCCCGCTCCGCGTCGGCCGCGCAGCGCGCCCGGGCGCGGGGGTCCGTGCGAACCGCGAGGTGGCCCGGGTCTGTCCGTCGGCGGGGCGGATGAGGGTGGCGTCGCTGTCCTGCCCGTCCGTCCCGGTGCCGCTCTCGGCAGAGTTCCGGGCCCTGGTGGCCGCCTCCTCGGCGATCCGCTCTGCAGGGCCGTCTTCCTGACGGACCGTCTACTGCGGTAAGTCCCGTGAGCCCCGGGGGAGATGGTGGCACGATGGCCTCCGGAGGGCTCGGGCGGAGCGGGAGGCGCGATGCGGTGGCTCACGGGTTGGTGCGGGAGCTCGCCCGGGGCCGGGCCGGGCGAGGTGCGTCCGATCGCCGCCACCGTGCTCTGGCACGGCGTCAGCCCGCTCTGGGCGGTGGGTGACTGGCGCCCCGACGAGATCCGCCTGGTGACGCTGCGCCCCGGGGCGCCCGCCGTGGTCACCACCGGTCCGCCGTCCGCCGACACCGACCCCGCCTCGGCCCCTGCCGCCGCCGAGCCGCCCGGGACCGTCCGGCTCGCCGTACTGGGCCGCTGCGGCGCCTCCGACGCCGAGCTCGCGGCCGGCCTGGCCACCGCCCGGGGCGGCGCCGTCCGCCACCTCACCACCTGGCCCGGCAGTTACACGGCGGTGCTCCGCACCGGCCCCCGGTCCACCGTGCTGCTCACCGACCTGGCCGGTGTGCTGCCGGTCTTCCACACCCCGTACGAGGGCGGCACCGCCTACGCCACCGCCGCCCTCCCGCTCGCCGACCTGGTGGGTGCACCGCTGGACACCGGGCACCTGGCGGCCCGGCTGGCCTGCCCCGAATCGCCCGAGGCGCTCGGCGAGTCCACGCCCTACCTGGGGGTTCGCCGGGTGCCGCCCGGCCACCTGCTCGGCATCCGCAACGGGAGGGCGCACGTCACCGGCTACGAGCCGGAGCAGAGCGGCGCGCCGACCCCGCGTGAGGAGGCGCCCGCCGTCCGGGAGTTGACCCGGGCGCTGCTGGAGTCGGTCCGCTGCCGGGTCCGGGCCTCCCGCCCCGGTGCCGGCCGGCCCCGGCTCGGGGCGGACCTCTCGTACGGGACCGGGTCGGCGACGGTGGCCCTGCTGGCCGCCGCCGTGCCGATCGCCCCGGCGCCGGCGGCCCCGGTACCCCCGGTGGCCCCGGCGGAGAGCCCGCAGCCCGCTCCGAGGAGCGGCGCGGTGAAGGGCTCCTGGGCCCGCCCGGCCGACCGGGCGGACTCCGCCCCATCCGCCCCGGCCACCCCCGAGCGGCTCACCGCCGTCACCCTCCCGGAGGAGGGGCCGCCCGGTACGGAGCTCGAACTCCCGCCGCTGCGGCAGCTGTTGGTGCCCTCGCCACTGCCGTACGCCGAACTGGCCGGGCTGGCGGGCCCCGAGGGCCCCGGCGCGGTGCCGCCCGGACCGCTGACCGACGAGCCCGGCACCGCCCTGGTCGCGGCAGCCCGGCTCGGCCACCGCTTCGAGGCGGGCGGGGCCGACCACCTCACCGGCTACGGTGCGCGCCAGGTGCTGGACGGCCATCCGGCCCGGCTGGCGGACCTGGTCCGAGCGGGCCGGGCCCGGCGGCTGGCCGGCCCGGTCACGGCGTTGGCCGGCGCCGAGCGGGCGGCGGCCACCAGCGCGTTCGGTACCGTGCGCACGCCCCTCACGGTCTGGCGCGCCGCCCATCGGCTGGCCCGCGCCCGGTACGCGGAGGCACTGGACGACGCGGCGGTCCGGCTGACGGTCCGCCACCGGACCGGCGGGGGAAGCCCCGGAGACCGTTCGGTGGCCGAACTGGCCTGGTGCGTCCCCGGCCCCGCCGCCCGCTGGCTCTCCGACGACGCCCTCTCCGCCGTCGCCCTCCGCCTCCGGCTGGCCGCCCGGGCCCCCGCCCCCGCCGAACCGCCCGGCGCCCGCCGGGCCCGGCAGGCGCTGCACCGGCACGCCGCCGAGTACCGCACCCTGCTGCACGCCGCCGAACAGCAGGGCCAGCGCCTGCACGCCCCCTTCCTGGACAACCAGGTGGTCCGGGCCGCCCGGCTGCTCCCCGACGAGACCCGGCTCCAGCCCGGTGCCCGGCACGCCCTGCTCCGCGCCGTGCTGGCCGGCGCCACCCGGACCGACCTGCCGCCCGGCTGGGGTCCCCGCCCCGGCCGCGACGCCGCCGACCGGGCCGGCCTGCACCGGGCGGCGGACGGGCTCGCCGAGCTGTTCCGCGCCCCGCTGCTCGCCGAAGCCGGCCTGATCGACCTCCCCGCCGTCCGCACCGCCCTGGCCACCCTCCGCTCCACCGACCCCTCACCCGACACCGTGGCCGGCCTCGCCGAACTGGTCTCCACCGAACTCTGGCTCCGCCGCATCCACGCCCGCCGCCACGGCACCTCCTGGACCGGCCTCCCCACCCCACCCCGCCAAGCCCTCGCCCGCCCGGCCTGAGGCCGCTCGGCCCGAGGCCGGTAGTCGGTGGCTTCGGGGGCGCGGGGAACTGCGCGGGTGCGGAAGGCGATCGAGCGTGGGGTCGGGGCAGTCGGGTCACTTGCACGTGGTTCCGGTCCTTGGCGTCCCCGGACCACTGGCCGGTGGCTTGGGGGGCGCGGGGAACTGCGCGGGTGCGGAAGGCGATCGAGCGTGGGGTCGGGGCAGTCGGGTCACTTGCACGTGGTTCCGGTCCTTGGCGTACCCGGACCACTGGCCAGAGGCCCCGGGGTACGGCGGAAGCAACCACGCGCGAGGTCGGCGCAGTCGCGGCACCTGCACGTGCTCCCGTTCCCCCGCGCGCAGACCCCTCGCGTCGCGCCCCGGTTCCGGTAGCTGACGGTCCATCATGGGGGAGTGTCGAGCACGGAGAAGATCGCGGCCCCCGAGAGCCTGCCGGTGTCCGGGGAGGTGCCCGTGGGCGGCCCGCCCGGGGTGCTGGCGGCGTGCGACGGTTCGGACGGCTCGCTCTGGGCCCTCGACCGGGCGATGAGCGAGGCGGAGCTGTTCGGCCTGCCGCTCTACGTGCTGGCCGTGGTGAACCCGTCCCCGACCGGCTACCCGCCGGGGATGATCGAGCTCGTGCAGGAGAGCATCGAGCGCCTGTCGGCCAGCATGGCCGACGGCCTCCGCCGCGCCGTGGCCACCGTCCAGACCACCCGGGGCCGCCCCTTCCAGGGCGCGATCGCCCTGCACGTGGTGCTCGGCAACGTCATCGAGGTGCTGCTCCGCTGCACCCGGGGCCAGCACACCCTGGTCGTCGGCACCCGGGGCAACGGCGGTTTCAGCCGCCTGCTGCTCGGTTCGGTCAGCACCGCCGCCGTCCACCACGCCGCCTGCCCGGTCCTGGTCGTCCCGGCCCCGCCCGCCGTCTAGAACAGCCGACCCGCCCGCCGTCCGAGCCGTCGGCCCTGCCCGCCCCGGTGACCGCCGTCACAGCCCGCCCGTCCGGGAATCAGGACAGCTTGGTTGATAGTTCACCTTTCCGTCCCCCGAACGCCCGGAGCAGCAGGAGAGTCATGAAGGTCGAGATCTGGTCGGACATCGCGTGCCCCTGGTGCTTCGTCGGCAAGCGCCGGTTCGAGCAGGCGCTGGACCGCTTCGAGGGCAAGGACGGCGTGGAGGTCGTCTTCCGGCCGTACCAGCTGGTGCCGGACGCCCCCGAGACCGCCTCGCCGCACCGCGCGTGGCTGGCCGAGCGGTACGGCCCGCAGTCGGTGGCGATGGACGCCCGGGTGACGGAGCTCGGCCGTACCGAGGGGATCACCTTCGACTTCGACACCGCCCTGCACGCCAACACCCTGCTCGGGCACCGGCTCCTGCACCTGGCCGAGGCCGAGTACGGCCCGCAGGTGCAGGCCGTGCTCAAGGAGAAGCTGCTGACCGCGCACTTCAGCGAGGGCGTGGACGTCGGTGACCGGGCCGCGCTGACCGACCTCGCGGTGGCCGCCGGGCTGGACCGCGACCGGGTCGCGGGCTACCTGGCCGGCGACGAGGGGCTGGCCGAGGTCCGGGCGCAGATCGCGGAGGGCCGGGAGCTCGGCATCACCGCCGTGCCGACCTTCGTCTTCGAGGGCAAGTGGGCCGTCCAGGGCGGGCAGGAGGCCGACACCTTCCTGCGTGTGCTGGAGCAGGTGGCCGCCGAGACCGCCGGCACGGACACCCCGGCCGGCGGCACCGACGCGGCCGGCGCCTGCGACGACGGCAGCTGCGCGGTCTGACGACCCCTCAGCGGATCGGTCCACCCGCCGCCCCGAACGCTCGCCCCCCGAACGCCCGGATCAGGTACAGCTGATCCGGGCGTTCGCCCAGTCGGCCAGGTCGAGCAGGCCGAGGCCGCCCGCGTCCTGCCGGGCGACCAGGCGGAACGAGCGCTGACCGGTGAGGTCGACGGTCACCGGCACGGCCGGGTCGCCCGGCCCGAGCGGGCCGGAGCGCCAGAGCACGGTGCCGTCCCCGCCCTCGACCGAGAGCCGGACGGTGCCGAACCGCAGACCGCCGTCCTCCAGCCCGGCCACCGCGCGGAAGGACGTGCAACTGGTCCGGTTGAGGTCCACGGTGATCTGCGCGGGCACCCGGGTGCTCAGCCCGCGCTGGTAGCGGGTGCCGTCGATCCACAGGCCGGTGCGCTGCCAGAGCCAGCCGCCGCCGCGCCGGATGGTCGGGGTCGGCGGGGTGTCCCGGTGGCCGCCGGGCGGACCGAACGGCAGGTCGTCGGCCCAGAAGTCGAAGACCTGCGGCCGGGTCGGCGTCGGGGACGGGACCGGCGGGGTCGGTGTGGGCGGGACGGGCACCGACGGGCTGGGGGCCGGTGGCGGGGTGACCACCGGAGGCGCCGGCGGGCTCGGGCTGGGTGCGGGCGGCGGAGCGGGCTGCTCCGGCGTCGGCGTGGGAGCCGGGGTCGGCGTCGGGCTCGGCGCGGCCGGTGCCGGCGTGGAGGCAGCCGGGGTCGGCGTCGGGCTGGGCGCGGGCGGCGGGACGACCGGGCGGACCGGCGTGGGGGTGGGGCTGGGCGCAGCCGGCGTCGGCGTCGGCCGGGCCGGGACCGGCTTGGGAACGGCCGGTGCGGGCGCGGCCGGTGACGGTGCGACGGGTACGGCCGGTGCGGAGACGGCCGGTGCGGCCGTCGGCCGGGCCGGTTCGGAGGAGCCGGTGAAGGCGTACGCGGCCACGGCCGCCGCGACCACGGCGATCCCGGCCGCGATCCCGGCCTTGGCGGCCGTGCCGAGGCCCTCCCCGGCCAGGGCGGCCCCACCGCCGGAGCCACCGGCGCCGGCCGACCCGGCCGCGCCACCCGCTGCGGCGCCGCCTGCGGCCGCACCGCCCGCCGTCGTGCCGCCCGCCGCGGTGCCGGTCGCCGTGGCGCCGACCACCGCCCCGGCCCCGACCGCGCCGAGACCGACCGCAGCGGCGGCGGCCGTGAAGTACCCGGCCCCGACCCAGACCAGCACCCCGCCGGGCAGGACCGCCCGCAGGCCGGTGTTGATCTCGGTCAGCTCCAGGTAGGCCGCCGTGCAGCGGTCGCACTCCTGGACGTGCCGGCCGACCTCGGCCGAGGCCCGCTTGCGCAGCGAGCCGCGCGCGTAGGCGCCGAGCCGGTTGGCGTACGCCTCGCAGTCCCGGGCCTGACTGCCCGACACGTGGGCCTGGAGGAAGGCGGCGGCCAGCCGGTCCCGGGCCCGGTGGGCCTGGACGGCGGTGGCGTTGGCGGTCTTGCCGAGCATCACCGCGACGGTCTTCGGCGACTCCCGCTCGACCTCGGTGTGCCAGAGCACCACCCGGTCGTCCTCGGGGAGTTCGGCGTACGCCTGCATCACCATCCGCTGGTCGGCCATCGCCATCGCCCAGGCGTCGGCCCCGGGGTCGGCGAGGTCCAGGTCGATGGTGGCGGCCGAGGTCTGGGCGAAGGTGCTGAAGTCGTCGACCAGTTGCTCGCGGCGCTCGCTGCGGGCCCAGGCGGCGGCGACGTTGCGCACCGCCGTCAGCAGGTAGGCGCGGACCGCGAACTCCGGCCCCTTGCCCGCCCGCAGGGCCTGCAGGGTACGGGCGAACACCTCACCGGCCAGGTCCTCGGCGGTGAAGCTGTCCCGGCAGCAGGTCCGGGCGTAGCGGCGCACCGAGTCGGCGTGCCGCCGGTAGATCTCCTCGTAGGCGGTGTCGTCACCGGCCCGCACCATCGCGGTCAACTCGGCGTCGGAGGGCGGGCGTTCACCGTCCACCGGATCGGCGGGAGCGGGCACCACCGGGCGGGCGGCAGGCTCACCCGGCGGGCTGACGAACGCCTCCGGGCTCACCCCGCCCTGGCCGGCCGCCGCCTGTCCGGGCACCCGGCCCGGCGGCACCGGTGCGGTCCGGCCGCCGGGCAGCGACTCGCGGATCGGGGCGCTCGCCTGGTCCGGGACCTGGCCGGGCGCGTCCAGCCCGTGGCCGGGGTCGTTCTGCTCCTCGGCGCTCACGATGCCTCCCGGCGGGTGCGGTCGGGCCGGTGCCCCGCCCCGGCCCGGAGCCCGGCTCCGGCACGGGGCGCGGCCTCGGCCGGGCGAACGGCACGCAACGGGACAATGGCTCCAAGCACGGCCAAAGAATGGCATAGCGGAGCGGGCACGGGAAGCCGCACCGGTCCGGACCCACCCGTACGGGCACCGTCGGCGGGCCAGGTCCGAGAGGTGCACCGGGCCCGGCACCGCCGACGGAACGCCTGCTCAGCGCAGGTGGAAGCGGCTCAGCGGGCCCGCAGTCCGTGCAGCAGGAGCTGCAACAGCCGCTCGGCCGGGGCGTCCTGGAGTTGACCCTCCTCCTCGTCCTCGCGCGGGGGCCGGGCGTGCACCGGCACGGCGGCGGTCAGCACCAGCACCACGTCCGCGACGGTCACCCCCGGCCGCAGCTCCCCGGCCGCACCGGCCCGCGCCACCAAGGCGGCCAGCAGGTGCAGCAGCTGACGCGGATCCGCGTCCCCGGCCGGTTCCACCGCGCGCTGCCCGGACGGCTGCCCGGGCCCGGACTGCGGTACGGCCCCGACGGGCTCGGCGTCCTCGGTGCGGCGCAACTGCTCCGGCACCTGCGGCCCGTCCGCGTCCCGGAAGGTGGCCAGCTCCTCGGCGTAGCGGAAGGCGGAGGGCGGCAGCAGCCGCCCGGCCCCCGAGCCGACCGCCCGGGACAGGTACCCGGCCAGCGCCTCCCAGGGGCCGGAGCTGCCGTACAGCGACTCCTTGGCCTGCGCGGTCAGCCAGGCCACCTCCTCGGCGGCGATCCGCTGGACCAGCACCTCCTTGCTCGGGAAGCGCCGGTAGACGGTGCCGACGCCGACCCCGGCCCGCCGGGCGACCTCCTCCATCGGTGCGCCGTAGCCGAGCTCGCCGAAGACCTGGCGGGCCGCGCGCAGCACGCTCTCCAGGTTCCGACGGGCATCCACCCTCAGCCGCGCGGCGCCTGACGGTTCGTCAGTCACGGTGTAGCTCTCCCTGGCACCCGGTCCGCGCTGCTCCGGCACCACTCCGGCCGGGCCGCGGCCGGCCGACGGTGGCACGGGCAGCCCCAGCAGTTGTTCCTGATCAGTCATAACCAACCTCCCCCGAAGGCGCCCGGGCGGGCGCCACACAGTCCGGCCGCTCGGCACCCCCCAGGTGCCCGGCGGTGCCCGCTCAGGACGGTGCCACCCCGGATCGGGCGGACGTCCGCGCCCACCTTCCCCGGTCGGGCCCACTGCAGTCGGACAGCTTCGCGGGCCGGACACCGTCCGGCCCAGCGCACAATCCGACCATAGTTCAAGGAAGTTCGCGGCAGAAGTGGACCTAAAGGCCCGGACAGTGGCGAATCCGAGCCACCCTGCGGGCCATCCCGAGGTCACCCTCCGGCCGGATTCCACCACCCGATCCGGTACGGCCTGTGGACAAGACCCCACCCGACAGGGCGTCATGGAGGACGCGGCCGGGCGGGCCCCGGCCGTCCACCACGCGCTCACCCCGGAAAGAGGTGGCCCCATCAGGATCCTGATCGTCGGCGGCGGTTGCGCCGGTACCGCCACCGCCCTCCGTCTGCAACAGCTGCTCAAGGCCGAACTCCGGGACGGCCGCACCGAGATCACCCTGGTCGAGCCCCGGCCCTACCTCACCTACCAGCCGCTGCTGGCCGAGGTCGCGGCCGGTTCGGTCGACCCGCGCCACGTGGTGGTGCCGCTGCGCCGGCTGCTCCCCGAGTGCCGGGTGCTGACCGCCCGGGTGGTCCGGATCGAGCACGCCGAGCGCCGGGTCACGCTCACCCCGGTGGACCGGGACGGCGCCGTCGAGCTGACCGAACTGCCGTACGACGTCCTGGTGGTGGCTCCCGGTTCGGTCTCCCGCACCGCGCCGGTGCCCGGCTTGGCCGAGCACGGCCTCGGCTTCGCCACCGTCGGGGAGGCGGTCGCCCTGCGCAACCACGTGCTGGAGCAGCTCGACCTGGCCTCCACCACCCGGGACCCGGAGCTGCGGCAGGCCGCCCTGACCTTCGTCTTCGTCGGCGCCGGCTACGCCGGGGTCGGCGCGCTGGCCGAACTGGAGGACATGGCCCGGTACGCGGCCAAGGGCTACCACAACCTCCAGCCCGAGGACCTGCGCTGGGTGCTGGTCGAGGCCCGGGACCGCATCCTCCCCGAGGAGCCGCCCGAGCTGGCCGACCACACCCTGGCCGAGCTCCGCGAGCGCTCCATCGACGTCCGGCTCTCCACCACCCTGGAATCCGCCGCCGACCGCCGGATGGCCCTCTCCGACGGCTCCTGCTTCGCCGCCCGCACCCTGGTCTGGACGGCCGGTGTCCGCCCCGCCCCGCTGCTGCGCGACTCCGACCTGCCGCTCGACCGGCACGGCCGGGTGCGCTGCCTGCCCACCCTCCAGGCGGCCGGACCTGACGGAGTCGCGGTGACCGGCCTCTGGTCCGCCGGCGACTGCGCCGCCGTCCCCGACCCGACCGCCCCCGAGCGGCTCGGCCACCCCGCCGACTGCGCCCCCAACGCCCAGCACGCGGTGGCCCAGGCCACCCTGCTGGCCGAGAACCTGGCCGCCGCCCTGACGGACCGTCCCCTGACGCCCTACCAGCCGGGCCGACTCAGCTGCTCCACCTCACTGGGCCTGCGCCGGGCGGTCGCCCACACCAGCCGGGGCGGCCGGCTCACCGGCCGCCGGGCCTGGTGGCTGCACCGGGCCCGGCACCTGCGCGGGCTGCCCAGCAGGGAGCGCCGGATCAGGGTGCTCACCGGCTGGCTGCTCGGGGGTCTGTTCCACCGCGAGGTGGTCTCGCTCGGTGCGGTCGAACACCCGCGTTCGGAGTTCCAGGCGGGCTTCAAACCGTGACCGGGGCCGGGGCGACCGAGGTGCCGGTGGGTACGGCGTGTCCCACAGGATGGGACGAAACGCCCCGCAACGGTCGTACGACTTCCGGAATACCGCCCCGGCCTGACAGGATCAGCCCATTCGGACCGTCACGCCGAGTGGCTTGTCAAGCACACGATGTGATGATCCGTCAGAAACTCGCTCGGGTACCCCCGGACCCGTCGAGCTGGTCCCCCGACGGAACGGCCCTCGCTTGAACCTCATGCGCTGGAGCGCCAGGCTCACCGGAGCACCCTGGCGCCCCGCTCCGCCCCCCGCGCCCGGCGAGCCGGTCAACCTGCCCGCCCCGCGCGAACCCGGCGTGCCCGGCGCCCTGCTCGACCTGCGCGAGATCCACGAGCTCTACGACCTGCGGAACGTCCTCGGCCGCCTCCCCGCCCCGGTCGCCGTCACCTACGGCCCGCTGCACCAGCTCGGCTACGCCAACCGCGCCTACCGGGCCCTGTTCGGCGACCGTCCGCCCGGACTGCCGGCCATCGAGGCCCTCCCCGAGCTGGCCGGCCTCGGCGTGCTCCCCCTGATGGACCAGGCGCTGCGCAGCGGCCGGGCCCGCAGCGTCAAGGCCCGCCGGATCATCGGCCTGGACGGCAGCCGCTACTACAACGTCTCCTGCGTGCCGCTGGGCAGCGAGGGCGGCACCGACCCGGCCGCGGCAGCCGCCGCCGCGTCGGCCGCCCTGCTGGTCGGCTCGGGGCCCGCCACCGTCGGCGAGGGCTTCGGCACCGCCGACGACACCGTCCGCCACCCCGTCGGCGTCCTGGTCTACGCGGCCGAGGTGACCGACCAGGTGCACGCCGCCACCCGCCTGCGCGAAGCCGAGAGCCGCCAGCGCGAAGCCGCCGTCACCCTCCAGCGCAGCCTGCTCCCGCAGAAGCTCGACCAGCCCGACGGCCTCACCGTGGCCGCCACCTACCAACCGGGCGGAGCCGAGGCCGCCGTCGGCGGAGACTGGTACGACGTCATCGGACTCGGCGGCGGCCGGACCGCCCTGGTGATCGGCGACGTGATGGGCCGGGGCCTGCGCGCCGCCGCCGTGATGGGCCAGCTCCGCACCGCCGTCCGCGCCTACGCCCGGCTCGACCTCCCCCCGCACGAGGTGATGACCCTCCTCGACGGCCTCGCCATGGAGATCGACGCCAACCAGATCGCCACCTGCACCTACGCCGTCTGGGATCCGGCGCCCGCCACCCTGGTCTACGCCTCGGCCGGCCACCTCCCCCTCCTGCTCCGTGCCCCCGACGGCACCGTCCTGAGGGGAGAGGAGCAGAACGGCCCCCCGCTCGGCACCGGCAGCGGCACCCACATCTCCCACACCCTCCGCCTCCTCCCCGGCACCAGCGGCGTCCTCTATACGGACGGCCTGGTCGAACGCCGCGACGAGGACATCGACCACGGCATCGACCAGCTCGCCCACACCCTGGCCGGCGCCATCGGCACCCCCGAGGTGGTCTGCGCCCGGCTGCTCCGCACGATGGGCGTCACCACCGATCACGACGACGACGTCGCGGTACTGGCCTTCCAGGTGCGGGTGGATGCCCGCCCGGCCTCGGGTTGACGCGGCTCCCGAAGAGGTCTAGTGTTCTTCGAGCTGCCTGACAGGGAGAACCGGACGCGCGCTCTGCACGGACGGTCCCGGGGTAGCCGATCTCTTGAAACACCACTTCTCATTCGAGCTGGGTCGCGCCTTGTCGCGTTCCAGTGCGAATTGCTGTGCGC
Organism: Kitasatospora sp. NPDC096147; assembly: GCF_044763225.1. NCBI lineage: Bacteria > Bacillati > Actinomycetota > Actinomycetes > Kitasatosporales > Streptomycetaceae > Kitasatospora > Kitasatospora sp. NPDC096147. Next base: position 203 of record NZ_JBIWFX010000002.1, on the reverse strand, counting down.
AAATTCAGGAGATCGGGCCGGATTCGCTTTTCGGAGCGGGGATCGGCTAAGGTTTGAAACGTCGGACAGGCCGTCAGGTCGCAGAAGACGCAAGCGAGTTGGATGAAGGAAGCGCCGGAAACGGAGCGGAAAACATCTGGTAAGCTAAGAACACGAAAGAACGAAGCGCCCGGAGGGCCTGCCGGAAGGCAGACCGAAGGAAG